>NZ_JBFBNQ010000008.1:0-344390 GCF_040687575.1 Kribbella sp. NPDC056861 | reverse complement strand
CAAGCCATCCCGGGCCGCGACATCAACCCAGCGTTCCCGGCACACAAGCCGTCCCGGATCGCGACATCAACCCCAGGGCTCCCGGCACACAAGCCATCCCGGGCCGCGACATCAACCCAGCGTTCCCGGCACACAAGCCGTCCCGGATCGCGACATCAACCCCAGGGCTCCCGGCACACAAGCCGTCCCGGGCCGCGACATCAACCCAGCGTTCCCGGCACACAAGCCGTCCCGGATCGCGACATCAACCCCAGCGTTCGGACTTGGCCGAGCGGGACACCAAACTGAACAGCATGTCCTTGGGGGTCATCTCGCCGGAGACGACCTTCGTCACGTGCTCAGCGATCGGCATCTCGACGTCGTGCCGATGCGCAAGCTCCGTGATCGAGGCGCAGGACTTCACGCCCTCGGCGACCTGCCGGGTCGCCCCCGCGATCTCCGCGACCGTCATCCCCTGACCCAGCTTCTCGCCAAAGGTCCGGTTGCGCGACAACGGCGAAGAGCAGGTCGCCACCAGGTCGCCCAGCCCAGCAAGCCCAGAGAACGTGTGCTCGTCAGCACCCAGCGCGGTGCCGAGCCGCGCGGTCTCCACCAGACCTCGCGTGATGACCGAAGCCCGAGCGTTGTCGCCGAAGCCGAGGCCCACGGCCATCCCGACAGCCAGGGCGATCACGTTCTTGGTGGCGCCGCCGAGTTCGCAGCCGACCACGTCGTTGTTCGTGTACGGGCGGAACGTCGGCGAGTGGCACAGCTTCTGCAGCATGGCCGCGGTGCCTTCGTCGGCGCACGCGACGACCGCCGCGGCGGGCTGGCCTTCGGCGATCTCGCGGGCGAGGTTCGGGCCGGAGACGACGGCGATTCGCTCGGGGCCGGCGCCGGTGAGTTCCGCGATCACCTCGCTCATGCGCTTCGTCGTACCGACCTCGACGCCCTTCATCAAGGAGACCAGCGGTACCGCGGCGGGCAGTACGTCGGCCCAGTCGCGCAGGTTGTCGCGCAACGACTGTGACGGTACGGCGAGCACGATCGCCTCGGCGCCGTCGGCGGCGAGCGCCGGGTCATGCGTTGCGGTGATCGAGTCGGGCAGTCGCAGGCCGGGCAGGTAGTCGGGGTTCTCGTGCCGCGTGTTGATCGCTTCGCACAGCGACTCGCGGCGACCCCAGACGGACACCTGATTACCGGCCTGGGCCAGCACCGTGGCGAAAGCAGTCCCCCAGGACCCCGCGCCGAACACCGCAACCTTGGTCATCGAGTCTCCTCATCCTCACGCTTGTCTTCCGACACCTTCGAGCCCACGGCCTCGGTCGCCTTGGGTTCCACGGTGTCCGTCCCCGTCAGCTCCGAGCCCTCCCCCGCTTCCCCCGCCCGAGACTCCGCAGCCTTGTGCTGCCGCGGGTCGTAAAGCTCAGCCGGCGGCGTCTCCCCCCGCAACCCACCAAGCTCCCCAGCCACCCGCCGCATGATCACCTCGGTTGCTTCATGCAACAGCTCGTTCGTGATCGGCTTGCCCTGGAACGCGCTCAGATCCACCGGCTCACCCGCGATCACCCGCATCGTCTTGCGCGGCAGCAACCGGATCCGCAGGCTGCCGTACGACGCGAAGACCTCCTGCGGTCCCCAGTTCGCGATCGGGATCACCGGGCAGCCCGTCATCAGCGCGATCCGGGCCGCGCCGGTCTTGCCGGTCATCGGCCACAACTCCGGGTCGCGGGTGATCGTGCCCTCGGGATAAACCCCGACGCACTCGCCCTTCTCCACCGCGGCGACCGCCGCCCGGAACGCGTCCGCGGCCTCGGCCGAGTCGCGGTAGACCGGGATCTGACCGGCGCTGGTGATGATCCGCCCGGCGATCGGCAGTTTGAACAGCGACGCCTTGCCGAGCAGCCGCGGGATCCGCCGGCATTCCCAGATGTACATGCCGACCACGAACGGGTCGAAGTGCGAGATGTGGTTCGTCACGAACACCAGCCCACCGGTGGCCGGCACGTTCTCGCGGCCGCGGAAATCCCGTTTGGTCCAGGTGAGCATGAACGGTTTGACGATCGCCACCACCAGTCCGAACCAGAACCCGCGGCGTGGCCGGGGTCGCTCGGTAACGTGCTGGCCGCTCACTGCTGCCTCCTGGTGGCTGTTGTTGCCGTAGCTCATGGGAGAATCCTGCCTGATGGCAGACCTACAGGTCGCTCCCTGGACCCTGGTGATCCCGGTGAAGCGTACGGCGATCGCGAAGAGCCGGCTTGCTTCGGCGTACCCGCAGCACCGTCCGGAGCTCGCCCGTGCCTTCGCGGTCGACACTACTGCCGCAGCACTCGGGTCTCCCCTGGTCGGCGCGGTCCTGGTCGTCACCGACGATCCGGTGGTCGCAGCGGACGTCACAGCGATCGGAGCCCGGGTAGTACCCGATGTACCAGGTGCAGGGCTCAACGGCGCTCTGAAGCACGGTGCAGCCTTCGCAGCAGCCGAATACCCGGCCTCCGGAGTAGTAGCACTCTCGGCCGACCTGCCAGCTCTCCGGCCGGAAGAACTGACCGCCGCGCTGGCAGCCTGCACAGCGGCCCGCAACTTCGTTATCGACGAGCCAGGAACCGGTACGACGATGCTGGCGGCCGCTCCCGGCGTCGCGCTGGATCCCCGCTTCGGTGTGGGTTCCGCGCTGGCCCACCAGACCTCCGGCGCAGTGCCGATCGAGCTCACGACCATCGACTCGCTGCGGCGCGACGTGGACACCGCAGCCGACCTGGCGCACGCAGTACAGCTAGGTGTCGGTCAATCGACCGCAGACGTGATGGCGATGGTGATGGGCGCAGCGACAGGCTCCGAAGGCCTCGCCTGCTAGCCGGCCGCTACCGTAAGGCTATGCAAGCAACAGTCAGCCGCTACGACGAAGCGACGGCGTCCGGCACAGTGTTGACCGACACCGGTATCGAGCTGCCCTTCGACGCCCAGGCCTTCACCGGTACTCCGGTGCGCCTGCTCCGCCTCGGCCAGCGCGTCCGCCTGATCACCACCGGCTCCGGCGCGGACCTGACGATCTCCGAGGTCCACTTCATCACCTTGCCCTAGGCAACCCGCCCCTGAGCAACGGCGAAGGCCGGTCGCCCCTGGAGTGGGGAGACCGGCCTTCGCGAGTACTGCGGTTACTGCGAAGCTGAGGAGATCAGCGTGCAGCGGCCTTCTTGGCCGGAGCCTTCTTGGCGGGGGCCTTCTTGGCCGGCGCCTTCTTGGCAACGGTCTTGACCGGAGCCGCCTTCTTGGCCGGGGCCTTCTTGGCTACGGTCTTGGTGGCGACGGCCTTGGCCGGGGCCTTCTTGGCCGGGGCCTTCTTCGCAACCGTCTTGGTGGCAGCGGCCTTGGCCGGCGCCTTCTTGGCGGCGGTCTTGGTCGCGGCGGCCTTGACCGGCGCGGCCTTCTTGGCCGGAGCTGCTGCCTTGGTGGCGGCGGCCGGCTTCGGCGCAACCAGCTTCGGCAGCTTCTTGGCGCCGGAGACGACGGCCTTCAGCTCCGCACCCGCGCGGAACTTCGGAACCACGGTCTTCTTGGCGCGCTTGGTCTCGCCGGTCCGCGGGTTGCGGACCATGCGGGCACCACGCTCGATGGCCTCGAAGGCACCGAACCCGGTGATGGCAACCTTGCCGCCCTTCTTGGTCAGCTCGCGCTGGACGGTGTCGATCACCGACTCCAGGGCGTGCTGGGCCGAACGGCGATTTCCGTCGAAGTGCACTGCGAGCGCTTCGACCAACTGGCTCTTGTTCACTGTCTTCCCTCCGTGAACTCCTGCGTCGAGCACAGCGCTCGATCTTCCGTGAACGTTATGGACTCTTCGGCGTGTTCACAAACACCAACGCGGCAATTCGCCCTTGTTTCAGGCGATTTGGGCGAAATTGACCCCGGTTTGGCCTCTGAACCGGTTCCTGAATCCCTTCAGAGCAACGAACCGGCGACCATCGGTGATGTCCGTCACCACCCCGAATCGACCTCCCGGAAGGGCTTCGGAGCCCCCTACAACCACCCGCGACGCTTGAAGATCAGGTGTAGACCACCACACACCATCGCCATCAGACCGATCGCGAACGGGTAGCCGAACTGCCAGTGCAACTCCGGCATCGAGTCGAAGTTCATCCCGTAGACGGTGCCGATCAGGGTCGGCGCGAACAGGATCGCCGCCCACGCGGAGATCCGCTTCACCTCTTCGTTCTGGTCGTTGCTGGCGACCGTGAGGCTCTTCATCTCCTCGTTCTGCTGCTGCGCCACCAGGGTCGCGTTCACCGTCAGGATGTCGCGCAGCAGTTCGCGGAACGCGTCCACCCGCTCGACCACCTGGGTGACGTGGTCGGCCACGTCGCGCAGCGAGCGCTGCAGTTCCTCGTCGACGCCGTACTTGTCGAAGCCCGCCCGCAACGAGTCGAGCATGCCGACCAGCGGCCGGGTCGCGCGCTGGAACTCGATCACCTCGCGGGACAGCTCGTAGATCCGTCGCGACACCTTCGGATCGCCGCGGAACACCTCGGTCTCGATCTCGTCGATGTCGTTCTCGAGCCCGGCAACGACCGGCGCATAGCCGTCGACGACCTTGTCCATGATCGCGTAGAGAACAGCCTCGGTACCGCGGCGCAGCAACTCGGGGTCGCGTTCGACCCGGCGCCGGACCGCGGCCAGGTTCGGCGCCTCGGCATGCCGGACCGTCACCACGAAGTCCGGGCCGACGAACAGGTGCACCTCGCCGAACTCGACCTCCTCGGTCGCGTCCCGGTAACGAGCGGCCTTCAGGACGACGAACAACGTGTCGCCGTAGCGCTCGAGCTTCGGCCGCTGATGGGCCTGGATGGCGTCCTCGATCGCCAGCTCGTGCAGGTCGAACTCCTGGGCCAGCGAGGTCAGTTCGCGCCGGTCAGGGCGGTACAGGCCGATCCAGGCCAGGCTTTTCGGCGACTCCCGCAGGACCTGGTAGGTGTCGGCCAGGGATTCCGGCGACGCGACCCGCGAACCGTCGCGGTAGATGGCGCTGTCGACAACGCTGTGGCCCTTG
Organism: Kribbella sp. NPDC056861; assembly: GCF_040687575.1. Taxonomy (NCBI): domain Bacteria; kingdom Bacillati; phylum Actinomycetota; class Actinomycetes; order Propionibacteriales; family Kribbellaceae; genus Kribbella; species Kribbella sp. NPDC056861. The sequence continues at coordinate 339,364 of NZ_JBFBNQ010000008.1, read as the reverse complement.
GGCTTGGCGGCGGTGGGCAGCGCGGTTTTCGGCTCGATCGGCAGCGGATCGGCGACGGCACCGGCGTACCGGCGGGCGGCGGCGCGAAGGGACGGAGTACGGCTGAACGCACGCAACGTGCGCAGGCGAAGGTCGGACATGACAAGTCCTCCAGCTACGAGGTGAGGGATCGGCGGACGACACCCCGCCCGGCCCCGCGCCGCAGCCCACCCCGCGCGGGCAGAGCCGCGCAGGGGTGAGCTGACCTAGTAGAGAAGACGCCTCAAGGCCGGACGAGATCCGTATGTCTGGAGGGTTCGCTGCTCATGGCGCCCCACCTCCAAGATCTCGTAGTGCCTCGTGCTGACAAACGTCATGAGGATAACACCGCAGTTATCGCTGCGGCTGTGCGATTCGTTACGCCCGGACCGGAAGCGTGGCCGGCTTGAAGGCCGGCCGGGTCGCCTCGTAGCTGGTGATGTCGGCCTCGTGGGACAAGGTGATGCCGACGTCGTCGAGGCCGTTCAGCAGCCGGTAGCGGGTGTAGTCGTCGATCTCGAACGGCGCGGACACGTCGCCGGCCGAGAGCGTCTTGTTCTCCAGGTCAACCGTCACCTTGGTGCCGGGATCCTGCTCGATCGCGGCCCACAGTTGGTCGACGACGTCCTGCTCGACCAGCGCCGCGAGCAGGCCCGCCTTGCCGGAGTTGCCGCGGAAGATGTCGCCGAACCGCGAGGCGACGACGACCCGGAACCCGTAGTCCATCAGGGCCCAGACGGCGTGCTCACGCGACGAGCCGGTGCCGAAGTCCGGTCCGGCGACGAGCACCGAGACGCCGTCGTACTCGGGCTGGTTGAGGACGAAGGCGGGATCGTTGCGCCAGGCAGCGAACAGCCCGTCCTCGAAGCCCGTGCGGGTGACCCGCTTCAGGTAGACGGCGGGGATGATCTGGTCGGTGTCGACGTTGCTGCGGCGCAACGGAGCCGCGGTGCCGATGTGCTGGGTGAAGGCTTCCATGATTCCTTTGTCCTCAGACGTTCTCGGGTACTGCGACTTCCAGCGGCTGCAGGTCTGCGGGCGCTGCGAGGGTTCCGGTGACGGCCGTGGCCGCGGCGACCAGCGGCGAGACCAGGTGCGTACGGCCACCCTTGCCCTGCCGGCCTTCGAAGTTGCGGTTCGAGGTGGAGGCGCTGCGCTCGCCCGGCGCCAGCTGGTCCGGGTTCATCCCCAGGCACATCGAGCAGCCCGCGCCACGCCACTCGGCGCCGGCGTCCTTGAAGATCTTGTCCAGACCCTCCGACTCGGCCTGCAGCCGGACCCGGCCGGAGCCCGGTACGACGAGCATCCGGGTGCCGTCGGCAACCTTCCGCCCGGCCAGCACACCGGCCGCGGCGCGCAGGTCCTCGATCCGGCCGTTGGTGCAGGAGCCGAGGAAGACGGTGTCGACCGACACCTCGCGCAGCGGCGTACCGGCGGTGAGGCCCATGTACTCCAGGGCGCGCTCGGCGGCGATCTTGTCGTTGGGCTCGTCGAAGTCGTCCGGTGACGGCACGTTCGCCGACAGCGGGGCGCCCTGGCCCGGGTTGGTTCCCCAGGTGACGAACGGCGCGATGTCCTCGGCCCGCAGTACGACCTCGCGGTCGAAGGCGGCGTCGTCGTCGGTGGACAGGCTGTTCCAGTACTCGACCGCGGCTTCCCAGTCGACGCCCTGCGGCGCGTGCGGCTTGTCCTTCAGGTACGCGTACGTCGTCTCGTCCGGCGCGATCATGCCGGCCTTCGCGCCCCACTCGATCGACATGTTGCAGATCGTCATCCGGGCTTCCATCGACAGCGCGCGGATCGCCTCGCCGCGGTACTCGACGATGTAGCCCTGGCCGCCGCCGGTACCGACCTGGGTGATCAGCGCGAGCACCAGGTCCTTGGCCGAGACGCCGTCGGGCAGCACACCGTCGACGGTGACCGCCATCGTCTTGGGCTTGGCCTGCATCAGCGTCTGGGTGGCCAGCACGTGCTCGACCTCGCTGGTGCCGATGCCGAAGGCAATCGCGCCGAACGCGCCGTGGGTGGAGGTGTGGCTGTCACCGCAGACCACGGTCATCCCGGGCTGGGTCAGGCCGAGCTGCGGGCCGATCACGTGCACGACACCCTGGTCGGGGTCGCCGAGGGTGTGGATCCGGACCCCGAACTCCGCCGCGTTCTTGCGCAGGGTGTCCACCTGGGTCCGCGAGGTCAGGTCGGCGATCGGCTTGTCCACGTCCAGCGTCGGGACGTTGTGGTCCTCGGTGGCGATGGTCAGATCCGGGCGGCGGACCGGCCGGCCCGCCAGCCGCAGACCGTCGAAGGCCTGCGGGCTGGTCACCTCGTGCACCAGGTGGAGGTCGATGTAAAGGAGGTCGGGCTCTCCGTCGGCATGGCGCACCACGTGCGCATCCCAGACCTTTTCCGACAACGTCCTACCCATCACACATCTCCCTCGAAGTTTGTGGTGTGCTGTTCTCTCGCTCACACTGCGCCGGAACCGGCTCCAGAAGCGACTTGCGTTCCACGATTCGAGACGGCAATATCGTCTCATGGACAACTCTAGCGGAGTCGGCGTTCTCGACAAAGCAGCTCTCGTTCTGTCCGCACTAGAGTCCGGACCGGCGACCCTGGCCGGACTCGTGGCGGCGACAGGACTGGCCCGACCGACGGCTCACCGGCTCGCCGTCGCGCTCGAGCACCACCGGCTGGTGGGGCGCGACATGCAGGGCCGCTTCGTGCTCGGGCCCCGGCTGAGCGAGTTGGCCTCCGCGGCCGGTGAGGACCGGCTGCTGGCGACCGCCGGTCCGGTGCTGGCGCGACTGCGCGACATCACCGGCGAATCGGCGCAGCTGTTCCGGCGCCAGGGCGAGTACCGCGTCTGCGTCGCGGCCGCCGAGCGCCCGTCCGGTCTGCGCGACACCGTGCCGGTTGGCAGCCAGCTGACGATGGCCGCCGGCTCGGCCGCTCAGATCCTGCTGGCCTGGGAGGACCCGGAGCGGATGCACCGCGGTCTCCACAACGCCACCTTCAACGCGGCTGCCCTGGCCGGCGTACGCCGCCGCGGCTGGGCCCACTCCGTCGGCGAACGCGAACAAGGCGTCGCCTCGGTCTCGGCCCCGGTCCGCTCCCCCTCCGGCAAGGTGATCGCCTCGGTCTCGGTCTCCGGCCCGATCGAGCGCCTCTCCCGCCAGCCCGGCCGGATGCACGCCCCCGCCGTGATGGCCGCCGCCGAGCGCCTCTCCGAAGCGCTCCGCAGAGCCTCCGAATAACCCCTGTACTACGAACAGCCCGTCGCACACCCAAGCGGCGGGCTGTTTCAGTTCTCCCGCAGTACCGCGACGGCGCTTGCCGGGCCCCGGTACCGCGCCCACGATGAGAGCCGGAGCTACTCACTGGGAGGTCTGCGATGGTGCGGGACTGGATGACCGTCGGCTGGAAGCTTCTGATCGTCCGTGGCGCGATCGGGATCGTGTTCGGGATCCTGGCGATCGTCTGGCCGATCTCGACGGCGATCGCGCTGGCTCTGCTGTGGGGCTTCTGGGCGTTGATGGACGGCATCGGCTCGTTGACTCAGGCGTTCCGGCCCGGCGCCCAGGGCCGGCTGTGGCTGATCGTGCTCGGCGTGATCGCGTTGATCGCTGCCTACTTCGCGATCTTCAGTCCGGCCGTCACCGCCGTGACGTTGACCTGGATCCTCGGCATCTGGCTGATCGTCCGTGGCGTCTTCGAGGCGGTCGGTGCCTTCACCACGGATCATCTGACGCCGCGGTGGTTCCTGGTGCTCAGCGCGGCGCTGTCGGTTCTGCTGGGCGTCCTGTTCGCGGCCAACCCCGGCAAGGCCGCGGTCGGCATTGCCGTCGTTCTCGGAGTGGTCGCCCTGCTGTGGGGCGCTGCTTTCCTGGTCGCGGGTCTCGCCGTACGACGACTGCTCGCGGATGCAGTCGGTACTTCGCAGATGCCCGCGCCACCCTCCGCCTCGCAGATGTGCCGCTCGCCTCACCACTCAGCACCGCTCATCCAACGCAACAAAAAGCGCCCCTCACCCGGAGGTGAGAGGCGCTTTACTCTGGTAGCCCCGACGGGATTCGAACCCGCGCTACCGCCTTGAGAGGGCGGCGTGCTAGGCCGCTACACAACGGGGCCAGAGTGCTGTTCCCCGGTCCTTGCGGGCCGGGCAACGAGGATGAACCTTACCGATTTTCACCGGTGAAATCCAATCGCTCGCTGGGGTACTAGGACTCGAACCTAGACTAACTGGACCAGAACCAGTCGGGCTGCCAATTACCCCATACCCCAAAGCTTTCTACTGCGATTGTGACTGCGTTTCCGCCCTCACAACCTGGCCCGCTGAGCCTATCGCAGCATGGCGTCAGAAACCAAAACGGGGTCCCTGTGCCCACCTGTCACTCGCGTCACAGCAGTCGCCGGCCCGGTCCACGGTCGGCCACCAGCAGCGTCGCGACCGGCAGTTCGCACCGCGTCGCCAGCCCCTGCTTGCGGGCCAGCAGCAACGCGATCGCCCCGAAGGCGGCGAACTTCACCACGTCGACCGCAACCAGCGACCAGGGCGCGTCAGAGGCTCCCAGGCTGTCGCCCACGGTGTTCGTCATCGCCGCATAGATGAAGGTGATCACGTTGTTCGCCGCATGCGCCGCGATCGACGCCTCCAGCCCGCCCGTCAGGATCACCAGCATCCCCGCGACCAGCCCGAACGCGAACCGGTCCAGGAACAACGCCGGGCTCTCCCACGGCCAGATCCCGTGCGCCATCGTGAACAGCACCGTCGTCACCAGTACTGCGACCAGCGAACTGCGCACCAGCGCACCGACCGCCTGCAGCAGATAGCCGCGGAAGAAGTACTCCTCCCCCGCCGCCTGGAACGTCGAGGTCAGCAACGTCACCGCGATCACCCCGGCCGCATCCGCCGCTCGACCACCAGGCCCATCGCCCAGTACGTCGACGCCGCCGAGCTGCACGATGCCCAGCATCAGCAGCTCGAGCACGACAGCTGCCGCGCCGAACACCGCGAGCGGCCGCCAGCGGATCTTGCCGATCACCGACGACAACAGTCCCGGCGTCTGCTTGTTCAGCAGCGTCGCGACGATCATCGTCAGCGGGATCAGCACGATCAGCGACAGGTTCGTGGCGAGCAGTCCGAGCCAGGAGACAGTGCCCTTGGGATCGGTCCGGATCGCCTGCTGCACCGACAGGATCAGCACGCTGAAGAACATCCACCCGACCAGTACGGCGAGCGCGCCGAGAAGCAGGAAGCCTCTCGGCGCCACGTCGTTGCGCAGCAGCCGGTGGTACGGCTGGGGGCCGGCGTCCCGGGGGTCGATCGCGCCCCCGGGGCCGGGCGTACCGGCGTACGACATCAGTCTGCCGCGAGGCCCGCGCGGGCCTGCTCGATCCGGTGCAGCGAGCGCTCCCGGCCGATCAGTTCCAGCGACTCGAACAGCGGCGGCGAGATCCGCCGGCCCGAGATCGCCACCCGGACCGGGCCGAACGCGTTCTTCGGCTTGAGTCCGAGACCCTCGATCAGCGAGGCACGCAACGCGGCCTCGATCGCCTCGGTGGTCCACTCGGTGACCTCGGTCAGCGCCTTGCCGGTCGCTTCCAGTACTGCGCCGGCGTCGCCGGTCAACACCTTGGCGGCCGAGTCGGGATCGATCGAGAACGCCGAGTCCGGGACGAACAGGAAGCTCAGCATGTCGACCGACTCGGACAGCGTGTTCATCCGCTCCTGGACCAGCGGCACGGCGGCGGCGAGCAACTCCAGCTGCTCCGCCGACGGCTCGGCCGGCAGCACGCCGGCCTTGGCCAGGAACGGCACCACCCGACGCCCGAACTCGGCGGCGTCCAGCATCCGCATGTGGGAGGCGTTGATCGCCTCGCACTTCTTCGGGTCGAAGCGGGCCGCGTTCGCGTTCACCTTGCGGATGTCGAACGCCTTGACCATCTCGTCCATGGTGAAGACGTCGCGGTCCTCGGCGATCGACCAGCCCAGCAGGGCCAGGTAGTTCAGCAGGCCCTCGGGCAGGAAGCCACGCTCCATGTACTCGCCCAGCCCGGCGCCCGGGTCGCGCTTGGACAGCTTCTTGTTGCCCTCGCCCATCACGAACGGCAGGTGCCCGAACCGCGGCGTCCGGCCGGAGCCGATGCCGATCTCGGCCAGCGCCTCGTAGAGCGCGATCTGCCGCGGCGTCGAGGAGAGCAGGTCCTCGCCACGCAGTACGTGGGAGATCTCCATCAGTGCGTCGTCGACCGGGTTCACCAGCGGGTAGAGCGGGTAGCCGTTGGCGCGGACCAGGACGTAGTCGCCCAGGTTCTCCGGCAGGAAGGTGATCTCGCCGCGAACCAGGTCGTCGAACGTGATCGGCCGGTCGGGCATCCGCAACCGGACGACCGGGCGGCGACCCTCGTCGAGGTACTCCTGGACCTGCTCGGGCGACAACGCCCGGCAGTGCCCGTCGTACCCGCTGTGCTGGCCGGCCGTACGAGCGGCCTCGCGGCGCTGGTCGAGCTCCTCCTGCGAGCAGTAGCAGTGGTACGCCTTGCCTGCGGCGAGCAGCTTCGCCACCACATCGGCGTACACGTCCATCCGCTCGGACTGCAGGTACGGGCCGAACTCGCCGCCGACCTCGGGGCCCTCGTCCCAGGTGAGGCCGAGCCAGCTGAGCGAGTCCAGCGTGTACTGCAGCGCCTCGGGGGTGTTGCGGGACTTGTCGGTGTCCTCGATCCGCAGGACCAGCTTGCCGCCGTAGTGGCGGGCGAAGGCCCAGTTGAACAAGGCGCTGCGGATGTTGCCGACCGTCAGCAGCCCGGTCGGCGACGGGGGGAACCGCACCCGTACCTGGTCGGGCTCCAAGCCACCGAGAACGCTGTCATCCGTCGGGGCGGGCTTGTCAGTCACGCACGATCACCTTGTTCGTCAGAGTTCCGAGTCCTTCGACGCTGACGGCGACCTCGTCACCGGGCAGCATCGGCCCGACACCCGCGGGGGTGCCGGTGAGTACCACGTCGCCGGGCAGCAGCGTGGTGAAAGAAGTGATGTAGGCCAGTACGTCGGGGATGTCGAAGATGAACTCCGAAGTCCGGCCGTCCTGCTTCGGCTCGCCGTTCAGCGTGGTGCTGACCCGCAGGTCGGAGACGTCCAGATCGGTCTGGATCCACGGGCCGAGCGGGCAGAAGGTGTCGTACCCCTTCGCCCGGGCCCACTGCCCGTCGGACTTCTGCAGGTCCCGCGCGGTCACGTCGTTGGCGATCGTGTAGCCGAAGATCACCTCTTCGGCCCGCTCCCTGGGCAGATCGCGGCAGATCCGGCCGATCACGATCGCCAGCTCGCCCTCGAAGTGCAGGTCGTTGGTCTGCTCGGGGTAGATGATGCCGTCCCGCGGGCCGACCACGCTGGTGTTCGGCTTCAGGAAGATCAGCGGCTCGACCGGCACCTCGTTGCCGAGCTCCTCGGCGTGCGCGCGGTAGTTGCGCCCGACGCAGACCACCTTGCTGCGCGGGATCACCGGGGCCAGCAGCCGGACGTCAGCCAGTTGCAGCTGCTCGCCGGTGAACTTGACCGGCATGTAGAGCGGGTCCGAGTCGAGCACCGCGACGGTGCCGACGAGCCCCTCGGGGTCATCGGTCTCGACAACGCCGTACTTCGGTTCGTCGTCGACGGAGAATCTGGCGATACGCACGTGCGGCCTTTGCTTCAGGTCGGAGATCAGGTCAGGGAATGGCCCCGAGCCTACCGCCGAGCCGGGGTGAGACAGTTACATGGTGACGACTGAGATCAGGCTGGCGCTGCCCTCGGAGTACGGCGAAGTGGGCGAGCTGACCGCCGAGGCCTACGCAGCGGACGGTTTCATCCCCGAAGGCTCCGACTACGGCCTGACGCTCCGCAACGCCGCGGACCGCGCCGCCAAGTCGGAGTTGTGGGTCGCCGTCGACGGTCCGCAGTTGCTCGGCACCGTGACTTTCTGTACCCCTGGCTCGGTCTACGCCGAGATCGGCCGGCCAGGTGAGGGCGAGTTCCGGATGCTCGGCGTCTCGGCCAAAGCCCGCGGCCTGGGCGTCGGTACCGCGCTCTCCCAGCACTGCATCGACCGCAGCCGCACCCTCGGCTACCACCGGGTCGTGCTGTCGAGCGCGTCCTACATGACCCCCGCCCACCGCATCTACGAGCGGCTCGGCTTCACCCGCCTGCCCGAACGCGACTGGTCTCCCCGCGCTGGTGTCGACCTGTACGCCTTCGCTCTCGACCTGTGACTGTCGTGCCGGAGCCCACGTCGCCGGTGCCTGCCTCTCCCGAGCCCGCCCCACCGGCGCAGCCTGCCTCCCCCGATCTCGTCTCGCCGGCGCAGCCTGCCTCCCCCGAGCCCGCCCCACCGGCGCAGCCTGCCTCCCCCGATCTCGTCGCACCGAACCCCGCGCCGCCGCGACCTGCCTTCCCCGCACTAGCCTCGCGGGCGCAGCCTGCCCTCCCCGGGTTCACCTCGCGGGCGCAGCCTGCCCTCCCCGGGTTCACCTCGCGGGCGCAGCCTGCCCTCCCCGGGTTCACCTCGCCGGAGCCTGTCTTTCTGGAGCCGGCCGACTGGCAGCCACTGCATGCGGCCCACGCACTCCGCGTGGACGCCCTCCTCGCCGACCACCTCGCCAGGCGCAGCCGCGGCGAGAAGCACCCCGTCGAGGACTTCCTCTTCACCTACTACCCAACCCGCCCGAAGCAACTACGCCTCTGGCACCCCGGCCCCGGCCTCGCACTCCGCGGCGCGACGCAGTACGAGGGAAAACGCGGCTACCTCTACTCCGAAGGCGCCGCCCGCCTCGACCCCACCGAGATCACCCGCCGCGCCGACTCCATCACCTGGATCGCCCAGTTGCTCAAGGCAACCTCCGGCAGGCAACCCCAGTTCGGCTGCTTCGGCCTGCACGAATGGGCGATGGTCTACCGCACCGAGGAGATCCGCCACGACTGGCCCCTCCGCCTAGGCTCCACCGGCACCGACCAGGTCGTCGAATCCCACAAAATCGCCTGCTCCCACTTCGACGCCTTCCGCTTCTTCACCACCCCCGCCCGCCCGCTCAACCTCCTCCAGCCAACCCGCGAATCCCAACCAGCACTGGAACAAGGCGGCTGCCTCCACGCCAACATGGACCTCTACAAATGGTCCACAAAGCTGATGCCGTTCACCCCCAGCTCCTTACTGTTGGACTGCTTCGAGCTGGCCCGCGACATCCGCACCCTCGACATGCGCGCTTCCCCATATGACTTCGCGGCCCTCGGCTACGAGCCGATCGAGATCGAAACGCCCACCGGCAAGGCCCAGTACGCCGCCGCGCAACGCACCTTCGCCGACCGCGCCCGACCACTCCGCCTTCAGTTGGCCGACCTCTGCGATCGCCTACTGCAAGAAGCCGCAGCACCTGTCACAAGCTGAACCCCGGTCCAGGTCGTCGGTGCCGTCCATCCCCCGCGATGACTGCCTGGGATCAGACCATGAAACGCATCGGTGCCGGCTCCGGCGTCGGGTTCCAGACCTCGTCGAGCGGGGTCGCGCGCCACTTCCAGGGCTGAACAGAAGGTCGCCCCGGCAGGTCGACTCGGCCGGTCACCCATTGCAGCGCCGTCCAGGAATCGGCACCTAGATCCGCCAGCTCGTCTGAACGATGGGCGAACATTCTGGTCAGGACCCTCAGGCACACCTCCGCCGAAGGCTCGTACCGCAAGGCCAAGCCGTCGGCGAGATCCTTGCCGTGCAGGAGCAGCTCGACACATCCCATCCCAGCGAAGCCGTCAGGATCGGCGATCCCCCAGGGATGGAACGCGCGAGTACCGGCCGGAGCGGCCTGCACGACCAGTCCGAGAATCCGGCCCGCCGCCTCGAGGAAGTCGATCATCCCGGCCGGCGGAGCGCCGTTCTGCACCTGGCTTCGCCACCGCACATACCCGGTCTCAGCATTGACGGCCAACTGTGTGGACCAGTGCAGCAACGCCTGTCCGACATGCTCGACGGTGAAGGCGCAAGACCACTCCAGATCTCCCGCGGGCACTGACCAGTCTCCGTCCACAGCCCCAGACAGCACCTCGGCGACATAACTGACGACGGAGTCCAACTCATCAACCATGGCCATCGACGAATCTCCTGGATGCAGAGTGGGGGAAGCAGCTTAGATCAGCGATATAGACTCGAGGCCTTGTTCAAGGTTAATCAATAAGCTTGAATATGAGAATGGCGCGCGTCGAGTTGAAGCGGTGGCCGGGGCACCCGGATGGGTTTACCCGGGCTGAGCGGCTGGGCGGATCGTACGATCTGTACTTTCCGGATCCGCTGGTGGGCCGGGAGTTCGATCTCAGCGATGAAGTGCTGGCTGCCTTAGAGGACGCTGCGGGGGATCTGGCTCGTCTTGATGCAACCGCCGCGGTGTTGACCAACAGCGAGGCGTTGGCCCGACTCTTGTTGCGGGCGGAGGCGGTTGGGTCTTCGCAGATCGAGGGGCTGGTGGTGGGAGCTCGGCGGTTGCTGAAGGCGGAGGCCTTGCGGGACGGGGGGCGGCACCATGACGTGACAGCCGAAGAGGTTCTCGGGGCGGTCGACGCGATGATGTGGGTGACGGAGTCCGTGCAGATCGGGGACAAGCTCGAGGTCGAGCATCTACTGGAGGCGCATCGACGACTGATGGCGCACTCCCCCACTCCGGAGTTCGGCGGCGAGGTTCGGTATCTGCAGAACTGGATCGGCGGACGATCCCCCGCCGAGGCGTACTACGTCCCGCCGCCGGCGCAAGTTGTGCCCGAGTTGCTCGCCGACCTGATGACCTTCATCCGCGAATCCCCACTCCCCGTGCTGGCCAAGGCCGGCATCGCGCATGCACAATTCGAGACCATCCATCCATTTGCCGACGGCAACGGTCGCACCGGGCGTGCGCTGATCCACCTCGTACTGCGAGCCGAGGGCCTCGTCGAGCGCAGCGTGCCGCCCGTCTCGCTCTCCCTTGCCACGCACGCGACGCAGTACGTCGAAGCGCTCACCGCTTTCCGGCATACCGGCAAGGCGACGAACCTGCGCGCTCGTCAGGCCGCCAACGAATGGCTGCTGATGTTTGCCACCGCTTGCAGCCATGCAACAGCCGAGGCTGCCCGATTCGAACGCACCGCCGCTGACCTCAAGGCTGCTTGGCGTGAGCGCGCGGCGCCCGTCCGCGCGGGCTCAGCCGTGGACCTCCTGATCGAGACCCTGCCGGCTGCACCCGTACTGACCCTGGCAGCGGCGGCCGAGTTGATCGGCAGATCGCAGCAGGCCGCCAACCAGGCCCTCACCCGCCTGACCGAGGCCGCCGTTCTCCGCGAGATCACGGACGGTCGCCGGAACCGTGTCTATGAAGCTCCTGAGCTGATCGATGCCTTCACCCTTCTCGAACGTCGGTTCGCCAGTCCGGCCGCCGATACGCGCGTCGAAGCGCCTAGCAGACCGGTTCCGTCAGTGCCGCGATCGACACGCTGAGCTGATTGACTTTCCTCGCTTTCTCGATGAACAATTCGAACATACGTTCGAGAGCTGGATCAAATCGGGGAGTGTGAGGATCTGTGATGCCGGAGCCGTTCGACTGGGAGATTTTGCAACGGCCATCAGCCATGGCGATGGTGCGCGGGCAGCTCGGCTTCAGCTGGATGGTGTTGTCGGGACGACTAGCTGCACTGACCGACGAGGAGTACTTCTGGCGCCCGAGCGCCGAGGCGCTGACCGTCGTCCGGCGGCAGTACGCGGGACGGTTCAGATCTTTGGGCTCGGGTGAGTGGGTGGCGCAATGGCCGGACGAGCCGGACCACCGCGGACCGCGCACGATCGCCTGGCTGATCGCGCACCTGACCGAGACGTTCTTCGAGCGCTGGGAGTGGACCTTCGGAGCCAGCCAACAGGGGCGCGCCGACATCACCCTGCACGGAAACGCTCAAGACGCAGTCGCCTGGCTGGCGCACTGGGTCGACGCCTGGCGAGAGTCGATCGCCGATCTCGACGAGGAGGAGGCGATGACGATCGGCTTGAGCCAAGCCACCGAGCTGGATGCGGCCGAGCCGTTCGGCCACGTGATCCTCCGACTCAACCGCGAACTCATCCACCACGGCTCGGAGATCATGACACTCCAAGACCTCCACGCCTTGGCGGCCTGACCCCATGCCGCCCCCACTCACTGGACAGCTGATCAGCAACCGACGGCAGGTCGCTGAACAGGCGACTGACAGCCTCCTGCGTGTCGCTGGACCCGTAGTTCGCAACCGCCTGCGTGTCGCTGAACCCGCGGTTCGCAACCGCCTGCAGGTCGGCGGACCAGCTGATCAGCAATCGACGGCAGGCCGCCAGACCGATTGCCGGCGGCAGGTCGCTTGACCAGTTGATCGCCGGCGAGCCCCAGATCGCCTGGCCGTCGAGGCGGAGGCCGTTCCCTCCACTGCGTAGGAGCGCGCCTCGGCGGCCAGGCCCACATCCAGTCCTACGCACGGAGCTTCAAGACCACCACGCATTGTCAGGCCTGACGTCGATGCAGCTCAGCTCGTAGGCCGGTTGATCCACAACTGAATGCAGACAACCGGACGACGGGCCGACGGCTGGCCACGTCGCTGGACCGGTCGATCGGAGCCAGTCGCGCCGTACCGGTCGATCGCGCCAGTCGCGCCGTACCGGTCGAACCACTGCGAACCCACATTCGCCTGGCCGCCAAGGCTATGCCTCCACCCGCCGCTCAGGAGAGGGCCTTGGCGGTCAGGTCTCACACTCGGTCGAGCGCGGAGGCCTCACAATCTCCGCTCACTGATGACTGACTCGACGACACAGAAGTCCCGGCCGAGGTGCAGCCCTGAGGTCGGCACGCACCCGGGGCGAGGCGGCGGCAGATGCTGATCGAGGCGTGCGAGCTCGAGGTCGCCTACGACCGCCTGGAGCTGCCGATCAAGCTCGCTCATACCAGCTCCACCCGGCAGACCAGCATCGCCTCGCTGGCCACCCTCAGTACTGGATTGGAGCCGCTGAGCCAAACTTGACATTGCGCCGAGATGCGTTTTTCACACAAGATGTGCGCCACTCGGCGAGTCGAGGCACTAGATGTGGGGGTTGGGGGGTTAAGGTCTCACCACTGGTCGTCAGGGGAATCCGGTGAGAATCCGGGGCTGCCCCGCAGCGGTAAGCGGACAAGTAAGCCCCGTGAGCCCGAATACCTGCGACCGGTGCGTGTGCCGCCGGCACGCGCTGTCCGAGACCTCGAGGGCGGGTCGCAGGGCGAGACAGCAGCAGACCGTCGGGTTGGCGCGCAGCAGCGTTGAACAGTGCTGCGTGGGCAGCCCACGGGTGGAGTCTGGGCTCCTCGACGATCTGCGTCGCGTGTCCCGTCATGCGCAACTCCCGGGGTCCCGGTCGTCAAAGACTCGCGTGGAGAGAGCGCTTGTGACCATCGTTTCTGCAGGTCAGTCGGCTACCGACCAGGCCGCACCCCCGAACCAGCTCACTGTCGTACGGCGTGATGGCAACAGCACCGCCTTCGACCCGAGCAAGATCTCGGTTGCCCTCAGCAAGGCGTTCCTCGCCGTCGAGGGCACCGACGCCGGCGGCAGCCACCGCGTGCGCGACCTGATCGCCGACCTCACGGCCAAGATCATCGAGGCGCTGACCAGCCGCGGTGACGCCCGCCGCAGCGTCCAGGTCGAGGACATCCAGGACCAGGTCGAGCTGGCCCTGATGCGCGCCGGTGAGCACCAGGTCGCCCGTGCCTACGTGCTGTACCGCGAAGAGCGCACCAAGGCCCGTACGCCGGAGAACGCCGCCGAGCTCAGCACCACCCCGGTCATCACCGTGAAGGCGGCCGACGGCAGCACCGCTCCCCTGGACGTCGACCGCCTGCGGGTCATCGTCGCCGAGGCAGCGGTGGGCCTCGACTCCGTCGACGCCGAGCTGATCCTCAACGAGACCCTCGGCTCCTGCTACGACGGCATCGCCCAGCACGAGGTCGAGCTGGCCCTGGTGATGGCTGCCCGTGGCTACGTGGAGACGGAGCCGGAGTACAGCTTCGCCGCCTCCCGCCTGCTGCTCGACCAGATCCGTCGCGAGACGCTCGGCCGGGTGCACGGGGAGCCGCGTCAGGCGAGTCAGGCCGACATGGCCACGGCGTACGTCGACTACTTCCCGCAGTACATCCAGACCGGGATCGAGGCCGGGCTGCTCGACCCCGAGCTGGCCACCTTCGACCTGGCCCGGCTGGCCGCGGCGATCAAGCCGGAGCGCGACCTGGACTTCGCGTTCCTCGGTCTGCAGACGCTCTACGACCGCTACCTGCTGCACATCGACAAGATCCGGTTCGAACTCCCCCAGGCCTTCTTCCTCCGGGTCGCGATGGGCATCTCGCTCCGTGAGGAGAACCGCGAAGAGCGCGCGATCGAGTTCTACGAGCTGCTCAGCTCGTTCCGGTTCATGTCCTCGACGCCGACCCTGTTCAACTCCGGTACGACGCGGCCGCAGCTGTCGTCCTGCTTCCTGACCACGGTCGACGACGACCTGTCCGGCATCTTCGCCGGCATCCGCAACAACGCGCTGCTGGCCAAGTACTCCGGTGGCCTCGGCAACGACTGGACTCCGGTCCGCGGGATCGGCGCCAAGATCCGTGGCACCAACGGCGAGTCGCAGGGCGTCGTGCCGTTCCTCAAGATCGCCAACGACACCGCCGTCGCGGTGAACCAGGGTGGCAAGCGCAAGGGCGCGGTCTGCGCGTACCTCGAGACCTGGCACATGGACATCGAGGAGTTCCTCGACCTGCGCAAGAACACCGGTGACGAGCGTCGCCGCACGCACGACATGAACACCGCCAACTGGGTGCCCGACCTGTTCCTGCAGCGGGTCGAGTCCGGTGGCGACTGGACGCTGTTCTCGCCCGACGAGGTCCCGGACCTGCACGACCTGTACGGCGCGGCCTTCAAGACGGCGTACGAGAACTACGAGCGCAAGGCCGACCAGGGCGAGATCCGGGTGTTCCGCCGGGTCAAGGCCGTCGACCTGTGGCGCCGGATGCTGACCGTGCTGTTCGAGACCGGTCACCCGTGGATCACCTTCAAGGACGCCTGCAACCTGCGTTCGCCGCAGCAGCACGACGGCGTCGTGCACTCGTCGAACCTGTGCACCGAGATCACCCTGAACACGACCGTCGACGAGACCGCGGTCTGCAACCTGGGCTCGGTCAACCTGGTCGCGCACCTGACCGAGACCGGTCTGGACGCCGAGCTGATCCGCGACACCGTCAAGACGGCCGTCCGGATGCTCGACAACGTGATCGACGTGAACTTCTACACCACGCCGGAGTCAGAGCGCGCCAACCAGCGGCACCGTCCGGTCGGCCTCGGCCTGATGGGCTTCGCGGACTCGCTGTTCAAGCTGCGGATCCCTTACTCCTCCGACGCCGCGGTCGCGTTCGCCGACAGCTCGATGGAGCAGATCAGCTACCACGCGATCGAGGCGTCCAGCGATCTGGCCGCCGAGCGCGGCCGCTACCAGACCTACGAGGGCTCGCTGTGGAGCCAGGGCATCCTGCCGATCGACTCGCTCGAGCTGCTCCGCGAGGCGCGCAACGGCGATCTGACCGTCGACACCGGCAAGCTGCTGGACTGGGACGCGCTGCGCGGCAAGGTCCTGCGCGACGGCATGCGCAACTCCAACGTGCTGGCGATCGCGCCGACCGCGACGATCTCCAACATCTGTGGCGTCAGCCAGTCGATCGAGCCGATCTACCGCAACCTGTTCGTCAAGTCGAACATGTCCGGTGAGTTCACCGTCGCCAACCCGTACCTGGTCGCCGACCTGAAGGCCCGCGGGTTGTGGGACCAGGTGATGGTCTCCGACCTGAAGTACCACGACGGCATCCTGTCCCAGATCGACCGGATCCCGGCCGACCTGCAGGAGCTGTACGCGACAGCGTTCGAGATGAACCCGCTGTGGCTGATCAAGGCCGCGTCGCGTCGGCAGAAGTGGCTCGACCAGGCGCAGTCGCTGAACCTCTACATGACGGCGCCGTCGGGCAAGGCGCTCGACGAGCTGTACCGGTCGGCTTGGCGCTACGGGCTGAAGACGACGTACTACCTGCGCTCGCAGTCGGCCACGCACGTGGAGAAGTCGACCATCCAGGGCACAGACGGCCGGCTCAACGCAGTACCGGTCGCGCCAGCTGCTGCTCCGGTTGCGCCTGCTGCCGCTCCGGTCGCGGCTGCTCCGGCTCCGG
This sequence comes from Kribbella sp. NPDC056861, assembly GCF_040687575.1. Lineage (NCBI taxonomy): Bacteria > Bacillati > Actinomycetota > Actinomycetes > Propionibacteriales > Kribbellaceae > Kribbella > Kribbella sp. NPDC056861. Next base: position 323,113 of record NZ_JBFBNQ010000008.1, on the reverse strand, counting down.
TGGCATCGCCGGTCGCGGCGGCGCCGGCGGCCGTGGTACCGGCTGTTGCTCCGGAGGTTCCGATGGACGACACGTTGCTCGACGCACCGAACGCCTGCCTGATCACCGACCCCGACTGCGAGGCCTGCCAGTGACCACCACCGATGCCAATGTGACCGGACTCGGGTCGATCGCCGTCGGCGCGTCCCGGATCCAGGTCGCCGACAAGGCGATGATCAACGCCCGCGCGGACGTGAACCAGCTGCTGCCGCTGAAGTACCAGTGGGCCTGGGACAAGTACCTTGCCGGGTGCAACAACCACTGGATGCCGACCGAGGTCTCGATGCAGGCCGACATCGCGTTGTGGAAGTCCAAGGACGGCCTGACCGATGACGAGCGGCTGATGCTGAAGCGCAACCTCGGCTTCTTCGCCACCGCGGAGTCGCTGGTCGCGAACAACATCGTGCTCGCGGTCTACCGCCAACTCACCAACCCCGAGTGCCGGCAGTACCTGCTCCGCCAGGCGTTCGAGGAGGCCGTGCACACGCACACCTTCCAGTACATCTGCACCTCGCTCGGGCTGGACGAGGGCGAGCTGTTCAACATGTACCGCGAGGTGCCGTCGATCTCCGACAAGGACGCCTGGGCGCTGAAGTACACCCAGCACCTGGAGGACCCGGACTTCAAGACCGGTACGCCGGAGACCGACACCGACTTCCTGCGCGACCTGATCGCGTTCTACGTGGTCTTCGAGGGGATGTGGTTCTACACCGGTTTCGCGCAGATCCTGTCGCTCGGCCGGCGCAACAAGATGGTCGGCATCGCCGAGCAGTACCAGTACATCCTGCGTGACGAGTCGATCCACCTGAACTTCGGCATCGACTGCATCAACCAGATCAAGCTGGAGAACCCGCACCTGTGGACCGAGAAGTTCCAGGCCGAGGTGCGGCAGATGCTGACCGAGGCGTGCGAACTCGAGGTCGCCTACAGCCGCGCGACGATGCCGAACGGCATGCTCGGCCTGACCGCCGAGCTGTGCGAGCAGTACATGCACTTCGTCACCGACCGGCGCGCGGAGCAGATCGGCATCAAGCCGATCTTCGGCGAGACCCGCAACCCGTTCGGCTGGATGTCGGAGCAGATGGACCTGCAGAAGGAGAAGAACTTCTTCGAGACCCGGGTGATCGAGTACCAGTCCGGCGGCGGCCTCAGCTGGGACTGATCAGTTCGTAACAACCGATGGCGTCGCTCCTCCACGGAGCGGCGCCATCGGCGCGTTCAGGCGTGCGTTTTAGCCAGCAGTTCCAGTACTTCGGCTGTGGTGCCGGATTCTCCGAGGCGGGGGAAGATCCAGTCCAGGCTGTTGTGGTGGGCGTCGGGGTTGAGGTCGGTCATCGCGTCGGTGGCGAGGGTTACGTGGTAGCCGTGCTCGTACGCCGCGCGGGCCGAGGACTCGACGCCGATGCTGGTGGCGACGCCGGTGAAGACGAGTTGGGTGATGCCGCGGCGGCGGAGGTGAAGGTCGAGGTCGGTGCCGTAGAAGGCGCCCCAGTTGCGTTTGACCACGACGATGTCTTCGGGGTGGCCGGCGAGTTCGTCGACGATGTCGGCGGCGCCCGGCGGGATTGTGCCGCCGGAGGGGCGGGGGCGTTCGGTGCGGCCGGGGAGGCTGTCGCCGGGGGTGGTGTCGACGCGGACCAGGATCACCGGGAGTTGGTGTTTGCGGAAGGCGTTGGCTAGCTCGACCGAGCGGGCGACTACGTCGGCGGTGGAGTACGGCGTACCGGGCAAGGCGACTACCGCGTTCTGCAGGTCGATGACGACCAGGGCGGTCTTGGGGTCGAGGGTGGTGAGTGCCACGAGGGGTGACCTTTCAGGTGGGTTGGGGTGAGCCGATGCGGCTCAGGGAGCGGTCGAGAAGTGTGATGATCAGCAGCAAGCTGGTGATGCCGATCAGAAACCAGGACAGGTGGTGGAGGCCGGTCGTGCTTGCCCCGGTCTTGAAGAAGGTCGCGTTGGCCGCGGCGGCGACGAGGGCACCGACGTACGTGGCGGTCCGGAGGAGACCGGCGGACGAACCCATTCGCGCCGGATCCGCCTGGTGGTACAGGGCGTTCTGATTGGCCAGGCCGTTGAGGCCTTGCGGGAAACCGGCGGCGATTCCGAGCGCGACCAGTAACCACAGGGCGCTGCCCTGCCCGGCCAGTTGGAGACCGGCGCCGGCGATCAGCAAGATGATGCCGCCAGCAACGAGTTTGGCGCGGACCTGGGCGCGCCGGCCGGTGATCACCGTGATGACGATCGCGGCGCCGGACATCGGCAGCAGCACCAAGCCGGCCACGGAGGCGCTCAGCGAGCGCGTCTCCTCCAGCCATTGGGCAAACCCGTAGAGGAACGAGTAGCTGACCACGAATGCGAGCACCTGCCGCGCATAGGTCGCGAGCAAAGGCGCATTGCCACCAAACACACGCAGATCGATGAACGGCTCCAAAGTACGAAGCTCCCGTACTGCGAAGGCCGCGCCGATCGCGACAGCCAGCACCGGCAGGTACAGCCGATCAACGGCCGGCCGCATCAGGAAAACCATCAGCGAAACCAGCGTCCCCGCGAACAACACGATCCCGGCATAGTCCAGCCGCCGAGCAGCAGTCCGTACGCCGGTCGCCCGGCGCGGCAGCCAGAACCAGCCGAGCAGCACACACGCGATCGACAGCGGCACGTTGATCGTGAAGATCAGGTGCCACCCGCCGAGCCCGATCAGCAGCCCGCCGAGGGTCGGGCCGATCACCGCGATCACCTGGTTGGCGATCGACAACGCACTGAGGATTCCGGCCGGACTCTGCTGACCGGTGCGGTCGGACTCGCTGCGGATCAACGACATCGACGCCGGGTACGCCGCTGAGGTCCCGAAGCCGAGCAGGACCCGGGAGGCGATCAGGAAGCCGAGACTCGGCGCGAGCGCACCCAGCAAGCCGGCGACTCCCACCAGGGCCGTGCCGATCAGGTAGAGCGGACGGGGGCCGTAGCTGTCGACCAGCTTGCCCATCACCGGCTGCCCGACGGCGGTCGCGAGGTACAGACCGGTCACCAGCCACGCGGTCTCGGACGGCGGGACGCCGAAGGCTGCGCCGATCGGGATCAGCGCGATCGCAAGCATGCTCGAGTTGATCGGGTTCAGGATCGAGCCGAGCATCATCGGCGCCACCAGCTTGCGATCGAAGGCGCTGGTCACGCCCGGGTCGCCTCCTCGAGCAACGCGAGCGCCTCGATGATGGTCTGCCGCTGGGCCTCGGTGCAGTTCTGTTGCAGCGCGTTGGCCAGCCACTCCTGCCGCACCTGCCGATCCCCCTGCAGCCGCTCCTGCCCTGCTGTGGTCAGCGAGATCAGCTGCCGACGACCGTCCGAGGGGTCCGGAGTCCGCTCGACGAATCCCAGCTCCGCCAGCGCCGCGACAGTGGCGGCCATCGACTGCGGCCGAACCCGCTCGGCGGCGGCGAGATCGCTCGCGGACGCGGCGCCGTCCTTGTCGAGCCGGCTCACCACCGACTGCTGCGACGGCGTGAGGTCGGCCGTCTCCGCCAGCTCACGGAGTCGCCGGCGCAGCCGGCTGACGACGACCCGGACTTCACTGGCCGCCTGCACCGCGGATTCGGAGATCTCCACCTCTTCACCGTACGACCGTCAGTCCAAACTGTCCAGTCCAGACTGTCTATCTTCGGAGGACCTCCCGTTTAGCATGCTGACGGTTTCATCGACCGCCCCGAGCGAGGACTTGAATGCGCAAGAGAACCGTGGCCCTCACCGCTCTCGTGGTGACTGTCGCCGTCGCCGCAGTCGGCGCTCTCGTTGTCCGCATCCCCCCGATCAGACCGTCCGGCTGGAAGGTCGGCGAAGGCACCTTGCTGATCGCCGCCAACAACAAGCTCGCAGTCACGCTCAACCAGGAAACCCATGCACTGCAAGGCCGCGCGATCACCGACGGCAGCGAAGCGTGGAAGAACAGCTTCGGCGACTCGGGCACGGTTCGGTCGCAACAACTGGGCGGAGACTCCGTCCTCCTCCATGGCGACTCGGGCAGTTCGCAACGGGAAAATCAGGCGGCGGTGGTCTCAATTGCCGACGGCACAACGCGTTGGAGCCAGAGCATCGGCCAGCAGGAGCCCTTCACCACCAACGGCGACGTCGTCGTGTTCAGCGGCAACGAGACGACGACGGGTATCGAGGTCCAGACCGGCAAGAAGCTGTGGACGCAGGCCGGTGAGGCGCAGGCCGGGTCCGGCGGGCAAAGCTCCTACAACCCACGCCGCTGGGTCCCCCGATCGGACTGGATCGCCATCCGCGGCAGCGACAAGTCGGCGCCGGTTGCCGTGCTCAACATACGAACAGGCAAGGCGGCGGCCATGGTGCAGGCCGCCGGCAACGACTTCGTTGTCGCGGGCAACACCTTCGTCGAGTTCGGCTTCGTCAAGAACGGCCGCCGGCTGGCCAAGGGCACTCCCCTGGCGGGCGGTCGTTCCTGGCAGGCGGAGTTCAGAGGATCCAACGGCCACGAGGTCCTGGATGTTGTCGACGGCAAGGCGCGGGCACTGTACGACGACAGGGCCATCCTCCTCGAGCCCGAGACCGGCGAGGTACGCGAGGTGCCGATCGAGGACCACTGGTCCGTGAACTGGTACGACGGCGGCGTCGGCGGGCGCTACCTCGCGGTCGAGAAGCGCGACCAGGACCGTAACGTCGTCGCGTGGGCCGTGACCGACACCGTCACCGGCAAGCTGGTGAACCTCGACGGACGCGGCCGGACGGTCGAGTTGACCATCGCGCAGTACTCCGGCGACGTGGCGATCTCACGCACCACCGTGGTCGACGCGGTGGGAGCCGAGAGCAACCGCTTCACCTGGATCGCCAACGGCGCGGGCCAGGGCGAACTCACCACCGCCGAGTCAGGACAACGCGTGGAATCCGCCGCTACCGCAGTTCAACTGGGTGACCGGATCGTCGAGCTGCACAAGAACTAATCGTTGGCACGGCCAATCATTCCGACGTATTGTTGGTTCAACCAACGAAGGAGTCGGTCATGATCGAGCCGTTCACCATCACCGTTCCGCAAACAGACCTGGACGATCTGGCCGATCGTCTCGCCCGTACGCGCTGGCCCGACGAACTGCCGGGAGTCGGCTGGGACCACGGCATCCCGCTCGCCCGGGTGCGGGAGCTGGCGGAGTACTGGGCGACGGGCTTCGACTGGCGCGAGCAGGAGGCGCGGCTCAACCAGCTTCCGCAGTACGTGACCGAGATCGACGGGCAGCGGGTGCATTTCGTGCATGTGCGCTCTGCCCGCGAGGATGCGCTGCCGTTGATTTTCACCCACGGATGGCCGGGGTCGTTTGCCGAATTTGTGGAGGTGGTCGAGCCGTTGTCGGCTCAATTCCACCTGGTGATTCCGTCGATCCCAGGATTCGGGTTCTCCGGGCCCACACACGAGACCGGCTGCGGCGTCGATCGGGTCGCCCGCGCCTGGGCCGAACTGATGAGCCGCCTCGGCTACGACCGGTACGGCGCTCACGGTGGCGACTTCGGGTCGGGGATCTCGCGAGCGCTCGCCGTCGCCGCTCCGAGCAACGTGGTCGGCCTGCATCTCACTTATCTGCCAGGTCCGCCGCCGCCAGGCGTGACGTTCGAACTCGACGAGGAGGACACCCGGCGCCTGGCACGCATCAAGGAATTGATGGCCAACCGGCCGGCGTACCAGGCACTGCAGGCGACCCGGCCGCAGACGATCGCGTACGCGCTGACCGACTCCCCCGTCGGCCAGCTCGCCTGGATCGCGGAGAAGTACACCGAGTGGACCGACCCGTCGTCGGACATCTCGATGGACGAGCTGCTGACGAACGTCTCGCTCTACTGGTTCACCGGTACGGCGGGGTCGTCGGCCCGTCTGACCAAGGAGACCGCGCGGCAAGCGTCACCACCCTGCCCGGTCCCGATCGGTGTCGCCGTCTTCCCGCACGACATCACCCTCGCCGTCCGGGCACACGTCGAGCACCTGTACGACGTACGCCGGTGGACCGAGTTCGAGCACGGCGGTCACTTCTCCGCGCTCGAGGTTCCGGCGCAGCTGGCCGCCGACATCACGGCGTTCTTCCAGCTGGTCAGGAGTAGCTGACCTCCAGTACGCCGATCACCTTGTCCAGCCGCGCAGCCACCCGGCCGGCGTCGAATCCGTTGCCTTCGACAACGATTCGGAGGGTGCAGCTCTCCAGGCACAGGGTCAGCTCGCGGACATCGTACGGGTTGAGCTGGACGGCGATCCGGGCCAGCAGGCCGCGGGTCTCGACGATGTCCGCGGTGAAGACGGTGAGCACGCGCTCCGGTACGACGTACGCCGGCGGCGTCGTCTTGACCGGGGCCAGGGTTGCCATGGCAGTCATCGCACGACCTCCTTGTGACGAAGCAGACCGTAGGTGACGCCGTCGACCAGCGCCTCCCAGGATGCCTCGACGATGTTGTGTCCGACCCCGACGGTGAGCCAGGATCCCTCGCCGTCGGCGGTCTCGATCAGGACTCTGATCACCGCGTCGGTGCCGTGTCCCTGGTCGAGGATCCGGACCTTGTAGTCGACCAGGTCGAACTTGTTCACCACCGGGTAGGCGCGCTCGATCGCGGTCCGCAGCGCGTGGTCGAGCGCGTTCACCGGGCCGTTGCCTTCGCCGGTGACGACCTCGCGGTCACCGCCGGCCACCAGCTTCACGGTCGCCTCGGAGACCGCCTCGCTGTCGGCGCGGGACTCGGTGATCACCCGCCAGGACTCGACGTCGAAGAAGCTCACCCGCCGGCCGTCGGCCTCCTCGCTCAGCAGCAGCTCGAACGACGCGTCGGCGGACTCGAAGGTGTAGCCGCGCGACTCCATCTCCTTGACCCGGTCCGTCACCCGGCTGACCAGGTCGCGGTCGTTGCCGAGGTCGAAGCCGAGCTCACGGCCTTTCAGCTCGACGCTGGCCCGGCCGGCCATCTCCGAGACGAGCATCCTCATGTCGTTGCCGACCAGGGCGGGATCCGTGTGCTGGTAGAGATCGGGATCCACCTTGATGGCGCTGGCGTGCAGTCCCGCCTTGTGGGCGAAAGCTGACACACCGACGTACGGCTGCCGGTTCGACGGCGGCACGTTCGTCACTTCGGCGATCGCGTGCGCGATCCGGTACGACTCGGCCAGCCGGCCGGGCGGGAGGAGTTGCATTCCCCGCTTGAGTTCGAGGTTCGCGACGACGGCGAGCAGGTCGGCGTTGCCGGTGCGTTCGCCGTACCCGTTGATGGTGCCCTGGACGTGGGTGGCGCCGGCCTCGACGGCGGCGATCGAGTTCGCCACCGCGCAGCCGCCGTCGTTGTGGGCGTGGATGCCGAGGCGCGCGCCGGTCGTGTCCAGTACGTCGCGGACGATCTCCTGCAGCTCGCGGGGCAGCGTGCCGCCGTTGGTGTCGCAGAGCGCGACCACGTCGGCGCCGGCCTCGACCGAGACCCGCACGACCTCCAGGGCGTAGGCGCGGTTGGCGCGGTAGCCGTCGAAGAAGTGCTCGGTGTCGAGGAAGACCCGCTGGCCGTGCTCGGTCAGGTGCCGCACGGTGTCGGCGATCATCCGCAGGTTCTCGTCCAGCGTGGTCCGCAGCGCCCGCTCGACGTGAGCATCGTGGCTCTTGGCAACCAACGTGACGACAGCGGCGCCGGAGTCGCGCAGCGCGGCGACCTGCTGGTCGTCGGCGGCCGGCGTACCGGGCTTGCAGGTGGCGCCGAACGCCGCGAAGGTCGCGTGCCGCAGATGCAGTTCGGTGCGGGCCCGCTGGAAGAACTCGGTGTCTTTCGGCACCGCGCCCGGCCAGCCGCCCTCGATGAAGCCCACACCCAAGTCGTCCAGGTGCTGCGCGATGGCGATCTTGTCGGCCACGGACAGCGCCAGACCCTCCTGCTGCGCGCCGTCGCGCAGAGTGGTGTCGTAGACGTGGAACTCGTCGGATGTACTCACGGGATCGCCTTCCGAATACGGGCTTCAGGCAAACAAAAAACCCCCCGCACAATGCGAGAGGTCTGCACGCTCAGGTACTGCCGGCTGAGCGCGCCTAGGTAATAATGATCGCGTAGGTCTTCATGACGTTTCGAAGTCTGCCATAGGAATTCCGTCAGGTGGCCGATTGTCTCGAAAAGCGAACATCCAGTACTTCAGTCAGTACTACGGAGCGTGGCGGAGTACTGGATCAGGCGCTGAGCGACCAGCCCGGGTCGTCCCAGGCGGTATAGAAGTCCTCCCGGCTGAGCGGGCGCAGACCCCACTCCTCGCGATTCAGGCCCTCCTCGGTGAGCCCGCCGTCCTCGTCCTCGAGGCGCTGCCACCAGTACCGCAGTACGGTGCCGTCCTCGCCGACCTGCAACTGCCGGACGATGACCCACTCGCGCTCGTGCCAGACCGCCTCGAACAGCCAGTCCGTCCCGTACTCGTCGGCGCGCGCCCCGAACGTCCGCGCACCGGTGCCCCGATCGAGGTCCCGGATCAGCTCGACCGACGCGCGATAGGCCCGCGCGGTGTCCGGCTGCCAACCACGCTGCTCGGCCAGCTTCGCGTAGTACGCCTCGACCTCGTCCGGAAAGCCACTCATCGCCCGACCCTATCCAAATCCCTGGCCCGTCCGGCTGAGAGGATCCTGTGAATGAGGTCCATTCCGTTCCGGCCGGCAGCGATCGCCTGCGCCGTCGTCGCGATCGTGCTGCTGGCACCGACCTGGTTCGTCTTCGACGGAACGCCTGAGCGCGAGGCCTTCACCGCCAGCGGCTTCGGCATGTCCGGCGTGGTTCCCGGCCAGGACCATTCGCCGATGGGCGCCCACGGCGTGCTGCTGTTGATGGTCTATCTGGTGGCGGCGATCACGGTGCTGACTCTCCCGGTGAGCGACAAAGCCACCCTGGTGATGGCCGGCGCCGGGCTGATCGCCACCGCGATCCTGCTCGTCGATCGGCCGCGGGGAATGGCTGGAGTCTCACTGAGCTGGGCGCCGTTCGCGGCCGTGGTCTGCTGGCTCGTCACCGTCGCTGTCGTTCGCGCCGCCCAACCGCACAGCAGAACGCCCCGGTAACCGCGAGGCGATTCCGGGGCGTTCGGCTCTGGTCTTCAGCAGACCTTGGTCATCCAGCCGTGGGTGTCGGTGGCGCGGCCGTACTGGAGGTCCAGCAGGGCCGAGCGGACGGCGGCGGTCACCTTGCCGCCCTCGCCGTCGGCGACCTGGACCTCGCCGCCGTTCCACTTGAGCGAGGCGACCGGGGTGATCACCGCGGCGGTGCCGCAGGCGAACACCTCCTGGATGCGCCCGGAGGCGGCGCCCTCGCGCCACTCGTCGATCGAGATCTTCCGCTCGGTGACGCTGTAGCCGAGATCGGTGACGAGCTTCAGGATCGAGTCGCGGGTGATGCCCTCGAGGATCGTGCCGGACAGTTCCGGGGTGACGACGGTGCTGTCGTCGAGGACGAAGTACAGGTTCATCCCGCCGAGCTCTTCGATCCATTTCTTCTCGACCGCGTCGAGGAAGGCGACCTGGTCACAACCCTGCTCGATGGCCTCGGCCTGGGCGAGCAGTGACGAGGCGTAGTTGCCGCCCGTCTTGGCCGCGCCGGTGCCGCCGGGGGCTGCCCGGGTGTACTCCTCGCTGAGCCAGATGCGGACCGGCTTGACGCCCTTGGCGAAGTACGAGCCGGCCGGCGAGGCGATCGCGCAGTACGTGACCTGGGCCGACGGCCGGACGCCGAGGAACGGGTCCGAGCCGAACATGAACGGCCGCAGGTACAGCGAGGTCTCGCCACCGGCGGGGACCCAGGCCTTGTCGATCTCGATCAGCTTGTGCAGCGAGTCCAGGAACGCGTCCTCGGGCAGCTCCGGCAGCGCGAGCCGCTGGGCCGACCGGTTGAACCGCGCCGCGTTGGCCTCGGGCCGGAACAGGTGGATCGAGTCGTCGAGGTGGCGGTAGGCCTTCATCCCCTCGAAAATCGTCTGGGCGTAATGGAACACCGAGGTCGCCGGAGACAGCTCCAGCGGCCCGAAGGCGGTGATCCTCGCGTCGTGCCAGCCGTTCTCCCGGGTCCAGGTGGCGATCGCCATGTGGTCGGAGAAGTGCTGCCCGAATCCTGGGTTCGCCAGGGTCTGGGCACGCTGGTCGTCGCTGGCCGGTTGGGTGTTGGGCTCAACGGTGAACTGCAAATCCGCGCTCATAGCCGCACCGTACCTGTTGTTGAACTGGTCAGGCGAGCATGCGCAAGGTGGCCCGCGCCACCTGGGCGGGTGTCGAGCGGTGGCACGTCATCACCCCGCAGCGCGCTTGGCGATCGCGTCACCGATCTCCGACGTGGTCCGCGGGGAGCCGGTGCGCTCCTCGATATCGGCCGTCACGGCTGCCTCGATCGCGGCCGCCGCCTCGCTCAGGCCGAGGTGGTCGCACAGCAGCGCGGTCGACAGGATCGCTGCCGTGGGGTCCGCCTTCTGCTGGCCGGCGATGTCCGGCGCGGAGCCGTGCACGGGCTCGAACATGCTCGGCACGGACCGGTCCGGGTTGATGTTCCCGCTCGCGGCCAGCCCGATTCCGCCGGTGATCGCCGCCGCCAGGTCGGTGAGGATGTCGCCGAACAGGTTGTCGGTGACGATCACGTCGAACCTGGCCGGGTCGGTGACCAGGAAGATGGTCGCCGCGTCCACGTGCAGGTAGTCGACCGCGATCTCGGGGAACTCCTGCTTGACCGCGTCGACGGTCCTGGTCCACAGGTGACCGGCGTGCACGAGCACGTTGTTCTTGTGCACCAGCGTCAGCTTCTTGCGCGGCCGCGCCTGGGCCCGGGCGAACGCGTCCCGGACGACCCGCTCCACACCGTACGCGGTGTTGACGGAGACCTCGGTGGCGATCTCGGCCGGCGTACCGACCCGGAGGGCGCCGCCGTTGCCGACGTACGGGCCTTCGGTGCCCTCGCGGACGACGACGAAGTCGACCACACCCGGGTCGGCCAGCGGCGAGCCGACGCTCGGGTAGACCTTCGACGGGCGCAGGTTCACGTAGTGGTCGAGGGCGAAGCGGAGCTTGAGCAGCAGGCCGCGCTCGAGCACGCCGGACGGCACGGTCGGGTCGCCGACGGCGCCGAGCAGGATCGCGTCGTGGCCGCGGATCTCCTCCAGCTCGGCGTCCGGCAGCGTCTCACCGGTCTCGTGCCAGCGCTTCGCGCCCAGGTCGTACTCCGTGCGCTCGAAGGTGACGCCGTAGTTCGCGCTGACCGCGTCGAGCACCTTGAGTGCCTCGGCGGTGACCTCGGGACCGATCCCGTCGCCACCGACAACGGCCAGCTTGAACGACTGTGTAGTGCTCACTTCTTGGGTTCTCCCCCGTTGTCGCGGCGGTTCATGGCCTCTTGGACTGGCTGGGTCTCGGTCTGGCGTGGAGCGGGCCGGCGACGGCGGGCGGCTTTGCGCTCGCGTCCGTCGACGACTTTCCAGTTGGCCGGATACATGTCGTACATGCTGGTCTCCCGTTTGGTCTGGTGCTTGTCACAAACGGCCGACGACTGGCACTACCGGGCGGGAGGTACGCCGAAACCCGCGCCGGGGAGGTCGGCCTCAGCGGACCCCGGCGCGGCAGCGAATAAGGCGTACCACGAACTGCATGATGGGTCCGAAGATACTCTGGCGTGCGACTAATTCGCCACAATGCGGGCACTCTGTCCCGAAATGTGAGATACCAGTGACACGACTGGCCCGATGCTGTGCAACTCTCAACCGGTGAGTGCTCCCCCAGAACTGCCCCCGCTGGTTTCCGCGGCCCTCAGCCTGTCCGGCCGGCGCGGATTCGTCAGCGCGACCCGCAACGAGACCGGCCGGCTGCTCGCCACCTTGGCGGCATCCCGCACCGGAACCCTCGGCGAGGTCGGCACCGGCTGCGGCGTCGGATCAGCCTGGCTGCGGCACGGCGCGACCGACGACACCAAGATCATCACCGCCGAGAGCGACCCCCAGCTGGCGCAGGTGGTGAAGGAACTCTTCGCCGACGACGGCCGGATCGAGGTGCTGTCCGCCGACTGGACCGCGCTGATCGAGCGTGGACCGTTCTCGCTGCTGTTCGTGGATGCTCGCGAGGCGAAGCTGTCGGCGCGCGATGTGATCGCGGAAGCTGTTGAGCCGGGTGGGTTTGTGGTGCTGGACGACTTCACCCCGTCTGGTGTGTGGCCGCCGATGTATGAGGGCCGGGTCGACACGCTGCGGCAGGAATGGCTGCAGGACAAGCGCTTCACGACCGTCGAGGTGATGGTTGCGTCGGACGCTGCTGTGCTGCTTGCGACCAAGCGGTAGGTACTTCGGGGGAGACCGCCCCGCGGGGCTCCTTCGTTGCCCTCCCGCCGCCTTGGGATGTGAAGGCTGACCGGCTTGCCCGAAGAGGGGTGTCGCGCGAGTTCGATCGCCCCGGCTCGCGCGAGTTCGATCGCCCCGGCTCGCGCGAGTTCGATCGCCCCGGCTCGCGCGAGTTCGATCGCCCCGGCTCGCGCGAGTTCGATCGCGCCGGCTCGCGTGAGTTCGATCGCGCCGGCTCGCGTGAGTTCGATCGCCCCGGCCCCGCGCGAGATCGATCGCCAATCCGGTGGGCGGCGGCAGGCACCACCCGCTGCCTGCCGCCGCCCACCCCTGAAACTCTCCCCCATCTCTGGCAACGCTTCGGCGGCCTGGGAGCGTCAAGGGGGCAACCGGTGCGCAGGGCATCGGGTGTTGAGAGGACACAGATGGCGATAGGGCGTGAATTCGAGGAGTTCACGATCAGCAGGCAGCGAGCGCTGTTCCGCTATGCGTATCTGCTGATCGGCGACCGGGGGCTCGCCGAGGACCTGCTCCAGAAGTCCCTCACCAAGACGTACGTGCGGTGGCACAAGCTGCGCGACTCGGCCAACGCCGAGGCGTACACCCGCAAGGTGATGACCAATACGGCGATCAGTTGGTTCCGGCGCAAGTCGTGGGGCGAACGGCCGCACGAGAGCCTGCCGTCCGGCGTACCGGCGCCTGCTGACGATGCCTCCGCCCGCATCTGGTTGTGGGGCGAAGTGCGCAAGCTCCCGCCGCAGCAGCGCGCAGTACTCGTGCTGCGGTACTACGAGGACCTGAGTCAGGCCGAGACCGCGCGGGTCCTCAGCTGCAGCGAAGGCACGGTGAAGAGCCAGAGCTCCCGTGCGCTGAAGAAACTGCGCGCCGGGCTCGGTCCGGACGCGCTCCTGCTGATGGAGAAGGTGGTGACCGCATGACCGGCCTGCTGAAGGACACGTTCACCGAAGAGGCCGAGGCGATCGGCGAGCCGGCCGTCGACCTGGCCGCGATCGTTGCTACCGGCAATCGCCGGATCAAGCGCCGCCGGCTGGGCTCCGTGCTGGTCGCGGTCGCCGCGAGTGCGGCCGTGATCGGCGGCGGACTGACCACCGTCCAGCACCTCACGACCGATCCGGAGGTCAAGGTCGCGGTCGGCGGACCGTTCGCCGAACGCCGGCCGACCTGGGCCGACGGCAAGGAGATCCACTTCGGGCCGCAGGTGATCCGGGTGCCTTCGGCCATCGCCTCGTTCGTCCAGACCAACGTCGCGTTCGTTTACACGACTGCCGACGGAGGCGTGTTCCGGGTGGCCGAAGGCGGCGCCACCACCCCGATCGGCAAGGTCGGCAAGAACCAACTGCTCGCCGCGGACCCAGATCGCGGGATGGTCGGCTGGGTCGACCCGACGCGCCCGGTCCCGGAGTTCGTCGTCTACAACCTGGTGGCCGCGCAGGAAGTGGCGCGCACCTCGACCGGCAACACGCGCGGCTCCGCAACCGCCGATCCGCCGGTCCGCGTCGCCGCGATCGACGATGGCATCGCGTACTTCGGTGCCTCCGACGGCCTGCGTCGCTGGGACATCGCCACCGGCGTCGGCGAACTGATCAAGCCCAAGGCGCCCACGACGTTCCTGGTCGCCGCCGAAGCCGGCCAGTTCCTCTGGGAGAACCCGGCGGGCGGCGACACCGACCTGGGTGTGGGCAAGGACGTCAACGCCGCCGACCCGACTCACTACGAGGGCTGGACCGGACACCTCTCCCCCCAGGCCCGCTACCTGATGACCGACAAGGCCGACGTCGTCAGTGTGGTCGACCTCCGCAGCGGCAAGTCGGCAGCCCTCACGGTCCCCGGCTACGTGCTGATCGTGCCCACCCAGTGGAAGGACGACCACACCTTCCACGCGATCGGCTTCGTCACCGAATCCTCCCGCCTGGATCTGCTCACCTGCACCATCAAGTCGGTCACCAAGACGACCTGCGACACCTCGGTCAAGTCCTTCGCCCCACCCGTGACCCCGAAGTCCACCGTCCAGTTCCCGATCGGCGCGCCCATCACCTCGTAGCCCCGCAGGCGGAGTACCCGGATCTCACAACCCGGGTACTCCGCCCAGGCGGTGGCACCCAAGCTCAACCCGGAGTAAACCCTTCGTCCGTACGGCGATGAGGCTGCCACCATGTGCGGATGGATCTGGTGATCGTCTTCGGCCCGGCCGCGGTCGGGAAAATGACCGTGGGGCACGCGTTGTGCGAGCTGACCGGGTTCAAGCTCTTCCACAACCACGCGACGATCGAGCCGGTGCTCGGGATCTTCCCGTTCGGCTCGCCGCCATTCGGGCGGCTGGTCTCGGAGTTCCGACGCCGGGTGATCGAGGAGGCCGCGACCTCGGACCTGCCCGGCCTGGTGTTCACCTTCGTGTGGGCGCTGGACAACGCCGAGGACAGGGACACGGTCGCGTCGTACGTCCAGATCGTCGAGCAAGCCGGCGGCCGGGCGCGATTCGTCGAGCTGTACGCCGAGCAGGACGAGCGGCTCGCGCGCAACAGCACCGAGTTCCGCCTCGCGCAGAAGGCCAGCAAGCGTGACCTGGAGGGCTCTCGGCGCAACCTGCTGGCGATGGATGTTGACTACACGCTGAACACCGGCGGCTCGCGGACCAAGGCCGAGGAGCTGATCGAGCAGCACGATCATGTCCGCATCGACAACACGAACCTCACCCCGGGACAGGTCGCCCAGCGGGTCGTCGAAGCTTTCGGGCTGCGGAACAACCTGCGGCACTGACCAACCGCGCCTACCGCAGTGGCACCTGACTCGCGGCACCTAACCCCGCGGCATCTGACCTCACGACCACTCCTCCTCGCCAAGCCGGTCAGCCTTCACATTCCAAGGCGGCGGGAGGGCGACGAAGGAGCCCGGAGCCGGGGGGTGGGGAGCGGCGCGACGAAGGAGCCCCGCGGGGCGGTCTCCCCACGGCACCTGACCCCCGCGGCACCTGACCTCGCGACCACTCCTCCTCGCCAAGCCGGTCAGCCCCCACAATCCAAGGCGGCGGGAGGGCGACGAAGGAGCCCGGAGCCGGGGGGTGGGGAGCGGCGCGACGAAGGAGCCCCGCGGGGCGGCTTCCCCCGAAGTACCCAACAAACAGACGGGCCCGAGCGCACTCCCAGGTAGGAGGGCTCGGGCCCTGGCCGGCCGCCATGCGCCTGCGGGCGGCAGGCCGGATCTGTTCGTCCAGTTTGCCCTGCCCCCAGGGCCGCAGGCGACCCCAGGGGTGTTTTAACTTCTCAGACTTCTCAGAGCTCTCAGACCTCGAGGTCGACCGCGCGCGCCGTGTCGGCCTGTACCGCGGTGGCGATCTCGTCCAGCACCGAGGTCGGGATGGTGGAGTCGACGCTCAGCGCGACCAGCGCCTTGCCGCCCTTGCGATCCCGGCTGACCTGCATGCCGGCGATGTTGATGTCGGACTTGCCGAGGATCCCACCGACCTGGCCGACGATGCCCGGCCGGTCCTCGTAGCTGAGGAACGCCAGGTGCGCGGCCAGCTCGACCTCCAGGTCGAAGCCGTCGATCTCGACCAGCCGCTCGGACTGCTTGACGCCGACCAGGGTGCCGGAGACCGAGACCTGGCCGCCGTCGGCGAGGGTGCCGCGCAGGGTGATCAGGTTGCGGTGCTCGGGGCTGTCGTGGTCGGTGACGAGGCGGACCTCGAGGCCACGCTCGGCGGCGAGCAGCGGCGCGTTCACGTAGGAGACGTTGTCCTCGACGACATCGGCGAACACGCCCTTGAGCGCGGCCAGCTCGAGCACCTTCACGTCGTACTGCGTGATCTCGCCGCGCACCTCGACGTCGAGCTGCTGGGCCACGCCGCCGGCCAGCGCGGTGAAGATCCGGCCGAGTTTCTCGGTCAGGGCGATGCCGGGCCGGACGTCCTCGGCGATCACGCCGCCCTGGACGTTGACCGCGTCGGGTACGAGCTCGCCGGACAGCGCGAGCCGGACGGACTTGGCGACGGCGATCCCGGCCTTCTCCTGGGCCTCTTCGGTGGAGGCGCCCAGGTGCGGGGTGGCGACGACGTTCTCGAACTCGAACAGCGGCGAGTCGGTGCACGGCTCCTTGGCGAAGACGTCCAGCCCGGCCGCGGCCACCCGGCCCTCCTTCAGCGCGGTGTAGAGCGCGGCCTCGTCGACGATGCCACCACGGGCGGCGTTGACGATGATCACCTCGGGCTTGACCTTGTGCAGCTGCTCGTCGCCGATCAGCCCGATCGTCTCGGGCGTCTTCGGCAGGTGCACGGAGATGAAGTCCGACGCGGCCAGCAGCTCGTCGAGGGTGGCGAGCCGGACACCCATCTGAGCGGCGCGCCCGGCCTGCACGTACGGGTCGTAGGCGATCACGTTCATGCCGAAGGCGGCCAGCCGCTGGGCGACCAGGACGCCGATCTTGCCCAGGCCGACGATGCCGACGGTCTTCTCGAACAGCTCGACGCCGCTGAACTTGCTGCGCTTCCACTCGCCGTTCTTCAGCGAGAGGTCGGCGGCCGGCACCCGGCGGGCCGCGGCCAGCAGCAGCGCGACGGCCAGCTCGGCGGCGCTGACGATGTTGGAGGTCGGCGCGTTGACGACCATCACGCCGGCCTGGGTGGCGGCCTTCACGTCGACGTTGTCGAGGCCGACGCCCGCGCGGGCGACCACCTTGAGCTTCTTGGCGGCAGCGAGCGCCTCGGCGTCCACCTTGGTGGCGCTGCGGATCAGGATGGCGTCGACATCGGCGATCGCCGGGATCAGCTCGGCGCGATCGGCGCCGTTGGCGTGCCGGATCTCGAAGTCGGGGCCGAGCGCCTCGACCGTGGCCGGGGAGAGTTCTTCGGCGATCAGGACGACAGGTCGGGTTGCGACAGTCATGGAGACATCTCCTGCAGAAGCGGTTGGGGGCTCGAAGAATCAGAGCACCGCGCTGTGCCCGCTGCGACCAACCTTACCTGGTCCGGGTCCCGGCCACCCGGAGGGTCTCATCTCAGTCGCAGCTAAGCGGGGCCAGTACTGCGGTCGCCGTGTCGACCACAAGCTTCCCGTTCTGCCGGACCAGCCGGTACCGGTTGTCGAGCCGGTTGCAGGTCTTCCCGTCGGCGCCGAGGCTGTTCGGCGAGAACAGCACGGTGAAGGTCATCCGGGCGTTCACAAACTCGCCCGTCTCCGTCACCTCGGTGATCCGCGCCCCGAACAGGTACGACGTCTGGTGGTGCTCGCGGTCCGTCGCCTCGGGGAGGTTCTTGGCCAGGTGGGCCGAGTAGAGCTCCCGGATCGCCGCGAAATCGTGCTTGTTCGTGGTGGTCAGGTAGTCGCCCAGCAGCTTCTGGACCTCGCCGGCCAGCGGCGTGTTGGCCACCGTCAGCTCCGGCACGATCGGCACCTGCGGTCCGCGCGAGCGCCCGCAGGACCCGCCGGGCTCAGGAGTGATGCCGGACAGCTGCGGACCGGAGTACTGGCGAAGGTTGCCGAGCGGGACGATCTTGGCGGTCGCCACCGTGTCGCCGGTGACCAGGCCGGCCACCCGGCCCTTGGTGTCCAGCACCGGTCCGCCGAGTTTGGTTGCGTTGAGCACCGAGCTGAGCGGCTTCGGGTCTTTCGCCGAGCCGAGCGGCTGGATGGTCTGCAGACCGTTCGCGATGAACGCGATCACGGCCTGCTCGGCCGCGCCGGGTGGGTTCTTCGGGGCAAGTTGCGCCTTGGGGTTGGTCAGCTGGCCGATCATCCGCAGTACTGCGACGCCGTCCGGGCTGCTGCCGAGCACGTTGGCCCGGCGTACCTCGCCGGTGGTGGTCGTCAGCGCGACGGACATCGGCTGCTTGATCGCGGAGGCCGCGGTCAGCACCAGGCCGTTGTCGAGCAGTACGCCGCTCGCGATCCCGGTGCCCTCACAGGTGGTCGCGAGGATCCGGACCACGCTCGGACCGGTCAGCTTCTGCACCTCGGCCGTGTCCATCGTCAGGCTGTCCTGCCGGATCAGCCAACCGGCGCCCGCCCCCAGCACGAGGACGAAAACGACCAGCGGCACCAGAAAACGGGGCCGGAACTTCGGTGGCAACGGCGGCTCGGGCGTCACGGCCGGGCGGCGCGGCGGCGCCTCGATCGAGGTCAGCGGCGCCAGCACTCCGGCCGGGATCCGCCGGGGCGGCCTCGGCAACTCCCGCCGACCGCTGTCCACCACTCGACTCCCCCTCATCACCCGCTTCGGCCTGCTGCGTGACTGATTGTGTCAAACAACAGGCCGACGCCCGGCCCACCACGAGGGGTGAGCCGGGCGTCGGCGTACTGCTCAGGGGTCAGCGCGCCGCGCTGCCCTCGACGTAGTCGTCGTCGTGCGACTTGACCCACGCCATCAGACCGCGCAGGTCCTTGCCCACGGCCTCGATCGGGTGCTCCTGGCTCTTCTTGCGGAACTCCGCGAACTCCGGCGCGCCGGCGTCCTGGTCGGCGATGAAGCGGGCCGCGAAGGTGCCGTCGACGATGTCGCCGAGGACGTCCTTCATCCGCTGCTTGACCGACTCGTCGATGATCCGCGGGCCGGAGACGTAGTCGCCGTACTCCGCGGTGTCGGAGACCGACCAGCGCTGCTTGGCGATCCCGCCTTCGTAGATCAGGTCGACGATCAGCTTGAGCTCGTGCAGGCACTCGAAGTACGCGACCTCGGGCTGGTAGCCGGCCTCGGTCAGCACCTCGAAGCCGGACTGGATCAGCTGCGAGACACCACCGCAGAGGACGGCCTGCTCACCGAACAGGTCGGTCTCGGTCTCCTCGGTGAAGGTGGTCTTGATGCCGCCGGCCCGCAGGCCGCCGATGCCCTTGGCGTAGGACAGCGCGAGGTCCCAGGCCTTGCCGGTCGGGTCCTGCTCGACAGCGACCAGCACGGGCACGCCGCGGCCTTCGCTGAACTCACGGCGGACCAGGTGGCCGGGGCCCTTCGGGGCGACCATGAAGACGTCCACGCCGGCCGGCGGCTTGATGTAGCCGAACCGGATGTTGAAGCCGTGACCGAAGACGAGCGCGTCGCCGTCCACCAGGTTCGGCTCGATGGCCTCCTTGTAGAGCGACCGCTGCGCCGGGTCCGGGGCGAGCACGACGATCACGTCGGCCTCCTCGCACGCCTCGAACGGGGTCAGCACCCGCAGGCCCTGGGCCTCGGCCTTGGCACGGCTCTTCGAGCCCTCCGGCAGGCCGACCCGGACGTCGACGCCGGAGTCGCGCAGGGACAGCGCGTGGGCGTGGCCCTGGCTGCCGAAGCCGAGCACGGCCACGTTACGGCCCTGGATCACCGACAGGTCGGCGTTGTCGTCGTAGAACATTTCTGCTGCCACTTGGAGCTCGTCTCCTTGATTACTTTTGTGAGAGGGGATTCAGCCCTGGCGGGCCGGGGCGGGACGGTGACCCGGCGGCGGCGCCGGAACCGGGTGGGACGGGTTGGGGCCGGGAGCGCCGGCGGGCGTCGCAGTACCGGCCGTGTTCGCAGCGCCTGCCGGGCGGGCCTGCAGCGCGGGTGCGCCGGTCGCCACGTGCGGCGGCGGGACCGGGACCGGGCGCAGGGTGCGGTCGGAGATGGAGCGGCTGCCCCGGCCGATCGCGACCATGCCGGACTGGACCAGCTCGCGGACGCCGAAGGGTTCCAGCACCCGGAGCATGGCCTCGAGCTTCTCGGGATTACCGGTCGCCTCGATGGTGATCGCGTCCGGGGTGACGTCCACGACCTTCGCCCGGAACAGCTGGACGGTCTCCAGCACCTGCCCGCGGCTGAGGGTGTCGGCCTTGACCTTCACCAGCAGCAGCTCGCGCTGCACGGTGGCGGTCGGCTCGAGCTCGACGATCTTGATCACGTTCACCAGCTTGTTCAGCTGCTTGGTGATCTGCTCCAGCGGCTGCTCGTCCACGCTGACCGCGATCGTCATCCGGGACACCTCGGGGTGCTCGGTCGGGCCGACGGCCAGTGAGTCGATGTTGAACCCGCGGCGCGAGATCAGCGCCGCCACCCGGGCCAGTACGCCGTGCTTGTTCTCCACCAGAATCGACAACGTGTGCTTGGACATTTACAACTCCTCCCCATCCCACTGCGGGGCCATGTCGCGGGCGAACTGGATGTCGTCGTTGCTGCTGCCGGCCGCGACCATCGGCCAGACCATCGCGTCGCGGTGGACGACGAAGTCGACCACCACCGGCTGGTCGGTGACCGACATCGCCTTGTCGATGGTGGCGTCGACCGACTCCTTGTCCGAGCAGCGCAGCCCGACGCAGCCCATCGCCTCGGCCAGCTTGGCGAAATCGGGGATCCGGGCCGAGTGCAGGTCGGTGTTGGAGTAGCGCTTGTCGTAGAACAGCGTCTGCCACTGCCGGACCATGCCCAGCGACTGGTTGTTGATCACCGCGACCTTGATCGGGATGCCCTCCAGCGCGCAGGTGACGAGCTCCTGGTTGGTCATCTGGAAGCAGCCGTCGCCGTCGATCGCCCAGACGGTCTTGTCGGGCCGCGCGGCCTTGGCCCCCATCGCGGCGGGCACGGAGTACCCCATGGTGCCGAGGCCGCCGGAGTTCAGCCAGTGCAGCGGCTTCTCGAACGGCAGGTAGTGCGCCGCCCACATCTGGTGCTGGCCGACGCCGCTGGTGTAGATCGCGTCCGGGCCGGCGATCTGGCCGATCCGCTGGATCACGTGCTGCGGGGACAGGCTGCCGTCCTCCGGCTCGTCGTACCCGACCGGGTACTTCGCCTTCACCGCGTCGAGCTGACCGCGCCAGGCCGAGTAGTCCGGGGTCCGGCCGTTGCTGGTGATCTCGCTGTTCAGCGCCGCGATCAGATCGACGATGACCTCCTTGCAGTCACCCACGATCGGCACGTCGGCGTGCCGGTTCTTGCCGATCTCCGCCGGGTCGATGTCGGCGTGGATGACCTTGGCCTCGGGCGCGAACGAGCTCAGCTTGCCGGTCACCCGGTCGTCAAAGCGGGCGCCCAGGCAGATCAGCAGATCGGACCGCTGCAGCGCGCCGACGGCCGAGACCGAGCCGTGCATGCCCGGCATCCCGAAGTGCAGTTCGTGCGTGTCGGGGAGCGCGCCGCGGGCCATCAGGGTGGTGACGACCGGGATGCCCCACTGCTCGGCGAGCTCCTTCAGCTCGGCGTGCGCCTTGGCTCGAATCACGCCGCCACCGACGTACAGGACGGGCTTCTCGGCCGCGGCGATCAGCCGGGCCGCCTCGCGCACCTGCTTGGGGTGCGGGCGGGTCACCGGGCGGTAGCCGGGCAGGGACAGCTCGGTCGGCCAGCGGAACTCGACCGTGGCCTGCATCGCGTCCTTGGTCACGTCGACCAGCACCGGGCCGGGGCGACCGGTCGAGGCGATGTGGAAGGCCTCGGCGATCGTGCTGGCGATGTCGTTCGGGTCGTTGACCAGGAAGTTGTGCTTGGTGATCGGCATCGTGATGCCGCGGATGTCGGCCTCCTGGAAGGCGTCCGTGCCGATCGACGCGCTGGCGACCTGGCCGGTGATCGCGACCAGCGGCACCGAGTCCATGTAGGCGTCGGCGATCGGCGTCACCAGGTTCGTCGCGCCGGGGCCGGAGGTCGCCATGCAGACGCCGGTCTTGCCGGTGGCCGAGGCGTAGCCCTGGGCGGCGTGGCCGGCGCCCTGCTCGTGACGTACCAGGATGTGGCGGATCTGGGTCGAGTCGAGCATCGGATCGTACGCCGGGAGGATCGCGCCGCCCGGGATGCCGAAGACGGTGTCCACTCCGGCATGTTCCAGTGCGCGGATCAGAGCCTGTGCCCCGGTCAACTGCTCACTCATGGTGCCTTCCCTTGGTCGTCACTGCTGTTGCTTCACAAAAGACTGCTGCTTTTTCCAAAGAAAAAGCCCCCTCTGCCGGGTGGGCTGAGGGGGCGCGCTCGACTCGAAGGTCGCGTCAGTCGGCGCGCCGCACAAGTACGAGAAGAATCGATCGCATGCAGTCACCTTCGCCGACTCCTCTCGATCCGGTCAAGCCTGACACAGTTCCATCTCATGGATTGAGATGACCGTCTTACGTTTAGGTCAGTCTAGGAGATGCAGACAGCGCCCTCGGAGGCGGAGGTGACCAGCCTGCGGTACTTGCCGAGCACGCCCCGGGTGATCGCGGGCTCCTTCGGCGTCCAGCCCTGGCTGCGTCGTTCGAGCTCGGCCGGCTCCACGTGCAGGTCCAGGGTGCGGTTCTTGACGTCCAGGGTGATCCGGTCGCCGTCGCGGACGAACGCGATCGGTCCGCCGTCCACGGCCTCGGGCGCGACGTGGCCGACGCACAGTCCCGTCGTACCGCCGGAGAAGCGGCCGTCGGTCAGCAGCAACACGTCCTTGCCGAGGCCGGCGCCCTTGATCGCACCGGTGACGGCGAGCATCTCGCGCATCCCCGGACCGCCCTTCGGGCCCTCGTAGCGGATCACCACGACGTCACCGGCCTTCAGCGAACCGTCCGCGACCGCGTCCATCGCGCCGCGCTCGCCGTCGAAGACGCGCGCGGTCCCTTCGAAGACGTCTTCGTCGAACCCGGCGCTCTTCACCACGGCGCCGTCCGGAGCCAGGCTGCCCTTGAGGATGGTGATGCCGCCGGTGCGGTGGATCGGCTTGTCCAGCGCGCGGATGATCGTGCCGTCGATGTCCGGCGGAGCGATCTCGGCCAGGTTCTCGGCCATCGTCTTGCCGGTCACCGTCAGGCAGTCGCCGTGCAGCAGTCCGGCGTCGAGCAGCGCGCGCATCACGACCGGGATGCCGCCGACGCGGTCGACGTCCGTCATCACGTAGCGGCCGAACGGCTTCAGGTCACCCAGGTGCGGGACCTTGTCGCCGACCCGGTTGAAGTCGTCGAGAGTGAGATCGACCTCGGCCTCGCGGGCGATCGCGAGCAGGTGCAGTACTGCGTTGGTCGAACCGCCGAGCGCCATCACCACGGCGATCGCGTTCTCGAACGCCTCCTTGGTGAGGATCTGCCGGGCCGTGATCCCCTTGGTGAGCAGGTTGACCACCGCTTCGCCGGACTTGCGCGCGAAACCGTCTCTTCTTCTGTCCACAGCAGGCGGCGCGGCCGAACCGGGCAGCGACATCCCGAGCGCCTCGGCGGCGGACGCCATCGTGTTCGCGGTGTACATGCCACCGCAGGCGCCCTCACCCGGGCAGATCGCCCGCTCGACGGCGTCGACCTCCTCACGGGTGATCAGCCCCCGCGCGCAGGCGCCGACAGCCTCGAAGGCGTCGATGATCGTGACGTCCTTGTCGCCCAGCTTGCCGGGCATGATCGAACCGGCGTACAGGAAGACGCTGGCCAGATCGAGGCGCGCGGCGGCCATCAACATGCCGGGCAGCGACTTGTCGCAGCCGGCCAGCAGCACCGAACCGTCGAGCCGCTCCGCCTCCATCACCGTCTCGACGGAGTCAGCGATGATCTCGCGGCTCACCAGCGAGTAGTGCATCCCGACATGGCCCATCGAGATGCCGTCGGAGACGCTGATCGTGCCGAACTCCAGCGGATATCCCTTGGCCGCGTGAACGCCGTCCTTGACCGCCTTCGCGAGCCGGTCGAGCGAGAGGTTGCAGGGGGTGATCTCGTTCCAGCTGGAGGCGACGCCGATCTGCGGCTTGACCCAGTCGTCGTCCCCCATCCCGACGGCGCGCAACATGCCCCGCGAGGCAGTCGCCTCCAGCCCATCGGTGACCGTGCGGCTCCGCGGCTTGATATCAGGCGTGTTCGACATACCGCTCACTGTAAGAGCGTCGGGCGAATGAGACTGGTGACCCCCTGTCCAGTACTGCGCTGAATCGCCGCTCACGCGCGCCGCGGGTGCTGCTGCGGGGTGCCGCTGCGGCGTGTTGCCATGGGGTGCTGCTGCGGCGTGCTGCTGCGGCGTGCTGCCGCGGGGTGCTGGCTGCGGCGTGCGGTCAGCTCATGTTGTTGGCGACGGCGGTCGCGAAGCCGACCAGCGGGTCACCGGTCGAGGTGGTCTGGGTATAGGCCCACGGCAGGGTTTCGATCCTGCCCCCGGTCAGCGCAGCATGCTCCATCGCGGCGCCACTGGCGCCGGTGACCTTGAGCGCGAACGCCATGGCTCCATGCGCCGCAACATCCGGAGCCTCAGCAACCCGATCGACGACCCACCACCTGTCCCGAGCGGCAAGGACGGCCTCCCGCTGGTTGCCGACCTCGCGAGTGAGACGCCGCACCTTGGCCGCGGAGCCGTCCGCCATCACGTCGAGATAGACCTCAGCAATCACATAAGCAAGAACAGCACCCAAAACCGAACCAGGCTTGGCCTTTCCAGCAACCAATTCACCAAACCCCACCAACTCACCCAGCTCAAGAACGGACCACTTCGGCGCCAGCACCTGCACCCGACCCACATGTGCCGCGAACGAATCCGGATTCCGCTCAACCGCACTGTCGAAGATGAACTCCTTCTCCAGCGACTCCTTCTGCATCCCCAACGCAGCCCACTGCAGAACCTCCCACGGCACCGCATCATCCGGCGCCGCGTCGATCGCCGCCCTCAAAGCGACGGACGCACGCTTGAGGATCTGCTGGAAAGTCGCCGCCCGCTGCCCAGACACATGTTCAGCCGCCGCACTCCTCCGCACCTCCCAAGCCTCAGCAACCAACGTCTGCCCGAGCCACAGCAACAGATCAGGATCACGCGGCCGCGCCGTAAGCCGCATCTCCAGCAACTCACTACGCCCGATCGCCGCCTGCCCCAGCCCGAACACCCGAATCGACCGAACGTCGAGACTCGCCGGCGTCTTCTTCAGCAGCACCATCCCACCGGCCAGATCCCCACGCCGAACCGCAGCGCAAGCAGCATCGAGATCCAGATCGCTCCACGCCTGATCAAGCCGCAGCTCATCGGTACTGATCACCGCTGCCGGCTTCCGTGGAGAGTGGTCCATCCCTGGATGCTAGGCGCGCTCCGTGCTCCTAAAGGCTTACGTCGACGGTCGTTGCACGTTGTTGCAGAACGCGCAGCAGCTAGGCTCGGATCAGCGTTCGCGACTGGCGAGGTGGAGCACCACCGGGGAGCGAACGTTCCGGCAAGTGAAGGCGTCGTCCGCCTGGGCGCCTCCGACTCACCCTCGGAGGCTCGCGATGCACCTGCGCTACGGAATGAACCCACATCAGCCCGCCCACGTCTCGGTGATCGGATCGCCACCCCGGTCCGGGCGACAGGCAAGCGCGTCAGAGGCAGGCCCTTTCACCGTCCGGCACGGATCGCCGTCGTACATCAACATCCTCGACGCCTTGAACGCGTGGCAACTCGTGCGAGAGGCGAGCCACGCTTTCGGCGTACCGGCTGCGGCTTCCTTCAAACACGTCTCCCCCGCAGGCGCCGCGCTGGCCGGCCCACTCGACGAGACCATCCGTACGACGTACGCGGTCGACACCGTCTCGCCGGTCACCAGCGCGTACCTCCGAGCCCGCGACGCCGACCCCAAATCGTCGTACGGAGACTTCGTCGCCGTCTCCCACCCAGTCGATCGCGACCTGGCGAATCTGCTGAAACGACTGACCTGCGACGGCATCATCGCGCCCGGCTACGACGACGGCGTGCTCGACATCCTGGCCGCGAAGAAGCGCGGCACCTTCCTGGTCCTCGAGGCCGACCCCGACTTCGAGCCTCCCGCCGAGGAGGTCCGCGAACTCTTCGGCCTCAAGCTCACCCAACACCGCGACACCGAACCCCTGACCCGCTCCCTACTCCTCCCCGACCTACCCGACTCAGCCGCGCGGGACCTCCTGCTGGGCTTGATCGTGCTCCGCTACACCCAGTCCAACTCGATCGCCTTCCTGAAAGACGGGATGACGATCGGCATCGGCGCAGGCCAGCAATCCCGCATCGACTGCACCCGCCTAGCCGGCCAGAAGGCGGATACCTGGTGGCTCCGCCGCGCAGTCACCGCAGCCGCCGCGCCCCCTGCAACCACCGCAGCCGCCGACTCCACCGAGCCCGCGTCGCCCGACTCGCACAAATCCGACCCACAGCACAACGCGGCCCCACAACTGACGACGAGCCTCCCGCTATCCGCTCGCATCAACCACCAACTGGCCGCGGTCGACCACCTCTCCGCCGACGACCGCACAACCTGGCTCGCTCAACTGACGAACGTCGCGATGGTCTCGGACGGCGCAATCCCATTCGCCGACAACGTCGAGGAAGCCCACCGCCACGGAGTACGCCACCTGGCCGAGCCCGGTGGCTCCATCCGCGCCCCCGAGGTCACCGCAGCCTGCGCAGCCCTCGGCATCACCCTCTCCCAAACCGGCATTCGCCTCTTCCACCACTAACGGACCAACACCGATTGGCAGCGAGAGCTCAAGGAAACACGATCATGAGCGCTTCGAAGCCGGTGCTTGTCCTACTGGCATGACCGATCCCGGTGGTGTCCTCGACCAACAGCAAGTCACCCGGACGGCCAACCACCGTCTCGCCACCGGTGATCACCTCGCACTCACCCGACAGCACCACGACCAGCCGCCGCCCAGCTTCCGGCTGCTCTGGATGCCCACCACCAGCGGGAGCCCGCACCACCATCGCCGTCACAGCCGGCAGCGGCGCCGAAACGCTCAACTCCCCCGGCCCAGGCACCTCAGGGCTCAACGCCGGCTCCCACGACTCGAACCGCGCTTTCCCCTCCTCATCCGCAAACAACCGTCGCAAAGTCATACCCACCCGTACGCAGCCGCCGCCCAGCCGGATCCCACCAGCCAGCCCCACATGTCCAACCCAGCCGGGCGAAAACACCCCCAGCACCACCGGCACCTGCCAGGTCAACCCATCCCAACACCACACGCCAGCAGCCCGCCATGCCGACCCACCTAGGCACCACGCCGCCGACACCCCGGCAGGTCAACCCGCCCCGGCATCACCGCCACCGAAACCCGAGCAGGACAGGCGATCCCGGCACCACCGCCCACACCCGCCCTCGACGACGCCTCCTCCCCCCTCCCCCTCAACCCCCAGCAACGCTGGGCAGGATCAGCAACTCATCGCCGTCAGCCAGCGGAGTATCAAGAGCCTTCAGATCTCGAACATTGTCATTGCCAAGAAACACATTCACATGCCGACGAAGCGCCCCCTGATCGTCAGTCAACCGCCGCCGCAACGCCGGATGCTCCACCTCCAATGCCGCGAACACCTTCCCCACAGTGACCTCGCCCGCCACCTCGACCTCCACCCGCTCCGCTCCCCCAGCGAACGGTCTGAGCACCGTCGGGAGCTTCACCGCCACGCCCATCAGTCGAGCACCGCCGCGCGCACCGTCAGTACGTCAGGAAGATGACGAGCGACCTCGGTCCAGGTGTCACCCGCATCGGCGCTCGCATAGACACACCCGTCCCGCGTGCCCACGTAGACGCCCGCCGGATCAGCTTGGTCCACGCACAGCGCGTCGCGGAGTACCGGCGCGTACGACGGAACGTCGGGCAACCCGTTCGTAAGGGCCTCCCAGGTGGAGCCCGCGTCGCGGGAACGGTAGACCCGGCACTTCGCGTCCGCGGGAATCCGGTTGCCATCGGCAATCAACGGGAAGACGTAGACCGTCTCCGGCTCGCGCGGATGCACCACGATCGGGAAGCCGAAGTCCGACGGCAGTCCGTCCGCGATCGACTTCCAGATCGCGCCGCCGTCATCGGAGCGGTAGACCCCGTGATGGTTCTGCGCGAACAGCCGCTCCGGCACGTCGGGATGCCCAGCGAGCTTGTGGACACACTGACCGAACTCGGGATCCGGGTCGGGCATGAAGTACGCCTTGATCCCGTGATTCGCCGGCTTCCACGTCTCGCCGCCGTCGACGGTCTGGTAGACCCCGCCAGTCGACATCGCCACCGACATCCGTTGCGGATCGCTGGGGTGTGGCAACACGGTGTGGATCGCCTGACCGCCGAATCCGGCGCCCCAGTCCTTGCGATGCGGGTGATCCCACAGTCCGCTCACCAGCTCGAATCGCACCCCGCCGTCGGTCGACCTCCACAGCGAGGACGGCTGCGCACCGGCGTACACGACTCCGGGTTGGTTCTCGGGCGCCGGCTGGATCTGCCAGACGCGCTCCATCGACGCGTCGGCCCCGGCCGGGAAGCCGATCGAGCC
The DNA here is from genome assembly GCF_040687575.1 of Kribbella sp. NPDC056861. Lineage (NCBI taxonomy): Bacteria > Bacillati > Actinomycetota > Actinomycetes > Propionibacteriales > Kribbellaceae > Kribbella > Kribbella sp. NPDC056861. The sequence goes on along the minus strand of NZ_JBFBNQ010000008.1, from coordinate 294,642 downwards.
CTCCGGCGGCTCGTCCCAGGTCTGGCCGAGGTCGTCCGAGTGGAAGACAGCCGGCCCCCAGTGCTCGCTGGTGCCACCCGCGAACAGGCGTGGCCGCTCGCCACGGGTATCGATGCCGACCGAGTAGACGCCTTGCATCTCGAACGACGGCCCGTCGAGCGTCCACTTGCGGCGCTCGCTGTCACTGCGGCCGATCCAGAGCCCTTTCTTGGTCCCGATCAGCAGTACGGTCTCGGACATCTTTGTCCTCCTTCGAGCGCGGTGGGTCCACGCGCTGGATCCGGTTAGCGGGAAGGCCCCGCGACGACGTTGATCAGCGGTACGCCGGTGGCGTACCGCTCGAGTTGGGCGCGGACCAACCGGGCGACCCGCGGCGCGAACGCCGTCGACGCGCCCCCGCGGTGCGGGTTGATCAGCACATTCGGAGCCGACCACAGCGGATGCCCGGCAGGCAACGGCTCGGGGTCGGTGACATCGAGCGCGGCGCGGATCCGCTCGCTGGTCAGCTCGGCCAGCAGCGCGTCCGTGTCCACGATGACGCCGCGCGCGATGTTCACGAGCAGCGCGCCGTCCTTGAGTTGCGCCAGGAACTTCGCATCGACCATCCCCCGCGTCTCGTCGGTGGCCGGCGTCAGCAGCACGACCACGTCAGCACGTGGCAGCAGCTCGGGCAGCTCCGTGATCGGGTGCACCCCATCCCGCGCCCGCCGGGCCACTCGGATGATCTCGCACTCGAACCCGTCCAGCCGACGCTCCAGCGCCTCCCCGATCGAGCCGTAGCCGACGATCAGCACGGTCCGGTCGGCCAGCGAGTCATCGAATTCCTGGTAGGTCGACGGCCAGACCCCGCGTTCCTGGTTCTTCACCGCCTGTGGCAACCGCCGGTACGACGCCAGGATCAGCCCAACCGCCAGCTCAGCCGTCGACGCGTCGTGCACACCCCGCGCGTTGCACAAGGTGACTCCGTCGCGCAGATGCGGCAGCAGGTTCTCGAAGCCGGCCGTCTGGGTTTGCACGACCTTGAGCGCAGGCATCTCGGCGACCACCTCGATCGCCTCGGACGACCCCATGTAGTCCGGCACGTAGAACTCGACCGCGTCGAGCGCAGGACGCTCGCCACCGGCGTAGTACTGCGTCTCAACGCCCGCGGGCAGCCCACCGAGGTACCCCGCGGGGTCCTTCCACGGCAGCAAGGACTTCACCAGATCAGCCATGCACGGCAACTTACTCGCACCTCCGGACAGATTTCTCGGGTCGGCCGCTCGCCTGTGGATTACGGCTTTCGGCCGGCGATCCCGACCAGCCGATCCATCAACGGCGCCTCCGCCGGCACCTCGACGGGCGGCCCCCACAGCTCGGGAACCGGCGGCTCGCTGAGGAACCCGGAGACATGCTCGAAGCAGGCACGCACCGTCTCGTCGGGAAGTTCGAACGGCAGCCCGGTCGCCCTCGACAGGTCCCAGCCGTGCACCACGACCTCGGTCAGCGCGATCTTGCCCCACTCCTCGTTCGACAGCCCGAGGCCGGCCAGATCGGACTCGCCGACCCACGCCGCCGGATCGCTCCACGCCTTCCCGAGGAGCTCCAGCCGCCGCCCGAGCAACTGCTGCCAGCCGTCCCCGAAGTCCAGCGCGGTCTGATCCGCCTCCGCCCCTGCCGCTTGGGCGAACCCGCGGGCGCCCTCGTCGACGTGCGCCAGCAGACCACGCACGCTGTACTCCGGGCAGGGCGTGCTCCTGTCCAGCTGATCGTCGCTGATCCCTGCCACCAGTTCGGCGAGTTGCCGGCAGGCCGGTCGTAGGTCGATCATGCGGTATCTCCTCAGGTTCAGGCGCTCTTCCACCCGGTACGTCGGAGCGCTCGACGCCCGCTCGACATCCGGCCGGAAAGTTTTCTCAGCGTAGTAGAACCACTGGACCGAGTGGTCCTAAAGTGCACTGCAGGTGTCCGGAGAGTGCACGGAGAATTCCGTGCCGGGGGCGATTTCCCGTCGTACTCTGAAACGGTGCCTACGACATCTGATCTGGCCTCGACAATCGATCACGATCAGGCGGTGGGGCGACTCCGGTCGTCGTACCAGCGCATCCCGGCGGGGGCTCCGGTCCGCCTCGCGAAGCGCAGCTCCAACCTGTTCCGGCCGCGAGCAGCGGTCGACACCCCTGGCTTGGACGTCTCCGGACTGACCGGCGTGATCTCGGTCGACCCGGTCGGCCGTACCGCTGACGTCCAGGGCATGTGCACGTACGAGGACCTGGTCGCCGCGACCCTCCCGCACGGCCTGACGCCGATGGTGGTGCCGCAACTGCGCACCATCACCCTCGGCGGCGCGGTGACCGGCCTGGGGATCGAGTCGTCGTCGTTCCGGGCCGGTCTGCCGCACGAATCGGTACTGGAGATGGACATCCTGACCGGCGCCGGCGAGATCGTCACCGCGCGCCCGACCGGCGAGCACGCCGACCTGTTCCGGACCTTCCCCAACTCGTACGGCTCCCTCGGCTACGCGACCCGGTTGCGGATCGAGCTCGACCGGATCTCGCCGTACGTCGCGCTGCGGCACGTGCGGCTCGGTCTCGACGACCTCGGTCCGGCGATCGAGTCGATCGTTGCCGACGGCACGTATGGCGGCGAGCCGGTGCACTTCGTCGACGGCGTCGCCTTCAGCCCTGACGAGGCCTACCTGACGCTCGGCCGCAACAGCGACACCGCAGTACAGGTGAGCGACTACACCGGGCAGGAGATCTTCTACCGGTCGATCCAGCAACGATCGACCGACGCACTGACCGCCAACGACTACTTGTGGCGCTGGGACACCGACTGGTTCTGGTGCTCGGCGGCCTTCGGCGCCCAGAACCCTTATATTCGGCGGCTCTGGCCACGCCGGTTCCGGCGCAGCGACGTCTACCACAAGATCATCGGCCTGGAGAACCGTCACCAGGTAGCCGCGCGCATCAACCGGCGCCGCGGCAACCCGGATCGCGAGCGGGTCATCCAGGACGTCGAGATCCCGGCGTCCCAGCTGGCCGGCTTCCTGCGCTGGTTCGACGCCGAGGTGGGGATGCGGCCGGTCTGGCTGTGCCCGCTGCGGCTGCGGGGCGACGAAACCTGGCCGCTGTATTCGCTCAAGCCCGGCGAGACCTACGTCAACGTGGGCTTCTGGGGCACCGTCGCGATCGCCCCCGGTGCGGCCGACGGCGACGTGAACCGCCGGATCGAGGCGGCCGTCGCGGACTTCGACGGGCACAAATCGCTGTACTCCGACGCTTACTACGACCGTGAGACCTTCGACCGGCTCTACAACGTGCCGGCGCTGGCCACGGTGAAAGAACGCTACGACCCCGATGCCCGGCTCACCGGGCTCTACGAGAAGGCGGTGACGCGCCGATGACAGCAACGATCTCGACGCAGGTTTCGATCGCAGCAGCGCTGACCGCGGTGGCGCCGGAGGGCCTCCCCTTCCACTTCACCGCGTACGACGGCAGCGCGACCGGGCCCAAGGACTCTCCGATCCACATGCACCTGGCGACCGAGCGCGGCCTGTCGTACATCCTCACGGCCCCCGGCGACCTCGGGCTGGTGCGCGCCTACGTCTCAGGCGACCTGGAGATCAAGGGCATCCATCCGGGCAACCCGTACCCGCTAATGAAGATGATGCTCAACCAGGTCCACTTCCAGCGCCCGACCCCGTCCGAGGCGCTGCGCATCGTCCGCGGCCTCGGCTGGAGCCACCTGAAGCCGCCGCCTCCGCCACCCCAGGAGCACCTCCCCAAGTGGCGGCGCACCTTCGAGGGCCTGCGTCACTCCCGCAGTCGCGACAAGGCCGCGATCCACCACCACTACGACGTCTCGAACACCTTCTACGAGTACATTCTCGGCCCGTCGATGACGTACACCTGCGCCGTCTACCCGTCGCTGGATGCCACCCTCGAAGAGGCGCAGTACGAGAAGTACGACCTGGTCGCCCGCAAGCTGGACCTCAAGCCCGGCCAACGCCTGCTCGACGTCGGCTGCGGCTGGGGCGGCATGGTCCGCCACGCGGCCCGCGAGTACGGCGTCAAGACGATCGGCGTCACGCTCTCAGCCGCCCAAGCCGAGTGGGCCCAAGCCGCCATCAAGCGCGAAGGCCTCGAAGACCTGGCCGAGGTCCGCTTCTCCGACTACCGCGACGTGACCGAACGCGACTTCGACGCCATCAGCTCCATCGGCCTGACCGAACACATCGGAGTCCGCAACTACCCCTCGTACTTCGGCTTCCTCCTCGACCACCTGAAGCCCGGCGGCCGACTCCTCAACCACACCATCACCCGCCCCGACAACCGCTACCGCAGTACCGGCGCCTTCATCGACCGCTACATCTTCCCCGACGGCGAACTGATCGGCTCCGGCCGCATCATCGCCGACGCCCAGGACGCCGGCTTCGAGGTCCGCCACGAAGAAAACCTCCGCGAGCACTACGCCCTCACCCTCGCCGCCTGGGCCGACAACCTCGTCACCCACTGGGACGAAGCAGTAGCCGAAGTCGGCTACGCCACCGCCAAGGTCTGGGGCCTCTACCTGGCCGCCTGCCAAGTCGGCTTCGAACGCAACAACACCCAACTCCACCAGGTCCTGGCCGTGAAGCTGGACGACAACGCCAACGCCCACTTCCCCCTCCGCCCCACCTGGGGCAGCTGACTCCGTTTGGAAACACAGACGCGTTAACCCGCTCGGCTAGAGACCCGCTCGATGCCATCGAGCGGGTTAACAGCAAGCCCACCCAACTCAAGGTCTCGGAGCTCCATAGATGTAGGCCTCCGCTGCCACCCGATCTAACTCGTCGCTCCCCACAGCCGACTCAAGGAGCTCAGTCAACTGTTGCCGGCACCGGGCGATTCGGCGGAACACATCACGATCCGTCACGTAGTCAACCAAGATCGCCGGATCCCCACCAAAGTTCACGCGCGACAGAATGCGATCCAACGACACCACGTATTCCTCAAGATCTCTGAAGGCTCCCAGCAGATCATCAACTGGAACCGACACACTTGCTTCCCTGTTCATCGTGCCCCGTTCTCGATGGATCAGATCCAGCAGACATGGCGCCGCCCGTAGTACTAGCTGTTCGGCGAGGCTGGGTCTGGAAGTACGCTGCGGCGTTGCGGATCCCAACCCGGCGGCGCTTGCAGCGGCGGGGAGACTTGAGAGACCTGGATGCGCCAGCCCACCGAGTCGTCCGGCTCGAGCAGGGTCACCGAGAATTCTCGGTCCGGGTACGCCGCGGTGAGGCGGGCGCTCCAGACCGGGATCAGCCTGCTGCCGAGCTCGCGGTGAAGGTCGTCGTGGAGTTCATCAGTCAATCCGCTCCAACTGCGGAAGAGATATGACACCTCGAACCAGTTGAAGGAGTCGATGGCGTCGGCCCATGCGAGCGGTGCCCAGTCGGGGTGTTCGTCGCCAACCGATGCACCTAACCGTTCGGAGATGTATTCCTCATTGGCGTCACTCAACAGAAGGAACACCGCGCCGTACAACTCAACCAGATCCGGCCAGTACAGCCAGCTGTACATCAATGCCTCGGTGGCGGAACCGGCCTCACCGAAGTACTCAACTGGATCTGACGGTCCCACATGAGGGAAGGCAGTTCGCAGCACCTGTTCAACCACGAAGCGGTTCATCGGTCACTTCTACACCTGGACCTGTAGGTTATCCACCTAATTCCGCGCGTGGTCAAGCCCTAAGCCTGCCGCCTGCCACGTCAGCTTCGAACGCAACGACACCCAACTCCACCAAGTCCTCGCCGTAAAACTCGACGATCAGGCCAATGCCCCCTTCCCGCTCCGCCCCACGTGGGGCGGAGCGGAAGGGCCACTCACGCGGCTACGGCGGGGGTGATGAACTCAATCACCGATGAACCACAAGAACCGATGAGGCTTCGACAGACATTTGTCACACAGGCCGATCAAGTCTTCCGCGAAAGTTTTCGGAATCACGTCTCCATTGCCTCGTAAAGCATCGATCTCACCCAGCAAAGATTCAACCTGCAGCCGATTGAGGATCGTGTCGCCATACGGATCGACGTGCCCCAAAATGGGATAGGCACTGCGATCAACCTCGGACAGAACCGGATCGAAATCCGGGTGCGCCGCAGCCGACGCCAACACTTGCCCCGACTGCGATCTCACATCTATTCGCCTCATTCAGGATCAAGATCCCTCGGCAGCCCAGGGTGCATGGTCACCAGATCTCCGTCCCTTCCGTCACGAATAATTGTATACGTAGAGGTTGGCAAGCCACGCCGGTCAGTACCTACGACACCTCGCCCCTTGATGAAGTAGCGCACATTTCCAGTTTGCTTCTGAAAATGACCGATCTGACCTGCACTACCTGTAGCCAACTCCCCTAGATCAGCATCAGCCTTGAAGAGAGATGACGAAGAATCAGCCTCTGCACCGCCTGGCGTGTGACGTGGCGCAACATGGTTTTCCAAAGGGAAGACATCCTCTTCGCAACCACTATTGTGCACCAGAACCGGGACTGCACCTGCCAGCACGTAGTACGTGTGCAGCGTTCCGACGGTCAGGTTGTAGACCGTTGCCTGAACCGAGCGATGCAGAACTGACCGGACAGTGACCACGTCAGCCAGCTTCGCTCCAGCCAAGCGATCACCTGATCGCAGTTCTCCGGCATCGATCCAGCGCGCAGTACCGGGCAGATAGAACGGGTGTCCTGAGGTCGCCGTGACTCTGGCCGTCTTCTTGACGCCGTCGATCGAGGAGGCGCTCACGATGATATCTACCAGGTCTTTGGAGCCCTGACCGATGATCGTCCGTACGACCGGCTCCGCCGAGGTCTGACCAGTGGCCGGATCCGTTGCCAGAACACGGTCTTTGGTTTTTAACTTCTCGATCGATTTCCGTGTGCCGTCTGCGAGAAGTACCAGAGTTCCGGGCACGAACGAGTTGATCGAGCAGGTTTTGCCGACTACCTCTTCCGCCTTATGCAGTTCCTCCTCTGCCTTGCGGACGCCCTTGACGCCGTCGATCATTTCGTCGACCAGGCCTTTTATTCGGCCTATCAGCTTCCAGGCCTTCTTGGCGTGGAAGAGATACTTGCTGACCAGTTTGCCGGCTATGCCGCCGACGAAGGACGACAGGACCGTCACTCCGGTGGAGATGCAGGCGCCTACGTCGCCGTTGGTGAAGCAGTTGAGGGCGTCGGTGATGCCCAGTTCGTCGGCGACGATCTTGACGAGGTCCTTGACGACCTTCTTGATGCGTTGTTTGGCCTCTTCCTTGGCCTTCTTGTGGTGGCTGATCTGCTGGACGGCCTCGTGCCGGTTCTGCGCCTTGACCTGTTCGTAGGTCGGGGTTTTCGGCGGCTTGTAGTGCAGCCGGGGTGCGTGCACTCCGTCGTTGGCCGGGTCGTCGGGGAAGTACTCCTTGAGCCCGTCCGGGTCGCTGAAGGTGGCTGGGTTGTTGTTGCCGTACCGGTAGCCGTTCAGCGTGATCGGGTCGGTGACGTCGATCAAGGGGTCGACACTGATGAACCGGCCCAGCTTCGGGTCGTACTCCCGGGCGCCGAGGTGGGTGAGCCCGGTCGACGGATCATCCACCCCGTTGACGAAGCCATGGGCGTTCGGGTCCCAGGTAGGCGACGTCGTGCCGCGGGTGTTGCCGAACGGATCCATGTACCGTCGGGAGACCGCAGCGGTCAGCCCGTCTACCGAGACCGAGGCCGTTCCCTGTGGGTCTGACATCAGGTACTCGACCGACTGGCTGTTGCTACGCATCGCCACGGTCGAGCCGTTGAACTCGTAGTACCGCGTCGACGAGACCGTGTCAGCGGTCTTGTCCCAGCGGACCTCCGCGGACGGCAGGTACAGAGTGGCGCCCTTGGCGTCGTGCCGGATCAGACGGCTGCCCTCGGGGTCGTAGACGTAACTGGTATCCCCGCCAGGACCGGAGACAGAGGCGAGATGCCCCTCGAGGTCCCAGCCAAAGGTTTCGGTGTCGCCGCCGACATTCCGCGAGGACATGTTGCCCGACGCGTCGTAGCCATAGGTGTCGACCGACGTGCCGGTCGGCCCGGCTGAGGTCACCCCTGTGACCGCGTGCGGCCTGGCTGCGGTCGCGGCAGGGTAGGCGAACGTCGACGTCTTGTCGCCTGCTGCCGTGTGGTCCACCAGAGACGTGCGGTTGCCCGAGGCATCGAAACGGTAGGACTGCCAGTACGCCGCCGGTCCCCCCAACGAAGCGGCGGACCGGGGATCCGTGCAGCTACCAGCCGGCGTCCACGCTTCCGTAGTACGCCGGAGGTAGTCGTTCGTGAAGCACTGCCGATCCACATCGGTGCCCATGGTGTGGGTCACCGACGTCACGTTGGCCGCGTTGTCGTAGGTGTAGTCGAAGGTGTCGTCGGACGGGAGATGACCGCTGCGGTCCACCGACATCTTCTGCAGCCGGCGCGTTCCCTGCTCGTAGGCGAAGGACTGCCAGATCGACAACTCCGACTTCTGCCCCATCGTGTACTGCAGCGTGTCGCCGTACTCGCTGTACTTCGTCGCGGCGACGTACGACTGCCAGCCGCCCATCCCGCGCAGGTTACCGAACTCGTCGTACTTCATCTCGATCGTCTCGTCCGGCAGCCCTGGCATCGTCGGCAGCTTCGCCTTGTTGACGCTGCCGTCCGGGTTGAAGCTGGTGGTCGAGGCGTAGGTGCCGGCCAACTTGCCCTCGGACGCCGGGATGACGACCTGAGTCGCGGTCGGCCGGTCCAGCGAGTCGTACGCCGTCACTGCCGACACATAGTTGTTGCCGTTGATCGTCCGCGTCGACGAGGTCAGCAACCCCTTGCCCAGCGTGTCGTAGACCCACGACGCCAGCACCGGGCCGGTCGCCGAGCCACTCCGGACGGCGGTCTTGCGGTCCAGTTCGTCGTACGACATGAACAACTGCTGGCCACGCGCGTCCTTGGTCGACGTCACCCGGTCGGCAGCGTCGTACGCCGTAGTCGAGGCGCCCTTGTCCGGATCGACCGAACTGATCTGCCGTCCACGCAGGTCGTACCCGTACCGCCAGACGCTCCCCTCGGCGTTCGTCACAGTGTCGAGCTGCTGGTCCGGCGTGTAGGTGTACTTCGTGGAGTCGTAGTCACCGGTCGCCGCGACGCCCTTGTACTGCCGCAGCTCACTGAGCTTGCCGCGAGCATCCGTCACCTGCATGGTCGTGGTGCCACCCGTCGGCGGGATGACCGTGACGGTGTTGCCGCCGTAGCTCGTCTGGGTCTTCCAACGCTCGTGCCCCTGGACCTCGAAGCTCTGCACGACCGGCCGGCTCGCCCCGTCGTACGTGGTCACCGTCTGGGACGGCAGGTTCTCCTCGTTGACGTCGAACAACACGTCCGACGGTCCCGAGCTCGCGTCGTAGTACACGCCCGTCGTCGTCTTCGGATTGCCACGCCGATCGTAGGTCGTGTCGGCCAGTACTCGCCCGCTGCCGGTCGCCGCCGGGGTCTGGACCTGCCGCTGGCGCAGTTGCCCATCGAACAGCGCCTTGGTCGTCTTGTACGTCCCGTCCGGCTTCAGCTCCTGGGTAGTGATCACGTTCGGCGCGGTCTTCGACACCGAGTAGCCGAAGATCATCGAGGCCGTCGCGGTCCTCGACCGGTTGGGCAGCCAGACACCGGTCAGCCGGCCGAGAGCGTCGTACCCCAGATCGGTACGCCTTCCGTTCGGGTCGACCTCGGTGACCGTCGCGCCGAACGCAGGGTCGATCAGCGTCGAGCTGATGTACCCCTTCGCGTCCTCGATCGCGCGCGCCGTGACCGGTCCACCGGTGGCCGGCGTGAAGGTCACCTTGCTGGTGAGTCGGTCGAGTCCGTCGTACGTCTCCTTGACCCGCCCCAGCGTGTCGTACCCGGTCCGGGACCGCTGCTCGTACTGCGGCCCGTTCGACCAGCCGCTCATCGACTCGGTCTTGGTGACCAGCCCCTGGGTCGGGGCGGCGTTCAGATCGGTGTGACCGTCGTAGAACGTTCGCTCGTCGGAGATGACCTGGGCAGGCCGATTCGGGGTAGCCGTGCAGGCGACCGACACGGTCTCCTCCCGGCTGACCGTGGTCAGAATCTGCGCCGTGGTGTTGCGCGCATAGCTGAGCCGCGTGCAGCGGTCGTCGCTGCTCAGGGCGACGTCGCCGCGGTCGTTGATCTCGGTCGCCATCCCCAGGTCGTCGAACTCGGTGTCGAGTGCGGTGATCTGGTAGCTGCCGTTGCTCAGCCGGGTCCGGGTCGAGGTGGACTTGGTCTGCAGCATGGTCGCGGCCCCACCCAGCGGGGACGTGACCTGCTTGGTCCAGGGCGTGGTGATCGTCGCGCTGATCTCCGGACCGCTCACGCCGTTGTAGGTGATCTGCTCGCGGGTCATCCCGTTCAGCCGCGGTGAGTCGACCAGCGAGTTCCCCTGGCTGTCGGTGACGCTGACGTTCTTGCGGGTCGACCCGTCGGCCTTCGCGTAGTCGCCGTTCATGCCCCGGAAGAAGGTGTACCGCATCCGCGTCTGGTCGGCGGAGTCCAGACCGCCGGTCCTCACCTCGACCTTCGAGTACCCGCGCCAGTCACCCCAGCTCCGGTACGCCGGCAGAGTCAGCTCGTTGTCGTCGTAGTGCCAGGCCGGGGTGTCGAGATAGTCGTAGAACGTGCCCTGATCCGGGGCATCGGTGCTCATGTCGTCGACCGCGGTGCTGGTCACGACGTACTTGTTGAACCACTGCATCGTCGGCTTCTCACCGCCGTCGATCGTCCAGAAGACCGGGAAGCAGCGCGCGGAGTTGGTCGCCGGGTCCGGCTTGGCCGCCGGGGTGCATTCCTGGCCGGAGTAGTTCACGTTGGTGATCTGGCCCGACTCGGACTCGATCGCCGAGACCCGCCACTTGACCATCGCCGGGGCACCGTCGCCGATCGCGTCGACCCGGTTGGGCTTGTCGACACCGACGAAGGAGACCGACGGGTTGGTCAGCGTTCCCCCGGCCAGGCCCTGGTGGGTGATCGTGCGCAGGAACAGGGACCGGTTCTCGACGCTCGAGACCGGGTAGTCCTGGGTCAGGGTCCAGCTGTCGACCGGCGAGAACGTCGAGCCCTTCAGGATTCCGGTGGTGATCTTGCTCAACCGCTTACGGGTGAAGAACGACGGTGACGTCCGGTTCGGGCAGGTGGTCGCCGAGGTACAGATCTGGTCGAACGGCGTGTCCGGCCAGGCGTAGGCGTTCGCCGCGGTCAGCTGGTTCTCGGCGCAGGTGATCGCACCACCCGGCAGGCAGCGCTCGGCCACGTCGAACCAGACCCGGGCCGGCGCCACGGTCGTGGTCTCGGTCGCGCCGATCACCTTGCCGTAGTCGATGAACCAGGGGTAGCTGGCCCGCTGGTACTGCGAGACGCCGGTGTTGTTGTTGCGGCCGTAGTAGTTGTTCTCCTTGACGTACCGGTACCGCATCAGGTTGCCGTGGACATCGACCACCCGGTCGACGTTCCACCGCCACGCCTGCTGGCAGTACGACGCCGCGAAGGTCGCCGCATGACACGGCTCACCGTCCTGGTTGCCGAACACCGGCACCGTGTTCACCGAGTCGGCGCGGTCAGTCCCGGAGATGACCGGGTTGCTGCCGAAGTAGTACTTCGTACCGTCCGATGTGGTGACCAGCCAGTGCTCGCCACCCTTGGCGCCGCTGTTGTTGTTCGCGTCGTACAGGCGCTGGATTCGCGATCCGTCGTCCTTCTCGAGCCGGTACGTGTTCGCGTCCATCTTGACCAACTCGCCGGAGTGCCCACCGAGCGACAGCACGGCGTTGTCCGACTTCCAGCACTGGTCACCGGTCTTGGTGGTGGTGTTGCTGTCCTTCAGGTCATCGGCACAGGACACGTACTTGCGCTCGATGAAGCCGGTCTCGAGGCTGTGCCCCTCGCCGACCCAGGAGGTCTGGTTGTTGCTTGAGGCAATCTGCCCGTCGACCGAGCCGGAGCTGTAACCGATCGACAGGTCCGGGCGCGGACCGGCCGTACCCGGCGGGACGCGGAGCGGGTAGTTCCAGCTGAAGTCGCCGGTCTGCACGCTCACGTTCCAGCTCGAGGACGGCGCCAGCGGCGTGGCGGCGTACGAGCCCGTTGAACCAGAGGCACCGGCCGCGACAGCGAACGTACTGAACGATGTGCCGGCGCTCTTGGCCTGCCCGCTCGGCAGATTGACCTCGGCCGAGACGGTCTGTTTCTCGCCGTCGTTGGCCGAGCCTGGAACCACCCGACCTTGAACGCACGCTCCAGCAGTACTGCAGGTCAGCTCGACCAGCCTCAGGCGGTTCGACCAGCCGCCACCGAAGGCCGTAGCGAACTGCGAGTAGTCAACATTCACCTTCACCTTGGCCGACTGAGCCTGAGCATCGGTGCGGGCGAGCCGGATGACGACCCCGTCGACACCCAGCTTCGTGGTCGCTGCCTGATCCAGCACGTCGACCCGGACCGACGGCTGCGGCGCTACCGCAGTACCGGCTCTGGCTGACATGGTCGGCTCGGCCGCGACAGCGGTCACGGTGACAGGCGGGACAGCCACATCACCCGCGATCCGCGTCGCCGTCGTACCCACTGCAGCCGTCATCGTGGTCGCGCTCGGCCAAACCGGCGCTGCCTCTGCCTTCGAGGCGGCCTCGGCCTGCCGTGCGGACTTGTCGGCACCTGTTCGGTTCGGCTGAAAGTCCTTGCCGGGTACGGGTTTCTCGGACTGGACGGCCGGGGCCGGGCGCGACGGGGTCTTCGCCTCGGCCTCCGGCACGTACGACGCCACTCCCGCCACCAGGCTGACGCCTAGCAGAGTCACCAGGGCCGAATTGGCCCGTCTTCTGATGCGCATCGAATTCCTCAGCTATTCGGTGGGAGTGGAGTCTTCGTAGTTGATGCTGAGCGTTGCCTCGTCGATCGGCCCCGGATAGATCCGGACGTCGTCGACCTGTCCGTCGAGGAAGTGGTTCTGGACACCGGCGTCGAGCGCGGATCCGAGCCGAAGGACGCCGGTACCGTCGGGAGCGGTCGCGGTTCCGGGAACCTCGATGGTCGTCTGGTGCTGGTTGTCGCCGAGGACCAGGCTCAGCTCGCGGTCGGCCGAGTTGTAGCTACCGGTGAGGTAGACCCAGTCCCCCAGCTCGTAACTGATCGGCTCGCTCGCCACGGTGATCTGTCCGGTTCCGTCGGGATCCGGGATCGAGAAGCTCCAGACCGCCTTCCGCTCGTCGGGGTTGGTCAGGTCCCAGCGGAGGAAGCCGAGCATGAAGCCACCTGCTCCGGCGCGATCCTCGCTGACGGCCACCTGCCGAGTCGTCTTCGCGCCGACCCGGACCCTCGCACTGACGGTGAAGTTGCGGCTGGTGTCAACCACGTTGGACGCGGCGGTCGCGATCGAGGAGGTACCCGGCAGCTTGACCGACCAGTCGTTCGCGCCGGTCGAGGTCGAGTCCCACGAGTCACCCGCCGCCCAGCTCGCCGCAGTACCGAGGTTGAAGTCGTGAGCCTTGCCGCTGCTGTCCCTCGAGGTTGTGCCGGTTCCTTCGTCGAGGTACCACCGACCGGTGAACGGACCTGTCTCGATCCGGACCGTCAGTGCGTTGAAGTCGACACTTCGGTTGCCGGCCCGGTCGATGCTCCAGGATCTGATCACGAGCGGACCGGTCCGGACCGGGGTGAACCGGAACGTGCCGCTCTTCGTCGCGTCGATCGAGACCACCTCAGCGCCCGGCTCCAGGCTGTCGATCGAGTACTTGAAGTGGTTGGGATCGTTGGTCGTGACCTCGAGCTTCACATCGATCGGCTGGCGGAGCGGGTAGATGTCGCCAGGAGCCGTGGTCAGTACCGTGATTTTCGGCGGCGGCGGCTCGGACAAGTCGATGATGAACCAGCAGTAGCCCGACCAGGCCGAGTAGTCGATGCCGTCCCAGGCCCGGGCCCGCCAGCCGATCAGGACGTCTTCTTTCAACCCCGACACATTCGAGGCCGGCGTGTACTCCACCGTGCTGCTGCTGGCCTTGATCAGACTGCTGCCCGTCCACAGCGGCGTTGCGACCCCGCTCTGCCGAAACTCGTAGTCGACCCTGGACGGCTGACGATCGACGTCCAGGATCTTGACCGTCGGAACCGGGCTGTCCTGGCTCACCTTGAGCGGCGCGGTCGAGGTCGGGCACCCCATCGTCGGGCTGGTGGAATGCGCGTTGGACAGCACCGGGACGTGGTTGTAGATGATGTCGAGCCGGACCGCCTTGCCGAAGCGCTTCCACGCCATCGAGTCGGTCTCGCTGGCCGCACGCAGGCCGAGGTACGCGTACTGGCTACCGTCCGCGGCCTGCTCGGCGATGGCTGCGGTCGCGTCGAACTCGATCCACTTCCCGCCCGGCGTGCAGCCGTCCCGGCCGACGGCTTCGACAACCGAGTCGAGCTTCTTCAGCCAGGTGCCTGACCCGGAGCCACTGTTCCAGGTGATGCTCGGTGTGATCGCGGAGGTCTTCCACAGCTGCACCTCCTTCTTGGTGCAGCTGGCTGCCCAGGTCTCATAGCCGCTGAAGACGGCCTTCGTGATGTGGGTGTACTGCAAGCCGGCGATCCTCATGTGGTACATCAGCCGCTTGCGGCTCCAAGGCTCGAACTCCTGGTAGCCAACGCCCTCCGGTCCTTCCCACTGCCAGGTCGCGGTGGTCGGGTAGTGCTGGTTGATCATCGCGCGGCCGAACTGGGTCGAGTGGAAGGCCGGATCGATGTAGATCGGGTACTTGACCGCTGCGTCGTTCATCAGCGCGGCGGACGGGCTGACCCTCATCGACGACTTGCCGACCTCGAGCGGGATCGGTACGACCTTGTCGCCCTCGAGCGGACTCTCACTGCGGTCCTCGTCGGTGGGCGCCTGTCCGGTACCGCGGGAGTCCCACGCCACCGGCGCCGGGCTGGTGAAGATGACCTTGCCGAACTTGTCCTTGGCCAGCGTGACCCCGCCTGCCACCTTGGCGACAGCGAGAGTCGGAGCCTTCACAGCGAAGTCGAGCCGCTGCAACTGCGGCAACCGAGCAGCCTCAGGCGTTTTCACCACCAGCACTTCGCTGTACGAGCTGGTGCCGGCCGTGATCTTCAGATCGACGTCGGGGAAGACGTTCGGATACGTGACGCCGTCGCCGCTGATCGTCGGCTCAGGCAACGGCTCCGGCCAGCTGAGCGTCATCTCGTGGCCATCCGACTTCATCGTGATGAGTTCGCTGGTCCCGCCACCCGAGAAGCTCAGCTCCATCGCGGCTGCCTTCGGCCGCACCCGCCCGTCCGGGCTCTTGGCCAGCGTGGCATCCAGCTCCACCCACTGCCCGTCACGCTTGGTCCGGACCGGAACATTGCTCTGCTCCAAGGTGAAGCTGCCGTCCGGGTTGGCGAACGTCCGCGCCATCTCGGTCCGCTTCTCCACCACCTCGACACGCTGCTTGGACGCGACCGCCCGTTTGGAGGCCGACTGCGACTCCTGCGGCGTCCCCTGGACCCGAGTCTCACCACCCACAGGCGGTGCCGCTCGCCCGGTCTCAGGCGCGACCGTCACCCACCCCAACGCCCCAACAGCCGCGGCACAGACCCCTGCCACAGCACGCCGCTTGCTCGAATACCCCGACATTTGACCCCACCGCTCTCGACTCCCCCGAGCCACAGATGCGATGAAACGCTAAGTCAATGGACGAGCACGCAACACATGCAACCCATACAGTTCACCCATACACTTTGGCCGGCCCTAGCAGCGGGATCCTTGTACTGCAAGCCGAATCTGCCGTCAAAAGCTGCAAAAGGTCGCTGGGCAACTGGCCAACGCCCCGACCACAAGCCTCGCGATCAACCGTCGACGGCTGACAGCAGCGGGGCGAACTTCGATCCCACCGCGACGACAAGCTCTGATTGGATCGGAACCAGATGCGCCAAAACAGGTGGCAATCTACTGCCAGCGCTGATTCCGACTGGGCGGGAACGGACCGAACAGGCTGCCGTACTCTCCGGTGTCATCGGCAAACAAAAAGTCCTGCCCCGCATCCTTCACGACCGCATGTAGACGGGTAATCAATTCGAGCGGAGTGTCGAGATCGACACCAAGCATCCCGGCAACTCTCGACTGCTTGTCCACGATCTCCGGATGTTTGGCCAGCAGATCACGCCACAAGAAACCTGTCGCCACCTCCATACTCGCCAGGTCACCGTTCGCGGAGTACTTCAGGGCGTCCCTCCAGTACGGGAAGCCAATCATGAGGCGAAGAGCATCTCGCAGATCATCCGCAATGCGCCCCGCCTCTCCTTCTGAACTCGCACACAACACGGGCCGGCGGGTTCCTCGCATTCCACACAGATAGAATTCGCCACCGGAAAAAGCTCCCGCAATACTCTTGAGCTGCTGCCCTGAAATCAGTCTCGGAGAGTCAGCGCCCGCCTGACGCGAGACGTTGAAATCAAACAAATCCGCCAGGAGCGACGAAAGGTCTCGATCCTCGATGATCCGTGACGACAAATCACTGGAGCCGCGAATACCGCCACGATAGCAAACGCCCGGAAATCCAGCCGGCGTGGCGGTTGCCAACGG
Organism: Kribbella sp. NPDC056861; assembly: GCF_040687575.1. Lineage (NCBI taxonomy): Bacteria > Bacillati > Actinomycetota > Actinomycetes > Propionibacteriales > Kribbellaceae > Kribbella > Kribbella sp. NPDC056861. The sequence goes on along the minus strand of NZ_JBFBNQ010000008.1, from coordinate 278,045 downwards.
CATTGACAACCGCCACTCAAAAACACCAATCAGGACTCTAGTCAGGGCTTTCTGGTCACAAACGACTCGATGTCATCGAGCGCGTCTTCGGCCAGTCCGCCTAGGTCAGCATCCAGACGCAACTGTTGAAGGCGAACCACGACGTCAGGTCTGATAGCGCCATCAAGTCTCGCGATATGCCCCAGGCAGGTCAATGCCAACTGACGAAGCTGAAGGGGTCGCTCTGACCCACTGAGCTCGAGAAGGAAGGTCTGGACCCACTGACGGTCAGGTTCGTCGTACGCCAACGCTAACAATGCCTGCGCGGCGAGCTCCGGGTCATCGCCAGAGATATCTCTCAGAAGAACGCGACGACCGTCCAACTCACTTCGTTCAGACGTCATGGCTCCACCAGTCCAGACTTGATCGCTCTTCGTAGAACTGAACTTGCCTTGGACATCCCTGGATCCGTGCCAACGTCGGTACGGACATGCCCGTGGAACAGCTCATTCGTTCCTCCTTCCACCGTACACCCGCATGCTACCTCGCCATGCCTGTCCAGAATCACATCCTCACCATTGCTTCGACCTATACGACGAGGTGAAGTCGGCTTGATCTGAACCGAGTTGTCCAAGGCGGCCTGGCCATTACTCGGCAAAGCACTATTCGGACCACGAGAACTGGCGCGCGCGATGGGCCCATGTTTGCCATTTGCCTCGTAGATCAACTGCCCACAGTTATGGACAAGGACAGGCACACCACTAACAACTATATAATACGTGTGCACGTTGCTAACCGTCAGGTTGTATACACGCGCGACAGCCGCGTAGCTCTTCGTGGCGGTAACCGCGACCGGCTGGCCAAGAGAGGACAACTGGTTCCCGATCGTCAACTGGCCCGCGTCCAGCCAGCGCCCGGCTGCAGGGACATAGAACGGGTGACCTGCCGTTGCTGTAATGACGTCAGTAGATTTCTTGCCGTCAACTCCGGTAGTCGTTAGTTCGAGTTCCACCAGGTTCTTTGTGCCCTGACCTATGATCGTCCTGACCACGGGTTCAGCGGCAACTTTCCCGGTGGCTGGATCCGCAGCGACTACCTCGTCACCCACTTGAAGGTGCTCGATCGGTTTCTGGTGGCCATCTGCCAACAGGACCAGAGTGCCTGGCTCAAACGAGTTGAAAGAACACGACGAAGCCACCGCTTGTTCGGCCGCGCGGAGCTCGTCTTCGGCCTTACGGAAGCCCTTGATGCCCTCGATGGCTTCGCCGATCAGGTCTTTTATTCGGCCGACCAACTTCCAAGCCTTCTTGGCGTGGAAGAGGTACTTGCTGACCAGTTTGCCGGCGATTCCGCCGGCGAAGGAGGACAGGACGGTGACTCCGGTCGAGGCGCAAGCGCCGAGGTCGCCGTCGGTGAAGCAGTTGAGGGCGTCGGTGACGCCGATTTCGTCGGCGACGATCTTGACCAGGTCCTTGATGACGCGCTTGATGACGCGTTTGGCTTCTTCTTTTGCTTCGCGATGGTGGGTGACTTGGGCGACGGCCTGTTCGAGGGCTTCGCTCTGGCCTTCCTCGGTGGACGGCGGGGTGACCTTTTTCTTGACCTTGGTGGCGGTCGGTTTGGTGGGGGCGCCGCCGTCGTCCTTCAGTAGCAGGCCGTCGGGGTCGCTGAAGGTTGCCGGGTTGCCGTTGGAGTAGGAGTAGGCGTTGAGGGTCTGCGGGTTGGCGATGTCGACCAAGGGGTCGACGCTGATGAAGCGGCCCAGTTTGGCGTCGTATTCTCGGGCGCCCAGATGGGTCAGGCCGGTTGAGGGGTCGTCCACGCCGTTGACGAAGCCGTGGCTGTTCGGTTCCCAGGTTGGCGACGGGGCGCCGCGGCTGTTGCCGAACGGGTCCATGTAGCGGCGGGAGATGTCCGTGGTCGAGCCGTCCACCGAGACGGTGGAGGTTCCCTGGGGATCGGCCATCAGGTACTCGACCGTCAGGGCATCGTTGCGCATGGCGACTGTCTTGCCGTTGAAGTCGTAGTACCTGGTCGACTTCACCTTGTCGGTCACCTTGTCGAAGCGGACCTCGGCCGAGGCCAGGTAGAGCGTCGAACCCTTCGGGTCGTGACGGATCAGGCGACTGCCTTCGGCGTCGTAGACGAAGTCGGTGTCACCGGCAGGACCGGAGACCGACGAGAGGTGGCCCTCGGCATCCCAGGCAAGGGTGTCGGTGTCACCGCCGACTGTTCGGGAGGACAGGTTTCCGGTGGCGTCGTAGCCGTAGTTGTCGACCGACGTACCGCTCGGGCCCGTGCCGTTGACAGCGGTCACCGCGTGCGGCCGAACAGCGGTGGCGGCCGGATAGCTGTAGGTGGATGTCGTGTCGCCGGCGACCTTGTGGTCCACGACGCTCGTGCGGTTGCCGGACTTGTCGTAGTTGTAGGACTGCCAGTACGGCGCCGGTCCCCCGAGGGTGGCGGCGGAACGCGTTGCGGCACAGGTTCCCGCGGGCGTCCAGGCTTCCGTCGTACGACGGAGGTAGTCGTTCGCGTAGCACTGCCGGTCTACGGCGGCACCCATCGTGTGCGTCACCGAGGTGACGTTGGAAGCGTCGTCGTAGGTGTAGTTGAAGGTGTCATCGGCGGCGACGACGGTACTTCGGTCGACATCCATCTTGGCGAGCCGGCGGGTGCCCTGCTCGTACTCGAAGGACTGATAGATCGACTTCTCCGACGCCTGGCCCATCCGGTACTGCAGCGGATCGCCGTACTCGCCGTACTTCGTGCCGGCCACGTACGACTGCCAGCCGCCGATACCGTCCGCGTTGCCGAAGGCGTCGTACTCCATCGTGATCGTCTCATCGGGAAGACCTGGAGTAGTGGGCAACTTCGCCTTGTTGACGCTGCCGTCGGGGTTGTATGTCGTCGTCGCGCTGTAGGTCCCGGCGAGCTTTCCCTCGGAGGCCGGAATCGTGACGCTGGTCCCGATCGGACGATCGAGGAGGTCGTAGCCGGTCACCGCATTGACGTAGTTGTTGCCGTCGACCGTCCGGGTGGACGAAGTCAGCAGACCCTTGCCGAGGGTGTCGTAGATCCACGACGCGAGCACGGTGCCGTTCGCCGAACCGCTTCGGATCGCCGTCTTGCGGTCCAACTCGTCGTAGGAGTAGAAGATCGACTGATTCCGGGCATCCGTCGTGGAGACCAGCCGGTCCGCCTTGTCGTAGGTGGAGGTCGTGGTGCCCTTGTCCGGGTCCGCCGAGGAAATCTGCCGCCCCCGGATGTCGTAGCCGTACCGCCAGACGCTGCCCGCGGCGTTGGCGATCGTCTCAAGCTGACCGTCCGGCTTGTAGGTGTACTTCGTGGAGTCGTAATCTCCACCAGCGGCGGCACCGTGGTACTGCCGTAGCTCACTCACCTTCCCGCGGGCATCGAAGAGCTGCATGCTCGTCGTGCCACCGGACGGCGGGATGACAGCGGTCGCGTTGCCCCCGTAGATCGTCTGGGTCCGCCACTGCTCATGTCCCTGAACGTTGAAGACCGAGACCACCGGACGGTTCGCGCCGTCGTAGGTGTTCACCGTCTGACCCGGCAGGTTCGGCTCGTTGGCGTCGAACAAGGTGTTGGTCGGCGCCGACTTGTCGTCGTAGTACGCACCGGTCTGCGTCGCGACATTGCCGCGGTAGTCGTACGTCGTGTCCGAGATGACCCGGCCGACACCGGTGGCTGCCGGCGTCTGTACCTGGCGCTGTCGCAGAAGTCCGTCGAACAGCGTCCTGCTGGTCTTGTACGTGCCGTTCGGTAGAAGTTCCTGCGTGGCAACGACATTCGGAGCCGTCTTCGACAGGAGGTAGCTGAACAGCATCGACGCAGTCGCGCTACCGGCCTTCGAGCGGTTCGGCAGCCAGACTCCGGTCAGCCGCCCGAAGGCGTCGTACTCCAGGTCCGTGCGGCGACCGTTCGGGTCGACCTCCGCGACCGTCGCACCCCAGGCAGGGTTGATGATCGTCGAGCTGACATAGCCCTTCGCGTCCGAGACCGCGCGACCGGTGACCGGCCCGCCGGTAGCGGGCGTGTAGGTGACTCCACTCGTCTTGCGTCCCAGCCCGTCGTAGGTTTCCTTGACCCGGCCGAGGCTGTCGTATGTCGTCCGCGACCGCTCTTCGTACTGCGGTCCGTTGGACCAACCGCTCATCGTCTCGACCTTGGTGACGAGGCCGTCCACCGGTGCCGCGGTCAGATCCGTCTGTCCGTCGAAGTACGAGCGTTCGTCCGAGATCACCTGCGTCGGCCGGTTGGGGGTGACACCGCACCCGACCGACACCTTCTCCTCCCGGCTGACCGCACCGAGAATCTGCAGTACCTCGTTCCGGTTGTAGGTGAAGCGCGTACAACGATCGTCGTTGGCCACGGTGACGTCACCGAGGTCGTCGACCGAAACCGGCATCCCGAGGTCGTCGAACTCGGTCGTCGAGCCGACCGTCCGGTAGGCCCCGTTGCTCAGCCGGGTCCGGACGAAGGTCGACTTGGTCTGCAGCAGGGTCGAGACTGTGTCACCGCCGGCCCCGGTTTGCTTGGTCCAGGGAGTGCTGATCGTCCCGGTGACCTCTGGGCCGCCCGCACCGTCGTAGGTGATCTGCTCGCGGCCGAAGCCGTTCAGCCGCGGCGCGTCGAGGATGACCTCGCCCTGACTGTCGGTGACACCGACCGTCTTCTTGGCAGTGCCCTGCGGATTGAGGTAGTCACCGTGCATCCCGCGGAAGAAGGTGTACTGGGTTCGGGTCCGATCGCTGGGCGCGCCGGTCTCCACGTTGACCTTCGAGTAGCCGCGCCAGTCGCCCCAACTGCGGTACTTGAGCACAGTGAGTTCGTTGTCGTCGAAGTGCCAAGCGGGAGTGCCCAGGTACTCGTAGAACGTGCCCTGATCCAGGCCGTCCGTGCTGCTGTCAGCGACCACGACGCTGGTCACCACGTACTTGTTGAACCAGTGCAGCGTCGGCTCCACGCCCCCTTCGACAGTCCAGTAGACAGGGAAACATCGCTTGGTGTTCGTCGGCGCGTCCGCAAGGCCCGGCTTTGTCGTGGGTGTGCAGTCCGGAGCGCTGTAGTTGACGTTGGTGACCTGCCCGGACTCCGACGAGATCGAGGAGACCCGCCATTTGTTCATGGCCGGCGCAGCATCACCGATCGCGTCCACGCGGTTCGGCTTGTTGATCCCCACGAAGGAGACCGGCGGGTTGGTCAGGGTTCCACCGGCGCGCCCTTGGTGGGTGATGGTCCGCAAGAACAGCGAGCGGTCGGTGTCACCGGACGGCGGGTAGTCCTGGGTCAGGCTCCAGGTGTCGACCGAAAGCCAGCCGCTGCCGTTGAGCGTCTCGGTGTTCACCTTCGCCAGGCGCTTGCGGCTGAAGAAGGACGGCGAGGTGCGGTTGGGGCACGACGTCGCCGACGTACAGATCTGGTCGAACGGCACGTCCGGCCAGTAGGCGGCGTTCGCCGCCGTCAGCTGAGCTGGTGCGCAGGTGACCGCTCCGCCCGGGAGACAACGCTCCGCGACCTCGAACCAGGCCCGGGCCGGTGCGGCCTTCGTCGTCTCGGTCGCCGTCACCTTGCCGTAGTCGATGATCCAGGGGTAGCTGGCCCGCTGGTAGAGCGATACGCCGGTGTTGTTGTTGCGGCCGTAGTAGTTGTTCTCCTGAACGTACCGGTACGTCATCAGGTTGCCGTGGACGTCGACGACCCGGTCGACATTCCAACGCCAGGCCTGCTGACAGTACGATGCGGCGAAGGTCGCCGCGCGGCATGGCTCGCCGGTCTGGTTTCCGAAGACCGGCACGGTGTTGACCGAGTTGGCACGATCGGTCCCGGAGATGGTCGGGTTGCTGCCGAAGTAGTACTGCGTACCGTCGGAGGTGGTGACCAGCCAGTGCTCACCCTCGCGGGCGCCGTTGGCATTGCCCGCGGAGTACAGCCGCTGGATCCGTGATCCGTCGTCTTCGCGCAGCTTGAACGTGTCAGCCGCGATCTTGACGAGTTCACCGGAGTGGCCGCCGAGGGACAGCACCGCGTTGTCGGTCTTCCAGCACAGGTCGCCGGTTTTGACCGTCGTGTTGCTGTTGACCATGTCGTCGGCGCAGGACACGTATTTGCGCTCGATGAAACCCGGTTCGAGCGAGTGTCCCTGACCGACCCACGAGGTCTGGTTGTTGCTGGAGGCAACCTGACCGTCGATCGATCCGGAACTGTAGCCGATCGACAGCTCCGGTCGTGGTCCGGCAGTCCCCGGCGGTACCCGCAACGGGTAGTTCCAGGTGAAGTCTCCGGTCTGTACACCCACGTTCCAGCTCGACGACGCAGCCAACGGTGTCGCCGCGTACGAGCCGGCCGAACCGGAGGCGCCCGCTGCGACGGCCAGCGTGGTGAAGGAAGCGGAACCCGCTTTCGCGGTAGCTCCCTGAGCTGGCACGGCGGGTAGGTCGAGATCAGCCGACACGATCATCTTCCGGCTGTCGTTACCGGCGCCTGGCAGTACTCGCTTCTCACTGCAGGCCCCGCCTGCGACGCAAGCCAGCTCGACGATCCGCAGGCGGTTGGACCAGTTGCCGCCGAACGCCGACGCGAACTTCGAGTAGTCGACGCTCACCTTCGTCGTGGCAGCAGTCTTCTGTGTGTCGGTCCGAGTCAGTCGGATGGCGACGCCTTCGACTCCCAGGCGGGCGCCTTCGGCCTGACTCAACACGTCGACCTTGATCGAAGGTGCAGGAGTTGCCGCCTTCGCCGTACCGGCTGCCGCCGCCGTCACGGAGACCGGCGAGACAGTCTTCTGATCAGTCGCGGCCGACTTCCCGACCGCAGTACCGGCGACCGAGGTCGATGCCGCCGGCCACTCCGGCTGCGGCTGCGGCTTGGATGCCTCGGCCGACTGCTCGCCGGCACGATCTCGCGTCTGACCAGCCTGGAAGTCCTTGCCCGGTGTGGGTTTCTCCTGCTTGACGGGTGGAGCCGGCCGCGACGGTGTCTTCGCCTCGGCCTCTGGAACGTAGGTCCCCAGCCCGGCGATCAGGCTGACACCGAGCAGGGTGACCAGCGCGGCCCTGGCAGATCGGAACCTGTGTGTGTTCTTGCGTCCTCGGGCGGTCACGGAGTCTCCAGGGCATCTTGGTCGATAGTGTCCTCGTCGATCGGCCCGGGATAGATCCGGACGTCATCGACCTTCCCGTTCAGGAAGTAGTTCTGAGCACCGTTGACCATGGCCGATCCGACCCGGAACTGTCCGGTGCCGTCGGGAGCGGGCTTGATCCCCGGCAGAAGGGAGATCGGTACCTGGTCCGTTCCGATCTTCAGCGGTGGGGTCACGTCGTCGCCGTCGACGAGCAGGCTCAACTCGCGGCGGGTCGAGTCGTAGATGCCGGTGAGGTACACCCAGTCACCCGGGCTGTAGGCATCGGCCGCCGAGACGACCGTGACCTGTCCGGTTCCGTTCGGGTCCGGGATCGAGAACGACCAGCTTGCTTTCGGCTCGCCGGGATCCGTCAGATCCATACTCTGCAAGCCGAGAGTGAAGCCGCCGGACCCTGCCCGGTCCTCACTGACCGCGACCTGGCGAGTCGTCTTCGACCCGATCGCCACCCGCGCACTGACGGTGAAGCTCCTGCTGGTGTCGACGATGTCCGAATCGACCGAAGTCACCGCCGTGCTGCCGTTCAGCGCCACCGCGTGGTCGAGGACCGGCTTCTCTTCGTCCTCGAACCAACGATCACCCGTCGTCCACTGTCCCGTGCCCAGCTGGAGTGAGTGCCGCTTACCACTGCTGTCGCCCAAGACAGTTCCCGTCCCCTCGTTCATGAACCAGAGGCCGTTGGTGATCCCGGTCGCCACCTTGACACGTTCCTCGCCGTACTTCAGGCTGCGATTCCCTGCGCGGTCGAAGCTCCACGCGCGGATCACCAGCGGTCCCGGCTGCCTGGGGGTGAAGGTGAAGGTCCCCGGAGAGACCTGGACGACGTCACTGGTCGGCTCTTCGGAATCGATCGTGTACTTGAAGTAGTTGGTGTCCGCCCGGGTGCTCGACAGGCTGACGGTGATCGGCTGGTTGAGCGGAAAGATCGTCGTGTCCGAGCCCTGGACGGTGACGGTCGGGATCGGCGGCTCGGTGGTGTCGATGTAGAAGTAGCACATCTGCGACCAAGGCGAGTAGTCGTATCCGTCCCAGGCCCGCGCCCGCCAGCCGGTGAGGTTGTTCGGACTGAGCATGGTCACCTGGTCCTGCGGCATGAACAGGATGCCGGCGCCGTTCACCTTCGTCAGGCTCGTGCCTCGCCATCTGGCGGGCGTTTGGTTGTTGGTCCAGAACTCGAACCCGACCGAGGTCGGCTGCCGGTCCGTGTCCTGGACCACGACCTTGGGGATCGGATTGCGTGCGTTCACCCTCACCGGGGCCGTCGCAGGAGCGCAGCCCATGGTCGGATTGCTGGTTGCCATGCTCTTGATAGCTGGGATGTGGTTGTAGATGACGGAGATCTTCGCGTCTGTCCTGAACCGCTTCCAGGACAGGGCGTCCGTTTCGCTGGCGCGGAGGCCGAGGTGGAGCCAGCCGTTCGCCGCCGCGGCCTGTTCGGCCACAGCTGTCAGGACGTTGAACTCGAGCCACTTGCCGTTCGGCGAACACGCGCTGCTCCACCCGGCGGCATCGACCACGGAGTCGAGTTCCTTCAGCCAGACGTTCGAGCCGGAGCCGGTGTTCCAGTTGATCGTGGTGCCGATGGCGGCGGTCTTCCAGGCCTGGACCTCGCGCTTGTTGCAGCTCGCAGACCAGGTCTCGTAGGCGCTGAACTGGGCTCCGATGATGTGGGCATCCTGCAAGCCGGCAATCTTGAACTTGTAGATCAACCGCTTGCGGGTGGGCGGGCTGAAGTCCTGGTAGCCGACGCCCTCCGTGCCGGTCCAGTTCCAGTAGGAACTCGTCGGGTGTGCCCCGTCGATCATGGCCCGGCCTTGCTGCGTACCGAATCCTGGGTCGATGTGCAGCGGGTACTTCGCCGCGGTGTCGTTCAGCAGAGTGGCGGGCGGGCTGATCTTGAGCGAGTCGTTGTCGATCTCGAGTGGGATCTGGACGACCCTGTCGCCGTCGATCGGCGCCTCGGTACGGTCTTGGTCGGCCGGCGACTGGATCTTGCCGCGGGAGTCCCACATCGTCGGCGCGGGGCCGGTGAAGATGACCTTGCCCAGCATGTCCTTGGCGAGGATGGCGCCGCCGGGTGCCTCGGCGACGTTCAGGCCCGGTGCCTCCATCGCCAGGTCGAGGCTCTTCAGTTGCGGGAGGCGGGCGGCCTCGGGCGTTTTGACGACCAGTACTTCGCTGTAGGAACTCGTCGACGCGGTGATCTTCAGGTCGACGTCAGGGAAGACGTTCGGATAAGTGACCGCGTCGTCGGCGACGACCGGTTCGGGCAGGGAGCCTGGCCACTCGAGCTTCAGCTCATGGCCGTCGGACTTCATCGAGATGAGCGGGTCGGTGCCGCCGCCGGAGAAGCTCATCTCCAGTGAGGCTGCCTTCGGGCGGATGCGTCCGTCCTGTCCGGCCGACAGCGTCGCGTCCAGGTCGACCCACTGGCCGTCCTTCTTCGTACGAACCGGCTCGTTTGACTGTTCGAGCGTGAAGGTGCCGTCCGGGTTGGCGAACGTCTGATCGGTCGCGGTGCGTTTGCCCAACTGTTCGACCCGCTTGCCGGACGCCTTGGCGCGCGCCGGCGCGGTCTTGTCGTCGTCGACAATGGATGCCGCCTTGGACGCAGCGGCCGCCACCGGCGTCGCTTCCGCCGTCTGCTTCGCGCCGCCTGGGACGGCGTTGAGCCATCCGAGAACGCCAACTGACAGCGCGCAGACTGCTGCTACCGCACGCCGGGTTGTTGCTTTTCTGCCCGCGGGCAGACCTGTCTTGTACATCGCCCCACCGCTCTTCGACTCCCCCGAGCCACAGATGCGCTTCGGATCCTAGGAGTCGCAAACGGTGACGAACATGTACAACTCATACAGTTGACCCATACAAATCGCAGACCTGACGATCTGGTGCATGATCTGCGTCACACTGCCCGATCGTCGTACCAGGGAGCTCAGTCGAGGTGGAAGCGGAGCGCTTGGGCAGCCCGGGTGGGGATTGGGTCGTTCCAGTTGTCGAGGTAGTTCTCGGTGGTGGACAACGAGCGGGGTTCTAGTTTGTCGACGTAGACGGTGCCGCGGAGGTGGTCTGTTTCGTGTTGGACGATGCGGGCCTGCCAGCCGGTGAAGGTTTTGTGGTGGGGGTGGCCGGTGGGGTCGGTGTAGGTGGCGTGGACCGAGTACGGGCGGTTCACTACGCCGGTGTAGCCGGGCATGCTCAGGCAGCCTTCGTAGAAGCCTCGGCGTTTGTGGCCGTTGGGGCGGTAGTCGGGGTTGATGGCGGCGAAGAATTCGAGCGGGTAGCGGTGGCGGGCTTCGGCTACCTCGTCGGAGACAGTTGCCGGGTCTTCCAGTACTGCGATGCGCACCGGTACGCCGATCTGCGGGGCTGCCAGGCCGACGCCGGGGGCGGCTCGCATCGTGCGCTGCATCAGTTCGATGAACTCGGCGAGGAGTTTGTCGTCGACCTGGCCGTCGAACGGGTCGGCCGGCTGGCGTAGTACCGGATCACCCAGGGAGACGATCGGGGCGACGCCGTCGCGGTGCTGGTCGACCAGTCGGGTGATGTGGTCCTTGACGTGGTTCATGGTTCGGCGGCCAACTCCTGAGGCTGTCTGGGCAGAGGCAACCAGCGGCAAGGCCGCAGTACCGGCCAGCAACGCACGCCTGGTGATGTTCACAGCACTAATTGTGGCCGATGACAGATCCGGTGGGCGGGTACAGGGGTGCATGGCCATAACGCGGTGGGCGTTCGGGCGTTGGAGTGGTCGGTAGCTTGGGGAGCCTGGGGGTTGGGTCACAGAGACGGATGGGTGCTCATGGGTAAGGGACTGCAGGCTGGCGTGCTGGTGGCTGTGGTGGCGTTGGTCGGTGGGTGTGGTGGCGGTGGCGGGGATGCGCAGCCGTCGGTGTCCACGTCTTCGCCCGACGGGCGGCCGAGCAGTACTGCGTCCACTCCGGCGGTGAAGCTTGCCGTGGCGGGGACGGTCGCGACGGGGATCGAGGTGCCGTGGGGGTTGGCGTTCCTGCCGGACAAGAGTGCGCTGGTGACCGAGCGGGACAGTGGGAAGATCAAGCGGGTCGTAGCCGGGGCACAGGTCACCGAGGTCGGGACGGTCGAGGGGGTTGATCCGTCGTCCGAGGGTGGGTTGCTCGGGATCGCGGTTGATCCGCAGTACCCGAAGAGGCCGTATGTGTATGTCTACTACTCCAGCAGTGAGGACAACCGGATCGCGCGGTTGACCTATGCGAACGGCGCGATCAGCGAGCCGACGGTGATCGTCGAGGGGATTCCGAAGGCGGCCATCCACAACGGTGGGCGGCTCAGGTTCGGGGCGGACGGGTTCCTGTACGCCGGGACGGGCGACGGCGGCGATCGGCCGAATTCGCAGGACGACGGTTCGCTGGGCGGCAAGGTCCTCAAGGTCACGACGGACGGCAAGGCCGCGCCGGGCAACCCGGACAACCGGTTGTGGATCACCAAGGGGCATCGCAACGTGCAGGGGCTCGCGTTCGGCGGGAGTCAGCTGTACTCCGCGGAGTTCGGGCAGAACACGTGGGACGAGCTGAACGCCATCACGCCGGGATCCAACTACGGCTGGCCGGCCGCTGAGGGCGTGAGCCGGCTGGACGGGATGGTCGATCCGATCGGGCAGTGGGCCACCAAGGACGCCTCCCCCAGCGGGATCACGTTTGCTCAGGGCCACATCTTCATGGCGGGCCTGCGGGGTGAACGGCTCTGGGCGATCCCGGTCGCCAACGGCAAGAGCGCCGGTACGCCGGTCGCCTTCTTCGCCGGTCAGTACGGCCGGCTTCGCACGGTGGAAGCGGCGCCGGACGGCTCACTGTGGCTGACCACCTCGAACACCGACGGCCGCGGCGGCGCCAAGTCGGGCGACGACCGGATCCTCCGGGTCACCATCTCCAAGTAGGCGAAAGCGGGCCGTCAGCGAGATGTCATCGGGCGGTGTCACGGTCGAGGCAACCGCCCCGAAAGGACCCGTCTGATGTCTCGCCAACTCATCGCTGTCGCATTCGCCGTTGTCGCCACCTCGTTCGCCGGTACTACGGTCGCCAGCGCGCGCCCGGCCGACCCGGCGCCAACGCAAACCCCAGCACCCCAAACTCAGGCCCAACCCCAGGCTCAAGCCCCAGCCGCCACCTGCGCATACGGCCACTTCTGCGTCACCCACAACGGCCGCACCGACGACTTCTACCGCTGCGGCACCTACCCGGTCACCGGCTGGACCGGCACCGGTTACGTCTACAACAACCAGACCCCTGGAACCTGGGCCCAGCTCCTGACCCGCACCAAGGAGGTCTGGCGCTACGTCCCCAACCAGGTCGGCGGCTACGAAGACCTCAACCCGGTCTGGTACGTCAAGCCCTGCTAGCAAAGAGGGCCCGGCGCAACAAAGCGCCGGGCCCTCCGCAACGAGAAGCTGAGCTCAGATCCCCAGCCGCGTGTTCAGCAGCTCGCGCACCTTGGCCGCATCGGCCTGGCCACGCATGTCCTTCATCACCGCGCCGATCAGCGCCCCGGCCGCGGCCGGCTTGCCGGAGTTGACCTTCTCGACAACGCCCGGGGTGGCAGCGATCGCCCGGTCGATGGCCTCGAGCAGCGCCGAATCGTCCGAGACCAACGCCAGGCCGCGAGAAGCCATGATCTCGGCCGGCGTGCCCTCGCCCTTGACCAGACCGTCGAAGACCTCACGGGCGAGCTTGTCGTTGAGCGCACCGGAGTCGACCAGCTTCTGCACCTCGGCGATCTCCGCCGGGCCGACGCCCAGAGTGTCGACGTCCTTGCCGGCTTCGTTGGCCGCGCGGGCCAGCTCGCCCAGCCACCACTTCTTCGCGGCGGCAGCGGCGACGCCAAGGGCGACGGTCTGCTCGATCAGGGTCTGCACGCCGCCGTTGACGACGTCGCGCATCTCCAGGTCGGTGAAGCCCCACTCCTTCTGCAGCCGGGCGCGCTTCAGCGGCGGCGCCTCAGGCAGCGTCGCGCGGATCTCCTCGACCCACTCCCGCGCCGGTGCGACCGGTACCAGGTCCGGCTCCGGGAAGTACCGGTAGTCGTCGGCGTCCGACTTCTCCCGGCCCGAGGTGGTGATGCCGGTGTCTTCGTGCCAGTGCCGGGTCTCCTGCAGAATCGAGCCGCCGGCTACCAGCACTGCGGCCTGCCGGGTGATCTCGTAGGTGATGGCCCGCTCGACCGAGCGGAACGAGTTCACGTTCTTGGTCTCGGTCCTGGTGCCCAGCGTGGTGGTGCCCGAGCGCTTCAGCGACACGTTCGCGTCGCAGCGCAGCGAGCCCTGGTCCATCCGGACGTCGGAGACGTCCAGCGCGAGCAGCAGATCGCGCAGCTGGCTGACGAACTCGCGGGCGACCGCGGCGGCCTTGGCCGGCGGCACCTCGATCGTCTTGGTGACGATCTCGATCAGCGGGATACCGGCCCGGTTGTAGTCGACCAGCGAGTGCGACGCCCCGTGGATGCGGCCGGTCGCGCCCCCCACGTGGGTGGACTTGCCGGTGTCCTCCTCCATGTGGGCGCGCTCGATCTCGATCCGGTAGGTCTCGCCGTCGACGACCACCTCGGTCCAGCCGTTGAAGGCGATCGGCTCGTCGTACTGCGAGGTCTGGAAGTTCTTCGGCATGTCCGGGTAGAAGTAGTTCTTCCGGGCGAACCGGCACCACTCGGCGATCTCGCAGTTCAGCGCCAGGCCGATCTTGATCGCGGACTCGATCGCGCGGGCGTTCACCACCGGCAGCGCGCCCGGCAGACCGAGGCAAACCGGACAGGTCTGCGTGTTCGGCGGGGCGCCGAACACGGTCGGGCAGCCGCAGAACATCTTCGACCGCGTGTTCAGCTCGACGTGGACCTCCAGGCCCATCACCGGGTCGAACTGGCCCAGAGCGTCATCGATGGACAGCACATCAGCAACCACAGTCATCGGGTGACCTCCAGCTCCGGAGCCTTCGACATCAGCACGCCACCCCACTGGTCGGCGTACGCCGACTCGAGCGCCGAACCGACCAGGTAGCACAGGTCGTCGCGCATCACCGGGGCCATCACGTGGAAGCCGACCGGCAGGCCGTCCTCCTCCGCCAGACCGATCGGGAACGACGCGGCGGCGTTGCCGGCCAGGTTCGACGGGATGGTGCAGAGGTCGTTCTTGTACATCGCGATCGGGTCGTTGACCCGGGCGCCGATCTCGAACGCGGTGGTCGGCGTCGAGGGCGAGACCAGCACGTCGACCTGCTCGTAGGCGGCGGTGAAGTCGCGGGCGATCAGCGTCCGCACCTTCTGCGCCTGGCCGTAGTACGCGTCGTAGTAGCCGCTGGACAGCGCGTGCGTGCCGAGCATGATCCGGCGCTTGACCTCGGGACCGAACCCGGCCTCGCGGGTCAGGCTCATCACCTTCTCGGCGTCGTTCTCACCGTCGTCGCCGACCCGCAGGCCGAACCGCATCGCGTCGAACTTGGCCAGGTTGGAGGAGGCCTCGCTCGGCAGGATCAGATAGTAGGCCGGCAGCGCGTACTGGAAGTGCGGGCAGGACACCTCGACGACCTCGGCGCCCAGCTTGGTGAGCAGCTCGACGGCTTCGTGGAAGCGCGCCTCGACGCCCGGCTGGTAGCCCTCGCCGCCGAGCTCCTTGACGACGCCGATCCGCAGACCGGTGACGTCACCGCTGCGAGCCGCGTCGACGACCGCGGGCACCGGCTGGTTGATCGAGGTGGAGTCCATCGGGTCGTAGCCGGCGATCACCTCGTGCAGCAGCGCCGCGTCGAGCGTCGTCCGCGCGCACGGGCCTGGCGTGTCCAGGCTGGAGGCGAGCGCGATCAGCCCGTACCGCGAGGTGCCGCCGTACGTCGGCTTGACGCCCACGGTGCCGGTGAACGCGGCGGGCTGACGGATCGAGCCACCGGTGTCGGTGCCGATCGCCAGCGGCGCCTGGTACGCCGAGATCGCGGCCGACGAGCCGCCACCCGAGCCACCGGGGATCCGGTTCAGGTCCCACGGGTTGTGGGTGGTCCCGTACGCCGAGTTCTCGGTCGACGAGCCCATCGCGAACTCGTCCATGTTGGTCTTGCCGAGGATCACGATGCCGGCCGCCTTCAGCCGCTTCACCACGGTCGAGTCGTACGGCGGCTTCCAGCCCTCGAGGATCTTCGAGCCGGCGGTGGTCGGCACGCCGTCCTGGGTCAGCACGTCCTTCAGGGCCAGCGGCACGCCGGCCAGCGGGCCGAGCTCGTCACCGGCCGCGCGCCGCCTGTCGACGTCGGCAGCCTGGGCCAGTGCGCCCTCGGTGTCGACGTGCAGGAACGCGTGCACGGCGCCGTCGGTGCCGCCGATCCGGTCCAGGTGGGCCTGGGTGACCTCCACCGAGGAGGTCTGGCCCGAGCTCATCAGCTCGGACAGCTCGACTGCGGTCTTCCGTGTCAGGTCCGTCATCACGCCTCCTCACTGAGAATCCGCGGTACCCGGAAACGCTGCTCCTCGGCCGCCGGGGCGCCGGACAGCGCCTGCTCCGGGGTCAGGCAGGCAACGACGACGTCCGGGCGCATCACGTTGGTGATCGGCAGGGCGTGCGACGTCGGCGGGATGTCCTCGGCAGCCACTTCACTGACCTGGGCGACCAGGCCGATGATCTGCTCGAGCTGCGGAGCGAGGTGGTCGAGCTCGTCTTCGGTGAGCTCGATCCGCGCCAGTCGCGCCAGATGCGCGACCTCATCGCGGGTAATCGATGGCATGAAGGATTCCAATGGTCTACAGCGAGTTGCCGGCAGGGTGCGCACTCGACGTGCTGGCACCTACCTACGGACCGGCCCATCCTAGTGGGCCGTTGTGACACTTGTATTTCCGGTTTGCCGCCCGGAAAGTGTTCACCAGTTGGGAGGCCCCGGCGTGTCACTTTGTTCCGCTCTGTAACATTGGCCGCGACAGGGCGTAACTTGCGTGGTATTCGGCTGGGAGATGATCGTTCGGTGTTCCTGCTGCGATTGATCATCCCGGACCGTCCCGGTTCGCTGGGCACCGTCGCAACGGCCCTCGGTGAGGTGAGTGCCGACATCCACGCGATCGAGATCGTGGAGCACCGTCGTGAGAACGGCACCGCCGTCGACGACATCGTGGTCGACCTGCCGCCGGGTGTGCTGCCCGACCGGCTCGTCTCGGCCTGCAACGGTGTCCCCGACGTCGAGGTGATCTGGTTCTCCCGGTACGGCGCCGGCGGCGGCCTGCACATGGACCTCGAGGCCGTCGAGCAGATGACGTCGGCCCCGGCCGAGGCGATCGACATCCTGGTCGAGCAGGCGCCCGCTGTCCTGCATGCCGACTGGGCCGCCTTGCTCGACGGCACCGGCAGCGCGATCAAGGTCGCGCTGGAGACCAGTGCCACACCAGAGTTCGGCGACCTGGGTGAGCAGTGGCTGCCGCTGGCGAAGGCGACGACGCTGACCGCGCCGGACCACAAGGGTCTGTCCGAGTCGGTGCTGGTCGCAGCGCCGCTGGAGTCGGACCGCCGGGTGCTGGTGATCGGCCGCCGCGGCGGGCCCGAGTTCCTCGGCTCCGAAGTGGCCCGGCTGAGCTACCTGGCCAGCCTCGCGGTCACCATCCGCGCCACTGCCTGACCCAAAGCAAGCAGCACAACGAGGAAGGCGTCTCCCGCATGCGGGAGACGCCTTCTTCTAATTACGTACGGTGTTCAGTTGTACCGGAAGTACAGCAAGGCCCACAGCCCCGCGATCACCAGCAGCACGACCACCCCGACCACGGCGACGACCACCACCGCCTGGGTGTTGCTGCCGTCACGCTCCGGGAGGTCGAACTGGGTCGGCCCCCACGGGCCGCCCCCGTCCACCCGGGGCAGTGACTCCGGCGGCGGCTTGGCCACCGGAGTCTGCTCCCGCTTAGCCGGGCTGAACTTCATCACACCTCACACGTAGTACGACTCGTACTTGATCTCGATCGACTGCGACTGGTAGTCGTCGCTGCCGTTGCCGCGCTGCTCCACCCGCCAGCCGGACACATAAGCAATGTACGGCTTGCCGTCCTTGTGCGAGTCGAGGAAGGCCTTCAGCGCCGCGGTGTCCGGGCCCTTGAGCACACCGAACCCGTCCGCGATGGCCGCCGGCAGCGCCGCCTTGACCTCTTCGGGCTTACCGGAGGCACTGAACTCGAGCACCCGGATGCCGGTCTTGCCGCCGATCGCGAAGATCCGCTGCGAGCCGGCCCGGCCGAGATCCTTCCGGCAGGACGAGGTGCAGGTGTACTGCTTGGACTTCAGCACCGTGTTCAGCTGGTCCTCGGTGGTCTGGAACTCCTTGCGCGGCAGGTCGTACGAGTCCGAGCCGGACTTGCCACCGGAGATCTGCAGGGTGCCGCCGAGGTTCATCAGGCTGAACTCGCCCCAGGTGCTGCCGACCTTGGCGTTCTTCTGCCCGGTCTTCACCGCCGCCTGGATCTTGGCCACCTCGCTACCGCCGAAGGTGTCGTTGCCGATCGCCTGCAGCGCCGCGTCGAAGGCGACGGTGGCGTTGTTGACGTTCTCGGAGTTCCGCGACCGGATCAGGGTCCCGATGATGGTGCCGTCGGGCTGGAACTGGAACAGGATCTCGGTCTGGCTGATCTCGTCGACCTTGAAGCAGCCGCGGTGCGCGCCCTGGGCTCCGTTGAACAGATCGGAGCACTGGAACCCGGCCGCCTGCACCTTGTCGGTGGCTGCCTTCGCCTGGCCCTTGGACTCGCCCACCGTGCCGTTGTTGCTCGGCCCGCCGGTCGGCTGCTCCGTCGGTTCACCGGTCGGCTCGCCCGTGGGCTCACCAGTGGGCTCGCCCGTCGGGTTACCGGTCGGCTGGGTGGAGGTCGGTTGCGTGACCGGCTTGTCGTCGCCACCCAGCGCGCGGACACCGAGGAAGACCAGCAGGCCGATCAGCACGACGCCGACCACACCGCCGCCGATCACCAGCGGCAGCTTGTCCTTGGGGATGCCACCCTTCTTCGGCCCACCGGGTCCACCCGGTCCGGCCTGCCAGGGCTGTTGCTGCTGCTGGTGCCAGCCACCCTGCTGCGGCTGCTGGCCCCACGGCTGCTGCTGGTAGCCGGGCTGACCGGGCTGAGGCGCCGGAGGCTGACCCCAACCACCAGCCGGCGGCTGTCCACCCTGCGGAGGCTGACCAGGCTGCTGGCCCCAGCCACCCTGCTGCGGGGGCTGACCCTGACCGGGCTGACCATGACCGGGCTGCTGACCGGGCTGAGGTTGTCCGGGCTGCGCCGGCGGCTGACCCCAGCCACCACCGCCCTGGCCGGGCTGCTGTCCCCAGCCACCCTGGCCTGGCTGTCCACCCGGCTGACCCCCTTGTTGCCCGCCCGGCTGGCCCCCCGGCTGCCCAGGACCCCACGGTCCTTGTGGCGGCGTAGTCATATGCGCTCCTTAGAAACCCACGTGTAGATGGTGCAAACTAACAGTCCGACGGATCAGAGGCCCGGTCGGATCCCTTGAGTGTCAGGCATCTTCGGGATCGGGGTTGGTGGCCACTCGCGCAGCCGCCTCCGGCCCATCCGTCAGCAGTACTTCGAACCCGGCCGCGTCCAGCACCGGTACCCCGAGCTGAACCGCCTTGTCGTACTTGGATCCCGGCGAATCGCCGACCACCACGAACGAGGTCTTCTTGGAGACCGAGCCGGCCACCTTGCCGCCGCGCGAGACGATCGCCTCGGTGGCTTCGTCCCTGCTGTACCCCTCGACCGTTCCGGTCACCACCACAGACTGTCCCACCAAGGTCTGTTCGACTGTTGGTCCAGACCGGATCTGCCGCAGTTCGACGCCGGCATCCTTCCACTTACGGACGATCTCCTGGTGCCAGTCGATCTCGAACCACTCGATCACCGCGTGCGCGATCGTCGGCCCGACGCCCTCGATCTGCGACAGCTCCTCCTCGGACGCCGCCTCGATCGCGTCGATGTCGTCGTACGCCGCCGCCAGCGCGGCCGCCGCGGTCGGGCCGACGTGCCGGATGGAGAGCGCGACCAGGCCCCGGGACAGCTGTTGCTTCTTGGCCTGGTCGAGGTTGGTCAGCAACTTGGTGGCGTTGGCCGACAGCGCGCCGGCCTTGGTGGTGAAGAAGGAACTGTTGATCAGGTCATCCGCGGTGAGCGAGAAGATGTCGCCCTCGTCGGTGATCAGCTCGCTGCTGATCAGCGCGTCGGCCGCCTTGAAGCCGAGCACCTCGATGTCGAACGCGGATCGGCCGGCCAGGTGGAACAACCGCTCCCGCAACTGGGCCGGACACGATCGGGAGTTGGGGCAACGGATGTCGATGTCCCCCTCCTTCATCGGCCGCAGCTCGGTCCGGCAGGACGGACAGTGGGTCGGCATCCGGAACGGGTGCGCGTCGTCGGGCCGCAGCTCCATCACCGGGCCGAGGATCTCGGGGATCACGTCGCCGGCCTTGCGCAGTACGACGGTGTCGCCGATCCAGACGCCCTTGCGCTCGACCTCCTGGCCGTTGTGCAGGGTCGCGAACTCGACCGTCGAGCCGGCCACCCGGACCGGCTCCATCACCCCGTACGGGGTGACCCGGCCGGTGCGGCCGACGTTCACCTCGATCGAGAGCAGCTTGGTGGTGACCTCTTCGGGCGGGTACTTGAAGGCGATCGCCCAGCGCGGCGCGCTCGAGGTCGAGCCGAGCGCGCGTTGCAGGTCGACCTCGTCCACCTTGACCACGACGCCGTCGATCTCGTGGTCGACCGAGTGCCGGTTCTCGCCGTAGTACTCGATGAACTTGTTGACCTCGGCAAGGGTCTCGACCCGGCGGGCCCGGTCGCTGACCGGCAGGCCCCACTCCTTCAGCAGCTGGTAGGCCTCGGAGAGCCGGCCGATCTGCAGCCCCTCGACCTTGCCGATGCCGTGCACGACGAAGCGCAGCGGCCGGCTGGCGGAGACCCGCGGGTCCTTCTGCCGCAGCGAACCGGCGGCGCTGTTGCGCGGGTTGGAGAACGGGTCCTTGCCTGCCTCGACGAGCTGCGCGTTCAGCGCGGTGAAGTCCTCGACCCGGAAGTAGACCTCGCCGCGGACCTCCAGGAACGCGGGCGGGTCGGCGACGGCCAGCTCGTTGGGGATGGAGTCGATGGTGCGGGCGTTCAGCGTGATGTCCTCGCCGGTGCGGCCGTCGCCGCGGGTGGCGCCGCTGACCAGCCGGCCGTGCTCGTAGACCAGGTCGAGGGCCAGGCCGTCCACCTTGAGCTCGCAGAGGAAACCCGAGTCGTGGATCTGCTGGACGGTGACCTCGCGCTCCAGCCGCTTCGCCCAGGCCTCCATCTGCTCGGCGGAGAAGGCGTTGCCCAGGCTCTCCATCCGCTGCGGGTGCTCGACCGCGGTGAACAGCGTCGAGATCGGGACGCCGACCTTCTGGGTCGGCGAGTCGGGCGTGCGCAGCTCGGCGTACTGCTCCTCGATCGCCTGCAGTTCGTGCATGAGCGCGTCGAAGTCGGCGTCGGAGATGGTCGAGGTGGCCATGTAGTACCGGAACCGGTGCTCCTCGATCTCCCGGCTCAGCGCGGCATGGCGCTCCCGCGCCTCCGGCGGCGCGGCGGGCTGATCGGCGGCGCTGGTCTCAGGAATCTCCGTGCTCATGACCAGAACCTACCGGCCGCCATCGACATTTCTAGGCTTCTGCGGTGTCTCCGACCACTTCAGCTGTGCGTCGAAGAAGTTCCAAGCGGGTGCGGGCGTCGGTCGGTGACGGGGAGCCCGCGAGACCACACGCTGGGGTGATCACGACGTCGACGAGATCCTTCTGGGTCAGGCCGATCTCGTGCCAGCGGCGGGTCAACAGCTCCGCCGCCTGCTCTGCCTTGGGCACAGCACCAGTCGTCGGTACTACGCCCGCGTACAACGTGATGTTGTCCTCCACGGCAAAGGCGATCTGCTCCCAAGCGGCCTCGGTGAGCAGTGCCATGTCCACCGCCACTCCCCCGGCCCCTGCCTTCCGGAAGACCTCGATAGGCGGCCGGGCCGCGCAGCAGTGCACCACTGTGATCGCGGGCGCCGCAGCTTCGATCACTCGGCTCAGCAGGTCAACAGACCCAGGCCCGTCGACAGAGCGGTGCTTGCCCCACCCACTGGCAGTAGGCACAGCCCCTGCCAGTACTGCGGGCAGCCCCGGCTCATCGATCTGTACTACGAGCTCCGCCCCCGGTACGCGCTTCCGCAGGTCCGCGATGTGCCCCTGCAGCCCATAAGCCAACGCCTCGGCCAGGTCCCGCCTGGCGCCGTGATCGGCCAGCACCTTGTCGCCCCGAGGCAACTCGACTGTCGCGGCGAGTGTCCACGGCCCAGTCACCTGCAGCTTCAGTGGACCGGTGTAGCCCTCGGCCAACTCCTCCAGGACGTCCAGGTCCTGCAGCAGCAGTGACCGGGCTCGACGCTGGTCCAGGCTCGCCCGCGTGTCGTTGCCGCCCGTGAGCCGCCATCCGGCCGGCTGCAGGTCCATCGCCAGGGAGGTGATGACACCGGAGGAGCGGCTGAGCATGTCGCCGTACGGGCGGGCGGGGAGCTCCGGCAGGAAGGGGATGGTGACCGCTTCCAGCAGGTACTTCGTCCACTCGCGCAGATCCTCGCCAGGCAGCGAGCCGATCGCAGTAGTTGCCGCCGGACCAAACGGAGTGCTGCTCAAGGAGTCACACCTTCTGAGTTGCGCGCTCGACTGTGTCGATGGTGGCCGACCCGATCACCCGGGTGCCGTCGTACAGGACCACTGCCTGGCCGGGAGCGACCGCATCCGCAGGCTCGTCGAAGCTGACCAGCACCTGGTCGCCCTCGAGCCGCGCGGTGACCGCGATCTCCTCGCCGTGCGCGCGCAGCTGGGCCTTCACGTGCAGCGTCTCGGTCGGAACCGGGCCGCACCAGCGCGGCTTGGACGCGGTCAGCGACTCGACTGCCAACTCCGCGCGGGAACCCACCGTGACAGTGCGATCGACCGGGCTGATGTCGAGCACGAAGCGCGGCTTGCCATCGGCGGCCGGAGTACCGATCTTCAGGCCCTTGCGCTGACCGACGGTGAACCCGTGGGTGCCCTTGTGCTCACCCAGCTTGTTGCCCTCGGCGTCGACGATGTCGCCGGGCGACTCCCCCAGATGCTTGCTGAGGAAGCCCTCGGTGTTGCCATCGGCAATGAAGCAGATGTCGTGACTGTCGGGCTTGGCCGCCACCGACAGCCCACGGCGCTCGGCCTCGGCCCGGATCTCCGTCTTGGGGGTGTCGCCGAGCGGGAAGAAGGCGTGCTTCAACTGCTCCTGCGTGAGCACTCCGAGCACGTACGACTGGTCCTTCGCCGGATCCACCGCACGGTGCAGCTCGCGACCCTCCGGGGTCTCGATGATCTGCGCGTAGTGCCCGGTGACGACGGCGTCGAAGTCGAGCGCCAGCGCCCGCTCCAGCACCGCGCTGAACTTGACCTTCTCGTTGCACCGCAGGCAAGGATTCGGCGTCCGGCCGGCCGCGTACTCCGCGACGAAGGGCTCGACCACGTCGGCGTGGAACCGCTCAGCCAGGTCCCAGATGTAGAACGGAATCCCGATCACGTCGGCCGCGCGCCGGGCGTCGCGGGAGTCCTCGACCGTGCAGCAACCCCGGGCGCCGGTGCGGTACGACTGCGGGTTGCGGCTCAGCGCCAGGTGCACCCCGACCACGTCGTGACCGGCCTCGGCCATCCGCGCCGCCGCGACGGCGGAGTCGACCCCGCCGGACATGGCTGCGAGTACCCGCATCAGTTGTTCCTTCCCACGTTCTGCAATCCGGCGGACATCGCCCGCTCGACGACGGGCCCGATGTTGTCCAGTACGGCGTCCACGTCGGCCCGGGTGGACGTGTGACCCAAGGTGAAGCGCAGCGACCCGCGAGCGCGCTGGTCGGGGTAGCCCATCGCCAGCAGCACGTGGCTCGGCTCGGCCACCCCGGCATTGCAGGCGGACCCCGTGGAGACCTCGATCCCCCGCGCGTCGAGCAGCAGGAGCAACGAGTCGCCCTCGCAGTCCTTGAACGACAAGTGTGCGTTACCGGGCAACCGGCCGACCGGGTCGCCGGACAGCAGGGCGCCGGGGATCGTGCTCGTGATGCCCTCGACCAGCGCGTCGCGCAGCTCCGTCAGCCGCTGCCCGTGCTCGGCCTGGTGCTTGATCGCGTGCTCGACCGCCACCGCGAAACCAGCCGTCGCCGGGGTGTCCAGCGTGCCGGACCGAACGTCACGCTCCTGGCCACCGCCGTGCACGATCGGCACCAGCTTGGTCTCCTTGCGGACCAGCAATGCACCGATCCCGTACGGGCCGCCGAGCTTGTGGCCGGTCACCGTCATCGCGTCAACACCCAGCTCGGCGAAGTCCACCGGCACCTGCCCGACCGCCTGGACAGCGTCGGTGTGCACGGGGATCGCGAACTCCTTGGCCAGCGCCGCGATCTCCTGCACCGGCTGCAGCGTGCCGACCTCGTTGTTGGCCAGCATCACCGTGATGAACGACACAATCGCCGGGTCGGCCTCGATGGCTCGCCGTACGTCGTCCGGCCGGACCCGGCCCAGCTCGTCGACCGGCAGCCACTCCAGCTCAGCACCCTCGTGGGACGCGAGCCACACCGCCGAATCCAGTACTGCGTGATGCTCGATCCCGCTCAGCAGGATCCGGCGCCGCCGCGGATCCTCGGCCAGCCGCGCCCACCACAGCCCCTTCAGCGCGAGGTTGTCCGCCTCCGTGCCGCCCGAGGTGAACACCACCTCACTCGGCTGGGCGCCCAGCGCCTCGGCAATGGTCTCCCGCGACTCCTCGACGGTGCGCCTGGCCGCGCGGCCGGAACCGTGCAGCGAGGAGGCGTTGCCGGTCCGTCCGAGGTGAGCGGCCATCGCCTCGATCGCCACGGACAGCATCGGTGTCGTCGCGGCGTGATCGAGGTAGACCGTCCGACGGCCAGAAGAGGTCATAACACCCTCAAGAGTAAGTCCTCGGCAGATGTTCCCGTTCAGCCACCGTTGATTTGAGCAAGCCAGGCGTGATCCGGGTGCAGGTGGTGAACCATGTCGGCGAGCCAGGCCCGTTTGGCCGGCGGGAGCAGCGGGAGGACGGCGGCGAGGTCCTGCCGGTCCTTGGGGCGATCGAGACGAGCCTTGTAGGCGACGGCCAGCTCGGGATTCAGGTACCGGATGCCGTCGTCGGCGACCCAGGTGACCTCGTCGAGCGCGTAGTCGAGCGACGGGTCGCGGCGGAACACCCAGCGCCCGTCGCGATCGGGGTTGAGCACCACGTCGTACTTCCAGGGCGCCAGCGCGTGTTCGCGCAGCCAGACCTGATCCGCGGTCTCGGGCATCACCGGGTCATCCACCGACAGCGGACCGATCGACCCGCTGCCCGCTGACCACACGTGGTACCGGCCGTCGGCGTACCGGACCAGGTCGGGCACGTTCTTCCGCCAGAACGACACATCGAGGTCGTCGTGCGGTCGCGAGACTCCCGTGAAGGCCTCCACGGCCCAGCCACCCGCGACCCACCAGTCCAGCCCGAGACCACCGAAGAACTCCGCAGCCTCAGCGCGGGTGGCCGGTTCGACCGGGCCGTAGAGGCGTTGGAAGGCGAGCTCCTCGGGGTCGAGTCCGTCGGCGTACCAGTGCCTCTGCTCCATCCCCCGATCCTGACACCTCGTCGGGCCGGACGAAAACGGCCTCGGCAGTTGTCGTCGGCGACGAATACGGGGCGTCCCAGCGGTCCTAGCGTCGGGACATGGCGACCCTGAGCGAAATCGAGACGTGGCTACAAGACCGGCTGCCGGCGTTGCTCGCCGAGCACCAGGTCCCCGGGACGGCGGTCGGCGTACTGTTCGGCGGCGAGGTGATCGACCACTCGGCCGGGGTGCTGAGCACCGCGACCGGTGTCGAGACGACCACCGACACGATCTTCCAGATCGGCTCCATCACCAAGGTCTGGACCGCGACCCTGGTCCTGCAACTCGTCGACGAGGGCAAGGTCGACCTGGACCGGCCGGTGCGCGACTACCTGCCCGAGTTCGCGATCCGCGACGACGCGGCGGCCGCTGTGATCACCGTGCGCCAACTGCTCAGCCACACCTCGGGGTTCGAGGGCGACATCTTCAACGAGACCGGCAAGGGCGACGACGCGGTCGAGAAGTTCGTCGCCACCCTGACCGAGGTCGGCCAGCTCTTCCCGCCGGGTGAGCGGTTCTCCTACAACAACGCGGCCTTCGCGGCCCTCGGCCGGCTGATCGAGGTACTGCGGGAGAAGCCGTTCGACGCCGCGCTGCGGGAGCACCTGCTGACGCCACTCGGGCTGACCCACTCGGCCACCGACCCGTACGAGGCGATCCTGCACCGCGCCGCGGTCGGCCACCTTCGCCCCTCTCCCGACGCGGCTCCCGTCCCGGCGCCGATCTGGGCGATGACCCGAGGCATGGCGCCCGCCGGAGCCATGCTCGCTATGCGCCCGCGTGACTTGCTCGCCTTCGCCAAGCTGCACCTCGACTCAGGCACAGCAGCCGACAGTACTGCGGTACTGAGTCCCGCCAGCGTCAAGGCGATGCAGGAGCCACAGGTCAAGCTCCCCGCGATCGGCCTGATGGGTGACGCGTGGGGACTCGGCTGGGAGCTGTTCGACTGGGACGGCACCACCGTGATCGGCCATGACGGCGGCACCATCGGCCAGAACGCCTTCCTGCGGATCGTCCCCGAGCACGGTCTCGCGGTCACCGTGCTGACCAACGGCGGCGACACGATCGAGCTGTACCAGGCTGTCGCCGGCCACGTGGTCAAGGAGCTGGCCGCACTCGACCTCCCTCCGATGCCCACTCCCCCGGCCACCCCGGTGCCGATCGACACGGACCGGTTCCTCGGCACGTACAGCTGCGAGGTCGCCGACTTCACCGTCCGGCAGGACGACGACGGCAAGGTCTGGCTGGACCAGACACCGAAGGGGATCTTCGCCGAGCTCGGCCCCGCTCCCGATCCGGTCGAGCTGGTCGGCCGCGACCAGGACAGCCTGATCGCCGTGGTGGCGCAGAACGGCGTGAACATGCCGCAGGTCTTCCTCGGTGACGACGGCCAGGGCCGAGCGCTCTACCTGTTCAACGGCCGGGCCATCCGCCGCGCCTCCGCCTGATCTCGTTCTCAATCCTCTGGAGACACCATGAGATTCACCGTTGCGGTCGCCGGTGCCTTGGTCGCCGGGCTGGTCCTGTCCGCCTGCGACTCGGGCGGTGGGACCACCACGGCCGGCAAGCCGCTCGAAGGCCAGACCCTGACGATGGCACTGGGCGGCGACCCGGGCAACCTGGACCCGCAGTTCACCTCGCTGTCGCTCACCATGCAGGTCGACAAGTTCCTCTACGACTCACTGCTCAACGTCGATGCCAAGGGCCAGCAGGTGGCGGGTCTCGCGGAGAAGTGGGAAGGCACGACCACCACCGCGAAGTACACGCTGCGCAAGGGCATCACCTGCCTGGACGGTACGGCGCTGACGGCGAGCACGATCGCGGAGAACATCAACTTCGTCGGCAACCCGGCCAGCAAGTCGACCCGGATCGGTGTCTTCGTGCCGCCGGGCGCCAAGGCCGTCGGCGACGACGCGGCCGGCACCGTGACGGTCACGGCCGCCGCGCCCGACGCCTTCCTGGTGCGCAACGTCGGCGGGCTGCACATCGTCTGTGCCAAGGGCATGAAGGACCGCAACCTGCTGAAGCAGGGGTCCGAAGGCACCGGCATGTACAAGGTCGCCGAGGCTGTTCCCGGCGACCACTACACGCTGACCCGCCGCAAGGAGTACGCGTGGGGGCCGGGCGACTTCAAGGCCGACCAGGCCGGGCTGCCGGACAAGGTGGTCCTTAAGGTCGTGGCCAACGAGACCACCACGGCCAACCTGCTGATCTCCGGCCAGGTCAACATCGCCGCCATCGCCGGACCTGATCGGCAGCGGCTGGAGGCGCAGAAGCTCTACTCCCGCAGCCTCGGTTCGCCGCTGGGTGAGCTCTGGTTCAACCAGAAGGCAGGCCTGCCGACCGCAGACCTCGCCGTACGCCGGGCGCTGACGCAAGGCCTCGACCTGACTCAGCTCGGCAAGGTGATCACCGGCGGCGCCGGTTCGCCGACCACCAGCCTGGTAGCCCCCGGCACCGGACCGTGCGACATCGACACGGTCACCGGCAACCTGCCTGGCCATGACCTGGCGGCAGCCAAGGCAGGTCTCGACGCAGCGGGCTGGAAGGCCGGTGCAGGTGGAATCCGGGAGAAGGGTGGCGCCAAGCTCTCCCTCGTCTTCTACTACCCGACCACCCTCGGCCCGACGATGCAGTCCGCCGGAGAGCTGCTGCAGAAGGCCTGGACCGAGCTGGGCGTAGAGGTGTCGCTCAAGGCCGTCTCCACCGCCGAGGTCAGCACCGTGATCCTCGCGGGCCAAGGCACCTGGCACGCCGGCCTGATCCCGCTGACGGTGAGCCTGCCCAGCCAGTTGGTCAGCTTCCTGTCCGGGACCGGCCCGCCCAACGGCAGCAACTTCTCCTCGATCAAGAACCCCGAGTACGACGCCGCGATCAAGAAGGCGGCGGCAATCGCCGGAGCGGACGGCTGCGACGACTGGGCGGCCGGCGAGCGGGCGCTGCTCAAGCAGGTCAACGTGGTGCCGTTCGCGAACTCGACCGTGCCGGTCTTCGCCAAGGGCGCGACCTTCGAGCTGAGCGACGGCGTCTCGCCGGCCTCCATCCGGATGCTGGGGTGAGCAGATGACCGCGACGATCAGCCCTCCGGCGGGGTTCACCACCCACCCGTGGGTGCGGTTCGCGGCTCGCCGGTTCGCGCGGCTGGTCGGCTCTGTGCTGGTGCTGGTCAGCGCTGCCTTCCTGATGATCCACCTGATCCCGGGTGACCCGGTCCGAGGAGCACTCGGACCGGTGGCGGCCCAGAGCGTCGTCGACGCCCAACGCGAGTCGCTGGGCCTCAACGACCCGCTGTGGGTGCAGTACCTGCACTTCCTGCAGAACCTGATCACCGGCAACCTCGGTACGTCGATCACCACCGGCCTCCCGGTGTCCGACGTGATCCGGGATCGCCTGCCCGCCACACTCCAGCTGGCCGTCGGCGCCTTCGTGCTGGCGGTACTGATCGCACTGCCGGTCGGCCTGGTCCTGGGTGTCCTCACCCGGGCCGGCCGTCGGCCGCGCACCGAACTGACCTTCACCTCGTCCTCGATCATCCTGGCGGCGATCCCGGAGTTCCTGCTGGCAGTGGGGCTCGTCTACGTCTTCGCAGTGAAGCTCCAGTGGTTCCCGGTCGCAGGGCGCGGCGCTGTCTCGTCGTACGTGCTGCCGATGACCTCGCTGGCTCTCGGCCCAGCAGCAGTACTGGCACGCATCTGCCGGGTCGAACTGCTCGCAGTACTGCAGACCGACTACCTGCGCACTGCCCGAGCCAAGCGCCTCCCTGCAGCGGCTATATACCTCCGTCACGCGCTGCCGAACGCAGTGACGGCCACGATCACCCTGGGCGGTCTGCTGCTTGGTGGCATGGTCGCCGGGACCGTGCTGGTCGAGAACGTCTTCGGCTGGCCAGGGCTCGGCAGCACGATCGTCTCCTCGATCCTGGCCAAGGACTACCCGCTGGTGCAGGGCGTAGTGCTCGTGTACGGCGCGGGCGTCCTGCTGGTGAACCTGGCCGTCGACGTGATCCTCGCCCTGCTGGACCCGCGCTCCACGATCAGGGACAACTGATGCGGGCCCGCTGGCACGCAGTACTCCGTACGCCGGTCGGCGCCGGCGCGGGTGTCCTCCTGTTCGCCATACTGCTGCTTGCTGTCCTTGCGCCCGTCCTCTGGTCCGATCAGGCCAACGCGATCGACACCGAGCACCTGCTCGAAGGCTCGACCGCACAGCACCTGCTCGGCACCGACAACCTCGGCCGCGACATCTTCTACCGAGTGCTCGTCGCCTCTCGTTCATCGATCCTGCTGGCCCTGATCGCGACCTCGATCGCGGTGTTCACCGGACTCGCCTTGGGATGCGCGCCGATGTTGCTCGGCCGCAGGGCCGGCCGGTTGACGACCTCGGTGGTGAACATCGCCGTCGCGTTCCCCGGCCTGCTGCTCGCCCTCTTCTTCGCGGTCATCTTCGGAGTGGGCGCGAAGGGCGCGGTGCTGGCGATCGGCTTCGCCGGCGCGCCGTCGTTCGCGCGGCTGGCGCAGACGCTGGTGGCCGGGATCTCGGAGCGAGACTTCGTCGCCGCCGCGCGGATCGCCGGGGTCGGCCGGTTCCGGATCCTGCTGCGGCACGTGCTGCCCAACATCGCCGAACCGCTCGTGGTGAACGCGACGATCGGCGCCGGCGGCGCGCTACTGGCTTTTGCCGGCTTGTCGTTCCTCGGCCTGGGCGTGCAGCCACCGGCGTACGACTGGGGGCGGTTGATGGGCGAGAGCCTGAACAGCATCTACGTGCATCCCGCTGCGGCACTCGCGCCCGGTGTCGCCGTGGTGATCGCCGGACTGGCCTTCAACCTCTTCGGTGAAGCCGTGGCGAAGGGGTTCGGCGTACCGGTTCTCAAAGGCGCGCGAGTCGTGCCGCAGCCCGAAACGATGCCGGCAGCACCTGTCGACGACGATGCGGTGCTGGTCGTCAGAGAGCTGCGAGTCACCTTCCCCGGCCCGGTCACGCCCGTCCGCGGGATCAGCTTCACCATCCACAAGGGCGAGATCGTCGGCGTGGTCGGCGAATCGGGCTCCGGCAAGAGCCTGACCGCACTCGCCGTTGCCCAGTTGATCGAATCGCCCGGCCAGGTGCACGCCTCCGAACTGTCCTTCCTCGGTGCACCGCTGCTCGGACGAGTCCCAAGCCGCAGTACTGCGGACGCGCGGCGACGCCTGCTTGGTACGTCGTTCGCGATGGTCTTCCAGGACCCGATGACCTCGTTCAACCCGACGAAGCGGATCGGCGTCCAGCTTGCCGAAGGCGCTCGCGAGCACCAGGGGATGTCGCGGCGCCAGGCGATGGCCCGGGCGGTCGACCGGTTGCGGGCGGTCCGGATCCCCACGCCTGAGCGGCGGGCGCGGCAGTACCCGCATGAGTTCTCGGGCGGGATGCGTCAGCGGGCGATGATCGGCATGGGGCTGATGGGCTCGCCGGCGCTGATCGTCGCCGATGAGCCGACCACCGCGCTCGACGTCACGGTGCAACAGCAGGTGCTGAACCTGCTGGAGGCGATCCGGACCGAGGACGAGGTCGCCGTGCTGTTGATCAGCCACGACATCACCGTGGTCGCGCAGGTCTGCGATCGCGTCCTGGTGATGTACGCCGGACGCATCGTGGAGGACCTGCCGGCGGACGAGCTCGCGAGCGGGGCGCGTCATCCCTACACGCGGGCGTTGCTGGCCGCAGTACCGGATCTGGAGACGCCGCTGGAGGAGCCGTTGGCTGTGATCCCGGGGCGGCCGGTGGATCCGTCGCAGTTCCCCGCGGGGTGTGCTTTCGCGGCCCGCTGCGAGTTCGCGGAGGACCGGTGCAAGACGGATGATCCGACGCTGACCAGCCATGGGCCGGCGCACGAGGTGGCCTGCTGGAACCCACAGGGCGCACCGGCCTGGCAAGCTCGGTATCTGGGCCACGAGTCGATTCGGACGGGACGGGCATGAGCGAACTGCGCTTCGATCAGGTGACGGTCCGGTACGGCGTGGGCCGGCACGCGATGACCGCGGTCGACACGGTCGACCTGACGGTGCCCTCCGGCCAGGTGGTCGGACTGGTCGGCGAATCGGGGTCGGGCAAGTCGACGCTGGCCCGGGCCGCGGTCGGGCTGACCGAGCCGTCCGCCGGGCAGATCCTGCTGAACGGCAAGCCGCTGAAGTACCGGACCGGGCAGAGGCGGCCCTTGCAAATGGTGTTCCAAGACCCTTATTCATCACTCGATCCACGCATGACGATCGGCAGCACGATCGCGGAAGCGTTGTCCGGCTTCCCCGGCAACAGGGCTGAGGAGGTCGTCCGGCTGCTCGGTCTCGTCGGGCTCGAGGCCGAGCGAGCGCGTTCGTACCCCGGCGCGTTGTCCGGCGGGCAGCGGCAGCGGGTCGCGATCGCACGAGCGCTGGCGGGCCGGCCCGACGTGATCATCGCCGACGAGATCACCTCGGCCCTCGACGTCTCGATCCAGGGCTCGGTGCTCAACCTGGTCCGTTCACTGCAACGCGAGCTCCAACTCTCGATGCTGTTCATCTCGCACAACCTGGCGGTCGTCCGGTACATGAGCGACCTGATCGCCGTGATGTACCTCGGGCGGATCGTCGAGTTCGGGCCGGCCGAGCAGATCCTCGGCGACCCGCAACACACCTACACCCAGGAACTTCTCGCCGCCGTACCCCGGCGCAGCCAATGACCCACTCAAGGAGGATCTCCGCCGTGACCCGACGTCTGCGCATCGATGACCTGACCGAGCTCGCCGTCCCGGAGCAGCCCGCGCTGTCGCCGGACGGCACCCAGATCGCGTACGTCCTGCGGACCATGGACCTGGACGGCGACCGCACCCTGCGGAGCCTGTGGCGGGTGCCGGTGTCCGGTGGCGAGCCGCAGCGACTCACTCGCGGCGACGCCGACACCTCCCCCGTGTGGTCGCCCGATGGGACCCGGTTGGCGTTCCTGCGCGCCAAGGACGGGCCGGCCCAGCTGTGGGTGCTTCCGATCGGTGGGGGTGAGCCGGAGCAGCTGACCACCCTGAAGCTAGGCGCTGGTACGCCGCGGTGGAGTCCTGACGGGCGCCGCATCGCCTTCAGCGCGCCAGTAGACCTCGCTGGTGACTCCGAGGGGCACGAGCCGATCGTCACCGAGCGGCTCGACTACCAGTCCGATGGCGCGGGCTGGCTGCGCACACTGCGCAACCACGTTCACCTGCTGGAGGTTGGCTCGCAGGAGTGTCGGCAGGCCACTGAGGGCGACTGGCACGCGGGTGACCCTGCCTGGTCACCAGACGGCACCAAGCTTGCCTTTGCAGCTGCTACTGCGGCTGACGCCGACCTCAAGCCGGCAGCACCGGCGTACGTGCTCGATGCGACCGACCCGAAGGCCAAGCCCCAACTAGCTGGACTGGCTGAGGGGCTGGCTGGTCCGATGCTGTGGACGGCTGACAGCGAGGCACTGCTGACCGTTGGCAACCCGACCGGTCCGGTGGGACATGCCGGCTTGCTGCGTCTCTGGCTGGGTAATGGCGACGTGCTGAACTTGGCCAAGCCTCTCGATCGCAACGTGATGCCCGGCGGATCGGCGTACCCGGGAGCCCTTCCTGCATTGGTCGATGGCGGCAGCACGGTCCTCTTCGCCGCTCGCGACCGCGGCTGCAGTCACCTGTACTCCGTACCCGTCGCCGGTGGCGCACCGAAGAAGGTGCTCGGCGAGCCGGGGCAGAACGTCTCCGGCCTCACGGTCGCCGGTGACGCCGTGGCACTCGTGCTGACCACGCAGACGTCGTACGGGGAGATCGCCACGCTGGACCTGGCGACCGGCGTGGCCACCCCGCTCACGACGTACGGCGAGAGCCTGGACGAGGTGGAGCTGTTCCCGCGGGAGGAGCGCGAGTTCACCATCTCCGACGGGACTGTGGTGCCGGGGTACGTGATCCGCGATCCGTCGGCGACCGGGCCGGGGCCGCTGCTGCTGGATGTCCACGGCGGCCCGCACAACGCCTGGAACGCGGTGGCCGACGAGGTGCACTTCTACCACCAGGAGCTTGCCGCCCGCGGCTGGATCGTGCTGCTGATGAACCCGCGCGGCAGCGACGGCTACGGCGAGAAGTTCTTCAACGCGGCGCTCGGTGGCTGGGGTACGGCGGACGCGAAGGACTTCCTCGAGCCGCTCGACCAACTGGTTGCCGAGGGCATCGCCGATCCGAAGCGGCTCGCCGTCGCGGGCTACAGCTACGGCGGCTTCATGACCTGCTACCTGACCAGCCGCGACAACCGGTTCGCCGCGGCCGTCACCGGTGGCGTGGTCAGCGACCTGACCAGCATGGCCGGTACTTCGGACAGCGGGCACTTCCTGACCGCCTACGAGCTGAACGGGCCTGGCGACTTCAGTGCCATGTCGCCGTTCAGCCAGGTCGACAAGGTCACCACCCCGACCCTCGTCCTGCACGGCGACGCGGATGTCCGCTGCCCGGTCGGCCAGGCCCAGCAGTGGCACACCGCGCTGCGCGAGCAGGGGGTGCCGACGCAACTGGTGCTCTACCCGGAGGCCAGTCACCTGTTCATCGTCGAGGGCAGGCCGTCGCACCGCCTCGACTTCAACCGGCGCATCCTCGACTGGGTCGAGCAGTACGCCGGTGACGCGGCCGGCCCGCGCCGGGCCCGGATCGACGCGGCGCACTGGCAGCGCAGGCTCACCACGCTCGCGGCCAAGCACGGCGTACCGGGGGCGACGCTGGGCATCCTGCGTGTGCGGGACGGTGTCGACGACGAACTGGTGGAGGCGGCGACCGGCGTACTGCTCAAGGAGAGCGGTGTCGAGGTGACCACCGACTCGCTCTTCCAGATCGGTTCGATGTCGAAGGTCTGGACCGCAACGCTGGCGATGCAACTGGTCGACGAGGGGCTGCTCGACCTCGACAAGCCGCTGATCGAGGTGCTGCCGGAGCTGCGGCTGGGTGATCCCGATGTCGCCAAGCAGGTGACGATGCGGCACCTGCTCACCCACACCAGCGGGATCGACGGCGACGTCTTCACCGACACCGGGCGGGGTGACGACTGCCTGGAGAAATACGTCGACGGGCTGGCCGAGGTCGGGCAGAACCATCCGCTCGGAGTCACCTGGTCGTACTGCAACTCCGGCTACTCGCTGATCGGCCGGGTGATCGAGAAGCTCACCGGCAAGACCTGGGACGAGGCGCTGCGCGAGCGGCTGATCGTGCCGCTCGAGTTGGAGCACACGGTCACATTGCCGGAGGAGGCGCTGCTGCACCGTGCCGCGGTCGGGCATGTCGGTACTGGCGACGAGCTGGCCAAGGCGGCCGTTTGGGGCTTGCCGCGGTCGCTCGGCCCGGCAGGGTTGATCGTGTCGACGGCCGCTGACGCGCTGGCTTTCGCTCGCCTGCATCTGAACGGCGGAGCGGCGCCTGATGGCACCCAGGTGCTGCGCGAGGCGACCGTGAAGTTGATGGCGGAGAAGCACGTGGAGCTGCCGGACAAGTACTCCCTCGGCGACTCGTGGGGGCTCGGCTGGATCCGGTTCGACTGGAACGGCGAGCGGCTGATCGGGCACGACGGCAACACGATCGGCCAGGCGGCCTTCCTGCGGGTGCTGCCTTCCGAGGGGCTGGCGGTGACGCTGTTGACCAACGGCGGCAACACGCGTGATCTGTACGAGGAGCTTTACCGCGAGATCTTCAGCGAGTTGGCCGACGTCACGATGCCTTCGCAGCTGACCGCGCCGGCCGAGCCGCCTGCTGTTGATTTGGGCAAGCATGTTGGTCGGTACGAGCGGGCGGCCACTCTCCAGGAGGTCTTCCTCCGCGATGGCCAGGCCGTACTGCGAACGACGGTGACCGGGCCGCTGGCCGCGCTGATGCCGGAGGAGTCGCAGGAGTGGAGCATGACTCCGGTCGACGCGACCGGCGACCTCTTCGTCATGCAGCCGCCGGGGGTGCAGACGTTGATCCCACTGACGTTCTACTCGCTGCCCACGGGTGAGAAATACCTGCACTGTGGGGTCCGAGCCACGCCGAAGGTGAGCTGATGACTGCGCTGATCTCGCAACTGACGGCTTCGCTGCCGCTGATGCTGGCCGATCTGGAGACGCTGGTGACGTGCGAGTCGCCGTCGTCGGATCTCGCCGCAGTGGCGGCCAGCGCCGACGTGGTTGCCGCGGTCGGGACGGAGCGGCTCGGCCGCGCACCGGAGTACGTGGTGATCGATGGGCGGACGCATCTGCGCTGGCGGCTCGGCGACGGGCCGTCGCGGGTGCTGGTGGTCGGGCATCACGACACGGTCTGGCCGATCGGCTCGTTGGCCACCCATCCGTTCGTGATCGAGGACGGCGTACTGCGGGGGCCTGGGTGCTTCGACATGAAGACCGGGCTGGTGATGGCCTTCCACGCTCTGGCTGCGCTGCCTTCTGCTGCGGGGGTCGCGGTGCTGGTGACCGGTGATGAGGAGCTGGGGTCGCCGTCGTCTCGGGCGCTGATCGAGGAGGAGGCTGTGGGGTGTTCGGCGGCGCTGGTGTTGGAGGCGTCTGCGGAAGGTGCGTTGAAGCTCGAGCGCAAGGGGGTGTCCAACTACGAAGTACGGATCGTCGGACGCGCTTCGCATGCTGGGCTCGAGCCTGAGCTCGGGGTGAACGCCAGCATCGAGGCCGCGCACCAGATCCTCGCGGTCAGCCAGTTGGGTGATGCCTCTGTCGGGACGAGTGTCACGCCTACTGCCCTGACCTCCGGTACGACGCGGAACACTGTGCCGGCCGCGGCGAGTTTCTTGGTGGACGCGCGGGCTCGGTCGGTCGCGGAGCAGCTTCGGGTGGATGACGCGATGAGGGCTCTGCGGCCGGTGCTCGCCGAGGCTTCGCTGGAGATTCTCGGTGGGCCGAACCGGCCGCCGTTGGAGCGGAAGATGTCCGAGGATCTGTATGCGCGGGCTGGTGTGCTGGCTGCTTCGCTGGGGCTCGCGCCGTTGCGTGAGATCTCGGTCGGAGGTGGCTCGGACGGGAACTTCACCGCAGGCGTCGGTACTCCGACCCTGGACGGCTTGGGTGCCGTCGGTGGCGGTGCTCACGCTGACGACGAGCATGTCGTGGTGGCGGAGATCGCGCCGCGAACCGCTTTGCTGGCCGCGCTGATCGCCGATCTGCTGGACAGACCATGAGCATCGCCTTCGGTACTTCGGCCGCTCAGGACGGTTTGATGGCGGCGGTGGCGGCCGGCGTACAGATCCGGGAGCTTCGGGAGTTGTCGGAACTCGACGAGGTCTACCGGTTGTACAACGCGATCTGGCGGCCTGACCCGAAGAACCCGCCGGTGACTACTGAGCTGCTGCGTGCTCTGACGAAAGCGGGCAACTATGTCGCCGGCGCGTACGACGGGGACCAGTTGGTCGGTGCCTGTATGGGCTTCTTCGCCGCGCCCGCCGAGGTGGCGATGCACAGCCACGTGGCGGGTGTCTCTTCTGCTGCGCAAGGCCGGAGCGTCGGGTTCGCGCTCAAGCTGCACCAACGCGCGTGGGCGCTGGAACGCGGGGTCACGGCGATCTCGTGGACCTTCGACCCGCTGATCCGCCGCAACGCGTATTTCAACGTGACGAAGCTGGCCGCGGTGCCGACGGAGTACCTGACCAACTTCTATGGGCTGATGCAGGACGGGATCAACACTGGCGATGATTCGGACCGGCTGCTGGTCCGCTGGCAGTTGGACGCGCCGGAGGTCGCTGCAGCCGCTCAGCGGCCGACCGCCTGGGTTGGCGGCTCCGCCTCCGCCACGCCGGCGCGACAGTTGCCGCAGGCAACTGTTGCGCTGGCGTGTGGCGAGGACGGGTGGCCAGTGCGTGGCTCGGCAGCTGGCAATGGGCTGGTGCTTGTTGGTGTGCCGCCTGACGTGGAGGGTCTGCGCGGTGCCGACCCGGCGGCTGCCAAGGAGTGGCGACTCGCCCTGCGCGAAGTACTGGGCGGCTTGCTGGCGGACGGCGCCCGGGTGACCGGCTTCGACAAATCCGGCTGGTACGTGCTCGACCAATCAGGCTCTGGCGACCAGAGGAGAGGACTGCTGTGATGAAGCTGACCGGAGTCGAGCTGCGGCGGATCTCGCTGCCGTTGGTGTCGCCGTTCCGGACCTCGTTCGGAACCGAGACGACCCGGGACGCCCTGCTGGTCCGCGTCGTCAGCAGCGAGGCAGAGGGCTGGGGCGAGTGCGTCGCGATGAGCGGCCCGCTCTACTCATCGGAGTACGTCGACGGAGCGGTCGACGTACTGCGGCGATTCTTCGTCCCCGCGTTGGCTGCGGCGGACCAGCTCTCGGCCGTGAAGGTCGCCCCGGTGCTCGCCAAGTTCCATGGGCATCGGATGGCGAAGGCGGCGTTGGAGACCGCATTATTGGATGCCGAACTGCGAGCCGAGGGGCGGCCGTTGGCGCGCGAGCTCGGGGCTGTGCACGACCGGGTTCCGTGTGGCGTCTCGGTCGGCATCATGGACTCGATCGGCGAACTGCTGGACGCGGTCGACGGCTATCTCGCCGAGGGCTATCTGCGGATCAAGCTGAAGATCCAGCCGGGTTGGGATATCGAACCGGTGGCGGCGGTGCGGGAGCGCTTCGGCGATGTGCTGCTGCAGGTCGACGCCAATACGGCGTACTCGGTGTCGGACGCGCGGCACCTCGCCCGGCTCGACCCGTTCGACCTGCTGCTGATCGAGCAACCGCTGGACGAGGAGGACGTGCTCGGCCACGCGGAGCTGGCTCGGCAGCTCAAGACTCCGATCTGCCTGGACGAGTCGATCACCTCGGCCCGCGCCGCCGCCGCTGCGATCTCCCTGGGCGCGTGCTCGATCGTCAATGTGAAACCCGGCCGGGTCGGCGGCTATCTGGAGTCGGTCCGGATCCACGACGTCTGCGTCGCGCACGGCATCCCCGTCTGGTGCGGCGGCATGCTCGAGACCGGTCTCGGCCGAGCCGCCAACGTCGCCCTCGCGGCCCTGCCCGGCTTCACCCTCCCCGGCGACACCTCCGGCTCGAGCCGGTACTACGCAACCGACATCACCGCCCCCTTCACACTGGACGACGGCCACCTGCCGGTCCCCACCGGTCCAGGCATCGGCGTCGAGCCTCTGCCCGATCAGCTGGCCGCCGTCACCACCTCCACCGAATGGATCCCGCTGTAGCGGCCGAACACAGCGACAGGCAGTAGTCGCCTCCGACCAGGAGCTCTCCGCCTGAGCCCGCTGGCCACTCACTCCGATTGACCACTACTGCCTGTCACTCTGCTCGCACTCGATCCTGCTTGTCGGACTGGACGAATTCGGAGGATGATCCTGTGCGTTTGGACGAACTAGGCTGGGAACCCGGCTTCTAGCGTCGGAAAGGTGCTGCCTTCCGTGACGAATCGACCCCGCGCCAGCCTCGGCCGCGTGCTGGACGACCTGGGCGCCACCCTGCTCGAACTCGTCCACGGCGACCCCGACCAGCCGCTGGAGCTCGGCGGCGTCGTCACCCATGACCCCCTCGACGAGCCGGTGCTCCCCCGGCACGCGCTCGTCCTGGGCGTCGGCCTCCAGGAACCCACACTGATCGCCTGGGTACTGCGTGACCTCGGCCGCCAGCAAGCCGCCGGCCTGGTCGTCCGCTCCCCGATCGCTCCCGACCCGGCGATCACCGAGGCGGTGGCCGAGTCCGGCGTGGCCCTGCTCGGCCTGACCCGAGGCGCGTCGTGGGACCAACTCGCAGTACTGCTCCGCTCTCTCCTCGCCGAGGGAGACGTAGGAGTCGCGGAGCCCGAAACCCTTGGCGGCATGCCCTCCGGCGACCTCTTCGCCCTGGCCAACGCGGCCGCCGCCCTGCTCGATGCACCCATCACGATCGAGGACCGCAGCTCCCGCGTACTCGCCTTCTCCGGCCGGCAGGACGAAGCCGACATCGCCCGCGTCGAGACCGTCCTCGGCCGTCAGGTGCCGGAGCGCTACTCCCGTTTGCTGCATGAGCGCGGTGTGTTCCGCGATCTGTATCGCAGCGACCGGCCGGTCCACATCCCGCCACTGCCGATCACCTCGAAGGAGTTCACCCTTCCCCGCGTCGCGGTCGCGGTCCGCGCGGGCGACGAGATCCTCGGCTCGATCTGGGCCGCGGTCCGCGACCCACTCAGCGAGGAACGCACCCAGGCCCTCTGCGACGCCGCCAAACTCGTTGCCCTGCACATGCTTCGCATCCGGGCCGGCGCAGACGTCGAACGCCGCCTCCGCGCCGACCTGGTCAGTACTGCGCTCGAAGGCGGCGCCGGAGCCCGCGACGCACTCGACCGCCTCGGCCTAGCCGACCAGCCAGTCGTAGTACTCGCACTAGCTGTCCCAGTCTCCGACTCTCTAACCGGCGAGGCCGGCCTAGCCACCGAACGCCAGCGCCTCGCCGACGCCTTCGCCATGCACCTCGGCGCCGTCCACCCACGCTCAGCCGCCGCCTTGGTCGGCGACGTCGCCTACGGCCTGATCCCGGTGCGACCCGACCGCTCCTCCGACGGCGAGGAGAGCGCAGTACGGATCGCGAAGGACTTCCTCGACCGCATCGGCGATCGCGTCACCGCGACGATCGGCGTCGGTCCCGTAGTACTGGAAACCGCCCGGCTCCCCCACGCCCGAGCCGGCGCCGACCGAGCCCTCCGAGTACTCCGAACCAACCGCGGCACCCAACGCATCGCCCGCCTCGCCGACGTCCACGTCGAATCCCTCCTCCTCGAACTCCGAGACCTGATCGAAGCCCGCGGCGACCAACCCACCGGCCCGATCGCCCGCCTGATCGCCTACGACCACGAACACAATTCCAACCTCGTCGAAACCCTCCGAGCCTGGCTGGACGCCTTCGGCGACGTCATCGCCGCCGCGGCCGCTGTGTACGTGCACCCCAACACCTTCCGCTACCGCCTCCGCCGCCTCGCCGAGGTAGGCGCGCTGGACCTGGACGACCCGGAAGCGCGCTTCGCCGCGATGCTTCAGCTGCGGGTGGTCACCCCAGCCCGTCGCCCGGCCGCCGGCTCCGACCGGGCTTAGCTGGCTGGCTGGCTGGCTACCTGTGTCTGCATGACCAAGCTCGCAGTACTGACGCAGGTAAAGGCCGCAGTACCGGCACAGGTGCAGGTCCGTAGTACTAACGCGGGGTACAGACCCGGACTACTGGCACGGGGTGCAGGCCCGGAGTACCGGAGCTGGTGCAGCTTCGCAGTACAAGCGCAGATTCAATTGCCGAGGTCACGGGTGTAGGTGCGGAAGGCAAGTACGCAGTACCGGCGTGTGTGCAGGTCCGGAGTACAGGCCCGGGTGCATGGGCACAGTACATGGACGGGTGGAGCGCAGATGTAGAACTGCGGCTGTGGGAAATGGCCGACCCGACCTACTCATAGGAGCAGGCCGGGCCGGATGGTGCTAAGCAACGCGAGGTAGTGCAGGTGAACTACGACTTGCGCTTGGTTACTTCTTCCGTGCTGGTCGGCAGGACCTTGTGCAGGTCGCCGACCACGCCGAAGTCGACGAGCTCGAAGATCGGGGCTTCTTCGTCCTTGTTGATCGCGATGATCGTCTTGGAGGTCTGCATGCCGGCTCGGTGCTGGATGGCGCCGGAGATGCCTGCCGCGATGTAGAGCTGCGGGGAGACGGTCTTGCCGGTTTGGCCTACCTGGTAGGCGTGCGGGTACCAGCCTGAGTCGACGGCGGCGCGGGAGGCGCCTACTGCTGCGCCGAGGGAGTCGGCGAAGGCTTCGATCGGGGCGAAGTCGCCGCCGGTGCCGCGGCCGCCGGAGACGATGATCGCAGCCTCGGTGAGCTCCGGGCGGCCGGTGGCCTCGCGGGGCTTGGAGTCGGTGATCTTGGCGGTCTTGGCGCCGTCGGAGATCGTCACGTCGAACTCCTCCACCTCCGGCGACGTCTCCGCGGCCTCGGGGGTCGCGGCATTCGGCTTGACGGTGATGATCGGGGTGCCGTGGGTGACCTTGGCCTGGACCGAGAAGTTGCCGGCGAACACCGACTGGGTGGTGACCGGGCCTTCCTGGACGTCGACGGCGTCGGTGATCAGGCCGGAGTCGAGCTTGACGGCCAGCCGGGCGGCGATCTCCTTGCCCTCGGCGTTCGACGAGATCAGGATCGCGCTGGGCTCGATCTTGGCCGCGACCTGCGCCAGCGCCTCGGCCTTGGGGGCCACCAGGTACTGCGTGAGCTCGGGGTCGGTCAGTGCGATCACCTTGGTCGCGCCGTACTGCCCGAGTGCGGGCAGTGCGTCCTGGACGCCGTCGCCGATGTAGACGGCGACGGGCTCGCCGAGGCGGCGCGCGATGGTGAGGAGCTCCGCGGTCGTCTTGCGGACCTTGC
Organism: Kribbella sp. NPDC056861; assembly: GCF_040687575.1. Taxonomy (NCBI): domain Bacteria; kingdom Bacillati; phylum Actinomycetota; class Actinomycetes; order Propionibacteriales; family Kribbellaceae; genus Kribbella; species Kribbella sp. NPDC056861. Next base: position 236,871 of record NZ_JBFBNQ010000008.1, on the reverse strand, counting down.
CACCGGTGTGGTCGACGAGAACGAGAACGTTAGCCATGAGTTTGCTCGCCCCTCAGAGGAACTTGTTGGTGGACAGGAACTCGACGAGCTGGGCAGCACCGCTGCCGTCCTCGTCGGTGACGATCGTGCCGGCGGTACGGGCCGGACGCTCGGTCACCTGGGTGACCTCGGTCCAGGCCGACGCGGCACCGACCTGGTCGGGCGAGATCTCCAGGTCGGCCAGCGACCAGGTCTCGACCGGCTTCTTCTTCGCGGCCATGATGCCCTTGAACGACGGGTACCGCGGCTCGTTGGCCTGGTCCGACACCGACAGCACCAGCGGCAGCGTGCCTTCGATGGTGTCGCTAGCGGTGTCACCGTCGCGGCGGATGGTGACGGTGTTGCCGTCGACGGTGACCGAGGAGCCCAGCGTGACGCCCGGCAGGCCGAGCCGCTCCGACACCATCGCGGGCACGACGCCCATCGAGCCGTCGGTGGAGGCCATCCCGAACACGATCAGGTCGGCCTCGAGCTTGCTCAGCGCCTTGGCCAGGATCAGCGAGGTCGCCACGGAGTCGGAGCCGTGGATCCCGTCGTCGTTCACGTGGACACCGGCGTCGGCGCCCATCTGCAGGCCCTTCTTGATGGCGTCGGCGGCTTGCTCCGGCCCGACCGTGAGGATGGTCACCTCACCGTCGCCGGATTCCTTCACGGTGAGCGCGGTCTCGACGGCGTACTCGTCCAGTTCGGACAGCAACCCGTCGACCCCGGCGCGATCCACCGTGTTGTCCTCGGAGCGGAACCGGCGGTCAGCCGTGGCATCCGGCACGAACTTCGCGCAGACGACGATCTTCATAGCGTGTGGGACCCCTTCTGGTTAACGGTCTCTCCCAGCCTGCCACGGATGTTACTCGCGAGAAACATAAGACGCGTGCGAGTCCCATCACAGTCGCGCGGGCACGAACAGCACGTACCCACCGCAACACCTAGTCTGACCGGGTGACCGAGACGTTACCGCTGACCGGTGAGAGAACAGCCCCCGGGATCTGGCATGAGAACTACTGGTTCGCACGCCACGAGGCTGCCTATCGCTGGATCACGGCGAATTGGCTCGATTCCGAGACCGGCCGCGTCCTCGACGCCGGCTGCGGCGAGGGGTACGGCGCGGACCTGTTGCACCGGGCCGGGGCTCGGCAGGTCTTCGGCCTCGACTATGAAGGTACGACGCTTCGGCACGTGGCGAAGGCTTATCCACAGGTCAGTCTGGTGCAGGGGAATCTCGTCCAGACCGGGTTCGCCGACGACAGCTTCGGGCTGCTCGTCTCGCTGCAGACGATCGAGCACCTGTGGGAGCAGCCGCGGTTCGTCGCGGAGTGTGCCCGGATCGTCCGGCCGGGCGCGACCGTCGTGCTGTCCACGCCCAACCGGCTGACCTTCCCGAGCGGCAACTGGTACCACACGAAGGAACTCACCGGCCCGGAGTTCACCGAACTGGTCGCGGCCGACCTCGAGATCGTCGAGACACTCGGGCTCTGGCACGGCGAGAAGCTGACCGCCTGGGAGCAGGCCAACGGCTCCTGCGTGGACGCGCAACTGGCGTCGGATCACGCGGAGTGGTCGCCGGAACTGGTCGAGCTGGTGACCGAGACCCGGCATGAGGACTTCGTGATCCGGGCGGGCGATCTGGAGGACAGTCTCGACCTCGTCGTCGTCGCCCGGCTCACGTAGTACCCCGGAAAGCTACGGGCGGATGAACCGCTCCGCGATCTTGCCGATGATCAGGTAGACCAGGGCCGCGATCCCCCAGTTGACCAGCAGGGTGTTCTTCGCCGTCTCCAGCCGGAACAGGTCCTTGAACGGGCCCACCAGGTCGTGCCCGCGCTCCAGCACCCACTTGACGATCTCGTTGCTCTGGTTCGCCTGGTCGAGCGCCGTGAAGAGCGCGCCGAGGGCAAGCAGTGCGGCGGCGATGACGGCAACCAGCCAGATCAGCGAGGCCGCCAGGTTGCGGAAGCGCTTGACGCCGGACCCGACCGCGGACAGCGCGGCCTTGCCCTTCTCTGTGCCCGAGGACGAAGCCGTCTTCTTGGTCGCAGCGGAAGTGGCCGGCTTGGCCACCGGCTGCTTCGGGGCGGTCGCGCCGGCCTTGGCCGCGGCGCTGGGCGCGGCGGGCTGGCGGGCGACCGGCTTGGTCACCGCGGTCTCGTCCTGCTTCGCCTCGGCCGCCGCCTTCTCGCGGGCCTTCTGCTCGGCGACGATCTCGGCCGCGGTCTTGGGCTTGGCTGGCTTGGTCGCGGTTGCCGTCGTACTGCGGGCGCCGGTGCTCGCCTCGGGCGTCGAAGTCTCCTCAGCCTTCACGTCCTGCGGTGTCACCGCCTTCTCCGCATCGGCGGTCTCGGCCGCCTTGTCGGGTTGAGTACCCACGTCGTCCATCTCCTCAGCCAGGGTCGGTTCCTCGTCCGTCGCCGGTGCCTGCGCCGGCGGTTTCCTGCGTCGGTTGCCCGGGACCGGGCGGGGCGACAACTTGCGTCGCACCCTCCAGATCGGCGCGGGCGGTACTCCGTCCGTCGTGTCCAACGTAGCCAGATCCGCACCGTCCGTCACATCCGCCACCACGATCGGGACCGGATCGACCGTCCGGTGCCGGGCGTCGGTAATGGAGCCGTCGGCGGCCGCCTGGTCCAGCATGGACCGGGCCGCGCCGGTCTGGTCAGCCACGCTGCGTCTCCTCTTCGACGGCTTCGGGGACATAGTGCCCGACTGGTGAGTAACTTGAGAACCCTCTGGTGACATCTGCTTTATCACCAGTTGTTCCCGTGGTGTTACCCGCCGAAGCGGTTGTTGCTGTTTCTTGTGGTGAAAAAGACGAGGTTGTGGTGGGCGGGGTTTGCTCGATGGCGGCGGGGAGCGCCGCGGTGGTTGACGTGCGCTGCGCCGCAGAAGTGCCAGTAAGCAGCGCGTCAGGGTGGGTGAGGGCTGCGGCTGCGGCTGCGGCTGCCGCTGGGGCTGGGGCTGGCGCGGGTGGCTGGCCGGCTTTGAGGCGGGCGGTGGTTGCCTCGTTGCTTGCTGCCAACTCCGCCAGGTAGCTGCGGCGTTCCTCGTCGGCGTTGTAGCGGTCGACGCGGTTGCGGACCACCACCGCGGGGATGCCGACGGCCACGGAGTACGGGGGGATGTTGCCTCGGGCAACGCTGTTGGCGCCGATCACCACGCCGCGGCCGATGTCGGTGCCGCGGGTGATGGTGACCTTGGTGGCCAGCCAGCAGTCGGGGCCGATCCGGACCGGGGACTTGACCAGGCCCTGGTCCTTGATCGGGAGGTCGAGGTCCTCGGTCTTGTGGTCGAAGTCGCAGATGTACGTCGTGTCGGCGATCAGGGTGGAGGCGCCGATCTCGATGTCCAGGTAGCAGTTCACCGTGACGTCGCGGGCGAAAACCACCTTGTCGCCGATCCGGAGGGTGCCTTCGTGGGCGCGCAGGCGGGTCTCGTCGCCGAGGTGCACCCACTTGCCCAGGATCAGCCGGCCGTGGCCGGGGCGCGCGACGATCTCCAACTTCTTGCCGAGGAAGACGAATCCCTCGGTGACCACCTGCGGGTGCCGCAGCCTGAACCAGGCGAACCGCCAGTACCGCTTGAGGTAGTACGGCGTCCACGCCCGGTGGCGCACCACCCAGCGCAGATTCGCCGCCGTCAGCAACCGCATCCGTCCAGTATGTACACCGCTACTCGGCGACACCTGTGATGGACACGTTGTAGTAGAGCTCGTCGGGCACGACCTGAGCCAGGACCTTGTCGACCTTGGACAGCTGCAGCCACGACTTGTAGGCGAACATCCGCCAGCCGAAGCCGAGCTTCTCCTCCGGCACGGCCGCCTCGAAGGTGCGGATCGGCCAGCCGACCCAGGCCGCCAGCAGCTCCTCGGTGACAGTCCGTACGTCGACAGCGCCCGCCCGCGTGGCCATCCGGGCCAGTGTGTCCGGGTCGAAGGTGTGCAGATCGACCACGGCCTCCAGCGCAGCGGCCCGCGACGACTCGTCGAGCTCCGACTGCGGTCGCCGCCAGTTCGACAGGGCCGGGAGCTTGGTCACGTTGGTGGTCGCCCACCAGGTCAGCCGGGACAGCCGGCGCGCCACGAAGTCGCCGTACCGGGTCGGCTCGCCGCAGATGACGAAGCGGCCGCCGGGCTTGAGCACCCGCAGCATCTCTCGGAACGCCAGCTCGACGTCCGGGATGTGGTGGATCACCGCGTGCCCGATCACCAGGTCGAAGGTATCGTCGTCGTACGGCAGCTTCTCCGCGTCGGCGACCTTGCCCTCGATCGCGAAGCCGAGGGTGTCCGCGTTGCGCTTGGCCGCCTCGACCATGCCCGGGGACAGGTCGGTGACGTGCGCCTCGGCCAGCACGCCGGCCAGCTTCAGGTTCAGCGTGAAGAAGCCGGTGCCGGCGCCGATCTCGAGCGACTTGCCGTACGGCCAGCCCTCGGTGCCGGCCACGTCGGTGAACCGGTCGCGGGCGTACTCGACGCAGCGTTCGTCGTACGAGATCGACCACTTCTCGTCATAGGTGGAGGCTTCCCAGTCGTGGTAGAGCACCTGGGCGAGCTTGTTGTCGTTCCACGCCGCCTCGACCTCTTCGGCGGTGGCGGACGGCTTCGATGCAGACGTGGTCATCAGATTCCCTTGAATTCGGCCTTGCCGGGGCCGTTCTCGACAAACGACTTCATTCCGATGGAGCGGTCTTCGGTGGCGAAGAGCGCGGCGAACTGCTGCCGCTCGATCTCCAGCCCGGTGTGCAGGTCGACGCCGAGCCCGGCGTCGATGGCTTCCTTCGCCGCCCGCAGCGCCAGGGCGGCGCCCCGGGAGAACTGCCCGGCCCAGGCGACAGCGGCCTCGTAGACCTCGGCAGCGGGAACGACCTTGTCGACAAGGCCGATCTGCAGCGACTCGGCCGCGTCGACAAAGCGACCGGTGTAGATCAGGTCCTTGGCCTTGGACGGCCCGACCAGGCGGGACAGCCGCTGGGTGCCGCCGGCGCCGGGGATGACGCCGAGCAGGATCTCGGGCTGGCCGAGCTTCGCGTCGTCGGCGGCGATCCGGTAGTCGGCGCAGAGCGCGAGCTCGCAGCCTCCACCCAGCGCGTAGCCGGTGATGGCGGCAACGGTCGGCTTCGGGATCGCGGCGACCGCGGTCAGCGCGGCCTGCAGCGGACCCGAGCGGCGGACCATGTCGGCGTACGACATGTCCGCCATCTCCTTGATGTCCGCGCCGGCCGCGAACACCCGCTCGCCGCCATAGATGACAACGGCCCGTACTGCGTCGTCCGCGGTCGCCGCCAGCGCGGCTGCGTGGATCTCGTCCTGCACCTGGACGTTGAGCGCGTTCATCTTCGGCCGGTCCAGCCGGATCGTGCCGACCCCGTCGGCCACGGTCAGGTTGACGAACTCGCCCATCTCCAGCTCCTCAAGTCGTAGTACTACCCGCCGGTCACATCCCCGGCACGGTACCGGACCACCCCCGCCAACCGGTACTTCGGGCGGCTACAGGTCAACGGGCTGCCCCGAGGCGACGGACCGGCGCGCCGCGTCGACGATGCGCAGCGTGCGCAGCCCGACCGCGCCGTCCGGCTGCGGGACCACAGCGGGCGCAGTACCGGGGACGGGTCGGCCAGATGCTCGTACTGCGGTCAGGAACTCCGCGAGCATCATCGAGTCGAGATCGCCGCCGACCGGCAGGAAGACCTCCCCGGACGCATCGGTGCCGCCGACATGCGACTGGAACGGCGCGATCTCCACCGATCCGTTCGTGCCGGTCACCTGCAGCGTCACGCCACCCCAGGTCGGCCCGTTGTCAGGCACGCTCCAGGAGCAGTCGATGGTTGCCAGCAGCCCGTTCGCATAGGTAATCGTGACCAGACCGCCCGTCTCCACCGACACACCCTTGTCCTGGTGCAGCACGTGGTTGGCCACCGCATGCACCCGAGCAGCCTCGACGCCACCGGTCAACCCATCGATGAGATCGGCGCAGTGCACGGTGTGATCGACCAGCGCTCCCCCACCGGCCAGCTCCGCATCGGTGAACCACTGCCGCTGGGCATACGGGATCTTCCCGTTGTTGGTCCCCAGCACCGCGAAGACCTCGCCCAGCCGCCCGGCCTCGACCGACGCCCGCAACCGCCCGTACGACGGCGCGAACCGCACCGGGTACGCCGTCATCAGGATCACCCCGGCCGCCTCGCACGCGGCCACCATCGCCTCGCCGTCAGCCACCTCGGTCGCCAGCGGCTTCTCGCACAGCACGTGTGCGCCGGCAGCGGCCGCGCGCTCGACCAGCCCGCGATGCAAGGCGTTCTCCGAGGTCACCACCACCGCATCGGGGCCCCAGGCAAACAACTCGTCATAGGAGTCGACGTACGGCACGCCGACCTTGTCAGCAAAGGCAGCGCCTCGCGGACCGGCATCGGGAGCAGCGGCACCAGATGGATCAGCCGACAGCACCTCAATGTCGGGCAAGGAGCCGAGCAGCCGCGCGTACGACGAAGCATGCGTGTGCGCGAAGGACGCGATCGCAACCTTCAGGGTCATCAGGCGACTCCCGCCGGGTCGAAGGTGGTCATGTCGACAGAGCGACCAGTCGCCATCGACTCGCGCGCCGCCTCGGCCAGATAGACAGCAGCGGCGCCGTCAGCGGCAACCACCCGCGGCTCGATCCCGCTCTTCAGAGCAGCAGCGAGCTCCCGCAACTGGGTCAGATATGGACTCTCGTACAAGGTCGACGAGGGGATCAGCAGATCTGCCTTGCTGCCCTCGCCCTGCAACTTCTCGGCATACCCGATGCCCTGGTCCGACGTGTACTCGAGCACACCCGACGAGCCGGCGATCGAGAAGCCGGTCTTGAACGGCGTACCGGTCGCTCCCCAGGTCGCCCGCAGATGGCTGATCGCGCCGCCTTCGTGCGTCAGCGTGACGTGCGCGGCCACGTTGACCGGGCTGATCCCGTCCACGGTCGGCGGACTCTGTACGGCGTACACGCTGGTCACTTCGCCGCAGATCCAGCGTGCCTGATCGAGGTCGTGCACCATCAGATCCATGATCACGCCGCCCGAGCGCGCGACCTCGCGGTACCAACCGGCACCGGCCGGTGACGACGCCTGACGGAAGAAACGCGCGACGGCGACCTTGCCGATCTTCCCCGCGACCACGGCGGTGTGCGCGGCGACGTACTCCGGGAAGTACCGCACCACATGCGCCGGATAAACCCGTACGCCGGCAGCGGCCGCCGCCTCGGCGAGTTCATGCGCCTCGCTGGCCCGCAGGGTGAGCGGCTTCTCGCAGATCACGTCCTTGCCGGCCCTGATCGCCGCCAGCGCGATCTCCTGGTGCGTCGCGGACGGGGTGACGATGTCGACGAAGTCCACTGCGGCGAGCAGGCCGTCGAGAGTCGGGGCGACCTCCAGCCCGTACTTCGCCGCGAGCTCCTCGGCGCCGGCGGCCGAGTGCACCAGCACCCGGGCCCCGAGCGCCTGCCAGGCCGCGACGTGAACGGTCGCGATGTTGCCCGCGCCGATCAGCCCGACCGTCAGGTCAGAGTCAGACATGGAGTTCCTTCACTCGATCCGGATCACCGCGGGTAACTTAGTAACACTTGTTCCGTTTGTATCAGGTTTCGCCGCCCGAGAGGCGAGCTTTGACCTGTCATGGGCACAATGTGCCGGTGACCGAAGCCACCGCCGCCCCGAATGCGCTCGGCCCATCCTCCGATCCGGACCTCCGGTTAGGCGCGGTGGTCCAGCCCGACGGCACCACGTTCACCGTCTGGGCGCCCGCCGCCGAGCGGGTGGAGCTGACGCTGCTCGACGGCGCCGGGGGCCAGCGCAACCTGGACCTCGCGCACACCGGTGAGTACTGGACCGGATTCGTCGGCGGGGTCGGGCACGGGCAGCGCTACGGGTATCGGGTGCACGGTCCGTTCGACCCGACGCACGGGCTGCGGTTCAACCCGGCGAAGCTGCTGCTCGATCCGTACGCGCGTGCCGTCGACGGCTCGCTCGACTTCGCCAGTCCGCTGATCTACGACTCCTCCGAGGGCGACTCGGCCGGCCACGTGCCAGTCGGGGTGGTGGTCGCCCCGTCGGAGCCGCCGCCGCCGATCAGCCGGCCGGTCCCCTGGACCGAGACGGTGATCTACGAGCTGCACACGAAGGGCTTCACCAAACTGCACCCCGACGTACCGGAGCACCAGCGCGGCACGTACGCCGGGCTGGCGCACCCGTCGGTGATCAACTACCTGGTCGATCTCGGTGTGACCTCGGTCGAGTTGCTGCCGATCCACCACTTCCTGACCGAGCCCGCGATCGCTGCCCGCGGAGTCCCCAACTACTGGGGCTACAACTCGCTCAACTACTTCGCGCCGCACGCGCCGTTCTCGTCGTCGGGCTCGCTCGGTGAGCAGGTGGCGGAGTTCAAGGCGATGGTGGCGGCGTTCCATGCCGCGGGCATCGAGGTGATCCTCGACGTGGTCTACAACCACACCGCCGAGGGTGGTTTCGACGGGCCGACGCTGAGCTTCCGCGGGCTCGACAACCGCGCGTACTACCGGCTGACGCAGGGCGGCGCCATGTACGACGTCACCGGGACGGGCAACTCGGTCGACACGTCGCATCCGCAGGTCCGCCGGCTGGTGATGGACTCGCTGCGGTACTGGGTCGAGGAGATGGGCGTCGACGGGTTCCGGTTCGACCTGGCGGTGACGCTGATCCGCAACGAGCGGCACGAGGTCGACACGGTCAACCACCCGTTCCTCGCCGAGGTGGCCGCTGATCCGGTGCTCGGCCGGGTCAAGCTGATCTCCGAGCCGTGGGACGTTGGCAACTTCGGCTATCAGGTGGGCAACTTCGGCACACCGTGGTCGGAGTGGAACGGCAAGTACCGCGACAGCGTGCGAGACATCTGGCGCACCTCGTCGTACGGCGTACAGGATCTCGCGTATCGGCTGTCCGGCTCGAGCGACCTGTACGGCGACGACGGCCGCTACCCGTACGCGTCGATCAACTTCGTCACCGCGCACGACGGGTTCACCCTGCGCGACCTGGTCTCCTACGACCACAAGCACAACGAGCAGAACCGCGAGGACAACCGGGACGGGACCGACGACAACCGGTCCTGGAACTGCGGGGTCGAGGGCGAGACCGACGATCCGAATGTGATCGCGTTGCGCAAGCGGCAGATGGCGAACCTGATGTCCACGCTGGTGCTGTCGACCGGCGTGCCGATGATCACCGCGGGCGACGAGTGCGGACGCACGCAGCACGGCAACAACAACCCGTACTGCCAGGACAACGAGACGTCCTGGTTCGACTGGTCGCTGCCGTCGGAGTGGTCGGATCACTTCGCGCTGACGAAGAAGCTGCTGGCGTTGCGGGCAGCGCACCCGACCTTGCGGCAGTGGCACTACTTCTCCGGTCAGCCGGTGGTGCCCGGCGGCCGCAAGGACCTGTCCTGGATCGCGCCGCACGGAGGCGAGATGACGCAGGCCGACTGGCACGACGGGAACCTGCGCACGATCGGCATGTTCCTGGCCGGTGACGCGCTGCGCGGAACTGATGCCGAGGGCAACGTTCCGGTGGACGCGTCGTTCCTGCTCGCGCTGAACGCGACGGCCGAGACCCGCGACGTCGTCGTACCGGACGCGTCCTGGGCACCGGCCTACGAGGTGGTGCTGGACACCAGCAGCAGCGGCGCGACCGAGGTCGAGGCCAATGCCGTCGTCCCGCTCGCGCCGCGCTGTCTGGTGCTGCTCCGCGCACTCTGATTCTGTTCATCTTTGTCGGGTACCTTCGCTGGTCACCAGCTGTTCACGTCCGGGACACCGGCCGTTGGGGTGATCTGCGGAGGGGGCCTTGATGGCTTTACTGGGAACGGCCGAGCGGCACTACGAACGCAGCGCGCACGACCACACCACGCCGATCGGCGTCCTGCATCAGCTGGTGGTCCGCTGGGGCGACGCCGACCGTACGACGTCGCGCAGCGGCTTCCGTCGCTGGTGCGACGGGGTCGCCTCCGTGGATGTCCAGGCCCGGACCTTCGCCGATTTCTGGACTCGCCAGAACGCGACTGCCTTGGCGGGCGAGGGTCCGTTGTGGGTGGTGCTCGGCGACTCGACTGCCCAGGGACTGGGCGCCAGTTCGCCGATGCACGGGTATGTCGGTCAGGTGGTGCAGCAGCTGAACGACCAGAGCGGTCGCCCGTGGCGGATTCTGAACCTCTCCCGGGCCGGTGCCCAGGCAGCTCATGTGCTGCATGACCAACTAGCTTTGCTCGATCAACTGGACGTCGAGCCGGAGCTGGTGACCTGCGGGATCGGCAGCAACGACATCCTCGGGACTGCGCCGAAGAACGTGCACAGCAACCTGACTCAGCTGATCCGGCGGTTGCCGTCGGCTTCCGTCGTACTGGATCTGCTGTTGCCGGACAGGTTCTGGCTGGTGGGCGGTCTTTGCAGCCCGTACGTCGCCGGCATCAACCGGACGATCCACACTGCGGCCGCTGAGCGCGGCCTGCCAGTGGCCGAGGTCTCCCGGCACGCTCGCCCGCCGTGGCGGGGGAAGCTTGCGCCTGACCTGTTCCATCCGAACGACCGTGGTTATCAGCACCTCACTGATGCACTGATGGCGGCGCTTCCGGCGAAGCTGTTGCGGAGTACGAGCTCGGCCTGACTGTCAGGCTTCGGGGGTCTGCTGCGGGCCGTCGGCCAGCAGGAGGTACAGCGAGCGGCGGGCGTCCGCCAGGATCTTGGCTGCCGCTGCGCGCTGCTCTTCCGAGCCGCTGCGGGCGACCTGCCGAGTGGCGCCGTGCAACTCCTCGAGCACTGCCCGCAGATCAGTGGCGGGCTCGGCGCTCGCGAAGCTGGCGAACGGATCGGTGGACGTCTCGCGACGACCCTCGACGTACTCGTTGCCGGCGTCGGTCAGGGTGACGAGCTTGCGGCCGGCGTCAGCGGTGACGCTGACCAGACCCTCGTCCTCCAGCTGGTTGATGGTCGGGTAGATCGCGCCGGGGCTGGGGGTCCAGCGTCCGCCGCTGCGGTCGGCGATGGCCTGCATCAGCTGATAGCCGTGCATCGGCTCCTCAGCGAGCAGCATCAGGACAGCCGTTCGGACATCGCCGCGTGGGGCTCGGCCGCGGCCTCCGCCGCGTGGGCCTCGGCCACCGCGTCCGCGGTGCATCGGCATGCCTTCTCCCATCCGCGGTCCTCCGCGGCGGGGATGGTGATGACCGCGTCGGCGGCCTTCTCGTTCGTTGGGGATGTTCATGGGGTCCTCCTCGATATTGTTCATGACACTAAAGATATATCGTTAGCGTCTTTAACGCAAGAGTCAGTTTGCGGGGCTTCCGTCGGCCCCTGGGGCGGGGTGTTCACTGAGCCCCATGGACGTTGAGCACGAGCTGACGATCAGCGAGTTCGGCCGCCGGGCCGGCCTGTCGATCAAAGCCCTCCGCCTGTACGACGTGTCGGGGCTGCTCGCCCCGGCCCGGGTCGACCCCGTCACCGGCTATCGCCAGTACTCCGTGACGCAGCTCGAACGCGCTCGCCGGATCAGCGTGATGCGCCAGCTCGACATGCCGCTGCGCACGATCACCGAAGTACTGGCCGGATCGGACGACGAAGGAGTGATCCGGCTGGACCGGTGGTGGGCCGCCGAGCAGGCGACCAACGAGGCCCGCCGGGCGACGCTGGAGTACCTGCGGGATCGGCTGCTGCGGTCGACCACACTCGAGTTGCCGCCTCGGCCGGTGCTCACCCGCGAAGTACCGGCCACGAAGGTCGCGTCGATCCGCGCGGACTCCGACCAGCAGTCGCTGATCGGCGTGATGGTGTCGTCGATCATCGAGATCCGCGCGCATCTCGACCAGGCCGGCGCCACGACGCCCGGTAGCTCGTGGGTGATCTTCCACGGACCGGTGACGCCGGAGAGCGAGGCGACCATCGAGGTCTGCGTGCCGTTCACCGGGCTGGTCGATCCGGCCGGGCCGATCGCGATCCGGGTCGAAGCCGCGCACGTCGAGGCGTACTGCGTGATCTCCAAGGACGAGTGCTCCTACCCGCGGATCATGCTCGCCTACGACCTGGTCGACGACTGGGTACGCCGTACCGGCCGGCTGACGACCGGGTCGGTGCGCGAGATCTACCACCCTGGCTTCCCGTCCGCCGCAGGGTCCGACCTGACCGTCGACATCGCCCAACCGATCGAAGGATCTGCTCGATGAACTACGCGTCCCACACCGCCTACAGCGACCCGGGTGCGCACGCTGCCCGCCTTGACGCACTGCCGTCGGACCTGCCCGGGCTGACCGCGGCGATCCGGAATCTGCTGATCCACTATCGCGGTGGCGGCATCGAGTTCACCGGGGATCGGTACGAGGAGATCAACCATCGCTGGGTCGAGGCGATGCTGACCACCGACGAGCGGCGGAACGGTACTTCGCTGCTGACGCCGCGCGAGCCGTTCGACCGGATCGTGGGGTGTTGTCGCGACTACTCGTTGCTGACGATCGCGGCGCTGCGGCAACGAGGAGTGCCGGCGCGGAGCCGGATCGGGTTCGCGGGGTACTTCGGGCGGGGGTTCAACTACGACCATGTGGTGGTCGAGTACTGGAACGGCGAGCGGTGGGTGATGGTTGATGCGCAGCTCGAACCGGACCCGGCCCGGAAGTTCGATTCGCTCGACATGGCGCCGGGGTGGTTCCGGTCGGCGGCCGAGGTGTGGCTGGGGTATCGCAGTGGCGCGCTGGACGGTGACGAGTTCGGGGTGGACCCGGCGTTGCCGCTGCGGGGTGGATGGTTCATCCGGAACTACGTGCTGCTGCAGTTGGCGCATCTGCGGGGTGATGAGTTGCTGCTGTGGGACGGGTGGGGCGCGATGTCGGGCGAGCTGTCGGGCGATCTGGACCTCATCGACGAGCTCGCTGGGCTTTTGGTTGCCTTTGACAACGGTGATGCCGCGGCGGGCGAGGTACTGGCTGCGCTGTATCTGGCGGATCCCGAGTTGCGCCCGGGCGAGACGGTCCTACAGCTCTCCCCGGCGGGGCATCCCCCGGTGACCGTCGACCTCAGTCGGCGAGTGCCGGTCAGGTCTCGGCGAGACAGTGGTGATGACAACCGCGCCGAAAGTGAGGGCGATGGCGAGCCAGGTCGTCGCGGGTGGGTGCTGAACGTCAAGTAGGTCGAGGAGTACGGCGCCCAGGAGCTGCCCGACGATGCTGGCGAGGCCGAAGACGAGTACTCCGAGGCGACGGACGACTGTGGTGGCGATGGCGATGATCGCTACGCCGATGAGGCCACCGCAGTACAGCCAGGGCTCGGTCGGGAGGTGGCCGGGTGGGCCGCCGCGGAGCAGGAGTTCGATCGGCAAGGCGATGCAGAGGGTGCAGCCGGCGACGACGAAGTTGACGAGCGCTGCGGCCCAGGGTGAGCCCGCGATGGCGCCGACGCGGGCGTTGAGCGCGGACTGCACGGATAGCGCCAGACCTGCTGCGACCGGGAGCGCGAGCAGCCAGAGTGAGCTGTGTTTGGTTAGTTGATCGCGCCCGGCTATTGCTACCGCTGCGACACCGGTCGCTGCGCCGATGAGTCGGCGCGTGGTGATCGGGCGTGGGTCGCCTGGGGCGAGGCCGGCGCGGTCGACGGCGAGACTGCCGGCCGACGTACCGCCTACCACTGCGACCACGAAGACGCCGACGCCTAATGAGGTGACGCTGACTCCTTGGCTGACGACGTACAGGGCTCCGCTGACGCCGCCGAGACATTGCCACCAGCGGAGGGCGTTGAGCTGGAGCGCTTCGCGGATCTGCTGGAGAGCGCGGCGGCCGACGCGGGAGGTCGGGACGATGGCGAGCAGGATGAGGATGCCGCTGCCGGTGGAGATCATCGAGGCGAGGATGCCGTCGCCGAGGCTGGCTCCTAGGCCGCCATTGAGTCTGGCTTGCACCGCCAGGCCGATACCGCCTGAGGCTGCGAGTGCCATTGCTGGCAGGCGTCGGAGTTCGGGGTGCCTCACTTGGGCGATTCTCCCATGGTGTTTTTCCCGCGCTGGCGCCACGCTCGCTCCTTCGTCGCTCACACGGCGCTTAGCTCCCACCCACCCTGGGGCGCGGGCTCCTGCGTCGCCCGCTTGGTGAGAGCGGGGTGGTTGCCGGGGCGCCGTGGTCCGGGGTGACTGTGGATTCGTGCGGGTGCTGTCTCGCGGCTGGTGATTCCCCGCGCTGGCGCCACGCTCGCTCCTTCGTCGCTCACACGGCGCTTAGCTCCCACCCACCCTGGGGCGCGGGCTCCTGCGTCGCCCGCTTGATGAAGGCGGGGCGGTTGCCGGATACCGGCTACTGGTGTGGTGCGGCTGGTTGCCGGTCAGCCGGGCGAAGGCGCCTTGGTCGTGAGTTGACTGTGGATTCGCGGGGGTGCTGTCTCGCGGATGGCGATCCCGCACTATCCCCACGCTGACCCGGAAACACTCACGCCGTTCCGGCCCAGCTCGATGCGCACCCCGTCCTCACCCCCCGGTGACCCGCTCGGCGAATAGTGTCCTAGACCAGATCTCCAGCTTCCGCCCCGAAGCTCTGGCCGAGCGATCTCGTGAGGGCGTGAAGACATCACCGTGGACCAGAACGCAGGCAACAGCCGGGCCGACCTGCCGCCGCCGCTCGACACTGCCTCGGGCAACATGCCGGGCAGGACGCAGCTCAAGGCGCCAGTCAATCGAGACGGCATGCCCGCACCGCTCGACGCAAAGGTTCGTCTGTTGGTCGGGCCGGCCAACTTCGCGGGGCAGGGCAGCCACTGGGCTCGGGCATTGGAGCAGCGCGTGCCAAACGCGAAGGCGACCTCGTTCGCGTTCTTTCGCGGCGTACTCGACTACCCGGTCGACTACGGCGTACCGGCACGCACCTACCGCCGCAACCGGCGCTGGCAGCTGACCTTCTACAACCACGTCGTGCGCAACTACACGCACGTGCTGATCGAGGCAGCCCGGCCGATCTTCGGGCCCTTGCACGGGCCGGACGCGTCCGGTGACATCACCTATCTGCTCACCAAAGGCCTCAGCGTGGGGCTGATGGCGCACGGCTCCGACGTCCGGATCCCGAGCAAACACGTCGAGTCCGAGCCGTGGTCGCCGTTCCCCGATCTGGAGCCCGAGACCGTCGAATTGCTCGAGATCAACGCCAGGCGTGCGGTCGAGCTGTTCACGTCGTACCCAGGCCCTGTCTATGTCTCGACGCCCGATCTGCTCGACTACGTTCCCAACGCCGTCTGGTGTCCGGTGATCGTCGACGTCGACGCCTGGCGCAGCGACGCTCCAGTACTCGAACACAAAGTGCCGGTGGTTGCCCACGCGCCCAGTAAGTCGGCCATGAAGGGGTCTGAGCTGATCGACCCCATCTTGGAGAGCCTCGCCGAGCGGGGGCTCATCACCTATCGACGGGTCGAAGGTGTCGATCCGGCGGAGATGCCGAACGTGTACCGCGACGCCGACATCGTTCTCGACCAGTTCCGCGTCGGCAGCTACGGGGTCGCGGCGTGCGAGGCGATGGCGGCCGGCCGGATTGTCGTGGGGCACATCAGCCCGCATGTTCGCGATCGGGTGGTTGCCGAGACCGGGCTCGAGTTACCCATCGTCGACGCGACGCCCGACACCATCGAGCAGGTCGTACTCGAGCTCATCTCGCATCCGGAGCGCGGTCGCGAGGTCGCCGCGCGTGGGCCGGCCTTCGTCCGGCAGTTGCACGACGGGCGCCGGTCGGCCGAGGCGCTCGCGCCGTTCGTCGAGCAGCCGGGTACGGTGCCGGCCGATTGGAAGCCGGCCTGGATCCGGCGCAAGGTCGTGATGATGGCCGGTAACGACATCGTCGTGGACGCGCGAGTACTCAAGTACGCGCAGACGGTGGCCAACTGGGATCTCGACGTCACCTGCATCGGCATCCCCGGGCGGCGGGTGCGCGGGACCCGCAAGCTCGGCAAGGTGACCGTGTTGTGCCCGCCGATCCAGTCGAAGGTGCTGGTGACGGGATGGCGACGCCGGCTGACTCTCCTCAAGGCCAACCTCCGGCCATGGTTCAGCACCGAGGCCGAGTACCTGCTCGCCTACGGCCGCTGGCAGTACGCGAGCCGGGAACTGCGCGGCGACCGCGGCCGCGACCGCCGCGATCTCGACCGCTCCACCAGCTCAACCAGCTCGTCCGACTCAACCGGCTCGCCCAAGCGCTCCGTCGTCGAGCGGCTCCAGCGGGCCGTGCGCTGGCGGACCCTGCGCCTGCACCGCGCCGTACTCCAAGCCCGCGTGTACTTCGTACGCCGGGCCAAACGCGACGTCGACCTGACCGATCTCGGCATCGGCAAGCGCCGCGCCCGCCTGCTCGCGCTGCATCGCCGCCTGCCGACCGGCCGCTGGCGGCGGGTGATGCCCGAACTGGTCGATCAGGAGCTGACACTGGGCCCACTGCTCGACCGGCTGCACATCGAGGTCATCCACGTGCACGACGTGTTCATGCTCGGCATCGCGGCCCGCGCGGCGCACCGGGCGGCGCTCGACGGGCGCACCATCAAGATCATCTACGACGCCCACGAGTACATCCCCGGCGTACCGGTGGTGGCGCCGCGCCGGGTGGCCGCCTACAGCGATCTCGAACGCGAGTTCATCGGTGACGCCGATCGCGTCATCACGGTGTCCGAGCCGCTGGCCCGCTGGCTGCAACGCGATCACCGGCTGGCCAGCCTGCCCGATGTCGTCCTCAACGCGCCGGTCGAGCCGCTCGCGGACGCCGAGGTCGAGGGGCTGCGCGAGCAGTTGCGGCTGCCCAAGGAGATTCCGCTGCTGGTGTACGGCGGCGGCGTCAACCGTGCTCGCGGTGTCGGGACGGTCGTCGAGGCGTTGCCGCAACTGCCCGGCGTCCATCTCGCGATCGTTGCCCGGGCCAACTCCGTCACCGCCGAGTTGCAGGCGCGCGCCGTCGAGTTGGGCGTGGGCGACCGCGTGCACCTGGCGCCGTTCGTCGACGCCGAGCTCGTACCGCTTTACTTGCGCTCGGCAACCATTGGGCTGAGTCCGCTGCTGCACGCGCCCAACCACGACATCGCGGTCACCAACAAGTTCTGCGAGTACATCGGCGCGGGGTTGCCGATCATCACCAGCGACACCCCGGCGCAGGCCGACCTGGTCACCGAACTCGACCTCGGCGCGGTCTACACCGCCGGCGACGTCGACGATTTCGTCCGGGCCGTGACGACGGTGCTCGCCGACCGCGAGCGCATCGCCCAGCGGATCGCCGACGACCCCGAACTGAAGCACCGCTTCTCCTGGGCCGCGCAGGCCGAGGTACTCCGATCCGTCTACGCCGACGTGATGGGCACCCTCCCCGACGCCGCCTGGGCGCCCGGCGCCACCACCGTCCACCAACTTCTCCCCGGCCCACCGAAGTAGCCGTTAGGTTGATCGCGTGACGGCCTACCAAGATCTGCCGGCAGAGCTCACCACCGAACGACTCCGCTTGCGACGCTGGACTCCCGCGGACGCCGAGGAGCACCGCGGCCTGTGGCTCGAGCGAGATCCCCGCGCGCTGCGGCGAATCGACGCGGACGGACGCCCGACCGTCGAGGAGATGCGCGACCGGCTCCGCGACAACCCACTCGCCGCGGCCCCGGGCCTCGGCCTGATCCCGATCGAGCGCCGAGACACCGGCGAGTTCCTCGGGTACTGCGGACTGACGATCGGCGAGGGATCTTTCGACGAGCCGGAACTCGCCTACGAACTGGCCCGCCGGGCCCACGGTCACGGCTACGCGACCGAAGCCGCTCGCGCCATCGTCGAGGCCGCGGCAGCCACTGGCCGACGACGCCTCTGGGCCACCGTTCGCGAGTGGAACACTGCTTCGTTCCGCGTTCTGGAGAAGCTGGAGTTCTACCGATCCGGCCGCGTCACAGAGGATCCGGTCCGCGGCGACTCGGTCTGGATGACCCGCGAACTGCCATAACTGCCGATCTGCAACCAATGGTTGCACTATCGGCTGACCTCCTCTAAGCTCATGTGCAACCAAACATTGCAGATGAGAAAGGCTTCACCATGAGCGACTTCAGCACCTCCGTCACCATCGCCGCCTCCCCCGCCGTGGTCTTCGCCGCGATTCTCGACACCAAGGGCTGGTGGAACCAGGACATCGAGGGTCCGACCGCCCAGATCGGTGACGAGTTCCGGTTCGAGGTCGAGGGCCTGCACCGGACCCGGATCCGGGTCACCGACGTGACGCCGGCGCAGCGGGTCGAGTGGTTGATCGTGGAGAACTACTTCGGCTTCGTCAAGGACCAGAACGAGTGGGTCGGCGACCGGCTCGTCTTCGACCTGGAGCCGACCGCCGATGGCACCACGGTGAGGTTCACGCAGTACGGGCTGGTGCCGGAGCTCGAGTGTTACGACGTCTGCTCGAACGCCTGGGGGTTCTACATCGGAGAGAGCCTCCGGACGTTCACCGAGCAGGGGCAGGGCGACCCGGAGTCGGCCGCCGGGCACGCGGCGCCGGCCGAGCAGGCCCGCGCGGCGATCAACGCACTCGAGTCAGCCTGACGCGCTCGACTCAGCAGGCTCGCTCGACTCGGTCAACTCGGTCGACTCGCTCGGCTCGCGCGATGAGCGGGTCAGCACCGACGCCTGAGCTCGCGATGACGTACGCAAGGCCCGGACCCCGGCGGCACTCTCCGCCAGTCCGGGCCTTCGTCGTCAGTCCTTCGTCGTCAGTCCTTCGTCGTCAGTCCTTCGTCGCCAGGTCCTCTGCCGTCAGGCCTTCTGCTGGTTGGCCTTGCGCTGGATGGCTTCGGCCAGCCGCTTGATCCGATTCAGCCGCGCATCCCACGCCGAACCGACCGACGCCAACTGGGCCGCCGCGCGAGCCAGCTGAGCCTCATCCACCCGGTACAACTTCTCGCGCCCCGCCGACCTGGCCTGAACCAGGCCGACACGGTCGAGCACAGTCAGGTGTTTGGCCACGGCCTGACGAGTGACCGGCAACTGCTGGCCGAGACTCGTGGCTGTGCCCTCACCGGCGGCAAGCAACAGGTCGAGGAGCTGACGCCGGGTCGGATCGCCGATCGCGGACCACAGATCGTCGTCGACGGTCGAGGCACTCATGACCGCGCACCGACCTTCTCGGCGTACGTCACCAGACGCGGCAGGAAGAAGTCCCAGCCGGTGACATGCTCGTTGTACTGCGCCTCCAGTACTGCGACCTCCCAGCCCTGCTCGCGGAAGCCGGTCTCGGTCATCCGAACTCGTGTGCCCTCCCCCGCCGGTACCAGGTCGAACCTGACCAGCAGCGAGTTGCCCTCCGCCGCGGTCTCGCCGGCGGGGTGCGTCCAGCGGAACGAGAACATCTCCGGCGGCCGCGCCTCGACCACGGTGAACTGGACGACCTTGCCACCCGCGTTGCAGTCACCGAACACGATCTCGCCCGGCGCACCCGGCGTCGCGTCGTACCGGGCGTCGTCCGGCCACCACTCCTTGAGATGGTCGGGACTGCTGACCACGTCGAAGACGATCTCGGGCGACGCGTCGATGTAGATCTCCCGCTCGAGCGTTCCGAACTCCATGCCGATCCTCCCGCAATGCTTGGTTGCGCATCAGCTTAGTCTCAGCCTCCGGCCGTTGGGAACCTCGTGCCGTCATCGCGCGTTGCGGCTGTGTGACAGCGATGGTCAGCGGACCGCCCAGCAGCGAAAGCACGGCGCCCGTGAAGCGTGAATCCGGTGGTCGAGGGTGGTTCCGGGCGTTCTGGCGATGGCATTTCTACGCCGCCTTCCTGGTCATCCCGGTGGTGTTGCTGCTGGCAACGACAGGTCTGATCTACCTGTTCCGGTTCCAGCTCGAGCCGGCCCTGCACGCCGACGTGATGAAGGTCGACCAGCCGGCCGGCCTGGTGGCACAGCCGTACGCCGAGCAACTGGATGAGGTGAAGGCAGCATTCCCGGACGCGACCGTGGTGTCGATGACCGAACCGTCCGGCCCCGATCGCTCGACGGTGTTCTCGATCGAGACCGCCGACGGCGGAGTACGGGACGTGTTCGTCGACCCGTACGAGGGCCGGGTGCTGGGCTCGCTGAACCCGGACACCACGTTGTCCGGTGCGGCGATCCGCTTGCACGGCGACCTGATGGCCGGCCGGCTCGGCGACGCCGTGATCGAGATCGGCGCGTGCTGGGCGCTGGTGATGGCCATCACCGGTTACTACCTCTTCGCCAAAGGCCGGGTCGCCCGCGCGCGACGCCGTACGGCGAAAGCGGCAGGCGCAGTACTGCGTTCGCGGCACGCGTTGACCGGCTCGATCCTGGGCGTAGGCCTGTTGTTCCTGATCATCTCCGGCCTGCCGTGGACCGGCTTCTGGGGCGCGAAGGTCCAGCAGTTCGCCACCACCCAAGGCAGCTCGATGTGGGGCGAGGACCCCGGCGCGCTCTCCGATCCGGTCTCGACCCTGGACGAGTCACTCCCCCACAGCCACACCGTCCCCTGGGCCCAAGGCGACTCGAAGATCCCACGCTCCGACCCCAACCAGGCCCGCCGCTCGACCGCGAACCTCGACACAGCCGTTGCCGTCGGCACCCGAAACGGCCTGACCCGCCCGCTGACGATCGCCCTGCCAGGCAGCGCCGAAGGCGTCTACTCGGTCATCGGCTACGCCTTCCAGAACCCTGCCAAGGAACGCTCTCTGCACGTCGACCAGTACGGCGGCGCGGTGATCTCGACCTACGGCTACGCCGACTATCCCTTGCTCGCCAAGACAGTTGCCCAAGGCATCGCTCTGCACGAGGGCCGGCGACTCGGGACGGTCAACATGGTGCTGACCACAGCGTTCTGCGTCGGCGTGATCTTCATGTGCGTCTCCGGCCCGATGATGTGGTGGCGACGACGGCCGAAGACTGCGGCTGTCGGTGCACCTCGCGGTCGGATGCCGTTGAAGAGCACGCCTTTGTTTGCAGTACTGGTGGTGGCGCTGGGGCTGTTTCTACCGCTGTTCGGGATCACGCTGGCTGTTGTGCTGCTGCTGGATCTGCTGGTGATCCGGCGAACGCCGCGGTTGCGGGAGTGGTTCAACACCACTGGTTGACGGCCGGTGGTCAGGTTGAGTTCGACCGACCTAGCATCTACCTTTGAGGTATGGCTGAGATGCAGGAAGTGACGTTCACCGACCTACTGCAACGTCCGACCGAGACCGTCGAGAAGCTGAAGTCGAGCCGCCGACGGGCCCTACGGGTGCACCGCCGCGGCAGCGAGGACGACCTCGTGCTGATCACTGCCGCCCGCTCGGCCCAGGACGACCAACTGCTGCAGGTCGCGACACGTCTCCTGCGAGCGATCCTGAGCGATCCAGTCGTGCGATCGAGTCACCTGCTGGACCTGCTTCCCCAGGTGTTCCCCTGGCTCCACTTCCTGCCCGACGGCGACCGGATCGAATTCGCCCGAGAACTCATCGCGGTCTGGGATGCCAGCGACGACCTCGACACACCTGTACCGATCCTCCAGTTGATCACCGAGTGGCGGAACACCGCCGAGATCTACGCCGACCCCGAACTGCTGACGGTCCTGCGATCGGAGGTCATCGAGGACAGCGGAGCCGTCCCAGCACCGGGCGAGCTCTCGTGACCCCAGGCAAGAAAGGTGACCGAGTAGCACCACCGGCCGAGCCTGGTCGCTGGCTTCTAAGATTCGGAACAACCGACGCAGCCAAAGGCTGGGACGACCTGGTCCAGCAGGCCGGCGCCAACCTCTGGACGGCTTACGAGACGATCCGCTCAGACCCGACGCCGTTCCCGACGACGCCGCGCCACCATCGGCTGAAGGGTTCGCTCGGCACCGTCGGTGGTCTTGAGCAGTGGCAGTACGAGGTCACCGCCGGAGGACGGATCTGGTACGTCGTCGACCCGGACAAGAAGACGGTCTGGATCAAATGGGCAGGGACTGGGCACCCGAAGGCCACGGAGTAGGCACTGGCTGGAGGGAGAAACTGGGGCTCTGCGAGAGGAACGAGCGCTGCGCCAGCGAGGGGATTCACACGCGCGAGAGCAACCCGGACGAATCCACGGCCACCCACGATCGCGGCGTCCCGGCAACCACCCCGCTTTCACCGAGCGGGCGACGCAGGAGCCCGCGCCCCAGGGTGGGTGGGAGCTAAGCGCCGTGTGAGCGACGAAGGAGCGAGCGTGGCGCCAGCGCGGGGAATCACCTACCCGCGAAACAGCACCCGCACGAATCCACAGCCACCCCACAAACCAAGCCTCCCCGGCAACCACCCCGCTCTCACCAAGCAGGCGACGCAGGAGCCCGCGCCCCAGGGTGGGTGGGAGCTAAGCGCCGTGTGAGCGACGAAGGAGCGAGCGTGGCGCCAGCGCGGGACAACAACAGAAACGCGGGTCCCGCCTAGTGAGGTAGGCGGGACCCGCGTCTTAAAGCAAAAACCTCAGAACTCGGACCCAGCCGGCAGGTCCGGGGTTTCCGGGTCCTCCGGGTCGGACGGGCCGGCCGCGAGGCCGAGCTCAGCGGGACTGGCCAGCATCGCGTGGTTCGGCAGGACACGGATCGTGTACCCGAACGGCCCGGTGCGGTCCAGCTTGAGTTCGCCCTCGTACCGATGCCGGTTGCCCTCGTACGTCTCGGCCAGTGACAGCGAGACGCGGGCGGGGTCGGTGATCTCGTCCTCCGAGTTCACCCGGCCGTGCAGAGCCTCGACATCAATATCAGCCGGAGCCAGGTCACCGAGGGTGACGAAGGCACGGATGCCGACGGTGGTACCGAGCTGAGGAACATCCCCCAGCCCCTGCAGTTCAACGTGATCGACCCGGATAGCCGGCCAGGCAGCCCGCACCTGCTTCTTCCAGGCAGCCAGCTCGCGAGCACCCTCGTACGTCGAGTTGAGCTTGCGCGACGACTCCGCGGCCGGCACGTACAGCTGCTGCACGTAGTCGCGGACCATCCGGGTCGCGAGCACCTTCGGGCCGAGCTCCTTGATCGTGTGCCGGAGCATCTCGATCCAGCGGCCGGGGACCTCGCCGTCGTAGAAGCGCGGCGCGACCTGCTTCTCGATCAGGTCGTACAGCGCGTGCGCCTCGAGGTCGTCACGTCGGTCCGTGTCCTCGACGCCTTCGGCCGACGGGATCGACCAGCCGAACTCGTCGTCGTACCACTCGTCCCACCAGCCGTCGCGGATGGAGAGGTTGAGCGCGCCGTTCAGCGCAGCCTTCATGCCGGACGTGCCGCAGGCCTCGTACGGGCGCAGTGGGTTGTTCAGCCAGACGTCGCAGCCGGGGTACATCGGCTGCGCGAGCGCGATGTCGTAGTCGGGCACGAAGACGATCCGGTGCCGGACCTCGGGATCGTCGGCGAAGCGCACCATCTCCTGGATCAGCTTCTTGCCACCCTCGTCGGCCGGGTGCGACTTGCCCGCGATGACGATCTGGATCGGCCGCTCCGGGTGCAGCAGCATCGCCTTCAGCCGGGCCGGGTCGCGCAGCATCAGCGTCAGCCGCTTGTACGACGGAACGCGGCGGGCGAAGCCCATCGTCAGCACGTCCGGGTCGAGGATCGAGTCGACCCAGCCCAGCTCGGCCTCCGAGGCGCCCCGGTTCACCCAGGACGCGTGCACCCGCGCGCGGGTGTCGTCGATGAAGCGCTGGCGCAGGATCCGCTTGGTCTCCCAGATCTGCGCGTCGGTGGTCTTGTCCAGACCCTCGAAGATGCCCTCGCCGTCGACGGCCGTGTCGGTGTTCGCGTACGTCAGGCCGTGGATCTCGCGGGCCACCCAGGTCGGCGCGTGGACGCCGTTGGTGATCGAGGTGATCGGCACGTCGGTCGGGTCGAAGCTCGGCCACAGACCGGCGAACATCCCCCGGCTGACCACACCGTGCAGCTTGGAGACGCCGTTGGCGCGCTGGGCCAGCCGCAGCCCCATGATCGCCATGTTGAAGACGGCCGGGTCGCCGTTCTCGAAGTCCTCAGCGCCGAGCGCCAGGATCCGGTCGATCGGCACCCCGTCGCCGAACACGTCGGGCGAGAAGTGCTGCTGGATCAGCTCGACCGGGAACCGGTCGATACCGGCCGGGACCGGGGTGTGGGTGGTGAAGACGGTGCCGCCGCGGGCGACCTCGAGCGCGGTGTCGAAGTCGAGGCCCTGGTCGGTGGCGAGCTCGCGGATCCGCTCGACGCCGAGGAAGCCGGCGTGGCCCTCGTTGGTGTGGAAGACCTCGGGCGCCGCGTGACCGGTGACCCGGCAGAACTCGCGGACGGCGCGGACACCGCCGACACCCAGCAGCAGCTCCTGCAGCAGCCGGTGCTCGGTCGTTCCGCCGTACAGGCGGTCGGTGACCTCGCGCTCGGCGGGCTCGTTGTCCTCCATGTCGGCGTCCAGCATCAGCAGCGGCACCCGGCCGACCTGGGCGACCCAGATCTGCGCGCACAGCATCCGGCCACCGGGCAGCGCGACGCTGATGGTGGCGGGCGCGTCGTCGGCGTCGCGGAGCAGGCTGATCGGCAGCCCGTCCGGGTCGACCAGCGGGTAGCGCTCCTGCTGCCAGCCTTCACGGTTCAGCGACTGGCCGAAGTACCCGTGCCGGTAGAGCAGACCGACGCCGATCAGCGGCACGCCCAGGTCGCTCGCGGCCTTCAGGTGGTCGCCGGCCAGGATGCCGAGCCCGCCGGAGTACTGCGGCAGCACGTGGGTGATGCCGTACTCCGGGGAGAAGTAGGCCACCGAGCTGATCGGCGAACCTGCCTCGGCCTGGAACCACCGGTCGTCGGTCACGTAGCCGTTCAGCTCGCTGACGGCCAGCTCGAGCCGTCGCAGGAAGGCTTGGTCGTTCGCCAGCTCGTCGAGCCGGGCCGCGGGGACCTCGCCGAGAAGCCTGACCGGATCGCCACCGGTGCTGCGCCACAGTTGCGGATCGACAGCCTCGAAGACGTCTTGCGTCTCCGGGTGCCAAACCCAACGCAGGTTGTTCACCAGGGTGCCGAGACCGGTCAGCGGCTCGGGAAGGACAGGGCGGACGGAGAATCGTCGTATCGCTCGCACCGGGACACCGTACCGGCCCGAAGGCCCGACGGCACCCTCGGGATGCATCGATCTTGCAACGCGAGCAAGATCTTGCAGACCAGACCACTCACCCCGCAGGTTCACTCCGTATCAGTCTGTGAGCAACCAATCCAGAGTTTGATCCAAACCGTGACGCCCGCATGGCGCGTCGTACTGGTGGGAACCGATAACGTCAGTGCTGTACTTCCCTGTTCCTGCTACTGCGGAAAGCGAAGGTTCGTTAACTCCATGACTGGGCGCATCCCGATCACCGACGTCACCCCGACCGTCGACGCCGGAGCGTATCCGGCCAAGTCCTCGGTGGGCGAGACCTTCACCATCGCGGCCACCGTGTTCCGCGAAGGCCACGACGCGGTGAACGCGAACGTCGTGCTGACGTCGCCGACGGGACAGACCAGACGGATGCTGATGACACCGGTCGGTCAGGGCTCCGACCGGTGGACCGTCGACGTCACCCTGCAGGAGCAGGGCGCGTGGACGTTCGCCGTCGAAGGCTGGAGCGACCCGTACGGCACCTGGCGGCACAACGCCGAGATCAAGATCCCGGCCGGCATCGACACCGACCTGATGTTCGCCGAGGGGGCCGCCTTCTTCGATCGCGCGGCCGCCGGCGTCCCGCCCGCGGTCCGGGTGGACCGGTCGACGCTGAGTGACGCCGCGCAGGCGCTGGCCAACGGCGCGTTGCCGGCCGAGGCGCGACTGGCCGCGGGCATCTCGCCGCAGGTGCGGTCCGCGCTCGGGCGCTATCCGGTGCGCGAGCTGATCACCTCCTCGGAGACCTATCCGGTGTGGGTCGATCGGCAACTCGCCCTGTACGGCAGCTGGTACGAGTTCTTCCCGCGCTCCGAGGGCGCGACGTACGACGAGGACAAGCAGGAATGGACCTCCGGCACCTTCCGTACTGCGACCAAGCGGCTCGACGCGGTCGCCGCGATGGGCTTCGACGTGCTCTACGTGCCGCCGATCCACCCGATCGGGATGTCGTACCGCAAGGGCCCGAACAACACCCTCGACCCGAAGCCGGGCGACCCGGGCTCACCGTGGGCGATCGGCAGCGCCGACGGCGGCCACGACGCGATCCACCCCGAGCTGGGCACCTTCGAGGACTTCGACGCGTTCGTCGCCCGGGCCCGTGAGCTCGGCCTCGAGATCGCCATCGACTTCGCCCTGCAGGCCTCGCCGGACCACCCGTGGGTGACCGAGCACCCGAAGTGGTTCAACGTCCGCGCCGACGGCTCGATCGCGTACGCGGAGAACCCGCCGAAGAAGTACCAGGACATCTACCCGATCAACTTCGACAACGACCCCGAGGGCATCTACGCCGAGATCCTGCGGGTGATGAAGCTGTGGATCGCGCACGGCGTGACGGTGTTCCGGGTCGACAACCCGCACACCAAGCCGGTCAACTTCTGGGAGTGGCTGCTCGGCGAGATCCGCAAGACCGACCCGGACGTGATCTTCCTGTCCGAGGCGTTCACCCGGCGGCCGATGATGCAGGAGCTGGCCAAGGTCGGCTTCCACCAGTCGTACACCTACTTCACCTGGCGCAACGAGAAGTGGGAGTTGGAGGAATACCTGGAGGAGCTCACCAAGGAGACCGGCCACTTCCTGCGGCCGAACTTCTTCGTGAACACGCCGGACATCCTGACGGCGTACCTGCAGTACGGCGGGCCGGGCGCGTTCAAGATCCGCGCCGCGATCGCCGCCACCTCCTCCCCCGCCTGGGGTGTCTACGCGGGCTTCGAGCTGTTCGAGCACGTCGCGCTGCGGCCGGGCTCCGAGGAGTACCTGGACACCGAGAAGTTCCAGCTCCGCCCACGCGACTGGGAAGCCGCCGCCGCGGAGAACCGCACGCTCGCGCCGTACCTGACGCTGCTGAACAACATCCGCCGCCGGCACCCGTCGCTGCAGCAGCTGCGCAACCTCAGCCTGCACACGGTCGACGACGAGCAGATCATGTGCTTCTCCAAGCGCGTCACCGGCCCGGACGGCCACAGCGACACGGTGATCGTCGTGGTGAACACCGACCCGCACGCAGTCCGCGAGTCGCTGGTGCACCTCGACATGGCCGCGCTCGGCATGCGCCCCGAGGACACCTTCACCGTGTACGACGAGATCACCGGCGCGACCTGGCGCTGGGGTCAGCAGAACTACGTCAAGCTCGACCCGAACGGCGATCCGTGTCACATCCTCGCGGTACGCCGCGGGCAGGCCTGATCGACTGACATCATGGCCCCCACACAGACGAGGTGGGGGCACTGATGTCGGTACTGGAGAAGGTCTCACCCGAGACGCGGCGCAAGACCGGTTGGCTGTTACCGGTCGTCCTGACTGTCGCGGTCGAGAACCACGCACGGGGCCACGCGCAGGTGATCGAGCGGTCGGAGCAGTTGTGGCTCGGCGGGTTGGGGCTCGCGGGTGTCGTGGCCGGCGTGCTCTGGCAGCTCTACTCGCCCCGAGATCTGGGTGAGCGGCTGCTGTTCGCAGCCGGGTCTTCGTACTGATCTCGGTCCTGTTGTTGATTCCTGTCGGTGGCGAGTGGATTCAACCCACCCGGTCTCTGGTCGTCTGGGTAGGTGTCATCAGCGGACTGGTCATCGCCACCCGCTTCACCCGGCGCGAAGCCCCGTAACCGCTGGGTTCTGGTGGTCCGTCAAACGGAAGCCGGTACCGCGTACCGCGTCGATGGTGACTGTCGTGCCGAGCTCGTCGAGTTTGCGGCGGACCCGCTTCACCAGCGAGTGCACGTCCGCAGTACCGCGTAGGTGGCGGTTTCGCCAGACTGCCTGGTGCAATGCCTCGTACGTCCAGACTCGCAGTGGCTCGGTCATCAGCCAGGTGAGCAGGTCGTGCTCGAGGTCGGTCAGCGGGACCTCGCGGTCGCACCATTGAGCAACCGATCGCGCCGAGTCGATGGTCAGCACGTCGGCCTCGGGGCCGTGACTCTCGGTACGCCGTCCTGGCACCTGGCGGGGCGGCGGTTCGGTCACCGACTCGGGCTCCGGGGGTTCGGGGTGCTCCGGTGGAACCGGAGGCGAGGGCTGCGCGGGTGTGAGCAGCTTGCGCAGCTCGTCCAGGCTGGAGACGAGCAGCAGGGGCGCGACGTCGTCGACGAGCTCGGCGAGCCGGACGCGCTCCTCCAGAGACGCTGCCACCGCGATCAGCAGTGGAAACGGCTCCTGGGCGGAACCGGTCAGATCGAGGGCGCCGTCGTTCGGGGCGGGGACACGGGCGGTGACCATCTGATTACGATGTCAACCTCTGCCTTGAATCGTCAACGCATTGACAAATACTGACGAGTTTTGCCTAGATGAGGCCGACCGTATGTCACATCTTGCTCACCAAGTGTGCTTGTTCAGACCTTCTCGTGACACATAGGGTCCTCGGCAGGATCGCCGCGTAACAGCTGGCGACCTGGGGGGCACGGAGTGTTCACAGAACCGGTTCACCACCCTGACCGCTGTGAAACCTTGCACCTCTGCACCATGACTCGGGGGAGTCGACTCGGGGTCGTACAAGTGAGGGGCTGCAGAGATGTCACATCAACGGAAGAGGGGGCTCGCCAGATCGCTGGTGAGCACTCTGGCGGCGTTGGCCGTCGTCTCCACCGGGCTGGCGGCGGCCGGCCAGGCACAGGCGGCACCGCCCACCAAGCCGAGCGGCACGCCCGCCGCAGCGGCTTCCAAGATCAAGCCTGACCTGCTGTCGAAGCTGGAGGGCAAGGACGCCAAAGGGGTCACCGACTTCTGGGTCCGGTTCAGCGACAAGGCCGACCTGACCCAGGCCAGCGCGATCGCGGACTGGAACCAGCGTGGAACGGCCGTCGCGGCCGCGCTGCGCAAGACCGCCGCCGAGAGCCAGGCCAAGGTCAAGGCCGAGCTGGACGCGCAGCACGCGACGTACAAGACCCTGTGGGCCACCAACGCGATCGTCGTCAAGGGCGGCTCGCTCGCGATGGCGCAGAGCATCGCCGGCCACGCCGAGGTCGAGGGCGTCTACAACCCGGTCAAGTACGAGGTGCCGGAGACCACCAAGAGCGCCCAGCAGAACGAGATCAACGCCGTCGAGTGGGGCATCGCCAACGTCAAGGCCGACCAGGTCTGGGCGCAGTACGGCGACAAGGGCGCCGGCATCACGGTCGCCAACATCGACACCGGGGTCCAGTACGACCACCCCGCGCTGGTCAACCAGTACCGCGGCAAGCAGGCCAACGGCACGTTCGACCACAACTACAACTGGTTCGACGCCGCCGGCACCTGCTCGGGCGCACCGTGTGACACCAACGGCCACGGCACCCACACGATGGGCACCATGGCCGGTGACGACGGCGCCGCCAACCAGGTCGGTGTCGCGCCGGCCGTCAAGTGGATCGCCGCGAACGGCTGCTGCCCGAGCGACGAGGCACTGATCACTTCCGGTCAGTGGATGCTGGAGCCGACCAACCTCGCCGGGGCCAACCCGGACGCGAGCAAGCGGCCCAACGTCATCAACAACTCGTGGGGCAGCACGCAGCCGTCCAACGACCCGTTCATGGAGGACGTCACCCTCGCCTGGACCGCGTCCGGCATCTTCGGGGTCTTCTCGAACGGCAACAGCGGCTCCGCGTGCAACACCAGCGGCTCCCCCGGCAGCTCGACCAGCAACTACTCGGTCGGCGCCTACGACATCAGCAACAACATCGCGTCGTTCTCCGGCCGTGGTGCCGGTCAGGGCGGCACGATCAAGCCGAACATCTCCGCTCCGGGCGTCAACGTCCGCTCCAGCGTTCCCGGCAACGGCTACGCGAGCTTCAACGGCACCTCGATGGCCGCTCCGCACCTCGCGGGCGTCGTCGCGCTGCTGTGGGCCGGCGCACCGACGCTGAAGGGCGACGTCGCGGCCACCCGCGCGCTGCTCAACGGCACCGCGATCGACGCCCCGAACGCACAGTGCGGTGGCACCGACGCCAACAACAACGTGTTCGGCCAGGGCCGGCTCGACGCCCTCGCCCTGCTGAACGCCGCTCCCGTCGGCGACACCGGCACGCTGGCCGGCAAGGTCACCGGCACCGGTGGCGCCGCGATCGCCAACGCTTCGGTGACGATCAAGCAGACCGGTGCGGCCGACAAGGTCGTCGCCACCACCGCCGAGGGCAACTACTCGGCCGTGCTGCCGGCCGGTGACTACTCGGTCGTCGTCGCCGCCTTCGGCTTCGTCGGCCAGACCTCGACCGCCACGGTCGCGGTGAACACCACCACGACGAAGAACTTCACCCTGGCGGCCGCTCCGACCGTCAGCGTCGGCGGTACCGTCACGGACGGCTCCGGCCACGGCTGGCCGCTGTACGCGAAGGTCAGCGTCGAGGGTCCCGGTGGCGTGTTCGACTACACCACCCCGACCAACGGCCGCTACTCCTTCAAGGTGCCGTCCAGCGCGACGTACACCCTGAAGGTCGAGTCGCAGATCCCCGGCTACACCACGGTCAGCCAGCCGATCACCGTCGGCGCGGGCAACCTGACCAAGAACGTGGCCGTCCCGGTCCGTTCCGACGCCTGCCTGACCGCTCCGGGCTACCGCAACGGCTCCGACGGCGTCTACGAGACGTTCGACAGCCAGGCTGCTCCGAGTGGCTGGACCGTCGTCGACAACAAGAACAACGGCCAGGTGTGGAAGTTCACCGATGTCGGCAACCGCGGCAACCTGACCGGTGGCACCGGCGGCTTCGCGATCATCGACAGCGACAAGTACGGCTCCGGCGGCGCGCAGGACACCTCGCTGGTCAGCCCGGTCGTGGACCTGTCCGCGGTCACCGCTCCGAAGATCAAGTTCAACCAGGACTTCAACTACCTGGCCGGCGAGAAGGCCGACGTGGACCTGTCGATCGACGGCGGGGCCACCTGGACCAACGTGCTCACCCAGGCCGCGGACGTCCGTGGCGTCAAGGAGATCGCGATCCCGCAGGCGGCCGGCAAGTCCGCCGTACAGGTCCGCTTCCACTACTCCCTCGCCTCGTACGAGTGGTGGTGGGAGGTCGACAACGTCCTGATCGGCACCACGGTCACCTGTGAGCCGACCGGCGGCGGTCTGGTCGTCGGCAACGTCAAGGACGCCAACACCGGCGGCTACATCAACGGCGCCGTCGTCACCCGTGACGACAAGCCCAGCGAGACGGCCACCACCGTCGCGACCCCGGAGGACACCGGCCTGGCCGATGGCTTCTACTGGCTGTACTCCGCCGAGGACGGCCCGCACGGCTACACCGCCAAGGCGAGCAACTACACCAGCGCGCAGGCGACGGTCGACGTCGAGGCGGACTGGGTCACCCCGGCCGACTACACCCTCAAGGCCGGCCGCATCTCGGTGGCTCCGGCAACCATCGGCGCCACCCTGAAGCTCGGCGCCAAGACCACCAAGTCGTTCGTCGTCACCAACACCGGTGGCGCGGACGTCGACCTGAAGTTCGGCGAGCGCGAGGGCGGCTTCACGCTGCAGAACGCCAACGGCAGCACGACCACGAAGTCGCAGGTGCTGAACAGCACCGGAGCCCCGCTCCAGCGTCTCCAGGTCGCCACCTCGTTCGCGAACAAGGTGTCCGGCAAGAAGGCCGAGACGCCCGCCACCCGGAACCCGCTGGCGGCGCCGTGGACCGACATCGCAACCCTCCCGGCCGTCGTGATGGACAACCGGGTGGTCAACCTGGACGGCAAGATCTACTCGATCGCGGGTGGCAACGGCTCGGCTTCGACGGGCAACAGCTACGTGTACGACCCGGCCACCCTGGCCTGGACCGCGATCGCCCCGCTGCCGGGTGCCCGTAACGCCGTCACCGTCGGCGCCGTCGGCGGCAAGCTCGTCGTCAGCTCCGGCTGGGGACCGAGTGGTCCGGACGCAGCGACCTGGTCGTACGACCCGGCCGCCAACGCCTGGTCCGCAGTGGCCAACAACCCGACGCCGCGTGCGGCCGCCGGGCAGGCTGTCCTCGACGGCAAGCTCTACGCCATCGGTGGCTGCACCACTGCTTCCTGCACCCCGATGTCCAACTCCGTGGTCGCTTACGACGCGGCTGCGAACAGCTGGTCGACCCTGGCCAACTACCCGAAGTCGGTAGCGTTCGCGTCCTGTGGCGCGATCGACGGCAAGATCTACTGCTCCGGCGGTAACGACGGCGTGGCGGCGACCAAGTCCGGCTACGTCTTCGACCCGGCTGCCAACTCCTGGACCGCTATCCCCGACTCGCCGTCCGACCACTGGGCGGCGTCCTTCGCCACCGCCGGTGGGAAGCTGCTCGTCGTCGGTGGCGTCCAGGCCACGGCCGTCACCAACGCCGGGTTCGCCTTCGACCCGGCGGCCGGCACCTGGGCCGCGCTGCCGAACGCCAACCAGCCCCGCTACCGCGGTGGTGCGGCTTGTGGCTTCTACCGGGTCGGCGGTTCGTCCGGTGGCTTCACCCCGACGGTGGAGGGCGAGGTTCTTCCTGGCCTCGACGCCTGCTCCGAGTCGTCTGCCGACGTCCCGTGGCTGAGCCTGGACAAGACCGAGGCCACCCTGGCCCCGGGCGAGAAGGTCACCGTCGCGGTGGCACTCGACGCCACTGTCGACCAGCCGGGTACCTACACGGCCTCGGTCACCATTGGCGAGAACACGCCGTACAGCGTGGACCCGGTCGACGTGAAGCTCACTGTCACGCCGCCGACCACCTGGAGCAAGCTGGCTGGTACGGTCACCGGAGTTGCTGTCTCCGGTACCACGGCTCCGCTGCCGGGCGCCACGGTCCAGGTCGACTCCTGGGCCCAGTCCTACACCTTCATCACCGACAAGGACGGCAACTACGCCTACTGGCTGGACCGTCGCAACAACCCGCTGACGCTGATCGCGGCCAAGGACGGCTACAAGCCGCAGACTCGGTCGACCAAGCTGGTCAACGGACAGACCGTCGTCGAGAACTTCGCGTTGAAGGCGACCAAGTAGTAGTCAGGTAAAAGAAAACCGCCCCCCATCCAGCTCAGCTGGGTGGGGGGCGGTTCTTTTGCTGCCTCGGACCGTCGGAATCAAGCTCCGCCGGGCCGGAGGTCTTCAGCAACTTGGTCTTGTTGGCGATCCACCAGCAGGGAGGCGGTGTCCTCGTCGACCTCCAGGCGCAGCGCGATCCGGTGCACCAGCTCCCGCAGATCGAACGTCGGGAGCACGACTCCAGCAACCTCCGAGACCACCAGATCAGCCATATACGTCTAACGCGCGGACGGCCGATTGGTCACACGCCACTTTCGAACCCGGTACTGCGGGTCAAGCGGCCGGCAACAGGTGGAACCCGACCCCGCGGACGGCGTGGATGGTGACCGTCGCGCCGATGCTGGCGAGCTTCTGCCGGAGGCGTTTCACCACCGAGTGGATGTGCGAGCCGTGACCGAGGTGCTCGTTGCCCCAGACCGCGTGGTGCAGCCGCTGGTAGGTCCACACCTTGCCCGGTTCCTCGACCAGGCAGACCAGGAAGTCGTGCTCCAGCCGGGTCAGCCGCATCTCGCGGTCCTTCCAGCGGACCACCCGGCGGTCCTCGTCGAGCCGCAGGCCGGCCACCGTCGCCGGCGACGCCGCGACCGCCAACTGGGTGGGCTGCTTCGAGCCGGCTTGCTTGGGGGCGGGCTGCTTCGAGGCGGCCTGCCCCGATCTGGGCAGCGCTGCCTCGATCTGGGCAGTGACCGCCGGCCGGCTGGTCACCGTCGGCAGCACCGCGGGCGTCAGTACGACGGGCGCGGCCGCCACCATCGTGGTCAGGTCCAGGAAGGCCCGGGCCTGCTCGGCGCTGGACACCAGCAGCAGCGCGTCGGCGCCTCCCAGCAACCGCGCGAGTTGGACCCGCTCGGCGGTGGACGTAGCCACCCCGATGATCAAGGACGAGTCCGGCAGCCTCTCCATGGAGCCCCTCCTGTCAAACGCTTGCCGGGGTCAGACGCAGGGACCAGTACGGCGAACCGCGAAGGTTAAGTCAAGGGATTCCCCGCACCCGCGGATGGCACAAATGCGACCTGTCCGAGACAGGCCAGGAACGTTCTACACAGCGCCACGGAAAGGTCCCGAAAGTCGCAGACAGTAAAAGCGCCCGGGACCTCTGCAGGACGGTGCAGAGGCCCCGGACGCCGGGAATCGCCTTCGGAACCAGGCGAAGTCTGGTCAGCCGACGGTCTTGACCGCCGTGATCAGCGAACCGTTGCTGGTGTCACCGGACAGCTCCCAGAAGAAGGCGCCGCCGAGACCCTGGGTGTTGGCGTAGGACATCTTGCTGCGGATCGTGGCGGGGGTGTCGTAGCCCCACCACTGGCCGTTGCAGAACGCGTACGCCGTACCGCCGACCGTCCCGGTGGACGGGCAACGGGTCGAGATCAGCTTGTAGTCCTCGATGCCGGCCTCGTACTTGCCCGGTGCCGCTCCGGTCGCGCGGCCACCTGGCGCGGCCTGGGTGACGCCGGTCCAGCCACGGCCGTAGAAGCCGATGCCGAGCAGGATCTTCGAGGACGGGATGCCCTTCGACTTGAGCTTCTGGATCGCGCCGTCGCTGTGGAAACCGGCCGTCGGGATGCCGGAGTAGTTGGTCAGCGGCGAGTGCGGAGCCGTCGGGCCCTGGGCGTTGAAGGCGCCGAAGTAGTCGTACGTCATCGGCATGATCCAGTCGAGCTTCTGCGCCGCGGTGGCGTAGTTGGTCGCGTCGATCTTGCCGCCGTTGGTGCCGTCGGCGGTGATCGCCGCCGTCACCAGCGCGGACGAGCCGAACTTGGTGCGCAGCGCGGAGATGATGTTGTTGAAGGCGTTCGGGCCGGAGGTGTCGCAGCTCAGGCCACAGGCGTTCGGGTACTCCCAGTCGATGTCGATGCCGTCGAAGACATCGGCCCAGCGCGGGTCCTCGACCAGGGCGTGGCAGGAGTTCGCGAACGCGGTCGGGTTCTTGGCCGCCTCGGTGAAGCCGCCGGACCAGGTCCAGCCGCCGAACGACCAGACCACCTTGATGTTGGGGAACTCGCGCTTGAGCTTGCGCAACTGGTTGAAGTTGCCGCGTAGCGCGCCGGCGTCCCAGGTGTCGGCGACGCCGTCGACCGAGCCGGCCGCGTCGTACGCCTTGTCGTAGGCGGCGTACGAGTCGCCCATCGTGCAGCGGCCGCCGGTGGTGTTGCCGAAGGCATAGACGATGTTGGTCAGCTTGGCCGCCGACCCGCTCGTCTTGATGTTCTTGACGTGGTAGTTGCGGTCGTAGACACCCCACTCGGTGAAGTAGCCGACGACCTTCTTGCCGGCGGCAACCGTGCGGGTGGTGTCCTGGACAGCCGCCGTCTGCAGCGGCGCCGCAGCGGATTCCCGGGGCTCCGCGGCAACTGCTGCCGGTACTACGCCGGTGGCCAGCATCGCCATCGCGGCGAGCAGAGTGGGCAGGGGTCGAACTCTCATGGTGTTCCTCCAAGGGGGGCGGAAGAGGGACTGTCCGCACCCTACCCAGTACGGGGAGTTAAGAAAAGGAGGAAGCGAAATAAAAGTGTCCTGCACGATCACGTCAAGTTTTTCCGGGGTGGTATGCGCGTCCCGCGCGGTACGGAGTAGTGTCCTCGCGCACGGTCACCTTTGGCCGCTCTTGACGGAGGAACAGTGCCCGGATCCTCGGACGACGATCCCGCTGCGGCCGCCCAGACGAGTACGGGACTCGTTCGGCGGCCTGGTTTTGTCTGGCTGCTGGCGGTAGTTCTCGTCCCGGTGCTGCTCACCGCGCTGGTGATCGGGATCAAGACCGGGCCGACCGAGGACGATCTTCGGCAACGCTCGCAGGCAGCGCTCGACGCGCGTGGCATCACCGGCGTACAGGTCGAGTTCTCCGGGCGGGACGCGACTGTCGTCGTACCGGCCGGGGCTGATGCCGGCGAGGCCGAGAAGGTCGTTGCGGCGGTCGACGGTGTCCGCACCGCGCATGCCGACAGCGGTGCGCGGCAGGTTGCATCGGAGCCGACCACGGCGCCGTCGACAGGCACCGCCGAGGAGCCAGTCGGTACGCCGAGCGCCGAGCTCTCGTCGCCGCCGGTCAGCACCGACGCCGCTCCCTTCGAGCTGAGCCGGACGGACGACTCGATCACCGTCAGCGCGGTCGTACGGAACCAAGCAGCGAAGGACAAACTCGTTGCCGAGGTCCAGGCGTTGCTCGACAACGGCACCGAGTTCGTCGACCAGATCACGATCGACGAGAAGACCGCCCTGCCGAACCCGACGGCGTTGACCGCACTGCTTCATGCCTTGTCGACGGCGACGGGTGCCGCGTCGGTCAAGTACGACGGCGACAAGGTGACGTTGACCGGCAAGGTCGCCGACCAGGCGACCAAGGCCACTGCTGCTCGTGCGGCCGCGGCCGCAGTACCGGGTGCCGGGATCGCCAACGAACTGCAGGTCCCGGTGATCGCGAAGCCGCCGATCAGCCAGGCCTGCCAGACCTTCGAAGCCCGGCTCGCCCAGCTGACGGTGGACGCGAAACTCGTCTTCCTGGCCGGGACCGCCAGGCTGAACGACGTCTCGAGATCCTCGGTCGCCCGCTACGCGGCGCTGCTGAAGAGCTGCACCACCTTCGACGTCGAGATCAGCGGCCACACCGACAGCTCCGGCACCACCCGCACCAGCCTCCCGCTGTCCCAGCAACGAGCGGACGCCGTCGAGGCGACGCTGATCAAGCTCGGCGTAGCCGCCGGGCGCCTCACCAGCCGCGGTTACGGCGAAACCCGCCCGCTGGCGCCCAACACCACGTCCGCCGGCCGGATCGCCAACCGCCGGGTCGAGATCCGAGTTCGTTAGTTTCCTAGGGGATCCCATGAGTTGGCTGATCGCGCAGGTCTGGTTCCTGCTGCTCGCCGCATTCGTCCTCGGCAGCGCCGCCGCCTGGCTGCTCTACCGCACCCTGCCCGCCGGCTCGAAGGGTCCCCGCTGATGGCCTACCTGTTCCGCAACAACTGGCCCTGGACCCTGCTCGCCTTCCTGATCGGCGCCATCCTCACCTGGTTCCTCCTCGCCCGCCGCACCCACCCGGCCGCTGTCCCCGAGGAGACGCCCGTCGAGGAGAAGACCCTCGTCGGCGCCGGCGTAGCAGCACCCGGTACTGCGTCCGCTCCTCCCCCACACTTCGAGGAGCCGGTCGAGCCTTTCGACCAGACCCTCCACGAGCCGGCGGAGCTGCCGGAGGAGGAAACAGGCCTCGACCCGGAGCCACTGCCGGACCCTGAGCCAGTAGATGAGCCAGTCGAAGAGCCCGAGCCCGCCAAGCTGACTGCGAAAATGGAACCCAACGGCGGCGTACTGCGGGAGCCTGCGTTCTCCGTGCGCATGGACGCCGACGAACCAACGCTTTTCGACGACCACGAATCGAACGACGTCCAGGTGACCTCCGCGCCAGCACCGGCCGGCAAGTACGGCGAGGGCTCCGCCGACGCCGTCGCGCACCAAGGACCGCCGGACGGGTTCACCATCAAAGGCAACGCGCAGTCGATGTTGTTCCACACCCCCGACTCCCCGTACTACGGCCGCACGAAGGCCGAGGTCTGGTTCCGCGCCGAGGCCGACGCCGAGCGGGCCGGCTTCACGAAGTACGTCCGCAAACCGCGGAAATCCAGCCGCCCGCGCGACTGACGCGTGAGCGGGGAAAAATAACGACCGAAACCCTGGAAAGCAACGCGTTCCAGGTCACGGTTCGCCATAGGAATAGCGCGATCAGGCCCCCATTTGCTTGTACTGGCAAACGGCCGTCACACTGAGCAGAACGTCGGCCCGGACCGCCCATCCCACGGCGTCGTTACACATCACCCGGACACCTCGGCGGCGCTGGCCGTCCCTTTTGAGAACCCGCCGAGCGGGTAAGGGAATCCAGTGCGAGCCGAAAAAAGTGTCCACCCGCGCGTCGCCGGATCGACCCGGCGGCGCAACCCCGCAGTACCGCTAGGTTTGGACCGAGGGGATGACACCCGATGGAGGTGAGCGTGACCGACATGCTGCCGGAGCAGCACCACGGACTGACGAAGAGTGACCCGCTGTGGTTCAAGCGGGCTGTCTTCTACGAAGTTCTGGTGCGGTCCTTCAAGGACTCGAACGCCGACGGCATCGGCGACTTGCAAGGCCTGACCGAGAAACTCGACTACCTCGAGTGGCTCGGCGTGGATTGTCTGTGGCTACCGCCGTTCTACCCCTCACCTCTGCGTGACGGCGGCTACGACATCTCCGACTACACGAACGTGATGCCTGAAGTCGGCACGATCGCCGACTTCGCCGCGTTCATGGAAGCGGCCCATGCGCGCGGGATGCGCGTCATCGTCGACTTCGTGATGAACCACACCTCGGACCAGCACCCCTGGTTCCAGGAGTCCCGCAACAACCCCGACGGGCCGTACGGCGACTTCTACGTCTGGTCCGACACGGACACGGCGTACTCCGACGCGCGGATCATCTTCGTCGACACCGAGACGTCGAACTGGACCTGGGACCCGGTCCGCCAGCAGTACTTCTGGCACCGGTTCTACTCCAACCAGCCCGACCTGAACTTCGAGAACCCGGCAGTCGGCGACGCGATGATCGAGGCGCTGAAGTTCTGGCTGGACCTCGGCGTCGACGGTTTCCGGCTGGACGCGGTGCCGTACCTGTTCGAGGAGGAGGGCACCAACTGCGAGAACCTGCCCAGGACGCACGAGTTCCTGAAGCGGGTCCGCAAGGAGGTGGACGCCAACTACACCGATCGCGTCATGCTCTGTGAGGCGAACCAGTGGCCTGGTGACGTGGTCGAGTACTTCGGCGACCGCGAGTCCGGTGGTGACGAGTGCCAGATGGCTTTCCACTTCCCGGTGATGCCGCGGATCTTCATGGGAGTACGCCGCGAGTCGCGGTTCCCGATCTCGGAGATCCTGGCCCAGACCCCGCAGATCCCCGACACCTGTCAGTGGGGCATCTTCCTGCGCAACCACGACGAGCTCACGCTCGAGATGGTGACCGACGAAGAGCGCGACTACATGTGGGGCGAGTACGCCCAGGACCCGCGGATGAAGGCCAACATCGGCATCCGCCGCCGGCTCGCGCCGTTGCTCGACAACGACGTGAACCGGATGGAGCTGTTCACCGCGATGCTGCTGTCGCTGCCCGGCTCGCCGATCCTGTACTACGGCGACGAGATCGGCATGGGCGACAACATCTGGCTCGGTGACCGCGACGGTGTCCGGACCCCGATGCAGTGGTCCCCGGACCGCAACGCGTCGTTCTCGACCGCGACCCCGGGCAAGCTCAGCCTGCCGGTGATCATGGATCCGGTCTACGGATTCCAGGCGGTGAACGTCGAGGCCGAGATGGAGAACGCCTCGTCGCTGCTGCACTGGACCCGGCGGATGATCCAGACCCGTAAGCAGCACCCGTGTTTCGGGATGGGTACCTTCACTGACCTAGGCGGTTCCAACCCGAGCGTGCTGTCGTACATCCGGGAGTTCGGCGACGACGTGGTGCTGTGCGTGAACAACCTGTCGCGCTTCCCGCAGCCGATCGAGCTGGATCTTCGGCAGTGGCAGGGTGTGGAGCCGGTCGAGCTGCTGGGCGGGGTGCACTTCCCGACCATCGGCGAGCTGCCGTACCTGCTCACTCTGGGTGCGCACGGCTTCTACTGGTTCCGACTGCCGGTCAACAAGGCTGCTGATCGTGAGGAGAGCTCTTCGTGACTTCCCATCTGGACCAGGTCCAGTCCTTCTGCGCCAACCAGCGATGGTTCGGTGAGAAGGGACATGACGTCCACGTCGATGCGATGGCCACTTCCACCTGGCTGTCGGACGAGGGCGTCTGGCCCGCGGTCCGGATCGGATTCGTCTACTGCGCCGGGCCGCCCGGCGCGGAGAACGCGATCCGGGTTTACCAGCTGCCGCTCAGCTACCACCAGGCGCCGGCCGACAACCTCGGCCATGCCCTGATCGGTGACTGGGCGGAGCAGGACCTCGACGACACGAGGGTCTGGGTCTACGACGCGCTGCACGACAAGGAAGCCACGCCGTACTGGCTGGATGCCCTCACCCATGGGCGGCAGCTGACCGGTCTGGAGTTCCACCCGGTGCACGCGCCGGACAGCGCGACCGTCGTACCGGACGACGCGCAGTCGCTCGTCCTGACGGTCGAACAGAGCAACACGTCGCTGGTCTTCGGCGACACCGCGCTGCTGAAGGTGTTCCGCCGGCTCGAGCCCGGGAGCAATCCCGGGGTCGAGATCGAGTCGGCGCTCACCGAGGCCGGCTCGGAGCTGGTGCCCGAGGTGCTCGGCTCGGCGCGTGGCTCCTGGCCGCGCGCCGGCGGCGGCACCGACTCGGGTGAGCTGGCGATGATGACGGCGTTCCAGAAGAACGCGACCGACGGCTGGTCGTACGCGACCACCTCGGTCCGGGACCTGTACGCCGAGGCAGATCTGCACGCCGAAGAGGTTGGTGGCGACTTCGCCGGTGAGTCGCATCGCCTCGGCGCGGCCACCGCGCAGGTGCACGCCGAGCTGGCGAAGGCACTCGGTACGGATGTCTGGGAGCCGGCCCTGATGGTCGAGCACGCGGACGCCATGCGCCGTCGGCTCGACAAGGCGGTCAAGGCGGTGCCCGAGCTCGCCGAGTTCGGTCCCGGTCTCACCCGGGCGTTCGACGCGCTCGCGGCCTCCGGCGTACCGGTGACGGTGCAGCGGATCCACGGTGACTTCCACCTCGGCCAGGTACTGCGCACCATCCACGGCTGGAAGCTGATCGACTTCGAGGGTGAGCCGGCCAAGTCGCTGGTCGAGCGGCGCGCGCTGGACACCCCGATCAAGGACATCGCCGGCATGCTCCGCTCGTTCGACTACGCGGCGCGCTCCTTGCTGGCCGACCACCTGGGCGACCAGCAGATCGCCTACCGCGCCGCCGAATGGGCCAACCGCAACCGCCGCGCGTTCTGCGACGGCTACGCGGAGGTCTCCGGCACCGACCCGCGCGACCAGGGCGTGCTGCTGAGCGCGTTCCTGGCCGACAAGGTCATCTACGAAACGCTCTACGAGGCCCGCAACCGGCCCTCGTGGCTCCCGATCCCCCTGGCCGCCGCTGCCCAACTCAGCCTCAGCGAGTAGCTCGGGCCGCACCACCAGGCGGGGTTTTGTGTACGGACTCCGGCCACGGGTACGGGGTGCAGAAGATGAGGCTTCGATCGGGCAGGATGGGGTGTATGGATTCGAGCAAGAGCGACCAAGTGGGCAAGCCGGACTCGGAGACTGTGAGCGAGCCGGTTGCGGTGGCCGCCGAGACTCCGCAGCAGGAGGCCGAGACCACACACGTCGACGCGTTCGAGCCTGCGCAGGGTAGTACTTTCCAGCCCGCCTCCGAGTCGGTGGCCAAGCCGGGATCCATTGTCGACAAGGCAGTTCGGGTCGATCGTGGTGTGCTGGAGCGGATCGTCGCCGGCACGTACCACGATCCGCACCACGTGCTCGGGCCGCATCTCGGCGACGGGGTGGTGACGCTGCGCGTGCTGCGTCCGTTCGCGAACACCGTGACCGCGGTCTTCGACAACGCGAGTGTGGA
Source organism: Kribbella sp. NPDC056861 (assembly GCF_040687575.1). Taxonomy (NCBI): domain Bacteria; kingdom Bacillati; phylum Actinomycetota; class Actinomycetes; order Propionibacteriales; family Kribbellaceae; genus Kribbella; species Kribbella sp. NPDC056861. Next base: position 195,240 of record NZ_JBFBNQ010000008.1, on the reverse strand, counting down.
GCTGGAGCACGAGTTCGAGGGAGTCTGGGTCGGCGTCCTCGACGTCGACAAGGTGCCGGACTACCGCCTCGAGGTGACCTACACCGACGGTCCCGCGCTCGAGATCGACGACCCGTACCGCTATCTGCCGTCGCTCGGCGAGATGGACCTGCACCTGATCGGCGAAGGCCGGCACGAGCAACTGTGGACCGTGCTCGGTGCTCACGTCCGCCGGTACGACGGACCGAACGGCACCGTCACCGGTACGTCGTTCGCCGTCTGGGCGCCGAACGCGCAGGGCATCCGGCTGACCGCCGACTTCAACTTCTGGGACGGCCGCGCGCACCCGATGCGCACGATGGGCTCGTCCGGCGTCTGGGAACTGTTCGTCCCGGGCATCGGTCCCGGCACGCGGTACAAGTTCGACATCTGCGGCCGGGACGGCGTCTGGCGGCAGAAGGCCGACCCGATGGCCAACCTGGCCGAGGTGCCGCCGGCCAACGCGTCGGTCGTGCACGAGTCGACCTACGAGTGGCAGGACGCGGCCTGGCTCGACCACCGCGCTGCCTCGCAGGCGTATGCCGAGCCGATGAGCGTCTACGAGGTGCACCTCGGCTCATGGCGTAAGGGCAAGTCGTACCGCGAACTCGCCGACGAGCTGGTCGGCTACGTGACCGAGATGGGCTTCACCCACGTCGAGCTGATGCCGGTGATGGAGCACCCGTTCGGCGGCTCCTGGGGCTACCAGGTCACCTCGTACTTCGCGCCGACCTCGCGTTTCGGCGACCCGGACGACTTCCGGTACCTGGTGGATTCGTTGCACCAGGCAAACATCGGGGTACTGGTCGACTGGGTGCCGGCGCACTTCCCGAAGGACGCCTGGGCGCTGGCCAAGTTCGACGGCACCGCGCTCTACGAGCACCCGGACCCGCGCCGCGGCGAGCAGCCCGACTGGGGCACGCTGGTCTTCGACTTCGGCCGGCCGCAGGTCCGCAACTTCCTGGTCGCGAACGCGGTCTACTGGGCCGAGGAGTTCCACATCGACGGCCTGCGGGTCGACGCCGTCGCCTCGATGCTCTACCTGGACTACTCCCGCGAAGAGGGCCAGTGGGTGCCGAACCAGTACGGCGGCCGCGAGAACCTCGAGGCGGTCTCGTTCCTGCAGGAGATGAACGCGACGCTCTACAAGCGGGTGCCGGGGGTGATCACCGTCGCCGAGGAGTCGACCTCGTGGCCGGGTGTCACCCGCGCGACGCATCTGGGCGGGCTCGGCTTCGGCTTCAAGTGGAACATGGGCTGGATGAACGACTCGCTCAGCTACCTGGAGCACGAGCCGATCTACCGGCAGTACCACCACAGCGAGCTGACCTTCTCGATGATGTACGCGTACTCCGAGAACTTCGTGCTGCCGATCTCCCACGACGAGGTCGTGCACGGCAAGGGCTCGCTGCTGCGCAAGATGCCGGGCGACCGGTGGCAGCAGCTCGCCAACGTGCGGGCCTTCCTGGCGATGCAGTGGGCACACCCGGGCAAGCAGCTGCTCTTCATGGGCTGCGAGTTCGGCCAGGAGTCGGAGTGGTCCGAGAAGGGCGAGCTCGACTGGTGGCTGCTGGACCACGCCGACCACCGCGGTCTGCAGCAGCTGGTCAAGGACCTGAACCTGAACTACAAGGACACCGAGGCGCTCTGGGGTACCGACCACGCGCCTGAGCGATTCTCCTGGATCGACGCCAACGACGCGAGCAACAACGTCTTCTCCTTCGTCCGGTACGGCGACGACGGGCAGCCGACGCTCGCCTGTGTCACCAACTTCTCGGCGGTGCCGCACTTCGGGTACCGGATCGGCCTGCCGTTCGCCGGCCACTGGCAGGAGCTGGTCAACACCGACGCGCAGGTCTACGGCGGCTCGGGGGTCGGCAACTTCGGCGGCGTCGAGGCCGACGGCGAGAGCTGGCACGGGATGGCGGCCAGCGCGGAGATCTCGGTCCCGCCACTGGGCACCGTCTGGTTCCGGTACGACGCCTGACAGCTGGTCGGCAGCTGCCCCAGGAAAGTCGAAAGCGGGTGAGCCCGCGTCCGCCCCGACGCACTCTCACCCGCTTTCATAGTGATAGACGGACAGGATGCCGAAAAAGTTGGCTCTTTCGCCGAATTTCTTTCAGATATTTTTCGGCGATACTTTCTGTCGAACCGGCGATCACGGTCCGTCGAGATTTCGCGCCTCGCGGACCGCTGGTTGGCTGACAGGCGTTTGCGGGTAGCGTTCGCCGGGTGACCGCCGCGCCTCCTCCACAGCCCACTCTGACCGATGGTGAACTGACGCTGCGGCCGTGGCGGGACGAGGACGTCGACGTCGCGCACGGGCTGGCCGACGACGAGATGGTGCGCTGGTTCGACTTCCCCGGGATCCCGCCGAGGTCCGGCCTGGTCGAGGCGGTCGAGCGGTGGCGGGCGCAGTACGCCGATGATCGCGCGGTGGTGAACTTCGTGATCGAACTGGCGGGTGAGACCGGGCCGGTCGGGAGCGTCGAGCTCCGCCGCCTGTCGCCGGGTGTCGGCAACGTGTCCTGGACGACGTACAAGCCGTATCGCGGTCGGCGGGTCGCGCAGCGCGCAGTACGGATGCTGGTGGGCTATGCGTTCGGCGAGCTGGGGCTGGATCGGCTGCAGGTCGAGGTCGATCCGGAGAACCGCGCCTCGGCCCGGGTCGCGATCCGCTCGGGCTTCCGTCGTGAGGGGTTGCTGCGAGGTGGCGGGTTGCTCCAGGGTGAGCGCCGCGATGTTGCCGTCTACGGTCTGCGGCGGGACGACCCGCGGGCCGACAGTCTGCCGGGGTGGACGGCGCTAATGGATTCGGTGCTGCCGAAGAAGCGGGTGATCGCCCACGTCGTGGTTCGCGACACCGGCGGCCGGGTGCTGCTCTGCAAGGTGAGCTACAAACAAGACCTCGAACTGCCCGGAGGTGTGGTCGAGCCCGACGAGGATCCGGCGACCGGTGCTCTGCGCGAGATGCAGGAAGAGCTCGGCTTCGAACTGCCACTGCTCGGCGTGCTCGCGATCGACTGGCTGCCGCGCTGGCAGGGCTGGGGTGACGCTATCGAGATCCTGTACGACGGCGGTGTCCACGACCCGTCGCTGTTGGAGTCGCTGACCCCGGACGGCTTCGAGATCCTCGACGTCGCCTGGTACTCCGCTTCGGAGCTTGCCGCGCTGGTGTCGCCGCTCAATGCACGCCGGCTCCCGCTGGTGCTTGCCGCGCCTGACATTCTTCACAACCTGCGCGACGGGGATCCGATCACAGCGCAGCCCTGAGGTCCTCACGGTTGAGGTTGGCGACGCACCAGGTGTAGTGGCCGTCGGCGGCGGTCGGGCTGTAGATCGTGGCTGTGGCGATGGAGTAGGCGGCGCGGTACAGGTACATCCGCTCACGGTCGTGGCCGATTGCTTCGAAGCGGTCGGTGAGCAGGTCATCGATGCTGCGGGCTGCTGGGCTGTACATGTCATAGAAGGCCGCCGCGGTCGAGGCGTCGAAGGTGTTGTCGCCGGCGGTGCTCAGGAAGCCCCAGTCAAGCAAGGCAATCTGGCTGCTGTTGGTGTCGACCAGCAGGTTCGGCGTACAGATATCGCCGTGCACTATCTGCTCCTGGTCGAGGCTCACCACGGACAACCCAGCCAGGACCCGCTCCAGCAACTCCTCGAAGTCCTCGACCTCAGCCGCGAGGTATTCGCACGACTTCACCGCCCGCTGCCGCACCACCTCCGCGAGCCCTTCTCCCCACTCCCCCTGCAGCGGTCTCTCACCCAGTAGCGGCAAGGCCCTCGCCGCTGCACCCGCCTCGGTCCTTCCCAACGCGCCGACCACCTCGACAAACAGCTCGAGCCCCTCCTGCTGACTCACCGCGCCGCTCTCCAGCAGATCGCGCAGCGGCGTACCGCTCAGCCGTTTCTCCACGCTGACCGCATGCCCCTCGACACTGTCGACGACGCTGATCTCCGGAGTCCTGAACGGCAACTCCTGCTCACCGAGCTCAGCCAGGAACGCCTGCATCGGCAGGACCTCATCGGCAGTCCGGTCGAACCACACCTTGCCGACCAACCCGTTGCCGAGGTCGTAGACGGTGCCTTCCATCCCCTGCCCGAGCAGAGTCACCGGCGCGGCGGCGTGCTTCTCGAAGTACTCGATGACGTGGATTGCCATGAGTCAGGTTAGAGCCATCAGCCAGGTGGGAGCAGCGCGGCGCGGCGGCGGGTGAGGAAACGGCGTTCGGTCTCGTTGGCGGTCAGCGTGATGGCCTGGTCGTAGGCCTCGATCGCCTCGGCCGAACGCTCCAGCCGTGCCAGCACATCGGCTCGGGTGGCCGGCAAGTACGCGTAGCTCTTCAGGACCTGTTCGTTGCCTAAGGCATCTAGCTCCGCGAGTACCGCGGTCAGGTCGGCGCCGGGCACCAGACTGTGGGCGGCCGCGCGATTGAGGGCGACGATCGGCGACGGCCAGCTGAGCAGCATCGCGTCGTACATCCGGACCACCTGGTACCAGTCGGTTTTCTCCCACGAGGATGCAGTCACGTGCAGCCCCGCGATCGCTGCTTGCAGCGCGAATCGCCCGTGGCCGCGCTGAAGTGCTGCCGTCGCCCGCGAGACCCCTTCGGCCAGCAGCTTCACGTCCCAGCTCCGACGATCCTGATCCGCCAGCAGCACCAGCTCGCCGTCCGCACTGACCCGGGCGTCACCACGCGCCTGCGTCATCTGCAGCAAGGCGAGCAGCGCCTCCGGCTCCGGCTCGTCCGGCATCAACCGCACCAGCAGTTGCGCCAACTCCAACGCTCGTCCGGTCAGGTCAGCCCGAGTCAGCTCCGGCCCAGCCGCCACATGCCCCGCCGTATAGGCCAACTGCACCACGGTCAGCACGACATCCAGCCGCTCAGCGAGCTCCTCATCGGCAGGAATCCGGTACGGGATGCGGGCAGCAGCGATCTTCTTCTTCGCCCGCGTGATCCGGGCCGCCGCGGTCGCCTCGCTGATCAGCAACCCGGCCGCGACCTCACGCGTCGTCAGCCCACAGATCAACCGCAAGGTCAGCGCGATCTGCGAATCCCGAGCCAGCGCCGGGTGGCAGCAGGTGAACACCAACCGCAGCGGATCGGTCGGCTGCTCTCGCTCCCCCGGCGACCCCGGATCCTCGATCAGCAACGGCAACTTGCGCCGCAACGTCGTCTCCCGCCGCAACCGATCGAGCGCCAGCCGCCGAGCCACCGTCACCAGCCAGCCGGCCTGATTCGCAGGCACCCCATCGGGCCACGTCCGCAACGCCTGCACGAACGCGTCCTGCGCGCAGTCCTCCGCCAGATCGAGATCTCGCGTCAACCGCACCGTCGAGGCCAGCACCGTCGACCAGTACGCCCGATGCGCCGCGTCGACCAGCCCCGCGATCTCGCGCGCGCCGTATGTCCCCGACTCCAGTGCGGTCACCTCCTTCCCAGCACGATCACTGTCCCGCATCGCTCCACCCCACACCATCACCCCAGGCCGAGTGTCAGGTCAGCCGGAACAGTCTCTCCGCGTTACCGGACGCGATCTTCTCGCGATCCGCAGCGTCGGGGACGGCCGCGAAGAACTGCTCGATCGCCGCCGCGTCGGGCTGGTGGAAGGGGTAATCGGTAGAGAACAGCACCCGGTCAGCGCTGGTGAAGTCCAGGGTGTGCCGCAGCAACCGCTCCTGGAGCATCCCGCTGCTGGTGATGTGGATATTGGACTGGATGTACTCCGAGACCCGCCGGTCGAGATGCTTGGCGATCGAGGACAGGCTGTCGACCCGGTCCATCCAGAACAACAGCATCTCGCCCCAGTGACCAAGGACGAGCTGGAGATCAGGGTGACGATCGAACGTGCCCCGAAGAATCAGCCGCAGCGCGGAGAGCCCCGCCTCCAGATGCCACCCCCAGCCGAACGTCGCCAGGCCGAGATCGGTCAAGGGATCAATCCCCCGGTACGCCGCATCGCGCAGGTCGTCGGTCGGGATCTGCGGGTGAATGAAGATCGGCTGGTGCAAGCGGGCCGCGGTGGCGAACAGCTCGTCGTACGCGGGATCGTCGAGGGTGAGGCTTCCGGCGCGCCCGTGAACCATCGCGCCGACGTGCCCTAGTTGCGTGGCAGCCCGTTCGAGCTCGGCGGCGGCCGCTTGTGGATCGCTGGTCGGCAGGGTCGCGAGTGCACGGAAGCGATCTGGGTGTGCGCTGACGGCGGCTGTTGCTTGATCGTTCGCTTCGCGCGCCAGCACCACAGCCTCTGGGCCCGGCAGCGCTTGCGTGGCGGGCGTGACGACCGAGAGCAAGGAGATGTCGATCCCGGCAGCATCCATCGCCTCGATCCGGCCCTGACCGATGTCCTCGAGCCGAGCCTGGGTGTCGCCCCGGCTGTTGAAGGCGACACTCTCGTCCCGCGCTCCCTGCGGCAGGCGGTCGAGCGCGTCGCGGATGCCGACGCTGTTCCAGTGTTCTTCAATCGCGATGATCTTCATGGTGCTTGTCTCCTTCAGCCGGCGGAGGCGGGTCGTGGTTTCGCTCATCGCTTGTTGAGCCAACAGTAGCCCACTCGCTCAACGACTGTAGAGTGAGTGCTGTGAGTGAGCCGACAGACGCACAAGAGCCAACTGATCCGGGTACGCCGACTGCCGCGGGTGAGGCAGACACTGGTGGACTGCCTGCTGCGGGTGAGGCGGACACTGATGAGGTGGCTGCAGGCGAGGCGGACACCGGTGAGGTGGCTACTGTGGGTGAAGCAGATGCCGGCGAGCCGAGGAGCAGGGCCGAGAGGCGGGCTGCCACCGCCGAGCGGATTCTGGCCGCCGCACGCGAGGAGTTCGGCCAACGGGGCCTGGAGGCCACGACCATCCGCCGGATCGCCCAGCGCGCGAACGTGGACCCCTCCCTCGTCATGCAGCACTACGGATCAAAGGCCGCCCTCTTCGCCATGGCCATCCAGATGGAAGATTCCGCTCCGGAGGAGGTCGAGGCCCACCTGCACGACGTCCTGGATGTCCGACTCGCAGCCCTACCACCCGAGACCAGAGCCCTGGTCCGCTCCATGCTCACCGCCCCCGAGGCAGAGGCCGCGATGAGCTCCTTCCTCAACGAACGAGTCACCAACCTGAGCGGCGCCCTCGACGGCGAGGACGCCGAACTCCGTGCGGCCCTGATCGTCAGCAGCATCCTCGGACTCACCATCGCCCGCCACTTCCTCAAACTCGAAGCGTTCACCACCGCCTCCACCGAAGACATCACCCGAGTAGCCCGCCCTTGGATCACCACCGGAGTCACCCCCACCCCCACCCCCACCCCCACCGCCGACCTCACCACCTCCGACCCCGTCCCCACCAACGCCGCCGACCCTGCCGATCTCACCCCCACCGCCGACCTCACCCCCACCACCTCCGACCCCACCGCCGACCCTGCCGATCTCACCCCCACCGCCGACCCCACCACCACCAACCCCGCCCCCGCCGCCGACCTTGCCGATCTCGCCACCACCGCCGACCCCGACCCCACCGCCGACCCCGACCCCATCGCCGCCCCCGACCCCGGCACCGCTCAACAAGCTGCGCCACCGTCGTAGACCGCCACCGTCGCCCGCTCCTTCCCCAGCCCCTCTAACCTCCAACGGAGGCAATCAGGAGCCCCGAAGCCGGGAGCGTCGTACCCAAAGGCCGCCGCGCACGCCTAATGCGGGCCGCCTCAAAGCGGGCGAGCATGTACAGGTCAGCCCGGTACGGCCGGTGTTGTCTGTCCGGCACCGCGCGCCCGATGAGGGGCAGCCGAAGCGGGCCACTCGGTACTGAGTGCCTGGCGCGGAGTAGCCCCGTGCAGGTGTTCCCGGGCGCGGAGTGGCCGGCGCCGGGGTGCCCGACACGGAGCTGTCCGGTGCAGGTGTCCCACGCGGAGCTGCCCGGTGCAGGTGTCCGACGCGAAGCTGCCCGGCGCAGGAGTCCGACATGGAGCTGCCCGGTGCTGTGTCTGACGCGGAGCTGCTCGGTGCTGTGTCCGACGCGGAAGTGTTCGTACAGGTGTCTGGCCCAGAGGTGCCCCGTACAGGCGTCCGGCGTGAAGGTACCCCGCGCAGGTGCCCGACGCGGAGGTGCCCGGTGCAGGTGCCCGACGCGGAAGTGCCCGGTGCAGGTGTCTGGCCCAGAAGTGCCCCATACAGCCTCCGGCATGGACTACTCCGTGCAGGTGTCCGACACGGAGCTGCCCGGCGCAGGAGTCCGACATGGAGCTGCCCGGTGCTGTGTCCGACGCGGAAGTGTTCGTACAGGTGTCTGGCCCAGAGGTGCCCCGTACAGGTGTCCGGCGTGAAGGTACCCCGCGCAGGTGCCCGACGCGGAGGTGCCCGGTGCAGGTGCCCGACGCGGAAATGCCCCGTGCAGGTGTCCGGCAAAAGGGGTGCCCATGCGGTGCAGGAACTGTCCGGCCTGTGCAGGAAGTTGCCCGCCCAGGAGTTGTCCGCGCAGAGGTTGCCCGGCACAGGAGTTATCCGCGCAGAGGTTGCCCGGCACAGGAGTTGCCCGCGCAGAGGTTGCCCGGCACAGGATTTGCCCGGCACAGCGGTAGCCCGGTACAGGAGATGCCCGGCACAGCGGTAGGCCGGTGCAGAAGCAGCGCGGTCCAGGGTTGCTCCCAGTACAGCGGTGGCATCTGCGCAGCGGTGGCTCCGGCGCAGAGTTGGCGCGGTGCAGGGAATCGCCCGGGGCAGGGGCGCCGCGGCTGGGTGCGGCGGCGCCCCTTGCGGGGTCAGGCTGGGGGGCCTGATTCGCCTGAGGTGTCCATCAGGGGGCGGATTTCGATGTTGCCTGAGGGGCAGAGTTTGGCCAGGGCAAGGGCTTGGTCTAGGTCTTTGCACTCGACCAGGTAGAAGCCGCCGAGGGCTTCCTTGGTTTCGATGAACGGGCCGTCGGTGACGATGGGGTTGCCGTCGGGTTGCTTGACCGTGCTGGCCGTGGTCGAGCGGTCCAGGGCTGCTCCGCCGAAGATGCTGGCGCCGGCTGCCTCGACTGCTTCGGCGAAGGCGTTGTGCAGCTTCATCGTCGACTGCCACGCCTCGGGCGTGATGTTGTCGTACCACTCTTCGCTGTCGAACAGCAGGAACATGTACTGCGCCATTGCTGGCTCCCTCGTCTCGGGGTTTCTCTTGGACATCTTGCTGACGAACGGCCGCGGACGGAATCGACAACACCCCCAGGATCAACTTTTCGCCTACTGTTGACCATGTACTCAACAGGAACCGAGGAGGAACTCGTGGTGCACCTGGACGTGTTGATCGTCGGGGCCGGTCTGTCCGGAATCGGCGCCGCCTACCGCCTGCAGACTCAGGCGCCAAGCCACTCCTACGCGATCCTGGAGGGGCGCGCCGATCTCGGTGGCACCTGGGACCTGTTCCGCTATCCCGGCGTGCGTTCCGACAGCGACATGTTCACCCTCGGCTTCCCCTTCCACCCGTGGCGGGCCGCGAAGGCCATCGCCGACGGCCCGTCGATCCTCAGCTATCTCCACGAGACGGCGGCGACGTACGGGATCGACAAGAACATCCGCTTCAACCAGCACGTCGTACGGGCGTCCTGGTCGTCGGACGAGGCACTGTGGACAGTCGAGACGACCACGGACACCTACACCTGCTCGTTCCTCTATGTCTGCAGCGGCTACTACAACTACGACTCCGGCTATGTCGTGGACTTCCCCGGTCTCAAGGACTTCCAGGGGGAGGTCGTGCACCCGCAGCACTGGCCCAAGGACCTCGACTACTCCGGCAAGCGCGTAGTGGTGATCGGCAGCGGCGCCACCGCCGTCACCCTGGTGCCAGCCATGGCGCCCACCGCTGCGCACGTGACCATGCTGCAGCGCTCCCCCAGCTACGTCGCCTCGCGTCCTGCGGCCGACGCCTTCTCGGACAAGCTCCGGGCAGTACTGCCGGAGAACCTGGCGCACCACCTCATCCGCGGCAAGAACGTCGCCTTCAGCAGTGCCGTGTACGGCGCCTTCCGCCGCTGGCCGGCGCATGCGGCCTGGCTGCTCAACAGCACTGTCGCCAAGGAGTTGCCTGACTCAGTACCGGCCGACCCGCACTTCACCCCGCGCTACAAGCCGTGGGACCAACGCCTGTGCCTGGTGCCCGACGCTGACCTCTTCCAGGCCCTACGGGACGGTACTGCGTCAGTGGTGACCGACGAGATCGACACCTTCACCCCCGACGGCATCCGGCTGCGCTCCGGCGAGGAGCTGCCGGCAGACGTGGTGGTGACCGCCACCGGTCTGCAGATGGTCGCCCTGGGCAAGATCGAGCTGACTGTCGACGGCGAACGAGTGCATCCGCACGACACGTTCGTTTACAAAGGCATGATGCTGAGCGGCGTCCCGAACCTGGCCTGGTGCATCGGCTACACCAACAACTCCTGGACCCTCCGCTCCGACCTGACCTCGCAGTACGTCTGCCGGCTGCTCAACCACCTCGACGCCACCGGCAGCGCCATCTGCGTCCCGGAGATCGACCCGGCCGAGTACGACGCTCCGCCGCGGCCTGTGGTCGACCTGTCCTCCGGCTACATCCGCCGCGCGGCCGCCATCCTCCCCCGCCAGGGGTCATACGGCCCCTGGCGGCTCCGCCAGAACTACCCCCGGGACCTGGTCACCCTCCGCTTCGGCCGCCTTGCCGACGGCGTCATGCGGTTCAAGCCGGCAAAGGCGCTGGCGGGGGCGGGCCGACGTAGCGGGCCGACGGGCGGATGATCTTGGGATCGCCCGACTGTTCGAGGATGTTGGCGGTCCAGCCGATCACGCGGCTGGTCGCGAAGGTCGGCGTGAACATGGGCCGCGGCAGGTCGCACAGGGACATCACCACGCCGGCGTAGAACTCGACGTTGGCGTAGAGGTTGCGGCCCGGCTTCAGCTCGGCCAGCACCTCGACGATGCGCTGCTCGACCGTGGTGGCGAAGTCGACGAGGTCGCCACCGAGATCGCGGGCGATGTCGCACAGCATCAGGGAGCGTGGGTCCTCGGTGCGGTAGACGGCGTGCCCGAAGCCCATGATCCGGTCGCCGGCCGAGACCTTCGCGTGGACCCAGGCGTCGATCCGGTCCGGCGTACCGATCTCGTCGAGGCTGGCGAGAGCACGATCCGGCGCGCCGCCGTGCAGCGGCCCCGAGAAGGCGCCGATGGCTCCAGCGACCGCCGAGACGACATCGGCCCCGGTCGAAGCGATCACCCGAGCGGTGAACGTCGACGCGTTGAAACCGTGGTCGATGGTCGAGATCAGGTAGTGCTCGATCGCGCGTGCCTTGGCGGCCGTCGGCTCCTCGCCCGTCACCAGGTAGAGCCAGTTGGCCGCCGTCGACAGGTGTGCTCGCGGTTCGAGCGGCTGCAGCCCTTCGCGCAGCCGATACAGCGCCGCCAGGATCGTCGGCGTGACTGCGCAGACCAGCATCGCGTCCGCCTTCCGCCGTGCCGGGTCGGCGTCCCACAGTGGCGGGAGCTCGCGAGCAGCGGCCAGTAGCGACAGCGCAGTACGGAGGCCTGCTAGCGGATTGAAGGACGACCCTGCAGCGGCAATTGCCGCTAGAGCAGCCTGCACTTCGGCTGGCAGCATCCTCAGCGATGCGATCTCGGAACTGAAGGCATCGCGCTCAGCCGCGGTCGGCAACCGCCCCTCGTACAGCAGGAACCAGACGTCCTCGACCGTCATCGCCCGGGCCAGGTCGATCGCCGAGTACTGCCGATAGTGATAAAACCCTTCGTCACCCCGTACGTCGCCCAGCCGGGTCTCGGTGACGACGACGTTGCGCAGTCCGGGCGGTACCTCGATCGGTTCATTGACTGTGATTGACATGGAATTCAGCGTTGATTGGCAATCAAGTATTGTCAATGTTGATCCAGTCAACATCAACGCTCCGGGAGCGCGGCGATGACGCAGCAAGGTGACGAGAATTACCTGACCACGGCCGAGGTCGCCCGGCGGCTGAAGGTGAAACCAGAGACCGTCTACGCCTACGTCAGCCGCGGCCAGCTCACCAGCGTCCGGGCGCGTGGCCGCCGCGGCAGCCTGTTCGCCGCCGCCGAGGTGGAGCGCCTGGTCGGCCGCACGGTCGACCATCCAGGAGCGATCGAGCGGATCGAGACCCACCTGTCGCTGCTTCAGAACGACGAGCTGTACTACCGCGGCCACCTGGTCCGCGACCTCGTCAATGGTCACACCTTCGAGTCGGTCGCCGAGTTGCTCTGGACGGGCGAACTGGCCCCGAGCGAGCCGTTCGCGGCGCCGCCCGAGCTGGTTGACCTCGCACGCCAGGCGATGGCAGTGGCACCAGCCGGCGCCCGGACGGTCGACCGTCTGCGGATCGCGGTCGCAGTACTGGGTGCCGCGGACCCACTGCGGTTCGACCTGGACCCGGCGTCGATCGTCGCTACCGCCAGGCAACTACTCGGCGCGCTGGTCACCGCACTGCCAGGAGAGCCGCTCGACGGCGGACTCGCCGCGAGACTCTGGCCGAAGCTGTCGCCGAGACCCGCTCGCCCCCACCTGCTGAACTCCACCCTCATCCTGCTCGCCGACCACGGCCTGGCCGCATCGACCATCGCCGCACGCGTCGCCGCCAGCGCCCGGGCCAACCTGTACTCCGTGGTGTCGGCCGGCCTCGGCGCTCTCGACGGCCAGTACCACGGCGCCGCGACCACGCTCGCCTACCAGTTCCTCGACCGTGCCCTCGATGATCCCGTCAAGGCAATCTCCGACGAGCTCCGGTCAGCCAATGCACTCCCCGGCTTCGGCCATCGCATCTACCAGCGGCGCGACCCACGGGCCGAGGTGCTGTTCGGCCTGCTCGCCGACGAGCCGGTGATGGACCGCGTCCACGACATGACCGCCAAGGTCAACAGCTTCCCGAACAGCGACTTCGCCCTGGCCGCGCTGATGCACGCCTACGACCTGCGCCCCGATGCGGGCGAGGCGTTGTTCGCGCTCGCCCGCATCGTCGGGTGGACGGCCCACGCCCTGGAGGAGTACGCCGAACCAGGGCTCCGATTCCGTGCCCTAGGCAACTACACCGGCCCGGCGGTCACCTGACCTTCAAGCGCAGCAGGGTCGCCGCGCCCGGCGCCAGACTCACCGGTACTCCACTCCCCCGCAACCCGCCGTACGACTTCGAGATCGCCTGGAACACCTCGGCCCCGTAGACCTTCGCCGGGTCGACCGCCACGGCGGCGCGGGCGGACGCGCTGTGGGAGCGGTTCGCGACCAACAGCCAACGATCCTTGACCGTCGCGTCCCGGCTCCGGAAGGTGCCGACCACAACAGGTTGACCGGTGATCCCGGTGACCAGGTCGGTCGGCGTGAAACCCACGGTCCCGTTGGGAAGTGGGGTTTCGTTGGCATGGACAACCGACTCGGAGACCAACGGTTTCAGCTCCCGCCCGACCTGGTGCAGCCAGCCGGTGTTGATCTTCTTCGAGGCGTTGTAGCGGCTGGTCCGCTTGCCGTCGACGGTGATCAAGGCCGGTCCGAAACCTTCGCCGCGGGCTGCTTCCGGAGTCCAGTAGGTGAAGTACTGAATGCCTTTCGCTCCGTACGCGAGGCTGATGTTGACCTGCCACAACAGTTCGGCGGCGGTCGGCTCGCGGTGGCCGTTGTAGGCGAGTGTCTGGATGAAGACCCAGGCCGGTACGTCGCCACGAAGCGCGGCGTCGCGGACGATCGCCCAGTTGTGGAAGTAGTTCGCGTCCTCGCGCCCCTCGGACAGCAGCGGGTAGCGGTCGAAGGACACCAGCGAGGGCTTCACGATGTCGACGAAGTCGCGGTAGTAGGCGGGATCGTCCGAGGGCAGGAGGTTGATGTAGGGCAGCAGGTTGGGGGCCAGTTCGCGCGAGATGGCGAGGGTCTTCGCCAGTGGGCCGAACCAGCCTGCGCCGGGTTCGTCGTAGAAGTTGAAGCCGGCCAGGGAGGAGTAGGGGCCGTAGGCGTCGCGGGCGCGGGTGTAGAACTCGCGGGCTTCGGCCGGGGTGATGGTGAGGAAATCGGCGGGGCTGTCCGAGATGGAGAACCAGCGCGACATGTTGCGGATCTGGATGTCGTCGGAGATCAGCATCTGCAGACCGGCGTCGCGGGCGAGCGCCAGCTGGTACTGGAAGATGTTGCCATCTCCTGCGTAGTTGCCGGAGAGGACGAAATCGAAGCCGGCCTCGGCGATCTCCTCGAATCGTGATGCGGTGCTCGCGTACGGGTGTGGGGGCCAGAACAAGCCGATCGGGAAGTCCGGGCCGCCGGTCAGCGGCAGGGTGTCGGGTGATGGGATTGCAGCACCGGAAGGCAGCGCTGCGGCAGCGCCAGCCTGGCCGGCCGCGAGCCCGGCGCCGGACGCGCCGGTCGCGCCGGACGCGAGCGCGGCCGCGGTCTCGCCGGTGGCGTGCGCGGTCGCAGCCTGGCCGGTGGCGACCGCGGCGGCGGTGGCGCCGGCGCCGAGCAGCAGCGAGCGGCGGCTGGGTCCGAGGATCTGGTGCGGGCTTTGCATACGAAATCTCCTCTGTGGGCGGGCGAGGACTGCTAGCCGGGGCGTCTGGTCCGATGCGGTGACACTGCCTCGGCGGTGGCTTCGAAGAACTGTTCCGACAGGGTGTAGTCGCGTTGCGCCACACCGATGTACAACGCGTCCAGGACCAGCATCTGGGCGTGCCGGCCGGCCGGTCCGCCGGTCCGGAAGGTGACGTCGCGGGCGGCGGTGAGCAGGACGATGTCGGCGGCGCGTGCGAGCGGCGACCGTGGATAGTTGGTGATGGCAACAGTTCGGGCGCCTTGCCGGCCGGCCCGTTGCAGTGGCTCCAGTACTTCGGTCGTCTCGCCGCTGTGGCTGATGCCGACGGCAACATCTCCGACGCCGAGCAGCGCGGCGCTGGTGAGGGCGTTGTGGACGTCGCTCCAGCAGTTGGCGCCGCGTCCGATCCGATGCAGCCGCAGGCGCAGATCCTCCGCGACACAAGCGGATCCGCTGACGGCGAAGAGGTCGATCCGGCGAGCGTCGGAGACCGCGCGAACCGCCTCGCCCAGCGCGGCGACATCAAGCTCGGCGACCGTGTCCTCGAGAGCCCGCGCGTCGGCGCGGAGCAACGTGCGCAGTACTTCGCCGAGGCTGTCGTCCGGGCCGACCTCGGCGCCCGCGCCCCGCTCCCAACTCGTGCTGCTCCGGCCGCTCTCGGCCGCCAGCATCAGCCGCAGTTCGGCGTACCCGGTGAGGCCGAGGGCCAGACAGAAGCGCGTCACGCTCGGCAGTGACGTCCCGCACCGGGCCGCCAGTTCGCTGATCGTCGACGACGCCACCGCCGCCGGATCACGCAGTACCTCGTGCGCGACCCGGGCCTGTGCCGGGCTCAATCCCGGTAGCAGGCCGTGGATCCGCGCCTCGATGCTCGGCGGGGGCGATGACTCCAGCACGTTCACGTGAATGATTCTCAGAACCGATGACCAGAGATGTCAATAGTTCACAGCAGCGGATCCGATCGGCGATCCCAGGCGTACAGGCCACTGGATCACCAGAGAGGGACAGACAATGCGGAAACAGACGCTCACACCGACGATCCGGCGCGCGACCGTCGACGATCTCGGCGCACTGCACGACCTGGCCGAGCGCGCCGTCTTCGAGCTGCTCGGCAGTCACTACACCCCTGAGCAACTGAGCGCTGCGCGCGAGGTCGGGATCTACCAGGTCGAGCGCGAGCTGATAGAAGCCGGCGGGTACTACGCGGTCGAGATCGACGGCGTAGTGGTCGGCGGCAGCGGCTGGAGTGATCGAGGCGAGTTCGGTCCGCCGGGACAGCTGGCGGGCGAGGCAAGGGCGGATGAAGCCACGGCCACCATGCGGGCGACGTACGTCGATCCCGGCTGGAGCAGGCGCGGACTGGCGACGATGCTCGCCAAGGTGACGGAGGCCGCTGCCTGGGAGGCCGGCTTCCGGATCTTCGAGGCGATGTGCACTCCGGCCAGCGAGGCGTTCCGCACGACGCTGGGCTATCACCTGGTCGAGCGGGTCACCACGACCTTCTCCGACGGCACCGAGTTCCAGGGTGCGCGGATGCGGAAGGTCTGCTGAACCCATCCCAATTGATCCCGTCCCAGCTGAGCCCGTCCCGGAGAGCTGAGCCTCCGGAACGGGTCAGACAGTGCGGCTCAGAACAGTGCGGCTCAGAACAGAGCAGCCATCAGCCGGCGGCGGGCCTTGACCACTCGCTCGTCGTCGGCGCCGACCACCTCGAACAGCTCCAGCAGGTGCAGGCGAACCGTGTTGCGGTCGTCGCCCGAGGTCAGCTGGATCGTCTTGATCAACCGGGCGAACGCGTCCTCGACGTGACCGCCCATCAGGTCCACGTCGGCGACGAGCTGCTGCGCCTCGATGTCCTCGGGGTTGTCCGCGGCACGGGTGCGCACCTCGGCCGGTACGTCGCGGGTCCGCTTCACCAGCTGCACCCGGGCCAGCCCGGCCTTCGCCTCGGCGTCACTCGGGGTCTCCTGCAACAGCGCCTCGTACGCCTCGATCGCGCCGTCCAGGTCACCGGCGCCGACCGCGTTCTCGGCGGCCTCGTACCGCGGGTCCACCTCCGGCTCGGCCGGCGCTTCCGCCGCGTCGCCTACCGGGCCGACCGGGTCGGTGCGACCGGTGATGCCGTTGGCAACCGCCACGGTCAGCAACTGCTCCAGGTACTGGCGTGCTTCGGGATCGGAGACGGCACCCTGGAAGAGCGGGACGACCTGACCACGCAGTACGGCGATCACCAGCGGGACGGTCTGGACGCCAACCGCCTGAGCCAGCTGCTGGTTGGCGTCGATGTCGATCCGGGCCAGCAGGAACTTGCCGGCGTACTCGGTGGAGAGCTGGAGCAGGACCGGCGCAAGCGCCTGCGACTCCGGCGAGCGCGGCGACCAGAATTCGACCACCACGGGGACCTGCAGCGACCGCTCGATCACGTCCGCCTGGAAGGTCGGCTCGGTCACGTTCAGCACATATGCGCCACCGGCCGAGGCACCTGGTCCACCCGGCGCTCCACCAGGGCCGCCCGGGGCTCCAGGGGCACCGCCGGGCCGCGGCGCGGGCGGCCTCCGCAGGGACGACAGATCGATCGCTCCCGGTCGGGAGAAGTTCGGCTGGCTCACCGCTGTCCTCGCATTCCGTGCTGACTGCTTACGTTCATGGCTCTATCCTCCCCGACGGACCCGAACGGCGTGGCGCGCGGGTGGCCAGCAGCAGTCTGGCCAGCCCACTCCGGGTGCCGGCGACAGCGATCCGGGTGCCCGGAGTGACCTCTTCCTCGAAGCCGGGCGTCCAGTCCCACTGGCTGCCATCGCCAGTCCGGGCGAGCACTCGCAGGCCACCTGGCTCGTCCAGTTCACCGAGTCGCTTGCCGACCGCCACCGAGTCCGGCTCGACCCTGACCTCGGTGAGCAGCAGCACCCGCCGACCGGCCGGAACGGTGGTCTGACTGCGCCTGTTCGCGACGGCGGCGGCGATCGCCGGCGCGACCAGCATCGACACGGACCGGCTGTGGCCGAGCCCGAGTTGCCGCTCGACCCGCTGGGCCAGGTCGTGGTCGAACATCCGCATCGTGATCCGGGCGTCCGTGTTCAGCTCGTGCACGACCATCGCGGTCTCGAGATTGGTGATGTCGCCGTCGGTCAGCGCGAGCACCGACTGGCAGCGCTCGACCCCGGCCGACCGCAGCGTCTCCTCGTTGCTGCTGTCCCCGATGATCACCGGGATCCGCAGCCGATGCGCGGTCTGTACGCCGGGAGCGTCCTCGTTGTGCTCGACTCCCACGACGGCCACGCCACGCTCGACCAGGATCTCGAGCACCCGGGCGCCGACCGTACCGAGCCCGCAGACGATCACGTGGTTGCGCGGCCGGCCGCGCACGCCGCCGATCACCCGGGACAGCCGGGCACCGATCAGCGAGTCGACGATCACGGCGGTGAGCAGGGCCATCAGCACGATGCCGGTCAGCTGGACCACGACCGCCGCTACCTTGGCGTACGGCTTGGCGTTGGAGAACGTGTCGTCCTCGATCCCGGCCGAGGTGACCGCGCCCGCGGCCAGGTAGAGCGCGCGGAGCCAGTCGATGTGGGCGATCCAGTGCGTCAGCGCAGTACCGGCCAGCACCAGGCCGGCCATCACCGCGGCGATCGTCCGGACCCGCCGGTCGAGGACGTCCCGGGTGGCCATCAGCCAGCCCGCCCGGCGGACGTCCTTCTTCCGCCAGACAGGGCGAACACCCGAGCCGAGCACGATGTCGCCGGCCGGATCGGCGCTGTCGACCGGGAGCAGCTCCGGGGTCGCCGACGAGGTGGTGTCGGCCAGCACGGTCAGATGCGGGTCGCGGATCAGTTTGGCCGGGCCGGCCACCATCCGGCGGCCGCCGATCTCGACCCAGGTCAGCTCGTCGTCCTCCAGCGCGTCGGCCACGAACGCGGGCGCGGCCAGCGACGGGCCGGAGATCACCACGCAGTCGCCGAGCAGCTCGTGCAGCTGGCCGCCGAGCCGCGGGTTGACCATCTGGATGATGATCCGCAGTTTCGGGTCCATGTCGCGGGCGGTCAGCGCGGTGTGCACGTTGCGGACGTCGTCGGTGTCCAGCAGCACCAGGGCCCGCGCGTTCACCGCGGTGTCGTCGGCGGCATCGATCCCAGCGCGGCGCAGGATCGACTCGTTCAGCACCCGGACGCCCACCACCTGGGCGCCGAGCTCGCCGATCCGCTCGAAGTGCCGCGACTCCGGGTTGACGATCGCCGTCACGTGCTCACCCGAGCTCACCAGCTCGGTGACCACCCGGAGCATCGTCCGGTCGGAGCCACACACCACCACACCACGGCCGTCGGACGACGCGGCCGGGCCGCCACCCTCCAGTGGTTTGCCCCGGCGGCGCGGCGCCCGGCCGCTGCCGCCTGCGCCGGCCGGGTCGGCCGGCGTACCGTCGGGGTCTGCCGGAACCTCAGAAACGGGCGGGCTCTCGGTATTCGCCCCACTCGATCCGAAGAACGTGACAGATCTCCCCCATCGTGGCCTCCGCACGCGCCGCCTCCAGCATGGGTTCGATCAGACTGCCGGTCCCTCGGGATGCCTCGACCAGCGCCGATAGCGTACGACGCACCAGGGCCTCGTCGCGTTGGGTCTTGCGCGCCGCGAGCACCCGGCACTGGTCGACCTCCACCTCGTGGCTGACCCGGAGGATCTCCAGCTGGCCGGCCACCGTGTCGGTCTGGGTGTTCACGCCGACGATCTTCTTCTCGCCCTTCTCCAGCTTCTTCTGGTACTCGAAGGCCGCGTCGGCGATCTCGGCCATGAACCAGCCGTCCTCGATCCCGCGCAGGATCCCGCCGGTCATCGTGCCGTCCGGGCTCATCTCCTTGATCCGGGCGAAGATCGCCTCGGCCTCGGCCTCGATCTGGTCGGTCAGCGCCTCGACGTACCAGGAACCGCCGAGCGGGTCGGCGACGTTGGTGACGCCGATCTCCTCCATCAGCACCGACTGGGTCCGCAGCGCGATCTCGGCCGACTGGTCGGTCGGCAGCGCGAGCGTCTCGTCGAGCGCGTTGGTGTGCAGCGAGTTGGTGCCGCCGAGCACCGCGGCCAGCGCCTCGACCGCGGTCCGGACGACGTTGAGCGTGGGCTGCTGGGCGGTCAGCGAGACGCCCGCGGTCTGGGTGTGGAATCGCAGCCACTGGGCCTTGTCGGACTTGGCGCCGTACACGTCGCGCATCCAGCGGGCCCAGATCCGGCGGCTGGCCCGGAACTTGGCGATCTCCTCGAAGAAGTCCAGGTGACTGTCGAAGAAGAACGACAGGCCGGAGGCGAAGTTGTCGATGTCGAGGCCTCTGGACAGCCCCAACTCGACGTACCCGAAGCCGTCGGCCAGGGTGTACGCCAGCTCCTGCGCGGCCGTCGAGCCGGCTTCGCGGATGTGGTAGCCGGAGACGCTCAGAGGCTTGTACGCCGGGATGTTGGCGGCGCAGTACTCCATCAGGTCGCCGATCAGGCGCAGGTGCGGCTCGGGCGGGAAGAGCCACTCCTTCTGCGCGATGTACTCCTTGAAGATGTCGGTCTGCAGGGTGCCGTTGAGCTTGGTGATGTCGGCGCCCTGCCGCTCGGCCGCGACCAGGTACATCACGAAGGCCGGTACCGCGGGGCCGGAGATCGTCATCGAGGTGGTGACGTCCTGCAGCGGGATGTCCTTGAACAGCCGGTCCATGTCGGTCGCGCTGTCGATCGCGACACCGCAGTGCCCGACCTCGCCGAGCGACTTCGGGTCGTCGGAGTCGCGGCCCATCAGGGTCGGCATGTCGAAGGCGACGGACAGCCCGCCACCGCCGGAGTTGAGGATCATCTTGTACCGCGCGTTGGTGTCCTCGGCGTTGCCGAAGCCGGCGAACTGGCGGATCGTCCAGGTGCGGCCGCGGTACCCCGTGGCGTGCAACCCCCGGGTGAACGGGAACTCGCCCGGCCAGCCGATCCGCTCCATCCGTGGGTCGTCGACCCCCTCCGGCGGCCCGTAGACAGGCTGGACCTCGGTGCCCGACAGGGTGGTGAAATCGGCCTCACGGCGCCGCGATGCGTCGTACCGCTGCTGCCACCGGCTCTGTCCGGCGGCGATCTGCTCGGCGTCCACTGGGCCCTCCTCGGGGTTCGTCTCACCCCAAAGTACTTGGACGTCCTACTAAATACCACTGACGCATAGGTCTTGCACAGCTTCGGCCGCTCGGCTGACCGGGTCAGTCGTCGTCGGGGTCGAAATCGCCGGCGGTCTGGCGGAGTGGGAGCAGCACGGACCAGAGCATTTGCAGCTGGTCGTCGGTGAGCCCGCGCAGGGCGAAGTCGGCGTCGACCAGGTCGGCGGTGGCGCGCTCGACCAGCTCGCGACCCTCGGCGCTGATCTCGCAGAGAATGGCGCGGCCGTCGTCGGGGTGCGGCGTACGGGTGACCAGACCGGCCGACTCCAGCCGGCGGACGATCGAGGTGACCGAGGTCGGATGCACCTGCAGTCGCTCCCCCATCTTGCCCAGCGGCAGCGAGCCGCGGCGCGAGAAGGTCAGCAGCACCAGCGCCTCGAACCTCGCGAACGTCAGTCCGTGTTTCCTGAGGATCTCGTCGAGTTCGCCGATCACGATCTGCTGGGCGCGCATCAGCGACGTGACCGCGCGCATCTGCTCGACGGCCCCCCAACGACGCCCCCACTGCCGCGAGGCCTCGTCGATCGGGTCGAACGGCAACGGTTTCTTCCTCGCCATGGGCGCAACGTTAACCGCTGTCCCCGCGTGGTCCGGGAAACTGTCGGCGGAAGCTGTCATCCTTTCCTGCATGTCTCTGCCGCCCGAACACGCCGCCTTCTATCTGGCCTGCCTCCAGCGCGACTCCGCCCGCCTCGCCGAGGTCGGCCGCCTCGGCCTGCCGGCCGACGTCCCCAGCTGCCCCGACTGGACCGTCGAGACGGTCCTTCGGCATGTCGCTCAGGTCTATCTGCACAAGATCGAGATCCTGCGGCTGGGTGCTCGGCCCGACCCGTGGCCGCCTGCTGAGCTTGAGCAACGCGATGCCCTGGAGCTCTTCGACGAGTCCCGCTTGGCGATTGTCGACGCCTTGTCATCGGCAGGCACCGAGCTGGAGACGTGGACCTTCTCCCCGACCGACAAGACCTCGGGCTTCTGGTTCCGGCGGATGGCGCAGGAGACCGCGGTCCACCGCGTCGACGCCGAGCTCGCCCACGACGTCGTCACGTCGATCGACCGCGAGCTGGCGCTCGACGGCATCGACGAAGTACTGACCTTGATGCTCGGCGGGCCTTGGTGGGAAGAAGGCGACACCGAGCATCCTGTCGACGCGACGATCCGGATCACGTCGGTGGGACGGTCGTGGACAGCTCGGCTCGATGGGGTCAGCGCGACGGTCGTGGCTTCGGCCGAGGGTGAGGTCGACGCCGAGGTGTTTGGCGAGCCGGACGATCTGCTGCTGTGGCTCTGGGGCCGGCGTGAGCTCAACATGGAGCAGTCGGCCGGCGATGACGCCGCGGTGCGCGAGTTCCGGGCTCGGGTTGCGGAGTGCACCACCTGAGTTCGCGCCCGCCTTGGATTGCTACTGATCCTGCACGAGCCCCAGCACGTTGCCATCGAGATCGGTGAAGGACGCGACCAGCCGTCCTCCACCGACATCTCGCGGCGAGTCCTTCACCGTGGCCCCAGCAGCAGTCACCTCGGCGAGCTTCGCCTCGATGTCGTCCACATGCCAGTAGGCCAACTGCGAATCCGGACTCTGCGGCCCGGCCGGCACCAACCCGATCTGCTGCCCTGCCGTCTCGAAGCCGACGTAGTACGGCGACTCGACCTGCGGCTGGATCCCCAGCAGCGCGGCGTACAAGGCGGTGGCCTTGGCCAGGTCGGCTACCGGGTGCAGCACGGTCTTGATGCCCTGAGTCTCGCTCATCAGTACTCCCGAAGTGTGTGGGTTTCTCCTTGCCCACAAACTTAGTTCTGCCCTCGGGGCTGACGCTTCTTGATTCCTGACCGGTCGAAAACCTTTGCGGCGTGAGGCCTGGGAGGGTCTGCTGGTACCTGTAACACCGGGGACTTCCACCTGTGATGCGGACGGGTGTTTGCTGGGCGACATGGATCAGAACGTCACCTTGAACAACGGCATCACCATGCCCGTCCTCGGCTTCGGGGTCTTCCAGATCCCCGACGACCAGACCCAGGCAGCGGTCGAGGCCGCGCTGCAGGCGGGTTACCGGCATCTCGACACAGCGTCGGCGTACGGCAACGAGGAGGCGGTCGGCGCCGCGATCGCGGCCAGTGGCATCGCCCGCGACGACCTGTTCGTCACGACGAAGCTGTGGATCCAGCACGCGCCGACCGGCAGCGTCGAGGACGACACCATGCGCGCCTTCGACGCCTCGCTCCGGCGCCTCGGTCTCGACCAGCTCGATCTGTACCTGATCCACCAGCCACTCGGCGACTACTACAGCGAATGGCGCGCCATGCAACGCCTGTACGCCGACGGCCGGACCCGCGCGATCGGGGTCTCGAACTTCCACCCCGACCGGCTGGTCGACCTGATCGAGCACAACGAGATCACCCCTGCGGTCAACCAGATCGAGACGCACCCGTTCCACCAGCGCCTCACCGACCAGGAGCTGATGCGCGAGCGCGGCGTACAGCTCGAGTCCTGGGGTCCGTTCGCCGAAGGCCGCAACAACCTGTTCACCGATCCCGTCCTCACGGCGATCGCCGAGGCACACGGCAAGTCGGTCGCCCAGGTCGTCCTGCGCTGGCTCGTCCAGCGCGACGTCGTCGTCATCCCCAAGTCCGTCCGCCCGGAGCGGATGGCACAGAACCTCGACATCTTCGACTTCGCCCTCACCGACGCCCAGCTCCAGCAGATCGCCACGCTCGACACCGGCGAGAGCCAGTTCTTCGACCACCGCGACCCCGCCATGGTCAGCGCCCTCGGCGGCCGCAGGATCGACTGACCTCCCTCCGACCAGCACCTGAATGGGAATCTCATGACCACCTGGCTCATCACCGGCTGCTCCACCGGTCTCGGCCGCGCGTTTGCCGAGGCCGTTCTCGACCGCGGCCACAACGCTGTCGTCACCGCCCGCGACGTCGCCACAGTGCAGGACCTGGCCGACAAGTACCCCGGCACCGCACTCGCGCTTCCGCTCGACGTCACCGACGACGCGCAGGTCGCCGCAGCAGTCGATGCCGCCGAGAAACGGTTCGGCGCGGTCGACGTACTGGTCAACAACGCCGGTTACGGCTACCGCGCCGCCGTCGAGGAAGGCGAGGACGACGCCGTCCGGCAACTCTTCGACACGCACGTCTTCGGCACCGTCCGGACGATCAAGGCCGTTCTGCCCGGCATGCGCGCCCGCCGTACCGGCACGATCGTGAACCTGTCCTCGATCGGCGCCCGGATCTGCCCCGAGGGCTCCGGGTACTACGCGGCCGTCAAAGCGGCGATCGAAGCGCTCACCCTGTCGCTGCGCAAGGAGGTCGCGCCGCTCGGCATCACCGCCATGGTGGTCGAACCAGGCGGCTTCCGCACCGACTTCGCAGGCCGCTCACTGACCCAGGCCGCCGTACCGATCGCCGACTACGCCGACACCGCAGGCAAGCGCCGCAAGGACCAGGACACCGGCCACGGCAAGCAGCCGGGTGATCCCGCCAAGGCGGCGTCCGCGCTCATCCAGGCCGTCGAGTCCGACTCGCCGCCGTACCTGCTGCTGCTCGGCAACGACACCTCCGACGGCTTCCGCGCGGCACTCGACGCGTTGCGCGCAGAGGCCGACATCTGGGAAGACCTCAGCCGCAGTACGGACTACTCGTGATCCGGGTCGTCAGTCCAGTTCGCGCGCTCTGAGTTGAAGATCGACTTGCTCGACTGACCCACGGTCCGCGTGGTCGTCGCGTGATGACTCGGCGCGGTCGTGGTCGTGGTGCTCGTGCTGACCTCGGCCGCCGTGTTCATCCCGATCGGACCCGTGCCGTCGTCGTCGGAGTCGTCGTCGTCTCCCTGGACGACATCGACGCTGGCAGACGCCCGCAGACCGGTCCGCTGGATGACCCGCTGGATCGTCAGATCACGATCGTCGGGCCGGCTGACGAACCGGATCTCCCGGAAGCCCTGGTCCTGCGCGGCCGACTCGAAGACGAAGTGGCCGTAGCCGAACATCCGCCCGATCAGGGGCTTCTGCAGGGTGATGTCCAGGATTCGCGCGATCGGGGTGGTCGCGACGGTCTGGGAGAAGACGCCGCGGATCCGCATCACGCGCATGTTCGTGACCACGAACCGGTCACGATGCTCGGTCAGGAACTTCCAGAACGCATGGGCCAGCAACACCAGTACGATCACCAGCACCGCGCCGGCGCCTTTCGGCGGCAGCCACAACATCGCCACCAGCAGTGCGGTGGCCAGGATCACCTCGAGGATCGGTACCGCGAACACCACCCAGTGGTGCCGCACCTCGTCGATGACGACCTCGCCCTCGTCCGAGATCAGATGGCGCCTGACCTTCGGATCGAAGATCCTGAAGAGGCCTATTCCGGCCATCCGCTCACTCCCCTGTCCACCCGCTGTCGGCCCCGTGGCCTATCACCGAAGTCACTACAGCCAAGTGTCCCGCACGAATGCTCGTAACGGGACACTTGACCGAAGGCTCAGTTGAACAGCGCGGACAGGAACGTGATCACGCTCCCGAACGCATCGCCGACGGCCGAGAACGCACCTCCTACGGCATCTGCGGCGTTCTCCGGCTGTGTGAACAGATAGAACGCCGCAAAGGCGATGACCAGCCAGATCAGCAGCTTCTTCGGCATGTCACCACTCCTCGTTCGCAACCAACTCGGTCGACTGTGTTTGTATCACGGATAGTCACCAACTGTCACTGACTGAACACAGCCCACCGCACAATGCTCACCAGCTTCAAGACCCATTCTGTAACGGATCAGGGGGCAGGGTGGTCATCGGCGCGCCGCGCTGAGACGGCGACCCCGAAAACCACCGAAATGCAGGGTTACCTGCCCGTATTCGGATGTGACAGAGAGTCGCCGAGTGTGTCATTGCGCCGCCCGAGTGATCCTGCTCACTCACCAGAAACAGCAGTGGAAATCAAAGCGCGTCGAGCAGTTCGTCGGCCGCGGAGTACGGGTCGGTGCCGCCGTCGGCGACCTTCGCCGCCAGTACGTCGAGCCGCGCGTCCCCGTGCAGATGCGAGAACCGGGACCGCAGCGCCGTCATCGCGATCGCCTCGATCTCGTCCCGGGCCCGGCTGCGGCGGCGCTCGGTCAGCACGCCGTTGCCGGTCATCCAGGCCAGCCGCTCCTCGATCGCGACCACCACCTCGTCGATCCCTTCGTTGCGCGAGGCAACTGTTTTCAGGATCGGCGGGGTCCAGGCGTCCGGACCGTGCTCGGCCAGCCCGAGCATCGCGCGCAGGTCGCGGGTGACGTTCTGGACGCCGTCGCGGTCGGCCTTGTTGACCACGTAGATGTCGCCGACCTCGAGAATGCCCGCCTTGGCCGCCTGGATGCCGTCGCCCATCCCCGGCGCCAGCAGGATGATCGTCGTGTCGGCCATCCCGGCGATCTCGACCTCGGACTGGCCGACGCCCACCGTCTCGACCAGTACGACGTCAAAACCCGCCGCGTCGAGCACCCGCAGCGCCTGCGGCGTAGTCCAGGCAAGGCCGCCCAGGTGCCCACGCGAGGCCATTGAGCGGATGAACACGCCGGCGTCGGTCGCGTGGTCCTGCATCCGCACCCGATCGCCCAGCAACGCGCCACCGGAGAACGGCGACGACGGATCCACAGCCAGTACTCCGACCCGCTTACCAGTCTTCCGGTACGCCGAAACGAGCGCCGACGTCGAAGTCGACTTCCCCACCCCTGGCGACCCCGTGATGCCGATGATGTGCGCCTTGCCCGCGTGCGGCGACAGCGCCGCCATCACCTCACGCAGCAACGGCGACTCGTCCTCGACCAGCGAGATCAGCCTGGCGACAGCCCGAGCGTCTCCGCCCCGGGCACGCTCGACCATCTCGGCAACCGGGGCAGTCCGTCGGGGCATCGGCTCTTCTGTCAGTTCGGGGATGAGTTCCAGAGACTAACCCCTACGGTCAGCCCTTCTGGGGCACCCGCACGATCAGGGCGTCACCCTGGCCGCCACCGCCGCACAGCGCAGCTGCTCCAGTACCGCCACCGCGACGCTGCAGCTCCAGCGCCAGGTGCAGCACCAGCCGAGCGCCGGACATGCCGATCGGGTGACCAAGAGCGATCGCGCCGCCGTTGACGTTCACCTTGTCGAGGTCCACATCGAGTTCACGGGCGCTCGCGATACCGACGGCCGCGAAGGCTTCGTTGATCTCGATCAGGTCCAGCGAGGCAGGCTCGATGCCTTCCTTCGAGCAGGCCTTGACGATCGCGTTGGCCGGCTGGCTCTGCAGCGACGAGTCCGGTCCGGCGACCGAACCGTGCGCGCCGATCTCGGCCAGCCAGGTCAGGCCCAGCTCCTCGGCCTTCGCCTTGCTCATCACGACCACCGCACAGCCGCCGTCGGAGATCTGCGAGGCAGAGCCAGCAGTGATCGTGCCTTCCTTGCCGAACGCCGGCCGCAACCGCGCCAGCGTCTCGACCGAGGTGTCACCTCGGACACCCTCGTCGGTGTCGAAGACGATCGGGTCGCCCTTGCGCTGCGGCACCTCGACCGGCACCACCTCGTCGACGAAGACGCCGTTCTTCCAGCTCTCGGCGGCCAGCTGGTGCGACCGCGCGCTGAACTGGTCCTGCTCCTCGCGGGTCAGCTTCAGACCGGACTCGTTGGCCTGGTCGGTGAGTGCGCCCATCGCCTGATCGGTGAAGGCGTCCCACAACCCGTCGAAGGCCATCGAGTCGACCAGCGTCGTGTCGCCGTACTTGTAGCCCTCGCGCGACTTCGGCAGCAGGTGCGGGGAGTTCGTCATCGACTCCATCCCGCCGGCCACCACCACGTCGTACTCGCCGGCCCGGATCAGCTGGTCGGCCATCGCGATCGCGTTCAGGCCGGACAGGCAGACCTTGTTGATGGTGATCGCGGGCACCGACATCGGGATGCCGCCCTTCACCGCGGCCTGCCGGGCGGCGATCTGGCCGGCGCCGGCCTGCAGCACCTGGCCCATGATCACGTACTCGACCTGCTCCGGCGCGACACCGGCCTTCTCCAGCGCGCCCTTGATCGCGAAGCCACCGAGATCGGCGCCGGTGAAGCCCTTCAGGCCACCCAGCAGCCGACCGATCGGCGTCCGCGCGCCGGCGACTATGACAGTGGTGTGCTGCGAGCTGTGAGTGGTGTCAGACATGCCTTCCACGATACCTGCGAGCACACTGGTACGGGGTTGTCGATCGGATCACACTCAGTTGGAAACGGCGCGCGAACTAGGCCAATCTGGGCGCATGGACGTCACCGGCACGCAGACACTCTTCGAGGCGATCGATCACGTCGGGATCGCGGTCGCGGACTTCGACGAGGCCGTCCGGTACTACGCCGAGACCTTCGGCATGACGGTCGCGCACGAGGAGACCAACGAGGAGCAGGGTGTCCGCGAGGCGATGCTCTCGGTCGGCGACTCCGGTTCGTCGATCCAGTTGCTCGCGCCGCTGTCCGACGACTCCCCGATCGCGAAGTTCCTGACCGCCCGCGGCCCGGGCATCCAGCAACTCGCGTACCGCGTCCGCGACCTGGACGCCGTCTCGGCCACCCTGCGCGAGCGCGGCGCCGTCCTCCTGTACGACGAACCCCGCCGCGGCACCGCGGGATCGCGGGTCAACTTCCTGCACCCGAAGTCGACCGGCGGCGTCCTGATCGAGCTCGTCGAGCCCGCCTCTTGAGCGCTGTCCGTCAGTGCTCCCGAACGCTGCGTGACGACCCTCCCGCCACGCCGCCGGGTGGCCCATTCAGGACTACCCTGTTGACGTGCTGATCGACAGCGCCCCTGACGCAACGAACGGTAGTCCCGCCGGTTTCCTGCACGATGCCTTTGTCTACGCCGATGACGATGAGTTCGTGCGCCGAGCAGCTCCGTTCCTCCGCGACGGCCTGAACGCCGGCGAGGTGGTCCTCGCCGCGCTGCCCGAGGCGCGCATTTCGTTGCTGCACGGCGAACTCGGCGACCTCGCCGACCAGGTCGCCTTCGTCGACATCGCCGAGGCCGGCCGCAACCCGGCCCGCATCATCCCGCTCTGGGCCGAGCTGCTGACCGAGCATCCCGGCCGAGCGGTGCGTGGCCTCGGCGAGCCTGCCTACCCCGGCCGCACCGCTGCGGAGTACGCGGAGGCCGAGCTGCACGAAGCCCTGCTGAACGTGGCGTTCGAGCACTCCGGACCGTTCCGGCTCCGTTGCCCGTACTCCGCGACCGTGGTCGCCGCCGGACTCGATCCGGCCGGCACCCACCCGGCGGCCGATCACGACCCGTCGGCCGACTGGTCGGCGAATGCGCAGAAGCTCTTCGGCACGCCGCTCCCCGCAGTACCGGTGGGCGCTCGGCGACGCGACTTCAGGCTGACCGAGCTGACCGCAGTACGGCGCTGGGCGGCCGATTGGGCGCTCGGGCACGGCTTGCCGGCCGAGCGGGTCGACGACCTGGCGCTGGCGCTGCACGAGATCTGCACGAACAGCATCCGGTTCGGTGGCGGCTGGGGAATGTTGTCGCTGTGGCTGCAGGACCGAACCCTGATCCTCGACGTCGCCGACTACGGGCGGCTCGACAACCTGCTGGTCGGCCGGGTGCTGCCGCCGATCGACGGGCTCGGCGGCCGTGGCGTCTGGCTGGCCAACCAGCTCTGCGACCTGGTCCAGCTCCGGTCCGGCAGCGACGGCACCCAGGTCCGCCTGCACTGCCGCCTCGATTGACATCGAAAGCACTTCGGGGGGTAAGACCAGCAAACCCACTGGACTGACAAAGTGACAGTCGTCTCAACGACTGCGACCTCCATCACAGAAGCCTTCAAACCGGGGCATACTCGTCGGTAGATTCCGCTTTCACCCGGCTCCACCCACCTGGAGGTACGACGTGAAGGAAATCCTCGACGCGATCCTGGCCGGCGATACGCCCGCGGAGGACTTCGGGCAGCTCGCGGTCCCGGAGCACTATCGCGGCATCACCGTGCACGCCGACGAGACCGGGATGTTCGAGGGCCTCGCCACCAAGGACAAGGACCCGCGCAAGAGCCTGCACCTGGACGACGTGCCGACCCCCGAGCTCGGGCCGGGCGAGGCGCTGGTCGCCGTGATGGCGAGCGCGATCAACTACAACACGGTCTGGACCTCGATCTTCGAGCCGGTCTCCACCTTCAGTTTCCTCAAGCGGTACGGGAAGTTGTCGCCGCTGACCGCCCGGCACGATCTGCCGTACCACGTGGTCGGCTCCGACCTGGCCGGCGTCGTACTGCGGACCGGGCCTGGCGTGAACGCCTGGAAGCCCGGCGACGAGGTGGTCGCGCACTGCCTGTCGGTCGAGCTGGAATCACCCGACGGGCACAACGACACGATGCTCGACTCCGAGCAGCGGATCTGGGGTTTCGAGACGAACTTCGGCGGGCTGGCCGAGCTGGCGCTGGTGAAGTCCAACCAGCTGATGCCGAAGCCCGAGCACCTGACCTGGGAGGAAGCCGCGTCGCCGGGGCTAGTGAACAGTACGGCGTACCGGCAGCTGGTGTCGCCGAACGGCGCCGACATGAAGCAGGGCGACGTCGTCCTGGTCTGGGGCGCGTCGGGCGGGCTGGGGTCGTACGCGACCCAGTTCGCGCTGAACGGCGGGGCGATCCCGGTCTGTGTGGTCTCGTCGCCGGAGAAGGCGGAGATCTGCCGGGCGATGGGCGCCGAGCTGATCATCGACCGGTCGGCCGAGGGCTACAAGTTCTGGGCCGACGAGCACACCCAGGACCAGAAGGAATGGAAGCGGCTGGGCGCGAGGATCCGCGAGCTGACCGGTGGCGACGACCCGGACATCGTCTTCGAGCACCCCGGCCGGGAGACCTTCGGCGCCTCGGTCTTCGTCGCGCGCAAGGGCGGCAAGATCGTCACCTGTGCCTCGACGTCGGGCTTCATGCACGAGTACGACAACCGTTACCTGTGGATGAACCTGAAGAGCATCATCGGCTCGCACTTCGCCAACTACCGCGAGGCCTGGGAGGCGAACCGGCTGATCGCCAAGGGGATGGTGCACCCGACGCTGAGCCGCGCCTACCCGCTGGAGGAGACCGGCCAGGCGGCGTACGACGTGCATCGCAACCTGCACCAGGGCAAGGTCGGCGTGCTGACGCTGGCGCCGTCCGAGGGCCTCGGCGTGAAGAACACCGAGCTGCGGGAACAGCACCTGACCAAGATCAACCGGTTCCGGAACAGGTGAGGCTCGTTTTCCACAGGGCCGGTTGGCGTGGTGGGCGGGAGTTCTGACAGGCTTTAGGGTGAGGGATTCAACCGAGCCGCCAGAAGGGACTCTTTGGGATGGCTGACGAGTCGAGCCTGCCGTTTTTCGATCGTACTGCGACCGCCGCGGGTGGCTTCCCCGTGGGACGTCGCGGCTACGACAAACAGGCGGTGGATGACTACGTCCGCGCCCTGGAGATGCAACTCGCCGACGCCCGAGGGCGGCTGGAGGAGTCGCAGGCCAACTCCGCTCCCCTGCAGCGCCAGCTCGAGGAGGCCAAGCGCCAGCTCGACGCCAGCGCCAACCCCTCGTACGCCGGGCTCGGGGACCGGGCCGCGCAGATCCTGCGGCTGGCCCAGGACCAGGCCTCCGAGGCGCTCGAGGAGGCCCGGCGCGAGGCCGACGAACTCCGCAACACCGCTGCCAAGGAGGCCTCGGCCACCCGGGCGACCGGTGAGCGGGAGGCGCAGGACATCCGCACCGTCGCGCTGAACGAGTCCGACAGCATGCGCCGGACGGCCGAAGGCGACGCGGCGGAGATCCGCCGTACTGCCGACACGGAGGCCGCCGAGGTGCTCGCGGCTGCCCGGCGCAAGGCCGAGACGCTGCAGCTGACCGCTGAGTCCGAGTCGAGCACGATGAAGAACGGCGCGCTGCACGAGGCGGAGAAGATCCGGACCGCGATCCAGCGCGAGTCGGCCGCCCTGCGGGCCCGGCTGGCCGACGAGCGCGAGCAGCAGGCCAAGGAGCTGGCTGACAAGCACTCCAAGATCGCCGCCGACACCGAGAACCTGACCACCCAGATGCGCGAGGCCGCCGAGGCCTCGGAGCGCCGGGTCGCCGAGGCCACCGAGCAGGCCCGCAAGATCCGCGCCGAGGCGGACGAGTCCGCCGAGCGCACCCTGTCGCGCGCCCGCCGCGAGGCCGAGCAGCTGCTCACCACCGCCCGTACCCGGTCCGAGGCCGAGCTGGCCAACGCGGCCGACGAGGCGGAGCGGTCGCGCACGATCGTCGCCCGGGAGACCGAGCGGCTCGCCAAGCGCCGCGACGGCATCCTGGCCCAGATCGCGGGGCTGAACGACATCGCCAGCAACATCGCCCGTCAGGCCGCCGAGCTCGACTCCGAGACGGCCACGCCGTACAGCAACCCGTTCGCGGCCCCGGCCTCCCCGCCGCCGGCCGCACCGGCGAGCAGCTCGTACGACAGTGCCCCGGGCAGCGCCAACGCCTACGACGGCGCCGCGACCAGCAGCCCGTTCGACCCGCCGGCCAGCCCGTCGGCGAGCAGTTCGTACTCCGCGCCCGCGTCCGACAACCCGTTCAGCGAGCCGTCGGCCGCGCCGACCGGCAGCAGTGCCGCGAGCAACGCGGGAAGCAACACCGGGAGCAACCCGTTCGCGACGTCGTACGACGACGTGCCGAAGTACTCCGCCGGTGCTTCCGAGCCGACCGCGACCTACCCGAAGACCGAGGTCGAGCCGGAGGAGGCCGAGCTCGGCCGGACCGGCAACCCGTTCGCCGGTGGCAGCCCGTTCGTCGGGTCCGAGGCCGGTGACGCGCGCGTCGACGAGACCCGGATCGACAGCAACCTGCGGGTCGACGCGAGCAGCGTCGACGACCTGCGGGCCGCTGACCTGCGCGACGACGAGCCGCCGCGCGACGAGACCCGGATCGACGAGTTCCGGCTTGGCGACCTGAGCAGCGGAGCCAAGGCCGGCCGCCAGAGCGAGGCCAAAGCAGCAGCCGGGACGGGCTCCGACGCCGACCTGGACAGCCGCCCGGACAGCAACCTGGACAAGGCCTCGGACAGCGCCACGAGCACGGCGAAGGCGACCGGAGACGGCAAAGCCGCGAAGGACGAGAAGTGACGCCTGCCGGCGCCCAGGATGACAACGACAAGACCCAGGTAGCGGAGATCGAGGAAGCGGCGCGCGCGGCGAAGGCCGCCGCGGCCGAGGCCGAAGCGGCTGCCGACGACGCGGCGAAGTCGGCGGAGCAGTCCGAGACCTCGGCGGAGCAGTCGGAGACGTCGGCCGACAGTGCCGAGTCGTCCGCGGACGAGTCCGAGACTGCGGCCAACGAGTCGGAGAGTGCCGCCGAGGAGTCGGAGAGCGCGGCCGAGAGTTCGGAGCTGGCTGCGAAGACCTCGGCGATCGCCG
Organism: Kribbella sp. NPDC056861; assembly: GCF_040687575.1. Taxonomy (NCBI): domain Bacteria; kingdom Bacillati; phylum Actinomycetota; class Actinomycetes; order Propionibacteriales; family Kribbellaceae; genus Kribbella; species Kribbella sp. NPDC056861. Next base: position 162,143 of record NZ_JBFBNQ010000008.1, on the reverse strand, counting down.
CCCAGCGCGCCTCGGAGGCGGCCCGGGCCGCGGGCAACTCCGACACCGACTCCAACCTGGTGGGCGAGCTGCTGATCGACGAGCGGCACCCGTCCGAGGGCATGGGCCGCCCCGGCCCGCCACTGCAACGCTCGAACCCGTTCGTCTTCGGCTTCTTCGGAGCCCTCGGCGTGCTGGTCGCCTACGGGCTGTGGCACGCGCTCGGCCAGGCCCAGTCGGTGCTGATCCTGCTGATCGTGTCGATGTTCATCGCGGTCGGCCTGAACCCGCTGGTCGAGTGGTTCATGCGCCGCGGGCTCAAGCGCGGCCTCGCGGTCGGCGTGGTGTTCCTGCTGGTGGTGCTCGCCTTCACCGGCGTCGGGATCGCGATCGTGCCGGTGGTCACCGACCAGATCAACAACCTGATCAAGAACGCGCCCGACTGGCTCGACCTGCTGACCAAGTCGAAGACGCTGCAGGAGCTGGACGACCGCTACCAGTTCATCAAGAAGGCCACCGACTACATCCAGGACCCGGCGCTGGCCCAACGAGCCTTCGGCGGCGTGCTCGGTGTCGGCAAGGTGGTCGCGAACGCGCTGTTCTCGGCGTTCACGATCCTGATCCTGACGCTGTACTTCCTGGCCTCGCTGCCGACGGTGAAGCGGGCGGCGTACAGCCTGGTCCCGGCCAGCCGCCGCAACCGGGTCTCGATCCTCGGCGACGAGGTGCTCGGCCGGGTCGGCGGTTACGTCAGCGGCCAGTTCCTGGTGGCGGGCTGCGCCGGCATCTTCATGTTCATCTTCCTGGAGATCGTCGGCCTCGGGCAGTACGCCGTGGCGCTGGCGATCGTGGTGATGTTCACCGCCTTCATCCCGATGGTCGGCGGCCTGATCGGCGTCGTGCTGGTCGCACTGATCGGCTTCACCGACGGGCTCTGGGTCGGCATCGCCTGCCTGGCCTACGGGATCATCTACCAGCAGGTCGAGAACTACGTCGTCGCGCCGCGGATCATGCGCCGCGCGGTCGACATCCCCGGCGCCGTCACGGTGATCGCGGCCCTGCTGGGCGGCGCGCTGCTCGGTGTGGTCGGCGCGTTGCTGGCGATCCCGACGGCGGCGGCGATCCTGCTGATCATCCGCGAGGTGTGGGTCCGCAAGGCCGACGAGTCGTAGTACTCAACAAAGGACGACGCCCGGGGAGAGCTGTTGCTCCCCCCCCGGGCGTCGTCTTGTTTCAGGATGCGAAGCAGAGCGCCTGGGCGCCGACGCTGTAGCACTGGATCTTCTTGGTCGCGGTGCCGGAGTTGCCGGCCCGGTCCGTCACCGTCAACTGGGCCGTGTACGACGCCTGCGCGGCCGGGTAGTTGTGCGAGACCTTCGTCCCGGTGCCGGTCTGGTTGTCGCCGAACTTCCACGCGTAACCGGCGATGTCGTTGTCGGGGTCACGAGTGGTCGCGGCGTCGAAGTCGCACTTCTGGTAGAAGCAGCTCACCGAGAAGGCCGCCACCGGCGGACTGCCCGCGCTCTGCCCAACCTGCACCGACTTCACCTCGTCATCGGTCTTGCCCTCGTTGTCGGTGACCGTCAGCTTGACGCTGTAACTGCCGGCCTTCGCGTACTTGTGCGCCGCCGGCTTCACACCCTCGCCGGTGGTCCCGTCACCGAAGTCCCACCGGTACGTCGCGATCGAACCGCCCTCGTCCTTCGAGGTCGACCCGTCGAAAGCGCAGGTCAGCGTCGAGTCGGTGCAGGTCGCCGTGAACGCCGCGACCGGGATGCCGGCCGGCGGCGGGCCCGAGCCGCCGATCTTGCTGACGTCGAGCAGCTTGTTCGGGGAGCCGGTGCCCGGGTTCTTGACCACGCCGCTCAGGGCGATGGAGACGAGTCCGTCGCGGACCTGCTGGGGTGTCGCGGTCGGGTTCGCCGCGAGGTACAGGGCTGATGCGCCGGTCACGTGCGGCGCGGCCATCGACGTACCGGACATGCCCTTCGAGCCGTTGTTGCTGGAGTTGCTGGCCGAGGTGATGTTGCCGCCGGGCGCGAAGATGTCGACGCAGCTGCCGAGGTTGGAGAAGCTCGACCGGTTGTCGTTCTCGTCGGTGGACGCGACCGTGATCGCCTCGGGCACCTTGGCCGGGCTCGGCGTACAGGCGTCGCCGCCGTTGTCGTTGCCAGCAGCAACCACCCAGGTGACGCCGGCCGCGATCGAGGCCTTCACCGCGCGGTTGACGCCCTCGGGGTCGGCGTTGGCGCCGCCGGAGGTCCAGCTCGCGTTCGCGACGGCGGGCTTGACCGCGTTCCGGGTGACCCACTCGACGCCCTGGATCGAGTCGGCGTCGGGCGCGTTGCCGTCACAGCCGAGCACCTTGACGCCGATCACGGTGACGTCCTTGGCGACGCCGTAGGTCTCGCTGCTCGACGTACCGGCGGTGTGGGTGCCGTGGCCTTGGTCGAACTGGTTCTTGCACTCGTTGACATTGGCGTCCTCGTCGACGAAGTCGTAGCCGGACTTGGCCCGGCCCTCGAAGGCGACGTGGTCGGTGTTGAGCTCGGAGTCGGTGTTGTAGACGGTGACCCCGGTACCGGTGTTCGGGTACTTGTAGATCCGGTCCTTCACCCCGTCGATCCGGTCGAGCCCCCAGGACGGCGGGTTCGGCTGCTCGCCGGCGAGCTGCTTGGCCGCCTGGTAGGCAGCACTGCTGACCGTCGGGCGGGAGGCCCCGTAGACGTTGGCGGCCGGGCGGGAGGCGCCGTAGATGTTGGCGGCCGGAGTGGTTGCCCGATGCACCCACAGGGACTGCTGGACGAACTCCACCTTCGGGTCGGCCGCGAGCCGCTTGGCCTGCTGGTCCGACATCGCCGCGGAGAAGCCGCGCAGCGTCGCGGAGTACACGAAACCGATCTTGCCGCCGTACCGGTCGGTCAGGGTGCGTGCCTCACTCGCGACCACCGACTCGGCCGACGCGGTCAGCGACGTACCGCCATGCAGGCCGACGATGTAGCGCCCCGGGATGGAGTCGGGCGCCCCCTCGTTGAGAATCCGGCCGACGGGTGCCGCCGCGGCCGGTCCTTGACCGGTCAGCACCAACGCTGACGCGGCCAAGACCCCCAGGAACGTTCTCTTACGCATCGCAACCTCCGAAGTGTGGGCGGGCCATCACTGTCGGTGCAGCATCACGCGGAAACAATCCGGACCCGCATTAAGTAGGTACTACGTACTCCCGGCCCGGCTGTTCGACTTCGTTCGGGATCGGGGACAGCGGGCGGCGTGGGTCACGAGGCTGGACGGGTTGGTTCTCCCCCGCCTCGTCCCCCTGAAGGAGAAGAGTGAACAAACTCAGTCGCCGTCCTGCCCGACGGCGTTTCACCGCGATGGTCGCGATCGCCCTCGCCCCGCTACTGGTCGTCGCCGGCGTGGCCTGGGCCGCTGCCACCGACAACATGTTCCCCACCTCGCACACCGGCGGCGCCTGCATCGCCGGCATGAACGGCAGCGCGCCGTGTCAGACCGACAACAAGGAGGTCTACTTCTACATGGACAGCGCCGGCGAGTACGAGCTGGAGGCGGTCGACAAGCAGACCGTCAACAGCGCGATCGACGGCGAGTACCGGCCGACCGACCTGGCCTTCCACTACGACTCGTCGCCGGTGTTCTCCGGCAGTGGCGAGACGGACATCATCTACCAGGAAGGCTCGACCGGCCTGCCCGACTCCGCCGCCGGGATGACCTGGTGCGACGCGGTCGGCGGCGACGTCCGGGACTGCGACCAGCAGTACATCCGGATCCGCGGCAACGGCTACATCACCTACGCGCGGGTCTGCCACGAGACCGGTCACGCGGTCGGCCTGCAGCACGGCGACCTGGCCAGCCCGCAGCTCAACAAGCACACCGACACCCGGCTCGGCTGTCTGCTGACCCCCTCCGACGGTCACCCCGACCTAGGAGCCAACAACCGCGAAAACATCAACGCAACCTACTAGGAGGGGTGTCGTGAGGTCTCACATTCGTACCATGGCCGGACTCGGGATCGCCGCGGTCGCGGCGGCCGCCATCGGCATCTCCGCTAGCGGTGCCGCCACTTCCGACTCAGCCCGTACTGCGCCCGCCGACGCGCCGAAGGCGCTGCTCGCCGACGGCGACGATCGGCTGCCGAGCGGGGCCGCCGCCGACTGGGTGACCTACGCCGACCATGTCGTGGTCGTCAGCGTCACCGGCGAGAAAGCGCTCCAGCCGACTCGGACCGAACTCGACCGAGGCGAAGGACTGATCGGGCGGAAGGTCGCGCTGACGGTCGACAAGGTGCTGTGGTCCCGCAAGGACGCGGCGCGCCCTGCGCCTCGGGCCTGGGAGTACAACGCGGCCGGCTGGGCCTTCAGCGAAGGCAAGCCGGAGCAGCGCACACCGGTGGCGTTGCACGACCGGCCGCGGATGGAGAAGGGACACCAGTACGTGATCGCGTTGGCGTGGGACGGGCCGCGGTGTTCGCCCGGCGAAGCTGTCGAGGCCGGCCGCTGGATGGGGCTCGGTGAAGGTTCGGAGCTGCCGTTCGACGGTGGCGTCATCGGCCAGGGTGAGAACGAAGGTGCGCCGCAGCCTCTCGCCAAGGCGCGCACCGATGCTGCCAAGGCCGGCGCTGTCGGTGACCTCGAAGACCAACTGGCAGGCTCCGGAGCCGGTGAGCTGGTCGCCAAGTTGAAGGCGGCTACTCCCGCCACCAAGCAACTTCCGTTGGCTGCACCCTGTAGCTGACAACTCTCAGCGGGCTGGTCGCGGAGGCGGCCAGCCCGTTGTCGTGAGGTGGCTCAGGCTTGGCGGGTGTTGGCAGCAGCCAGCCGTGCGGCGGCCTTGAGCGAGTCCAGCACGTACGTCGGGATGCGCAGACCCTGACGATGCGCGTAGAGCATCTCGAGCTCGAAGCGGCCGATCTGCTGGGCGTAACGGAGCAGTTCCTCTTCGCCACCGGAGGTGATCCCGAGGTGGTGCATCACGTCGCCGAACTGCGCCCACTGCTTCTTCGTGTACGCGCCGACCGGTTCGAAGGTGTAGCGCCGCAGCGTCCGGACGAGCCACTTCTGCCAGGGGGTGATCTCCGACCACAGTCCCTGGGCAGCGATCTTGTAGTACGCGAAGTGACCGGGCTCCTGGCGACGGATCGGCGCGATGATGGTCGACGCGACGGCCTTCTCGCCGAGGTCCAACAGCCCTTGGTGGAGCCGGTTGTACGCGATGATGGCCGACTGCTCGGTGGCCACGCCGGTGAGGTAGTACAGCATCCGGCTGACGTCCTGGATCGGACTCCAGTTTCCGAGGACGCCGAGCACCTTGAAGCTGAAGTTGACGTGCGTCAGGTCCGGCGTCGCGACCGGCAGCCCGGCCAACGTCTGCAACCGGTCCAGCAGCAAGCCGTGATGGACCTCCTGCGGGAGCCAGACGTCAGCGTAGAAGTGCTTGTCCACGGCCGGCGGATCGGGCAGCAGAATGTTGAGCTCGAGCACGTTCCGCTCGACCTCCAGCTCCACCCGCGACATGTAGGTGACCACGGGCCCGAACTTCTCCGCGACCAGCTCGGGTCGCACCATCGTGTAGTCGGCGCTGTCGATCGGGATCGGCGGGTGCTCGTCGGCCAGCTTGTCGACGTGCTCGGCCAGCCGCCCCTCGACCGAGAACGGCCGCCGGCGTCCACGCCGGTCCCGCCGCGCAGACGGGGTACGCTTCGCGGTCATCGCCCACCCCCAGGCATCAGATCAAAGTCGGTCTTTCTGACCATGAGTAAGTCTCACCTTACTTTGCCGCTGGTCCAATATCCCACCATCTTTCGGAAGTACCGCGTGATCCGCCGCACTCCGGAAACCGCGGATGCCGACAGCAACCTTCGGTACCCCACCCGGACAAAACGGTGGTGCCTCCCTGGAGTTGGGAGACACCACCGTCACTGCTGGGTCAGTGCCACCGTGATCTGGTGTCCTGGCCTGGTGACACCGACCCGGTGATGCCGGACCGACGGGATCGTCAGGCCGCCGGCGGCATCAGAACGGTGTCGATCAGGTACACGGTCGCGTTGGCGGTCTTGACGCCACCACAGATCACCTTGGCGTTGTTGACCATCAGGTTGTCGCCGGAACCGGTGACCGTGACGGCGCCCTTCTCGACGCTGACCTGCTTGCCGACCACCGCGGCCGGGTCGAGCTGACCGGGGATCACGTGGTAGGTCAGGATCTTCGACAGCAGCGCACTGTCGGTCTTCAGCGTGTTGATCGTCGCGGCCGGGATCTTCGCGAACGCGGAGTCAACCGGAGCGAACACCGTGAACTCGCCGCCGTTCAGCGTCGAGACCAGGTCGACCTTCGGGTTCAGCTTGCCCGACACCGCAGCGACCAGGGTCTTCAGCAGCGGGTTACCGGACGCAGCGGTGGCCAGCGGCGCGGCCGCCATACCGTCGACCGAACCAGCGCCGGTCGGGTTCGCCTTCGCGTAGTCGGCACAGCCCGGGCCGACCAGACCAGCGGCGTTGTCCATCGACGCGGACGCCGACGGGGTCTCCATCGGAGCCGACGACGAGGAGGTGGCCGACGGGCTGTCGCCGGCCTTGGTGTCATCGCTGCCACAGGCAACAGTTGCGAAGAGCAACGAAACGGCAGAGGCGGCGAGGGCTACACGCTTGATGGTGTGGGACATGACGATGTCTCTCTTTCAGTGAGGGGCTAGGCCAGGACGACCTGACATCCCTACTTCGACACCGTCACTGGAGCGGATGGGTGGGTTGGCGAAAAAGATTTTGGGAGTGGGTGAGGTGGGGGCGGGAGGTGTTGTGCGGTTGGGGAGTTGGAGGGGATGGCAGGTGTTGTGTGGTTGAGGAGTTGGAGGGGGGTGGGGCCTGTTTAGTGGTGGGGTGGGTTGCGGACGGCAGCCACGCGACCAGGCACGAGCCCCGTCCGGAGCAACGCGAGCAACACCGGCGACTTCGGCTGAAGCATCGAGTCCATTCCGCGACCAGCCTGCCTTCACCAAGCAGGCGACGTAGGAGCCGGCGCCCAGGGCGGGTGGGAGCTCAGCGCACAGCGAGCGACGAAGGAGCGAGCGGAGCGCCGGCGCGGGAACAACCAACCACCTGCGGCGACGCCTGACGCCCACCGCCAACACCCAACCCACCAACAACCCGACCGAAAGCAATGCGACCAACCACGCCACCACCTGCTCTCACCAAGCAGGCGACGCAGGAGCCGGCGCCCAGGGCGGGTGGGAGCTCAGCGCACAGCGAGCGACGTAGGAGCGAGCGGAGCGCCGGCGCGGGGGCTTATCTACTGAGCGTGTGAGACCGCCCAGTTCAGCGCGTAGTCGGCGACCTCTTCCCAGCCGTCCTGGCTGACGATCCGGTGCGTCCGCCCGGGGAACTCCTTGAACTCCACCACCGCCGGGCTCCCCGTCTTCTTGTACTTCGCCACGATCGCCTTGCCGATCGCCGGCGGTACCACGTGGTCGATCTCGCCGACCAGGATCAGCAGCGGCGCCCGATCGGCCCGCCCGTAGTCGACCTTGCTCACCCCGGACTTCTCGTTGAGCACCGAGGTCACGCCTTCGAAGAACACCCGGTTGTAGGAGTTCACCGCGTACTCCTCCCACACCTTGTCCGACTCGGCCTGCGACAGGTCGTTGCCGAAGGTGAAGTGGAAGTGCCGCTTGGAGATCGGCTTGGCGCCGTTCTTCCCGAACGGGTTCGACAGAATCGGGAACCCGGTCCACAGCGTCGAGAGCGGCAGCGAAACCACGCCGGCGGTCTGCCCAGGCTCGACTCCGACGTACGCCGCACCCAGTCCGCGGTCGGCCAGCATCTGCGTCAGCACGCCGCCGAACGAGTGCCCCATGATGATCGGCTTGACCGGCAGCGCGCGGATGATCGCCTCGTAGTGGTCAGCGATCTGCTTCAGGCCGATCCCCTTCAGCGCTTCGGGGTTCGAGCGGATGTCCGCGACGCTGCGGTCGTCGATCCCGGGCCAGCCCGGCACGATCACCTCGTGCCCGGCGGCGCGGAACCGCTCCGCCCAGGTGTCCCAGCTGCTCGGCGTCATCCACAGGCCGTGGATCAGGACGATGGGGGTCTTGCTGTCCGGAGTCGACATCTCGGGTTCCCTTGCTCGTGAGGTAGATAGACCGTTCGTTCTTCCAGAACTGTAAGGCCACTGAAAGCACCACGTCAAGAGAAAAAGAGACAGATCGTTCTATCATGTGTTCATGGCTACCCCCAGCACCCCGCGACGGCCCTCGGAGGCCCGGGACCGCCTGATCCGCGTAGCGAGCGAGCTGTTCTACCGGGAGGGCATCCACTCCGTCGGTGTCGACCGGCTCGTCGCCGCGGCTCAGGTCACCCGGGCGACCTTCTACCGGCACTTCCCCAGCAAGGAGGATCTCGTCCTCGCCTATCTGCAGAGCGAGGACGCCGCCATCCAGGGCGCCTTCGCAGCCGCCGAGCAGTCGGGCGCCGAGCCGCGGGAACTGGTTGGACTGGTGATCCAAGCAGTGGCCGACGACGTCGAGCGTCAGCACACTCGCGGCTGCCCCTTCATCAACGCGGCCGCGGAGTACCCCGATCCCTCCTCCCCCATCCGGGTCAGGATCGCCGACCATCGCAAGTGGTTCCGCTCCACTCTCGAGCACCTGATGAAGGCGGCCGAACTGCCCGACCCGGCCGAGAAGTCCCGGATCCTCGTCCTGCTCCGCGACGCCGCCATGGTCGGCGGTTACCTCGACGGCGCGCAGACGATCCGCCCCACCTTCGAACGCACCGCCCGCGAGGCGCTCGCCCTTGATCCCCAAGCCGCCTGAGCCCCAAGCGCAACAAACAGCCGCGGCGTTCTAACGGATCTCTAACACCCGGTCGGGCATCATCTGTGGGTGACCACGTCCGATCAGCCTGCCGCCAAGACCCGTATCACCGCCAAGGCGGCGCTGACCGTCGGCGCTCTGGGCGTCGTCTTCGGCGACATCGGGACCAGCCCGATCTACACCATCCAGACGATCTTCAACCCCGGCGACCCGCACCCGGTGGAGGCCACCACCGCCAGCGTCTACGGCGTCGTCTCGCTGATCTTCTGGTCGGTGACGATCATCGTCACGCTCAAGTACGTCCTGCTCGTACTCCGCGCCGACAACGACGGCGAGGGCGGCATCCTCGCGCTGATCACCCTGATCCGGGGCCACGCCGTCTCCGGCAGCCGGCGGACCAAGGTGATCCTGGCCGGCCTCGGGATCTTCGGCGCCTCGCTGTTCTTCGGCGACAGCATGATCACCCCGGCCATCTCGGTCCTGTCCGCGGTCGAGGGGCTCAAGATCGTGCAGCCCGGCCTGGAGGACTTCATCGTCCCGATCACGGCGACGATCATCGTGGTGCTGTTCACCCTGCAACGCCTTGGGACCGCCCGGATCGGCCGCTCCTTCGGCCCGGTGATGGTGTTGTGGTTCGTGGCGATCGCCACCTGCGGCGTGTCCGGCATCGCCCGCCACCCCGAGATCCTCAAGGCCCTGTCGCCCACCTACGCGATCGGCTTCCTGACCGGCCATTTCTCGACCGCCTTCTTCGCCCTCGCGGCCGTAGTACTGGCGATCACCGGCGCCGAAGCCCTGTACGCCGACCTGGGCCACTTCGGCCGCGCCCCGATCAGGCGGGCCTGGCTGTTCCTCGTCTTCCCTGCGTGCGTGCTCAGCTATCTCGGTCAGGGCGCGCTCGTGCTCGCGGACCAGAGCGCGATCAGCAGCCCGTTCTTCCTGCTCGTCCCCGACTGGGCGCGGCTGCCGATGGTCCTGCTGGCCACCGCGGCCACGGTCATCGCCTCCCAGGCAGTGATCACCGGCGCGTTCTCGGTCGCCCAGCAGGCCGTGCAGCTCGGCTACCTGCCACGGCTGCGGATCCTGCACACGTCCTCCGACGAGATCGGCCAGATCTACGTGCCCTGGATCAACTGGGCGCTGATGATCTCCGTCCTCACCCTGGTCTTCGCCTTCGAGACGTCGGCCGCACTCGCCTTCGCGTTCGGCATGGCGGTGACGGGCACGATCACCATCACCACGTTGCTGTTCTTCTACATCGTCCGGCACCAGTGGGGTAAGCCGCTGTGGGCCGTGATCGTCGGTGTCGCCCTCTTTCTGACCGTCGAACTCCTCTTCCTGGCCGCGAACCTGACCAAGCTCGTCCACGGCGCCTGGCTCCCGCTGCTGATCGGCGTCACGGTGTTCACCGTGCTGACCACCTGGCAGAAGGGCCGCGAGCTGGTCACCAAGAAGCGCGCAGCCGACGAAGGCGAGCTCCGGGTCTTCATCGACGAACTCCACGACGCCCAGCCGCCGCTCCGCCGAGTCCCCGGTACTGCGGTCTTCCTCAACCGCGGCAAGGCAACGGTCCCGCTGGCCATGCGCGCCAACGTCGAGCACAACCACATCCTGCACGAGAACGTCATCATCCTGTCGCTCGAGACCCTCCCGGTCCCGCACGTCCCCGACGACGATCGCGTCGTCATCGACGAGCTCGGCCACACCGACGACGGCATCGTCCACGTCGCCGCCCAGCTCGGCTACATGCAGTCCCCCGACGTCCCCGCGATCCTCAGCCTCGCCGCCGCCCAGAGCCCCGAACTGTCCGGCTTCGACCTGGACGACACCTCGTACTTCCTGTCCACCATCGAGCTCCGCGTCGGCGACGCCCCCGGGATGACGCGCTGGCGCAAACACCTCTTCGTCGCCACCTCCAGCATCACCGCCGACGCAGCCGAGTACTTCGGACTCCCCCGCGACCGGGTGGTCATCATGGGGTCTCGCATCGACGTGTAGCCGGCCCGGCCAAAGGTGAACAGTTCGCAAACAACCTTGTCTCACCCAGCGCCGCGGCGTACTGCTGGAGACATGGACCGCTCAGACGAAGACCGCGCGATCGCCGAGGCAGCCGAGCGACTCACGAAGACGTTCCCCGACGTCTCCCCCGACACCGTCGAGCAGGCGGTGGCCGAGAGCCGACCAGAGTTCGACGGCAACCCGATCCGGGATTTCGTCCCGCTGTTCGTCGAACGCGCCGCGAAACAACGCCTTCGCACCCAGGTCAGCAGCAACAGCTGACCGCACTCCGGGTCAGCGATGGCAACCGTCGCAGTACTCGACAGCTGGCTGTACTACGGCGAGACGGGCACCGGTACGCCGGTCGTGTTCCTGCACGGCAACCCGACTTCGTCGTACCTGTGGCGCAACATCCTCGCCCCGGTAGCGAAGTACGGGTGCCGGTGTATCGCGCTGGATCTGATCGGCATGGGCGAGTCAGGCCGTCCCGACCTGAGCTACCGCTTCGCCGACCATGCCGCGTACGTCGACGGCTTCATCGAGGCACTCGGACTGGACGACCTCATCCTGGTTGGCCATGACTGGGGTGCGGTGCTCGCGCTGGACTATGCCCGCCGGCATCCCGACCGGGTCCGCGCGGTGGCGCTCCTCGAAGGACACCTGCACCCGATCGATCGCTGGGCCGACTTCGACGCGGGCGGTCGCGAGCTGTTCCAGAGCTTGCGGACCCCGGACCTGGCTGAACGGCTGATCCTCGAAGAGAACTTCTTCATCGAGAAGGTCCTTCCGTCTGGCGTACTGCGAACGCTGAAACCCGAAGAGCTGGACGCGTACCGCGCACCGTTCGCCGACCCACGCGACCGCCGGACGATGCTCGCCTGGGCGCGCGAGATCCCGATCGAGGGCGACCCGGCCGATGTCACCGAACTCGTCCTCGCCAACCAGTCCGTGATCGCGGACCCGGCCGTCCCGAAGCTCCTGATGCACGCGACACCGGGAGCCGTCATCGGCGCCGCCGAGGTCGAGTGGTGCCGCGACCACGGCCAGAACCTGACCATCACCGACGTCGGCACCGGCCTTCACTTCCTGCCTGAAGACCGGTCTGAGCAGATCGCCGACGCGTTGACGGACTGGCTACCCGGCGTGCTGGATCTCCCGCGAAACGGCAGGTAGTTCGAGGTAGGGAGTGACGTTGAGCAGAGCCCGGGCGACGTACTCGTCCTTCTCGCCGACCGGGGCGACGTAGTCCATCGCCTCCTTGGCGGCTTCGAGGCTGTGCAGCCGGGCGATGGTCCAGGTCGCGAGGTACGTCGATGCCAGGCAGCCGCCGGCGGTGGCGAGGTTGCCGCGGGCAAAGAACGGCTGGTTGAGGACTTCGACGCCTGCGGCAACGACCCACGGCTTGGTGGTGACATCGGTACAGGCGGGCACGTCGGCCAGCAGCCCGAGTTTGGCCAGCACGAGCGCGCCGGAACACTGGGCCGCCAGCAACTGCCGGGCCGGATCGAGCTGGCCCAGGGTCGCCATGATCGCGGGGTCCTCGACGACCTCGCGGGTTTGCTTGCCGCTGCCAACGATCACGGCGTCCGCCGTACAGGCCTCGTCGAGGTCGATCATGGCGTCGATGGTCACGCCGTTCATCGACCGCAACCGCGGCGTAGGCCCGGCGATCGACACCCGCCAGCCCGGTGCGCGGACCCGGTTGAGGATGCCGAGGGCAATCAACGAGTCGAGCTCGTTGTAGCCGTCGAAGGTCAGGATCGCGATGTGCACAGGTGCTCCTCTCCACGGTTTCCGCGCTCACGGTAGGCGCGGCAATCCATGACGATCCAGAAATTGTCCTGACTACAATCGCGGTGTGAGAGTGCCGAAGTACAAGGTCGTGGTCGATGCGCTGGCGGCGCAGCTCCGCAGCGGCCGCTGGCCGGCTGGTCATCGCCTCCCGACCCACCGCGCTCTTTCCGCCGACGAGGGCATCGCCGTGGTGACCGCCTCCCGCGTGTACGCCGAGCTGGAGGCGATGGGCCTGGTCAGCTCCGAGCAGGGCCGAGGCACCTTCGTACGCGACCTAGCTGCCACCAGTGGCGATTCAACCGACCAGCAGTCGGTGGCCGTGGATGCCCTCGACCTGAGCTTCAACTCCCCCGCGGTCCCCGGCCAAACCGACCTCCTGCGCCAGGCGCTGCGCAACCTCGCCTCGGCCGGCGACCTCGAATCGCTCCTGCACTACCAGCCCCACCGCGGCCGCACCCAGGACCGCGCGGCAATCGCTCGCCACCTCCACCGACGCGGCCTGGAGGTCGGCCGCGAACGAATCCTGATCGTCAACGGCGCCCAGCACGGCCTCGCGGTGACGGCGATGGCGATGTTCCAGCCCGGCGACGTGGTCGCGGTGGATGCCCTCACCTACCCCGGCTTCGTCGTGCTCGCCCGCACCCTCGGACTCGAACTGGCGCCCCTACCGCTGACCGAAGACGGCCCTGACCTCGATGCCTTGGAACAGCTGTGCCGCCGACGCCGGGTGCGCGCCGTTTATTCGATGCCCACCATGCACAACCCCCTCGGCTGGGTGCTGGACCAGGCCCAGCGCTCGCGCTTGGTCGCCATCGCCAGCCAGTACGACGTTTCGATCATCGAGGACGCGTCGTACGCGTACCTCGCCGAGCACGCGCCACCACCGCTGGCGATGCTCGCACCGGATCGCACCGTCTACGTCTCCGGCCTGTCGAAGAGCGTCGCCCCCGGACTGCGCATCGGCTTCATCGCAGCACCTGCCCAGCTGATGCCTTCGCTCGAGCGGGTGATCCGGGCTACCACTTGGCACACGCCGAGCCTGACCGCAGCAATCGCCTGCCGCTGGCTCGACGACGGCACGGTCGACCGACTCGAGGTCGAGAAACGAGAAGACGCACGGTTGCGGCAATCCATCGCCGCGGAGGAGCTGGCTGGGTTGCCGCTGGTGGGGCACGGTACGTCGTACTTGGTCTGGCTGCCGTTGCCGCAGGATGCGCGCCCCGATCGGATCGCGGCAGCGCTGGCGGATCGACGGGTGGCGGTGTCGACAGCTGAGCCGTTCGCGACGACGGAGGCCGTGCCGCACGCCTTGCGGCTGGCGCTCGGGTCGGTGGGGATCGAAGAGTTGCGGGGTGCGTTGAAGGCGGTGCGGGAGGAGGTTGCCGGAGATCCGTTCCGCTGAGGTGTCAGGCGAGGAACGGAGTGACGGCCGCGAGGAAGTCGTCCAGGCGTTCGGCATGAACCCAGTGGCCGGCTTCGGGGATCTCCGAGTACTCCACCGCCGGGAAGTACTGCTTGATGGTGTCCTGGAAAGACAGCTGCACGTAGTCCGACTTGCCGCCGTAGACGAACAGGGTCGGGCCGGTGTAGACGCCGTGTTCGTCGGCCGGCCAGCCGGAGATCGCGGGGAGGGCTGCTTCGATCACCGGGAGGTTCGGCTTCCAGCGCGCACCGGACTCGTCGAGGATCAGATTCTGCAGCAGGAAAGCGCGGGTGCCAGGTGACTCGACAGCGTCGACCAATTGGGCGTCGACGTCTGCTCGGCGCTGGACGGTGGAGAGATCTGCGGTGCGCATCGCCTGGGCGTAGGCAACGAAGGCAGGTGGGTAGACGACCGGCGCAGCATCGACCACCACCAAGCGGTCGACCACCTCGGGATGCCGCAACGCGGTGAGCATCGCGGTCTTGCCGCCCATCGAGTGACCCACCAGACCAACCGGCCCGACAGCCAGGTCGCTGATCGTCTCGAAGACGTCAGCAGCCATCTCCGGATAGCTCATCGTGTCGGTGTGCGGCGAGCTGCCGTGGTTGCGCAGATCGAAAGCGAACACCCGGTGCGAAGAGGCCAGCCGCCGCGCAGCCGTCATCCAGTTGCGGCCGGAGCCGAACAACCCGTGCATGACGACGACCGGCGAACCGCTCTCGCCGTACGACGTAACCGGAAGCAGCATCTCGAACCTCTCAGCGGTGGCGTTGCCAGCAGGCTTTGTGCCAGTGCCGGCGCTCGTCCAGGGACTGGCCGCCGCCGATCGCGGCGAGCAGGCTCGGTGTCTCGGGCCAGACCACGACGTGCGGGGTGGCGGGCAGGATCGTCTGGTCGCAGCCGGGGCAGCGGTACGCCTTGCCGGCCGCGGAGCCGCTGACGTGCCGCACCATCCAGTCGCCGTCGGAGCGCGATTCCCGGGTCTGGTGCCCACCGAGCAACGGCCGGTCGCTGACCGGCCGCGTGTGCTTCGAGGGCTTCTTCTTCCGGGACACCATGGCGCTACCCAGCGTATCGGCCCGCCCCAGCCGATCAGGCGGCGGGACGGGCCGAGCGAGGACCCGCTAGATCGTCTTCGCCAGCTTGTACGCCGCGGTGCCGATCAGCTCCATCGACACCTGCAGCCGCTCCAGGGAGACGTTCTTGGCGATCGTGTCCTCCGGCGAGTGGTACGGCGGCTCCAGCAGCGCCGGCGACGCTTCACCACGCCACGAGAAGTTGGCAGCAGCGATGCCGACCTCCTGGAAGGCCTGGTGGTCGCTGGAGCCACGCAGTACCGGACCGACCATCTGCGGGTCGTAGCCGAGCCGCTGGCCCGAGGCTCGTACCGACGTGGTCGCCGCGTTGGCGAGGCCGTCGAAGGAGAGCAGCCAGTAGACGATCGCCGGGTCCCAGCTGGTCGCGACCATGTCGTTCTGGAAGACCGCCTTGTACCGGTCGCGCTGGTCCTGCGGCAACTGCTTCACGTGGTACCGCGAGCCGATGATGCCCTGCTCCTCCGACCCCCAGAACGCGAACCGCAGCGTCGCCTCGGTCGGGTACTTGCTGAACACCCGCGCTAGCTCCAGCGTCAGCGCCGTCCCCGACCCGTCGTCGTTGGCGCCCGGGGCGCCGATCACCGTGTCGTAGTGGCCGCTCACCATCACGATCGGCGCGTTCGCGGTCTTGCCGGGCCGCTCGCCGATCACGTTGTTGGAGATCAGCCCACGATGCGCCGCGGTACTGATGGTCAACGGCAACGAGGTGACGACGGCCAGGGCCTCGCGCAACAACCGCTTCTGCACCTGCGCCACGCCGATCACCGGGATCGGGGCATCCGTCAGACCAGCCGGCGAGTACGCCGAAGTACGGCGCGGGAACACCTGGTCGGCAGGCAACAGGACAACCGCCACCGCGCCGCGGGAAGCCGCCTCGGCCACGAAGCCGGGTCGCGCGGCCGCGGTGTCGTCCGCGAGCACCACGGCACCGGCAACGTCAGCCGGCCAGACAGGCGCGGTCGCCGGGCCGACATCGCGAGCCGGGCCGGTCACCGTGACGTCGAGCTTGCCGCCCGGCGCGGCACCGGCCTGCCAGCAGATGTCGTTGGGCAGCAGGTTGCGCGGGTCCTCGATCTGGGCCAGGAACTTGTCGGCCACCGGGAACGGCTCGTACCGGGTCTCGTAGCCGAAGCTTCGGAGCTGCGCCGCCAGATAGTCGGCGGCGCGCTTCTCGCTCGCGGTACCGCCGATCCGCGGGCCGATCTCCTCGGACAGCACCTCGAGGTGGCGCAGCGCCCGTTCGGACGAGATCCGCCCGACGATGTGCCGGTCGTCCCGGTCCAAGGTGGGGGTCCGGGCCGCGCCCGGTCGCTGGTCGTCGACGCCCCAGGCGGGGACGGCGGGCAGAGCCGTGGCTGCGGTGACGCCGGCGACGGCTCCCAGCAGGCCACGGCGACTCAAACCGGACGAATCGTTCATACAGGGTCTCCTCACGAGATCGGCCCCGAGAAAGTCGACCGTAGTCGATACTTTTCGGGGCCGCTCGCCTACGCGGAGTGCTTCAGCTCACTTTGCTCGCGTCTTTGCTCAGGTCACGCAGTTCGCTGCCCACCTCGTGCATGTGCCCCAGGCCCATCCGGTACGACTCGATCACGCCGGTGTTCAGGTAGGGCATCCCGATCTTCGCGCAGTACCGCTCGACCATCGGCTGGGCGAACCGCAGGTTGGCGCGCGGCATGCTCGGGAACAGGTGGTGCTCGATCTGGTAGTTCAGGCCGCCCATCATCCAGTCGGTGACGAGCCCACCCTTCACGTTGCGCGACGTCAGCACCTGCTTCTCCAGGTGACCCCAGTTGGTGTCGGCGTCGGGCATCTCCATGCCCTTGTGGTTCGGCGCGAAGACGCTGCCGAGGTGCAGGCCGAACAGCGCGTGGTGCAGCGCGGCGAAGGCGATCGCCTTGCCGGGCGACATGATCAGGAACAGCGCGCCGAAGTACAGGACCAGGTGGGCGGCCATCAGGCCGAGCTCGATCCGGGCCTCGCGCTTGCCGCGCCGGCCGAGCAGGAAGATCACGCTGGAGACCTTCAGGTTCAGGCCTTCGAGGGTGAGCAGCGGGAAGAAGATCTTCGCCTGGTGCCGGGTCAGCCAGCCGTACAGGCCGGTACGGCCCTCGGCCTGCTCCAGCGTCCAGACCAGTACGCCCTCGCCGACGTCGGGGTCCTTGTCAGTGTGGTTCGGGTTCGCGTGGTGCCGGTTGTGCTTGTCGTTCCACCAGCCGTACGACATGCCGCAGACGAAGTCGCCGTGCAGCATGCCCAGGACGTCGTGCAGCTTGCGCGAGCTGCCGACCTGCTGGTGGCCGGCGTCGTGGCCGAAGAACGCGGCCCGGGTGGTGAAGATCGCCAGCGGGATGGTGAGCAGCAGTTGTAACCAGGAGTTACCGAGCAGGACGATGCCGGCCCAGGTCGCCGCGAGCAGTGCCACGTTCAGGGTGATCGCGATCACGTAGGACGCGGTCCGGCGTTCGAGCAGCCCGGCTTCCTTCACCTCGCGAAGCAACGGCGCGAAATCGCTGCCCTTCGCGGCATCGCGACGGGCGCGTTCACGGGCACGGGGAAGGGCAATGGGCTGAGCCATTGAGTCCTCATCTCAGAGCGGTGGGAGGGCCTTTGGCGTTCAGCCGCGGGCTAGCGTAGTGCAACCAGCCTCGTCTGAGGACCCTCCGAAAGCATGAGTGCTACTACCTCATCCAGGCGGGGCACAGGCACCCGGACGACAGTGGGCCTAGCACCACTGAGACCGGGCTGACTCTCCGTCATGATGGTTGGCATGACGATCACTCAGCAGGCGCCGAAGGTGCCGATGCGGTTCCCTCCGCTGGCGCAGCCCTTCATCGCGCTCGGACTGGCGGTGCTGGCCGAGGCCGGGATCGCCTTCTTCGTCCTGAACGTCGTCGCGGTGCCGCTGATCGCGGTCTGGGTCGGCATCCCGCTGCTGCTGGTGTTCGTGCCGTGCACCCGCTGGTTCGCGAACTGCCACCGGGTGCTCTACGCCAGCATCACCGGCCAGGTGATCCCCAAGCCGTACAAGAAGCCGCCGCTGCCGGGCATCCTGATGTGGCTGCGGACGACGCTGACCGATCCGGCCACCTGGCGCGACATCGCCTGGCTGCTGGTGAACGCGGTGGTCGGCTTCACCCTGACGCTGCTGTCGGCGGTGCTGTTCCTCGCCTCGATCTTCTACCTGATCTACCCGTTCCTGGTCTGGGTCACCCCGGACGGCGTCTTCACCGAGCCGTTCGGCGGGCTGTTCACGGTCAACGTGGCGACCAGCTTCGTGATGATCCCGGTCGGCCTGATCGCGTTCCTGATCTGGCTCGGCTCGGGTGAGCGCTTGCTGAAGGCCACTGCCTACATCGGCAAGTCACTGCTCGGCCCGACCGAGAGCGCGCAACTGGCGATCCGGGTCCGCGAGCTGTCCGACTCCCGGGCCGAGACCGTCGACACCCAGGCGGCCGAGCTGCGCCGGATCGAGCGCGACCTGCACGACGGCGCCCAGGCCCGGCTGGCGGCACTGAGTATGAATCTCGGGATGGCCGAGGAGATGGTGGCCCGCGACCCCGCTCAGGCGGCCGCGCTGCTGACCGAGGCCCGCCTGTCCGCCAGTACTGCGCTGTCCGAGCTGCGCGACCTGGTTCGCGGGATCCACCCGCCGGTGCTGGCCGATCGTGGTTTGGAAGGCGCGGTCAAGGCGCTCGCGCTGAGCTTGCCGTTCAAGGTCGACGTCACGATCGACCTGCCCGGCCGGCCGCCGGCGCCGGTGGAGTCCGCGGCGTACTTCGCGGTGGCCGAGGCGCTGGCCAACACGCTCAAGCACGCGGCGGCGACCACGGCCTGGGTGCAGCTCACCCACGAGAACGAGCGGCTGCACATCCTGGTCGGCGACGACGGTGTCGGTGGCGCGACGGTCCGACCCGGCGGCGGTCTGTACGGTATCGAAAGGCGGTTGGCCGCCTTCGACGGTACGTTGACCGTGGCCAGCCCGACCGGCGGGCCGACCACTGTGATCATGGAGTTGCCTTGCGAGTCGTCATCGCTGAAGATCACGCCCTCCTCCGGGACGGCCTGATCCGGCTGCTGGAAGCCCACGACTTCGAAGTCCTGGAAGCCGTCGACAACGGCCCCCGGCTGGTCCCGGCGCTCGTCGAGCACCGGCCGGACGTGGCCGTTGTCGACGTCCGGCTGCCCCCGACCTTCACCGACGAGGGCCTGAAGGCCGCCATCGAGGCGCGCCGCCAGGTCCCCGGGCTGCCGGTGCTGGTGCTGTCGCAGTACGTCGAACAGCTCTATGCCCGCGAACTGCTGACCGGTGGCGGCGGCGCAGTCGGCTACCTGCTCAAGGACCGGGTCTCGAACGTCGCCGACTTCCTCGACTCGGTCCGCCGGGTCGCGGCCGGCGGTACGGCGATGGACCCCGACGTGATCGGCCAGCTGCTGGCCCGCAACACCCGTGACGAACCGATCGGGCGGCTGACGCCGCGGGAGTCCGAAGTACTGGGTCTGATGGCCGAAGGCCGCTCGAACGCCGCCATCGCCGCTGCCCTGTTCGTCACCGAGAAGGCCGTCTCCAAGCACACCAACAACATCTTCTCGAAGCTCGACCTGCCGCCGTCGGAGGACGACAACCGGCGCGTGATGGCAGTCCTGACTTACTTGTCCTCGCGGTGATGTAGAGAACGTGCCGCCGGCTTCGTCCCCTGGGTGTAAGCGGCACAGGAATCGACAGGAGATCGACCGATGACGAAGTTTCTGCTGATCGTGGACTACCAGCCCGGCGTGATCGACACCCCGATGACCGAGTGGGCGCCGGAGGACGTCAAGGCGCACATGGCGTACTACACCGCCCTGAACGACGAGCTGAAGGCCAGCGGCGAGCTGGTCGAGCACCTCGCGCTGAGCTGGCCGGAGGAGGCCAAGACGGTGATCTCCGACGGGAAGTCCGCGCCGGTGGTGACCGACGGGCCGTTCGTGGAGTCCAAGGAGATGCTGGCCGGGTTCCAGATGGTTGATGTGGACTCGCTGGAGCGCGCGCTGGAGATCGCCGCGCAGGTCTCGCGGGTCCCGGGGCCGGGCGGGGTGCCGCTGCAGCAGCCGATCGGAGTACGGCGGGTGATGGAGGACGCGGACTTCGAGGAGCTCAACCCCCTCGGCTGACCGTCACAGCCGGATGCGGCGGAGGAACTCCTGGGTGCGCGCCTCGCGCGGGCGCTCCAGGACCTCCGCCGGTGAGCCCACCTCCAGTGGGCGGCCTTCGTGCAGGAAGCAGATCTTGTCGGCGACCGAGCGGGCGAAGGCCATCTCGTGGGTGCAGATCAGCATCGTCATGCCCTCGGAGCTGAGCTCGCGGAGTAGGTCGAGGACCTCGCCCACCAGCTCGGGGTCGAGGGCAGAAGTGATCTCGTCGAGGAGCATCAGCTTCGGGGAGTTGACCAGCGCCCGGGCGATGGCGGCGCGTTGTTGCTGGCCACCGGAGAGGTTGTCGGGTTTGGCTGAGGCCTTGTCCGCCAGGCCTACCCGGTCGAGCATCTCGAGGGCTCTGGTGCGGGCGACGTCGCGCGGTACGCCGTGGACGCGGATCGGCGCGAGGGTGACGTTGTCGAGGACCGAGAGGTGCGGGAACAGGTTGTAGGCCTGGAAGACGATGCCGATGCCGCTGCGCACCCGGTCGACGGAGATCCGGGGATCGGTGATGTCGGTGCCATCGAGCTCGATCACGCCGTCGTCGACGGTCTCGAGCAGGTTGACGCAGCGCAGCAAGGTGGACTTGCCGGAGCCGGAGGCGCCGATCAGTACGACGCACTCCCCCGCCTCGACCTCCAGGCTGAAGTTGTCGAGGACGAGGTTGGTACCGAACGATTTCCGCACTTCGCGGATGGACAACAGGCTCATACGACTCCCCCGGCGCCATACCAACCCTGCCTGCGCGCGACCCAGTCGGTCAGCCGCGTCAGCGGGATGGTCAGCGCGACGAACAGCAGGCCGGCGACGACGTACGGGGTGAAGTTGAAGTCCTCCGCGGTCTCCAGTTGCGCCGCGCGGATCGCGTCGATGACACCGAGCACCGCGATCAGGCCGGAGTCCTTCTGCAGCGAGACGAAGTCGTTGAGCAGCGGTGGAAGGACCCGGCGGACAGCCTGCGGCAGTACGACGAAGCGCAGCGTCTGCTGGTGGGAGAGCCCGAGGGAGCGCGCGGCGGCGCGCTGGGACGGGTGGATCGACTCGATGCCGGCGCGGAAGACCTCGGCGACGTACGACGAGTAGGTGAGCACGAGCGCAGCGCCACCCCAGATCACTGCCTGGTTGGGGAGGCCGCGCAGTTGCAGCGCCGGTACGCCGAAGCCGAGCAGGAAGATCACCAACAGCAGCGGGAGACCGCGGAAGATGTCGGTGTAGGCGGCGGCGAAGATGCGCAACGGGAAGAAGATCGGGCCGCGCAAGGTGCGGAGGATCGCCAACGTCAGGCCGAAGATGACGATGAGCACGGCGCAGACGAGCATCACTCGCACGTTCAGCCAGAGGCCCTGGGCAACGACCGGCAACGCGTCCCAGCCGCGATGGACATCGAAGAAGGTCGCCCGGACGCGCGGCCAGCCCGGGGTCGAGCCGACACCGAACACGACCAACGCCAGCAGGACGACGGTGCTGATGCCGGCGATCAGACCTGATCTGACCGTGCGTTGCCGCCGATAAGCCAGCCGTTGCTGCTGAAGTGTTGAAGGCTGCCAATCGCTCACGAGAGTTCGGGGGCGCCTTCTGCGGTGAGGTACTGCTTCTGCAGACTGGCCAGCGTCCCGTCAGCGCGCAACGCGTCCACCGCCTGCGACACGCAGCCGGTGAGCTTCGAGCCCTTCTCCAGCACGAAGCCGAACTGCTCGGGCTTGTCGGAGGCCGGCAACTGACCGACGATCTTGCCGTCGTCGAGCTGCGCCGCGGTCATGTAGAAACCGGTCGGCAGGTCGACCACGATGCCGTCGATCTGCTTGTTCTTCAGCGCCTGCACCGCCAGGTCGTTGGTGTCGAAGACGGCCGGCTGCTGCTTCGTCTTGATCACGTCCCGGAGCGAGGTGTAGCTGGTCGTCCCCACCTGCGCGCCGAGCTTCGCGTCGACCAGTCCGGCCACCGAGGTGACCCCGGCGATCTTGCTCCCGGCCGTGGTGATCACGGTCTGCCGGACGTCGTAGTACCCGGTGGAGAAGGCGACAGCCTTCGCCCGCTCCGGCGAGATCGACACCTGGTTGACGTCGAGGTCGAACTTCTTCGGCCCCGGCGCGAAAGCCGCGTTGAACTGCACGGTCTGCCACTTCACCTCGGCCGTCTCGAAGCCGAGCTTCTTGGCCAGCGCGTAGACGACGGCCGACTCGTACCCCTTGCCGTTCGTCGGGTCGTCCTTCGAGAACCACGGCTCGTACGCCGGTTTGTCGGTGCCGACCGAGAACGCCCCGGCGGTCTTCAGCGCGAGCTTGTCCTTGCTGCAGTCGGTCGACGGCGACGCCGTCCCACCGGCCGAGTCATCTTCCGGAGCACAGGCGGCAAGCCCGACGACAGCGAGGGCGGCCACCACGACGAGGGCTGTGCGAGCAGTCATGGCAGAAGCGTAGACCTGTACTGCGTGGGGCTGTGGCTGGTGTGAGCGCGGAAGCGGGTGGAGAAGTACAGCGGATTGCTGAAGCCGACGTCGTGGGCGATCGCCGCGACCGGCCGGCTGGTGAGTTCGAGCAGTCGAGCCGCGGCGTCCAGGCGGCGGCGCTCGACGAACTGCTGCGGCGTCACGCCCAGCTGCGACCGGAAGAGATGGGCGAAGCGCGAGACGGAAAGGTTGCCGACCCGAGCCAGTACTGCGATCGCCAGGTCGCCGCGGAGATTTCTTTCGACGTACTCGATGACGCGGAGCAGGCGGTCATCGATCTGCGCGGCCTTGGGGTTCTGGGTGTCGCACCACAACAGCGCTGCCTCGAGGGTGTTGAAGCTGAGCAACTCCCCCTGCGGCAGGACGCTGTCCTGGTGGCGGACCGCGTCGGAAAGCGCCTGGGTGATCCGCTCGGCCGCGCTCGGGCTCGGCGTCAGCTGAAGGATGCCGGGGGCAACGGCCGGCCAGTCGAGCAGCGGCAGCCAGTCCGGTCGGGGATGGAAGTGGGCGAAGAGGAAGTGCCAGCGCTCACCCACCGTGCCGTACTCCTGCAGAGCGCCCGGACGGGTCAGCGTGGTGACGCCCGGACCGGCGTACACGCCGCTGCCGAAGCTGCCGCGGCCGTCGAGCGTGTGGATCAGCAGCCAGTCCGACGTACCGCGGCGGCGGTAGGTCGCGTAGGCCGGACCCTCGTCGAACTCGCCGGCCAGCAACCGGCGGACGATCGGCGTGTAGGAGTCCTGTTTAGCAGGATCTCGAAGGTTCACAGTTCAATAGGCTATCCCCGATCGACGCCTGGCGGCGGATGCTGGAGACATGACCAGCACAGTTGCAGAGGTGTACGGCCGGGACGGGATCGTCCAGGTGCCCGGGGTGCTCAGTCCCGCCGAGGTCGAGCAGATCAGGGCGGCATACATGACCCAGGTCGAGCTGGACCTCTCGCTGGCGATCGACGACGGCGTACCGGCGGACGACCCGCTCGCGAAGTACCCGCGGTTCGTCCACCCGCATCGGCGGACCGAGGTGGAGGCCGGCCGGCTGGCCCTGGAGTGGATGGTCGACAGCCGGATCCTCGATGTCGTCGAGACGCTGATCGGCCCGGCGCTGGGCGCCCAGTCGATGTTCTACTTCAAGCCGCCGGGCGCGCGCGGGCAGGCGATGCACCAGGACAACACCTTCCTGCGGTCGCACCCGGAGACCTGCCTGGCCGCCTGGATCGCGATCGACGACGTGGACGCGGAGAACGGCGGCCTCGCGGTGGTCCCCGGCTCCCACGAGGTCGAGCTGCTCTGTCCCGAGGAGGCCGATCTGACCGAGTCGTTCACCAATGCCGAGGTGGCGATCCCCGACGGCCTCAGCAAGGTGCAGACGCGGATGAAGGCCGGTGACGTGCTCTTCTTCCACGGCAGCGTCGTGCACGGCTCCCGGCCGAACACCAGCGCCGACCGCTTCCGCCGCGCGCTGATCTTCCACTACATCCCGGCGGAGAGCACCGAGATCGCCACCTTCTACAACCCGCTCGTCCGTCCGGACCGCCGAACCACTGTGATCCCCGAAGCGATCGGCGGCGGCCCGTGCGGCGACTACGCCACCGCGGAGCCCTGAGCCGGCCGCGGTCGTGACGCGAGGCCGCAACCGATTGCGACGGTGATCAGTACGACGGCGCTGATCACCAACGCCTGCAGGGGTTGAGCGGGCTCGAAGTCGATGCCGGTGGCATGTTTCTCGGCTGTTGCTGCGAGCAAGCAAGCGGCGAGTGTCGCCCCGAGCAGACCTGTCGACAAGGCGACCAGGCGCAGGACGAACGCGCCGGGCGAGGAACTCCACGGCGGTCCGCTGAAGCGTAGGCGGGAGCTGGTCGCGGTACCTCGGTAGGTGCCCCATTGGTCGAGGACGTGGGGTGGCAGGACTGTCTGCAGACGCTGGATTGTCGTGATGCCACGGACGAGCGAGGCGGCGTCGAGACCACCCGCGTCGTACGCCGCGAGCGCATCTCCGGCAACCACCAAACCGATCGGGCGGCCGTCGAGCAGGATCTGCATCGCCCGCGGATGCAGCATCGCCATCACGTACCGGCTGTCCTCCCCGAGCACGTCGAACGAGCGGTTGAACTCAGCGCTCTCCAACGACAGATCCGACCTGGTCAGCGCGCTCCCCGGCCGCACCTCCAACGGCGGAAGCTTCGCCGCCAGTTGCCGCCCGACGAAGACCGCAAGCCGCCGACGCCGTACCAGCGGCCCATGCCACTCCAGCCAGCGAACCTCGAACGCGATCCCCTCCGGCGTCCGTACGACGTTGCGCACGACCGTCGCCCGACCGACCGGCAGCGGAAGCTCGCTGGTCGGGAAGATCAGCTCCTTGGGCAGCTCGCGAGACGACTGCCACCCGTTGGCCTGGGCAACCTTCGCGAGCTCGGCGGCAACTGACCGCGGCCACGCGTAGACGAGCAGCAGGACGGCCAGTACGAGGAGCACGAGGAAGGGCGCGACGGCGATCGCGGCGTACCCGGCTCGCGTGCCCGCGTCGTACAGGCTCCAGATCACCCGGATGACACACGCCCTGACGGCCGCAGCCAGGAACCAGCGGGCGATCTTGCTGACCCCCGCTGAGATCCCGGTCAGCACCCAGGTCGCGGGCAGGAAGGTCAGGCAGACCAGCACCATGGTCGACGACCAGTTCGGCCAGTCCGCGCCGACCAGGCCGTCCATCCCGATCAGACCGATCGCCGTGGCCACGGCCAGCAAGTAGAAGACGACGCTCAACACGCTCCGGAGTTTGTCAGCTCCGGAGCTCAGCTGGAGTAGTCGCGGAAGCCTCGGCCGGTCTTGCGGCCTAGGTAGCCCGCGGTGACCAGGTGTTCGAGCAGCGGGGCCGGGGCGAAGCCTGGCTCGCGGAACTCGAGGTACAGGGTGCGCTGGATCGCGAGCGAGACGTCCAGGCCGACCACGTCGAGCAGCTCGAACGGGCCCATCGGGAGGCGGCAGCCGAGCTTCATCGCGGCGTCGATGTCCTCGACGCCGGCGTAGTGCGCCTCGAGCATCCGAACCGCGTCGTTCAGGTACGGGAACAGCAGCGCGTTGACGATGAAGCCGGCCCGGTCGCCGCAGCGCACCGGGTGCTTGCCGGCGGCAACTGCCAGGGCGGCGACGGTGTCGGCGACCTCGGGGGCGGTGCTGACGGTGCTGACCACCTCGACCAGCTTCATCACCGGGGCCGGGTTGAAGAAGTGCAGGCCGACCACGTCGGCGGGGCGCTTGGTCGCCATCGCCAGGTCGATCACCGGCAGGCTGGAGGTGGTGGTGGCCAGGATCGCGCCCGGCTTGCAGATCTCGTCGAAGGTCTCGAACAGCGCCTGCTTGACGCTGAGCTCCTCGACCACGGCCTCGATCACCAGGTCGGCGGTGGCCAGGTCGTCGAGCTTCGCCGTACCGGTGATCCTGGACAGCGCCGCGTCGCGCTCCTCCGAGGAGAGCTTGCCGCGCTGGACGCCCTTCTCCAGTGAGCGTTCGAGGCCGGCCTTGACCTTGTCGACCTTCTCGGTGCCGCGGGCGACGTACAGCACCTCGTACCCGGCCTTGGCGCAGACCTCGATGATGCCGACGGCCATCGTGCCCGACCCGACCACGGCAACCTGCTCGACGCGGCGGACCGCGGGCGGCCCGGCCGAGGTGGACGGCGTGAGGTCGTCGTCGACGACAACCGGCGAGTCGGCCGACTCGTAGGTGTAGAAGCCGCGGCCGGTCTTGCGGCCGAGCAGCCCGGCGGTGACCATCTGCTTGAGGATCGGCGACGGCGCGTGCAGCCGGTTACGGCCTTGCTTGTACATCGTGTCGAGGATCTCGTACGCCGTGTCGAGGCCGATCAGGTCCAGCAGCGCGAGCGGACCCATCGGGTAGCCGCAGCCGAGCCGCATCGCCGCGTCGACGTCCTCGCGAGTGGCGTAGCGCGACTCGACCATCGAGACGGCGTGGTTCAGGTAGCCGAACAGCAGCGCGTTGGCGATGAAGCCGGCCCGGTCGGCGGCGACCACCGGGACCTTGTCGAGCCGACGGGCCAGCTCGAGCACGTCCTCGACCACGTCCGGCTCGGTGACGACGGTCTTGATCACCTCGACGAACTCCTGCACCGGGGCCGGGTTGAAGAAGTGCATCCCGACCACGCGACGCGGACGCTGGGTGGCGACCGAGATCTCGGTGACCGACAGACTGGAGGTGTTGGTGGCCAGGATGGCGTCCTCGCGGACCACCTTGTCGAGCGCGGAGAAGATCTCCCGCTTCAGCTCCAGCCGCTCGATCACGGCCTCGATCACCAGGTCGCAGTCGGCCAGCGCCTCGATCTCGGTGGCGAAGGTGACCCGGTCGAACAGCGCCTGCTGGTCCTCGACCGACAACTTGCCGCGCTTGACCGCGCGATCGGTCGAGTGCTGGATGTGCCCGCGCCCACGGTCCACCGCACCCTGGTCACGCTCCACCCCGACGACGCTCAGCCCGTGCCGGGCGAACACCTCCGCGATACCGGCCCCCATCGTGCCGAGACCGACCACTCCGACCGTCTTCAGTTCGCGCGCCATGGCTCGAAGTGTGCCAGTCACCCCAGTGGTCCGCACATGAGCTGTGTCACCAGAGAGTGGAACCTCACACCTCGTCGCTGAGCAGCGGGGTCCGCAGCCAGTCGTCCAGCAGCCGGGCGTGGTCCGTCGCAGCGGCCAGAGCTTTGGCGATCGAGGCCGGCCGCACATCCAGTACTGCGAGCTGCCTCGGCTCGATCCACACCGCCTTGTAGCTCCCAGCCTTCGAGTCAGCCGGACTGCTCAGCTCCTCGCCGGCCCCGGTCCCGAACTCCCCACCGAGCACCTCAGCGCGGTAGTAGTACTGCGTACTCCCCCGGAAATGCACCGCAGCGACCAGCCCATCCACCCGCACGATCAGTCCGAGCTCCTCATGCGTCTCGCGAATCGCCGCCTCCTGCGGACTCTCGCC
Source organism: Kribbella sp. NPDC056861 (assembly GCF_040687575.1). NCBI lineage: Bacteria > Bacillati > Actinomycetota > Actinomycetes > Propionibacteriales > Kribbellaceae > Kribbella > Kribbella sp. NPDC056861. The sequence continues at coordinate 134,426 of NZ_JBFBNQ010000008.1, read as the reverse complement.
GTCCTCGACTCCCCCGCCGGGCAGCGTGTAGTAGGTCATCCCGTCCCTGACCCGCTCGATTGCCGCGATCCCGTCGGCTCCGAGCAGCACCACTCCCGCGCGGATCATCTCGCCGGGCCGGACACCGGTACGACGACCCAGCCATCGCCTTCGTGCTCGATCACCGCCGGAAGCTGAAGACCGAGATCCAGCGTGAGGGCGATCACCACCACGGTCTCACCACGATGCTGATCGGCAATCTCCCGAACCACCACCTCGGCCGGGGCCGGCATCGGCAGCAGGGTCAGCCGGATGCCGAGTTCCTCGGCCAGCCGGGCGGCCGGCTCCTCGGCGTCCGGGGTCGCGTAGACCCCGGCAACCCGCTCACCGGCGAGATAGGCCCGCGAGCCGGGTGGCAGCAGGATCAGCCTCGCCGGGCACATCAGGTTCACGGCCGGACGAACTCCAGGGCCTGTTCGGCGTACCCCGGCCAGCGGTCGGCGTGCTCGAGCGGGACCACCACCCACTCCTTCATCGGCTGGCCCATGCCTGGGTCGAACGCCTCCGCGCCGCTCAGCTCCAGGGCTTCGGCGCGCGGCTCCGGGGGGAGCTTGAAGGTCATCGCGTCGCCGAACAGCCCGGCCAGCATCTTCTTCTCGATCTTCAGGCACGGCATGCCGAACATGCTGCCCTCGACCACGCCGGCGTCGGCGAGCCCCTTGGCGACCGCGTCGTACTCCAGCCGGGTCTTCAGGCTGATCTTGGGCTTCATGCCGACCAGCCTCTCACCGCCACACGGCCGGGCGCCATGCGCGTTGGGTACCGGGTGGACTACGGTGCTTTCTCGTGCGCCTGGTGATTGCTCGTTGCTCAGTGGACTACTCCGGCCGGCTGACCGCCCATCTTCCGATGGCGCCCCGGCTGCTGATGGTGAAGGCGGACGGCTCCGTCCTGATCCACGCCGACGGCGGGTCGTACAAGCCGCTGAACTGGATGTCCCCGCCGTGCAAGCTGACGGAGGAGGAAGGCGTCTGGAGCGTCACCAACAAGGCCGGTGAGGAGTTGCGGATCACCTTCGAGGAGGTGCTCAGCGATTCGTCGTACGAGCTGGGCCTGGACCCAGGGCTGATCAAGGACGGCGTCGAGGCGCACCTGCAGGAGCTGCTGGCTGAGCACGTGCACACCTTCGGCGAAGGCTTCACCCTGGTACGCCGGGAGTACCCGACCGCGATCGGCCCGGTCGACCTGCTCTGCCGCGACGCCGACGGCAAGCACGTGGCGGTCGAGATCAAGCGCCGCGGCGAGATCGACGGCGTCGAGCAGCTCACCCGGTACGTCGAACTGCTCAACCGCGACCCGCTGCTGGCCCCGGTGCGCGGCATCTTCGCCGCCCAGCTGATCAAGCCGCAGGCCCAGTTCCTGGCCACCGACCGCGGCCTGGAGTGCGTCACGGTCGACTACGACCTGCTCCGCGGCATGGAGTCCGACGTACTCCGTCTCTTCTGAGTCAGGTAAAGATTGCCCGAATTCGGGCAGATCTTTGCCAATGCACCCCGTTTCACTGCAGAGTGACCGGGTGATGAGTGAGGCGGCAGACCCCAGCGAGGACCTCGTTGACCAGGTCAGCCGCACCACCGGTTTGACGCCGGACGACGCCCGACGGGTGGTCGCCGACGTCCTCGCCTACTTCACCGAGACGACCGAGCAGTACGTCCGGCGCCGGCACCGCGAGCTGCAGACCTACGGCGCCCGCAACGAAGAGATCTTCGCCAAGCTCGGCACCGAGCTGCAGCACTGGCCCGTCCGCTCCCCCGAGCTGTCGGCCCGCCAGCTGCGCCGGATCGTCTACGGATAACCAGTACCCCCACGAAAGGAACACCCCTCCCCATGTGCGGAATCGTCGGATACGTCGGCACCAAACCTGCCGCGCCGATCCTGGTGGACGGCCTGGCCCGGCTGGAGTACCGCGGCTACGACTCGGCCGGAGTGGCCGTGCTCGGGTCCAGCGAGCTGAAGGTGCACAAGGACGCCGGCCGGGTCCGTGAGCTGGAGGCGTCGCTGCCCAAGCGGTTCGGCGGCAAGCTCGGCATCGGCCACACCCGCTGGGCCACCCACGGCGGCCCGAGCAAGGACAACGCGCACCCGCACGCCAGCGGCAACGAGCGGATCGCCGTCGTCCACAACGGCATCTTCGACAACGCCGGCGCGCTGCGCCGTCAGCTCGAGGACGCCGGCGTCAAGCTGCGCTCCGAGACCGACACCGAGGTACTCGCGCACCTGATCGAGCAGTCCGACGGCGCCACCCTCGAGGAGAAGGTGATGGCCGCGCTGCGCCGGATCGAGGGCACCTACGGCATCGCCGTGGTCGACCTGGACTTCCCCGACCGGATCGTGGTCGCCCGTAACGGCAGCCCGCTGATCCTCGGCATCGGCGACGGCGAGATGCACGTCGCCTCCGACGCGGCCGCGCTGATCCGCTACACCCGGCAGGTCGTCTACCTGGCCGACGGCGAGCTGGCCACCGTGAAGGCGGACGGCTACCGCACCTTCACCCAGGACGCGTCGCCGACCACGAACACCCCGAAGACGGTCGAGTGGAGCGCCGACGAGTACGAGCGCGGCCTGCACGAGCACTTCATGATGAAGGAGATCCACGAGCAGCCGGAGGCCGTCCAGCGCGCCCTCCGCGGCCGCCTGGACGAGCGCTTCCACACCGTCCACCTGGGCGGGCTGAACATGGACGCGCGGGAGGCCCGGGAGATCAAGCGGGTCAAGATCCTCGGCTGCGGTTCGGCGTACTACGCCGGCCAGATGGGCGCCCAGTTCATCGAGGAGGTGGCCCGGATCCCCGCCGACGCCGAGCCGGCGTCGGAGTTCCGCTACCGCAACCCGGTGGTCGAGCGCGACACCCTGTACGTCGCGGTCAGCCAGTCCGGCGAGACGCTGGACACGCTGGTCGCAGTACAGGAGCTGAAGCGCAAGGGCGGCCGGGTGATCGGCCTGGTCAACGCGGTCGGCTCCAGCATCGCCCGTGAGGTCGACGGCGGCGTCTACCTGCACGCCGGCCCTGAGGTCTCGGTCGCGTCCACCAAGGCGCTCACCAACATGGCCGTCGCGTTCGCCATGCTCGGCATCCACCTCGGCCGGATCCGCGACGTCTCGCCGGCCGACGGCCGCCGCCTGATCGAGGGCCTGAAGAAGATCCCCGACCAGATCCAGGCGATCGTCGACCAGGAGGAGGAGCTGGGCAAGATCGCCGGCCGCCTCTCCAAGCACGAGAGCATCTTCTTCGTCGGCCGCACCCGCGGCTACCCGGTCGCCCGCGAAGGCGCGCAGAAGCTCAAGGAGATCTCCTACCGGCACGCCGAGGCGTACCAGACCTCCGAGCTGAAGCACGGCCCGCTGGCCCTGATCTCCCCGGACGTCCCCAGCGTCGCGATCGTCCCCAAGGACGAACTGCTGGACCGCAACATCGGCGCCCTGCACGAGATAGCCGCCCGCTCCGGCCCGCTGTACGTCGTCACCCACCCCGGCGTCGACGTCCCGGACGGTGCCGCGGCCGTGATCGAGGTCCCGAAGAACGAGCCGGAACTCGACCCGATCCTGCTCACCATCCCGCTCCAGATCATCGCGTACTACGCCGCCGTCGCCCTCGGCCACGACGTCGACAAGCCCCGCAACCTGGCCAAGTCGGTCACCGTCGAGTAGCTGGCACCGATCGTTGCCTTCAGCCACTCCCACGCAGGTAGCGGGAGTGGCTGAAGGGCGACACAATGCGTGAATGCGCGTCATCGTGGTCGGAGCTGGAGTGATCGGGCTCAGTTGTGCTGTCAGGTTGGCCGAGTCGGGGTACGACGTGGCGGTGTTCGCGAGGGATCTGCCATTGGAGACGACCTCGGCGGTGGCGGCCGCGATCTGGTATCCGTTCCTGTCGGCGGGTGATCGGGTCGCGGGGTGGGCGCGGTCGTCGTACGACGAGTTCGTGAAGCTGGCCGGGTCGGAGCCGTCGGTGCAACTGCGGCACGGCAAGGAGTATCTGCGGGAGCCGTTGGCTGATCCGGTCTGGGCGGATGTGCTGCCTGATCTGGAGCGGATCGGTTCGCCGCTGCCGGGGTTCCGGGACGGCTGGGCGTTCACGACGCCGGTGGTGGAGATGCCGAGCTACCTGCAGTACTTGGTGAAACGGCTCGAGACAGCCGGCGGGACACTCAACCGGGCGGCGTTGTCGGCGCTGCCGAACACGGCCGACATCGTGGTGAACTGTGCTGGCATCGGTGCCAGGCTGACGGCGGCCGACTCGACCGTGACGCCGATTCGCGGGCAGGTGTTCACTGTCGAGCAGTTCGGGCTGACCGAGTGGATGATGGCCGACACCAGCGCCGAAGAGCTTTGTTACGTCGTACCGCGTTCGCAGGACATCGTGGTGGGCGGCACCGGCCAGCCGGGCAACTGGGATCTCAAGGCCGACGAGAAGACCGCCGCGGAGATCCTCGAGCGCGCGATCACGCTGGTTCCCCAACTGCGTAAGGCGAAAGTGCTCAAGCACCGGGTCGGGCTGCGACCGGCGAGGCCGACCGTGCGCTGCGAGAGCGTGCGGACCGGAGACCGTCAGGTCATCCACTGCTATGGCCACGGCGGTTCCGGCGTCACGTTGTCCTGGGGCTGCGCGGACGAAGTACTGGCGCTGGTCAATCAGGCTGCTTGAGCCGCGCCGGCCAGGCGGGCGTAGCGGCCGTTGCTGTCGAGCAGGCTGGCGTGGGTTCCGGACTCGATCACCCGACCGTGGTCGATCACGGCGAGCTGGTCGGCATCCCGCACCGTCGAGAGGCGGTGCGCGATGGTGATCGTCGTACGGCCCTCGGCGAGGCGGTCGAACGCCTGCTGAACCGCGCGCTCGGTCTCGGTGTCCAGCGCACTGGTCGCCTCGTCCAGGACCAGTACTCGGGGGTTGCGCAGCAGCGTGCGGGCGATCGCGATCCGCTGCTTCTCGCCGCCGGAGAAGCGGTGGCCCCGGGACCCGACCATGGTTTCGTAGCCGTCCGGGAGGCCGGCGATCAAGTCGTGCACCTGGGCGGCGCGGGCCGCGTCCTCGATCTCGGCGTCGGTGGCGTCGGGCTTGGCGTAGCGCAGGTTCTCGCGCACCGTCGTGTGCAGCAGGTAGGTCTCCTGGCTGACGACGCCGACCACGGAGGCCAGATCGGCCAGCCGCAGGTCTCGCAGATCGATTCCGTCGATGGTGACGCGTCCGCTGGTCGGGTCGTAGAGCCGCGCGACCAGTGAAGCGAGAGTGCTCTTGCCCGAGCCGGTCTCGCCGACCAGGGCCAGCGTCGTACCGGCCGGGACGTCCAGGCTGATGCCGGCCACCGCGGCGGTTTCGCTGCCCGGGTAGACGAAGGTGACGTCCTCGAAGCGCACATGGCCTTGCAGACGGGACGGATCGAGCTCGACCGGGTCGGCCGGGTCGTTCACGTCGATCGGGAGGTCGAGGTACTCGAAGATCCGCGCGAACAGGGCCAGCGAACTGGTCAGCGCGACGCCGACGTTGAGCAGCCCCATCAGCGGCCGGAACAGCCCGGCCTGCAAGGTGGTGAAGGCGATCAGGGTGCCGATGGACAGCGTTCCGGCCGTCATCGGCAGGCCGGCGCTCAGGTAGATGATCGCCGGGATGGCGGCGAAGATGACGCTCATCGACGCCATCCGCCAGCGACCGGCCAGCTCCGAGCGGAGCTCCAGGTCGATCAGCCGGGTCGACGACTCGGTGAAGCGCTCGATCAGGCTGTCCGAGGTGCCCATGGTCTTGCTGAGCTGTACGCCGCTGATCGACAGGCCTTCCTCGACCGTGACGTTGAGATCGGCCAGTTCACGCTGCCGTTGCGCGGTGATCTCGCGGCGCATCCGGGCGACCTTGCGAGTCAGGTAGATGGACGGCGGCATCACGACGAGCGAGATCAGCGAGAGCTGCCACGACAGCGCGAGCATGGCGACGCTGGTGGCGATCGCGGTGGTCAGGTTGGCGGCGATCGAGGTGGCGGTCGAGGTGACGACCGGCTCCATCCCGCCGATGTCGTTGGTGATCCGCGACTGCACCTCGCCGGTACGGGTCCGGGTGAAGAAGGCGATCGACTGGCGCTGCAGGTGGGCGAAGACGCCGGTGCGCAGGCGGTGCATGATCTGCTGGCCGACCCTGGTGCTGATCCAGGTCTGGACGACGCCCAGGGCCGAGGTGACCGCGGCGACGGCGACCATGCCGATCACCAGCCAGATCAGCAGCTGGAGGTCCTGTTGCGGCAGGGCCGTGTCGATGACGGCGCGCAGCAGAAAGGGGGATGCCATCGCCACCACGGACGAGGCGACGATGATCGCCGTGACGACGGCGAGGGAGAGTTTGTGGGGGGCGAAGAGCCGGCCGATCCGGCCCAGCGACACCTCGCGGGCCTGGGCCTTCTCGGCGGCTGTGGCTGACTTCCGGCCGCCTCCGGGGCGACCTCGTTCCTGGTTTTCGTGATCCAAGGCAAGCACCGTTCTACTGGAAGAATTTGCTGAGGTTACCTCACTATGAGGGTACAACAGGATTGGTTGGTACGGTATTCCCATGGCCGATGACGACGAGGAGACGCTGCCCGAGATGTTCTGGGGGGTGGCTCATCAGCTCCGCCATCTGCGCAAGGAGACGCTGGCGCCGTGGGACATCGCGCCGTCCCAGGCGCGTGCCCTCGGCGTACTGCTCCGGGAGGGTTCGCTGCGGCTCAGCGAGCTCTCCGAGCACCTGCGCATCGCGGCCCGCTCAACCACGGAGGTGGTTGACGCGCTGCAGGATCGAGGGCTGGCCGAGCGGCGCCCCGATCCACAGGACCGGCGGGCGACGCTGGTGGCGCCGACCGGCGAGGGGTCTCGGGTCGGCGAGGCGATTCGCGCCTCTCGTGATGCAGAGGCCGAGGCCTACTTCAGCGTCCTCGACGAGGCGGAGCGGGCTGACCTCGCGGCCATCCTTCGCAAACTCCGGCGCTAGACCGCCAGGACCTGACAGAGCAGGTCGAGAGCGCCGTTGTACGAGTGGTCGGGCGGGGTGCCGTAGCCGACGATCAAGGCTTGCCGGGCCGCTGGGTCCGGGGTGAAGCGATACCTGTCGAGCGAGGCGATCAGCAGGCCCTGGCGTTCGGCGCGGGCGACCATGTCGGCGGCTTCACCCGTTACGTCGAGGAGCACGTGCAGGCCGGCCGAGATGCCGGCGACTGTGACCCCGGGAGCCCTGACTGCGAGTAGCTCGACCAGGTGGTCGCGGCGACGGCGGTAGTGCTGGCGCGTACGGCGTACGTGGCGGTCGTAGTGGCCGGAAGCGATGAACTCCGCTAGGACGAGCTGGTCGAGGGTGGCGGTCAGCAGGTCGGTGGTGCGCTTGACCTCCAGGACCGGCTCCATCAGGTGCTCCGGCAGGACCATCCAGGCGAGCCGCAGGGCGGGGGCCAGGCTTTTGCTCGCAGTACCGGTGTAGACGACGCGCTCGGGGTCTAGGGCTTGCAGCGCACCTACTGGCTGGCGGTCGTAGCGGAACTCGCCGTCGTAGTCGTCCTCGATGAGGATCGCGCCGGTTTCGCGGGCCCACTCGACGGCTTTGGTACGGCGGTCTGGGGCTAGCGGGACGCCCAGTGGCATCTGGTGGGCTGGGGTGAGGAGGGCTGCTTGGCCTGTGAGTTGGTCGGCCTGGACGCCGTGTTCGTCGACCGGCACCGGGGTTGGTTGCAGGCCGCGGGAGCGGATGACGTCCCAGTGCAGGTTGTAGCCGAACTCCTCAACCGACATGGTGGTCGCGCCTTGCTGGCGGAGTACGTCGGTGAGCAGGTTGAGGGCCTGGACGTAGCCGGAGCAGATCAGGATGCGGTCGGGATCAGCCCGTACGCCGCGGGCGCGGGCGAGGTAGTCGGCAAGGTTCTCGCGCAGCTCGATCCGGCCGCGGGGGTCGCCGTAGCCGAAGGCGTCGTTCGGTGCTGCCGGGATCGCTTTTCTTGCTGCTGCCAGCCATTCGCTGCGGGGGAAGGTAGAGACGTCCGGGGAGCCTGGGGTGAGGTCGTACCGGAATTTCCTTGCCTGCGGCAAGGAAATTCCGGGAGAAGAAGAGGAGGCGCGGGCGGGGGCGCTGCCTGCTGTGGGCGCGGCGGAGCCGCGAGATGCTCCGTCGGGCGTGCGGGCGCCACGGTCCCCGGGCGCGGGGACGCCACCGCCCCCGGGCGTGGGGGCGCCGCCGGGTCTGCGAGCCGCGGGGGGCGGCGGGAGCACTCGGTCTGCGACGAGCGTGCCGGACCCCTGCCTCGCCGTCAGCCAGCCTTCGGCTACCAGCTGACCGTAGGCGTCGGCGACGGTGTTGCGGGCGATGCCGAGGTCTTTCGCCAGTGAGCGGGAGGAGGGCAACTGGGTGCCGGCCGGGAGGCGGCCGGAGCGGATCGACTCGTGCAGCGCCTGCACCAGGTCGTTGCGGCCCCGGCTCTGCGCCAGGTCCAGATGCAGGTCGGCACCCGCAGAATTGGCCCCTCGTTCTTCCATAAGATTGGACCATACACCTGGGCCGATCCACGACTAGCGTTCTCCACATGAGCACAAACACAGTTCGCAGAGTCAAGCTCGCCAGCCACGCCCCGGAGTTCTACCAGGCGTTGATCGCGCTGGACGAGGTGTCCGCGCTCGGGATCGACCCGAAGCTGGCGCACCTGGTCCGCATCCGCGCCTCGCAGCTGAACGGCTGCGCCTACTGCCTCGACATGCACGCCCTGGACGCCCGGCACGAGGGTGACACCGAGCAGCGGGTCAACCTGGTCGCCACCTGGCGGGAGGCGCGCAAGTTCTACACCGAGCAGGAGCAGGCGGCGTTCGAGCTGACCGAGGCGATCACGCTGATCAGCGTCGACCACGTCCCGGACGCCGTCTACGAGATCGCCGCGAAGGCGTTCGACCAGAAGGAACTGGCGCAGCTGATCGGCCTGATCATCATGATCAACGCCTGGAACCGGGTCGGCGTCAGCTGCCGCCTCGAGCCCGGCCACTACGACCCGAGCTGACCGCGATGCCGACCCAGGCAGAGGCGTTCCGCGCGCTGCACCACGGCCCCACGCCGCTGATCCTCCCGAACGCGTGGGATCCGGTCAGCGCGCGGGTCATCGCCGAGGCCGGCTACCCGGCGATCGCCACCAGCAGTGGTGCGGTCGCCCGGGTGCTCGGGTACGACGACGGCCAGCTGACCCCGCCGGCAGAGATGTTCGAGGCGGTCGCCAGGATCGTCCGCGCGGTCGACGTACCGGTGACGGCCGACATGGAAGCCGGCTACGGACTCGCGCCGCAGGAGTTCGCCGAGCGATTGCTGGCGACCGGCGCGGTCGGTTGCAATCTCGAGGACTCCATCGACGACAAGCTGGTCGATGTCCAGCAGCACGCCGACCACCTGTGCGCTGTACGGGCTGCTGCCGGGGCTGATCTCGTCATCAACGCCCGCATCGACAACTTCTTCACCGGCGGCACGGTCGAGGACGCGATCACCCGCGGCCGCGCGTACCGCCGGGCCGGCGTCGACTGCGTCTACCCGATCTTCGCGCCGGCAGAGATCTTCCAGACGCTGGCCGACGAGATCGGCGGCCCGATCAACGCGCACGCCAGCCCGGACGGCCCGACCGCGGCCGACCTGATCGCGCTCGGCGCCACCCGGATCTCCTACGGCACCAGCCTGCACGCGTTCGCCACCACCGCGCTGCGGGAGCTGCTCAGAGGCCCAGTAAACGCTGGGCTTCCGCACGACAGGTCGACCAGGCTCGGTCTTGTGGATCGATGAGCTCGAAGTGGCCGACCTTGTCGAGCTCGGTCAGCTTCACCTGATCGCCGGCCTTCTCAGCGGCATCGCGATAACGGCGACTCTGCTCGATCGGCACTTGCCCGTCGCGCTTGCCGTGCACGAGCGCGACCGGCACCTTCAGCGGCAACCTCTCGTACGGCGACGCCAACTGATAGCGCGCCCGATCCTTGGCGGGCGTCGTACCGAGGAAACTGGGGACCGCGTCACCACCGACCTGCTCGTCGTACGCGTTCACCAGATCCAGTACTCCGGCCTGCGACACCGCTCCGGTCAGCGGGACCCGAGGCTTGGCGCCCGGAGCGTCCTGCGGCAGCCCGGCGCGACTCGCGGCCCAAACGGCAAGATGCCCGCCCGCCGAGTGGCCGACGGCAACCACCTTGGTGAGGTCGACACGTGGCTGGTCGGCCAGCTTGTCGATCGCCGCCGCAACGTCCTCGAAGGTCGCGGGCCAACCGCCCCCGTTGCCGACCCGGCGATACTCGATCGCGTACCCGGCGATGCCCTGCTTGACGAGATCCTCGGCCAGCGGCGTCGCGAGTTCCTTGCCGTAGCCGCTCATCCAGAACCCGCCGTGGATCACCACGGCAACCGGCACCTTGCCACTGCCGGGCGGCAGGTAGAGATCCGCGACCTGCGATTCGTCGTCGCCGTACGAGATCGTCACCGGCTCGCTCCCAGGCTGACCCGTCGACCCGCCGGAGCCTTGGCCGCTACAGCTGGACTGGATCACCAGTCCGGCCAGCGAGGCGGCACCAACTCCGGCCAGCAGGATGTTGCGTCGCGTGATCACGAGAGGAGGTTCGGCGCGACCGGCCCGAGGGATGGGTGATGATGGCGGCCATGACTTCCCAGAGGCCCGCGTACGTCGAACTGAGTCACGTGATCCGCGCCGGGATGGTCACCCTTCCGGACCTGCCGGGACCCGAACTCGGCAAGCACCTGACCCGTGAGGCGTCGCGGGAGATCTATGCACCTGGCACCGAGTTCGAGATCGGCCGGATCAGCATGGTGACGAACACCGGGACCTACCTGGACAGCCCGTATCACCGCTATCCCGACGGGCACGACCTGACCGGCTTCAGTCTCGAACGCACCGCTGACTTGCCGACGGTCGTGGTCGCGATTGGTGAGCAACGCGGGATCGACGCGGCGGTGCTGGCTGCTCACGAGGTCGAGGGGAAGGCAGTTCTGCTGCACACGGGCGATGACGCGCGGTTCGGCACTCCGCAGTACGTCGAGAACCCGCACTTCCTGACCCGCGACGGCGCCGAGTGGCTGATCGCCCATGGTGCGGTGCTGGTCGGGATCGATGCCGCCAACATCGACGACATGACCGACGGCACCCGGCCGGCGCACACGCTGCTGCTCGGCGCGGGGATCGCGATCGTCGAACACCTCACCAGCCTGGCACGAGTTCCGTCCAGCGGTGCGCTCTTCACCGCGACCGCGCCGCGGATCGACGGCCTCGGCACCTTCCCGGTCCGCGCCTACGCGAAGCTGCCGAACCTCAGCGCGTAGACGAGGGCCCAGTCCTGGTCGTTGGCCAGCGGGTCGGCGACGTGGGCCGGGCGGCCGTTGACGCAGCTCGGGTAGACGAACGCGCAGGTGGCGGAGCCGTCCTGATGGAAGTTGACCAGGTTGGCCTTGAGGATCGCGTCGCCGGCGGCGGCGAGCCAAGCGTTGTCCGAGCCGAGGTCGCGCGGCCAGGTGAGGTAGACCGCGGCACTGAGAATCGACCAGTAGTGCGGGAAGACGTCACCCCACTGGCGCAGTACGCCGAACCAGTAGCCGTCCCAGTGCCGGATCGGAACGTGGCGCATCCGGACGTCGGGCTGGTCTGCGGCAAAGGCGGTCAGCCAGGGCAGGCGGCGGGTGAGCTCTGCTGGATCAATTGCGTCGGGGGCTTCCTGGCGGGCGGCGATCAGGAGCTCGAGCAGCGGGGCGACCATCGACTGCTCGTAGTTGACCTCGTGGGGCGGGAGGTCGTCGCCGTACTCGAGGAAGGCCTGCGCGTGGTTGGTGAGGTGATCGCGCATCCTCGGCTCCACCTTGGCCAGCTCGCGCAGGATCGGGCCGAGGTCGAAGGCGAGGAAATGGGCGCCGCCGAGTTCGTAGTACCGGTCGATGATGCGGATCGCTGTGCTGGTGTCGCCCTGGCCGAGGAAGAAGCGGGCGAACCAGGGGAAGTTGTAGAGCCGGACGCTGGACTCGTGCAGGCTGTCGTCCTTGATCGTTCCGTCGTCGCCGAGCAGGTGGTCGGTGACGAACTGCTGGTAGCCGGTCAGCGCCTCGTCCAGCTCGGCGCGATCACCCCAGCCCTGGTCTCTGGTTGCCTGTAGCAACAATGCGGTGCCGATCCGCTCGCGGGCGTCGGACCAGTCGCGCCAGGCGCCGGAGAGAACCCGTAGGCCGGTCTCGGTGTCGTAGGGCACGAAGGAGAAGCGGCGGCTGTCCGACTGCTCGATCGGCCGCTGGTGGTCGAGGACGAACCGCACGCGGCGCTCGACGATCTCGCGCAACGGCTCGTGGAACAGGACGTTGATCCGCGACGTGACCTTGCCATCGGTCGCTTCGACGTACTGCGTGCCAGGCTGGTCCGAGGTGATCGTCGCGGGGCCTTGCGCGTGGTCGGCGACCTGGAGGGGGATCTCCTCGCCGACCTCCGCCGCGAGCGTCGTCGCGTCGATCATCGGCCGGCGAGTGGCGTGGAACGCTTCGAGCGTGTCGTGCCAGCCCAGCTGCCACGTCCAGCGGTGCGACTCGCCGGGCTGCAGGACGATCTGCGGCTGACCGCCCATCGCGTGTGGCGCGCGGGCGTGGTCGGTCGGATGGAGGTAGAGGTGGCCGCGGATATTGCTGCCGGTGCCTGCGTCGCGAGACTCCACGGAGTACGCCCACAACTCGCCCTCGGTGAGTTGCAGGCCGAGCCCGGGTCCGCTGCCGTCCATCGGCACTGCCCAGGTCCAGGAGTCGGCGCCGCCGGTCCAGACATGCGCGTGGACAGCGCCGTTGAGGCTTTCGCGGCTCGAGCTGTAGAGGTCGCGGTACGGCGTACTGATCGCGAGTGACCCGATGGTTGTTGCTTCTGCACCGGTGTTCCGTACTTCGTACGTCTCGGTCCAGTGCTCCCCGAACCGGCGGCCGACCCGCAACTCCAGCTCGCCCAGGCGGTAGAGCAGGTCGATCCCGGTCTGCCGCCAGCGGGTGAAGTCGGGCGCGTCGAAGCGGTGGCTGCCGTGGCTGGTGATCACGAAGCCCTTGCCCCAGTAATGCGCCGGGTCGTGCACCACCCCATCATCGAGCAGCATGGCGCGCCCCCTCGGGTGCAGCACCGCCGCGACCGCCCCGTCCTCGCTCAGCTCGACCCGCCCGGCACCGAACGCAAAAGTTTCCCGCATTTCCTCAACCTAGCGATGTAGAGAAGTACTGGGCAGCTTCGTCTCCTGGGTGAAAGCACCCATCGACCGGAAGGATCAGCACCATGAACCAGACCGAGATCGCCGAGATCCTGGCCAAGCCGTACGCGCAGGACCTGCTGAACGGCTCCGAGCCGGCCCGGCTGGCCTACGACGGCCTGGACGGCGACCCGCGAGTGATCCCGATCGGCTTCTGGATGGAGGGCGAGAAGCTGGTGATGGCGACCGTGCCGAAGGCGGCGAAGGTCGCGGCGCTGCGCAGGAACCCGAAGGTCGCGCTCACCATCGACACCGGCGCCTTCCCGCCCAAGGTCCTGCTGCTGCGCGGCGTGACCGAGGTCGAACTGATCCAGGGCATCCCGGAGGGCTACCTGGTCGCGGGCCGCAAGGTGATGACCGAGGAGCAGTACGGCGGCTGGCTCGAAGGCGTGAAAGCGCTCTACGACGAGATGGTCGTCCTCACCGTCACCCTGACCTGGGCCAAGCTCCTCGACTTCGAGACCACCATCCCGAAGGCCGTCGAGGACCTGATCGCGACCAAGCAGGGCTAGAGGTTGTTCGCGCGGCGGATCACGTCGACGACGCTGCCCATCATCCCGGTCAGGTCGTAGTCCTTCGGGGTGTAGACGGCGGCGACGCCGGCCGCCTGGAGGGCTCGGGAATCGGCGTCGGGGACGATGCCGCCGACAACGACCGGTACGTCCTCCAGGCCGGCTTCGCGCAGTCCCTTGACGACCTGCGGGACGAGCTCCATGTGCGAGCCGGACAGGATCGACAGGCCGACACAGTGCACGTCTTCGGCGACCGCGGCGGCGACGATCTGCTCGGGCGTCAGCCGGATGCCCTGGTAGATCACCTCGAAGCCGACATCACGAGCCCGTACCGCGACCTGCTCGGCGCCGTTCGAGTGGCCGTCGAGGCCGGGTTTGCCGACCAGGAAACGCAGCCGGCCGCCTAGTTCCTCCGAGGTCTCGGCGACCTTCACGCGCACAGCGGCGATCGCCTCGCCGCCGCCGGAGACGCCGACCGAACTCGAGACGCCGGTCGGTGCGCGGTACTCACCGAACATCTCCCGCAGTACGCCCGCCCACTCCCCCGTCGTCGCGCCGGCGCGGACGCAGGTGAGGGTGGCCTGCATCAGGTTCTCGGTGCCCTTCGCGGCCTCACGGAGTCGGGAGAGCGCTTCCTCGACCGCCTTCGGGTCCCGCTGCTCGCGCCATTTGGTTAGCGAGGTCAACGCGGCCGCCTCGGCCTGCGGATCCGCCGTCTGGATCGCGGTGTCGAGGTCGGCGGTCAGCGGCGACGGGTCGGTGTTCTCGAACTTGTTGACCCCGACAACGACCTGCTCGCCCGACTCGATCCGCTGCCTGCGCTCGGCGTGCGACGCGACCAGCGCCTGCTTGAGATAGCCGCTCTCGACCGCGACCACCGCACCTCCCATCGCCTGGACGCGATCGATCTCCTCCTGCGCCCCGGCGACGAGCTCGTCCACCTTGGCCTCGATCACGTGTGAGCCGTCGAAGATGTCCTCGTACTCGAGCAGGTCCGACTCGTACGCGAGCACTTGCTGCATCCGGAGCGACCACTGCTGATCCCACGGTCGCGGCAATCCGAGCGCCTCGTTCCAGGCAGGCAGTTGGACGGCGCGGGCGCGGGCATTCTTGGAGAGCGTGACGCCGAGCATCTCCAGCACGATCCGCTGCACGTTGTTCTCGGGCTGCGCCTCGGTGAGGCCGAGCGAGTTCACCTGTACGCCGTACCGGAGCCGACGGGCCTTGGCGTCGGTCACGCCGTACCGGTTGAGACAGATCTCGTCCCACAGGCGCACGAAGGCGCGCATCTTGCAGGTCTCCTCGATGAACCGCACGCCCGCATTGACGAAGAACGAGATGCGTTGAACCACATCGCCGAACCGCTCCGCCGGGACCTGACCGCCGTCACGCACCCGATCCAGTACTGCGATCGCCGTCGAGAGCGCGAACGCCAACTCCTGCACGGGCGTCGCGCCGGCCTCCTGCAGGTGGTAGCTGCAGATGTTGATCGGATTCCACTGCGGGACGTTGGAGACGGTGTAAGCGATCAGATCGGTGCTGAGCCTGAGCGACGCGTCCGGCGGGAAGGCGTAGGTGCCGCGGGACAGGTATTCCTTGACGATGTCGTTCTGGGTGGTGCCGGTGAGCTCGTCCGGCAACGCACCCTGCTCCTGCGCGGCGACCTGGTAGAGCGCGAGCAGCCACATCGCGGTCGCGTTGATCGTCATCGAGGTGTTCATCTGCGCCAGCGGGATCTGGTCGAAGAGCGCTCTGACGTCACCGAGATGCGCCACCGGCACCCCGACCTTGCCGACCTCACCCTTCGCCAGCGGGTGATCAGCGTCGTACCCGGTCTGGGTGGGCAGGTCGAAGGCAACCGACAGCCCGGTCTGCCCCTTGGCCAGATTGCGCCGGAACAACGCATTGGATTCCGCGGCCGAGGAGTGGCCGGCATACGTCCGCATCACCCAGGGGCGGTCCTTCTGGCTGCTCATGTACTCGAGAGTAGGACTCTGTGCTCTTGTGAGTCCTACTCTCGTGACTGGTGTCATAGCGGAGTAGGTCACACCGCCGTGGCTAGGACAGACCAAGGCAGAAACTGGGAGCTGAGAGATGACCACTCCGGATGCTGGAAGCGTCGTCGAGGACCGCTGGATCATCGACAGCAACTTGCGGCCGCTGTGCGAGTCGGTGGCGGAGTTCGTCGGGTACGGGTTCGACGAGTCGGACTGGCAGGCCATCGAGAGCGCCCTGCCTATGACCGATGTCGAACAGGGCGTCTGGTACGACTACCCGCTTGCAGGCCGGGCGTCGGTGACGTTGTTTGTTGCCGCCGACCCGGGGACCTCCGTGATTTTTGTCAGGGTGGTTGGGGTGTCGGACAACCGTACGAAGGCGCAGATCGAGGCAGCGCTGCAGATCTTCGCAAGGTGGGAGTTGGGCTGACGGAGTCGCCGTCTGCCTCGCTGGATCGGCGCGCCACTGACCACCCGCGACGGAGGAGCCGAGGGGTGGATTGGAGCGCCAAGGAGGCGGGCGCGCAGCTAGGCGGAGATCGGGAGTGGGGTCCTCTCCACGTGCAGGATTCGGTGCAGTCGGGTGACCGCGAGGATGCGGATCACCGACGGCAGCGGGTGGCGTAGTACGAGTTGGCGGCCGAGGAGTTGGGTGCGGCGATGGGCTGCCACCAGGAGGCCCAGGCCGGTCGCGTCCAGGGCGTCGAGGGATTCCAGGTCGACGATGACGTCGCCTTCGGAGTTGTCGATCAGGTAGTTGAGTTGCTGTCGTACGTCGCCTACCGACCGGACGTCCAGTAGCCCGGTCAGGTAGATCACGTGGGTCGGTGCGAGCATGTCCGTGCCCTCCGCTCTTCCGGCGGCCCCCGAGAATCGGCCGCGCTTGCAGCGTGTGTTGGTAGAGGGTGTCTGGGGGCTCCGCGCCGTAGCGAGCATGTGCTCGGTGCGGTAGCTCGCCGTGCTGGAGTGAAGGCCTCGATGTTTTTCCATCGTGGCCTTTGCTCCAGTGCGGCGAGATGCCGTGCCGAGTGCAGCGCAGTAGGCGCGGAGTCCCCAGACACCCTCTAAAGACTCCCTGGCGACACGGAAGGTTGCCAAGGGCTCGGGACCTTTCAATCACTGAGACAATGGTGTCCGTGTTCGCTGAGCACTACTTTCTCTTCCCGGTCGTGGCCCTGGTGCTGATCGGGGGCATGGTGCTGCTCACTCGCTGGGCCTTCTCCAAGGCCAAGGGTGGGTCGCTGGTGCGCCGTACTGACTACTCCCCCGCTCAACCGGACAGTTTCGGACTGTTGGTCGAGGTGAAGATGGTCGGCAGCTACAACGAGGCGCGGGTGAAGGTGTCGATGCTGAAGGATTTCGGCATCAAGGCGACCGCGGCCCGGACCAAGACCGGGAACAAGCAGGGCTGGAGCGTCTACGTCTGGCCGGCCGACGAGCAGGCGGCCCGGGGGTTCCTGAAGAGCTCCTGACCCTGCACTGTCATCCGGATCGCTCCCCAGGGCGTCACTGACACGAACTGTCGGTGGGGTCGAGAAGGGTGCCGGGGAGATCGGACAAGTACAGGGTGAGCCGGACGGCAGTACGAGCGCTGCCCCGGGATCCATCGATCCCGGCGAACGTCCGGCCGGCAGCTTGAGGAGTCCGATGACGCCCGACCTCGCCTTGGCGACGCTCGCGTTGCCCGGTCGGCCGGTGGTGTCCAGAGCGGCTGGGGCGGTGATCCCGGACGAAGACGCCCGCACCCTCGAGGCGTCGGCACGCGAACCGGACCGGTTCACGCTGATCTTCGACCGCTACTTCCCGCAGGTGCACTCGTACGTCGCCCGCCGGCTGGGCAGCGACCTGGCCGACGACCTGGCCGCGGAGACGTTCCTGATCGCGTTCCGGCAGCGCGCGAAGTTCGACAGCCGCAGCGGCGTCGTGCGCGCCTGGCTGTACGGGATCGCGACCAATCTGATCCGGCGGCACCGGCGGGACGAAGTACGGGCCTGGCGGGCTGCTGCGAAGTTGCCGCTGCCTGCGCCGTCCGGCGGGCATGAGGAGCGGGTCGCCGCCCAGGTGACGGCTCAGGGCGCGAGTCGCGAACTGGCCGCTGCGCTGGCGAAGGTCTCGGCGAAGGACCGCGAGGTACTGATGCTCGTGGCGCTCGGCGAACTCACGTACGACGAGGTCGCGGCCGCGCTCGGCATTGCCTACGGGACGGTCTGCTCACGCCTGTCCCGGGCCCGCCGGGTGGTCCGCGAACAACTCGGCCACACCGATCCGACCGCCACTCGTGACGAGGTCTGAGATGAACGAGTTCGACAAGATTCGCTCGGCGTTCCCCGAGCAGCCGGGGCCGTCCAGGGAGACGACCGCCGCCGCTCGCCGACAGGTGCAGGCGTTGATCCGTGAGGCGGGGGACAGCCGGCGACGCGATCGCTGGTACGCCGCTGCGAAATCCGGTCGAGTGGGAATCGCGTTGACCGCGACCACCGCCGCGGTGGCGCTCGCTGCACTCGCCACGCCGCTGTTCCTCTCCCCTGGACCTGGGGCCGGTGATGCAGGGCCGGTGCCGAGCACGGTCAGCCCGACGACTCCTCGGCTGGTCACGGTCAGCCAGGCGCTGGTTCAGCTCGCGATGAAGCAGGAGAGCAACGAGAAGGTGTCCGGGAAGTACTTCCGGGTGCGCAACCTGCAGATCCGCGGGCTGTTGCGGGTCGGCTCGCCGAAGTACAGCATCGCGCAGAGGTCGATCACCGAGAGCTGGATGCCGATGCGCCAAGGGGTCGAGTCGTGGTTCGGGTGGGTTGAGCTCGGGGCTCGGCCGGCGACTGCCGCGGACACGGCCAAGTGGCGGGCGCAGGGGGCGCCGACGCAGTGGCCGATGACTGAGACGGATCCGGTGACGATGGCGCCGAGTGAGCCGGTCGTCAACAAGATGACGTTCGATCAGGTGCCGCCGGGCTACTACCTCAGCGGGGTGAAGCCGGTGACCGCCCAGCAGATCCAGGCGCTGCCCACCGATCCCGCGAAGCTCTATGCGGTCCTTGCGGCCTCCGCTGAGCCCGGTCTGACTGCGGACGACGTCAACTATCAGGTCTTCAGTGCGGCTGGACGGCTGCTGTTCGAGATGCCGTCGCCGCCGAAGTTGCGCGGGGCCGCGCTGCGGGTGCTGTCGATGCTGCCGGGGGTTCGGTTGGAGGAGGGCGTCAAGGATCCGATCGGGCGAGTTGGTACGCAGATCAGCCTGGATTGGGCGAAACGCGGTCAGCCTTCCGGCAGCCCGACCAGGGCGTACGACGGGCGCACCAACTACATCGTCGATCCGGGCACCGGGCGGCTGCTGAGTTCGGAGTACGACGGGCTCAAGCAGGGCGCGAGTGTGGTGCTCGAGTCGGGGTGGACCGATGAGAAGCCGGCGCCGCCTTCGCGCGCTGTTCGCTAGTGCTCCTGGCGGCTCGCGGCAGGGGGGCTTCGGGCCGCCAGGGCCTCGTTGGTGATCTCCAGGCCGGGGAAGCGGCGGCGCATGGCGGCCTCGTAGCGGTCGGCGTGCGCCGCCTCGCCGATGTAGTCGCCGATCTGGTGCGGACCGAACCACAGCCGGACCCGGCGCCGGGACGAATCTGTCACCCCGGTGAAGCTACAAGCCACATTGATCAGCCGTGTTTCCGCCGGTTACAGCCAGAAGTCCGCTGCCTGGCTCGCGGAAACGAGGGGCGAAGATCGTGCCGGGCAGGGACAATTCACTGCATGCTGTTGGTACCGGGCGACCCGCTGAACCCACGTCGAGTGGATCCGCATTTCGCCGCGCAGGCTGCTGCCGCGCGCGACGGCGGCGTCGCCGTGGCGCGGATCGACCATGACGCGCTCGGGCGGCCGGACGAGGCGGTGGCCGGAGTACCGGCTGGTGATGACGTGGTCTATCGCGGCTGGATGATGACGGCGACCGAGTACTACGGGTTCGCCAAGGCACTCGATGCCCGGCGGGTGACGCTGCGGACCAGCGGCGACGAGTACAAGGTGGCGCATGAGTTGCCGGGGTGGTACGAGGCGTTGAGGCCGTTGACGCCGGACTCCGCGTGGACCGAGGGGCCGGATCTGGCGGGACTGGACGCCGTCTGCGAGCGGCTCGGCGGCGGGCCCGCAGTACTGCGTGACTATGTGAAGTCGATGAAGCACTACTGGTCCGAGGCGGCGTTCATCCCCGAGCTCGCCGACCGGGAGGCCGTCCAGCGGATCGCGACGCGGTTCCTGGAGTTGCGGGGCGACGCGTTCACGGGCGGGTTCGTGCTGCGGCGGTTCGAGGAGTTCACCGGCGCCGAGGCGAGGACCTGGTGGATCGGCGGTCGCTGCGCGCTCGTCACGCCGCATCCCGACACCCCGGACGAGCTGCCCGACGGGCTCGACCTGATCGAGGTGGAGCCGCTGGTCAGCGATCTGGCGCTGCCCTTCGTCACCGTCGACCTGGTACGCCGTACCGACGGCGCCTGGCGGATCGTCGAACTCGGCGACGGCCAGGTCAGCGACTGGCCCGCCTCGCGGGACCCCGCAGACCTGGTGGCGGCTCTCTTCTGACCGATGCGGGACAATGGCAGAGATGACGCTGACCGAGAAGCTGCCGGAGACCCCTGAGCCCGATGCCCTGTACGACGCCTTCGCGACCTGGGTGGGCGAACAGGGCATCACGTTGTATCCGGCGCAGGAGGAGGCGCTGATCGAGGTGATGACCGGATCGAACGTGATCCTGTCCACCCCGACCGGGTCCGGGAAGAGCCTGGTCGCCACCGGCTCGCACTTCGCCGCGCTCGCGCACGGCAAGCGCACCTTCTACACCGCGCCGATCAAGGCGCTGGTGTCGGAGAAGTTCTTCGCGCTCTGCGACGTCTTCGGCGCCGACAAGGTCGGCATGCTGACCGGTGACGCCTCGGTCAACGCCGGCGCCCCGATCATCTGCTGCACCGCCGAGGTGCTGGCCAACATCGCCCTGCGCGAGGGCGCGGCCGCCGACGTCGGCCAGGTGGTGATGGACGAGTTCCACTTCTACGCCGAGCCCGACCGCGGCTGGGCCTGGCAGGTGCCGATCCTGGAGCTGCCGCACGCGCAGTTCATCCTGATGTCGGCGACGCTCGGCGACGTCGACCGGTTCAAGCTCGACCTGGCCCGGCGGACCGGACGGCCGACCTCGATCGTCTCGTCGGCCGAGCGCCCGGTGCCGCTGATCTACAAGTACGTCACGACGCCGCTGCACGAGACGCTCCAAGAGCTCCTGGTGACCAACCAGTCCCCCGTGTACGTCGTGCACTTCACCCAGGCGTCCGCGCTGGAACGCGCCCAGGCGCTGACCAGCATCAACGTCTGCACGAAGGAAGAGAAGGACAAGATCAAGGAGCTGATCGGGCACTTCCGGTTCAGCTCCGGCTTCGGCAAGACGCTGCAGCGGTTGATCATGCACGGGATCGGTGTGCACCACGCCGGCATGCTGCCGAAGTACCGGCGGTTGGTCGAGCAGTTGGCGCAGGCCGGTCTGCTGAAGGTCATCTGCGGCACGGACACGCTCGGCGTCGGCATCAACGTGCCGATCCGCACGGTGGTGCTGACCGCGCTGAGCAAGTACGACGGACGCCGGCAGCGGATCCTGAAGGCGCGGGAGTTCCACCAGATCGCCGGCCGCGCAGGGCGGGCGGGGTACGACACTTCCGGCACCGTCGTCGTCGAGGCGCCGGATCACGTGATCGAGAACGTCCGGGCGATGTCGAAGGCCGGTGACGACCCGAAGAAGCAGCGCCGGGTGCAGAAGAAGAAGCCGCCGGAGGGGTTCGTCACCTGGGGCGAGGACACCTTCGACCGGCTGGTCGCGGCCGACCCCGAACCGCTGCAGTCGAAGATGCGGGTCAGCCACGCGATGCTGCTGAACGTGATCGCCCGCGACGGCGACGCTTTTGCGAGCATGCGGCATCTGCTGCAGGACAACCACGAGGACTCCCGGTCGCAGATCCGGCTGATCCGGCGGGCGATCCAGATCTACCGCACGCTGCTCACCGCGGGTGTGGTCGAGCGGCTGGACGAGCCCGACGAGTTCGGCCGGACGCTGCGGCTGACGGTCGACCTGCAGAAGGACTTCTCGCTGAACCAGCCGTTGTCCACCTTCGCGCTGGCTGCGCTCGACCTGCTGGACCCGGAAGAGCCGACGTACGCGCTGGACGTGGTGTCGGTGGTGGAGGCGACGCTGGAGGATCCGCGCGCGATCCTGATGGCGCAGCTGCACCACGCCAAGGGCGAGGCCGTGCAGGGGATGAAGGCCGACGGGATCGAGTACGAGGAGCGGATGGAGCTGCTCGAGGAGATCAGCTGGCCGAAGCCGCTGGAAGAGTTGCTCGAGGCAACGTTGGAGATCTACCGGCAGACCCATCCGTGGATCGCCGAGGCCGGGTTGTCGCCGAAGTCCGTCGTCCGGGACATGTTCGAGCGGGCGATGACGTTCGGCGAGTTCATCCAGTACTACGGCCTGGCGCGCTCCGAGGGCATCGTGCTGCGCTACCTCAGCGACGCGTTCAAGGCGCTGCGGCAGACCGTGCCGCCGGACAAGGCGAACGAGGACCTGACCGACCTGATCGAGTGGCTCGGCGAGGTCGTCCGGCAGACCGACTCCAGCCTGCTCGACGAGTGGGAGGAGCTGACCAACCCCGGCGACCCCGAGGTCGTCGTCGCGGTACCGCTCGGCCCGCGCCGGATCACCTTGAACAGCAGGGCTTTCCGGGTCCTGGTCCGCAACGCGATGTTCCGCCGGGTCGAGCTCGTCTCACTGCACCGCTGGGCCGAGCTGGGCCAGCTGGACACCGACTCCGGCTGGGACGCCGGCCGCTGGGCCGAAGCCGGTACGGCGTACTACGCCGAACACGACTCACTCCCCACCGGCCCCGCCGCCCGCGGCCCGGCCCTCTTCATGGTCGAGGAACACCCCGGCTACTGGGAGGTCCAGCAGATCATCGACGACCCCGAAGGCAACCACGACTGGCGCATCAACGCCACCATCGACCTGAAAGCCTCCGACGAAGCCGGCGACCTGGTCCTGGAAATGGTCTCCTTCAAGCCGCTGTAGCTAGAAGGAGTCGACCGTCAGACTGCTCTGGAGCTGATTGGTCGCCTGAGCGATCCGGTGACCGGTACCGGCGGGTGTGCGCTGCCCGCCGGGCCGGAGCTCCACCTTCAGCACGATGGTCTGCCACTCAGCCCAGGTGATGGCGCCACCACCCGTGGGCGTTGCCGGACAGATCAGCCCGGTGGCGGTGTCCACATTCATCTCGCTGGTGTCCAAAGCCGTCGCGGTCGGGCAACTCTTCCGAGCACCGGCCAGTTCGCTCTGTGCATCAACCACGTCGGTTACCCGGTGCGCGCTGATCGTCAGATAGGCATCGCCTTGCCCGACGTAGCGGCAGCTCACTGGCATCGCGGCAGAGGACAGGTCCTCGGTCGACTTGGGGGCTCCCCCAAGAGCGAGGTGGACCTGCTTGTCGGTGAGCAGATGGCAGGCGTCCGGCTTGCCGCCGGACGGCGGCGGTGCTGCTGTCGGCTTCAGGAGCGAGCAGCCTGCCAGGGCAGCCGTTGCGGCCAGCAGCACGGTCGCTTTGGCTACGGCCACTCGACGTCGACCTCGACGGCGGCTTCGTAGTCGACGCCGGGGACGTCGAAGCCGTAGAGGCGACGGATCTCCTCGTAGAACCAGACGGTGTCTGCCAGGTCTGCGATGTTTTCCTGGGTGACGGCGTTCCACTGCTGCTTCACGGCGGCTTGGACGTCGTCGGTGAGTTCCCAGCGGTCGAGGCGGATGCGGCCTTCGGGGTCGAGGTCGAGGGGCTTCTCGCCGGTCAGCTGGTCCCAGAGGGCGATCGACTGCTGGATGGGGGTTTGCAGGGCGTCGCCGAGGACTCGGTGGAGGAGGCTGACGTAGAGGCCGATGCCGGGGATGGCGGAGGAGGCCTGGGTGACGGCGGCGCCGTTGACCGACGTACGAGCTTCTACGCCGTCGCGCTGGCGCAACTCGCTTGCGGTCTCTTCCAGGTGGGCCTTGGCGGCGCCGATCGAGCCCTGGCGGTAGATCGGGCCGGTGAGCTCGGAGCCGATGTAGGTCAGGGCGACGGTGGTGAAGCCGTCCTTGAGCAACTTGCGGTCTTCCAGGGCGTCGACCCAGCGGGCCCAGTCCTCGCCGCCCATAACGGCGACGGTGGCGGCGACCTCGTCGTCGGTGGCGACCTCGATGTCGACCTCCTGCAGGACCGGCAGGCCCTCGTCGTACCCGAGGCTCTTGGTCTGCGCGGGCTGACCGATCGCCTTGATCGCCGACTGGTACGTCGTCTCGGTGCGCGGGTCGACCCGGCGCGGGGCAGCGACGCTGTAGATCAGGTAGTCGACTCCCCCGAACTTCTCCTGCAGCAGGTCGAGCACATCGCTCTTGGTGGTGTCGGCAAACGCGTCGGCGTTGACGAAGTGGAAGGTGCTGCCGACGCTCTCGGCGTACGCGGCGGTGGCGGCGGTCCGGTACCACCCCGCACTCCCCGTACGCCGGGCCGGCGCCTTCTCGAAGGAGATGCCGACCCCGTCGATCCCGTACCGCGCGAGCCCGGCGATCGTCGCCGCCAGCCCGTACCCCGAGCTGGAGCCGATCACGAGCGCGACCGGACGCCGCTCTGGCTTGCGTGCCTCGACCTGCTCGGTCAGCCCCTTGACGAGCTGCTCGCAGCCCACCGGGTGCGAGTCGAGAAAGAGGAATCCACGGCCGACGGGCTTGATCACGCGGTCAGTCATGCGACCGACCCTAAGGCATCTAGTTCCAGTAGAGCTCTGCGTCGTCCGGCTCCACAGTGACATCAGCGCCGAGGCGGCGCAGATTGCCCGCGAAGTCCGTGTAGCCGCGGTGCACATGGTGCGCGGCTGAGACCAATGTCTCGCCCTCCGCCGCCAGGCCCGCGATCACCAGCGCGGCACCCGCGCGGATGTCGCTGGCCACCACCGGAGCACCGGACAGCCGCGGCACACCCCGGACGACGGCGTGGTGGCCGTCGGTCTGGATCTGGGCGCCGAGCCGGGTCAGCTCCTGGGCGAAGGTGAAGCGGCCCTCGAAGAGGTTCTCGGTGACCATCGCGGCGCCGTCGCTGAGCGCGTTCATCGCGATCACGAACGCCTGCAGGTCGGTCGCGAACCCCGGGTAGGGCAGCGTGACGACGTCGACCGGCTTCGGCCGGTCGTTCATCACCACCCGGAAGCCCGGGTTCAGCACGGTGATCTGGGCGCCGGCCTTGTGCAGCTTGTCCAGCGGCAGCTCGAGGTGCTCGGCGTGACCGTTCGAGACGGTGATGTCGCCCTTGGTGATGGCGGCCGCGAACGCCCAGCTGCCGGCCACGATCCGGTCCGGCACGGTGACGTGGTCGACCGGCTTCAGCAGCCCGTCCACCCCGGTCACCTCGATCCGGGACGACCCGGCGCCCTCGATCTGGGCGCCCATCTCGACCAGCAACGCGGCGATGTCCTGGATCTCCGGCTCGCGGGCCGCGTTCTCGATCACCGTGGTGCCCTTGGCCAGCACCGCGGCCATCATGATCGTCTCGGTCGCGCCGACGCTCGGGAAGTCCAGCCAGACCTCGGCGCCGTGCAGCCCCTGCGGCGCCTCGGCGATCACGAAACCGTGCTCGATGTGCACCTTCGCGCCCATCGACTCCAGCCCGGCAACGTGCATGTTCAGCCCGCGGGAGCCGATGTTGTCACCACCCGGCAGCGCGACCTCCGCGCGGCCGCAGCGCCCGAGCAGCGGCCCGAGCACCGAGATCGAGGCGCGCAGCTTGCGCACCAGCTCGTAGTCGCACTGGTAGCCGATCTCCGCCGGTACGGCGATGGTCGCGCTCGCGCCGTCCGCGTCGACCGTCACCGAGCAACCCAACCGGTCCAGCAGTTGGGCCATGAAGGTGACGTCGAGAATGTCCGGCACCTGCCGCAACGTCGTCGTGCCCTCTGCCAGTAGTGCCGCTGCCATCAGCTTCAGCACGCTGTTCTTCGCGCCTGCCACCTCGACGCTGCCCTCGAGCCGTGCCTCACCTGCGATCCGAAACCGTTCCACCTGAGGAGGGTATCGGCTCGCCGTCGCAGCCTTGCGTAGAGTGCCGTGACATGGCTGTGAACTTGACGCGGATCTATACCCGGACCGGTGACGCCGGCGAGACCCGCCTGGGCGACATGAGCAAGGCCTCGAAGACCGATCCGCGGGTGGCGGCGTACGGCGACGTCGACGAGGCCAACTCCGCGATCGGCGTCGCGATCGCGGCCGGACACCTGAACAGCAACCTGGTGATGCTGCTGACCAGGATCCAGAACGACCTGTTCGACGTCGGCGCGGACCTGTGCAACCCGATCACGCCGGACCCGGAGTACCCGCCGCTGCGGATCACCCAGGACTACATCGACCGGCTCGAAGGCTGGTGCGACGAGTACAACAACCGCCTCACCAAGCTGCGCTCGTTCATCCTCCCGGGCGGTACGCCGGGTGCGGCCTACCTCAACGTCGCCCGCACCGTCACCCGCCGGGCCGAGCGAGCTGCCTGGGCCGCCGTCG
This sequence comes from Kribbella sp. NPDC056861, assembly GCF_040687575.1. Lineage (NCBI taxonomy): Bacteria > Bacillati > Actinomycetota > Actinomycetes > Propionibacteriales > Kribbellaceae > Kribbella > Kribbella sp. NPDC056861. Next base: position 108,063 of record NZ_JBFBNQ010000008.1, on the reverse strand, counting down.
AGTCCCACGGCCCCACGGTCAACCTGCTCGCCATCACCTACCTGAACCGGCTCTCCGACCTGCTGTTCATCCTCGGCCGGGTCGCCAACCTCTCCTCCGGCGGCGACGTCCTCTGGGTCCCCGGTGGAGACCGCGACCCTAAGTGATCCGCCAGCTCATCGGCATGGTGAGCACACCGGTCGGCGGGAGCCCCAGAGCCGCGTAGATGGTGCTGGTGAGCCCGTCAGCGCTCCAGGCCTTCGCTGTGGCCGCCAGGTCCTCAGTGGACTCCGGCGGGCGCAGGCGATCCAGCAGGTTCCGGTGCGGTGCCGCAGTGAGCGTGATGTTGTCCCGGTCGAGCCCGGCCCGGTCACAAGCGACCTGTACGGCGTGCTCGAAGCCACCCAACTCGTCGACCAGCTTGCGCTCGTGAGCGTCGGCGCCGGTCCAGACCCGACCGCGGGCCAGGGCCTCCAGGTCCGCCACCGGTAGACCGCGATCCAGAGCCGCCTTGCCGACGAAGTCGTCGTAGATGCGATCCAGCGTCTCTTCCAGGCGCTCCCACTGCTCAGTGGTGAACTCCTCCTGGGCGGAATACATCCGGGCGTTCTGCCCCTCGGAGACAGCCTGCTGGGTGATACCGAGCCGGCCGAGAGCATCGCGGACGACGCCCTTGCCGGAGAAGACGCCGATGGAGCCGGTGATGGTGCCTGGTTGCGCCACGATCACGTCGGCCGGCATGGCCACGAAGTACCCGCCGGATGCGGCGACGCTGCCCATGGAGGCGATCACTGGCCTGCCGGTGGCTCGCAGCCGCAGTACCTCGTGGCGGATGGCGTCAGAGGCGACGTACGAGCCGCCGGGGCTGTCGACGCGCAGTACGACGGCTTGAACCTTGTCGTCGTCGGCTACCGCCCGCAGAGCGGCTCCGATGGTGTCCGAGCCGGAGCCAGGGCCGCCGATCGGACCGCCGCCGGAGTTACGGCCGACGCTGATGCCTCCATTGACCCGGATGACGGCGACCACAGGCTTCTGCGGCCACGGGAGATTGGTACGGACCTCCTGGAGAGTCCTGGGACCGCGGCGGATGTAGCGCTCGGCCAGCAGCGGGGTGTTCTCCCCCAGCCGCTTGTCCAGCGCGTCGTACACGTCCGAGCGGTAGCCGAGCTGGTCGACCAGCCCCGCCTCGCGACCGGCCTCCGCCGATAGCGGCGCATCGTCGACGAGCCCACGCACCTTCGCGGGCTCCAGCCGACGGCGTACTGCGATGCCCTCGACGATCTGCTCGTACGCCGACTCGGCCAGCCGGGACGCCATCTCCCGGGCCGGGCCGGACATCTCCTTCTCGGTGAAGGTCTCGACCGCCGACTTGTACTCCCGGCGCTTGCCGAACTGCGGAATCACGCCTGCCTTGTCCAGCGCACCCTTGACGAAGGTCGCCTGGATGCTCACCCCGGTGATCGCCAGGTCACCCGACGGCTGCACCCAGATCTCGTCGAACGCCGTCGCCAGGTAGTACGGCACCGTGCCGCCGCCCACCTCGCCGAACGACTCGGTCCAGGCGACAGCGCCCTTCCCCGACGCCCGGAAGTCGGCCACGGCCTCCCGCAGGTCCTGCACCTGGGACAGTGACAGCCCGGTCCCGCCCAGATGAGCGACCAGCCCGACCACCTGGTCGTCCTTCGCGCCTTTGCGCAGCGCCCGCACCAGCTCGCGCATGGTCGGCAGGTGCCGCGCCCGGAAGGCGGCCAACGGCGACTCGGGCGAGGTCTCGAGGACCCCACGCGTCAGATCCAGTTCCAGCAGAATGCCCGTCATAGGTCGACTTTAGACAGACCGCTCAACTGAACAGACCGCGGATGTCGTCCGGGCTCAGGCCCGCGCCGAACGCGTTGCCCTCGTCCATCACGCTGGCGAACAGGGCCGCCTTACGCTCCTTGAGCTCCATCACCTTCTGCTCGATGGTGTCCTTCGCGATCAACCGGTAGACCATCACCGCGCGGTGCTGCCCGATCCGGTGGATCCGGTCCACCGCCTGCGCCTCGGTGGCCGGGTTCCACCACGGGTCGAGCAGGAAGCAGTAGTCCGCCTCGGTCAGGTTGAGGCCGACACCGCCGGCCTTGAGGCTGATCAGGAACAGCGGCGCGGCGCCGTCCTTGAACTTCTTCAGCACGGCCGGCCGGTCGCGGGTGCTGCCGTCGAGGTAGCAGTACTCGATGCCCTCCGCGTCCAGCCGCTGCCGGACCCGATCGAGGAAACCGGTGAACTGGCTGAAGACCAGCGCCCGGTGCCCACTGCCCAGGATGTCGGGGATCTGCTCCAGCAGGGCGTCGATCTTCGCGCTGGGCAGGCCGTCGTAGGCCTCGTCGACCAGCCCGGCGTGCAGGCTCAGCTGCCGCAGGATGGTGAGCGACCGGAAGATCGTGAACCGGTTCTTGTCGAAGTCCTCGACCAGGCCGAGGATCTTCTGCCGTTCGCGCTGCAGGTGGGTCTGGTAGACCTTGCGATGCCGAGGAGAGAGTTCCACCTCGATCACCTGCTCCAGCTTGGCCGGCAGGTCGGCGGCCACCTGCTCCTTGGTCCGGCGCTTGACCAGCGGCTTGATCCGGCGGCGCAGCTGGGTCAGCCGCTCGAAGTCGCCCTGCTTCTCGATCGGGCGGGCGTAGTACTGGTCGAAGTGGAGCGGGCTGGGGAACAACCCCGGTGAGGTGATCGACAGCAGCGACCAGAGCTCCATCAGGTTGTTCTCCATCGGCGTCCCGGTGATCGCCAGCTTGAACGGCGCGGGCAGCCGCCGGCAGCACTGGTAGACCTTGGACTGGTGGTTCTTGGTGACCTGGGCCTCGTCGAGCACCAGCCCGCCCCACGACCGGTCGGCGTACGCGTCGATGTCCAGCCGGAACAGCGTGTACGACGTGACCACCACGTCGGCGTCGCCGATCACCTCGGCGAGGGTCTGGTCGCGGCGGCGCAGGGTGTCGGCGATCGCCACCGTCTTGAGTCCCGGAGCGAACCGTCCCGCCTCGGCCGGCCAGTTCGACACCACGCTGGTGGGCGCGACGATCAGGAACGGCGCGATCCCGGGATCGGTCTCCTTGGCGTGCGCGATCAGCGCCAGGGTCTGCAGCGTCTTGCCGAGGCCCATGTCGTCGGCCAGGATCCCGCCGAGCCCGAACTTCCAGAGGTAGGCGAGCCAGCGGAAGCCCTCGACCTGGTACGGCCGCAGCGAGGCGTCGATCGTCGCCGGGACCTCGGTCTGGTCTGCGGTCTCGACGGATCGCAGCGCGGTCAGCTGTTGCTGCCAGGCGTCGGCTTGCTCGCCGACCACGCCGAGCGCCTCGAGTTCGTCCCAGAGGCCGACCTGGAAGCGGCTGATCTTCAGGCTCTCGGTGGGCAGGTCCTGGAGGGCTCTTGCCTCCTCGATCAGATTCCGCAGCGCCTGAAGCTCGGGCTTCTGCAGACTGAAGTAGGCACCGCTCGTCATCAGCACGGACGACTTGCCGGCCGTCAGCGCCCGGAACACGTTGACGAACGGGAGCCGCTGTCCTTCGACCCGGATGGTGATGCCGAGGTCGAACCAGTCCATCTCGCCGGCCTCGGCCGAGGTGGAGAGCTCGATGGTCAGCGAGTCGCCGACCTCGCGGTACTCCGCCGGCGTACCGGTCACTTCGACGTCGACCCGGGGCTCCGCGGCCAGTTGGGGCAGCAGTTCGGTGCTGAAGCGCACGGTGTCGAAGCCTGTGAGCGAGGAGGTCGGCTCGTCGCGCAGGTCGAGGCCGGCCAGGATCTCGCGTTCCTGCTCCAGATCGCGATAGACCTCGCCACCGGACTCCGGTCCCAGCGGCACCCGCAGCTGCGAGTCGTCGACCTGGTAGACCCAGCTCCAGCTGAGGTCCAGCGCGTGGTCGTCGCCGTAGGTGGCCTGCAGGCTCAGCTCCGGGCCGGAGATCGACGGTGGAGTGAACGACTCGTCGGACGAGATGACCGTGGCCACCTGCCGCAGCTTCGGGTAGTACTCCGCGCGGAAGCGGGCGCTGTCGGCCGTCGGGATCCGCAGCTCCTGCCCGGCCAAGGCGACCTGCTGAAGCTCCGGCGGGACCGGCCGGGTGAACTTGGCCAGCTTGAAGCGCAGGTCGTCGATCTCCGCGGAAGGCTTCAGCTCCGCTCGATCCATCCACACGACTCCGTGCCCCTCGGCGCCGATGAACTCGACCGGTACGACGTCCTGCGGGCCGTCGGCGATCCGGATGACCGGGCGGACCAGCAGGGACCGGGAGGCCTCGACGGTGGTGACGTCCAGGCAGAACTCGGCGACGCCGTACGGATCGAGATCGCCGGCCCGTTTCTTGCTGTAGACGAGCCGTACGCCGACGGCCAGCGCCTGGTCGAGCAGCGGCCAGAGTTGCCGGCTGTCGAAGGCGGACAGCTCGAGGGTCTTGTCGTCGCCGTACTGGCTCGATCTGCCTCTGCGCGAGGTGTACGACGCGTACAGCTCCTGCAGGGCCTGCGAGTGCGCCTTGACCAGTTCGCCGTACGGGTTGTCGAGGCCAGCCCAGGTCAGGTTGCCGCGGATCCAGCCGTTCTTGCCCTGTTTCATCACCCGGGCGATGAGCACCGGTTCGGCCGAGCCCGACCTGTGCCTGCTGGAGTACTGCGCTGGAATCACCAGGCTCAGCTCGATCGCGAGCGGCGCGGAGCCCGCTCGGTCGGCGACGCCAGGTGTCCCTCCACCGACCAGAGAGCTCAGCGAGGTCTCCCAGCCAGGCGCTCGGACGACCGGGGCAGCCGGCTCCGTGTCAGCAGCCGCCGTGACGACAGCCAGGTCCGACTCCTCAGCGGAGGAGAGAATGGCTTGCAAGGCCAGCGCGGCGACGTGCTTGCAGTCGAGGCCGACGGGGCAACTGCACTCACCGTCGAGATAGCTCGCTTGGCCGTCGTCGTCGAGCGAGACGAAGACAGCGACTTCGTACAGGCTCTCCAGCTGTCCGCGGACCCGGCCGCGCAGTGCGGTCGCCGCCGAGTCCCACCAGACCGAGCGGACCGCTCCGCTGTGGGTGTAGCCGAGGCCTCGGGCGTAGGCCGCCATCCCGACGGCGTTCTTGACCTCGAGGGCTGTCAGACCGGCCAGACTTACCGAAGGCACCCTTACAGATAGGTTTGGGTGCTGGGCGGCGCGGATTCCATCCAGGCCAGGACGCCGGTCAGGGCCTCCTCGGTCATCGCGAAGTGGACCGTGCGGTCCCTCAGCTCGGCATCGACGATGACGTGGCCGGCGTAGGTGACCAGCGGCTCGTTGCCCATCGGCCGGCGGGTGGTGACACCCTCGAGCTGCCGCCGGTTCACGATCAGCTTCGGCCACCAGGCCAGGCTGAAGACCCGGAACCACTGCAGGTCGTCGCCGACGTACCGCGCCAGGCCGAGGGCCCAGCCGCGGCCGTGATCCTTCTCAGCGAGTTGCAGGCTGCAATCGAACGTGCCGCCGTCCCTGGAGATCCAGCGACGACGGCACGCGAAAGCGATGATCAGCAGTACGGCAGCAAGGCAACAGACCCCGACCAATTCGAGGACTGTCCTCATAAGTTGCCAACCTCATTCCTGGCGCCCTCGCTGTGGTGACGCCATCCCCGAACCGTACCGACCGTAACTCTTTTCAATTATTGCAGGTGGGTTCAGGACGCCTTCTCGGCGGCCCTCACCCTGGCCTCGGCAAGCCGGACCTGCTCCTGCTCGTCCTCGCTGTCGGTCCCGGTCGACAGGGCCTGGTCGAGCGCCCGCTTCGCCTCTTCGAGGTCGATGTCGTGCCCCATCTCGGCGTTCTCCGCCAGGATCGAGACCCGGTTGTTCGCCACCGAGATGAAGCCGTCCGGCGCGGCGGCGACGAAGTACTCGTCGTCGAGCGTCCGCACCTGGACGGTGCCACCCTGCAGCAGACCCAGCAGCGGGGCATGGCCCGGGAGGATACCGATGTCGCCATCGGTGGTGCGGGCGATGACGATCTTCGCCTGCCCCTCCCAGACCACCCGCTCGGCCGCGACCAGCGCGACCTCGAGGTGACTGCCGGTGTCGTCGGCCATCAGAGTTCCTTCTGGAGCTCAGCCCAACGCCGCTCGACGTCGTCGAGCGAACCGACGTTGAAGAAGGCCTGCTCGGCGATGTGGTCGCACTCGCCCTCGGTGATCTTCTTGAACGACTCGATGGTGTCCTTCAGCGGCACCGTCGAACCCGGCGTGTTGGTGAACTTCTCCGCCATGTAGGTGTTCTGCGAGAGGAACTGCTCGATCCGGCGCGCGCGGGCGACGGTGATCTTGTCCTCTTCGGAGAGCTCGTCGACACCCAGGATGGCGATGATGTCCTGCAGTTCCTTGTTCTTCTGCAGGATCTGCTTCACCCGGACGGCCACGTCGTAGTGCTCCTGGCCGATGTACTGCGGGTCGAGGATCCGCGACGTGGAGGTCAGCGGGTCGACGGCCGGGTACAGACCACGCGAAGCGATCACGCGCGACAGCTCGGTGGTCGCGTCCAGGTGCGCGAAGGTGGTGGCCGGCGCCGGGTCGGTGTAGTCGTCGGCCGGCACGTAGATCGCCTGCATCGAGGTGATCGAGTGACCACGCGTCGAGGTGATCCGCTCCTGCAGAACACCCATCTCGTCGGCCAGGTTCGGCTGGTAACCCACCGCGGACGGCATCCGGCCGAGCAGCGTGGAGACCTCGGAACCGGCCTGGGTGAACCGGAAGATGTTGTCGATGAACAGCAGCACGTCCTGGCCGGCGACGTCGCGGAAGTACTCCGCCATCGTCAGCGCCGACAGCGCCACCCGCAGCCGGGTGCCCGGCGGCTCGTCCATCTGACCGAAGACCAGCGCGGTGTCCTTGAACACGCCCGCGTCTTCCATCTCGTGGATCAGGTCGTTGCCCTCACGGGTACGCTCACCGACCCCGGCGAACACCGAGGTGCCACCGAAGTTGTGGGCGATCCGGTAGATCATCTCCTGGATCATCACGGTCTTGCCGACACCCGCACCGCCGAACAGGCCGATCTTGCCGCCCTGCACGTACGGGGTGAGCAGGTCCAGCACCTTGATGCCGGTCTCCAGCATCTCGGTCTTGGACTCGAGCTGGTCGAAGGCCGGCGCCTTGCGGTGGATCGGCCAGCGCTCGGTGATCTCGAACTCGGACTCATCCTGGCTCAGGCACTTGCCCGTGACGGACCAGACCCGGCCCTTGGTGACGTCGCCGACCGGCACGGAGATGGCCGCACCGGTGTCGCGCACCTCGGTACCGCGGACCAGGCCGTCGGTGGGCTTCATCGAGATCGCCCGGACGATGTTGTCGCCGACGTGCAGCGCAACCTCGAGGGTGATCGTCGCGGTGACGTCGGCCAAGGTGATGTCCACCTCGAGCGCGTTGTAGATCTCGGGCATCGCGTCCGCGGGGAACTCGATGTCCACGACCGGGCCGATGACCCGGGCGACGCGACCAACGGCGCCTGCCGCGCCGCTGTTGTCTTTCTCGGTAACCGTGGCAGTCATCTCTCTCACTCGCTCCCGGCGTTGGCATCGGCCAGCGCGTTCGCGCCACCGACGATCTCGCTGATTTCCTGGGTAATGGCCGACTGCCGCACCTGGTTGTACTCGCGGGTCAGTCGTTCGATCAGATCCTGCGCGTTGTCCGTCGCGGACTTCATCGCCCGCTGCCGGCTGGCCAGCTCGGAGGCCGCCGCCTGCAGCATGCAGTAGTGGATCCGGCTCGCGACGTACTTCGGCAGCAGCCCGTCGAGCACGTCCTCGGCGGACGGCTCGAACTCGTACAGCGGCAGCACGTCCTCGGCGGCCGGCGCCTCCTCGCCCTCGACGACCTCCAACGGCAGCAGCCGGATGACGTCCGGGCGCTGGGTCAGCATCGACACGAACCGGGTGAAGACGATGTGGATCTCGTCCACGCCGCCCTCGTCGGTCGGGGTCAGGAAGGCCTCGATCAGCGCGTCGGCGATCTCCCGGGCCCGGGCGAACGACGGCGCGTCGGAGTCGCCGCTCCACTGCTGCGCGACCTCGCGCTGGCGGAACGTGTAGTACGCGATGCCCTTCCGTCCGCTCAGGAACGGCACGATCTCCTTCTCGTCCTCGCGGAGCAGCTGGTTCAGCCGCTCTCCTTCGCGAATCACGGACGAGGAGTACGCGCCGGCCTGGCCACGGTCGGAGGTGATCAGGAGCACCGCGGCCCGCCTGGGGTTCGGCTTCTCCGTGGTCAGCGGGTGGTCGACGTTCGAGAACGTCGCCACCGCCGACACTGCTCGGGTGAGCTCACGCGCGTACGGACCGGCCGCCTTGGCGCGTTGCTGCGCCTTGACGATCCGGGACGCCGCGATGAGCTCCATCGCACGGGTGAGCTTCTTGATCGTGGAGACGGAGCTCCGCCGATCCTTCAGCTCACGTTGGGTTGCGGGCATGGGCGATCAGCCCCGCTTCTGCTTGGTGATCTGCTCCTGCTCGACGTCCTCGGAGTCCATCGCCTTCGCCTCTTCCTTGCCGGCCAGCAGCTGGCCGTCGGAGGTCTGGAAGGTCGGCTTGAACTTCGCCAGCGCGTCGGTGACCGCGTCGGCCGACTCGTCCTCGAACTTGCCCGACTCGCGGACGGCGTCCAGCACGTTGCTCTCGCGGCGCAGGAACTCGAGGAACTCACGCTCGAACCGGAGTACGTCGTTGACCGGCACGTCGTCGAACTTGCCGGTGGTGCCGGCCCAGATCGAGACGGTCTGGTCCTCGACCGGGTACGGCGAGTACTGCGGCTGACGCAGCAGCTCGACCAGCCGCTGACCGCGGTCCAGCTGACGGCGCGAGGTGGCGTCGAGGTCGGAGGCGAACATCGCGAACGCCTCCATCGCGCGGAACTGCGCTAGGTCCAGCTTCAGCGTGCCGGAGACCTTCTTCATACCCTTGACCTGCGCGGCGCCGCCGACTCGCGACACCGAGATACCGACGTCGATGGCCGGCCGGATGTTCGCGTTGAACAGGTCCGACTGGAGGAAGATCTGGCCGTCGGTGATCGAGATGACGTTGGTCGGGATGAAGGCCGAGACGTCGTTGGCCTTGGTCTCGATCACCGGCAGGCCGGTCATCGAGCCCGCGCCGAGCTCGTCGCTCAGCTTCGCGCAGCGCTCGAGCAGGCGGCTGTGCAGGTAGAAGACGTCACCCGGGTAGGCCTCACGGCCCGGCGGGCGGCGCAGCAGCAGCGACATCGAGCGGTAGGCCTCGGCCTGCTTGGTCAGGTCGTCGAAGACGATCAGGACGTGCTTGCCCTGGTACATCCAGTGCTGACCGATGGCCGAGCCGGTGTACGGCGCGACGTACTTGAAGCCGGCCGCGTCGGACGCCGGGGAGGCGACGATGGTGGTGTACTCCATCGCGCCGGCCTCTTCGAGCGCGCCGCGGACGGCGGCGATCGTCGAGCCCTTCTGGCCGATCGCCACGTAGATGCAGCGAACCTGCTTCTTCGGGTCGCCGGACTCCCAGTTGGCCTTCTGGTTGATGATCGTGTCGATCGCGATCGCGGTCTTGCCGGTCTTGCGGTCGCCGATGATCAGCTGACGCTGGCCCCGGCCGACCGGGATCATCCCGTCGATCGCCTTGATACCGGTCTGCAGCGGCTCGCGGACCTCCTGGCGGTCCATCACGCCGGCCGCCTGCAGCTCCAGCGCGCGGGTGCCCTCGAGGCCGGTGATCTCACCGAGGCCGTCGATCGGCTTGCCCAGCGGGTCGACGACGCGACCCAGGTAACCCTCGCCGACCGGGACCGAGAGGACCGTGCCGGTCCGGCGGACCTGCTGGCCCTCCTCGATGCCACCGAACTCGCCGAGCACGACGACGCCGATGTTGCGGACGTCGAGGTTCAGTGCGATGCCCTGGGTGCCGTCCTCGAAGACGAGCAGCTCGTTCGTCATCACCGAGGGCAGACCCTCGACGTGCGCGATGCCGTCACCGGCGTCGATGACGGTACCGACCTCGTCGCGGGCCGCCTCGTCCGGCTCGTAGTTGCGGACGAACTGATCCAGGGCGTCCCGGATCTCCTCCGGCCTGATCGTGAGCTCAGCCATTATCTTCCGTCCCTGCTTCCTTGACCTTCTGGCCTGGTGATGGCTCTAGAGGCTTCGGTAACCAACACTGGCCACTAGCTCCGTAAATATTGTCGTTAGGGTCAGCCCGCGATGCGCCGTTGCGCCTCGTCGAGCCGGGCCGCGATGGTTCCGTCGATCACTTCGTCACCGATGTCCACCCGGACGCCGCCGACGACCTTGGGGTCGACGATCACGTTCAGCTGGATGTCGCGGCCGTACTGCCGGCCGAGCACCGCGGCGAGCCTGCCGCGCTCCGCCTCGGACAGATCGGCGGCCACCCGGACGGTCGCGATACTGGCGTTGCGCCGGGCCGCGGCAGCAACCTGGTAGGACCGCATCGAGCCCGCGAAGTTGCGGCCCCGGCCGTCCACCGCCCGCTCGGCCAGCCGCACGGTGGCGGGATCGGCCTTGCCCTGCAGCAGTCCGTGGATCAGTTCCTGCCGGGCCGCGATCGGGATGTTGCGGTCGCTGAGCTTGTCGTTCAGCTCCCGCTCGGCGGTCACCACCCGGTCGAGCCGGAACAGCTCGTCCTCCAGCTCGTCCAGCCGGCGCTGGCCGTCGGCGTACGCGACGTCGGCGTCGACGCTCAACTGGTCGAGCGCGTCGGCCAGGTCACGACCGCCGACCCACCGGCCGGCTACCGCGATGGCCAGCAACTCCGACGCCTGGGCGGAGATCTTGCCACTGAAGAGCTGGTCGGCCAGGTTGGTCTTGGTCGCCGACGGACGGGCCGGGTCGGTCAGAGCCCGCCGCAGCGAACCGTTGCTGTCCAGCAGCTTGGCGACCGAGAACAACTCGGCCCCCAGCTGCTCGGTGACGGCGACACCCGCCAGGGCCTCCTGGGCCCGGGCGAGTGACTCCCTCGATGCGCCGCGCATCAGCCGTCCGTTCCAACTGCCTGGCGAGCCGACTCCGACGCTTCCAGGTCCGCCAGGAAGCGCTCGACGGTGCGACGCTGACGCGCCTCGTCCTCGAGCGATTCGCCGACGATGCGACCGGCCAGCGTGGTCGCCATGGTGCCGACCTCGCTACGCAGCGAGGTGACGGCCTGGGCGCGCTCGGCGTCGATCTGGGTCCGGGCGTGCGTCACGATGCGCTCGGCCTCGGCGTTGGCCTGCTCGCGCATCTCCGCGATGATGAGCGCACCCTGCTCGCGCGCGTCCTCGCGGATCTTCGCAGCTTCCTGCCGGGCTTCGGCCAGCTGCGCGTTGTACTTGTCGAGCGCCGCCTTCGCCTCGGCCTGGGCCTGCTTGGCCTCGTTCATCCCGCCTTCGATCGCCGCGGTCCGATCGGCATAAGCCTTTTCGAACTTCGGTACGACGATCTTGGCGAAGGCGATGGCCAGCAGGATCAGGAAGACGAAGCCGAAGATGATCTCGGCGGTGTGCGGCAGCAGCGGGCTGGGCTCTTCTCCAGCGGCCTCGCTGAGCGGTAGCACGATCGTCAACATGTCTGAGTCCTGTCAGTCAAGGAGAAAGTGGGTCAGCTTGCCTTGAACACGAAGGCCAGAGCGATACCGATGATCGCCAGAACCTCGGTGACGCCGAAGCCGATCCAAGCGATCGACTGCAGCTTGCCCTGTGCCTCGGGCTGACGCGCGGTGCCGTTGATGACGGCGGCGAAGATCAGACCGACACCGACGCCCGGGCCGATCGCGGCGAGGCCATAGCCCAGAACTGCGATGTTGCCGGCAATCTCGAGTGCCATTTCAGTGTGTTCCTTTCGGTACGGATAGAGGAGCTATCCGGGTTTCCGTTGTTACGGGTCTGGTTACTGCGGGGTGGTGCTGATCAGTGCTCGTCGGCGATGGCGCTGCCGATGTACTGCGCCGTCAGGACGACGAAGATGTAGGCCTGGATGCACTGCACGAACAGCTCCAGCCCGGCGATCGCCAAGCCCATCAGGAAAGTCAGGATGCCGACGCCGCCCAGCGCGATGCTGCCGGACTCGAAGACCATGTACTCGCCGCCGAGCACGAACACCAGCAGCAGGATGTGGCCCGCGAACATGTTGGCGAACAACCGCAGGCTCAGCGAGATCGGCCGGACCAGGATGTTCGAGATGAACTCGATCGGGATCATCAGCGGCATCAGCCAGCCGGGAACGCCCGCGGGCATCGTCTGGTGCTTGAAGTAGCCCCAGAGTCCCTTGCGCTTGATCCCGACCGCGTTGTAGATGACCCAGCTCATGATCGCGGCCACGTACGCCCAGCCGATGTGGCTGAAGGTCGGGAACTGGATCAACGGGATCGAGGCGGCCACGTTGTTGAACAGGATGAAGAAGAACAGGCCGCACAGGTACGGCACGAACTTCATGAAGTCGTGGCTGCCGATCGCGTCCCGGGCGATCGAGTTGCGGACGAAGTTGTAACCGAGCTCGCCGGCGAACTGGAGCTTGCTCGGCACGATCGCGGCCTTCCGCGACGCGCCCCAGAAGAACCAGACGATCAGGACCACCGAGAGCGCGGCCACCAGGACCGGCTTGGTGAACCACTCGACGCCGTGAAAGATCGGAGTGGTATCGAAGCTTTGTGGACCGGGTGGGATGAACTCGGTCGAAACGCCGGCGCTCACCGGGTCTCCTCTCGCGTCGTGCTCAAGTCGTTCGCCATATGGCTGAGGGCAGGGCGGCTCTGGGCAAGGCGGTCAACAACGTCAGACCTGGCAGGGCTCAGGAACGCCCGTACCGGTAGTGCAGCATCAAGATCGTGAGGCCGGCACCGATGACGATGCCCACCGGAAGCAGAAACTGGGTGCCCAGCCAGCGATCCAACCCGAAGCCGATTCCCCCGTAGATGAGGACTCCGCCGATCAAGTAGGACAGGACCCGCCAGCCATCGCCGGAGTTGTTCGGCGTCGGCTTCGGATCCTGATGCTGGCTCATTGGCACCCGAAAGGTACCAGCCCGCGACACGCCGGGTCACATCGGCCTGAGCGGAGCGCCCAGTGCCGTTCACCACACCGGTGGTCACAGCTTGGAAACGGCTCTCCGGGGCTTCACGCAGGGTGCTCATGCGGAGACCTCCTTGTCGAGGTCGTAGATCGGCACCCGCAGTCGCGACCAGGCCCAGATCTCGCCGGCCATCCAGCCCATCACGACCACCAGCGCGCTGAGTCCGAGCGCGGTCAGGTTGACGTTGCGCTCCAGGGTCTCGGAGCTGAGCGCGAGGGCGAGCAGACCGCCGAAGACCGCGATCCGGCCGGTGTAGGACGACATCGCGACCGCGAGCTGCATGGTCGGGGAGGTGTGCCGGGACAGGTGCAGAGCGACCAGTCCGGCGCCGGAGAAGACGACCACCATCAGCAGACCGAGCAACGCGCCCCACAGGCCCTTGAGACCGGCCGCGACAGTCGCGACGGCGGCAGCGTTCACACCGACGACGACAGCGGCGACCAACGCGCCGCGCAACATCGCGAGCGCCGGGTGCTTGGTGGCTTGGCCGGCTTCTTTCGGGCTGCTTACTTGGGGAGCCATCTGGTGGTTCCGTCCTGCTGGCGACCGGGATTGTTGCCCGCGGTCGTCGGGTGGGCGGGGTCAGGGGTGAAGCTGTTGGTTGCTGGTGCTTGTGAAAACTAGCACAAAGTCTGTCGGCTCAGCAAAACGAGCGTCCCTGCCGCTGTACACGAACACCCTAGCGGTAGGCCAGAAGGCCAACTGGTCTGGTCCCCGTCAGGCCCGCTTCAGACCTTCGAGAGGGTCCCTCGACTGCGTCGGGGCAGGCCGGTGGTGAGCACGATGGCGGTGAGGGTGACGGCCAGCACCAGCAGGGCGGTCCACCACTTGAGCTGCAGGCCGAGGACCACCACGCCGAACGCGATCAGGAAGGTCCACAGGTACATCAGCAGGACCGCGCGGCGGTGCGAGTGGCCGCGTTGCATCAGCCGGTGGTGCAGGTGCAGCTTGTCGGCCGCGAACGGCGAGCGGCCGGCCTTGGTACGGCGTACGTAGGCCATCGTCAGGTCGAGCGCCGGGATCGCCAGCACCGCGATCGGCAGGATCAGCGGGAGCAGCGCGGGCAGCAGACTCGAGCCGCCGACCTCGTACGGGACGGCGTTGGGATCCATCTGGCCGGTCAGGCTGATCGTCGACGCGGCCAGCATCAACCCGATCAGCAGGGCACCGGAGTCCCCCATGAAAACCCTTGCTGGGAAGAAGTTGTGCGGCAGGAAGCCCAGACAGGCGCCGGCCAGCGCGACCGTGATCAGCGTCGAGGTGGTGGCCCGGTCGAGGTTCTGCTCGACATTCAGCAGGTACGAGTAGGTGAAGAAGGCGCCGGCCCCGATCGCGGTGACGCCGGCGGCGAGACCGTCCAGGCCGTCGACGAAGTTCACCGCGTTGGTGGAGACGAGCAGGATGCCTGCGGTCAGTACGGCGAGCTGGGCGGGCGGCGGCGAGAAGATGCCGCCGGGCAGCGGGAGCCAGTACAACTGGATGCCCTGGACAACCATCACGCCGACCGCCAGCACCTGGCCGGCCAGCTTGGTGATCGCGTCCAGTTCGTACAGGTCGTCGATCACGCCGACCGCGCAGATCACCACGCCGCCGACCAGGATCGCGCGGGCGTCGTGGGCGACCTGCAGGCTGTCGCCGAGGAACGGCAGGGTGGAGGCGACCGCGAAACCGGCGATCAGGCCGGCCAGGATCGAGACGCCGCCGAAGTACGGGATCGGGATCTTGTGCACGTCCCGGGTGCGGACCTTGGCGACGGCGCCGTAGCGCAGGGCGATCTGCCGGGCCACACCGGTCAGCAGGAAGGTCGTGGCCATCGCCACGAACAGGACCAGCAGATACTCGCGCACTAGTCCGCAGGCCTCACATCGGGCGCTTTGTCTTCTGCCTTCTCGTCTGCTGCTTTTTCGTCTGCTGCTTTTTCGGCTTCGAGCTGTTCTTCCGCGGCCGGCTCGTCGTCCGGCTCGTCGTCCGTGGTGGCCTCGGGGACGATCTCGCGGATCTGCTGCACCGACAGCGCGCCGATCCGGACGATGTGCGGGAAGTCGCCGGTCAGGTCGACGATCGTCGACGGCTCGCCGCCGTCCACCGCACCACCGTCGAGGTAGACGGCCACGGTGTCGAGCAGCTGCTCCTCGGCGTCGTACACGTCCAGCGCCGCCGGTTGGCCACTCAGGTTGGCCGAGCTGACCGCCAGCGGTCCGGTCCGGGACAGCAGTTCGCGGGTGTTCTCGTGGTCCGGCACCCGCAGCGCGACCGTGCCCTGGGTGTCCCCCAGGTCCCACATCAGCGATCCCTGCGCATGGCAGATCACCGTCAGCGGTCCGGGCCAGAACGCCTCGCACAGCTTCCGGCCGGCATCCGGTACGTCGGTCGCCAGCGCGTCCAGCGACTCGACCACCGAGATCAGCACCGGCGGCGGCATGTCGCGGCCCCGGCCCTTGGCGTCCAGTAGCCGTTGCACCGCGTCGGCCTTGAAGGCGTCCGCCGCGATCCCGTAGACCGTGTCGGTCGGCAGCACGACCAGGTCGCCCGCCTCGATCGCATCCACGGCCGCGCGGTAGGCCGGTGCCAGTTCGTCACCAGTGAAGTCAAAGCGCTCGCTCACGGGGTGCATCGTGCCACTCGCGGGGCTCCGGACTCCACTTGGGTTCACCCAGCGCATTCCTGACAGTCGATTGTCAGCTTCCCGGCACGGTACCGGCGGGCGTGCATAAGATCCCGGCCATGACTGTGACGCGTGAGTTCCTGGCCGGCCTGCCGAAGGCCGAACTGCATGTCCACCACGTCGGATCGGCCTCGCCGCGGATCGTCGCCGAGCTCGCCGCCCGGCACCCCGGCACCCGGGTGCCGACCGACGCCGCCGCGCTCGCGGAGTACTTCGTCTTCACCGACTTCGCCAAGTTCATCGAGATCTACCTGTCCGTGGTCGACCTGATCAGCACCCCCGAGGACGTCCGGCTGCTGACCTACGAGGTGGCCCGCGAGATGGCCGGCCAGAACATCCGGTACTCCGAGCTCACCGTCACGCCGTACACCTCGGTGCTGCGCGGGATCGCCCCGGAGGCGTTCTGCGAGGCGATCGAGGACGCCCGGACCGCGGCCGAGAAGGAGTTCGGCGTCGTACTGCGCTGGATCTTCGACATCCCCGGCGAGTCCGGCCTGCCCGCGGCCGCCGAGACGCTCAGGATCGCCACCGAGATCCGCCCCGACGGTCTGGTCGGCTTCGGCCTCGGCGGCCCGGAGATCGGCGTACCGCGCCCGCAGTTCGCCCCGTACTTCGACGCCGCCCGCGCCGCCGGCCTGCACAGCGTCCCGCACGCGGGTGAGACCACCGGCCCGGAGACCATCTGGGACTCGCTGCGCGTCCTCAAGGCCGAGCGGATCGGCCATGGCACCTCAGCCCTGCAGGACCCAGCCCTGGTCGACTACCTGCGCGAGCACCGGATCCCGCTCGAGGTCAGCCCGACCTCCAACCTCGCCACCCGCGTGGTCGCGTCGTACGACGAACACCCGCTCCGCGGCATGGTCGAGGCCGGCCTGGTGGTCACCATCAACTCCGACGACCCGCCGATGTTCGGCACCGACCTGGTCAGCGAGTACGCCGTCGCCGCCAACCTGCTCGACCTGGACAACCAGGGCGCGGCCGACCTGGCCCGCACCGCCGTCCAGGTCTCCTTCGCCGACGAGTCCACCAAGACCGCCCTGCTCACCGAGATCGACGAGTACGTCGCCAAGTCCTGACACAGCCTGACACGCCCCGGCGTGGGTTTGTCGGTGCAGCGTGGTTGTCTGGTGCGGTGCGTAAGACGGTTGTGGTGCTGACGAGCTTGCTCCTACTGGTGGCGGCGGGCTGCAGCGACGGCAAGGCCGATGCGGGGGCCACGCCGTCGCTCAAGGCGGTGCCGAAGCCGTCGGCGTCCAGCTCGGTGCCCACTCCCCCGGCTGACGGTGATCTGCCGCGGGGTGGGCGGCAGCTGTTCCCGAAGTACCAGCTGGTTGGGTACGTCGGGCTGCCGGGCTCGCCGGCGCTCGGGCCGCTCGACAAGGACCTGGATGCCAAGGCAGCCAAGCTGGAGGCGCTCTCCAAGTCCTATGCGGTCGGCCGGACGCCGCTGCCGGTGATGGAGCTCATCGTGGTAGTTGCGAACGGGCACGCGGGCAAGGACGGGAAGTACCGCAGCCGGATCTCCGACGAGAAGATCGAGAGCTATCTGAAGGTCGCGCGGGAGCACAAGATGCTGCTGCTGCTCGACGTTCAGCCTGGCCGGGCGAAGATTCTCGACGAGGTGAAGCGGCTGGAGCGGTGGCTGAAGGAGCCTGATGTCGGGCTCGCCTACGACCCGGAGTGGGCCGTGGGGCCGAATCAGGTGCCTGGCAAGGTGTTCGGGCACACCAGTGGCGCCGAGCTGGACAGCATCGCGGCGTACCTGGCGGGGCTGGTGAAGCAGAACGACCTGCCGGAGAAGGCGTTCGTCTTCCACCAACTGTCGGCGCGGATCGTCAGCAACGAGGCGGCGCTCAAGCAGCACCTGGGCGTGGTCGTGATCAAGTCGGTCGACGGCATCGGCAGCCGCAAGGCGAAGGAATCGACCTGGGGCAAGCTCACCCCGAAGCTGGCGACCGGCGTGCACGCGGGCTTCAAGCTCTTCTACCAGGAAGACACCCGGCACGGCCCGCTGATGACGCCGGCCCAGGTGATGGCGCTCAAGCCCCGGCCGGAGTTCGTCGTCTACGAGTGAGTCAGACCCGGCGGCCGGTGGCGAAGCGGTGCCGGCCGGCCAGGTCGAGCTGATCGCGGACCTCGGTGAACAGGCCGGTCGAGGCGAAGACAGCAGGCGCCGACTCCCCCTGGACATCGGCGTGCTCGCAGCCGAACCAGCCGCCGGGCTTCAGTAACCGGCCAGCTGTGGCGGCGACGACCTTGATCTCGTCCAGACCGTCATCGCCTGACCAAAGGGCCAGTGCAGGATCGTGGTCACGTACCTCGGCAGTGACGGATTCCCACGCGGTCAAAGGGATGTACGGCGGGTTGGAGATCACCGCATCGACCCGGCCGTCCAGTTCGGGCAGGCAGCCGTCGATGTCGCCCTCGTGCAGCGTGGCGCCGGTCCCGGCCAGGTTTTGCCGGGCCCAGACACACGCCTCGGCCGACAGCTCGACCGCGTGCACAGTGCTGTCGGGGCGCTCGGTGGCGACCGCTCCGGCGATCGCGCCGGACCCGCTGCACAGGTCGACCACCAGTGGGTTCTCGACGTCGGCGATCCGGTCCAGGATCCAGCCGACTAGCACCTCGGTCTCAGGGCGCGGGACGAACACCCCCGGTCCGACGACCAGGTCGCGGTAGCGGAAGGCCGCAGTACCGGTCAGGTGTTGCAGTGGCTCGCGCTGGGCCCGTCTGGCCAGCAGTGCAGCGTACTGTGCCTCCTGGTCGGCTGTGGGCTTCACCATGCCCAGCTGCATCCGGCGTACGCCGGTGACGTGGGCGAGCAGCTCAGCCGCGTCGTAGTCGGGTGATGCGACACCTGCCTCGGCCAGCTGGGCAGTGGCCTCGGAGAGGAGAGTGCGGACGCTCACTGGCCTTCGACGGCCTCTAGACGAGCGGTGAGGTCCGCGTCGGTCAGTGCCTGGATCACGGTGGCGAGGTCGCCGTTGAGCACCTGGTCCAGGTTGTGCGCCTTGTAGCCGACCCGGTGGTCGGAGAAGCGGTTCTCCGGGAAGTTGTAGGTGCGGACGCGCTCGGACCGGTCGACCGTGCGGATCTGCAGCCGGCGGGCGTCGGAGGCCTCCTGGTTGGCCGCCTCCTGGGCCGCTGCGAGCAGCCGGGAGCGCAGTACGCGCATGGCCTGCTCGCGGTTCTGCAGCTGGGACTTCTCGTTCTGCATCGAGACCACGATGCCGGTCGGGACGTGCGTGATCCGGACCGCCGAGTCGGTCGTGTTGACGCTCTGACCGCCCGGGCCGGACGAGCGGAAGACATCGATCCGCAGGTCGTTCTGGTCGATCTCGACGTCCACGTCCTCGGCCTCGGGCAGCACCAGGACGCCGGCCGCGCTGGTGTGGATCCGGCCCTGCGACTCGGTCACCGGCACCCGCTGGACCCGGTGCACGCCGCCCTCGAACTTCAGCTTCGCGTACGGCGCCTCGCCGGGTTCGGGCGTGCCCTTCGCCTTCACCGCGACGGTGATCGACTTGTAGCCGCCCAGGTCGGACTCGGCCGAGTCGAGCACCTCGGTCTTCCAGTTCTGCGACTCGGCGTACTTCAGGTACATCTTCAGCAGGTCGCCGGCGAACAGCGCGGACTCGTCGCCGCCCTCACCGGCCTTGATCTCGAGGATCGCGTCCTTGTCGTCGCTGGGGTCGCGCGGCACCAGCAGCACCTGCAGCTTCTCGGCCAGCTCCTCGCGGCGACGCTCGAGCTTGGTCGCCTCCTCGGCGAAGCTCGGGTCCTCGTGGGCCAGCTCCTTGGCCGCCTCGATGTCGTCGGCGGTCTGCAGCCACTCGGCATAGGTGCGGACCACCGGGGCCAGCGCGGCGTACCGCTTGCCGACCTGCCGGGCCACCGCCTGGTCGGAGTGCAGCTCGGGATCCGACATCCGCCGCTCGAGCTCGGCGTACTCCGCCTTCAGCGTCTGTACCGCTTCGAACATGTCCGCACTCCTCTCGGTCGCCAACAAGCACCGGCCCGCGCAAGGGGGGTGCGGGTGGCGAAGCCCCCGCTCGCGGCGAAGCCGCACAACATGGGAAAGCGAGGTGGCCTGCGCTGTCCGCAGGCACACCTCGCCCAGAGCTTTCGCAGCTACTTCTTCGCGTACCGCTTCTCGAAGCGGGCGACGCGGCCACCGGTGTCAAGGATCTTCTGCTTGCCGGTGTAGAACGGGTGGCACTGCGAGCAGACGTCGGAGTGGATGGAGCCACTCTCGGCGGTCGAGTGCGTCTCGAACGAGGCACCACAGGCACAGGTCACCTTGGTCGCCACATAGTTCGGGTGGATGTCGCTCTTCATGGGTCTCCTCAGGTAAGGCGCTCCGGGTCGTCCGCCAGGTGCGAACGTGAACCGGAACCAACAGACAAGTTTGCCATCACAGGCCCCAACCTGACGAATCGCCCCGGTATTCCGGGGCGATCCGCGGTCAGGCAGGCAGGTACCGCGTCAGCTGCCGTCGTCGGTACTGCGGCCGTTGCTGCCACCCGTGGACGGAGTGGTCTTGTTGACCTGGAGCAGGAACTCGATGTTCGACTTGCTCTCCTTGAGCTTGCCGATCAGCAGCTCCAGCGCCGCCTGGCCGTCCAGCGCGGACAGCACCCGGCGGAGCTTCCAGACCACCGCGGTCTCGTCCTTGGACATCAGCAGCTCTTCGCGGCGGGTACCGGAGGCGACCACGTCGATGGCCGGGAAGATCCGGCGGTCGGCGAACTCGCGGCGCAGCCGCAGCTCCATGTTGCCGGTGCCCTTGAACTCCTCGAAGATGACCTCGTCCATCTTGGAGCCGGTCTCGATCAGCGCCGTCGCCAGGATGGTCAGCGAGCCGCCGTCCTCGATGTTGCGGGCCGCGCCGAAGAACCGCTTCGGCGGGTACAGCGCCGAGGAGTCGACACCACCGGACAGGATCCGGCCGCTGGCCGGGGCCGCGATGTTGTACGCCCGGCCGAGGCGGGTGATCGAGTCGAGCAGGACGACCACGTCGTGACCGAGCTCGACCAGCCGCTTGGCCCGCTCGATCGCCAGCTCCGCGACCGTGGTGTGGTCGTCGGCCGGCCGGTCGAAGGTGGAGGCGATGACCTCGCCCTTGACCGTGCGCTGCATGTCGGTGACCTCTTCGGGCCGCTCGTCCACCAGCACCACCATCAGGTGCACTTCGGGGTTGTTCGTGGTGATCGCGTTCGCCAGCGCCTGCAGCACCATCGTCTTGCCGGCCTTCGGCGGCGAGACGATCAGGCCGCGCTGGCCCTTGCCGATCGGGCTGACGATGTCGACGATCCGGGTGGTCAGGATGCCCGGTTCGGTCTCCAGCCGGAGCCGCTCGGTCGCGTACAGCGGGGTCAGCTTGTTGAAGTCCTGCCGCTGCTTGGCGACCTCCGGGTCCGACCCGTTCACGGTGTCGATCCGGACCAGCGGGTTGAACTTCTCCTTGCGCTCGCCGTCCGACGGCTGCTTCACCGCGCCGGTGATCGCGTCACCCTTGCGCAGGCCGTAGCGCTTCACCATCGACAGCGCGACGTACACGTCGTTCGGGCCCGGCAGGTAGCCGCTGGTCCGGACGAACGCGTAGTTGTCGAGCACGTCGAGGATGCCCGCGGCCGGGACCAGGACGTCGTCCTCGCTGATCGTCGGCTCCGGCTCGAAGCGGTCGTTACGGCCGCGGCTGCGCTGGTTGTCCCGCGCGCCCCGGTCGTTGCGCTCGCCACCGCGGTCGTTGCGGTCGTTGCGCTCGTTCGTGGGGCGGTCGCCGGTACCGCGCTCACGGTCGCGACCCCGGCGGCGACGGCGACGGCCCTCGCCCTCCTCGCCCCGGTCGGCCTGGTTCTGCCGGTCGCGGTTGGCGTCGCGGGTGTTGTCGCGGCCGCCGTCCCGGTTGGCGTCCCGGTCGGCGCGGTTCTGGCCGCCGTCCCGGTTCTGCTGACCGTCGCGGCCGCTGTCCCGGTTGGTGTCGCGGTTGCCGTCACGCTGGCTGTCGCCACGGTTCTGCTGGCTGTCGCGAGCCTCGGCGTCGCGGGCCTGGCTGTCACGCGCGTCACGGGCCTGGCCATCACGAGCCTGGCTGTCACGGGCGTCGCGCCCCTGACCGTCACCGGCCTGGCCGTCCCGGGCGTCACGCGCCTGGCCGTCACGGGCCTGGCCGTCGCGGCTGTCGCGCTGGTTATCGCGGGCCTGGCTGTCCCGGCCGTCACGCTGGCTGTCGCGGCTACGGCTGCGAGTGCCGGCGCTCCGCTCGGCCCGGTTCTCGCCGCGGTCCGAGGTCTCGGTCGCGCTCTGGGCGGACTCGGCCGGGGCCGACTCACGAGCCTCCGGCGCCTGGACGGCGGCCTCGGCCGCCGCGCTGCCGTTCTGCGCCGTCGTGCTCTGCGCAGCAGTGTTCTGGGGCGCGGTGTCCGCGCTGGTCTGCGCCGGCTCCGCAACGTTCTGGGTGGCGGCGGCGCGGGTCCGGCGACTGCCGGTGCGCTGCGGCGCGTCCTGCGCGGGAGCCGCGGCCTTGGCGGCCGGTGCCTTGGCGGCCACGGGCTCCGCGGCGGCCTCGTCCAGGGTCGGCTGGCTCGACCGCGAACGGGAACCGCCCCCGGAGCCGCTGCTCGCCTGGTTGGCCTTGATCGCCTCGATCAGCTGGCCCTTGCGCAGCGCGCCGGTGCCCTTGATGCCAAGCGTCCCGGCGAGCTGCTTGAGCTCGGGGAGCAGCAAACCTTCGAGGCCGCCTCCGGTCTTGCGGCGCCGCGTCCCGGCCGTGGCCGACGCGTCGGTGCCCGGGGCCGAGGTACCGGCTCCGTCGGAGGCTTCAACAGTTTCTGTCACGTGAGGTCCTTCCCACACGGATGGACGATGTCCTGAAGGCTCATCGCCCGGAATCATCTCCCGCGACCGACGAAACGGCGACGCGGGGTATAGAGAGGCGGCTCTCGCTGAATCTGGGTTCCCCCGGAAATGTCCGGCGCAGGCGGCGCAAGTATTTCGCTGGGAGAGCGCCACGTACACCTGGGTGCCGGGACCTTGGCCCGATGCGGCGAGAGTTCGCCGATCACCTGGAGGGGATCGGGTGAGACCGAGACTAGCACCACAACGGGTCAGTCTGCTGCCTCAAGGTGCTCAACGCGTGTCCGCGACCGTTCATTCCCGCCCTCGGCGAGCAGTTGTTCTGCATCCGCCGACCAGACCTGTACGCCCAGTGGATCGATCCCGAGCTGGTAGCGATGCCACCCGTCAGGGGCCTCCGGCAAGAGGTCCGGCCCGTCGGACGGGCCGCCCAGCACCAGCACGGTCGGTCCCGCGCCGCTCACCACGGCGGCCAGACCACTCCCCCGCAGCTTGTGCACAAGGGCAAGGCTCTCCGGCATGGCCGGCTCGCGGTACTCCTGGTGCAGCCAGTCCTCGGTCGCCGTCATCAGCAACTCGGGCCGCGACGTCAACGCTGCAACGAGCAACGCGGCCCGCCCGGCGTTCGCCGCCGCATCCCCATGCGGTACTGCGCCGGGCAGCAACCCGCGAGCCTCTTTGGTCAGCACCCGGGTCGCCGGGACGTACGCGTCCACCGACATCTCGGCCACCGGCTCCAACCGGATCGCCCGGCCGGTCTCGCCTTCGGTCCACGCGATCGTGAAACCGCCCAGCGCGCTCGCGGCCACGTTGTCGGGGTGACCCTCGATCTCATTCGCCAACTCGACGACGTGCTCGCGATCGAGCGGCACCCCCGCCAGCCCGTACGCCGCTGCGATGCCGCCGACGATCGCGGCCGACGACGAACCCAGCCCGCGACCATGCGGAATCCTGTTCTCGCAGCGCAGCGTGAAGCCGGGCACCGAGGCACCCAGCGACTCCAGCCCGGCCCGGATCGAGCGCACCACCAGATGCGTCTCGTCCATCGCGACCTCGCCCTCGCCGGGCCCGGTCACCTCGACGGTGACCCCGGAACCACCGGGGGTCACCGTCAGTTCGTCGTACCGGGTCAGGGCCAGACCGAGCGCGTCGAAGCCGGGGCCCAGATTCGCGCTGGTGGCCGGGACCCGGACGCGGACCGGTCCACCCGTCGCCGGCGTCAACTCACACCAGCCCGGCGACGCGGGCCACCGCGTCGGTGTCGGCCGGGGTCACCGGCGACTCCGCGACAGTCGCGTAGGACAGAGCGGTGTCGATGTCCTTGAGGCCGTGACCCGTCACCGTGATCACGATGGTCGAGCCGCCGTCCAGCCGGCCCGCGGCCTTGGTGGCCAGCAGTCCGGCCACGCCGGCCGCCGAAGCGGGCTCGACGAAGACGCCTTCACGCGCCGCCAGATCGCGTTGCGCGGACAGGATCTGGTCGTCGCTGACGGCCTCGATCCGGCCGCCCGACTCGTCCCGCGCGGCCTCGGCCAGCGTCCAGGACGCCGGGTTGCCGACCCGGATCGCGGTCGCCTGGGTGTCCGGCTTCTCGACGATCCGCCCGGTCACCAGCGGCGCCGCGCCTTCGGCCTGGAAGCCCCACATCTGCGGGGATTTCGAGGAGATCCTGTCCTGCTCGTACTCCCGGTAGCCCTTCCAGTACGCCGCGATGTTGCCCGCGTTGCCGACCGGCAGCACGTGCAGGTCAGGGGCGTCGCCGAGCGCGTCGACGACCTCGAACGCCGCGGTCTTCTGGCCTTCCAGCCGGACCGGGTTGACCGAGTTCACCAGCGCGACCGGGTAGTGCTTGCCCAGCTCACGCACGATCCGCAGGCAGTCGTCGAAGCCGCCGTCGATCGAGACCAGTTTCGCGCCGTGCACGATCGCCTGGGCCAGCTTGCCCTTCGCGATCCGGCCGGCCGGGATCAGCACCAGTGGCAACATCCCCGCCCGGACGGCGTACGCCGCGGCCGAGGCCGAGGTGTTCCCGGTCGAGGCGCAGACGACGGCCTTGTCACCGGCCTGCGCGGCCAGCGAGATCGCCATCGTCATGCCCCGGTCCTTGAACGAACCGGTCGGGTTGTTGCCCTCGACCTTGAGCCAGACCTCGCAGCCGGTCTGCTCGCTCAGCCATTGGGCGGCCACCAGCGGCGTACCGCCTTCGCCGAGCGTGACCACCGGAGTGTCCGTCGAGACCGGCAGCCGGTCGCGGTATTCCTCGATCACGCCTCGCCACTGATGTGGCCGCTGCTGCGCCATTTTCTAGTCTCCTTCGACCCGCATCACACTGCTGACCTCACGGACGATGTCCATGTCGCGCAGGGCTTCCACGGTCGCGGAGAGTGCGGCGTCGGTGGCGGTATGGGTGACGACGACGAGCTGCGCCTCCCCGCCCCGGCCCTCCTGGCGGACGGTCTGGATCGACACGCCGTGCTCGGAGAACGCCTGGGCCACCGCCGCCAGCACGCCGGCCTTGTCGGCCACGTCCAGCGACACGTGATAGCGAGTCCGGGTCGCTCCCATCGGACGGGCGGCCCGCTGGGTGTACGACGACTCGCCGACCCCCGGCACGCCCTTGAGCCGGTTGCGCGCGGCGGATACCAGATCCCCGAGGACAGCGCTGGCCGTCGGGGCACCGCCGGCCCCCCGACCATAGAACATCAGCTGGCCGGCCGCTTTGGATTCCACGAAGACGGCGTTGAACGCGTCCCGGACCGAGGCCAGCGGATGGCTCAGCGGGATCATCGCCGGGTAGACCCGGGCGCTGACCGAGTCGTTGGCCTCGTCCAGTTCGCAGATCGCCAGGAACTTCACCACGCAGCCCATCTCGCGGGCCGAGGCGATGTCGGTCGCGGAGACCTCGGTGATGCCCTCGCGGTGCACGTCGGAGATCGAGACCCGGGTGTGGAAGGCCAGGCTGGCCAGCAGCGCCGCCTTGGCCGCGGCGTCGAAGCCCTCGATGTCGGCGGTCGGGTCGGCCTCGGCGTACCCGAGCGCCTGGGCCTCCTCCAGCGCCTCGTCGAAGCCGGCGCCGGTGGAGTCCATCTTGTCCAGGATGTAGTTCGTGGTGCCGTTGACGATGCCCATCACCCGGGTCACGTCGTCACCGGCCAGCGACTCGCGCAGCGGCCGCAGGATCGGGATCGCCCCGGCCACGGCGGCCTCGAAGTACAGGTCGCGCTCGTACTTCTCGGCGGCGGCGAACAGGGTCGGGCCGTCCTCGGCCAGCAGCGCCTTGTTGGCCGTGACGACCGAGGCGCCGTGCTCGAGCGCGGTCAGGATCAGACTGCGGGCCGGCTCGATCCCGCCGATCACCTCGATCACCAGGTCCAGGTCGTCGCGCGCGACCAGCGCCTGCGCGTCGGTGGTGATCAGCGCGGGGTCGACCGCGATGTCACGGGCCCGGCCGCCCCGGCGGACGGCGATGCCGGCGATCTCCAAGGGAGCGCCGACCCGGGCGGCCAGGTCGTCGGCCCGCTCGGTCAGGATCCGGACCACCTCGGTGCCGACGACGCCGCAGCCCAGCAGCGCCACCTTCAAGGGTTTGGCTGACGAGTTCACTCGGCCCCCATGTCCAGTGCAAGCATGTCGTCCTCGGTCTCGCGACGGACCACGACCCGGGTCTGTCCGTCCTTGACCGCGATCACCGGTGGCCGCGGTACGTGGTTGTAGTTGCTCGCCATCGAGCGGCAGTAGGCGCCGGTGCCCGGTACGGCGACGAGGTCGCCGGGGGT
Source organism: Kribbella sp. NPDC056861 (assembly GCF_040687575.1). Lineage (NCBI taxonomy): Bacteria > Bacillati > Actinomycetota > Actinomycetes > Propionibacteriales > Kribbellaceae > Kribbella > Kribbella sp. NPDC056861. The sequence continues at coordinate 81,723 of NZ_JBFBNQ010000008.1, read as the reverse complement.
GACGTCGGCGGGCAGGAACTCGTCCTTGACCACGATGTCGCCGGACTCGCAGTGCTTGCCGACCACCCGGGCCAGCGTCGGGGTGGAGTCGGCGTACCGGCTGGCGAGCGTGCAGGAGTAGTCCGCGTCGTACAGCGCGGTGCGGATGTTGTCGCTCATCCCGCCGTCGACGGAGACGTAGGTGCGCTGCGCGCCCGCGTCGAGCGCGACCTCCTTGACCGTGCCGACGGTGTAGACCGTGCAGACCGCCGGGCCGACGATCGCGCGGCCGGGCTCGATCGAGAGCCGCGGCGCCTCGACGCTGTACGCGCGGCACTCGTGCTCGATGATCTTGCCCATCTCGGTGGCCAGCTGCGCGGGGTCGGCCGGGTCGTCCTGGGTGGTGTAGGCGATGCCGAAACCACCGCCCAGGTCGAGCTCCGGCATGTCGGCGCCGAGCTCCTCGGAAACCCTTGCGTGCAAGGCGATCAGCCGCTTGGCGGCCAGCTCGAACCCGGACGTGTCGAAGATCTGCGAGCCGATGTGCGAATGCAGGCCGAGCAGCTCCAGCTCGGCCGCTTCGTTGACCCGGGCAACGGCTTCGAAGGCCGCGCCGGAGGTGATCGAGAAGCCGAACTTCTGGTCCTCGTGCGCGGTCGCGATGTACTCGTGGGTGTGTGCCTCGACGCCCGCGGTGACCCGGACCATCACCGGCGCCACCACCCCGCGCTCGGCGGCCAGCTCGATCAGCCGGGAGATCTCGTACTGCGAGTCGACGATGATCCGGCCGACCCCCGCGTCGAGCGCCCGGGCCAGCTCCGCCACCGACTTGTTGTTGCCGTGGAAACCGAGCCGCTTCGGATCGGCTCCGGCCCGCAGCGCGACAGCCAGTTCGCCGCCGGAGCAGATGTCGAGGTTGAGCCCCTCCTCCATCACCCAGCGGACCACTGTCGTGCAGAGGAACGCCTTGCCCGCGTAGTAAACGTCGGAGTCCTTGAAGGCGACCTTGAACGCGCGCGCCCGGGCGCGGAAGTCGTCCTCGTCCAGCACGTACGCCGGACTGCCGTGCTCGGCGACCAGGTCGCGCAGGTCGACGCCGCCGACCTCGAGCGCGCCTTCGGCGTTCTTCTTCGCCGTGTTCGACCAGAGCGCGGTGACCAGGTCGTTGGGGTCACGCGGCGCGCGCAACCACGGTGGTGCCTTGTGCCCGATGTCGGCGTGCAGCGTGCCCGCCTCGTGCGCCCTCACATCCGCTCCGGAGCGGAGACGCCGAGCAGGTCCAACCCGTTGGCGAGCACGGTCTTGGTGGCGCCGACCAGCGTCAGGCGGGCCTTGTGCACCGGTTCGGTCTCCTCGTCGCCCCGCGGGAGCACCCGGCAGACGTCGTAGAACTTGTGGAACGCCGCGGCGGTGTCCTCCAGGTAGCGGGCGACCCGGTGCGGCTCGCGCAGCTCGGCGGAGGTGGCGACCACCCGCGGGAAGTCGGCGAGTGCGCGGAGCAGGTCGCCCTCCTTCTCGTGACTGAGCAGGCCGGGCTCGAACTCGTCCAGCTTGATCCCGAGCTCGTCGGCGTTGCGCAGGATCGAGGCCAGCCGGGCGTGCGCGTACTGCACGTAGTACACCGGGTTCTCGCTGACCTGGCGGGTCATCTCCTCGATGTCCAGCGTCAGCGGGGAGTCGACCGGGTAGCGGCACAGCGTGTAGCGCAGCGGGTCGACGCCGCTCTCCTCGACCAGCTCGGCCAGCGTGACGATGGTGCCGGCCCGCTTGGACAGCTTCATCTCCTCGCCGTTCTTGAGGATCTTGACGAGCTGGCCGATCAGGATCTCGATGTTGTGCTCGGGGTCGTCGCCGGCACAGGCCGCGATCGCCTTCAGCCGGTTCACGTAACCGTGGTGGTCGGCGCCGAGCAGGTAGATGCAGACCTCGAAACTGCGCTCGCGCTTGTTCACGTAGTACGCGGCGTCGGAGGCGAAGTAGGTCGGATCACCGTTGGTCCGGATCAGCACCCGGTCCTTGTCGTCGGTGAAGTCGGTGGTGCGCATCCAGAGCGCGTCGTCCGCGTCGTACAGGTGGCCCTGCGCGCGGAGCTTCTCGATCGCGTGGCCGACGCCGTCCTGCTCGTGCAGGCTGCGCTCGGAGGTCCAGACGTCGAACTCGGTCCGGAAGTGCGCCAGCTGGTCCTGCTGGTCCTTGAGCTGGCGGACGTAGCCGGCCTCGCGGAACGCGACCAGCTGCTCGGCCTCGGGCAGCTCCTTGATCCCGGGCTCCTCGGCGACGATCCGGGCGGCGAGATCGTTGATGTACTCACCGTGGTAGCCGTCCTCCGGCACCGGTACGCCGTGCGCGGCGGCCTGCAGCGAGGCGCCGAACTTCTCCATCTGGGCGCCGCGGTCGTTCACGTAGAACTCGCGGGTCACTTTGGCGCCGGCCGCGATCAGCACCCGGGCCAGCGCGTCGCCGACGGCGGCCCAGCGGGTGTGGCCCAGATGCAGCGGGCCGGTCGGGTTGGCGGAGATGAACTCCAGGTTGATCGGCTGGCCCTTGAGCGAGTCGGTCGACCCGTACGCCGCGCCGGCCTCGAGGATCTGCGCCGCGATCTTGCCCTGCGCGTCGGCGGCGACCCGAATATTGATGAAGCCGGGACCGGCGATCTCGACCGCGGTGATGGCGTCGTCGTCCTGCAGCTTGGCGGCCAGCAGCTCGGCCAGCTTGCGCGGGTTGCCGAGGCTGGAGCGCTTGCCCAGCTGCATCGCGATGTTGGTCGCGTAGTCACCGTGCTCGGGGTTCTTGGGCCGCTCCACCTTCAGCTCGGCAGGCAGGCCACCCTCGACCGTGATCGTCCCGTCACCGACGAGCGCGGTCAGGGCCAACAGAATCTTCTCAGCGAGCTGTTCCGGAGTCACCGGCCCAGCCTAATGGCCAGCCGCCCAAACCCTTGACTCAGTATCCACAGCCCGGTACGGCGCCGCTCGGAGGCGGCCGGCTCAGGCGGGGCTGAGGCGCAGGATGGCGGTTTTGCCGGCCACCGCGACGGTGGTCACCTTCAGGTTGTTGAGGATGTAACTGCCGCCGGGCTTCTGGGCGCTGGTGCTGATACTGCAGCAGCCGCCCTTGGCGCCGTAGGCGACGGAGCCGTCGCTGACCCGGTTGATGACGAGCACGTTCGTGAAGCCGAGCAGGCTGGCTTTGACCGGTAGCCGGGTGCCGGTGCGGACGGCGACCTCGCAGCGGCCGTCGGAGCAGGACTTGTAGTTGGTGCCGTTGGCAGCGGTGGGGGCCGGCTTGGCGGGCGTCGGCTTCGCCGGCGGCGGGGTGGCAGACGGCAGTGCGGGCGGGGGCGTCGCGGTGGCGGTTGTGCCGGGCGTGCTGGCGGGCGTGCTGGCGCTGATGCTCGGCGGCGTCTCGCTGGCGCCGGTGCTCGGCGGCGCTTCGCTCTCGCTCGTGCTCCCGCTCGCGCTGGGAGCGGACTTCGGCTGGTCTTCGCCGCCGCCGCAGGCGGCCAGCGTCGGCGACAGGGCCAGCGCTGCGATGACAGTCAACACAGTGAGCTTGCTGTTCATCACCTCAGCCAAGCGTTTACGGCGGAGTACCGACGCAGCCTGCCCGGTTCCTGCCACCAAGGACTCAGTGCTTGGCGTCGACGTGGATCAGGCTCTCGCGCGGGAGTTTGGTGTCCCAGGCGGCCGGTTCGCCGTTCACCCGGACGGTCAGCGAGCCGCAGGCGTCGGCCAGGCAGCGGGCGTCGTACCGGACTCCCCAGAGGGTGAAGAACTGGTTCAAGGTGGGACGTTCGGCCTTCGTCTTCGCCTCCACGAACACCACCCCGTCGGTGCCGTGGGTGTGGATCGCCGCCTGCTCGGCGCGGACCCGGTCGACGCCGATGTCCGCCGGGATCTGCACCGGTTTGCCGTCGACGCTGACCAGCAACTGCACCGAGTACGGCGCCGGCCCGCTGAAGTCGAGCGGCAACCGCTCGAACCCCGCCTTGTCGACGTACGAGACCGCGTCGCGCGGCGCGTCCCACGGCGGCGGGCCGGTCCGGATCTCGGCCGGCCCCGGCTCCGCGGGGCCGACCTGGCAGCCGCTCAGCAAGGGCACCAGGCTCAGCGCCACGGCGACCACCAGACCCGCTCTCATGGGGAGCAGGGTTTCATGCCACCCGCGTCAGCGCTCCGACGGCATCAGCAACCACAGCGCGATGTAGAGCAGGATCTGCGGGCCGGGCAGCAGGCAGCTGACCACGAAGATCAGCCGGACCGTGTTCGGCGACATGTTGAACCGGCGCGCGAGTCCCGCACAGACACCACCGAACCAGCGACCGCTGGACGGACGGACCAAAGAGCTAGCCATGAGTCGTTTTCCTTTCAGTGCTTGGACTTACGACCACTATGACGCCTGCCGGCACACCGGAGATCCCGCCGCGCGGAAGCACCAGGGACAGGTCAGGGTCTCCCCCGTGCAAACCCCGCCCGAAATCCCTGCTAAAGTTCTGCTCGTTCCTGAGCCCCCGTAGCTCAGGGGATAGAGCACCGCCCTCCGGAGGCGGGTGCGCAGGTTCGAATCCTGCCGGGGGCGCGCGATCGATCTGGGCGGTTCATTCTCGCGGAAACGTGAGGCTGAATCGCCCACCGTCATGTATGGGGGTTCGACAGGCGCCATGGCCGAGATCCACGGGGACTGCGACCAGCGGTTCAACGCAGTGCGGGAGGCTCTGGCTGTCTGTCTCGACGGGCAGGACGTTGGTGCCTCTGTCGCTGTGTTTGTCGGGGATGAGCCGGTAGTTGATCTGTGGGGCGGGTACGCCGACGCGCAGCGCACCCGGCCGTGGGAGCGGGACACGATCACCTGTGTCTGGTCGACCACCAAGACGATGGCCGCGTTGTGTGCCCTGATCCTCGCCGACCGTGGCGTGCTCGACCTGGATGCGCCGGTGGCGCGGTACTGGCCCGAGTTCGGTGCCGCGGGCAAGGAAAAGGTGCTGGTGCGGCAGGTGCTCGGGCACACCTCGGGACTGTCAACCTGGGTTGAGCCGTTGCGGACCGAGCAGCTCTACGACTGGTCGCTGATGACGGAGCTGCTGGCCGCGCAGGAGCTGCGGTCGGAGCCGGGCACTGTGGGTGCGTACCACTCGATGACTCAGGGGTATCTGCTCGGCGAGGTGGTCCGCCGCATCACGGGCCGCGGTCTCGGGGTCTTCTTCGCCGAGGAGGTCGCCGGGCCGCTCGGGGCCGACTTCCACCTGGGGCTGCCCGCTGAGCACGATCATCGGGTGGCGCCGATCATTCCGGCGCTGACTCGCGCGCCCAACTACATCCCGCACGGTGAGGCCAATCCGCCGATGCCGGCCGAGGTCGCCAACACGAAGGCCTGGCGGCGGGCGGACATTCCGTCGGCGAGCGGCTTCGGCAACGCGCGATCCATCGCGGCGGTCCAGTCGGTGCTGGCCAACGGCGGCCAGGCGCGAGGCGTGCGGTTGCTGTCGGAGGCCGGCTGCCGGCGAGTGCTGGACGAGCAGTTCTTCGGCGACGACGAGGTACTACGCCGTAAGGTCCGCTACGGGATGGGCTACAGCCTGATGCAGGACAGCATCTGCACCTGGGGCGGCTGGGGCGGCTCACTCGTCCTGGTCGACCTGAAGCAACGCCTGACCGTCGCCTACGCGATGAACCAGATGCTGGAAGAAGGTCCCTTCGGCGACGAACGAGGACTGAGCCTCGTGATGGCCGCCTATGCAGGCTTGTCGTAACACGGCGCGCCTACACTGAGGGCGTTGCCGGCCGGTCGTCGCCAGGAGGACTCAGAATGACCGATTCCCGTACTCAGACGATCGCCTACCCGGCGCCTGGTTCGCGGCCTTCGCGGCGTGATCCGGAGCCGTTGGCGCCGCATGTGATCGTGTTGTTCGGGGCGACCGGCGACCTGGCCAAGCGCAAGCTGCTGCCGGGGCTGGCCTACCTGCAGCAGAACCGGTTCGCTCCCGACGTACGGATCATCGGGACGGCGATGGAGGAGCTGACCACCGACGAGTTCCGGGCCCGGGCACGGCTCGCGGTGGACACCTACGGCACGCACAAGATCACCGAGGAGGAGTGGGCGCAGTTCTCCGACCGGCTGGTCTACGTCTCGACCAAGGAGGGCCCGGACGCGCTCGCGGCCGCGGTGAAGACGGCCGAGGTCGTGCTCGGGCCGGACGTGCGCCGGCTGCACTACCTGTCGGTGCCGCCGAAGGCCGCCCGCTCGGTGATCCAGATGCTGCGCGACGCCGACCTGGTCGACCGGGCCCGGGTGGTGATGGAGAAGCCGTTCGGCGACGACCTGGAGTCGGCGATCGAGCTGAACGACTTCGTGCACGAGACCTTCGACGAGTCGCAGATCTTCCGGATCGACCACTTCCTCGGCAAGGAGGCGGCGCAGAACATCCTCGCCTTCCGGTTCGCCAACGGGCTGTTCGAGCCGATCTGGAACCGCAACTTCATCGACCACATCCAGATCGACATCCCCGAGTCGCTCGGCCTGGACCAGCGCGCCACCTTCTACGAGCCGACCGGCGCGTTCAAGGACATGGTGGTCACGCACGTCCTGCAGGTGCTGGCGTTCGTGGCGATGGAGCCGCCGACCGCGCTGGAGCCGCGGGCCATCTCGGAGGAGAAGAACAAGGTCTTCCGGTCGATGCTGATGATCCAGCCGACCGACGTGGTCCGCGGCCAGTACGGCGGCTACCGCGGCGAGGAGGGCGTCGCCCGCGACTCCGACACCGAGACCTTCATCGCGATGAAGGTCGGGATCGACAACTGGCGCTGGGCCGGGGTGCCGTTCTACCTGCGCACCGGCAAGAAGATGGCCGAGGGGATGCGGATCATCTCGATCGCCTTCAAGGAGGCGCCGAAGACGATGTTCCCGGCCGGCTCCGGGGTCGGCTCGCAGGGCCCGGACCACCTGACCTTCGACCTGGCCGACTCGTCCCGGGTCTCGCTGTCCTTCTACGGCAAGCGCCCCGGCCCGGGGATGCGGCTGGAGAAGTTGTCGATGCAGTTCTCGACCCAGGAGACGGCGACGGCGGGCGACGTACTGGAGGCCTACGAGCGGCTGATCCTGGACGCGATGCGCGGTGACCACACGTTGTTCACCACCGCCGAGGGCATCGAGTCACTCTGGGAGAACTCCACCCTGCTCCTGGAGGACCCGCCGCCGGTCAAGACCTATGCCCCCGGCACCTGGGGACCGAACGCGATCCACCAGCTGATCGCGCCGCACGCCTGGCGTCTCCCGTTCGAGCGCGAGTGGCGCGAGGGCAAGCCCGGCGCCGAGGAGTAGTGCTCAGGCGTCTGGGTGCAGGTTCAGCTGCGCCCAGTCGTCGAAGCTGGTGAGCGAGATCCCGAGCTCCCTCGCGTACTCCGGACGCGCGGGCATGCCCGTCACGTTCAGGCGCTCGTGCGAGGCGCCCATCTCCGGCATCCCGGCGGCGAGCGCCTGCTCCTCGTTCAGGTCCGGCGCCGAGAGTTGCGCGCCCAGCGCCCGGGACAACACCTCGGCGATCTCCGTCATCGACAGGTAGTCGCTGGCCAGTTCCAGCTCGACCTGATGGAACCTCTCCGGTGCGGTGAAGGCCGCGGCGGCTGCCGCGCCGATGTCGTCCACCGCGACCAAGGACACCTTCGTCTCTGGATTCAGGACGCTCACCAGGCCGCCCTCGATGCCGCGCGGGAAGAGGAACCGGACGGAGGGGAAGAAGTTCTCCATGAAGAAGCCGGGCTTGAGCAGGGTCCAGTGCTGGAAGCCGGCCTCCCGGACCAGGTCCTGGATCGCGGCCTTGGCGGTCATGGTCGGTTCCGCCGACGCCCAGCGGCCTTCGGCCCAGCCAGGCTCCTGAGTGTGCTGACCGGCCCCGGTGACCGAGGTGTGCACGAACTGCCGGACACCGGCCGCCTGCGCGGCCTCGACCAGATTGGTGCCTTGGGCAACCTCTCCGGCGTGGTCGAAGCCCTCGCCGGTGAACGCGGGCATCTGCACGGAGAAGACGGCGCGAGCGCCCTTGGCTGCTGCGATCACGGAATCGCGGTCGAGCAGGTCGCCCGTGACCAACTCCGCGCCTAGCGCCTCGACGGCTTTGGCGCGGTCGGTGGACGGGTCGCGCACCAGCGCGCGGACCGGAACGCCTGCCGCCAGCAGGGCTCGCGCGGTGGCGCCGCCTTGCTTGCCGGTGGCACCGGTGACCAGGACAAGGGTGGATTCCGTAGCCTTGCTGCTCCTCAGGGTACTAAACGGCGGGGCCCGCCGCTTCTCTTCCGCTACGATATGGCGGGGCCCACCACTTAGCAAGCCCGGATCGGAGAGGATGACGTCATGCCCGACCAGCAACGTGCCGATGCCCGGCGCAACTACGCGCGCATCCTCGAGGTGGCCGCCGACGAGGTGGCCGTCCACGGTGCCGCGGCCTCGCTGGAACAAATAGCCCGTACTGCGGGAGTCGGCTCAGCCACCGTTCGCCGGCACTTCCCCACTCGCCGCGTACTGCTGGAGGCGGTCTCCAAGTCGCGGATCGAGGCGCTGTGCGACCGCGCCCACGACCTGACCGGCAAGGGCGACAGCCGAGACGCGCTGCTGGAGTGGCTGCAGGCCGTCGTCGACTACTCGGTCTCCTCCCGTGGCCTGGCCGCAGCGCTGGGCTATGACAGCGAGGTGGCGGCCGACCCGATCCACGGCAACAGCTGCGCGGCCGCGATGGAAGACGCCGGCAACCCGCTGCTGCAGCGCGCAGTACAGGATGGGGCGGTGGCGGCCGACGTCACCATCGCCGAACTGATCACGCTGATCGTCGGCATCATCCTGGCCACCGAGAACTACCCCGACCCCGAGGCCGAAGCCACTCGCCTCTTCCAGCTGGCCATCGCCGGAATCAGCCCGATCGCTCGAGAAGGAAGCCGATGACGTTCACCTGGAAGCCCGACCTGCTCGGCGACGACTACCAGCAGCACACCATTGCCCTCGGCATCGATCCGGACGGGCAGGGCGAGGTCGAGGCGACCCTGGTACGCCGTACCGCGCCGAGCGAGCCCCGCCGCGTGGTGCTCTACGTGCACGGGTTCGCCGACTACTTCTTCCAGACCGAGCTGGCCGACTTCTTCACCGATCGCGGCTCGGCCTTCTATGCGGTCGACCTGCGCAAATGCGGCCGCGCCCGCCGCCCCGGTCAGACCGCTCACTACGTCTCCGACCTGGCCTTCTACGACAACGAGCTCGACCGGAGCCTCGACCTCGTCGCCGCCGAACACCCGGGCCTGCCGATCACGGTTGTCGCCCACTCGACGGGCGGGCTGATCGTGCCGCTCTGGCTGGATCGACGCCGCCGCAACGGGCAGACCAGCGCCATCGACGCGCTGGTGCTCAACAGTCCCTGGCTCGACCAGCAAGGCAGTGCGATGCTCCGCGGTCCGATCACCTGGGCGCTGGTCCCGCTCTCCCGCGTCATCCCGCAGCGCGTGTTGCCGGCTCCGCCCGGCGCGTACGGAAGCTCGATTCACGTCACCGGCACCGGTGAGTGGGACTTCGACACGACCTTGAAGCCGATCAAGGGTTTCCCGGTCACCGTCGGCTGGCTGAACGCCGTCCGCCGGGCTCACCGCAAGGTCCACCAGGGCATCGAGGTCGGCGTGCCGACGCTCGTCCTGCACTCCGAGAGGACCCACTTCTCGCGCACGTACATCGACGCCATCGACCGCGCGGACACTGTCCTGGACGTCCAGCAGATCGCCCGCTGGGCGCCGCGGCTCGGGGCGCACACCACCGTCGTGGTGATTCCTGACGCGCGCCACGACGTGTTTCTCAGTCAGGCCGGGCCCAAGGCCACGGCGTACCGCGCGGTCACCTCATGGCTGGACGGGGTCCACTAGGCGCGATCTCCCGGTGGGTGAGTGGAAAGGGTGAAGGTGGAGCGGCCGAAGCTCCGGCCGTTGATCTGCAGCTCCAGCGCGTGCTCGCCGGCGTAGTACCGGCGGGTGGAGATCGGCTTGAACGAGTGCAGTTTGGCGATCGTCGCCGACTCCCCCGGCGCGAGCGTCCGGGTGGTCAGCTTGAAGACCTTCGGCGCGAGCGTGCCGTTCGCCTTCACGTGGTGGACCACGTAGTCGATTGCCAAGCGCAACGATTCGGCACCCTGGTTGTGCGCGCTGAACTCGAACGCCAGCGACTCCCCCACCGCCACCGCCGGTACTGCGATCAGCGGCCCGTCGACCACGAGTCCGATGGGCGGCTGAAACCCCAGCAAAGCAAGGGCTCCTGGGTCCGCGGCTTTGATCAAGGTACGAAGCGCGTGCCGCACGAGGCGCTCGGTGGTCGGCGCAGGTGAGGCCAGCCAGTCGCCCGCGATCGCGACGGCCAGGGCCGGGTCGAGGCGGCTGAGGTCGTTCAGGTGATTGGCGACAGAGCGTCGTACGTACTCCGATTCGTCGCGCCGCAGCGCTTCGAGGATCGGCCGCGTCACGTCCGGCCGCTCGATCAGGCCGGGGACGCGTTTCGCCCACGGCAGCCGCGCCCGGGTGCCTTCGCTCGCGAGGCGGCGCACGTGCTCGTCAGGATGATCGGTCCACTGGGTGACCACCGCGAGGGTTCGGTCCAGATCTGCCGTCAGGAAAGTGCGCAGCGCGAACTCCCCGGTCAACCGCGAGGTCAGCTCCGACAGCAGTTCCAGCCCAGCCTCGAACTCCCCCGCCTCAGTGGCCCGTACTGCGACCGCCTCGGTGACCGGCCAGATCATCCAGCCCGTGAAATGAGGGTCGTCGAGCGCGGCGCGGAAGACCTTCTCGATCGGCGCGTACCCAGGTGGCAGGTCGGCGAGCAAGGCGTCACGGACGAGTCGCCCACGCTCGCTGAATGCCAGGCCGGCCAAGTGCTCGGGTGCCGCTTTGACGGCAGTGAGCTCCAGCGAGGGGGCGACCGCGCCCAGGCAGGTGCCCAGCGCAACCACGGACGCGGTACTGAGCATTTCTTCCGCAGTGGGCACGGTGACCTCTCGACGACGAAGTTACTTTCAAATTAGCAGTCACCGGCCGGACGGCCAACCACAGGCCCCCACTACCCTCGGCGCCATGAGGGAAATGAAGGTGATCGGGGTCGGCGCCGGCAATCCGGATCACGTCACGATCCAGGCCGTGAAGGCACTGAACCAGGTCGACGTGTTCTTCGTGCTCGACAAGGGCGAGGTCAAGCAGCAACTGGTCGACGTACGGTCGGAGATCCTGCGCGAGCACGCCGGCGAGCGCGAGTACCGGGTCGTCTTCGGGCAGGATCCCGAACGGGACCGCCGCAGCGACGCGTACGTCGAGTCGGTGGACGACTGGCGCCGGCGGCGGGCGGACGTCTGCGCGGACCTGATCGCCGCCGAACTCCAGGACGGCCAGGTCGGGGCCTTCCTGGTCTGGGGCGACCCGTCGCTCTACGACTCCACGCTGGCGATCCTGGACGACATCCTCGCCCGCGGCGAGCTGACCTTCGAGATCGAGGTGATCCCGGGGATCAGCAGCGTCTCCGCGCTCGCGGCCCGGCACCGGATCGGCCTCAACCAGGTCGGCCGGCCGGTCCAGATCACCACCGGCCGGCGGCTGGCGAAGAGCTGGCCGGACCAGGTCGACGACGTGGTGGTGATGCTCGACGCGCAGACCGCCTTCACCGAGCACACCGATCAGAAGGCCGACATCTACTGGGGCGCCTACCTGGGCACACCGGACGAGATGCTGATCGCCGGACCGCTGGCGGAGGTGGCCGAGGAGATCGTCGAACGGCGTGCGGAAGCGCGTCGGCGCAAGGGCTGGATCATGGATACCTATTTAATGCGCCGCGTACCGACAGAATTACCAAAGGATCTTTAGGAAGTCCAGAGCGGGCGCTCTTCTCCTCGCCGGACCAGCGGTTCTAGCCTGACCGAGCCACTCGTCCACCGCCCCCACATGACCCCGGCGCCGTCCCTACGTGCCCTGGTCAGGACAGAGGAGTCCCGCCATGAGGATCCCCCGTTTCGCGCGCGCTCTACCGGTCCTCGCGGCCGCCGGAGTGCTGCTCTCCCTGCTGGTCACCGCCCCCGCCGACGCCCGGGTCGACACCCCGGCCACGACCACCGCCACCCTGGCCTGCAACTATCCCAACTGGGTGGCCGGCGGCAACTACGTCACCGGCAACATCGTCAAGTACACCAACGGCCAGTACTACATCGCCGAGCACGACAACCCGGGCTACGACCCGATCATCAGCACCTGGTTCTGGGACCCGTTCACCTGTAGCGGCGGTGGGGATCCCGCACCGGCCTGCAACTACCCGAACTGGGTCGCCGGCGCCAACTACGTGACCGGCAACATCGTGAAGTACAACGGCGCGTACTACATCGCCGAACACGACAACCCGGGCTACGACCCGACCGTCAGCACCTGGTTCTGGGACCCGTACACCTGCAACGGCGGCGGTACTCCGCCGGCCGGCAGCTTCCCGGTGAGCGAGTCGCAGTTCAACTCGATGTTCCCGGGCCGGAACTCGTTCTACACCTACGCCGGCCTGGTCAGCGCCGCCGCGGCCTTCCCGGGCTTCACCACCACCGGTGACGACGCCATGAAGAAGCGCGAAGCCGCCGCCTTCCTGGCCAACGTGAACCACGAGACCGGCGGGCTGGTCTACATCAAGGAGATCAACGAGGCCGTCTACGGGAACTACTGCCACCCGGAGCTCCCGTACGGCTGCCCGGCCGGTCAGCGCGCGTACTACGGCCGCGGTCCGCTGCAGCTGAGCCACAACTTCAACTACAAGGCCGCCGGTGACTACCTCGGCATCGACCTGCTCGGAAACCCCTACCAGGTCGAGCAGAACGCGACCGTCTCGTGGAAGGCCAGCCTCTGGTACTGGAACACCCAGAGCGGTCCGGGCACGATGACGCCGCACAACGCGATCGTCAACGGCGCCGGCTTCGGTGAGACGATCCGCAGCATCAACGGATCGATCGAGTGCAACGGCGGCAACCCCGGCCAGGTCCAGGCCCGGGTCGATGCCTACCAGCGCTTCACCCAGACCCTGGGCGTCGCGCCGGGCAACAACCTCTACTGCTGAGGGTTAGACCAAAGGTGTAGAGGAACTAGCCGGGCGGCCGAAGCCGGTCCAGTAGGACCTGGCCGAGGCTGCAAGGCATGAAGACAAATCTCCGTAAGACCGTCCGGCTGGCAGCGGCGCTCGCGCTGCTGCCGGCCGGACTCCTTGTCAACAAAGCGACTGCGGCCGAGCCGGACGTAGTACGCACCGACGCCGGACTCCTGCGGGGGCACACCACCGACACCAGCAAGGTCTTCAACGGCATCCCGTACGCCGCTCCGCCGGTGCAGGCGCTGCGCTGGAAGTCACCGCAACCCGTGAAGCCCTGGGCAGGAGTCCGGGACGCAACGAACCTCTCCAGCGCTTGCCCACAACAGGACAACCCCGAAGCACCCGGCGGCTCCACCAACGAGGACTGCCTCTACCTGAACGTCACCACGCCCAAGCAGCAGTCGGCCAAGCCCCGCGCCGTCATCGTGTGGATCCCCGGCGGCGGCTTCTTCTCCGGCGCCGGGAACAGCTACGAGGCGTCGAAGCTGGCTGCCCGCGGCGATGTGGTCGTGGTGACGGTCAACTACCGGCTGGGGATCTTCGGCTTCTTCGGATACCCCGGGCTGCCCGGCTCCGGCACTTACGGCATCCAGGACCAGCAAGCAGCGCTTCGCTGGGTCCAGCGGAACGCCCGGGCCTTCGGCGGCGACCCGCGCAACGTCACTGTGGCAGGCGAATCAGCAGGCGGTATGAGTGTGTGCGCACAGCTCACCTCACCGACCGCTACTGGCCTGTTCGCGAAGGCGGTCATGCAGAGCGGCTCCTGCGCTTTCAACTGGCCGCGCAGCAGCCAGTACCCGGGACAGGCGGCTGACTCGCCGTGGGTCTCGCAGAGCGCTGTGCAGCGGACCGGCAAGGAGTGGGCTGCTGGCAAGCAATTGCAGTGCAAACCGGGTCAGCAGACTTTGGAGTGCCTGCGCGCGACTGATCCAGCAGTACTGGTTGCGGACACGTTGCAGTTCACCCAGCCGGCGTACGGCGGTACCGCGGTGTTGCCGTTGAACCCGGCTAAGGCGATGAAGGCTGGGCTGTTCCACCGGGTGCCTATGCTGTCGGGGAACAACCACGACGAGGCATCGGCCTGGTTGAGCGCATTCAACGGTGGCGTGCTCACGGATGCGGACTACCCGCGACTGGTGACCGACATGGTCGGCGCCAAGGACGCCCGGAAGGTACTGCGTGAGTACCCACTCGCGCAGTACGGGACTGCGGCGGCTGCTTGGACTGCGGTGACGACGGATCGGGTCTGGTCGTGCACGCAGGTCGCCAATGATCAGCAGGCGGCTCGGAAGGTGCCTGTGTACGCGTACGAGTTCGCGGACAAGCACTCGCCGCTGGCTCAACCGGGACAAGGCGCTGCGCATGCGGTGGAGTTGCCGTACCTGTTCAGCCTTGGTGGGTACGAGTTCCCGTTGACTGCGACACAGCAGCGGCTGTCGGAGCAGATGATCGACTACTGGACGGCGTTCGCCCGTACCGGCGACCCCAACGGTGTCGGGCGACCCCATTGGGCACCGGCCGGCAGAGGTGAAGTCAGAGGGCTCTCACTGGCGCCGAGTGACCAGGGAGGCATCAAGCGGGTCAACCTGAGCAGCGAACACCACTGCTCCTTCTGGGCCGGCCTCTAACGGTCCCTACGCGCTCTTCTTGCTGAACCACGCAACGATCTTGGTGTCGAACGCGGTCAGGATCAGCAGCAGGAGCGCGTAGAACCGCACCCCGGGCACGAACGCGGCGAGCAGGAAGGCCACCGTGGTGAGGCCGGTGAAGCCGCAGGCGCCGATCACCTCGTTGCGGGTGACCGGGTTCGACTCCTGCTCGAGCTCCTTGTGGTTGCGGATCAGCAGCGTCAGTCCCAGCTGGCAGATGCTCAGGGCAAGCAACGTGCCGATGTAGACCCCGGCGGTGAACCGCGTGCTCGGGTAGGTGCCGACGATCTCGGTCGGGAACGGCAGCACCACGATGCAGAGCAGCCAGAGCATGTTCAGCTGGATCAGCCGGGTGTTGTAGGCCTTCACGTGCTCGAAGATCGAGTGGTGGATCAGCCAGAACCGGGAGATCACCACGAAGCTCAGCAGGAAGCCGTAGATCTGCGGCTCGTGCTCGGTGATCACCGCCCGGGCGTCCAGGCCCTCGCTCTGCGACTCGGTGACCACCTCGACCAGCGGCAGGATCAGCAGCGTGACGGCGATCGCCACCACCGCGTCGGTGAACAGCACCAGCCGGTCGGGATTTCTCGTCATGCTCACGGCCGACCACGGTAGCGCAGCAACAGCGCGGTACCGACGACCAGTGCCGCGAGGACAAAGGCCGACGCGGCAACGAACGCCACGCTGTACCCGTCGCGCAACGCGGCGACCGGATCTGCCCCGGCCGAGACCTGTACTGCGGTGCGCGACGCGGCCAGGGTCGCCAGTACCGCAGTACCGACTGCTGCTCCGGCTTGCTGGGCCGTGTTGTTGAGGCCGGATGTCAGGCCGGCATCAGTCGGCTCCGCACCGGACATGGCGAGCATGATCGCTGCCGGGATCGCCACACCGGTCCCGGCACCGACCAGGAGGAGTGGGGTGACGACATTGGTCAGGTAGGAGCCGTGGACCGGCGCCTGGCTCATCAGCAGGAGCGCTGCGAGGAGGGCGGCGAGTCCGGCCAGCAGGATCGGGCGACTGCCGAAGTGGGCGATCAGGCGCGGCCCGAGGAACAGGGACATCACTGCGCCGAGGATCGGTGCGGGGAGGAAGGCCAGGCCGGTCTGAAGGGAGTCGAAGCCCAGTACTCGTTGCAGGTAGAGGGCGGTCATGAACTGGAAGCCGAAGCCTGCGGCGAACAGCAGGACGACGACCAGGTTGGACAGAGTCACTTGGGAATTGCGGAAGATGTGCAGGGACAGCAGGGGCTGGGTGGCGCGGGCTTGGCGTAGTACGAAGCCTGCAAGGAGTACTAGCGAGACAGCGGCCAGCAGGAGGGTTCGGGGCAGGGCTGCGGTCGGCTCGGCGGTCTGGACGATCGTGTAGACGGCCAGTGAGAGGCCAGCGGTCACCAGGACTGCGCCCAGGACGTCAGCGCCTTTGCTGAGGCCGAGACCAGGTTGGGTCCGCAGAAGCCGCAGCGCGAGCACCAGCGAGACCACGCCGATCGGGACGTTGATCAGGAACGACCAGTGCCAGCCGACGGTCTGGGTGATCACACCGCCGAGGATGAGCCCGATCGAGGCGCCGCTGGCCGACGTGAAGCCGTAGACGCCCATCGCTCGCGCCTGGTCGCCCGGCGCCGGGTAGAGGCCGACGATCATGCCGAGGATCACTGCGGACGCCAGGGCGCCGCCGACGCCTTGCAGGAAGCGACCGGCGAGCAGCAGCTCGGAGGTGGTCGCGAGGCCGCAGAGCAGGGAGGCCGCTGTGAAAACAGCCAGGCCGGCGACGAAGACCCGCTTGCTGCCGATCAGGTCGCCGATCCGGCCGGCCAGCAGGAGCAGGCCGGCGAAGGCGATCAGGTAGGAGTTCATCACCCAGGCGAGGCCGGCCTGCGAGAAGCCGAGGTCGCTCTGGATGGTCGGCAGCGCGACCGTCACGACGGTCCCGTCGAGGATGATCATCAGCTGCATGACGCAGAGCACGGCGAGCGCTCGGGCTCGGGGCGGCGCGGTCGTGGTGGTCATCGGGCGTCTCCTTGTCGCCGGCGGGCAGGACAAGAGAGACGTTAGCAGATAGTTTTGTAGTAGACGATCTTTTAGCGGATCATAAGCGCTGCCGTGCACGGCGTACCGGCTGGGCTTCGACGGGGGTGGCCAGGTGGCCACCGACAAGCTCGGCGAGTGCGTCGGCGAAGGGCTTGCGCTGCGAGGCGGCGAGGGCGGCCAGTGCTTCACCGTGCACGCGGTCGACGATCCGCTGCCCCTCCGCGGCCGCCTCGGCGCCATGTGGCGTGACGGCGATGATCCGCGCCCGGCGGTCGGTCTGCGACGGCTTGCGCTCGGCGAAACCGGCCTTCTCCAAGGCGTCCACGGTGCCGACCATGGTGGTCTTGTCGAGATAGGCGAGCTCGGCCAGCTGGATCTGGGTCCGCTCACCCTCGAGCGCGTAGAGCAGTACGCACTGCATCCGCGGGGTCAGTCCGACCTCGGCGAGGGCCGCGGTCAGCTGGGTCTCCAGCACGTGACCGGCATGCTTGAGCAGCCCGGTCAGGTCCGGCACGGTACGTAACGGAGTCTCGGCCATACCGATCATCCTAGCCAGGATCATCTACTTCCGGATGATCCTGTGGACCTGGCTGTCAGCTGTGATGTGCTAAACAGGCGGTAACCAAAGGGGCCGATCGTGGACCAGTTAACTCTCGGCGTCGTCGGCCGTTCTCGCAAGGAGAACGAGCACCGGCTGCCGATCCATCCGCACCATTTCGAGCGTATCGACGAGGATCTGCAACAGCGGATCTACCTGGAGTCCGGGTACGGCGAACAGTTCGGGATCTCCGACGCCGAGCTGTCCCGGTCCGTAGCCGGCGTCCTCGACCGGGAACAGCTGATCGCCAGGACCGACGTCGTACTGCTGCCCAAGCCGCAACCCGAGGACCTGGCCGAGCTGCGCTCCGGCCAGGTGCTCTGGGGCTGGCCGCACTGCGTCCAGGACGACAAGGTGACCCAGCTCGCGATCGACCGCGACCTCACCCTGATCGCCTTCGAGGCGATGAACCACTGGACCGAGGACGGCCGGTTCAACCTGCACGTCTTCCACAAGAACAACGAGCTGGCCGGCTACTGCTCGGTGCTGCACGCGCTGGAGATGATCGGCTCGACCGGCGACTACGGCCGCAAGCTGAACGCCGCCGTGATCGGCTTCGGCGCCACCGCCCGCGGCGCGGTGACCGCGCTGTCGGCGCACGGGATCCACGACGTCGACATCCTGACCGGCCGCGGCGTCACCGCGGTCAGCTCACCGATCCACTCGGCCCGGATGATCCAGTTCGACCACGACGACGCGGACGACGACAGCTCCGGCCCGCGCCGCAGCTACGCGCTGACCGATCCCGGCCGGGTGCCGCTGGCCGATTTCCTGGCCGAGCACGACATCGTCGTGAACTGCGTGCTGCAGGACCCGGACGCGCCGCTGACCTTCCTGATCGAGGAGGACCTGGCCCAGTTCGCGCCGGGCAGCCTGATCGTCGACGTCTCCTGCGACCTGGGGATGGGGTTCAGCTGGGCCCGGCCGACCACCTTCGCCGAGCCCACCTTCACGGTCGGTCACAACGTCACGTACTACGGCGTCGACCACACCCCGTCGTACCTGTGGAACTCGGCCACCTGGGAGATCAGCGAGGCCCTGCTGCCCTACCTGCGGACCGTGCTCGACGGCCCGGAGGCCTGGCACGCCGACACCACGATCCAGCGCGCCATCGAGATCGAGGGCGGCCGGATCCGCAACCCCGGCATCCTGTCGTTCCAGAACCGCTCCCCCGAGCACCCGCACCAGCACCTCTGACCCGTACTGCGTCGCGCAGCGGCTGACCGGTCGGCCGCGCCGCGGCTGACCGGTCGCCGGACCGGTCGGCCGGGGGCGGATTCCCGCCGGGAAGTAGCATCACGGCCGTGGGGCCTCGTGAAAGAACTGTGCCGGACCGCTGTCCGGGCGTGCTGGCCGTGCACGAGGCCGCCGACGGCGGACTGGCACGGGTGCGGCTGCCCGGCGGGGTGCTGAGCCCTTCGCAGCTGCGGGTGCTGGTCGGTGCGGCGGTGGAGCTCGGTGATGGTCACCTGGAGCTCACTTCGCGGGCCAATGTGCAGCTCAGGGCGCTGAAGGCTGGGGCGCCGGTGGAGTTGTCGGATCGGTTGTATGCGGCTGGGTTGTTGCCGTCGCTCAGTCATGAGCGGGTGCGGAACATCTTGGCGTCGCCGCTGTCGGGGCTTGATGGGGTTGGCCGGTGTGATGTGCTGCCGGTGGCTCGTGAGCTGGACGAGTTGTTGTGTGCGCGGGCGGGGTTGGCTGAGTTGCCGGGGCGGTTCTTGTTTGCGCTGGATGACGGGCGTGGGGATCTGGCGTCGGTCGAGGCTGATGTTGCGGTGCGGATGGTTGACGGGGCGAGTGGGGAGTTGGTGCTCGCGGGGGTTGCTACTGGGGTTGTGGTGGCGGTTGAGCGGGTGGCTGAGGTGATGGTTGCTCTGGCTGAGGCGTTCTTGGTTGAGCGTGGTGATGCTTGGCGGCTTGGGGAGCTGTCGGATGGTCCGCGGCTGGTGCTGGAGCGGGTGGAGTCGGCAGGTCAGACGCAGTTGTGGTCGGCAGGGCGCGGGGTAGGTGGTGACGCCTCGGGTGCGGGTGGGACGGTGGGGGCCGGGCCGGCGGAGGCTGGTGTTTTTAGAAGACGGGACGGCGGGGCCGGGTTGGTTGCGGGGGTTCCGTTGGGGGTGCTTGAGGCTGAGCAGGCTCTGGCGCTCGCGGAGGTTGGTGAGGAGCTGCGGGTTACCCCTTGGCGCAGCGTGGTTGTGGGGCGGGTGGACGATGTCGACGGTGCTGTGCGGCGACTGACCAGGCTTGGGCTGGTGCTGGAGGCGGGGTCGCCGTGGAACGGGGTGACCTCGTGTGCGGGGCGGCCGGGATGTGCGAAGGCGCTGGCCGACGTGCGCGGAGATGCGCGGCGCGTAGTACCGGGGTGGGGCGCTGGGCGGCGGATGGTGCACTGGTCCGGGTGTGAGCGGCGGTGCGGGCGGCCTGGTGGGGAGTTCGTGGATGTGCTGGCGCTGGCGGAGGGCGGCTACTCGGTGGACGGGGTCGCGATGGACGTTGACGAAGTGAGGGCGGCACAGTGAGTGAGCAGTACGAGTACGTGACGGATGGCGCCGAGATCTATCGCCGGTCGTTCGCGACGATTCGCGGTGAGGCTGCGCTCGACGGGCTGCCTGGTGACGTCGCGCAGGTCGCGGTGCGGATGATCCACGCCTGCGGGATGACCGATCTGGTGCAGGATCTCGCCTGGTCCCCCGGTGTGGTGAAGGCCGCCCGGACTGCGCTGCAGGCGGGTGCGCCGATCCTGTGTGACGCGGCGATGGTCGCGGCCGGGGTGACCCGCAAGCGGCTGCCGGCGGACAACGAGGTCGTCTGCACGCTGAGCGATCCGTCGGTGCCTGAGCTGGCCAAGCAACTGGGTACGACGCGGAGCGCCGCAGCGCTCGATCTGTGGACCGATCAGCTGGCCGGATCGGTGGTTGCTATCGGCAACGCTCCGACCGCGTTGTTCCGGCTGCTCGAGCTGATCCGCGACGGCGCGCCGCGGCCTGCCGCGGTACTGGGGATTCCGGTCGGGTTCATCGGCGCCGCGGAGTCCAAGGAGGCACTGGCCGGCAACGACCTGGGGCTGGAGTACCTGGTCGTGCGGGGCCGACGGGGTGGCAGCGCGATCACGGCTGCCGCCATCAACGCGATCGCGAGCGAGGACGAATGACCGGACGGCTCTGGGGGGTCGGGCTCGGCCCGGGCGACCCCGAACTCGTGACCGTGAAGGCGGCCCGGCTGATCGGCGAGGCGGACGTCGTCGCGTACCACGCGGCCCGGCACGGCCGCAGCATCGCGCGGTCGGTGGCAGCGCCGTACCTGCGGGAGGGGCAGCTCGAGGAGCTGCTCCGCTATCCGCTGACCACGGAGACCACTGATCATCCGGGTGGCTACCAGGGCGCGATGGACGACTTCTACGCCGAGTGCGCTGCCCGGCTGGCCGCGCATCTCGATGCCGGCCGCAATGTCGTCGTACTGGCCGAGGGCGATCCGTTGTTCTACGGCTCCTACATGCACATGCACAAGCGGCTGACCGATCGCTACGACTGTGAGGTCGTGCCAGGCGTGACCTCGGTGAGCGCGGCTGCTGCTGTGCTCGGTCGGCCGCTGTGCGAGCGCGACGAGATCCTGACCATCCTGCCGGGCACGCTGCCGCCCGACGTACTGGCTGAGCGGCTGCGCACCACGGATGCGGCGGCGGTGATGAAGCTGGGGAGGACCTTCACCGGAGTACGGGAGGCATTTGAGCAGTCGGGCCGGGCCGAAGAGGCCTGGTACGTCGAGCGGGCGACCACGGACGCCCAGCGCACTGCCCCGCTCAAGGACGTCGACCCGGACACCGTGCCGTACTTCTCTCTCGCGCTGCTCCCCAGCCCGATCAACAACCCGCTGCCCGCTGCTGAGCGCATCAAGACCACCGAGGGCTCAGTAACGGTTGTAGGCCTCGGGCCGGCCGGACCCGAGTGGATGACGCCACAGGTCCGCGCTGCGATCGCCGAGGCCGACGACCTGATCGGCTACGGCCCGTACGTCGACCGGCTGCCCGACCGGGCGCGGCAACGCAAGCACGCATCCGACAACAAGGTGGAGTCCGAGCGCGCCGCCTTCGCCCTCGACCTGGCCCGCAAGGGTTCGCGGGTCGTCGTGGTCTCGTCCGGCGACCCGGGCGTCTTCGCGATGGCGAGCGCGGTCACCGAGGTCGCCGCCGAACCGGAGTACGCCGATATCGCTGTCACCGTGCTGCCGGGGATGACCGCGGCGCAGGCCGTCGCCAGCCGCGTGGGTGCGCCGCTGGGCCACGACTACTGCGTGCTGTCGCTGTCGGACCGGCTCAAGCCGTGGGAGGTGATCGCTGCCCGGCTGACGGCCGCAGCGGCCGCCGACCTCGCTATCGCGATCTACAACCCGGCCTCCAAGTCCCGCACCTGGCAGGTCGGCGCCACCCGTGACCTCCTGCTCGAGCACCGCGCTCCGACCACCCCGGTGGTGATCGGGCGCGACGTGGGCGGCCTGAACGAGTCCATCACCGTCACCACGCTGGCCGAGCTGGACCCGGCGCAGGTTGACATGCGCTGCCTGTTGCTGATCGGCTCGTCGCAGACCCGGACGGCCGACCGTGACGGCGGGCAGTTGGTGTTCACTCCGCGCCGCTACCCGCAGAACCCGGTTAATTCCTCCCCAGACCTGGCATGAGTCGGACGCCTCGCGGGTAGGGCCCCGGCCGCAGGGCGGACTCGTGAGGAGAACTGCAGTGGAGCACACCAGCACCATTCCCAAGCTCGAGGCCGACTCGACGACCCAGCGGTACGAGGAGGCGCGGGCGGCCGCGCACCGGGCGATGACCAGCGTCACGCTGGTGCCCGACCAGCCGCAGCCGGCCACGGACCCCGACCGCTTGTCCTACCGGGGCTTCAAGTTCGGCGCCGCGTTCTTCGGCTGGCTGATCATGGGCTCGATGGTGGTGCTGCTCAGCGCGCTGGTGGTCGGGATCATGGTCGGGACCGCCCTGGTGCTGGGCTACGACCGGCTCGACGTCGAGCGAGAGGCTGGTACCGCGGCGATCACCGGCGCGGTCATCGTCGTGGTGCTGCTGTCGCTGGCGTTCTACACCGGCGGGTACGTGGCCGGCCGGCTGGCCCGGTTCGACGGCGCCCGGCAGGGGTTCGGCGTCTGGATGATCACCTTCCTGCTGCTCGTCGTCGCCTCCTCGGCCGGCGCGTTCCTGAACAGCCAGTACGACCTGACCGGCCGGGTCGACCGCCCCGAGGTCGCGATCAGCAACGACAGCCTGCTGACCGGCGGGCTGATCACCGCCGCCGCGCTGCTGATGCTCCCGCTGCTGTTCTCCCTGCTCGGCGGCCGGACCGGCCAGCGCTACCACGAGAAGATCGACGCTCTGCTCTGAGACGAATACGGGCGGGTACCAGGCTGGCACGACGGGGCTGTCGCAGCGTGAGGAGACGGCGAAATGGTTCAGCAGTACCGGGACGACCCTGACACCCAGCAGTCCACCAGCACTGGTCCGGCCAAGCAGTTCACCGAGGACACCACGACGCTGGAGCGCACGCCGGCCGCGCACCGCGCCGATGTGAAGACCTCCACGGCGGCCGAGGTCAATCCGGTGTTCCGGGGCTTCAAGTCCGGCGCCGCGTTCTTCGGCTGGCTGATCGCGATCGGCCTGACCGTGCTGCTGACCGGAGTGCTCAGCGCGATCGCCGCGGCGGTCGACTACGCGATCACCATCGACCGCTCGATGGCCGAGGAGAACGCCGGCACCATCGGCCTGGTCTCCGGCATCCTGCTGGTGCTGATGATGGCGGTCGCCTACTACAACGGCGGGTACGTCGCCGGCCGGCTGGCCCGTTTCGACGGTGCCCGGCAAGGCCTGGGCGTCTGGGCGATCGGCCTGGTCGTGACGCTGGTCGTCGCCGGGATCGGCGCGCTCGCGGGCTCGCAGTACGACGTACTGGATCGGGTCGACCTGCCGTCCATCCCGATCGCCGACGAGGACCTGACCACGGGCAGCCTGATTCTGGGCGCCGCGGTGCTGGTGGTCAGCCTGCTGGCCGCGGTGATCGGCGGCAAGGCCGGGCAGCGCTACCACAAGCGGATCGACAACAGCTGGGAGTAAATCCGGTCGGCCCGGCTGTTGCACCTGGTGTGAAGAAGACCCAGGTGGTGGTGATCGGAGCCGGCCAGGCCGGACTCTCGGCGGCGTACCACCTGGTCCGAATGGGCTTCAGCCGGTACGACGGAGTCGTGGTGCTCGACCGCAACCCGGCTCCCGGCGGCGCCTGGCAGCATCGCTGGAACTCGCTGACCATGCACGACGTGCACGGGATCGCGAACCTGCCTGGCGTCGCAGTACCGGAGAGCTCGGACGACGAGCGGGCCAACGAGTTTGTGCCGCGGTACTTCGCGGACTACGAGGCGCGGTTCGAGCTGCCGGTGGTGCGGCCGGTGATCGTGGAGAGTGTGCGCCGCTCCGGTGAGATTTTCGAACTCACGACGGATCACGAGAGCTACCAGGCCGAGGCGATCGTCAATGCGACCGGCACCTGGAACCGCCCGTTCGTGCCTTGGTATCCCGGGATCGAGACGTTCAAGGGCCGGCAGTTGCACACTTCGGACTACGACGGCGCCGAGAAGTTCGCGGGTCAGCACGTGCTGGTGGTCGGTGGCGGCGCTTCCGCTGTCCAGTTGCTCGCCGAGATCTCGGAGTACGCCGAGACGACCTGGGCGACGCGGCGGCCGCCGGAGTGGCGCAAACCGGGTGAGGAGTTCGGACCGGAGATCGGGCGGCAGATCATCGCCAAGGTGGAGGAGCGGGTCCGGGCCGGGCTGCCGCCGAAGAGCGTGGTCGCGGTGACGGGTCTGCAGCTGCGGGAGCAGGAGCAGGCGGCGTACCGGAAGGGTGTTTACACGCGGCTGCCGATGTTCCAGCGGATCACGCCTGACGGGGTCGAGTGGGCCGACGGGCGGGCCGAGAGGTTCGACGCGATCCTGTGGGCGACCGGGTTCCGCGCCGACCTGGCGCACCTCGCGCAGTTGCACCTGCGCGAGCCTTCCGGCGGGATCCGGATGGACGGCACTCACACGGTGCTGGAGCCCCGCGTGCACCTGGTCGGCTACGGCCCCTCAGCCAGCACGATCGGCGGTAACCGGGCCGGCTTCGCCGCCGCCCGGCAGCTCCGCGACCTGCTGCAGCCCGTCGCTGTCTGACCTGGCCCGGCGGACCACGACCGGGATGAAGGCGCCGGCCAGCAGGAAGATAGTGGCCGTGAGCAACCATCCTGGCCAGCCCCAGCTGACCGCGACGACGGTGAGCACGAACGGCGCGATCAGGTCGCCGAGCTGATGACCCATCGCGTAGGCGCCCTGGTACTGGCCCTGCGCTCCGGCCGGCGCCAGTTCGAAGCTGATTCCCCAGCCGCCCGCCGACTGCAGCATCTCCCCCAGCACGTGCACGATCGCGGCCAGCACCAGCAAGGCGATCGTCACCGCGCCTGACGTCACGTCGGTCACCGCCAGTACCGCGCAGGCGAGCGCGAGCAGCAGCCCGGCGCGACGGCCGGCCTGAGCGGCGCCGGCCAGGTGTTCGGTGCCTCGGGCAACCCTGATCTGCAGCAGGATCACCGCGATCGCGTTCGTCACCAGCAACACCGAGATCAGCCAGGTCGGGGCGTCGGTCGCGGTCGCCACCCAGAGCGGGATGGCGATCTGGGCCATCGCGTTGTGCATGCTGAGCAGGCCGTCGAGGCCGACGAAGACCAGGAACGGCCGGTCCCTCAGCGCGGTGAGCCCTGACGGACCCGTTGCCCTGGGCACCGGTGGGAGTTTCGGCATGCCCCAACGGACCAGCGCGGCCGTGACCAGGTACGTCGCCGCGTTGGCGAGCAGCGCGATCACGTAGACCTCGCGGCGGTCGACGGCGAGCACGATCCCGGCCAGGCCCATCCCGACGCCCATCCCGATGTTCGTCGTCACCCGCAGGATCGCCCGGGTCCGGACCCGCTGGTCGGCCGGCGCCAGGCCGGCGATCAGCGCGCCCTTCGCGCCGCGCTGGCCGGAGTCAGCGATCGCTGTGACCGCCGCGACCGCGACGTACAGGGGGAAGGAGCGGACCTGGGTCAGCGCGGTCATCGTGACGGCCTGAAGCAACAGGAACACGACGTACGCGCGGTTGGGGCCGAGCCGGTCGGCGACGACGCCCAGCGGTGTGCTGACGATCAGGCCGACCAGCCCGGCGATGGTCAGGCCGACCCCGACGTGGGCCACCGACAGGCCGGCGATACGGGTCAGGTACAGCGCGCCGACGGCGGCGTACACGCCGTTGCCGAACGTGTTGACCAGGGTCGCGGCGATCAGCCGGCGGACCTCCGGCGGGAGGGAGGAGCTCATGGCTGCCAGCCAACCTCCCGGCCGGGCGATCGGTCGTTGGATTGACGGATCTCGTCAGCGCATCACGAGGTCGAGCAGATCTGTGCCGATACTGCGGAAGGCCTCTTCGTCCAGTCGGTAGGCGACGAATCTGCCCTGTCGCTCGGCCGTCACCAGGCCGGCCCTGGTCAGCGCGCGCAGGTGCCGGGTGACCTGCGTCGGGTGGAGATTCCAGAGCGCCGCGATCTCCCCTGCAGTCCGGGACTCGCTCGCGACGGCCCGGCAGACCTGCAACCGGTCGGCCACAGCGAGGGCCTCCAGCCGCTGCCGAATCGCCTGTGCAGTCGGTACTACGGCCTGCCCGCGACCACCTGCCGGGTAGATGACGGTCAGCGGCTCCCCGGGGACCTCACCGAGGAACAGGTGTGGCGCGATGAAGTTGCTCGGCACCAGCAGCAGCGAGCGCTGCGCCAAGTCGATCCGCTTGTTCTGGATCTTCTGCACGACCAGGCTGTCCGGATCCCTGACCTCGACCGAGCCGTCCAGCCCGCGCAGCATCACGCTTAGCCCGTCCCGCACGGCCAGATCCCGGTCCTGCCGGCCGCGGGCCGCCAACTGGTCGCGCGACGCCGCCCAGATCTCTCCGAACCAGTTCTGCCAGCACGCGTCGAGGAGATCCAGGAACCTCCCGACCGGCTCGGCCGGGTCGGTCAGCAGCGACTCGACCAGCTCGGCGATTGGGCGGCCGCGGCTCAAAGCCCAGCGGCGTACGGCGTCCGGGTCGGTGCTGCGGCTGCCCAACGGCTGGCCACGCAGCGGGCGGACCAGCTCGGCGGCGAGGTCCTCCGGTGGGCGGGAGCGCAATGCGGCGAGCTCGTCGGCGAAGGACGGCAGGCCGGTGGCCGGGCTGGTCGCGAAGAAGCGGGCCCGGACCGCGCGCACCGTCCAGGTCCAGGTGGCCAACTCGTCCCGCAGTACTGCGGGCATCGCGGCGCGGGTCTGCGCGGCCCAGTCGGTGCGGTCGTGGTGGCGCGGCTCGGCGAGGACGTGCAGGGCACAGCCGAGCTCGATCAGCGGTGAGGCGACGTGGCGGATCCGCTCGGGGTCGAGCCGGCTCACCCCGGCCAGGATCGTCGGCAACTGATCAGCCGCGAAGCCGGAAGAGCAGCTCGGTCTCCCAGGTGCTCATGTCCGGCTGGTCGATCGGGTCGGACTTGTAGACCTCGAGCCGGCTGCCCCACTTGCTGCCGTCGGTGTCCCACTCCAGCCCTTCGGCCTCGGCCCAGGCCAGCAGTTCGCCGGTCACCCGCTCCAGCTCGTCGGGGTGACCGATGTGGGTGACGCTGACGTAGCGGCCGGCCGGCAGCACGCCGCCGACGATCTCGCCCTCACCGTGCTGGCGCTGCTCGACCGGGAGGCCGATCTCCAGCACCAGACCGTTGTCCATGTCGACCACGTCGTACTTGAAGAACACGTCCCCGACCGGGTCGATGGTGCGGGCCGCGAGCCAGCTGAACAGCTCCGGCGTCCGGCCGGCGAACTCGCCGATCTCGGTCATCGCGACCTTGCCGCGCAGCGCGACGTACGGCTGGGCCGCACGCTCGACGATCGTCGGTTCCATCCTCGCTCCTCTGGTTGGTGGGCTACCGGCCATCCTGCCTGAAGGTGGTTCCTGAGCATTGCAGGACGTCGATGGAAGGCGTGTACTGCAAATGACTAGGGGGCTGGTTGGCATGAGGCGCGTGCTGGTGCTGTTGCTGTGTGTCGGGTTCGGTCTGGGGATGACGGAGCCGGCGGCAGCCGAACCGGCTACGCCCGTGGGATATCCGGCCAGTGCGACGGCGACCAGGTACACCGGGCTGGCCCTCGACGCCTGTACTGCGCCGACGGTGGCGCAGATGTCGGCTTGGTTGGCATCGCCGTACCGGGCTGTGGGGATCTACATCGGCGGGGTGAACCGTGGCTGCGCACAGCCGCAGTTGACGGCCAGCTGGGTGAGCAGCGTGACGCGGATGGGGTGGCGGCTCATCCCTGTCTACATGGGCTATCAGGCGCCCTGCACTACACGTCCCAACGCGGTGAAGATGACAGTGCCGTCTGCCGCGACCCAGGGGACGGCACAGGCAGCAGATGCGGTCGCGAAGGCCGCAGCACTCGGGCTCCTGCCGGGCAGCGCGATCTACGGCGACATGGAGCACTACACCGTGTCCGACGCGACCTGCCGAGCGACAGTACTGCGGTACTTGTCCTCCTGGACGAAGGAACTGCATCGCCGGGGCTACCTCTCGGCGGTGTACGCCCACCAGGACTCCGGCGCTCGCCACCTGGCAGAGGTCTACAACTCAACCGCCTATGCCCGCCCGGACGCACTCTGGATCGCCCGCTGGGACCTGAGCTCGACACTGACCGGCTGGCCGCTGATCTCCAACCGCTACTGGTCTGCCGGCCAGCGCGCGAAGCAGTACCGAGGCGACCACGACGAGACGCACGGCGGCGTCACCCTCAACATCGACAACGACCGCTTCGACGCCCCCGTCGCGTCCGTTTGGTACACCTACACGCTACGAACCTCGGTCCACACCTACAGCGGCCCGTCCACCGCCTACCCGATCAGAGCGACGCTGGCGCAGAACTCAGGCATCCGAATCGTCTGCCAGACCTACGGCCCGAAGATCGGCACCACCACCGTCTGGAACAAGCTGATCGACGGCACCTACGTCACCGACTACTACGCCCGCACCCCCAACAAGACTGGCTACAGCCCACCGATCCCCGGCTGCAGCTACCCGTACCAGACAACAACCGACAACCTGTCCAGACGCCGCGGCCCCGGTACGGCGTACTCCGCCTACCCAAGCCCGCTACCCATCGGCTCCCTCGCCTGGATCACCTGCCAACGAGCCGGCACCACAGTCGGTACTACCCCAGTCTGGAACCGACTGACCGACAGCAGCTGGGTCACCGACTACTACGTCGCCAACCCGAGCAACACCACCTACAGCGCCCCCATCCGCCGCTGCTGACCAGCTACTGCGCCCAGGGTGGTTGCACCGTTGAACCGTCGGCCATCGTGCCGGTGAAGCCTGCGGTGATCGCGACGTACAGCTCGGCGTCGGTTTCGCCGAGGTTGCTGAGCTGGATCTCTTCGCCCGCGGGCACCACGGCCGCGTCGCCCGGGCCTAGCTTCTCGCCGTTCGGGGTGAGCTGGACAGTGCCGGACAGGACCATGAAGATCTCGTCGCGGTCGAGGGTGTGGGCTGCATCGCTGCGCAGACCCGCCTCGACCCGCAAACGCCAGGTGCACAAGCCTTTCGAGCCTCGGCTGGGCGCGGCGAGGCCGGTGAAGTGCACACCAGGTAGCTGAAACTGCGGCGCGTCGGCCGCGCGGATGATCGCCATCGGATCCCCCTGCGAGATAGACAAGCTGACTTGTCTATCATGGGAGCCATGGCAGCGAATGGCAAGCCGGATTTCGGCATTCTCCTGGTGCTCGCGGAGCAGCAGTTCGTCCGTGAGCTGCGGGCGACGACCGCGGCGCAGGGCTTCGACGACCAAGGGCGCTCCGACGGCTTCGTACTGCGAACGCTCGGCGCGGCGCCCGCCACCGTCGGCGCGCTGGCGGAGCGGCTCGACATCACCAAGCAGGGTGCGGCCCAGATCGTCGACGACATGGAGCGCCGCGGGTACGTCGAGCGCCGCCCGGATCCCACCGACGGCAGAGCGCGGCTGATCCAGCTGTCAGAGCGCGGCCAGGCAGCGCTGGCCGCCGCGAGGCGTTTCCACCAGGCTTATGAGCGCAGGCTGCGCAAGACCTACGGCGACGCCGCGGTCGACGCAGTACGGGCTGTCCTCGCCTCGATGGCCGGCGAGGACAGCACCACGGATCCGCACTTCAGAGCGTTGATGTTCTAGCGAGCTCTTACGGCTCGTCGACCACCGAGGCGTAGGCGATCACGCCGCGGCGGATCTGGTCGGTGACCTGGCGAGCCGTATGGCGCAGCGGGGTCGGGCCGGCCGCGTCAGCGACCTGCTCGGTCAGGTCGATGAGCTGCTTGACCCAGCGGACGAAGTCGCCGGCGGCCAGGTCGGACTCGTAGAGCACCTCGGCCAGTGAGGCACCCGACGCCCAGCGGTAGGCGGCCCAGCAGAAGCCGAGGTCCATCGAGCGCAGGAAGTCGACCCGCATGTCCCGCTCGAGCGCCGACAGCTCGCGCCAGATCAGGCCCATCCGGTCGAGCGCCTCGCGGACCTCGCCGCGCGGCAGCCGGGGTGACGACGGCTCGTCCTTGGAGCGCGACTCGTAGACCAGCGCAGCCAGCGCGGCCGCCAGCTCCGGTACCTCGAGGTCGTCGAACACCCCGACCCGCAGGCACTCCGCCGCGACCAGGTCGAGCTCGGTGTAGATCCGCGACAGCCGGTCGCCGGCCTCGGTGGTCTTGTCGCCGTCCAGGTAGTGCAGCGCGTCGAGCACCTGGCAGACCCGGTCGAACTGGCGGGCGATCGTGTTCGTCCGCTGGTCGATCTTGCGCTGGGTGTCGCGGTTCTCCCGGTCCAGCCGGAAGTACCGCTCGGCCCAGCGGGCGTGGTCCTCGCGATCCGCGCAGCCGTGGCAGGGGTGCGCGCGCAGCTCGGCGCGCATCTGCTGCAGCTCCGGGTCGTCGGCGTGCGTGACGACGTCGCCGCTGCGGCTGCGCGACGACGGCGGACCGTCCTCGCCGATCATGTCGGTGCGGCCCCGCAGTACGTGGGCGAGCTCGCGCCGCTGCTGCGGGTTGCGCGGGTTGAACTTCTTCGGCACCCGCAGTGAGCTGATCGCCGCCACCGGGGTCGGGAAGTCGATCATCGACAGCTTGCGCACCTGCCGGTCGAGGGTCAGCACGGTCGGCCGCGGCCCCTCGCGCTCCGACCTGACCCCGGCGTCGAGCACCAGCGCCCAGCCCGCGCTGCGGCCGGCCGGGATCCGGATGATGTCGCCGATCCGCAGCTTCTCCAGCGACTCCTGCGCCTCGACCCGGCGGTCCAGCTTGCGCGCCTTCGAGCCCGACGACTCCCGGTCGCCGATCCGGCGGCGCAGCGCGGCGTACTCGAGGAAGTCGCCGAGGTGGCAGTTGATGGAGTCCTTGTAGCCCTCCAGCGCCTCGGTGTTGCGCTGCACCTGCCGGGCCAGCCCGACCACGGCCTGGTCGGACTGGAACTGCGCGAACGACAGCTCCAGCATGTCCCGGGCCCGGCTGCGGCCGACCTGGCGGACCAGGTTGACCGCCATGTTGTACGACGGGGAGAACGACGAGCGGAGCGGATAGGTCCGGGTCGAGGCAAGGCCGGCCACGGCACGCGGCTCGAAGCCCGGCTGCCAGAGCACCACCGCGTGTCCCTCGACGTCGATGCCGCGACGACCGGCGCGACCGGTCAGCTGGGTGTACTCCCCCGGCGTGATGTCGACGTGCGCCTCGCCGTTCCACTTGCCCAGCTTCTCCAGCACCACCGTGCGGGCCGGCATGTTGATGCCGAGGGCAAGCGTCTCGGTGGCGAAGACGACCTTGATCAGGCCGCGCGCGAACAGCTCCTCGACGACCTCCTTGAAGGCCGCCAGCATGCCCGCGTGGTGGGCCGCGATGCCACGGCTGAGCGCCTCGGCGAAGTCGTGGTAGCCGAGCACGCCGAGATCCTCGTCGGGCAGGTCGGCCGTGCGCTCAGCCAGCACCCGCTTGATCTCGTCGCGCTCACTCGGCTTGGTCAGCCGCAGGCCCGACCGCAGGCACTGCAGCATCGCGTCCTCGCAGCCCTTGCGGGAGAAGATGAAGTAGATCGCCGGCAGCAGCGCCCCGGCATCCAGCTCCTCGACCACATCGGACCGGTACGGCGTGAAGTTCGACCGGGGCGGCCGGGCCTTCGGCATGTCCCGGCGGCGGCGCGGCTTGCGCGAGTCGTCGCGGTGGATCCGGCTGTCGTCGCGAGCCAGCTTGACCAGCGCCGGGTTGACCAGGTCCTTGAGGTCCGGCCCGGCGGCTCCCGCCTTCGCCGGGTTGCCCGACTTCGGCTTCGGCGAACTCTGTGGCCCGTACTGCGCTACGCCGCCGGCCCGCGCGGTCGGCGCCTCGCCCGCGAACAGGTCGTGCAGCCGTTTGCCGACCATCACGTGCTGGAACAGCGGCACCGGCCGCTTCTCCTCCAGCACCACCACGGTGTTGCCGCGGACCGTCTCCAGCCAGTCGCCGAACTCCTCGGCGTTGCTCACCGTCGCCGACAGCGAGACCACCGAGACCGACTCCGGCAGGTGGATGATCACTTCCTCCCAGACCGCGCCACGGGCCCGGTCGGCGAGGTAGTGCACCTCGTCCATCACCACGTAGGACAGGCCGAGCAGTGTCTGCGACCTGGCGTAGAGCATGTTGCGCAGCACCTCGGTCGTCATCACGACGACCGGGGCCTCGGAGTTGATCGAGTTGTCACCGGTCAGCAGGCCGACGTTGTCCGCGCCGTACCGGCGGACCAGGTCGCCGTACTTCTGGTTGCTCAGCGCCTTGATCGGGGTGGTGTAGAAGCACTTCTGCCCCCGCTGCAGGGCCAGGTGCACCGCGAACTCGCCGACCAGCGTCTTGCCCGACCCGGTCGGGGCCGCGACCAGGACCTGGTGGCCGTCCTCCAGCGCCGCGCACGCCCGCAGCTGGAACTCGTCCAGCTGGAAGTCGTAGAGCGAACGGAACTCCTTGACCGCGGGATGCTCCTGGTCCGAGCGGAAAACGGCGTACTTCTCGGACGGGGTGCTCATGGGCCCCAATCTATGCGACGCCACCCCCAGAACCACGTCAGGTCCATCCGGGGCGGCTCACGAAGAAGCCCCCGCGGCCCGGGGACACTCGGGCTGCGGGGGCTGTCATCGACCGGTCAGGGCGGTCGATGTGCTCTGTCGGTCGCGGTCAGTCGATCCGGAACGAGTCGCCGTAGACCTTCCAGCTCAGCGGCGTGTTCAGGTTCAGGTTGCCGTTGCGCAGGAAGACCCGCTGGGCGGTGTCGACCCGGCTGGTCTCGCTGTGCGCGTCCTCCTGCTT
This sequence comes from Kribbella sp. NPDC056861, assembly GCF_040687575.1. Lineage (NCBI taxonomy): Bacteria > Bacillati > Actinomycetota > Actinomycetes > Propionibacteriales > Kribbellaceae > Kribbella > Kribbella sp. NPDC056861. Next base: position 48,935 of record NZ_JBFBNQ010000008.1, on the reverse strand, counting down.
CATCGCCCAGACCCGGGCATCCAGGAAGGCGTTCAGCCAGGTGGTCTCGTTCCCGCCCTGGGCCGGCGGCTTGGCCTTGGTCAGCGCGCGCTTGCGGATGTTGCGGAAGCTGGTGGAGTCGTTGCCGTCGCCGTGCATCACGATCGCGTCGTAGTACGTGAACTGGCCGAGGACGCCGACGCCGTCGGCCTTGCCCTGGCTGACCGACGGGTTGAAGTAGACCCGGTCCCGCTCGTCGTTCTGGGCGGTCTTGAAGACGCTGTCGTTGGCGGCGGTCTTCCAGTCCCTGGTGAAGTTCGGGTCCAGTCCGGCGTGCGAGTCGGAGCCGTCGACGTTGCGCAGCGCCGGCAGGTACTTGGCCAGCACGTTGCCCGGCTTGCGCTGGGTGTACAGCTCGACCAGCTCGAGCATGTCGTGGGTGCCGGAGCAGAAGCCGATGATGCCGCCGGTGTAGCCGCGGCCGTCGTCGATGTCCTCGATGTACTTGTACTGCGCCTTCCAGTCCAGCGAGGAGTTCTCCGCGCTGGAGACGAGCTTCATCGCGATCTCCTTCTTCACCGGGTCGTCCAGCCCGATCGCGGCGGGCGCCGGGACCGCGGTCGCGGACGGCGCCGCGGCGCCGTCCTGGTAGGGGCGGAACGGCGAGGCGTTCGCGGTCGCCGGGGCGGCGGCGACGGCGAGTCCGAGCAGGATGCCGGCCAGCTTGCGGCCGGTGTGCGTGGGGCGGTTCGGCACGGTGACTCCTTCGAGGGGCGTCGAGTTCATCTGTTAGGAAGCTTTCCTATCAGACAAACAGCCGTCACGAACAGAGATCAGGGAAATTCGTTGTGTTAAGAGATCAGGCGAAGACGGTCAGCGCGCCGGGCGCGATGCCGATCTCGACCGGCAGCGGGCCGAGGATCTCGCCGTCGGCGTACGCTGTGACGCCGGCCGACTCGAGCCGGACCGAGCGGCCGCGCAGCGTGTGCACCGCCGGGTGGCCGACGTGACTGCCCTTGGCCAGTTTGGGGAACATCTGCAGCAGGGTCAGCCGGGAGACCGGCTTGATCACCGTGATGTCGAGCAGCCCGTCGTCGATCTCGGCGCCGGCGCAGATCTGCAGCCCGCCGCCGTACGTCGGGCCGGTGCCGACCGCGACCAGCATGGCGTCGGTCTCGAGCGGCTCACCGTCGACGGTGACGACGTACGAGAGCGGCTGGAAGGTGCGCAGCTCGGCGAACGTGGCCAGCGTGTAGCGGGCGTTGCCCTTCGGCCAGTTCATCGCGTTGGCGCGCTTGTTCACCAGCGAGTCGAAGCCGCCGGCCACCACGGTGGTGATGTACCGGTCGTTGGCCGTGGCCAGGTCGATCGCCTTGGTCCGGCCGTTGACGATCAGCGCGGCCGCGGCCTTCGGATCCTTCAGCGGTACGCCGATGCCGCGGGCGAAGTCGTTGCCGGTCCCGGCCGGGATGACGCCGAACGCCATCCCCGACTTCGCCAGCACCTGCGCGCCGAGGTGGATGGTGCCGTCACCGCCGACCAGCGCGACCGCGTCGGCGCCGGAGGCGATCACCTCGGCGGCGATCCGGCCGACGTCCTCGGCGCAGGTGGTGGTGAACTCGTCGACGGTCAGGCCGCCGGCCTCCAGCTCGGCCCGGACCACCGGCGCGACCCGGGCGCCCAGGCCGCGGCCGCTGGTGGGATTGACCACCAGCGCGATCTTGCGGGCCATCAGTCCGCCAGCAGTTCTTCGGCCTTGCGGCGCTTGCGCCGGTCGTTCAGCTTGGCGATGATCTCGGCCGCGAAGAACAGCAGACACATCGGCACGGCCAGGAACATCAGCGAGAACGGGTCGCCGGACGGGGTCGCCACCGCGCCGAAGACGAAGATCGACAAGATGATGTACGGCCGGAACTTGGACAGCGCCGAGGCCGGCACGATGCCCAGGATGTTCAGCAGCACCACCACCAGTGGCAGCAGGAACGCGATCCCGAACACCAGCATCGTGCGCAGCACGAAGTCCAGGTACTCCGGCAGCGTGATCAGGTTCTGGGCGAAGTCCGGGGTGAAGCCGATCAGGATCTCGATGCCCTTGGGGAGCGTCCAGTAGGCGACCCACAGGCCGGCGGCGAACAGCGGAGTGGCGATCCCGGCGAACAGGAACGCCCACTTCTTCTCGCTGCGGTGCAGACCGGGCGCGATGAACGCCCACAGCTCGTACAGCCAGACCGGGCTGGCCAGGATCAGGCCGAAGACCAGCGAGATCTTGATCTGGAAGGTGAACGGCGAGGTGACCGAGTTGAAGGTCAGCTCGGGCCGCTTGCCGCCGTTCTTGCTCGCCAGCAGCTCGGCCACACCGCGGTCGAACGGCCGCTTCAGGAACTCGAGCGCCTGGTCGTAGAACAGGTAGCCCAGCACCGACATCAGCACGATCGCCAGCACCGAGATGAGCAGCCGGTTGCGCAGCTCCGCGATGTGCTCGCGGAGCGTCATCCGCCCCTCTTCGTCTTTCGGGCGACGCTCTTTCCGTCGTCCGAACCTCACCATCGTCACAGGTGGTGCGCGCGGCTCAGTTGGCCGTGTGCGTCGGCGGCAGGCCGTCGCCCGGCGCCTGGCCGTTCACCTGGTTCGGCTGCTGCACCGGCTGCTGGCTCGGGGCCTGCACCGGCGGGTGGACCTGCTGGGTCGGCGCCTGGGTGCCCTCGGTCAGCTCGCCGTCCTTCTTCCGGCTCGGGCCGACCTCTTCTTCCCAGATCTTCTTCGACTTGCCGAGCTGCTTCACCAGCGCGGGCAGCTTGGCCGACCCGAACAGCAGCACCACGATCGCGAGAATGACGAGCCACTCCGCGCCCTGGGGCATTCCGAGTTCCGGAACCATGACGAACTCCCTACCGACTTCTACTCGTGGCTCAAACCGTGAGCGCCGATACTACGCCCGGATCCGTGCGTCCTCGGCGGCCCGTGCGGACCTGGCCTCCGACTGCGCGTCCTCGAGCTTGGACTGGGCGGCACCCAACTCACGCGTCAGTGCCTTGGCCTGGCGCCAGATCCTCCGGGCGAGCAGCGCGAGGACCAGAAGCCACACCGCCACCACGCCGAGGAAGAGCAGGAACCAGTACATGACCCGAGCCTATCCGGTTCCCGGTGATGGCCCCGCGTCGCCGTCGGTCGGCGCGGACAACGGTGTCGGAACGTGATGGTAAGAACAGGGGAAGCACAGACCTCAGGGGGACGCGGGATGGAACGGATTTCGGTCGGCGAGCGGCGTGCCCGGCTCGGGCTGCGGCACCGGTTGGCGCCCTCGGCGCAGGCGGCGGACCCGGTCGAGGCAGCCACCTCGCTGGTGGTGCTGCACGGCACCGACCCGGCGACCGTGCACCTGTCGATCGCGGCCCGGGTGCCGGGCAGCGAGGTCGCGGGCACCGAGCGAGCCCTGTACGACGACCGCACGCTGATCCGGATGCTCGGCATGCGGCGGACGGTGTTCGTGGTGCCGACCGCCTTCGCCCCGGTCGTCCAGGCCGCCTGCACCGACGACATCGCGGTCAAGCAGCGGAAGCTGCTGGTGAAACACCTGGCCGAGGCGGGGATCGCGGCCGACGCCGAGGAGTGCGCCAAGTGGCTGCAGGCGGTCGAGGAGTCGACGGCGACCGCGCTGGCGCTGCGCGGGTCGGCGACGGCCCAGGAGTTGTCAGCAGACGAGCCACGGCTGCGCAGCCGGTTGGCCATGTCGCCGGACAAGTCGTACGGCGCGCAGCCGTATGTGACCAGTCGAGTTCTCTTCCAGCTCTCGGCCGACGGCCGAATCGTCCGGGGCCGGCCACTCGGCACCTGGCTGAGTGCCCAGCACCAGTGGTCACCGGTGGAGAACTGGCTGCCCGGCGGCCTCGGCCACAAGCTGCCGGCCGACGAGGCCCGGGCGAAGCTGGCACGCGCGTGGCTGGGTTCGTTCGGACCCGGGACGGTGACGGACCTGCAGTGGTGGAGCGGGTGGACGCTCGGGCAGACCCGGAAGGCGCTGGCCGCGGTCGACGCAGTACAGGTTGCGCTGGAGGGGGCGGTCGGCTACGTGCTGCCTGGGGATGAGGGGCCGGTTGCCGCGCCTGAGCCGTGGGTGGCGTTCCTGCCGGCGCTGGATCCGACGGCGATGGGCTGGAAGGAGCGCGACTGGTATCTGGGCGAGCACAAGGCGCGGCTGTTCGACACCACCGGCAACATCGGGCCGACGGTCTGGGCCGACGGGCGGATCGTCGGCGGCTGGGGACAGCCGGAGTCGGGCGATGTCCGCTACCAGTTGCTGGACGACGTGGGCAGCGAGGTCGAGGCCGCGATCGAGGCTGAGGCAGGCCGCTGGACCAGCTGGCTGGCCGGCGTCCGGATCACGCCGCGCGGGCGCCGGGCCTCCCCGCTGGAGCTGCAGCTCTCCCGAGGTTGATCTAGGGCAGGACGTCGTCGTACGCCGAGAGGGCCTCGCGGGCCGTCTCGGCGATCTGCTTGCCCAGGTCCTGCGGGTCCAGGACCGTCGCGGTGCCGCCCAGCCGGAGGATCAGGCGTTGCAGCCAAGCGGTGTCGGCGACGCGAAGCTTGACGACCAAGGAGTTGCCGGGGACCTCCTCGACCGACTCCATCGGATAGTACTCGGCCACCCAGCGCGCCGGCGGCTCCAGCTTGACCGTGGCCAGCAGGTCGCGCTCCGACGGCTGGAACATCCCGTTGGACAGATCCCGCGGAGTCGCCTCCGGCGGCGGCTCGCTCGGCAGGTCGAGGAGCTTCGCGGCAGCGATCCGGTCCAGCCGGAACAGCCGGACGTCCTCTGCCAGGCGGCACCACGCCTCCAGGTAGCTGCGGCCGTCGGAGACCACCAGGCGCATCGGGTCGACGTCCCGCTCGGTCGTCTCGTCGCGCGACGGTACGTCGTACGTCAGGTGCATCCGCTGCTTCCCGGCCAGCGCGCGGTTCACCAGGCCGGCGATCTCCGGCGCGGCAGGCTCGACGTGGACATGAGCGGCCGAGCCTTCGATGGCGGCGGCACCCTCCCCCGCGGCCTTCTCCAGCTTGGCGATCGCTCGGTCGACGGCATCGCGGTCGTGGCCGGCCGTCACCTCGCGGAGCGTGCGCAGCGCGGTCAACAGGGCGAGCGCCTCGTCGGCGGCCAGCCGCAGCGGGCGGGCCAGGTAGTCGGCGTTGTTGAGGTGGATCACCCCATCGCCCTCGGCCGCGTCGATGTCGATCTCGATCAGATCGCCCATCTGCGCGCCGGGCAGACCGCAGAACCACAGCACCTTCAGGTCGGCGATGATCTGCTTCGGCCGGACGCCGAACTCGGCGGCCACGTCGTCGACCCGCGCGCCGTCGTTCTCGCGCAGGTAGGGCACCAGGGCGAGCAGTCGCTGCACCTGGTCACGGGCATTGCTCATGCGGAGACCCCCGCGATCGTCCGCAGCCGGCGCAGTACGCCGTCCAGGACGTCACCCGGGCCGACCACCACCGCATCCGGCCCGTACGACGCGATCTCCTCGGCGAGCACCTCGGAGTCGGCGTACGGGACGTGCAGCAGGTCCCAGCCCTCCTCGTCGTACGGCTCGATCGCGTTGGAGCGGCGGCGCAGGCTCACGCACGACCCCGTGCGGGCCCGGACCTTCGCCTCGGAGGTCGGCCGCGGCGGCGCGAGCTCGCTGACCAGGGAGCGGATGTCGGTGCCCTCGGGCACGGTGAACGCGTTCGGCTGGCCGACCGTCCTGACGTTGCCGCCGATCCGGGACAGCCGGAACATCCTGGTCGCCTCGCGGTCGCGGTCACGGCCTACGACGTACCAGCGGCCGTGCCAGGAGACGATCCCCCACGGCTCCAGCGTGCGGGTGGTCGAGGCCGAACCGCCACTACGGGTGTGCTCGAACCGGACCGCGGTGCGGCTGACCACGGCCGACCACATCGGGTCGAAGGCCGGCTCGGAGGCGCCGACGTGCGGCTCGATCGCGCTCAGCGCGGACTGGTCGGTCTGGATCCCGGCGGCCTTCAGCTTGAGCACGGCCGAGGTGGTCGCCTCGGCCAGGCTGGCGTGCTGCCAGACCCGTGCGGCGACGCCCAGGACGGCGGCCTCGTCGGGCTCCAGGTGGACCTCGGGCAATTCGAAGACATCGCGCCGGATCCGGTAACCGACGTCATCGGAGAAGAACTTGTCGATGGTGCCCATCTCGATCGGGATGCCCAGGTCGCGCAACTCGTCCTTGTCGCGCTCGAACATCTTCTCGAAGGCGTCGTCGGTCTGCCCGGCGTACCCCTCGACGACCTCGCGGATCCGCTCCTTGGTCACGTAGGTGCGCGCGACCAGCAGGCAGATCACCAAATTGAGCAGTCGCTCACTCTTCCGCGCCGACACCCGACCACCTTACGGGGTGATCGGTGCCACAGCCCGCGTTCCGCGCCGAACATCTGTTCGGACCTATTAGGGTCTGGGGGGTGATGCGGTGGCGTGAAGGACATGTGAGTGAGCTCGGGCGGAGCTGGGCCGGTGCGCAGGAGCTGACGGTGACCGTTGGTGAGCGTGCTGTGCGGGCGCTGGCCTATCCGGATCTCGTCGGCTCGCCAGTGGTCGGTGACAGGGTGCTGCTGAACGTGGGCGCCCTGGACCGCGGCCTGGGGACAGGCGGCTACGCACTGGTCGTGGCGATCCCTGACAGGCTGCCCGAGGACCCCCCGGAGACCGGGCACCTGGTCAAGGCTCGCTACACGCCGCTGCAGTCGATGGTGCTCGGTGCGGATGAGCAGGACTCGCCGGACCACGCAGTACTGCGTGATGCCGACGACCTCTTCGGTACGCCGGTAGTGGTGGCTGATCTGCACTCGGCGCTTCCCGCAGTACTGGCTGGGGTATTCGAGGCCCGGCCGGGGACTCGGGTCGTCTACGTGATGACGGATGGCGGGGCGTTGCCGCTGGCGTTCTCGCGGACTGTCTCGGCACTGCGGGACGCCAACTGGCTTGGCGGAACAGTGACGGTCGGGCAGGCGTACGGCGGCGACCGCGAGGCTGTCACGGTCCATACCGGGTTGTTGACCGCAGTGCATGTGCTGGCGGCCGAGGTGGTCGTGCTGACGCAGGGGCCGGGCAATCTGGGCACCGGTACGCGTTGGGGCTTCTCCGGCGTCCAGTCGGGTGAGGCGGTCAATGCGGTCGGCACGCTCCGCGGACGGGCTGTGGCCTCGCTCCGGATCTCGGAGGCCGACCCGCGACCCCGTCATCGGGGCATCTCGCACCACAGCCTCACGGCGTACGGGCGGGTGGCGCTGCAGCCAGCCGACGTCGTCGTACCGGATCTTGCCGGTGAATTCGGCGATGCCGTCCGGGACGCCGCCGAACCGCTCAAGGCGCGGCATCGCGTAGTACGGGTGGGGGTCGACGGCCTGTACGACGCCCTGGCGGCTGCCCCGGTCAAGCTGTCGACCATGGGCCGTGACCTGGACGCCGACCGCGCGTACTTCGAGGCAGCTGCCGCAGCGGGTCGCCACGCGGCCAGGCTGGTGGACGTACCACCACCGGGGTCGGGGTCTCAGTACTCCTGAATCGGGCGGCCGCGGCGCTCACAGTGGAACCATGGCAACCACGCAGCGCAACCTCTCGATCCACGACATCGCCCGGCGCGAACCACCGGTCCCGGTCCGGGCAGCGACTGCCGCGTGGTTCCTGGCGATCGGCGCAGGCATCGCCGAGTCGGTGGTCGCTGTCATCGGCGCGATCGGCGACCCTGCTACGTCCTGGCCTGCTCTGGTCGCCCAGCTGGCCTTCCGGGCCGTCATCTACGGCGGCCTGTTCGTCGTGGTCGACAAGTACTTCCGGCTCGGCCGCAACTGGTCCAGGCACCTGCTGGCCATTCTGCTCGGCGTGATCGGCCTGGTAACACTGCTGGTCGGACCGTTCGAGTGGCTGCGCACCGACGGCGACTTCGGCGCGGTGCAGCTCAGCGCAGGCTTCGTCGCGTTCACAGTGATCCGCACGATCCACGTGATGGCGGTGATCACCGGGGTCGTTCTGATGTACCAGCCGGAGTCCAACCGCTGGTTCCGGCGCTGATCAGAAGCAGCCCAAAAGCAGCAGGGCCGCTGCCCGGAGGCAACGGCCCTGCTGTCAGTGCTGGAGTGCGGTGACTACTGCTGCTTCGCGGCCGGGAACGAGTTCAGGACGTCGATGACCGCGAACGCGTTGGTCACCTTGCCCTTGGCGTCCTTGGCCCCCGGCAGCTCGACCAGGACGCGGCTGCCGACCGGCATCCCCGCCAGGCCGTCCAGCGCGCCGGACTCACCCTTCGGGCCCGGGCCGACCTGGAGCTTGTCGGTCGGCGACCCCGGCTGGGCCGGAGCCTGCTGCGAGGCCGGCTGGGCGTCCCAGGTGCTGGCCTGCTTCTTGCCGGTGTAGTCGAAGACCACGTAGCGGCCGACGATCTGGTCGCCCTTCGCGATCGGCTTGCCCTTGCCGGTGGCCAGGATGACGGGCTTGCCCGGCTTGGCCGGGGCCTTGGTGCCGGCCGGCACGGTGACCTTCGGCTCCGCGTTCAGCTCGCCGGTGACCTTGAACGGCGTCGCGGCGGACGCGACCGGGTCGGCGTCGAGCTTGGTGGTGTTCGAGCTGCTGCCGAACAGGTCGACGACGAAGATCAGCGTGTCGTCCTTGGTGATACCGGCCTGCTCGTTGCCGCCGGCCGGGCCGTAGCCCTTGTCCGCGGGGATCGAGAGGATCACGCGGCTGCCGACCTTCTTGCCGACCAGCGCCTCGTCCCAGCCCTTGATGACGCCGCCGATCCCGATCGGGAACGACGACGGCGCGCCGCGGTCGTAGGAGTTGTCGAACACCTTGCCGTCACGCCAGATCTGGCCCAGGTAGTTGGCGGTCAGGTAGTCGCCCTTCTTGACCTCCGGACCGTCGCCTTCCTTCACCACCTCGGTCAGCAGAGCCTTGTCCGGCTCCCCGTCCTTGTGGGTCACGGTCGGCTTCTTACCGAACTCCTCGGTCGCCTTGACCCCGATCTTGCCGAAGTCGCCCCCGGCTTTGGAATCATCGGAGCCGCAGGCGGCCAGGGAGGTCCCCAGCGCCACTACAGCGACCAGACTCAACAGCTTGCGCACGAACGAGCACCTCGAAATCTCACGGCTGGGCTCCGGCCGATGGCGGGCCCGCCTGGATATACGGCCAGATGAACTCGCCCACCCTAGCCTGCGGGCCCAAGCCGACGACCGGCCACCTCAGTCACCGTTCGGTCACGTCACGCAGCGTCGCAGCAGTAACCCCCGGTACGCCGTACCGGGGGTTACTGGCAGGTGTCACATGCTGGCGATGAGCTTCTCGACCCGCTCGTCGTGGGACTTGAACGGGTCCTTGCACAGCACCGTGCGCTGGGCCTGGTCGTTCAGCTTCAGGTGCACCCAGTCGACGGTGAAGTCGCGGCGGCGCTCCTGGGCCTTCTTGATGAACTCGCCGCGCAGCCGGGCCCGGGTGGTCTGCGGCGGCACCGACTTGGCCTCGAAGACCCGCAGGTCGTCGACGACGCGGGTGACCGCGCCCTTGCGCTCGAGCAGGTAGTAGAGCCCGCGCGGGCGGTGGATGTCGTGGTACGCCAGGTCGAGCTGGGCCACCCGCGGACTGGCCAGGCCGAGGTTGTTCTGCTGGCGGTAGCGCTCGATCAGCCGGTACTTGATCACCCAGTCGATCTCGCGCTCGATCCCGGACAGGTCGCCGGACTCGATCGCCTTCAGGCAGCGCTCCCACAGGTTCAGCGCGCGCTCCACCGCCGGGGTGCCGAGCTCGCGGCGGTCGACGAAGTCGCGGGCCTTGTTCAGGTACTCGCCCTGGATGTCCAGCGCGCTGGCCTCGCGGCCGTTGGCCAGCCGGACCTCGCGCTTGCCGGTCATGTCGTGGCTGATCTCGCGGATCGCCCGGATCGGGTTGTCCAGGGTCAGGTCGCGCATCACGATGCCGGCCTCGATCATCCGCAGGACCAGATCGGTGCTGGCCACCTTGAGCAGCATCGTGGTCTCGGACATGTTCGAGTCGCCGACGATCACGTGCAGGCGGCGGAACCGCTCGGCGTCGGCGTGCGGCTCGTCGCGGGTGTTGATGATCGGCCGGGACCGGGTCGTCGCGCTGGAGACGCCCTCCCAGATGTGCTCGGCCCGCTGGCTCACGGAGTACACCGCGCCCCGGGGCGTCTGCAGCACCTTGCCGGCGCCGCAGATCAGCTGCCGGGTGACCAGGAACGGGATCAGCACGTCGGCGAGCTTGGCGAAGTCGCCGTGCCGGCTGACCAGGTAGTTCTCGTGGCAGCCGTAGGAGTTGCCGGCCGAGTCGGTGTTGTTCTTGAACAGGTAGACGTCGCCGAAGATGCCCTCGTCGTGCAGCCTCTTCTGCGCGTCGACGAGCAGTCCTTCGAGGATCCGCTCGCCCGCCTTGTCGTGTGCGATCAGGTCGGTGACCGAATCGCACTCGCCGGTCGCGTACTCCGGATGGGAGCCCACGTCGAGGTAGAGCCGGGCCCCGTTGCGGAGGAAGACGTTGCTGCTCCGCCCCCAGGACACGACGCGCCGAAACAAGTACCGGGCCACCTCATCGGGGGTCAGTCGGCGCTGACCGCGAAAAGTGCAGGTGACTCCGTACTCGTTCTCCAGGCCGAAGATTCGCCGGTTCACATCACCCACCCTACGACCCTGCTCCGACAATCGGGACGAGTCTCAGGCGCGCCGTCACCGCTTCGTTGCCCGGCAACATTTCCGGTCCTTGCCGCATCAAGCACAGAGAGTGGCGTTGTGACGGTCCGGCAGTGACTACTGAGGGGGATGCGATGAGCAGAAGGCGGAGTACGGTCGCGGGGTTGCTGGGGGGTGTGTTGCTGGCGGCATCGTTCGCCGTAGTACCGGCGAGTGCTGCGAGTGCGGCGAATCCGTGTGGGCTTGCGGTGGGTTCGGTGACAGCAGGCGGCGATCACCGTCTGCAAGGAGTCACGGCCGGTACGCCGCCTACGGCCGGCACTGCGGTGGTCGGCCCGAAAGACCTGTATCCGGACGGTGCCGCGCGACTGCCCAGCTCACTCGGCTTCGAACCGGTCGTGCCGGTCGGCGTCCAGCGATCGGGGCTGGTGGTGATCGGCCCACGGATGTACTACACGGGCTACACCACCGACGGCAACGGCGAGATCGTGCCGGGCTCGAACGCGTTGAGTCTGGTCGGAGGCGGCTGGACGCAGTACCACCGGTACTTCGAGCGCAGCACCTATGCGGACATCAGCTTCAGCCGGCAGCACACCTACGCCCTGGTGGACGACGTGATCGCGCGCTGGACGGTCACCAAGGACGGCTGGCGGTACTACACGACGTTCCCCGGATTCACCTCGGTGAAGACGATGACGCTGATCAGCCAGACCCGCACGTACGACACGTTCCTGGCGACCACCAACGGCGGCGCGCTCTACACGATCCGGGTGTCGACCGGGGGCACGGCGCCGGTGGTGAAGAAGGTCCGGGCATCGACCTGGCAGGGCTTCGACGCGCTGATCGCCGAGAGGTGCGGAGTACAGGGCACGTTGCTGCTGGGGATCGACAAGGACACCCAGAGCGGCTACCTGTACGCCGTGGGGCACGCCAACGGCACCGCCACGGTAATTCAGGGACTCGGGAAGGTGCCCGCTACCTTCGCCGAGTCCAACTACTTCCGCTACTTCCTCGACACCCCCGAAGCCGGGCACCTGTTCGGGGAGTGAGCCTCAGAGGTCGACGAGGTCGAGGAGCTGGCCGAGCTCCTTGCTGTCGAGTTCGCGCAGCTCGCCGGTGTGCAGGTTGCCTCGGCGGACCGGGCCGATCGCGGTCCGGGTGAGGCGCTTGACCGGGTGGTTGATCGCGTCGAACATCCGGCGGACGATCCGGTTCCGGCCTTCGTGCAGGGTGATCTGGACCAGCGTGCGGCCCTTGATGCTGGACATCTCGCGCACCGTGTCGGCCTGGGCCGGACCGTCCTCGAGGGTGACGCCGTCGGTCAGCCGCCGCAGGGTGCCCGTCTTGACGTTTCCCTCGACCTCGGCGACGTACGTCTTGGACACCTCGTACGACGGGTGCGCGAGCCGGTGCGCGAACTCACCGTGGTTGGTGAGCAGCAGCAGCCCCTCGGTGTCGGTGTCGAGCCGGCCGATGTGGAACAGCCGCTCCGAGCGATCCTGCACGTAGTCGGCGACACACGGCCGGCCCTGCGGGTCGGACATCGTGGTGACGACACCGCGCGGCTTGTTCAGCACGATGTAGACGTGCGCGGTCACCGGCGGGATCCGCTCGCCGTCGACCCGGATCACCGACACGGCCGGATCGACCCGGGTGCCGAACTCGGTGATCACCTTGCCGTCGACCTCGACCCGGCCCTGCCCGATCATCTCCTCGGCGGTCCGCCGGCTGGCCACGCCTGCCTGCGCCAGCGCCTTCTGCAGCCGAATCCCGGATTCCTCTTCAGCCACGTGTAGCACTCTCATCCGTCTCACCACGGGCGAGACCGTCGTCGGCCTCATCCCCGCTCAGTTCTTCGCTGTCTTCTTCTTCGTCCTCTTCTACCACCGGTGCGGCCGGCGGCGCCAAGTCGTTCTCGATCGGTCCCGCGTCCTCCTCGGCAGAAGCCGTCTCCTGCTCGGCACCAGCAGTCGCCTGCGCGGCCAGCTCCTCTTCCATGTCGTCCATCTCCGGAAGGTAGGGAGCCAGCTCAGGCAGATCGTCCAGCGACTGCATCCCCATCCGCTCGAGGAAGTACGACGTGGTCCGGTACAGCGTCGACTGCGACTCGGTGTCGGGCCCGGCTTCCTCGAGCAACCCGCGGGTAATCAACGTCCGCATCACGCCGTCGACGTTCACGCCACGGATGGCGGAGACCCGCGCGCGGCTGACCGGCTGCTTGTAGGCGACCACCGCGAGCGTCTCCAGCGCCGCCTGGGTGAGCCGCGACTGCTGACCGTCGAGCACGAAGCGTTCGACGTACAGGGCGGTGTCCTCGCGGGTGTAGTACCGCCAGCCGCCGCCGACCTCCCGCAGGTCGAACCCACGCCCCTGCTCGGTGTACTCCGCCGACAACTCCGCCAGCCCCGCCGTGACGTCCGCGATCGCCCGCCCCACGGTGCGCGCCAGCATCAGCACCGGCAACGGCTCGTCGGAGACCATCAGGATCGCTTCCAGCGCCCGCCGCATGGTGACGTCGTCGATGGCGTCCTCCGCCACCACGACATCCTCCTCCAGCAACGCCGCGACATCCCCCTCAACCGGCACCCCCTCGGCGACCTCAGCTTCAGCAGTGTCCGCGGCTTCAGCAGTGTCAGCGGTTTCTGTGCTGCTGACCGACTCCAAGGCATCAGCGGTGGCGGCCTCGGACTGCGCTTGCAGGTCGGGGGTCTGGTTCTCGGTCACTGCTCCACCGTCTCGTGCTCTTCCGGCCCGGTCTCGGGCTCGGGGTCTGACTCGGTCAGGACTTCGCCGGCCTCCAGGAAGTCCGGCTCGTCCGGGACCACCGGGGCCTCGCCCTCACCGTCGGCCGGCACCGCCACCTCGTCGAACTCGTCCCCCACCGCGATCTCGCCGTCGTCGGTCCCGGTCCACCGCACCGTCAACTCCCCCAGCGGCGTCTCCTGCTCGAACGTCACCGCCGCCTCCCGGAACAACTCCAGCAGCGCCAGGAACCGGCACACCGTCGTCACCGTGTCCGGCGAGTCCGCCACCAGCAACCGGAACGTCGTACTGCGCTGCCGCCGCAACCGGTCGATGATCACCGTGGCCTGCTCCCGCACCGTGACCGCCGGCGCGTGCAGGTGCGCCAGCGAGACACCCTCCGGTACGACGTCCTTCTTCGGCGCCAGCGCCCGCGCGGCCAGCTTCGCCAGCCCGGCCGGGTCGACACCGAGCAGCACCTCGGGCAGCAGATCCGCGAACCGCGGCTCCATCCCGACCGACCGCGGGAAGCGCTTCGCCTCCTCGGCCATCCGGACCTGCATCAACGCCGCGATCTGCTTGAACGCGCGGTACTGCAGCAGTCGCGCGAACAGCAGGTCCCGCGCCTCCAGCAGCGCCAGGTCCTCGGCGTCCTCGACATCGCCCGACGGCAGCAACCGGGCCGCCTTGAGATCCAGCAGCGTCGCCGCGATCAGCAGGAACTCCGACGTCTGGTCCAGGTCCCACTCGGAGCCGAGCGCCTTGATGTAGGCGATGAACTCGTCGGTGATCACCGACAGCGCGATCTCGGTGATGTCCAGCTTGTGCTTGCTGATCAGCTGCAGCAGCAGGTCGAACGGGCCCTCGAAGTTGACCAGGTGGACGTTGAAGCCCTTGCTCTCGGCCACCACCGGCGACTCCGGGTCGTGCACCCCGGGCAGCTCGATCGGCGGCTCCGAGGGTTCCGCCGCGGCTCCCGCGGCGGCCTCGGGAGCCAGGGCGTCACTCATCGCCCGGTCACTCCGGCGCCGCGGCCCGCAGGCGCTGCACCAGCACCGAGTCGGGTCCGTGGTCGACGAAATCGGCCAGCAGCACGTCGATCGCCTCCCGGACGATCCGGCCGCGATCGGCCGTCAGGCCGTGCTCGGCGCGCAGCGCGAGCCGAGTCTGTTCGAGTCCGAGCAGCTCTTCCTCCGTCACGTACACGGTGATCTTCGTGTCGTGCCGGATCCGTCCACTGGACTTGCGGTCCTCGACGACGACCGTACGGGCCCGTCCGTTCGAACCGGGGCGGTCGTCGGCCAGCGACGAACCGTCAGTGGTGGTGCGCTTCTCGGGTCTGGTCTGCTTGGGTGCCGCACCCCCGAACAGCTCGCTGGCACCTGGCAGGCTTACCCGGCGGGACAACGCGCGAGCACCTCCTTGGCAAGGTCGCGGTACTGGGTAGCCGCTGATGAGGACGGCGCGTACGTCGTGATCGGCTCGCCGACGACCGTGGTCTCGGGGAACTTGACGGTACGCCGGATGACAGTGTGGAAGACCCGCTCGTCGAAGGCCTGGACGACCCGGTCGAGCACCTCCCGGGCGTGCGTGGTGCGGCCGTCGAACATGGTGCCGAGGATGCCGACGATCTCCAGCTTCGGGTTCAGCCGGTCCTGCACCTTGCCGATCGTGTCGGTCAGCATCGCCAGGCCGCGGAGCGCGAAGAACTCGCACTCCAGCGGGACCACGATCCCGTTCGACGCGGTCAGCGCGTTCACGGTGAGCAGGCCCAGCGACGGCGCGCAGTCGATCAGGATCACGTCGTACAGCGGGATGATCGGCTCGAGCACGCGCGACAGCGTGTACTCCCGGGCGACCTCCTGGACCAGCTGCACCTCGGCCGCGGACAGGTCGATGTTGGCCGGCAGCAGGTCGAGGTTCGGCACCTTGGTGGCCTGGATCACCTCGTCCGGGGTGATGTCGCGCTGCATCAGCAGGTTGTAGACGGAGATCTCCAGGTCGTGCGGCTGGACGCCGAGACCGATGGAGGCCGAGCCCTGCGGGTCGAAGTCGATCAGCAGCACCTTGCGCCCGGTCTCGGCGATCGCGGCGCCCAGGTTGATGGTCGTCGTGGTCTTGCCGACGCCACCCTTCTGGTTGCACATGGCGATCACCTGCGCGGGACCGCGCCGGGTCGGCGGCAGGACGTCCGGCAGGTAGGGCAAGGGCCGTCCGGTCGGCCCGATCTTGCCCGTCGCACCGTTCGGGTCATTCACAGGGTGCATGTCCTCCGCGGTGAGCTTGGCCGTCGGCCGGGGCATCTCCGCATAGTTGCTGGGTGGGGTGACGGTCCGGGGCGGAACCGGGGGCGTCGGTGCTGGTGCCTCGACAGGTGGTGCCTCGGCCGCTGTCTCGGCGGGTACTGCGGGGGGCGTGGCGGGCGCCGGGTCGGGAGTCGACGACATCGGTTCCGTCGACGACGACAGGTACTGGGGGCCCGGGAATGTCGACTCGTTCATGACTCGTCAAACCTCTCAACCGATACGGGCGATCCCAGCGACTGTAAGCGTGCATTCAAGCACTCTCAACCAGCCACTCCGCAGTGGGGTCTCACGTACTTCCGGACACAGCCGAACACCCCGCCAGAGTGACCGACCGTGACGGAATGATCGCACACCGCTGCGGATTTCCGCACATCGGACCCGCCGAGGGGCCGAGGTCAGCTCTTCTGCCGGTCCACCAGGCTGTTGTAGGTGGAGAACCAGGCCAGGAACCCCCACACCAGTACGGCGAGAGCCCAGCCCGGCAGCGCGTGCCCGAAGATCGCGACCGCCACTGTGGCCAGCAGGCTCGGCAGCAGCCAGCCGAGGTACCACTTGAGCGGCGCCTTGCCTGCCAGCCCGGCGAAGAGACTGGTGAGCAGGTAGAGCGCCAGCCCACCGAACAGGAACCACCGGTCCTTGGTGTGCAGGTGCTCGGCCGCCTCGGGGATCAGCGATCCGAAGCCGGCCGCGATCGCCACGATCGCGGCGGTGACACCCAGATGGGCAGGGATCGACTGCCACGGCTCCAGCGGCGCAGTGGTTCGCGGAGCCGGGCTGAAGCCGTACAGCGTGGTCAGCTGCCACAGCGAGACCAGGACGAGGAAGGCGGCGAGCGAAGCCCCGATCACTGGCCGGGTCCAGGGCTCCTCGCCGTTCGCGGCGACCATCTGTGCCAGCGCCTCGCCCAGCACGATGATCACGAACAGTCCCAGCCGCTCGTCCAGGTGTCCGCGCTGCACCTGCGCCACGGACAGGTACGTCGTCGGCTGGGTCTGCAATTGGTCCGGGGAGAGCCCCCGCTCGATCAGCCGGGCCAGGTGCCGCTCCTGCCGCCGGTCCTGGTCCTCCTGGCGCCTGCGGAAGCGCTTGGTGATCTCCTCGATGCTCCGCGGACTCCGGGCGCCCAGCATCGAGAAGCCGATGTCAACGACGATCGCCACGCCCCACAGCCAGTAGGCGACAGTGTGCGGGACGAAGAGCGAGGCCACCCACGGCGCGGCCGAGACGCTCTGCGTGGCCGGCCAGAAGGCGATCACCTGACCGTCCCGGGCCGCGGACCTCGACGCGATCACCCGGCAGACCAGGAACGCGACCACGAACGCAGTGGTCCGCCCCTCGAGCTCGTCGTGCTCGCCAGGCAACAGCTCCGGCCACACCCCCGGCACTGTCGCCGCCATCACGGCGATGCCGAGCATGGTTCGCAGTACTGCGCGCCGCCGGGTCCGCTCGCCGGCGACGTTCGCGTAGATGCTGGTGGTCGTCCAGACACTCCAGATCGCGTAGTACATCGCGGCGCATGCGGCGACCTGCCCGATCGTCTCCGCGCCGTGCAACCGGTGCGAGATCTGCGCGGCGGCGGCGACCACCGTCAGATCGAAGAACAGTTCCAGCCAGCTCGCATGCCGCTCTTCGGGTGTCTTCTCGTCTGCCACGGCCCCAAGTTAAGAGGAAGACAGCGCCCTGGGGTGGGAGGTCGCGTAGACCTCGCGAAGTTTGTCGACCGTCACCAGGGTGTAGACCTGCGTCGTGGTGACGGAGGCGTGCCCCAGGAGCTCCTGCACGACCCGTACGTCGGCGCCGCCGTCCAGCAGGTGCGTGGCGAACGAGTGGCGCAGCGTGTGCGGGGAGATCTCCTTGTGGATCCCGGCCCGCTCCGCTGCGCGGCGTAGTACGGTCCAGGCGCTTTGGCGGGACAGGCGACCGCCACGGGCGTTCAGGAAGAGCGCATGTGACCCACGACCCCGCTGCACGAGGTCCGGCCGCCCACGCACCTGGTACGCCGACAGCGCCTCGCGGGCATAGGAGCCGACCGGTACGACGCGCTCCTTGTGACCCTTGCCGCGCAGCAGCACCGCGCCGGCTTCCAGGTCGACCTCATCCACATCCAGCCCGACAGCCTCCGAGATGCGCGCACCGGTCCCGTAGAGGAACTCCAGCAGCGCAGCATCCCGAGTAGCCAGTACTGCGGGCTCCGCCTCCGCCCCGGCCGCTGCAGCGAGGATCCGGGTCACCTCGTCGACCGACAGGGCCTTCGGCAGCCGTTTCGGCGGCGCAGGTGGCTTCACCGACGTCGCCGGGTCGATAGCGGTCAGCCCCTCGCGCAGGAGGAACTTGTGGAACCCACGGACCGCCACCACGGTCCGGCCCGCACTGGAGGCGGTCAGCGGCGGGTGGTCGGCGTCCCCCTCGCGCAAGCGCATCAGGAAGTCGCCGATGACGGCCTCGGAGATCCTCCCGAGACTGTCGATGTCCACCGCCGCCAGGTAGCCGTCGTACCGGCGCAGGTCCCGCCGGTAGGACGCCAGGGTGTTGGCGGCCAGCCCGCGCTCGACCGTCAGATGGTCGAGGTACGAGCTGACCGCCCGGGTGATCTCCCGGCTCAGACCAGCACCTCGTCGAGCTTCAGCTGGTCGAGACCGTGCGCCTCCGCGACCGGGCCGTAGGTGACGTGGCCGGCGTGCGTGTTCAGGCCCAGCGCGAGCGGGTGGTCCTGCTTCAGCGCCTCGCGCCAGCCCAGGTTCGCCAGGTCGACGGCGTACGGCAGCGTCACGTTGGTGAGCGCGTACGTCGAGGTGTTCGGCACCGCGCCCGGCATGTTCGCGACGCAGTAGAACAGCGAGTTGTGCACCTTGTAGACCGGGTCGGCGTGGGTGGTCGGCTTCGAGTCCTCGAAGCAGCCGCCCTGGTCGATCGCGATGTCGACCAGCACGCTGCCCGGCTTCATCTGGGCGACCAGGTCGTTGCTGACCAGCTTCGGCGCCTTCGCGCCGGTGACCAGCACCGCGCCGATCACGAGGTCGGCCTGGAGCACCGCCTTCTCGATCTCGAACGCGTTCGACGCGACCGTGCGCAGGTGACCCTGGTAGGTGGTGTCCGCGTCCCGCAGCCGGGCGATGTTGCGGTCGAACAGCTGCACCTCGGCCTGCATGCCGAGCGCGATCGCCGCCGCGTTCATCCCCGCGACACCGGCGCCGATGATGACGACCCGGGCCGCGTGCACGCCGGAGACACCACCCATCAGGACGCCGCGGCCGCCGCCGTTGGCCATCAGGTGGTAGGAGCCGGCCTGCGGCGCCAGCCGGCCCGCGACCTCGCTCATCGGGGCCAGCAGCGGCAGCGAGCCGTCCGGCAGCTGAACCGTCTCGTAGGCGATCGCGGTGATCCCCGAGTCGACCAGCGCGGTGGTGGTCTCGCGGCTGGCGGCCAGGTGCAGGTAGGTGAACAGCACCTGGTCCTTGCGCATCCGGTGGTACTCCTCGGCCACCGGCTCCTTGACCTTCAGCACCAGCTCGGCGTCGGCCCAGACGTCGTCGGCGGTGGGGACGATCCGGGCGCCCGCCGCGACGAACTCCTCATCGGGCAGCAGCGAGCCGGAGCCGGCCCCCTGCTGGATCAGAACCTCGTGACCGTTGCGCACGAACTCGTGCACGCCGGCCGGGGTGATCGCCACCCGGTACTCGTGGTTCTTGACTTCCTTCGGTACTCCGACCTTCACAACTTGCCCTTCTTCCGTATCCAGGTGACGACTCGGAGGCTTGCGTTTCCGCGTCGCAGCGGCGCACATCGATGTGCTCCGCGGCCCGGGCGTTTCGAGGGGTTGGGAACGCCAGGTCGCTGCCGAGTGTACGACCGCCGGGTTCATACCACCCGACGGGTTGGTCTTGTCGGACGCCGACGCGCAGAAATGCCGCGTGGCAGTCCTATTAATCTTTACCGATCTCTTTCGCAGCAGGGTTTTGGTCACCCGTTCAGCTACTTTCCAGTACCCATCCGACGGCCTTTCAGCCGTCTCAGCCAGTGGTTGCGGGAGCAACGATCGTTGAGTGCCGGCCGGGCGTCGGCGATGCTGGCAACTGCCATCGTTGCCAGGTGAGGCCCCAGGCTGGAATGGTGGTGCTTCCGCCCGCTGTTGCCGTTGTTGTGACGTATCGACGAGAGGAGCACGACGTGGCGGTCGATCTGGGACGTTTCGGGATCTGGCACCAGGCCGAGCAGTGGGGTCCCGAGCTTGCCGCGGGGGTCGAGCAGGCGGGCTACGGCACGCTCTGGCTCGGGGGTTCCCCGACCGAGGACCTGCGGGACGCGGAGGTGCTGCTCGCCTCGACCACCACCGCGGTGGTCGGCACCAGCATCGTGAACATGTGGAAGGCCGACCCGGCGGTGCTGGCGGAGTCGTACCAGCGGCTCGAGTCCGAGCAGCCCGGCCGGTTCGTGCTGGGGGTCGGGATCGGGCACCCCGAGCACACCGGCGAGTACAAGTCGCCGTACGAGACGATCGTCGACTACCTGGACGCGCTCGACGACGGCAAGGTGCCGGTGGACCGCCGGATGCTGGCGGCCCTCGGCCCGCGGGTGCTGAAGCTGTCGGCCGAGCGGACCGGCGGCGCGTTGCCGTACCTGACGGTCCCCGAGCACACCCGGCAGGCGCGCGAGACGCTCGGCGCCGGAGTGCTGCTGGCGCCGGAGCAGAAGGTGGTGCTGGAGACCGACGCCGAGATCGCCCGGGCGATCGGCCGGGACTACCTGGCGACCTACCTGAAGCTCACCAACTACACCAGCAACCTGAAGCGGCTCGGCTACACCGACGACGACTTCGCGGCCGGTGGCAGCGACGAGCTGGTCGACGCGCTGGTGCTGCACGGGACCGCGGTGCAGATCGCCGCGGGTCTTCAGGAGCACCTTGACGCCGGCGCCGACCAGGTCGTCATCCAGCAGCTGGGCAAGGAAGGCCCCGACCTGCTGCCCGGCTACGAGGCGCTGGCCATGGTGCTGATCAGCGCAAGGTGAAGTCGGCGAAGTCGAAGCCCGGGGAGACGATGCAGGACACCAGTACCGGCTGATCCCCTGTCGGCCGAGCAGCTTGCCAAGCACCCGCCGGTACTACGGCCTGCGGGTGCTGGCCTGCCTTCACATCCGGCCCCAACGTGATGGCCTGCGACTCCCCCGGGTCGTCACCGGTGCCGCCGAGCTCCAGCGTCAGCGGGCCGCCGCTGTGCCACAACCAGATCTCCGCCGACCGCACCCGATGCCAGCGCGACTCCTCCCCTGGCGCCAGCAGGAAGTAGATGGCCGTCGCACTGGCCCGCTCCCCGTCGTACCCGTCGGGCTGGAAGGACACCTCCGACCGCCAGGTCTCCCGGAACCAGCCGCCCTCCGGGTGCTGCTCCAGGTCCAACTCCACTGCCAGTTCCGGCCGCTGCTCAGTCGCCACCTCCAGACCGTAGCCTTCTGCGCATGAGCGACGTCGAGAGGCCCAGCGAGTACCACCGCCGACTCCCGTACGGCGAACGCGTAGCGGCTGACCCAGTGCTGGGCGGGCCGTTCTTCCCGTTCGAGGGCGATCTCCAGGTAGTCCCCCTGGCCGAGCCCGTCCTGCCTGAGCCGCCCCGCGCCGGCGAGCCCGGCGGGACGTCCTGCCACACCTGCACCGACCCGGAGGGCTACGCCATCTGGGGAGACGACCAGTGGATCCTCAAAGCGGGCCTCGAGCCCACCGGCCTGCAGATGATCGCCCTGCTCGTCCCCCGCGAGCACTACCGGCTGGACAACCTGCCGCCCGAACTGACCGCCACACTCGGTCCGATGATCCAGCGGACCGCAGGTGCGATCCGCCGGATCCCCGGTGTCGGCAGGACTCACTTCAACCGCTGGGGGGACGGCAGCGAGCACTTCCACGTCTGGTTCCTGGCCCGGCCGCTCGGCATGATGCAGCTTCGCGGCTCGATGATCGCCACCTGGGCCGACCTGCTGCCGCCGGTGCCGGACGAGGAGTTTGCAGTCAACGCCCGCACGGTGGCCGCCGCCCTCGCCGAGGTCTCCGGGACCCCACTCGGTCGAGGCGTCTAGATGTGGCGCTGGGTCCAGCGCGCCAGCAGTGGGTAGAAGGTCGGCGCTGTCCGGTGGAGATTGAGGACGTGGCCGGTGCTGGGGACAGCTATCGCTTGCAGGTCGGCCGTCGGGGCGTAGTACGGGCGTTCGCCGGCGAGTAGAGCGGCCGAACTGGAGCAGTCGGACGCGCCTGGGCCGCAGATCAACCGGTCGTACTGCCCGACCACGACCAGGACCGGCACCTTGATCCTGCGGTTGAGCTCGACCGACCCGAACTCGGGGTCGCTCGAGAAGACATCGGGCTCCGGGTTGGCCTCGTCACGCCTGAGGACAGCCCGGTCGGTGGTCGGACCGTAGTAGAACCAACCGAGCCGCGCCCCGGGACGCAGTACGCCGTATCCGTCGTCGAGCCCTCGCCCCGCCAGCAACGGATGCTGCGACGCGGTGACGTAGTCCGCCCCGAGTTGCTCGAACGCCGGCCAGTTGGGCGTGCTCGACTCACCGGTCAGGATCAGCCCGTCGACGTCGTCCGGGTAGTGCACCGCGATCATCCGCGAGACCGTCGACCCCAGTGAGTTCCCGACCAGCACGACTCGCTGGTGCCGGAACCTCCGTAGTACCTGGTGAATCGTGAAGACCTGGCTGTCCGGCGCGAAGCTGCTGCTCGGCGGCGCCGAGCTCCGCCCGGTGCCGATCCGGTCCAGCGCGAACGTCGTGTACCC
Organism: Kribbella sp. NPDC056861; assembly: GCF_040687575.1. NCBI lineage: Bacteria > Bacillati > Actinomycetota > Actinomycetes > Propionibacteriales > Kribbellaceae > Kribbella > Kribbella sp. NPDC056861. The sequence continues at coordinate 26,446 of NZ_JBFBNQ010000008.1, read as the reverse complement.
CGCGCGGTTCATCGCCTCGACATAGGACGACCCCCAACTCCAGTAGTTCCGGTCGTAACCGCCGCCGGGAATCAGCACCTGGACCACGCCGCGATCCCGGCCCCGCGGCCGGCACAGGGTCCCCGAGATCTTCGCGTCCACCGGTCGTCCCGCGCTCATCGCCACCGGGATCTCCACTGTCCGGCACCCCGCTCCGGAGGCCACCGCCGTTCCGGGCACCAGCCCGAGAACCAGCCCCATCACCGTCACGCCGACTACCAACCACTTCCTGCGCTGCATCGAACCCCTCTCGAGAATTGAACTGAGTACACTGTACCCGGTTTCAAGCATCTCACCCTCCGGGGTTGCCAAGTCGCAGATCGTCGGCTATTTATTGCTGACAACGATGTCACGCCGCCCGTGAATCGACGTCGAAGGTGGGGAACCCCTTGAAGAAGTCCGCCCTGCGCCGCCGCGCGTCCGTAGTACTGGCTGGGTCTCTGATCGCAGCCGTGTCGCTGACAACCTCAGCACTTGCCGGGCCCAGTCCGGCGCCACCTGGTCCAGGTAGGAAGCCACAGCCGACCACTGCCACACCAGACACCACGCCGCCTGGCCTGCGCGCTCCCCTGGCTGTCGGGACGTCGCGGATCGCCAGTAGCTCCGTGGACCCGACAGAGCATGTCGACCCGCTCATCGGCACGTCCAACCTAGGCAATGTCTTCCCCGGAGCGGTGGAGCCGTTCGGGATGTTCTCCTTCAGCCCGGAGACGAGCAGGGGGAACGCCTACCGCACGGCAGCGCCCGGCGGATACCTGTACGGCGCCAACAAGATCCGCGGCTTCAGCCTGACCCACATGTCGGGCACCGGCTGCGCAGGCGGCTCCGGCGACATCCCGATCTTCCCGTACGCCGGTGAGGTCACCACCTCTCCCCAGGCGGACGCCAAGGACGCCACCTACGCCAGCACGTTCTCCCACGCCAACGAGGTCGCCAAGCCCGGCTACTACAAGGTCGGACTCGACTCAGGCATCACCACCGAGCTTGCGGCCAGCACCCGGACCGGCTCGGCCCGGTTCGCCTTCCCGGCCGACAAGCCGTCCTCACTGCTCTTCCGCACCTCGAACTCCGAGGTGGGCAGCAGCGACGCCCAGATCGCGATCGACCCGGCCACCCGGACCATCACCGGCTCGGTGACCGCCGGCAACTTCTGCGGCTACCTGGCCTCGGTCGGGCAGCGCAGCTACTACACGCTGCACTTCGTGGCCGAGTTCGACCAGCCCTTCGCCAAGACGGGCACCTGGAAGGACACCACCGTCACCCCGGGCAGCACCACCGCCCAGGGCGGTACGACGTACGGGCCGGACGGCTGGATGCCCGCCAACAAGGGCTCCGGCGGCTACGTCGGTTTCGACGCCAAGACGGTCAACATGCGGATCGGCATCTCCTATGTCAGCAAGGAGAACGCCCAGGCCAACCTGAAGGCCGAGAACCCGGCCGGTACCTCGCTGGAGAAGACAGCGGCCGCAGCGAAGCAGGCCTGGCGTGACCAGCTCGACAAGATCGAGGTGACCGGCGGGACGACCGCTGCGCGCACCACCTTCTACACCGCGCTCTACCACGCGCTGCTGCACCCGAATGTCTTCAGCGACGTCAACGGCGAGTACTGGGGCTTCGACCAGAAGAAGCACTTCGTGAAGGCACCACAGGAGGCGCAGTACGCGACCTTTTCGGGCTGGGACGTCTACCGGTCGCAGGTCCAGCTGCTGACGCTGCTGGAACCCCGCAAGGCTGGGGACATCGCTCAGTCGCTGCTGAACCAGGCCGACCAGAACGGCGGCATCTGGGACCGCTGGACGCACGCCTCCGGCAGTACCGCGGTGATGACCGGCGACCCGGCCGCACCCGCGGTGGCAGGCATCTACGCCTTCGGTGGCACCAACTTCGACGCCCGCGCCGCCCTGAAGTCGCTGGTGAAGGCCGCGACCGTGCCGACGGCCAAGGACCTCAGCTCCGCGGGCAAGCCGGTGATGTCGATCGGTCAGCGTCCGTCGCTCGACAAGTACCTCGCGCTGCACTACATCCCGACCAAGTCGAACGCCTGGGGTGGCGCCGTCGAGACGCTCGAGGACACCACCGCGGACTTCGCGATCGCGCAACTGGCGTTGAAGACCAACAACAGCCCGACGTACGACAAGTTCCTCAAGCGGTCGCAGTACTGGCAGAACGTGTTCAACCCGGAGAACGGCGGCTACATCCAGAACCGTGACGAGAACGGCGCCTGGCCGGGTTTCGAGCCGGCCACCGGTGACGGGTTCGCCGAGGGCAGCAGTGCGCAGTACACGTGGATGATCCCGCACAACCGCGCCGGACTCTTCGACGCGATGGGCGGCACCGAGAAGGTCAACGAGCGGCTGGACGCGTTCTTCAAGGACCCGAGCGGCAACTGGGCCCTGACCGGGGCCGGCGCGCTGCACGCCGAGATGGACAACGAGCCGTCGATCAACACCCCGTGGATCTACAACTACAGCGGCCAGCCGTGGAAGGCGCAGGAGACCCTGCGGCAGGCGATGAACCAGCTGTGGAACACCACCACCGGTGGTATCCCCGGCAACGACGACCTGGGCGCCATGTCGTCCTGGTTCGTGTGGACCGCGCTCGGCCTGTACCCCGAGGTGCCGAGCCGGGCGGACCTGCAGGTCGCCGCCCCGCTGTTCCCGAAGGCAGTGATCCACCGCGAGCGCGGCAAGTCGATCGAGATCAACGCGCCCGAGGCACCCGCGCAGTACGTGCAGAGTCTGAAGGTCGACGGCCAGGTCTCGACCAAGCCGTGGCTGGACGAGGACTTCGTCAAGCACGGCGGCAAGCTCGACTTCGTCCTGGGCGCTACCCCCAACAAGGCGTGGGGTGCCGGGCCGAATGACACCCCGCGGTCGTGGCGGACCGGGGAGATCCCGTTCCAGACCTCTACCGACACCAGTCGGGTAGTAGTCGCTCCGGGGACCACTAGCGCTCCGGTAGCCATCAAGGCGCATCGCCTCAGCGGCAAGGCCACCAGCGTCAAGTACACGGTGACTGCGCCTGCAGGACTCACCGCCTCTCCGGCAAGTGGCACCTTCACGGTGGACTCGACCACTGGCGTCGGCAGTGCACCAGTGACCATCACTGCAGCCCCCGGTACGCCGGACGGCCGCTACTCGGTCACTGTGGCGCTACAAGCAGCAGATGGCACGGCCCTGCCCCGCTTGGGATTCACCGTGGTCGTGGGCGAGCCGAACTCCTTCTCCGTACTCCGTGAAGGTGTTGCCGCTTCTGACGACCCGGGCGACCACAACGAGGCCGACTACGACGGTGGTGGCGTCAGCTACTCCCGTCAGGCGCTGGCCGCCGAGGGGCTCGCTCCCGGCGCCACCGTCACCAAGCAGGGCTTGACGTTCACCTGGCCCGCAGTACCGATCGGTGATCCCGACAACGTGCCTGCGGACGGGCAACTGCTCAACCTGAACCTCCCGGCCGGCGCGACCAAGCTGTCCTTCGTCGGCAGCGCGGTGAACGGCAACCAGCAGACCACCGCGACGTTGACGTACTCCGACGGCAGCACCGGCCCGGTCGACCTGTCCTTCAGCGACTGGACCCTGGGCGGAGGCGGCGACACCGTGCACTACGGCAACCTGGTCGTCGCCACCACGCCGTACCGCAACGAGGCGGGCGGCGGCAGGGACAACGTCACCACGCACATCTTCGCGACCGCGCCCTTCACCTTCCCGGCGGGCAAGACACCGGTTAGCGTGACGCTGCCGAAGAACCGCGACCTGCGGATCTTCACGCTGGCCACCGGCTGATCCCGAACGCCCCAGAAGGAGACCTCGATGAGAGCAACCAGTGTCATCGCCTGCGCGGCGCTGACCGTCGCAGGGCTGCTGTCCACCACCGGTACTGCGCTCGCTCAGCCCACCGCAGCTCCGCCAACCACCACCAACGGCCCGTGCGGCTATGTCGCCACCCCCGACGACCCGTCGCCGCGGCCGGTGTCGTTGCCGCCGGACCCGGCCAAGACGCCGTCCAAGGGCATCGTCAAGGTGCTGCTCGCCACCAACCAGGGCCCGATGCTGCTGTCGCTGGACCGGGCCAAGGCGCCCTGCACGGTGCAGAGCTTCCTGCACCTGGCCAAGAGCCGCTTCTACGACTTCACCACCTGCCACCGGCTGACCCTCTACGACACCCTCAAGGTGCTGCAGTGCGGCGACCCGACCGGCACCGGTGAGCGCGGCCCCGGCTACTCCTACAAGGACGAGCTCCCGACCGACCTGCCGAACTGGCCCGGCGACACCACCGGCACCCGCAAGGTCTACGCCCGCGGCACGCTGGCGATGGCCAACGCCGGCCCGGCCACCAACGGCAGCCAGTTCTTCCTGGTCTTCGGCGACTCCCGCCTGCGCCCCGACTACACCGTCTTCGGCTCAGTGGACCGCCTCGGCCTCAAGGCCATCGACCGAGTCGCCGCAGCCGGCGTCAAGCCCGCCGAAGGCGACCCGGTCCCCGCGGTGGACGGCCCGCCCAACCGCAAGACCGACATCCTGCTGGCGCTCAAACTGAGCTTCTGAGCATGACGTGAACAGCCGCCGGGACCCACCAGTCCCGGCGGCTGTTGCGTGGTGCCGGTCAGCTACGGCTTGGTGAGGCCGGTGATCGACAGGGTGGGCGTCAAGGACCAGAGGAAGTCCTCGGCGTCGAAGAGCTGGCCGGCGGGAGCGACGCCGGTGGAGTGGGTGTGGCCGCTCAGGATGCGCTGGACTGCCTCTACAACCAGCGGTGCCGTGATGGCGTAGATGTCCTGACCAGTGGCTGATACGCGGCGCTCGACGCCTCCACTGCGGACCACTACGTCCACTACGAAGGTCTGGTCGGAGCGGCCTTCGCTATCGACCGCTACCGGTGCCGGGGTGTCCTCGTTGGACAGGTCCCTGGCGGCTTCTACCGCCATGTAGGTGCGGACCTCGCCGACCTGCAGGTGGCTGGGGATGGTGACTACGTCTGCCATGGTGAACTCCGCGATCACGTCTCGTCGGCCCAGCGGCTCGGGGAAGTCCCAGCCCTGCTGTACCGGCTGGTCGTCATGGTGCTGCAGTTCGCCGTCCCTGAACCGCAGGCGGCGGCCGGCTCGGCGCTCGTGGGACACCTGGCCCGCAGTACGGGTGCCTGGGGTTGGGTGCCAACTGGTGAGGCCGTAGGCGATGTGCGCCTCGTCGGCGCTGGTCCAGTCGCCCATGGCTGCCGTGACGAGCAGGTCGCCCAGGCCGCCGTAGAAAGCCATCGCCGGTACTACGGCAACACCCGCTGCGCGAGCGGCTCCGGCGTAGTCGGCGAACGTGGCGATATTCGCCTCGATCTCGGCCGCGACATCGACGTACGGGATGCCTGCACGGAGAGCGGCCTCCACCACCGGGCCTGCCGTTATTGCGAAGGGCCCGGCCGCGTTGATGACCGCAGCCGCGCCGGCCAGCGCCAGATCCAAGGCCGCCGGGTTGTCGACCGAGGCGGTTCGGACGGTGACCTCGTCCCATTCCTTCGCCAGTTTCTCCAGGCCCGCCGCGTCCCGGCCGGACAGGATCGGGGCGAACCCGCGCTTGATGAGCTCGGCGACGATGAAGCGGCCGGTGTGCCCGGTCGCGCCGTAGACGACTACTGCCTTCGCTGTCTGCATGTGTCCACTGTGGCGCGAAACGGACACTCGTCGTGAGAGTCCGAAACGACAGCATGCGTACACTTTCGGACATGCACACCATCGCGCTGGCAGCCGTCGGGAAGCTGCTGCACTTCGAGCTGGGCGTGGCCTACGAGATCTTCCGGACGCCGCCCGAGGAGCTCGCCCGCGACGACTGGTACGACGTACTGCTGTGTGGCCCGGGCCCGGTGGAGGTAGGCCCGTTCACCCTCGACCCGGAGTACGGGCTGGAGCGGATCGTCACGGCAGACACTGTGCTCGTGCCTGCGTGTGCCGACGTCGATGTGCCGCCGCCACCGGAGCTGGTCGACGCCATCCGCGCCGCCCACGCCGCTGGCGCCCGGATCGCGTCGCTCTGCACGGGAGCCTTCGCACTAGGCGCTGCCGGCCTGCTGGACGGCAGGCGCGCCACCACCCACTGGGCGCACACAGACGAGCTCACTACTCGCCACCCCGAGACCACCGTCGACCCTGACGTGCTCTACACGGACAACGGCAGCGTGCTCACCGCAGCCGGCAAGGCGGCGGCAGTCGATCTCTGCATCCACCTGATCCACCTGGACCACGGCGCGATCATCGCCAACACGGTCGCCCGCCGCCTCGTCATGCCGCCCCACCGGCCCGGCGGCCAGGCGCAGTACGTCGCCACCCCGATGCACGCCGCCGGCGATCACCAACTAGCCGGCCTGCTCGCCTGGGCCCAGTCACGACTCGACGAGCCGCTCACAGTCACCGACCTCGCCCGGCAGGCCAACATGAGCCCCCGCAACCTCGGCCGCCAGTTCCGCGCGGTCACCGGCCAGACCCCGCTCCAGTGGCTCCTCACCCAACGCGTACGCCGAGCCCAGGAGCTCTTGGAGTCCACCCCCAACAGCATCGAGTCAGTAGCCGTCGCCACCGGCATGGGCACCGCCACCACCCTCCGCCGCCAGTTCAAGCGCGTAGTTGGCGTCCCCCCAGACTCCTACCGCCGCGCCTTCCGCACGCCGGCCTGAGGTAGAGCACGAATTACTCATGTGCGGCCGCGCGCGAGCGGCAATCCTTTCGACCCGCTGAGTTCATTTCACGGGAAGAGAGAGCCCCCAATGCGCCGTACCACCGGAGCAGCCCTGCTGGCCGCGCTGGCAGTCGTCACCACCGCCTGCGGTGCCACAGAATCGCCGCAGGTCGCCCCAGCCCCGACGCCGTCACCGTCACCGATGTCGGCAACCACCCCTGGCACCACAAGCACCACCCCGAAGCCCGTGCAGGGCACCGTCTCGATCACGCCGATCCTGTCCGGCCGCACCCTCTCCCTGAAAGTGAACTTCGGAGGCAGCGTCCTGACACCGAAGGACCGCGAGACCCACCAGGACTGGACCGCGCCCGACTACCGCGGTCTCTGGCTCGGCGACAACTACACCTTCGGCGACGGCCCGGACCAAGGCGGCACCGACCCTGGCCAGGCGTACTGCGAAGGCGCCACCAAGCGCAGGACCGGCAACCAGACGGTCACCCTCCCCGCCATCCACCAGTACGCCCAACCAGGCACCTACACGCTCACCTACACCACCAAGTACTGCGGCCGCACCGGCGAGATCGAGCTCAAGAAACACATCCAGGTAGAGGTCTCGTGAAGCGTGCTCTGAGTCAGTCTTTGGCTGGCCAGGGCGAGTCGGCGGGGCGGAGGTTGTCGAAGCCTGGGCCGTTGAGGGCTGCCCAGGCGGCGAGTGCGCCCATCACGAGGATGGGGTTGTGGAGGTCGCCGGCCAGGACCGCGCCGACGACGTCGACCAAGGGAGCCCAGACGGTCTCCATGTCGGCTTCCTCGTGTAGGCGGTCGTAGGTCTCGGCGGCCTCCGACAGGTCCCGGGCCAGGAAGATGCGGACGGCCTCGTTGGTGAGGCCGGGTGAGGTGAACGCATCCACCAGCACCCGCCAGTCGGCTGCCTTGGTGGCAGCCTCCTCCCACAGCTCACGCTCGGCGCCCAGCTGATACGCCTCGCCCTGTACGTCGAGCAGCCCGGCGGGCGGCTCCAGCAGGCGGTGGCCCACCGGATGCCTGTACTGGCGGACCAGCAGCATCCGGTTGTCCTGGTCGAGCGCGACCACCCCGACAGCGCCGGGGTGCACCACGATGTCGCGCGTGAACGTCTCGCCACCATCGGGCGGGACGATCGAGTCGCGGCGGACCGAGATCACCCGGCCGGTCGAGTGCACGACCTCGGACGACGCGACGTCCCACGACTCCGCGGAGTCGGCCAGCCCGGCGCCGAAGCGGAGTACCGGGTGGTCGGTCATCGTGCCTTCGCCGTCTCGACCTTGGCGTCGGCCTTCACCGCGTCGGCGTTCACCGCATCGGCCTTCGCTGCATCAGGCTTGACCGCGTCAGCCTTCTTGGCGGCCGACTTCGTGCCCGGCTTGGTCAGGTCGCCGACCGGCAGCCGCGACTCGCGCTGGCGGGTCAGGGCGGCGCTGATCAGCCCGGAGAACAGCGGGTGCGGCTTGGTCGGCCGCGAGCGCAGCTCCGGGTGCGCCTGGGTGGCGACGAAGTACGGGTGCAGCGAGCGGTCCAGCTCGATGAACTCGACCAGCTCGTTGTCCGGCGACGTACCGGAGAACACCAGACCGGCCGTCTCCAGCTTGTCGCGGTAGGCGTTGTTGACCTCGTAGCGGTGGCGGTGCCGCTCCTCGACCGACGCCGCGCCGTACAGGCCGCGGACGATCGAGCCCTCGGCCAGGTTCGCCGGGTAGAGGCCGAGCCGCATCGTTCCACCGAGGTCACCGGTGCCGTCGACGATGTGCTTCTGCTCCTCCATCGTCGCCACCACCGGCTGGGCCGCGTCGGGGTCGAACTCGCTGGAGTTCGCCTCGACCAGACCGGCCAGGTCGCGGGCGACCTCGATCACCATGCACTGCAGGCCGAGGCACAGCCCGAGGATCGGGATGCCGGTCTCGCGGGCGTACCGGATCGCGCCGATCTTGCCCTCGATCCCGCGGACGCCGAAGCCGCCCGGGATGCAGATCGCGTCCACGTCGCCGAGCAGCCGCTGGGCCGCCTCGGGGGTGGCGCACTCGTCGGAGGCGATCCAGCGCAGGTTGACCTTGGCGTCGTTGTCGAAGCCGCCGGCCCGCAGCGCTTCCGCGACCGACAGGTACGCGTCGGGCAGGTCGATGTACTTGCCGACCAGCGCCACCGTGATCTGGTCGGCCGGGTGGTGCACGACCTTCAGCAGCTCGTCCCAGCGGGTCCAGTCGACATCGCGGAACGGCAGGTTGAGGCGCCGGACCACGAACGCGTCCAGGCCCTCGCCGTGCAGCACCTTCGGGATGTCGTAGATGCTCGGCGCGTCCGGCGCGGCCACCACGGCCTCGACGTCGACGTCGCACATCAGCGAGATCTTGCGCTTGACGCCGTCCGGGATCGGCCGGTCGGCGCGGCAGACGATGGCGTCCGGCTGGATGCCGATCGAGCGCAGCGCGGCGACCGAGTGCTGGGTCGGCTTGGTCTTCAGCTCACCGGCCGGCGCCATGTAGGGCACCAGCGAGATGTGCAGGAAGAAGACGTTGTCGCGGCCGACGTCGTGCCGGACCTGGCGGGCGGCCTCGAGGAACGGCAGCGACTCGATGTCGCCGACGGTGCCGCCGATCTCGTGCAGGACGACGTCGACGTCGGCGCCGGCCATCGCCAGCATCCGGTCCTTGATCTCGTTGGTGATGTGCGGGATCACCTGGACGGTGTCGCCCAGGTACTCGCCGCGGCGTTCCTTCGCGATCACCGACGAGTAGACCTGGCCGGTGGTGACGTTGGCGACCTGGGACAGGTCCCGGTCGAGGAAACGCTCGTAGTGCCCGATGTCCAGGTCGGTCTCGGCGCCGTCGTTGGTGACGAACACCTCGCCGTGCTGGAACGGGTTCATGGTGCCGGGATCCACATTGAGGTACGGATCCAGCTTCTGCATGGTCACCCGGATGCCGCGCGCCGTCAGCAGACTGCCGAGGCTTGACGCCGTCAGCCCCTTGCCGAGACTGGAGGCCACGCCACCGGTGACGAATACGTGCTTGGTCTGCTGCCCGAACGAAGCTCTGTCCACGGGCTTTAAGGCTACCTCTTGTCAACCAGTGGTCGCGACGAGACCCGCGTAGATGTGCAGCAGATTCTTTGCGACTTCGTCTTCGTCCGGCCATCCGGCGGCCAACTTCACGCCTGTTGTCCGCATAGCGGCCGCTTTCTCCGGATCAGAAAAAACTTCCAGTACTCCGGCCGCCAGGCCTGTCGCGTCGCCCTCAGCGGCCAGTACCGCGCTGTCCTCGACCAGTTCCGGAATGCCGCCGACCCTCGTCGCCACCACCGGTACGCCGGCCTGCACCGCCTCCTGCAGCACCAGCGCCCGCGCCTCCCAGTGCGAGGTCAGCAGGAACACATCAGCCGCTCCCAGCAGATCTGCCACGTCGCTGCGATGCCCCAGCAGCCGTACAGGCAGGCCCTCGGCGTCGATTCGCGCCTGCAGGTTGTCCTTGAGCGGCCCATCCCCCACGACGGCGAACACCACGTCAGGCTGCTCGGCAGCAACCGCGGCCGCCACGGACAGCAGAGTCGGGTAGTCCTTCTGCGGGGCCAGTCGACCCACTGAGAGCACCAGCGGCCTCTCCCCCACCCCTAACGCCTCCCGCACCTCAGCGGACGGCGTACGGGTTTCTGGCAACGCAGGAGCCGCTACCGGCGCCAACTGGACCTTGCGAGCGCCCAGCGACTTGGCGAGCTCCACGAGATCACTAGACGCCCCTAGAGTCAGGTCGGCTCCCCGAGCGACCAGCCGTTGCCCCAGCCGCATGACGAGACCACGCGGCCCAGTAGTCAGTACTGCGTTGTGCCACGTCACCACGAGCGGCCTGAGCTGCGCCCGGTCGCGCAGCGCCGTAGTACCGGCTCGGTAGCCGTGGGCGTGGATCACGTCGCACCCACGCAACCCGACAGCTTGTCCGACGACAGTGGCGTCACCGAAGTCGAAGTGGTCCGCAGTACCGGGTGGGGCGCAGACGACGACCTCATGCCCCGCCTCGAGGAACCGCGGCACCAGCGAAGCGACGTGCTGCCCGATCCCGCCCCGGGACTCCGCCAGCAGCAAGCCGATCTTCATGACTTCTCCTCCACAACAGTTGGGGCACCCCGGCGCAGCAGCGCGCGGGCATCCGGGCGGTCCAGGCCGATCGCGACCAGGGCGTAGACGATCACCACGGCCAGGCCGGACAGTATCGAGAACACCAACGCACTGCCCCAGCCACCGCCGTCAGCAGGCAGCGCAACCAGCCACCCGGCACCCCCAGCCAGTACTGCGCCGACAAGCGCGGCAAGCGTCGCGCGGCTCAGCCCAGTCAAGACACCTGTGCCTGCTAGCCGCCGCAAGACCACAAGCAGCGCACCAGTCCCGCCGACCATGCCGACCGACATCGCCGCGGCCAGACCGCCTACTGCATCCAGGCCGTCCCAGCGCAGGGTCAGCAAGACACCTGCCACAGCAACGGCCAACCAGGCAGCGCCTGTCACTAGTGCGACCTGTCGACTCGCATGACGTGCGTAGAGGACTCGGCCGACATGCATCAACAACCCGAAGGCGATGATCGCCGGGGCGAACGCCACCAGTCCATTGGCCAGTGACGAAGCCTGGGCGGCCTGCACCCGGCCGTCGTTGTAGGCGAAGATCCGCGCCACTGGGATCGCCGTACCGACCAGCAGCGCTGCTCCCGCGCCGCCGGCCAGCATCACCGCGCGGGTGGAGGTCGCGGCGTACAGGTCGAAGGCTGCGAGGTCGCGCGACTCGTAAGCCGCAGCTAGTCGGGGGAAGACGGCAGTGGTGATCGGCACCGCCAGTACGGCGTACGGGAGTAGGTAGATCGCGTTGGCCCACGTGTAGACGGCGATGCTGCCTGCGGCGCCACGGTGGTTGGCCAGGTAGGTGGTGACGACGAAGGCGAGTTGCTGCGCGACCAGTACTGCGAGGCCTGCCGCAGCGAGCTTGCGTAGTACGGGCCCTACGCCTGGGTCCAGCCGGAGAGTCGGCTTGATCGGCAAGCGCAGTAAGAGCATCGGCACCAGCACTGTGAGCGCCAACGCGAAGACGCCTGCCGTAGTGCCCCAGGCAAGGAGATCGGCAGCTCCCCGCGATGCCTGGTCAGCAGCAGGAGCCGCAGCCGCAAAGACGAAGTAGGTCGCGACCACTACCAGGCTGGAGATCAGCGGAGCGACAGCACCGGCGGCGAATCGCTTGTGCGACTGCAGCACGGCAGTGGCGACCACAGCGATCGCGTAGCCGAAGACCTGCGGCACGAAGATCAGCAGCATCCGGGTCGCCGTGTTGCCGGAGCCGGCGCACTCGGGACCCGCGTCGAGCATCGCGTTCGTGTACCGCGAGGCGAAAAGCCAAGCCAGCAAGGCGAATGGAGTCAGCAGGACCAGCGACCAGGTCAGCAACGCGCCGATGATCCGGCCCTGCGCCGCCCGATCACCACGCGCCACCGGCCCGGCCAGCACCGGGATGACCGCACCGGCGAGTGCGCCACCGACGACGATCTCGAAGACGACGTTCGGCAGCTGATTGGCCGTCGCGTAGGCATCAGCCAGACACCCGGCGCCGACCGTCTTCGAGAAGACCAGCCAGCGGCCGAAGCCGACCACCCGCGCGAGAACGGTCACGCCGGCCACCAGCAACGCGGCCCGGGCAATCCGCCCACCCACGCTCACCGGGGCCGTCGGCCCCACTGGTCGATCTTGTCCAGCACCGGGGTGTTCGCGATCACCTTGGTGAAGCTGACCTTCTCGCTGGCCAGGTTGAGCGCGACCACCGCACCCAGCGCGAGCACCTTCAACGGCCGCGGCAGCGAAGACGCCAGCGCAGTACCGGTGATGGCGCCGAGGCCGTTGGCTCCGCAGTCACCGAGCATCGAGCGCTCGCCGAGGTCCGCCGGAGCAGCAGCAACTGCCGCGCCGACCACTGCGGCAGCTGGGCCACCGGCGACCAGAGCGACCGGCGTACTGACTGCTGCGATGCCCTTCAGGGCACGGCCCGGTCGCAGGTCGAGCAGGTTCGCGAGGTTGGCGGTACCGGCGATCAAGGCGCCGTCGGCAACGATCTCGACGGCGGCGCCGAAGCCCTTGGAACGCCGCGGCAGCAGCGCCGCCGCAGCCAGGCCGGCCGCGCCGACACCGAGGATCTTGACGGCGCCGCTGGTCACTTCACCACGACGCAACGCGGTCAGGTGACCGCGGAATCCCTTGGTATCGGTCGCTCCGGCCAGATCGTCGTACGCACCGACTGCCCCGGAGACCGATCCCGCCAACAGCGCAGCAGCCTTCACTCGGCTGTCCGAACGACTGGCGGCGACACCGGCCAGCGCGCCGAGCACCGCGATCGGGCCCTCCAGCAACGTGACCGTCTCGCCCCGGTGGTTGGTGCGCTCGAACGGCGCCCGGCTCTCCTTCGGCAGTTTCGCCGCGGCCCGCTCCAGCCCGGCCGTCGCGGCAGCACCGATCACCGCACCCAGCAAACCCATCTCAGTTGTTGCCCTTCACCTGATCGGCCGACGGCGCGACACCGTTCTTGGCGTCCACCCCGCCGTACTGGCCGGCCTTGCCACTGGCCTGCTCGACCAGCGCGAACACGACCGTCATCTGCCCGCTCGGGATGTTCGCGACATCTACCGAGGACAACGCCTTGGTCGCGTCGGAGTCACCACGCAGCGACTTCAGCAGGCCGCCGTTCTGGGCCGACTCCGGTACTCCGGCGACCACCACGCCCGCGCTGGCCGCATCCAGACCTTCGGCGAAGTCCACCGCGTCGTTGTACGACGAGTTGTCCGGGGCCGGTGTCGGCGGCTTGGCCGCGACGACGACGATCAGGCTGCCCCGGTCCTTCGGGTTCGGCTTCAGCGAGATCAGCTTCGCGCTGGTCAGCCCGCTGACGATCTTGTTCGACTCGGTGTCGAGCGGCTTGGCCTCTTCCTTGGCCGCCACCCCGCGGGCCAGGATCATCCCGGCGCGCTGGTAGGTGTTGCTCTCGGCCGGGAACTGCAGGTCGCTGGTGACCAGGTCGTTGACCAGCGGCTCGACCAGCTGCCGCTGTCCCGGGTCGAACAGCTTGCTGTCCAGCGCGACCTTGGTGGTGATCTGGGCCCCGGCCTTCTCCAGCGCCTCCTGGATCGAGTCGGTCAGCTCGCCGGCCGCGCTCGGCATGGTGACCAGCACGACCCGCTTGCCGGTCAGCTTGCCGTCGGTCAGGCCGGCGGTCACCTTGGCGACGTAGTCGTCGCGGTACTTGTCCAGCGCCTTGGCCTGGATCAGCTGCTCACGCTGGGCCTCGACGGTGGCCCGGTCCTTGTCGGCCTGGGCCTGGACGATGTCGCTGCCGGCGCCCTTCAGCGGCCCGGCGCCCAGCACCACACCGGCGCCGAGGGCGAAGAAGATCGCCACGATGGAGACGATGTGATAGCGAAAGTCGATCACGTGAACAGCTCCCGGATCCAGTAGACGAAGTCGTTCCAGCGCGCCCGCAGGATCGACCAGAGCACGTCGTCGGCGCCGATGGCGGCCATGGCCACGCCGAGCGCGAACAGGCCGGCCGCGATCAGCGCGACCACCTGGTAGGTCGAGACCCGGCTGCGGTAGAGCCGGCCGACGCCCTTGGCGTCCACCAGCTTCGCACCGACCCGCAGCCGGGTGATGAAGGTGCTCGCCATCCCGGAGCGCCCCTTGTCGAGGAACTCCACCAGCGAGTTGTGGGTGCCGACCGCGACGATCAGCGAGGCACCCTTCGAATCGGCCAGCAGCATCGCGACGTCCTCGCTGGTGCCGGCCGCCGGGAACTCGATCGACTCGACCCCGAGCCGCTCCATCCGCTCCGACCCCGGCGCATGTCCGCTGCGGTACGCGTGCACGACGATCTCAGCGCCGCACCTGAGCGTCTCGTCCTTGACCGAGTCCATGTCGCCGACGATCAGGTCGGGGACGTAGCCGTTCTCCACCAGCGCGTCGGCGCCGCCGTCGACACCGATCAGCACCGGCCGGTACTCGCGGATGTACGGCCGCAGCGCGACCAGGTCCTCGCGGTAGTCGTAACCGCGGACCACGATCAGCACGTGTTTGCCGTCCATCGGCGTGTGCACCGCCGGTACGCCGATGCCGTCCAGCAGCAGGTCGCGCTCCTGGCGCAAGTACTCCAAGGTGTTCGCGGTGAAGGCCTCGAGCTGGGTCGACAGGCCCGCGCGGGCGTCGTCCATCAACTGCGCGACGCTCTCGCTGTCCTGCATGACGCCCTTGGCGACGACCTCCTCACCGCGGTACAGGATGCCGTCGTGCAGCCGGACCCGCTCGCCCTCGTGCAGCACCGAGAAGACCTCGCGGCCGATCCCGTCGACCAGCGGGATGCCCGCCTCGACCAGGATCTCGGGGCCGAGGTTCGGATAGCGGCCGCTGATCGAGTCGGCGACGTTGACCACCGCCGAGACCTTGCAGTCCACCAGCGCCTCGGCGCTGACCCGGTCCAGGTCGACATGGTCGATCACCGCGATCTCGCCCGGCTTGAGCCGTTTGGTGAGATTCTTGGTACGCCGATCGAGCCGGACCACCCCGGCGATCCCGGGCAGTTCAGGTGGGCGTGCTTTGCGCAGACTGGGCAGCTTCATCGCTTACTCATCCTGCCATGTCAAGAGCCTTCCACCCGCCTTTTCCACGGGCACCCCGGTGACGCACTGTTAAATCATCCTTTTGAACCAGACTTTTTCTTCGGCTTCTTGTGCCGTTCCGCCGCCAAAGCCAGCAGCTCCTCGGCATGCGCCTGCGCGGCGTCGGAGTTCTCCAGCCCCGCCATCATCCGGCTGAGCTCCTTCAACCGGGCGTCGTCGTCCAGCGCCACCAGACCGCTGGTGGTGACCGAGCCGTCGTCGCTCTTCAGCACCACAGCGTGACGGTCCGCGAACGCCGCCACCTGCGGCAGGTGCGTCACCACGATCACCTGCGCCTTCTCGGCCAGCTTCGCCAGCCGCTTGCCGACCTCGACCGCCGCCCGGCCGCCGATCCCGGCGTCGATCTCGTCGAACACCAGCGTCGGCACCTTGTGCGTGTCCGACAGGATCACCTCGAGCGCCAGCATCACCCGCGAGAGTTCACCGCCGGAAGCGGCCTTCTGCAGCGGCCGCGCCGGGCTGCCCGGGTTCGCCGCGAAGCAGAACTCGGTCTCGTCCGCCCCGAACGGCCCCGGCGTGCTCTCGTGCACCTCCACCGTCAGGGTCGCGTGCGGCATCGCCAGCCCGCTCAACTCCTCCGACACCAGTACGCCGAGCCGCCCCGCCGCCTCGCGGCGCGCAGTACTGACCTGGCCGCCGAGATCCTTCAGCTGGGCCTTCAGCTCGGTCAGTTCGGCGGTGAGCTGCTCGACCCGCTCGTCGCTGCCTTCCAGCTCGGCCAGCCGCACCGCGGCGCGCTTCGACCACTCGAGTACTTCCTCGACCGTGCCCTCTTCGGCACCGTGCTTGCGGGCGAGCGCCGTCAGCAGCGCGCGGCGCTCACTCACCACGGCCAGCCGGGCCGGATCGGTGTCCACGTCAGCGGCGTACGACGAAAGCTCGCCGGCCAGGTCCGCCGCCAGATACCCGAGCTCACTCGCGCGATCGGCGAGCCCGGCCAGCACCGTGTCGTGCTCGCGCTCGCCGTCGAGCGCCTGCTTCGCCAGCGAGAGCAGCCCGAGCACGTCGCTCGGCCGGGTCGACTCCAGGTCCTCGGAGGCCAGCGCGTCGGCCGCCGTCGTGGCCGCAGTACGGAGTCCGTCCGCGTAGGCGAGTCGCTCCTCCTCCGCGGCGAGCTCGACGTCCTCACCCGGCAACGGCTCGGCCTTGGCGATCTCCTGCAGCCCGAAGCGCAGCAGATCCGCCTCGGCCAGCCGGTCGCGCTCGCGTGTCGTCAGCTCGGTCAGCTCGGCCTCGATCTCCCGATGCCGCCGGTACGCCGTCGTGTACTCCCCCAGTGGCACCAGCACCGGCTTGCCCGCGAACGTGTCGAGCGTCTCGCGCTGCTTGGCCGGCTGCAGCAACCGCCATTGGTCGGCCTGGCCGTGGATCGCGACCAGATCGCCGGACACCTCGGCCAGCACCGACACCGGCACCGAAGCGCCGCCCAGGAAGGCCCGCGACCGCCCCTCGGACGACAACTCCCGCGCGATCAGCAGCTCGTCGTCGTCCAGCTCGCCGCCACGATCCTCGGCCTGCTGCACGATCGACCGCGGCACGTTGCTCGCGCGCCCCTCGACCCGCGCGCGTCGGACGCCGTGCCGGACCAGGCCGCTGTCGGCCCGGCCACCCAGCAGCATGTTGACGCCGGTCACGACCATCGTCTTACCGGCGCCGGTCTCGCCGGTGACCGCGGTGAAGCCCGGATCGAGCTCCAGCGTGGCGTCCTCGATCACGCCCAGTCCGGTGATGCGGATCTCCGAGAGCATGGTCTAGATCTCCTCTTGTGAACTGCGGTCTAGCTCTGCGTCTGGGTTGCGGTCGCGCTCGGCGCGGCCGCGCCAGCCGAGCACCGGTAGATCGAACTTCGCCACCAGCCGGTCGGTGAAGGACGCCTCGTGCGCCCTGGCCAACCGGACCGGCGTCTTGCCGCGCCGGACCTGGATCACCGCTCCCGGCGGCACCTCGACCATCCGCCGGCCGTCGCACCACAGCACCCCGCGCCCGTGCCAGGCCGCGATCAGCTCGATCGACAGCTGCGACGTCGGCGCCACCACGATCGGGCGGGAGAACAACGCGTGCGCGCTGAGCGGAACCATCAGGATCGCCTCGACCTCGGGCCACACGATCGGTCCACCCGCCGAGAACGCGTACGCCGTACTGCCGGTGGGCGTCGCCACCACGACGCCGTCACACCCCCAGCGTGACAGTGGCCGGCCGTCGACCTCCACCATCACCTCGAGCATCTTCTCCCGGGCCGCCTTCTCCACGGATGCCTCGTTCAGCGCCCAGGTGTCGAAGATCAGCTCGTCGTCGTGCCAGACATCGACCGCGAGCGTCATCCGCTCCTCGACCGTGTAGCTGCGCTCGACCACGACGTCGACGATCTGCTCCAGGTCATCACGCTCGGCCTCGGCCAGGAATCCCACATGGCCGAGGTTCACGCCCAGCACCGGGGTGCCGTGCGGGCGGGCCAGCTCGGCGCCGCGCAGGATCGAGCCGTCGCCGCCGAGCACGATGATCAGCTCGACGTCCTGGGCCGCCTTCGCGGGATCGTCGGCGATCTCGACCGGCTCGAGCTTCATCGCCTCGAACTCTTCGGTCAGCAACCGGACCACCAGCCCGGCGTCGGTCAGCAACCGGTGCGCCACCCGCGCGACCTCGACGGCCAGGTCGCGGCCGGTGTGCGTCACCAGCAGCACGCGCCGGGGCTCGGACGCCTGGTCAACCACGGGGACCTGCCCTTCACTGACAGACTCGGTAGTCACTGCGGACCGCTCTCGATGGCGGTCCGGAGCATCGTCTCATCGAGCGGCGGGGCTGTACGGCGTATCCACAGGAAGTATTCGACATTTCCTGACGGACCTGGCAACGGACTGGCCGCGACACCGGCCACTCCCCAGCCCAGCGCCGCCGCCTTGGTCGCCACGCCACGGACCGCGTCGGCCCGCAGTACCGGATCGCGGACGACGCCGCCCTTGCCCAGCCGCTCCTTGCCGACCTCGAACTGCGGCTTCACCATCAGCATCAGCTCACCGTCGGGCTTGACCACGCCCAGCAGTGCGGGCAGCACGATCGTGAGCGAGATGAAACTGAGGTCGCTGACCACCAGATCGACCGGCTCACCACCGATGTCCTCGAGCGTGAGCGTGCGGACGTTGGTGCGGTCCATCACGGTGACGCGGTCGTCGGTCTGCAGCGCCCAGACGAGCTGGCCGTAGCCGACGTCGACGGCGATCACACTCGCCGCGCCGTTCCTGAGCAGCACATCGGTGAACCCGCCAGTCGACGCACCCGCGTCCAGACACCGGCGATCCTTCACCTGTACTTCGCTGAACGCCTCCAGCGCGCCGACCAGCTTGTGCGCACCCCGCGACGCGTACCCCGGATCGTCGGTCTCGGACGTGTCGACCAGAATCGCCGCATCCGCGCCCACCCCGGTGGCCGGCTTGGTCGCCACCGTGCCACCGATCTTCACCTTGCCCGCGAGCACCAGCTCACTGGCCTGCTCCCGCGACCGCGCCAGCCCACGCCGTACCAGCTCAGCATCCAGCCGGGAGCGCTTCACTCCTTTAGCCATGGACCCTCGCGGTCACTCAACCCCGGTCGCCATGGTCGGCGTCCGCCTCCACCAGAGCAGTCTGCAGCCGCTCGTGCAGGTCCGCATAAACCTCCGCGTGCTCGCCGATCGGCCGCTCCCGCAACTCGTCCAGCCGAGCCATCGTCTCCTCCACCAACGGATGCACCCCATCTTCCCGCTCACCCTCACCAGCCGGTACTACGGCAGCAGGCGCCGGCGCGGGCCGAGGAGCCATCGGAGCAGGAGTCGAAGGCGCCGGGCGAGCAGCCGCCGGGGCTGCCGGGCGCGGAAACGTCTGGCCAGGCGAAGGAACGGGCGGCCGCGGAGCGGCCGGAACAGGAGCTGCCACCGGCGCGGCAGGCGTCGGAGCTGCAGCGCGCTGGAACGACTCCGCGTCAGGCCGCCCATACGACTGCGGTGCAGGCACTGGTGCTGCAGCAGGTTCAACCTCGACCTCAGGCTCGAATGCCGGCTCAGGCGACTCTTCCCGCGCGGCCGGCTCGTCGTACTCCTCCGGCCCGTCGTCCACGAACGAATGCCGAACCGGCTCCTCGAGCGACGCCTCGAACGCCTGCTCGGTGTCCTCTTCCGGCTCCGGCTCCGGCGTCGGATCGCCGTACACGGTGAATCCAGCCAGCAACGGATCCGTGTGCGGCCGGCCCTGCAACGTCGGATTCACCCACGCGCTGGGCCGATCCGCGTCGTACGCCGACTCCGGACCGGGCTCCGCGTCGTAGTCGGGCTCAGAGCTCTCGTCGGGCTCGGGCGCGTGCCCCGGCTCGACGTCGGGGTCGACTGCCGGGGGGAACTGCTCGCCGGGGTAGTCGGTCACGTCACGCCTTCTTCGCCGGGGCCTTCTTGGCCGTCTTCTTGGCGGCGGACTTCTTCGCGGCAGCCTTCTTGACCGGCGGAGTCTTCACCGCGGCAGTCTTCGCCGCAGCAGCCTTCACCGGCGTGGCCTTCTTCGCCGGAGCCTTCTTCGCCACCGGCGCGGCCACCGGAGCAGCGGGCGCCGAAGCAGCAGCCGAAGCCGCCACCAGCGCGTCGTTCGCGTCCGCCAGCTCGCGCTCCAGCCCGTCGACCCGCCGGCTCAGCGCCGCGACCTCTTCGGACCGGACGAAGCCCAGCCGCGCCACCGCGCCCTCGACCTCGTTCGCCACGATCGCCTGCAGCAGCTGGCGGTTGCTCTTGCTGGTGGCAAGGATCTCCTCGGCCAGGTCGCTCACCTTGGTGGTGACGCCGGTCGTCAGCGCGTCTGCCCCGGTCTGCTGCAACAACGCCTTGGCGGCCTGCTGCGCCCGCTGCTTCGTCACCTCGGTCAGACCGTTCGCCAGCTGTACGTAGCCGCGCAATGCATCCATCACCATGAGAAACCTCCGTGTTGTCCTCTGCCCGACCCCACCGCCACGGTCAGGCATGACCTGCCAGCCACGGTATCGCGCCGACCCCGCAATACCAGCCCACCCATCCCGACATCAAGAGGGCTAGTTGCTCAGGCCCACCCGATGCAGCGCCTCGTCGATGGTGATCGACCCCAGCTCCGGCGCCGGCTTCGGCAACGGCCGCCGACCCCGGGAGGCGCCCTTCGCGCCCGTCTTCGCCACCGGCTTGGCCGGCGCGTCCACCGCCGCCCAGGTCGCCGACAGGATCGCCCGCAACCCGTCGTACGGCTTGCCCTCGCCCGTCACCGCGACCGCTCCGTCGACCACCGAAGCGGTCCAGCCCTCGCAAGTGTGCTTGTCGCCGTCGACCGTCACGCCCGGGTGCTTCTCCCGCAGCGCGCCCAGCCCGGCCCCGATGTACGTCGGCCGCTCGTTCTTCGGCGCCGCCGCCAGATCATGCGCGTCGTGGACGCCGGTCGCGACCCACAGACTCGCGATCCCCACGTTGTGCGCGCCGGCGATGTCGGAGTCCAGCCGATCCCCGATCATCAACGGGTTCTTGGCCTCGAGCCGCTCGATACTCGTCTCCAGCAACGGCGTCTCCGGCTTGCCCGCCACGATCGGATCCACCTCGACCGCGGCCCGCACCGCCTGCACCAGCGTCCCGTTCCCCGGCGCCTTGCCACCGGCCGTCGGGATCGTCAGATCAAGATTCGTCGCGTACCACTTCGCGCCTTCGTTGATCGCGTGCGCGCCGTCCGCGAGCATCACCCAGTTCACATCCGGGTGGAAGCCCTGGACCACGGCCACCGGGTGCGCGTCGCTGCTCCGGACCGGCCGCAGCTCATACTCCTCCAGCGCCGCGATCAGCCCTTCTCCACCGACCACCAGCACCGGCGAGCCCTTCGGGAACTCCTTCGCGATCAGCTTCGCGGCGGCCTGTGCCGAGGTGACCACGTCGTCGGCGATCACGTCGAGCCCGAATGACGCCAGATGCTCGGCGACCACGGAGGCCGGCCGGCTGGCGTTGTTGGTGATGTAGCCGATCCGCAGGCCCTCTTTGGCCGCCTTGCGCAGGTTTTCCGGCGCGTCCGGCACCGGATCAGGACCGACGTACACGACGCCGTCCAGGTCGAGCAGGGCGACGTCGTACCGGCCGGCGAGCGGTTCGTCACAAGCCGACAGTGGAGCGGGCGATTCCTGTGCCTTGGTCATGCTTCCCCCCGTACGATGCCGCCCATGTCAGAAGCCTCCGCCAGCGTGTTGCGGCTCGAGCCGCTGCAGGCGTGGCGATTCGTCGCGGGCAAGGTGAGCGCCCTCGGCGCGGTGACGTCGCCGCCGTACGACGTACTGGAACCCGCCATCGTCCGGCGGCTGACTGACTCTGATCTCCACAACATGGTGAGGCTCATCCTTCCACGCGATCCCGACCTCGGTCCCGGCCGGTACGACGAGCCCGCGCGCAGGCTGGCCGACTGGCAGCACCAGGGGGTGGTGATCCAGGACCGCAGTCCCGCGCTTTACGTGTACGAGCAGCAGTTCCAGGGCGCCGTGCTGTGCGGGCTGGTCGGTTCGCTCGCGCTGGATCCGGCCCGCCGGGTGGTGCTGCCGCACGAGGACGTGATGCCGCACTGGGTCGACGACCGGTTCGAGCTGATGGAGGCCACCGACGCCGATCTGGAGCCGATCCTGCTCGCCTACAACGGTGGCCGGGTGGCCGGCGACGCGGTGGACGAAGCCCGCGCGGGTACGCCGTGGCTGGTCGCCGACACCGAGAACGGCGCCCATCACCGGATCTGGCGGATCGACGACCCGGAGCTGCTCACCAAGATCGCCGAGGAGCTGGCGACCCACGAGGCCCTGATCGCCGACGGCCACCACCGCTACGCGGCGTACCTGGAACGCAACCGGCGTGAACCCGACCGCCACGGGACGGAGGTCGGCCTGGCGATGCTGGTCGACAACGACCGGCACCCGCTGACCCTGGACCCGATCCACCGCGTCGTACCGGGGCTCACCCTGGAGGTGGTGTCGTCCCGTACTCCGAGTGGCTGGCAGGTGCTGCCCGGCCGGGTGGAAGGTGTGCCGGATCGCATTGCGATCACCGACGGGACCTCCTGGGTGACACTGCAGTCCACAGAGGGCCAGGTGACTCCCACTGTCGCGCTGCTGCACCGGGAGCTGCTGCCGGCGTGGGGCGTTCCTGCCGACGAGATCACCTTCCACCACGCGCTGACGGACGCAGTAGCCCTCGCAGGCCCCCAGCAGGCCGCAGTGGAGCTTGTAGCGCCCCGGATGGACCAGGTGCTGCACTCGGCGCTGCGCGGCGTCGTACTGCCGCAGAAGGCAACCTCGTTCGGTCCCAAGCCACGGGTAGGTCTGCTGTTCCGAATGCTCAGCTAGGCGCGGTGGTACTGGCTGAGGAACTCCTCCCGGAGTGGCTTCCGCGCAGCCCGGTGCCGCTCGGTCAGCCGGCCCAGCGTGAAGGACAGCTCCGAATCGCTCTGCGCAGCCGCCTCTTTGGCCAGCGCGGTCAACGCATCAGCAGCCGCGCAGTGATCCTGGTGCTGCCCCAGCAACTCCTGGAACCGCGCAGCCTGTACTGCGGTCTCTCGCGCCTCGTCGCCGAGCACGGAGGCCGTCGTGTCAGCGGCGTACCGGAGTCTTTTGGCCAGCAACCGCACCTCATGCCAGTCGTCATCCGGTGTCCACGGCTTCAACTGGTCGGCCGACTCGTCGAACTTCTGCCGCGCGGACGCCAGCAGCTTCGGCAGCAACTCGGCGCAGGTCTTCTTCGCCTTGTCGTTCAGCCCGGGCGACGCGGCCACGGCCTCCAGATCGTCCACCAGTAAGGCGGTTCGCTCCCCCAGCACGATCTCGGCCGAGCGAGCACCAGCACGCTCCAAGTCGACCGTGAGCGTGCCGAGAATCGTCGCCACGTGGTCGGGCTCGTCCTCACTGGTCACGCCGTCGCGCACCAACTCGGCGATCACCTCGAGGTCGCGAGCCTCGCCACAACTGTTGGCCAGCCAGGCGAGCTCGTCGCGCAGCTCGTTGCTCCAGTCACCCGCCAGCACCTTGCGGAACAGCTTGAGATCGCTGCGCAGCCGCCGGCAGGACACCCGCACCTGGTGGATCGCGTCGTCGTCGCCGCGCTCCACCATCCCCACCGCCTTGGTCAGCCGCCGGGCGCCCTTGCCGATCGCCTTGCCGACCAGCTCACCCACCAGCAGTTCCCCACCAGCACCTGCCTCCGCTGTCATCGCCCCATTCTCGTTGCTCCCCGACCGCCTCGCCCCGCCACGCCGGACAAACGAACGGCCCGGGCGAGCAGCAGATTTCTCCACCACCCACCCGGGCCGTTCAGCAGCTTTCAGAAAGCCGGATCAGTCCTTCGGCTTCTCGCCATCCACACCGTCGTCGACCTTGCCGTCAACGTCCTCATCCTCAACGTCAACCTCATCGGCGTCGGGGTCGGCGTCGTCCGAGTCATCGGCGTCGTCATCGGCGTCGTCATCCGACTCATCACCATCGTCCGAGTCAGCGTCTTCCGCCAACTCGTCGTCATCGTCGGAGTCACCTTCGTCCGACTCGTCATCGTCGTCGTCCGACTCGTCGTCGTCCGACTCGTCGTCGGTCTCGACCTCATCCTCGTCCGTGTCGGCCTCGTCGCCGATCACCTCGATGACGACCTCGTCCTCTTCGTCGTCCAGATCAGTGAAGGTGAGCCCCTCGAGCTCCGCCGCCCGCTCGGCCGCACCAGTGGAACCATCCTGGTCAGCCCCAGCCGCCCGGTGGAACCACACCAGCGCGTCCTCGGTCCGCCCAGCCTCAGCCAGCGCATCGGCGTACGCGTACCGCAGCCGCGGCAACCACTCCGCCCGCGTCCGCTTCGTCAGCTCAGGGATCTCCAGCGTCTGGATCGCCGCCGACGTCTGCCCCATGTCGCGCCGGGCACCGGCCGCCACGATCAGCATCTCGATCTGAGAACCCTCTTCGAGATCGATGACCTGCTTCTCCCGCGACAGCTCCAGCGCCTTCTCCGGCCGGCCGAGCGCACGCTCGCAGTCAGCCATCGCCGGCAGCACCTCATGGTTACCCGTCATCCGCCGGACAGCGCGGAACTCGGTCAGCGCCTCGGCGTAGTGCTCGGACAGGTACGCCGTGATCGCCACAGCCTCCCGTACCCCGCCCAGGCGCGCAGCGAGCCGCCGCGCCGTCTTGGCGTGCGCGTAGGCCAGCTCCGGGTCGTCCTCGAGGAACTGTCCGGAAGCAACCAGGTGCTGCGCGACCAGGTCGGCCAGGGTGCGCGGCAACGACCGAAGCTCGGCCTTCGCCCCACGATCCAGCTCCGCACCGGTGATCCCGGGCGGAATGACCGGGTCGTCCTTGCGCGGACCAACGCGCTCTTCGCCCTCACGCTCGAACCGGCCGCCGCGCTCGCGATCGTTCCGCCCACGACCACCACGCTCTTCCCGGCGGGGTCCGGACCGGTCATCCCGACGCGGCCCACGCTCGTCCCGCTGCGGCGCAGCGCCCTGGTATCCGGTCCGCTCGTCCCGACGCGGCACAGACCCCGTGCGGTCATCGCTGCGCGGACCAGTCCGCGCACCACCCTTGAACCCGGTCGGCCGCCCATCCCGAGGCGGCGCAGACCGAGGCCCACTCGAGAACCCACCACTACGCGGCGCCCCGCGGTCATCCCGACGAGGAGCACTACGGTCATCACGACGCGGCGCACCACGATCGTCACGCCCAGCACCACCACGGTCATCCCGGCTGTACCCACCACGCTCATCGCGGCCAGCACCCCGCTCATCCCGACGCGGAGCGCCCCGGTCATCCCGGTTGTACCCGCCACGGTCATCCCGCGAAGGCGCACTGCGGTCATCCCGACGGGGCGCACCACGATCGTCCCGGTTGTACCCGCCACGGTCATCCCGCTGCGGCGCACTACGCGGCGCACCACGGTCATCGCGGTTGTAGCCACCACGCTCGTCGCGCGACGGCGCACTACGGTCATCCCGGCGAGGCGCGCTGCTGTAACCACCGCGGTCATCGCGGTTGTAGCCACCACGATCATCACGCTGGGGTGCACTGCGGTCGTCGCGACGCGGCGCACTGCTGTAGCCGCCACGATCGTCGCGGTTGTACCCACCACGCTCGTCGCGCCGCGGGGCACTGCGTTCGTCTCTGTTGTAACCGCCACGATCGTCACGAGGCGCACCACGGTTGTCCCCACGCGGAGCGGAGCGACCGTCGGACCCTAGTCCCGAACGGCTGTCGCGGTTGTACCCACCGCGGTCATCACGGGGCGGCCCACTGCGGTCATCACGGTTGTAACTACCCCGGTCATCACGACGCGAGCCACGGTCATCGCCACGGTCCGGCAGCTGTCCACGGAACGGATCCCGTCCCGGATCGCCCTTGTCGTCCCAGCGCGTGTTCCGCTTGGCCGCCGGCTTGTCGTCCCGACGCGGCCCACGGTCATCCCGCGAACTCGGCTTACCAGGACCACCAGAGGAACCACCAGTACGCGGAGCTCCGCTGCGCCCGTCACCAGACGCACTCCAAGAGCTGCCGCCACGCGCACCACCAGAGGAACCGCCACGAGACCCACCAGAGGAGCTACCTCCACGGGGTCCACCGGACGAACCTCCACGGGGACCGCCAGAGCTGCCACCACGGGGAGCACCGGAGCCACCACGAGGGGCACCCGAAGAACTGCCGCCTCGAGAACCGCCGGAGCTGGATCCACCAGAACTCGACCCGCCAGAGCGGGGACCTCCCGTGTTTCCGGACCGTCCGCCGCCGGCACGACCCGATCCGCCGGTGGAACCACGGCCAGAGCGATCGCCCGGGCCAGAGCGGGGGTTGCGAGGTGGCGTAGCCACGGTGACTCCTATCGGTCGTACGAGGGAAAACGGCGCTCAGACAAAACTACAGCGCCAAAAGTACAGGCACATACATTAAGGGCCACCCAGTGGATGGGTGGCCCTTAACAGTGTGAATGTCCGGCGACGTCCTACTCTCCCACGACCTACCGGTCGCAGTACCATCGGCGCTGTCAGGCTTAACTTCCAG
>NZ_JBFBNQ010000007.1:476290-561332 GCF_040687575.1 Kribbella sp. NPDC056861 | reverse complement strand
AAGAGACGAGGAACAGACTACTTTGAGTGACCCTTTGATATCTCAGAAACAATCAAACTGACTTGAATCATAATTTCTCAAAGGAATCCGAACACGAACATAAGACAACCCCACACCAAAACCCATATAGGTCCCAGTGAGAAGAGATCGCCCAATGCCGTGAAACGGGATAAAACAAATTCGGCATTGACTTTCGGCACGCTGTTGAGTTCTCAAGAATCGGACGCACACCGCGCTGTGAACCTTGCGATTCAAGCTCCGGGGCAACCCGCCAAACATTACTGTTTCGTCCTGGGCCAGTCAAATCGGCCCTTTTCGATCCAGTTCCCTGCGTGACTCAGTGACCGAAACCCGCACTAGGCGCGTTTCAGCTCCTGGATCCTTCAGGGGGTG
This sequence comes from Kribbella sp. NPDC056861, assembly GCF_040687575.1. Classification (NCBI taxonomy): domain Bacteria; kingdom Bacillati; phylum Actinomycetota; class Actinomycetes; order Propionibacteriales; family Kribbellaceae; genus Kribbella; species Kribbella sp. NPDC056861. The sequence goes on along the minus strand of NZ_JBFBNQ010000007.1, from coordinate 560,939 downwards.
ATCGAAGCAACCGGCCGCTTTCGCGTCCCGCACTCGCTCCGACAAGAAGAACAATACACGCTCTGGAGAGTGGTTTTGACCAGGGGTACCGATCAGGCCGGCGGACCGGCCGGAACCACCTGATTCCGGCCGCCCCGCCGACGGGGATCACCAAGACGATTTGGTGATCCCGGGCAGTTCCCCACGGTGGGCCATCGTGCGGAACCGGACTCGGGAGATCCCCGCCTTGCGCAGGAACCCGCGCGGCCGGCCATCGGCCACATCGCGGTTGCGGACCCGGATCGGGCTCGCGTCCCGCGGCAGCTTCTGCAGCTTGAGCTGCGCGGCGCCGCGGTCGTCGAAACTCGAGGCCGGGTCGGCGATGATCCGCTTCAGCTCGGCGCGACGGTCGGCGTACAGGGCGACCGTGCGCTTGCGCTGCTCGTTCTTCGCGATCTTGCTCGTCTTCGCCACTGGGCCCTTACCGCTCTTCGCGGAAGTCGACGTGCTCGCGGACCTTGGGGTCGTACTTGCGCATCACGAGCCGATCGGGGTCGTTGCGGCGGTTCTTGCGGGTGACATAGGTGAACCCGGTCCCCGCGGTACTGCGCAGCTTGACGATCGGGCGCAGCTCGTTGTGCTTGGCCATCAGACCTTCCTTCCGGGCACCGTCACGGTGCCGTTGAACTCTGCACGACTCAACGCCGCCCACCCGGGCTGACATTCCCGTTGCCCGGAGTGTACGTTGAACTGGTTATCGTTTTCAATAAGACGGGAGTCCAGATGCTACCGGTGACCTTGCTGACGGGTGTCGACGAACGGATCCGGGCCGCCGTGGCGGACGAGCTGCTGACCGGCGACACCGTCCTCGTCGAGTACGACCTCACCGGCCTGGTGGGTGGCTCGGTAGTACGGATCGCCCGGACCGCGGCCGGCGTGATCGACGAAGAGCTGATCCGGATGGGGCATCCGTGCGTCTCCTGCGCGCTGCGTGGCTCACTCGTCCCGCTGCTGGTCAGCATCGCGGCCACGGAGAAGTACGGCGCCGCGATCGTCTCGGTCCCCGGGGCGGGCGACACCCAGGCGCTGGCCGAGGAGATCGCCCGTGACGCCGGCGCCGAACTCCGGGTGGAGGCGGTGCTGACCGTGCTGGACCCGACGACCTTCCCCGCTGATGTGAGTGGGGACGACTTCATCCACGATCGCGGGGTCCCGACCGCTGCTGAGGACGGGCGGGCAATCGCCGAGGTGCTGATCCGCCAGGTCGAGTACGCGAACGCAGTGATTTTGAGCGGTACGACCGAGATTGAAACCACGAGAGCACTGGCCCTGGCGCTGAATCCTCAGGTGCTGGTCCGGCCGGCGTCGGCGGCGCGCGAGCTGTTCGGCGTACGGCTGCATGATCCGGATGCGGCCGAGGCGTGGATGGAGCCGGGCTCGATCAGCGCTCCCCTGCAGACCGACGGACCGGTCCGGACCCTGGTCTGGCAGTCAGCGCGCCCATTCCACCCCGAACGCCTGTACGACGCACTGGAAGAACTCGTCTCCACCTCGGCGCGCGGCAAGGGAACGGTCTGGCTCGCCTCCCAACCACACTCCCGGCTCGGCTGGGACAGTTTCGGCACCAACATCGCCCTCGGCGTCCTCGGCCCCTGGCTCGCCGACCTCCCGATCGAGCGCTGGTCCGAGGTCGGCCAGACCCACCAGGCCCGGTCGGCCCTCGAGTGGCACCCCGAGCACGGCGACCGGGGGTCGTACCTGTCGATCACCGGAGTCGATCTGGACATCCGGGAATTAGAACGGCTCCTGGACGGTTGTGTCCTTCGTACGGATGAGTCGGACCTCAAGCTGACTGATCCGTTCGCCCCTTATCTGGAAGGAAGTACCGCAGCATGAAGGCTGACATTCACCCCGATTACCGCCGGGTCGTGTTCCGTGACAAGTCCGGCAACTTCAGCTTCCTGACCGGCTCCACCCGCGAGAGCAACGAGACCATCGAGTGGCACGACGGGAACACCTACCCGGTCGTCGACGTCGAGATCTCGTCCGCCAGCCACCCGTTCTACACGGGCCAGCAGCGCGTGATGGACACCCAGGGCCGGGTCGAGAAGTTCAAGAAGCGCTACGGCCAGGTCTGACTCTCACCGCACCTCTCCCAGCCCGCCGATCCCCTGGATCGGCGGGCTTCTGCGTGCCCGCTCAGCCGCCGGCTCTCAGATAGTGAGCCCAGTAGCCCTGCCAAGCGCCGTATCGCTCAGCCAGCCGGCCGAGCGCGGTCTCGTCGATGCTCTCCCCATAGACCCGCGCCGCGGCACGCATCAGCTCTTTGTCCGCCGGCGCCTGGTCCATCCGCCCAAGCCCGCGGATCAGCACGAACGTCGACGACCACGGCCCAATCCCCGGCAAGGACAGCAACTGCTCCCGTACGTCGTCGTACGGCGCCTGCCGCAGCTCCACCTCTGACAGCTCCAGCCAGCGTCGAGCCGCTCCGTGCAGATAGCCGGCCTTGCGCTCGTTACCGATGCACTCCGCCAACTCCGCCGGCGAGAGCTCCGCGATCTGCTCCGCGTCGGGAAAAGCCGGATGCGTGACCCCGGCCAGCTCGACCAGGTTGCCGGTCTTCTCGATCAGCACGGCCTTCGCCTGAGCCGCAAGGGCTCTCGGCGTGCGCTGCGACAAGATCGCCCAGGCGACGTTCTCCCAGGGCGAGCTGAACTTCACCTGGTGATACCCATGCAGTCGCCGGACGACCGCACGGAACGGCTCGTCACCGTCCGCGGCCGCGTAGAAGTCGGTCAGATCGTCATCCAGGCTGAGGAAGAACCGGACCCGATCCAGCGCGGCCTCGACCGTCCCAGCCGCTTCCGCCCCGGTCAGCCGTACGTCGACGACATCGCCCTCCCCCGCAGCAACCTCGGCGACAACAGTCGACCCCGCGACGCGCAAAGCCTTGGTGAGCCGGCTGCGCTCGATCTGCTGCTCACCCGCTGTCGGCGCGAACTGGCCCACGAAGCGCAGTGACGCGGTGAAGTCGAATGGCGCGGCAACGGTCAACTGGTGCTCGGAGACACTCATAGCGCCATCCTCCCGGGCGGCTACGACATTTCTCCGACCACCGATCTCCCTGGGGCAATGTCTCGGATTCGAGACGGAGGACCAGCGGCGGTACTACGTGGAGTAGCGGTCAGGACCCACACTGGGCGGGTGGAACCGGTGGAGATTGTCGGCGCGGGTTTGTCGCCGCTGGATGCGGTGTCGCTCGGTCAACGCCGTACGCCGGTCCGCCTGGGTCTGGCGGCGCGGGACCGGATGACGGCGTCGGCCAAAGCGGTCGTCGAGATCGCGTTGCACCGGCCGGTTTACGGCCGGACCACCGGGGTCGGCGCCAACCGGGACGTGCTCACCTCGGACCCGGAGCACGGTGCCCGGCTGCTGGCCTCGCATTCGACGACCGGCACCACGCCGTACCCGAAGGACGTGGTGCGGCTCGGACTGCTGATCCGGGTCAACCAGCTCGCCGCCGGCGGCTCCGGGCTCACCCCTGAGGTGGCCGACGCGATCATTGCCCTGCTCAACGATGACGAGCTGCCCGACTTGCACCGCGGCGGGGCGATCGGGACCGGCGATCTCGGCGCGCTGGCCGAGCTCGGGCTGGCGCTCGGCGACGTCATCGACGGCACCAGCGCACTCCCCCTGTTGTCGAGCAACGCGATCACGCTGGCCGAGTGCTGCCTGGCGTACGTCGAGGCCGCGACCCTGATCAACGTCGTCCCGCTGGTCGGCGGGCTCTCCCATGTCGCCATGCGCGGCAACGCCGAGGTGTACGACGAACGCGTCCACGCCGCTCGCCCGCAACCGGGGCAGGTCCGTGTCGCCCGCCGGATGCGTGGGCTGCTCGACCAGCTCCCGATCCCGGCGGCCCGGGTGCAGGACCCGTTCGGCCTCCGCGCCTTCGCCCAGGTGCTCGGCCCGGCCGTCGACCATGTCGATGCCTTGGGCAACGCTCTGGCGGTCGACATCAACGCGTCGGCCGAGAACCCGCTGGTGGCCGGCGACACCGTGCTGCACAACGGCAACTGGCACGCGATGCCGATCGCGCTCGGCCTCGACTCGCTCCGGCTCAGCCTGCACTCGGTCGCCACCCTGTCCACGTCCCGGGTGGCCAACCTGGTCGATCCGGACTTCACCGGCCTGAGCCGGTTCCTGGCCAGCGGCTCAGAGGCCAGCTCAGGCGTGATGATGATCGAGTACGTCGCCCATGATGCCCTCGCCTCGGTCCGCTCGACAGCTCAGCCGGCCACCCTCGGTACGGCGACGCTGTCGCGGGGTGCCGAGCACCACGCGAGTTTCGCGCCGCAGGCCGCAGTACTGACTGGGCAGTTGCTGGATGGGTTGCGGGACGTGCTGGCCTGCGAACTTGTCACCGCAGTACGGGCTGTGCGGCTGGCCGGGCTGGAACCGGAGAAGCTGGCGCCGGCCGCGATCGGTCCATGGCTCGCCGACGCACTGGCCGCGCTCCCCGACATCCTGACCGACCGCTCCCTGCGCGACGACCTGGAGATCGCCCGGGGCCTGCTGACCCAATGGGGCGACCGCCAGGTCGAACACCCAGCCGAAGCCGGTTAGGCCGCAGCGAGCAGACGGAACCAGGGCCGGCTGTCGAGCAGCGCAATGGCTTCTGGCGACAGCAAGCCACCGAGGCCGTTGCGCGCGGTGACGGCTGCCTGCCGGGCCGGACCGTCGCCGAACAGCAACTGCTGGATCTGCCACGGTGTGCCGATCGGCAACGGGAGCGGAGCGCCGTACGGGAGGCGCGGGTTCTGCGCGACCAGCGTGACGCCGTTGCCGGTGTCGCGGATCGGGTCCAGGTCGTAGCCGTGATCGCCGGACAGGTAGCCGGACAACCCGTTCGCGAACGCGGCCAGGTTGGTGATCATGTTGGTCGAGTTGCAGATGCCGTCGTTCTCGTTGCAGACCTCGCGGACCGCGATCCCCGCGTAGTCGTGCGGGCCCTGCATGGTGACGCCGGGCAGGATCGACGGCAGGTTCGTCTCGATCCCACCGGCGACGCCGCCCCGGCCGCCGTTGCCGAAGGGCCGCCGCGGGTTGCCGTAGAGCACCCCGTTGAGCTGCTCGCGCGGGATCGCGGTCGACTTCGCGAACTTCTCCAGCACGTTGCCGGCCACCACGGCACCCTCGGAATAGCCGGACAGGGTGAGGTGCGCGGACGGGCAGGTGGCGTGGAAGTTGGTCACCGCCGTGGTCAGCTTGCCGACCCCCTCGGCCACCGACGCGTCCAGCGCCAACCGGTCGACGACCGGGAAGACGCCGGCGAAGTACGGCACCTGGACGATCTGGACACCGGCCGGGACGTTGTGGTTGAAGCGCGAGTTGTTCCAGTTCACCAGCGATTCGCCGGCCGTGTAGCCGTCGGTCTGGAACACCGCCGTCGCCGGGCAGGCGGCGGCCGAAGCCTGCGCCGGCAGGGTCGCCACCAGCGCGCCGGCCGCGACGACGACACCGGCCGTCAGACGGGCAATCGATTTCTGAGTTCGCATCGAACACCTCTCGAAAGGTCGTGGGGGTGCTCGCAGCGTGCCGCCGATCGGTGACCGGCCGCAACCGCGACCGGCCACCTTTCCAGCAGGGTCGAAAGGGTCAGAGCCGGTCGTAGGCCTTCAGGGTGCGGAGTGCTTGCACCGTCACGATGCCTCGGTATTCGAGGGTGGCTGCCTTGCCCGGGGGCTCCCAGGTGATCGCCCAGCCGCCGTCGTCCTGTTGGTCGGCGACGAGGCGGTCGAGGTGGCCCTCGAGCTGGGCGTCGTCGAAGAGTGGGCGCCAGACGCTGTCGGGGGTCGGGGCGAACTGCAAAGGCGTCACCCCGTACGACGGGTCCGCCGCGTCCGCCCGGTAGTACGAGACCTTCGGCAGCCAGTCACGCACCCGATCGAGGTCCGGCGTGCCAGCGTGTTCGAGGAACTCCAACGACTCGTGTACTGCGTGCGCGTCCTCCGGCAGGCCCTTGTCCAGCTCCGCTTGGCACCACGCAGCAGCTTGCTCACGCCAGGGGTGTTCGACGCCCAGCGCGTGCAACCGGCCGACCAGGCCGGCGGTCGGGTTGAGGGCCGGGGTGTAGGTCCACTCGGACATGTGCTCGGCTCGTGGGTAGCCCTCGATCACCGGCGAGGCGAGCGAGACGGCTCCCTCGGGGGTCGCCGTCGACTGCAGCCAGTCGACGGCTCGGCGTACTAGCTCGTCGTCTCGCGCTCCGGCGGCGAGCAGCACGTCGAAGGCGGTCTCCACGTCGAGCCCGGTGCTGTCCGGACAGCGCTTGTCCGGCTCCAGCCCGTGCCCGAAGCCGCCGTCCGCGTTCTGGTAGCCGCGCAGCGCGTCCACCACCCCGGCCGGATCGGCCCCTTCGAACACGGTCGCGAACAACCGCCGCTCCAGCACCCGCGCATCGGTCCGGACAAACTCGCGTGCAGCCTCGAAAATCTTCATACCGCCCAGCTTGCCGCGCCGGACCCTCTCAAGTCTTGAAGAAGTCAGCCATCATCTGATCCATGTCTGATGACCTGTACTCCGACGTGCTCGACGAACAGCTGATCCTTCCGGACGGCCGGACGGTGGCCTGGACCAGAAGCGGCGAAGGCATCCCGGTACTGCGCCTGCCGGGCACCCCGGGCTCGCGCTGGAGCGTGCGGGCCGACCGGTCGATCTGGGTCGAGCGCGGTCTCCAGGTGATCAACACCGAGCGGCCCGGGTTCGGCGACTCCACCCGGCTGCCTGGGCGGAAGTTCCGCGAGCACTCCGACGACCTCGCGGCGATCCTCGATCACCTCGGGCACGACAGGGTGCACCTGATCGGCGGCTCCGGCGGCGGACCGCACGTGCTGGCCTTCGCGGCTCATCACCCGGACCGGGTGCTCGCGGCCACGGTGATGGTCGGCTTCCCGCAGTTGGAGGACGACGAGTACGACCAGATGATCCCGTTCAACACCTCAGCCTTCCGGCTCGCGCGGGACGGCGACGAAGAGGCGCTGCGCAAGCAGCTCACCGCGGCGTACGAGGTGGTGAAGACGGCCCCGTTGGCTCCGCTCGAGGCCGCGATGGCCACAGCCCCGCCCGCCGACCTGGAGATCATGAAGGACCCCCGCTGGCGGGCCGGGCAGGAGCGCGCGACGGTGGTCGCGTTCGAGCACGGGATGGACGGGTGGCTGGACGAGATGCTCGCCCTGGGCGGCGAGTGGACCGACATCGACCTGGCCGCGATCAGGACCAGCCTGACCTGGTGGCACTCGCCGACCGACCGGAACTGCCCGTTCAGCGCCGCCCAGCGACTGATCGACAAGTTGCCCACAGCAACATTGCGGGAGCTCGGCGGCGGTCACTTCGAGCCCTACCAGCGCGAGGCCGAGATGCTCGACGAGCTACTGGCCCGCGGTTAGAGCCAGCCGCGTTTCTTGAACACCGTGTAGAGAATCAGGCTGACCACCAGCATCAGCAACACGGCGAAGGGATACCCGAGCTGCCAGCGCAGCTCGGGCATGTGCACGAAGTTCATCCCGTAGATGGTGCCGACGAGCGTCGGCGCGAACAGGATCGCGGCCCAGGAGGAGATCCGCTTGACCTCCTCGTTCTGCCGCAGGCTCAGCTCGGACAGCCGCTGGGTCTCGTCGTTCTGGCGCTGCGCGACCAGGGTGCCGTTGACGCCGATCAGGTTGATCAGCAGCACCTTGAAGCCGGCCGACTGCTCGACCACCCGCTCGACGTGGTCCTCCACGTCCCGCAGGTTGCGCTGCAGTTCCTCCCCGACCCGGTACTTCGAGAAGCCCGCCCGCAGGTCGGCCAACATGGCCGGCAACGGCTGGGTCGCGCGCATGAACTTGACCACCTCGCGGAGCAGCTCGTAGATCCGCCGGGACACCTCGGGATCGCCGTTGAAGACCTGGTCCTCGATCTCGTCGATATCGCCCTGCAACCCGTCGACCACCGGCTGGTACTCGTCGACCACCTGATCGAGGATCGCGTAGAGCACCGCCTCGGGGCCGAGCTTCAGCAGCTCGGGCGTCTCTTCCAGCCGCTTGCGGACGACGCCGAGATCCGGCGACTCGGCGTGCCGGACGGTGACCACGAAGTCGTTGCCGGTGAAGACGTGCAGCTCGCCGAACTCCACCCGCTCGACGTCGTCGCGGTAGGAGGCGGAGCGCAGTACGGTGAAGAGGACGTCGTCGTAGCGCTCCAGCTTGGGCCGCTGGTGCGCCGAGATGGTGTCGTCGACGGCCAGCCGGTGGAAGCCGAACTCGTCGCCGATCGACTCGATCTCCAGCGGGTCCGGCCGGTAGAGGCCGATCCAGGCCATCCCCTGCAGCGCCCTGACCTGCTCGTAGGTGTCCTCGAGCGTGTCCGGCTCGGAGACCCGGCGGCCGTCGACGTAGACCGCGTTGTCGATCACTGTCACTGCCGAGCCTCCTGACTCACGGTTCGAAGCGGTAGCCCATCCCAGGCTCGGTGAGCAGGTGGACCGGCCGGGCCGGGTCGGCTTCGAGCTTGCGGCGCAACTGACCCATGTAGAAACGCAGGTTGCCACCCGCTGTCTCGTACCCCGGTCCCCAGACCTCGGTCAGCAGCTGCCGCTGGGACATCAGCTTGCCCGGGTGCCGGATCAGCACCTCCAGCAGGTGCCACTCAGTCGGCGTCAGACGCACGTCCTCTCCCGACTCCAGTGTCACCCGCTTCGCCGACAAGTCCACCCGGGCCCCGCCGACAGTCACGACCGGCTCGTCCTGGGCGAGGTTGCTGCGCCGCAGTACTGCGCGCATCCGGGCCAGCAACTCGTCGATGCCGAACGGCTTGGTCACGTAGTCGTCCGCGCCGGCGTCGAGCGCCTCGACCTTGTCCGTGCTGTCGGTCCGCCCGGACAGCACCAGGATCGGCGCCTCGGTCCAGCCGCGCAGCCCGCGGATCACGTCGACACCGTCGAAGTCGGGCAGTCCGAGGTCGAGAATCACCAGGTCAGGCGGGTACTGCGCGGCCACCTTGAGCGCCGCCGTCCCACTCCCCGCGACGTGTACCTCGTACCGGCGGGCCTTCAGGTTGATCTGCAACGCGCGCACGATCTGCGGCTCGTCGTCGACCACCAGCACTCTGGTCATCCCTGCACCTCCGGTCCGGACGCGGACCGCTCCCGGCTGCCCGGCACCGGCGCGTCGTCCGGCCTCAAGGTTGCCACCGGCAAGGAGACGACCATGGTCAGGCCACCGCCGGGCGTGTCCTCCGGCTGCAGCGACCCGTGCATCGCCTCGGCCAGCCCGCGGGCCAGCGCGAGTCCGAGGCCGACGCCGGTGGTGTTGTCGGTGTCCCCCAGCCGCTGGAACGGCGCGAACATCCGGTCCCGCTCCTGCCGCGGGATGCCGGGACCCCGATCGATGATCCGTACTTCGACGATGTCGCCGAGCGAACTCCCGGTCACCATCGGCGGCCGGCCGGTTGGCGAGTAGCGGACGGCGTTGGCCAGCAGGTTGGCCAGCACCCGCTCCAGCAAAGCCGGGTCGGCATTGATCAGCGGCAGCGTGTGCGGGATGTCCACGGTGATGGCGGCGCTGCTGTCGCCCAGCTCGGCCAGCGCGCTCGGCATGATCTCGTCCAGCGCCATCGGCCGCGGGAAGACGGGCAGTACTCCGGCCTGCAGGCGACTCAGGTCGAGCAGGTTGTCGACCAGCCGGGTCAGGCGGTCGAGCGACTCGTCGGCTGTCTCCAGCAACTCGTCACGCTCGCCGTCGGTCCAGTCGACGTCCGAGCTGCGCAGGCTGGTCACCGAGGCCTTGGCCGACGCGAGTGGGGAACGCAGGTCGTGGCCGACGGCGCGAAGGAGCGCAGTACGGAGTTTGTCAGCTTCGGCGAGCGGTTTGGCCTCTGCGGCCGCCTCGCTCAGGCGGGCCTTGTCGACCAGCGCTGCCGCGTGGGCCGCGAAGGCTCCGACCAGGCGGCGCTCGTCGGCGGCCAGCGACCGGCCTTGCAGGACGAGCACGAGGTTGTCGCGACCGGGGATCTCGGCGTCACCGTCCTCGGGGCGCCGGCAGGTCGGCGTACCGGCGGAGGCGAGTGGGTGCCAGGTCTCGGTCAGTTCGTCGGTGTCGACGCGTTCCATCAGGCAGGCGCTGGTCATCCCGAAGGCTTCGCGGACTCGCTCGAGCAGCGCGGGGAGCGCGGTTTCGCCGCGGAGTACGGAGCCTGCGAGGGTCGCCAGCGTCTCGGACTCGGCTGCCGACCGCGCGGCCTGGCGCGTACGCCGGGCCGCCCGGTCGACCACCGAGGAGACCAGTCCGGCGATCAGCACGAAGATGCTCAGCGCGAGCGCGTTGTTCGGCTCGGTGATCGTGAAGGAACGGGTCGGTGGGGTGAAGAACCAGTTCAGCACCAGCGTGCCCGCGACCGCGGTCAAGAGAGCGGGCCACAGACCGCCGACCAGCGCGACCACGACCACGGCGAACAGGAAGGCCAACACGTTGCTGGTCAGGTTGAGGGTGTCGTCGCCGAGGCTGAACAGCAACGCGAACAGCGGCGGCAGGGCGACGGCCAGCGCGAACCCGTAGATCAGCCGGCGGCGCGAGAGGCTGCCGTGCATCCGGGGCAACCGGCCGCGGCCCATCTCCGAGTGGGTGACGATGTGGACGTCGATGTCGCCGGAGTCGCGGATCGCGCTCGACCCGATCCCGGGGCCGGTGAACAGCGCGGACAGCCTGGACCGGCGGCTGCCGCCGAGGACCAGCTGGGTGGCGTTCTCCGCGCGGGCGAAGGAGAGCAACGCGTCGGGGACGTCCTCGCCGACGACCTGGTGATAGGTGCCGCCCAGGCTCTCGACCAAGGCGCGTTGCTGGGCCAGTGCGGACGGGTTGGCGCCGGTCAGTCCGTCGGACCGGGTGATGTGGACAGCGAGCAGGTCCCCGCCGGAGGAGCGGGCGGCGATCCGGGCGGCACGCCGGATCAGGGTTTCGCCTTCGGGTCCGCCGGTGAGCGCGACCACGACTCGTTCGCGCGCCTCCCAGGTGGAGTCGATGTCGTGCTGGGAACGGTACTGCTGCAGGCCCGCGTCGACCCGGTCGGCGAGCCAGAGCAACGCCAGCTCGCGCAGCGCGGACAGGTTGCCGACCCGGAAGTAGTTGCCCAGGGCAGCATCGATCTTGTCGGCCGCGTAGACGTTGCCGTGCGCCATCCGGCGGCGCAGCGCCTCCGGGGTCATGTCGACCAGCTCGATCTGGTCCGCGGCCCGGACCACCCGGTCCGGCACGGTCTCCTGCTGCGGGACGCCGGTGATCTTCTCGACCACGTCGTTGATCGACTCCAGGTGCTGGATGTTGACCGCCGAGATCACGTCGATCCCGGCGGTCAGCAGCGCGTCGATGTCCTCCCAGCGCTTGGCGTTCCGGCTGCCCGGAACGTTGCTGTGGGCAAGCTCATCGACGAGCGCGACCTCCGGCCGGCGGGCCAGCACGGCGGCCAGGTCCATCTCGGTGAAGCTCGCGCCGCGGTGGTCGAGGATCTTGCGCGGGACCACCTCGAGCCCGTCGAGCATGGCGGCGGTCTGCTCGCGACCGTGGGTCTCGACGTACCCGACCACCACGTCGGTCCCGCGCTCGAGCCGCCGTTGCGCCTCGCCCAGCATCTTGTAGGTCTTGCCGACGCCGGGCGCGGCACCCAGGTAGATCCTCAGGTGCCCGCGGCCGCTTCTGCTCATCGCTCCATCGTCTCAGTCAGTTCCGGTCGGCCAGGTCGGCGTTCAGGGTGACCACGTTGACGCGTGGTTCGCCGAGAAATCCGAGCGTGCGGCCGGACGTGTTGTCCTTCACCAACTGTCGCACCTCGGCCACGTCGAGCCCGCGCTCCCGCGCAACCCGGTTGACCTGCAGTTCGGCGTACGCGGGGCTGATCTGCGGGTCGAGCCCGCTGCCGCCGGCCGTCAGGGCGTCGAGCGGCACCTTCGCCGGGTCGACGCCTTCGAGCTTGGCCACCGCCGCCCGGCGCTCGGCGATCAGCTTCGCGAGCTCCTCGTTGTTGGGCCCGTACTGCGATGCCGCGCTGCCCGCCGCGTCGTACTTGACCGCCGACGGCCGGGTCTGGAACAGCGACAGGTCCTTCGAGTAGTCCTGCCCGATCAGGTCGGAGGCGACGTCCTTGCCGTCGACCTGGATCACTGAGCCGTTCGCGTTGTCGTGGAAGAGCACCTGGGCGGCGCCCGTCATGGCGAGCGGGTAGATCACCCCCAGGCCGAGGGTGAACACCGCGAGTGCCCTGGTGGCGACCCCGAACTGGCGGAAGGTCGCGGGGAATCTGCTGGACATTTGTCTGTTCCTTCTCAGCCGATGCCCGGGATGAGCGAGATCAGCAGGTCGATGAGTTTGATCCCGACGAACGGGGTGACCAGGCCGCCGACGCCGTAGATCAGCAGGTTGCGGCGCAGCATCGCCGAGGCCGAGGACGGCTTGTACTTCACGCCGCGCAGCGCCAGCGGGACCAGCGCGATGATCACCACCGCGTTGAAGACGACCGCGGACAGGATCGCCGACTCGGCCGAGTCCAGCCGCATCAGGTTGAGCTTGTCCAGGCCCGGATAGGCGGCCGCGAACAGGGCCGGCAGGATCGCGAAGTACTTGGCCACGTCGTTCGCGATCGAGAACGTGGTCAGCGAACCGCGGGTGATCAGCAACTGCTTGCCGATCTCGACGATCTCGATCAGCTTGGTCGGGTTGGAGTCCAGGTCGACCATGTTGCCGGCCTCCTTGGCCGCCGACGTCCCTGAGTTCATCGCCACGCCGACGTCGGCCTGGGCCAGCGCCGGCGCGTCGTTGGTGCCGTCACCGGTCATCGCGACCAGCCGGCCGCCCTCCTGCTCCTTCTTGATCAGCGCCATCTTGTCCTCGGGCGTCGCCTCGGCGAGGAAGTCGTCCACCCCGGCCTCTTCGGCGATCGCCTTCGCGGTCAGCTGGTTGTCGCCGGTGATCATCACGGTCCGGATGCCCATCGCGCGCATCTGGTCGAAGCGCTCCCGCATCCCTTCCTTGACCACGTCCTTGAGGTGGATCACCCCCAGCGGCCGGGTCACCTCTTCCTTGCTGATGGCAACTACCAGCGGGGTGCCGCCGGACGCGGAGATGCCGTCGACGACGTCGCCGAGCTGGGCCACCACGGTGCCGCCCTGGTCGTGGATCCAGGCGGTGATCGCGCCGGCCGCGCCCTTGCGGATCTGCCGGCCGTCCACGTCGACGCCGCTCATCCGGGTCTGCGCGGTGAACTCGACGAACGACGCGTGCGGCAGCTCACCGGTGTGCCGTTCCCGCAGCCCGTACTTCGTCTTCGCCAGGACGACGATCGAGCGGCCCTCGGGCGTCTCGTCGGCCAGGCTGGACAGCTGCGCCGCGTCGGCCAGCTCGGTCTCGGTCACCCCGGCGAGCGGGATGAACTCCGACGCCTGCCGGTTGCCCAGCGTGATGGTGCCGGTCTTGTCGAGCAGCAACGTGTTCACGTCACCGGCCGCTTCGACCGCCCGGCCGGACATCGCCAGCACGTTGCGCTGGACCAGCCGGTCCATGCCCGCGATACCGATCGCCGACAGCAATGCGCCGATGGTGGTCGGGATCAGGCAGACCAGCAGTGCGACCAGCACCACGATGCTCAGGTCGATCCCGGCGTACTTCGCCAGCGGCGGCAGCGTCACGGTCGCCATCAGGAACACGATCGTCAGGCTGGCGAGCAGGATGTTCAGGGCGATCTCGTTCGGCGTCTTCTGCCGCGAGGCGCCCTCGACCAGCGCGATCATCCGGTCGATGAAGCTCTCACCGGGTTTGGTGGTGATCTTCACGACGATCCGGTCCGACAGCACCTTCGTCCCGCCGGTGACCGCGCTGCGGTCGCCGCCGGACTCGCGGATCACCGGCGCGGACTCACCGGTGATGGCCGACTCGTCGACACTCGCCACACCCTCGACGACGTCTCCGTCGCCGGGGATGATCTGGCCGGCCTCGACCACCACCCGATCGCCCAGCCGCAGTGCGGTAGCCGGTACCTCTTCTTCGGTGACGCCGTCAGCGGCCAGCCGCCGGGCCGACGTCTCGGTCTTGGCCCGGCGCAGCGTGGCCGCCTGGGCCTTGCCACGTCCTTCGGCGACCGCCTCGGCCAGGTTGGCGAACACCACGGTCAGCCAGAGCCAGACCACGATCCACCAGACGAACACGGTGGAGTCGGTGAAGGCGAGGATCGTGGCGGCGACGGCGCCGACCTCGACCACGAACATCACCGGGTTCTTCACCATCACCCGCGGATCGAGCTTGCGCAGCGCGTCCGGTAGCGAGGTGAGCAGCATCTTCGGGGTGTTCACAGTCCCTCCGCGAGGGGTCCTAGAGTCAGTGCGGGGAAGTAGGTCAGACCGGTGACGATCAGCACGACACCGATCAGCAGTGCGACGAACAACGGCCTGTGGGTGGGCAGCGTGCCCGCGTTCACCGGTACCGGCTGTTGCCGGGCCAGCGAACCGGCCAGGGCGAGCACGATGACGATCGGCACGAAGCGGCCGAGCAGCATCGCAATGCCCAGAACCGTGTTGTAGAAGGGCGTGTTGGCACTCAGGCCACCGAACGCGCTGCCATTGTTGTTGGCGGCCGAGGTGAAGGCGTACAGCACCTCGGAGAAGCCGTGCGGTCCACCGGTGTTGAAGATCGACGCCCGGGCGGACTCCAGCCCCATCGCGACCGCGGTGCCGATCAGCACCAGCGAAGGCGTCGCCAGGATGTAGAGCGAGACCAGCTTCATCTCCCGCGCGGTGATCTTCTTGCGCAGGTACTCCGGTGTCCGGCCGACCATCAGCCCGGCCACGAACACGGCCAGCACGGCGAGCACGAGCATCCCGTAGAGCCCCGAACCGGTGCCGCCCGGCGTGACCTCGCCCAGCATCATGTGGAACAGCGCAGTACCGCCGCCGAGTGGGCTGTACGAGTCGTGGGCCGCGTTGACGGCGCCGGTCGACGTACCGGTCGTGGTCGAGCTGAAGAGGGTGGAGGCCCATTCGCCGAAGCGGGTCTCCTTGCCCTCCAGCGAGTCGCCGCGCACCTCGAAGGCGGTGAGCGCGGCGGTGAAGGCGGCCCAGAGGGTCGTCATCACGCCGAGGATCGCGTAGCCCTGCCGCTTGTCGTTGACCATCAGGCCGAAGGTGCGGGTCAGCGCGACCGGGATCACCAGCATCAGGAAGATCTCGAACAGGTTGGACAGCGGGTTGGGGTTCTCGAACGGGTGCGCGGAGTTGGCGTTGTAGAAGCCGCCGCCGTTGGTGCCGAGTTCCTTGATCACCTCCTGGCTCGCGACCGGGCCGCCGGGCAGGTGCTGGCCCTGGCCGATCAGCGAGGTGACCTCGTGGCCGCCGGAGAGGTTCTGTACGACGCCCATCGCGACCAGCGCGAGGCCGCCGATCACGGCCATCGGGAGCAGGATCCGGGTGATCGTCCGGGTCAGGTCGACCCAGAAGTTGCCGAGCCGGTTGGTCTTGGACCGGGCGAAGCCGCGGATCAGCGCGACCGCGACGGTGATGCCGACAGCGGCGGACAGGAAGTTCTGCACCGCGAGGCCGGCGAACTGGACCAGGTGGCCCATCGTCACCTCGGGTGAGTAGGACTGCCAGTTGGTGTTCGCGACGAACGAGGCGGCCGTGTTGAAGGCCAGCCCCTGCTCGACGTTCGGCAGGCCCAGTGACAGCGGCAGGTACGACTGCAGGCGTTGCAGCAGGTAGAGGAAGACCAGGCTGACGGCCGAGAAGGCGAGCAGTGAGCGGCCGTAGACCGCCCAGGTCTGGTCCGCCTTGGCGTCGACCCCCAGCAACTTGTAGGCGCCGCGCTCGATCCGGCCGTCCTTCTCGGACGTGAAGACCCGGGCCAGGTAGCCGCCGAGCGGGCGGTACACGGCGGCCAGGAGCGCGACCAGCAGGCCGACCTGGAGCAGGCCGGCGGCGGTGTCGGACATCAGAACCTCTCGGGGAAGATCAGGGCGGCGATCAGGTAGAGGACCAGCGCCGCGGCCACCAGGAGGCCGGCGATGTTCTCGGCGCTCACAGCTTCTCCACCCCGCGCAGGGCGAACCAGACGGTCGCGAACGTGGCTACACACAGGGCCAGGTACAGCACGTCCTTCACGGCTGTCCCCACCTCTCGGCATCAGTGCTCATGTCTTCACTGAACTGCTTTGTTTGCGCCGTCAGCAGGGTTCTCGCAGCTCTCTCACACCCGCCCATCCAGCTCTCACACGTCTCTCGCATACTTACGGCTGGCATGAGCAGGCCCGACCACAGTGAGGGAAGACGCAGTGACTGAAGTGGACAACCAGGAGTTCTCCGCCACCGGGGAGCAGTTCTTCTCCGAGGAGAGCCGCAAGGCGCTGGCCGAGGCCAGCCGCCAGCTGGCCGAACGCCTGCAGGCCCACACCGAGGCCCTGCTCGCGATGACCGGTGAAGAGGACCAGAACGCCCTCTACGAGCAGAACTCGGCCCTCGAGGAGCTGGTCGAGGGCTGGAACGACGCCGTCTTCGAGCACACCGGGACCGCGCCGCTGCTGCTGGACGACGAGGTCGGCGAGGAAGAGGACGAGGAGGCCGAGGAGCTCGACCAGGTGATCAGCGTGGTGTCGCGGTTCGACCTGCGCGTGGTCGACCTGGAGGCGCTGCTGGAGGCCGGCCGGTCAGCCCAGGAGCGGCACCCGGCCGAGCTGGACGAGACCGGTGAGCGGGAGCCGGTCGAGACCGCCGAGCAGGCCATCTACGAGATCAGCCGCGAGGTCGGCGAGGCGTGGTTCGAGCTGCCGGGGGTCGATCTGGTGGCCGGCGCTCGCGCGTACGTCGTACCGGAGTACCCGTTCGAGGCGCTGGAGGCCGACGCCGAGGACGTCATCTCCGAGATCGGCGCCCCGAACGGCGCCATCACGCACGCGGAGACCTGGGCCTGAGCTTCGTCTGATCTGGGCCTGAGCTGAGCTGATCGCTGGTCAGGTGGCGGCGATCGCGTCGATCTCGAGGAGCCACTCCTCGGCGTAGATGTCGCAGATGATGATCGTCAGTGCCGGGGCGTGCTCACCGAGGATCTCCTCGCGGATCTTCGAGTTGAGCGCCCGGTACTGGCGGTCGGACAGGTAGGTGGTCACCTTGACCAGGTTCCGCAGGCCGAGCCCGGACTCGGCCAGTACGGCGAGCACGTTGCGCCAGACCATCCGGCACTGCTCCTCGAACGAGTCGGGGATCTTGCCCAGCTCGTCGGCCCACGGCACCTGGCCGCTGACGAAGACCAGCCGGCCGGCGCCGTCCACCTGGACGCCGTGCGTGTAGTTGCCCGTCGCGGCCGGCAGGATCTGCGGGTTCAACGGCTGGATCGAAAGCTCTGACATCGGTGTGGTCCCCCCACGTAGCGCGGTTTGGGCATGTCTATCCTGCCGACCGCCGAACCGGCCACCCCCTTCCGTGTTTGTCACCGACAGTGCATTCTTGGCGCGGGGAAATCACGCACTGTGGGGGTGACGGGGTGGCGGACGTGTACTGCCGGTGGGAACGCCGGCGCTATCAGGAGGACGAGTTCGAGCTCGGCGTGAGCGGGGTGCTGGTGCACTTGGGGAGTAGTCCGCTGCATACGGTCAACGGCCGGCTGGTCGATTCCGGGCTGGGGCTCGAGAACTCGTACATCGAGAGCCCGCCGAGTGAGGAGTCGTATCTCGACAGCTCGACGGCCGAGGAGTCGTATCTCGAGAGCCCGCCGAGTGAGTGACCGTGCGGGGCGTTTGTTGCGGTTGGCACGGGGGTTGCCCCGGCCTGCCAACCATGAGGAGCGCACGGCGTTCTTCGCGGCCCGGATCGCGCTGGCGACAGCGAAGTACGAGGCCGAGCTTGCCGAGCGGGCTGCTGCCGCGGCGGCCGAGCGGGCGGAGCGGGCTGCGCTGCAGAGCGCTGGGCGGGCGGAGCAGGCCGCAGTACTGAGTGCTGATCTGGCTGAGGTGAAGGCCGACCTGGATGCCGATCGCGCGTCGGCGGCGGCGTTCAGCGAGGCGATCTTGACGGTCGCCAAGGGTGGGATCGACCGGGCCCGGGGCAGTGCGGAGTTCGTGCAGAAGGGCGCGACGGCGATCTTCGCGCTGTACACCGGTGCGCTGACGTTGGCCTTCTCGGTCACCGACAATCCGTTGCCTGCGCGCGGCATCCTGCCCAGCCTGTTCCTGGGCTTCGCGGTGCTGCTCGCGACGGCGTACCTGGCCTTCCTGACCCGCGGCGACCGGGTGAAGGATCCGGCGGACGCGGCCGGCGTACCGGAGGCGCAGCTGAACCGCACCCGGACGTTCGTGGCCTGGACGAACTCGAGCGTGCTCAACCGGGCGCCGCTGCTGCGCTGCGCAGTAGTTGCCCTAGGCATCGGTGTGGTCTCGTTGCCGGCCCCCTTCCTGACCCCGCCGAGCGACCACCGGGTGGCCGAGGTGGTCTGCTCGGCAGGACAGGAGAAGGACCCGACCACGGGTGTCTGCGTGGCACCCTGGCCCGAGGTCCCGTCCGGTGCCGCCGCAGACGCTCCGCTACGGCAGAAGCTCTACGAAGCGCAGCTCGCCGAGGTGACAGCGAGCCGCGCATCCGCCCGCTCCGGCGCCACTGCGGCACCGGACGACACCAGGTGGGTGGTCGGGGCTGCGGTGATCGGTTTGGTCGCGATCTTCCTTCCCCTCGTGCTGGCCGGCGTAGGTAAGGCGAGCCGCCGGTTCAAAGGCCGCTGAACACCTCGTCTATCGGGTCTTTGCGTTGGTACGGCCTCCACCCGGTCAGATACGGCTGCACCAGCCACCGGATCCGCCCGGTGTCCTCCAACCACGTGCCCGGCGCCGGCACCCAGTCGGCCACGCCTGAGCGCAGTACGCCGCCGGCCCGACGCACCTGCTCCCGCGACACCGACCCCGTGACCACAAAGAACCACCACTGCCGCTTGGCCGGCGCCATCGCCGTCGGACAACCCGCCTTCAACTGATGGTTCAGCAACGCCCCGTACTGCGCCGGCAACTGCATCACGTCGAACCCCTCAGCCACCAAACCAATCCCCCAGCTGTCCGGGCCGGTCCAGACCTCGTCGGCGCTGGTTCCGTCGCGGACCACCTCTCCCGCCGCGTGGGGCTCGATGCAGGCTTTGCCGCAGGGGCAGCCGCCTCGGTGGGGTACTGCGAGGGGCACGACCGGCCAGCCGTTGGCGGCGTACCGGACTGCTTCCTCGTGGGTCTTCCGCCGGCGCCGGCGGTCAAACACACTGACCGACCGCGAACAGCAGCGAGCTCGACGGGGTCAGCTCCGGGTGGCGGTCGGCGAGGCGGGAGCATTCCAGCGCGGTCTCCATCGGGACCGGTTCGCAGAGGAAGTCGGGGAGTTCGATCTCGCCGAAGTACCGGTCGAGGGCGACCGTCAGCCAGCCGCCGGGGCCGGTCAGCCCGTGGATGGTGACGGACCGCAGACCGGCGTTGGTCAGCTCGGTCCGCAGTTGGGTGGTGGTGTGGTACGTCGTCTGCGCCATCCGCTCGTTGTCCGGGCTGTACCCCGTCTCGAGGATGTCGGTGACCACTCCTTGCCGCTTCAGCAGCGTGTTGGCGATCGTGGACCCGATCAGATTGGCCGCCCGGTTGATCGCCACCACCGCCAGGAACCCACCCGGCCGGACCACCCGGATGGCCTCCCGCAACGCCAGCCGCCGATCCGCCGCCTCGGTCAGGTGATAGATCGGTCCGGCCAGCAACGCTGCGTCGAACTGCCCGTTCTCCCACGGCAACCGCCGAGCATCCCCTTGTACTGCGCTGAGCCCCGCCGCCGTCGCCTGCTCGACGTGCCGCTCGACGGGATCCAGCAACTCGACGGAGTACCCACGCTCCTGCAACCAACAGGCGTGGGCCCCCGGCCCACCCCCGATATCCGCCACCTCGGCCGGCGGCTCCGGCAGGTAGCTCCCCAGCAGATGCTGCATCCGGGCCAACTCGAACCGCCCGCGCAAAGTAGAATTGAGTCTCGTCTCCTCGTCGTGCAACGACGTGTAGTGCACCTCGAAATCAACCTGAGTCGTCATAGCATCCGACTCTGCTGACCTCGCGGACAGCGGCACAGGCCATTTCGCGGGGCATCCTGGGGCAGATCAGGCACTCTCGATATCCACATCCGCAACCGTCCTGTGGACAACCTGACCGGATCCGGTCACTCGTAGATCCCCTTATCTACAAGGGCTTTCGGCTGCGAAAACTGTCGGTGGGGTTGTCTAGGCTCGTGGGTATGGAGATCGAGCAGCTACCCGCATCGTGCCGACTGAGTGACAGCGACCTGCTGTCCACTCTCGACACCGTCGACGCTGCCGTGAACGCGCTGCAGGCCTGGTCGTGGCAGGCAACGGCCGACCTGGAACGACGCGGCCTCGCCAAAGAACTCGGCGCCAAAGACACCACCGAACTGCTGTCCCTGCACCACCGCCGCAACCCCGGCGAACTCCGCCGCGACCTCAAACTCGCCCTGCTCCTCCCCCACTACGAAGCCGTCACCACCGCGCTCGACACCGCCGTGGTGAGCCCCGCGCACGCCAAAGAAATCATCACCACCCTGGAGAAAGCACCGCCGACTGTTCCGTCCGAGGACCTGCGGTTCGCCGAGGACCAGCTGATCGACACCGCCCGCATCCTCACCCCACTCGAACTGCGCGCCTTCGGCCGCGAAGTCCTCACCCGCCTCGACACCGACGGCCCCGAACCCACCGACCCCTACCAGGACGAAACCCTCTGGCTCAAACCAGTCCACGGCGGCATCAAATTCGGTGGCTACCTCGCCGCCGAAAACGCCGAACTCCTGAAGACGGCGCTCTACGACCTGGCCAAACCCCACAAGACCATCGACGGCGACCCCGACCCGAGACCACACGGCAAACGCCACGCCGACGCCCTCGTCACCATCCTCGAGGTCGCCACCGGAGCCACCGCCACCCCCCGGCATCCCCGGCGTCCCACACCTCACCGTCACCATCGACTTCGCCGACCTCCAAGCCGCCACCGCCCACGCCGTCGGCGAGTTTGTCTTCAGCGACAACCTCACAGCCGCCGCCGTCCGGATCCTGGCCTGCGACGCCCGCGTCCTCCCCCTCGTCCTCGGCACTGATTCTCAGCCATTGGATGTCGGCACCGAACTGCGGTTCGTGTCTCGCTACATCCGCCGCGCTCTGAATCGCCGCGACAAAGGTTGCGTGATCTGTCATGCCCCTCCCTCGAACTGTCACGCCCACCACTTGATCCATTGGATCGATGGCGGCCCCACCTCCATCACCAACCTGGTGTTGCTGTGCGGCGCTCACCACCGTGCGGTCCACGCCGGCCACTGGACCATCACCATCACCAACGGCGTTGTCGCGGTCGCCCGCCCGACCTGGGCCGACCCCACCCCGACCAACCCACACACGTTGATGAGCCACGTCCTGGAGCAGCACGCGTCCACGACGATCATGGTCGATCCACCACCCGACGCACGCGACCCGCTCCGCGCTGCCAACCTGGTCACCGCAGGGTCGCCTGCCGGAGGCTTGTCCTGGCTCAGCCCAGCATCAGTCGCCGACCTCAACCCATGGGGCGAGTCAGGCATCCCCTCGG
Source organism: Kribbella sp. NPDC056861 (assembly GCF_040687575.1). Taxonomy (NCBI): domain Bacteria; kingdom Bacillati; phylum Actinomycetota; class Actinomycetes; order Propionibacteriales; family Kribbellaceae; genus Kribbella; species Kribbella sp. NPDC056861. The sequence continues at coordinate 539,301 of NZ_JBFBNQ010000007.1, read as the reverse complement.
CCGGTCCCTAACCCCCACCGCACCACGGCCCGGCCGCCCAGCCCGCAGCGCCCACCGAACCCGGTGGACGCCAACCGCCCACGCCTACCACCTCAGGCCAGGCCCCCGACTAACCGCACCCACCAGCTCAGGCGGGTCGAGCAGTACGCCGAGTCTTCTTCGTGCCATGCAAACGAGCGAGCTCTCACCTGATCTGCTGGTGAGAGCTCGCTCGTTGTCCACAGGCAGGCGGAGAACCACGGCCTGCGCCAGCCACTGAACTATCTATTTCTGTACTTGTTCTTCGTCCTGGAAGCTTTGTTGTCTTGCTCCCACCGATTGACTCGGGTCAGTCCAGGGGGCGGAGTTCGTCGGCGTAGGAGACCGAGACCCGGCGCAGGACGCCTTCCTTGACGGAGTACTGGCCCATCCGCCACAGCGGCGGGCTGTAGGCGTGGATGGTGACGCTGCCCGGGGCCGAGCCGACGACGCGGTGGATGTGCTCGGGGCCGAAGCCGTAGACGTCGCCGGCCTCGATCTCGGTCTCGATCGGCTCGGTGCCGATCGCCAGGTTGTGCTCGACGAGTTGGCCGCGGGCGACCGCGACGGCGCCGGAGGAGATGTCGTGGTCGTGCCAGCCGGTGTCGTTGACCGGGGTCCAGCAGATCAGCCAGACGTCGACGTTGGCGTCGCGGTGCAGCGACGCGAAGACCCGCTCGTCGTCGCTGTAGGCGACCTGGTCCTCCCACAGGTGCGGCTGGGCCGCCAGCCCGCCGGCCAGCTCGGCCAGCTCGTTGGGGGTGAGATCACGTCCCGGAAGGTTGTCGAGCGACAGACAGTCGTTCAGCTCCACGAGCCGGCTGGCATGGCGCGCGGGTACGACGGGTGTGTCTTCGACGGGCTGAGCAGTCACTGCACTCCCCTCTCAGGAGGTGGCACCGGTCCGTACAGGAGCCGGTGCGGGTTGTCGTGGCGAATCACCGCGGTCGCGGCGTCGCCCTGGCGGAGGTCGACGGTCCCGGCGTACGGCCGGTCGGTGCCGTGCACGACCTGGTCGATCCCGAGGACTCTGGCGACGGCGTCAATCCCCTGCGGGCCGTAGCTCGAGGTGTCGACGTACAGGTTCGAGTCGATGGTGCCGAGCCGCCCGCCGCGGGCGGTCAGCCGTTCGTGGTGCACAGGCGCCAGGCCAGCCGCGGCGACGAAGCACAACCGCAGTTTCGGGTACGCCGTACGCCCGCCGAACGCGTGCCAGGCCCACCAAGCGGCCTGCAGCTGCGCCGTGTAATCGACCACCGGCGCCCACCACCCCGGCAGCTCTTCGCCAGGCGGCAACGGCGTCCCGGGGTGCACGAGAATCGGCTTGTTCAGCCGCTCCGCCAGCCCCAGCAACGACGCAATGGCTTCCCAGCCACCCGGCGAACCCAGCACCTGGGCAGGTAGCTGAAGACCCAGAAACCCGTGTCCCAGCAGGCCTTCCAGCCCAGCGAGATCCGGCTCCAACAGGTCAACGGCAGCCCAGGCCTTGAACGGCTCAGGCAGCGCGGCAGCACCGACGTGCCAGGCATCCAGGAGAGCGGCATCGCCCAGCAGCTCGATCCCGAGCGGACTGGACAGCGACAGCCCGACCAGCGAGGTCCCCTCGTCCAGCTCGGCCGCGATCCGCTTGTCCACGGCATGCGCGGCCGGATCCACCTCGTACGGCGCTTCGCCGATGGTGTGCAGCGTCCAGCCGGCCAGGTACGGCGGCTCGGTCCGGGCCCGGAGGCGGTCGACGAACTCGGCCGGCCAAAGGTGCTGGTGGACGTCGATCACTCCACTCACGCGTCCACCTCCACAGCCGGCTGATCCTCTTTGAAGCGCTTCAAGACTCCCGTAGTGAAGCGCTTCAAAGCCTGATCTGTCAAGTTCCACCCGGCCAAAGTGCACCGGTCGACAGGCCTATGTCCCCGCCGTGGCCTAGGGTCGGTTCCATGTCCGGAACTGGCCGCAGGCCGACCCTCAAGGACATCGCAGCGGACACCGGGCTCTCGATGGCCGCGGTCTCCTACGCGCTGCGAGGTCTGCAAGGAACGCCGGAGACGCAAGCGCGGGTGCAGGAAGCCGCCGGGCGTCTCGGCTACCAGGCCGACCCCGTCGCCCGCGCGCTCGCCTCCGGCCGGAGCGGTTCGGTCGGCGTCCTGTGCGCCTCGCTGGAGGACCTGTGGCAGCAACGGCTGGCCGCCGCGCTCGGCCGTGAGCTGCTGGCCCCCGACCGCAACGCCTGGATCATCGACTCGGCCGGCGACGCCGACCGGCAGCTTCAGCTCGCCCAGCACCTGGTCGACCACCGCGCCGACGCGATCGTGGTGATCCCGATCGATCCGGGCGCCAAGGGCTGGGCCAAGATCGCTGAGCAGGCGCCGGTGATCGCGATCGGCGACGGACTGCCGGCCGCGAAGGCGAAGTCCGAGGTGCTGTTCGACAACGAGACCGGAGTCAGCACCGCGCTGCGCCGGCTGGCCGACGCGGGCCACCGCGACGTCGCCGTGCTGAGCCCGTCGCGCCGGTTCGACATCGAGCGCCCGGCCGAGGAGATCGCCCAGCGGATCGCGCTCGACCTGAAGCTGACGGTCCGGATCGTGCCCTGTCCGCACGACCTGACCAGCGCCACCGAGATCGCCCGTGAGCTGCTCAGCGCCGCCGGCCGGCCGACCGGCATCCTGGCGCTGGCCGACTCGATGGCCTTCGGCGTGTACGCCGCCGCCCGCGAGCTCGGCCTCCGGATCCCCGACCAGCTGTCCCTGCTCGGCTACGACGACCAGCCGATGTCCCAGCTGCTCAGTCCGCCGCTGTCCACCTTCCATTGGCCGCTCGACGACCTGGTCGCCGACGTGGTCAGCAGAGTCACCTCGGCCGTCGACACCAACCGCCGGGTCCGCCGGACCACGGTCGAGCCGACCCTGATCGAGCGTGGCTCGGTCGCCGCCGCGCCCTCGCAGGCGTGACGACGACGCTGAGTCACCCACGACGGCCACACCTGCGAAACTAGACTAGTTCACTGCACTTAAATTCCACTGTCCAAGATATGGAACTGGCAGCTTCGGACCGGTCGCGCTAGTTCGCCAGCCGCCCGAGCCGGGCCGACACCGCGGGCCGGCGGTGGTCGCCGGCCGGCAACTCCCGGTCGAGTACTTCGAACACCTCGAGGTCCTCGGCCCCCGTCGAGGTCTGCGCGAAGCGCCAGAGCAGCTCGGCATCCGGCGAGTCCAGTACTGCGCGCCGCAGCGTCGCGTCCAGCTCGTCCCGCTCCACCCGCAGCGCCGGCGCGTCCGACCGCCCGAGCAGCGGACCGGAGTACAGGTCGACGGCCTTGGCCAGGTCTCCGCTCCCGAGCGCAGCCAGTACGTCGGTGACGTCACCCGACGCCTCGGCGACGATCCGGTACGGCTTGGTGTCGAGTACGCCGGGGCCGAGCAGATTGCGAAGCCGGTGCATCTCGGCGCGGACCGTCGTCGGGTTCCCCTCGTCACCATAGAGCTGCAGCATCAGCTGCTCGGCCGTCAGCCCCGACGGATGCAGGAGCAGCAGCGCGAGCACCTCGGCCCGGCGCAAGGTCAGGGCGACATCGCGGGTGCCGACGGTGGCGACCGGCTGGCCGGAGCCCAGCAGCTTGAGCCGCAGCAGCGGGCGGCGTCGGCGTACCGGGCCGGGGATGCGTAATAGATAGCCTTCGTCCAGCTCTTCGACCACGGCCTCGCGACCATCGCCGAGCTCGATCCGGGAAGCTCCCGTCGAGACGTCCAGGCGATCAGGCAGCCAGGCGAGCGGCTGGACGGCGAGCACCCGGCCGGTCGGGGTGAGCAGCGCACCGGGGGCGTCGCCCAGCGCGGTCAGGTGGCGCATGTTGCGAGCGCGCAGGCTCTCGTCGGCGCTGGCCATCCGGACCCGGAGCTGCCCTTCGGCGAGCTGGGCGGCTGCCGTCACCAGCGCCATCATGGCGGGGTGGACAGTGCGGAGCGGACCGCTGACGTCGACGGCGCCGATCACCTTGCCGGTGTCCGGGTCGTGCACCGGCGCCGCGGCACAGGTCCAGGCGTGGATCCGGCGGACCAAGTGCTCGGCGGAGTGGATCTGGACCGGTTGATCCGCGGCGAGCGCAGTACCCATGCCGTTGGTGCCGATCGCGTCTTCGGACCAGACCGCTCCCTCGGTCAGCGCGATCCGGTCGGCCTGCCGGCGGACGTCGGCCGCGCCTTCGCGCCACAGGATCAGCCCCTGCGCGTCGGTGACGATCATGATGTGGGAGGCCTCGTCGGCGATGCTCGTCAGGGTCGCCCGGAGGATCGGCAGCACGGCGCGCAACGGGTGGGCGTCGCGCAGCGCGGCCAGCAGGTCGGCCGCGAGCACCATCGGCGGGCCGTCGAGCTCGGGGTCGACCGAGGCGGCCAGCGAACGTTGCCAGGACTCCGCGACCAGTGGGCGCGGCTCCAGCGGGCGCGGCACACCGGGCACCCGGCCCCCGCCGAGCACCTCGTCGTACAGCTCACTGAGCCGGCGCGCCTGCTCCGGTGCGTCCACGCTCCAGACTCACCTGGAAAGAGCGCGCATTCAAGAGCGAAAGCTCTGCAACGTCGGTGCAACGTCGCCCGATTTACGGTGCGGGCCAACGCTCTTTTTCTGCAGGAGGATTAATGACGATCTATGCAGCGCCGGGTAGCGACGGCAGTCCGATCGAATTCAAGTCCCGGTACGACCATTTCATCGGCGGCGAATGGGTGCCGCCGGTCAAGGGCGGCTACTTCGAGAACCCGACTCCGGTGACCGGTGAGAACTTCACCGAGATCGCGCGAGGCACCGCCGACGACGTCGAGGCCGCGCTCGACGCCGCCCACGGGGCGGCGCCGGGCTGGGGCCGGACGTCGGCGGCGGAGCGCGCCAACATCCTGAACAAGATCGCCGACAAGATCGAGGACAACCTCGAACTGCTCGCCGTCGCCGAGACCTGGGACAACGGCAAGGCGGTCCGCGAGACGCTGGCCGCGGACATGCCGCTGGCGATCGACCACTTCCGGTACTTCGCCGGCGCGCTGCGCGCCCAGGAGGGCTCGATCTCGCAGGTCGACGACGACACCGTCGCCTACCACTTCCACGAGCCGCTCGGCGTGGTCGCGCAGATCATCCCGTGGAACTTCCCGATCCTGATGGCGGTCTGGAAGCTGGCCCCCGCGCTGGCGGCCGGCAACTCGATCGTGCTGAAGCCGGCCGAGCAGACGCCGGCCTCGATCCACGTGCTGATGGAGCTGATCGCCGACCTGATCCCGCCGGGCGTGCTGAACATCGTCAACGGGTTCGGCGTCGAGGCCGGCAAACCGCTTGCCTCCAGCAACAGAGTGGCCAAGGTCGCGTTCACTGGTGAGACCACGACCGGCCGCCTCATCATGCAGTACGCCTCGGAGAACATCATCCCGGTGACGCTGGAGCTCGGCGGCAAGAGCCCGAACATCTTCTTCGACGACGTCGCGGCGCACAACGACGCCTTCTACGACAAGGCGCTCGAGGGCTTCACGATGTTCGCGCTGAACCAGGGCGAGGTCTGCACCTGCCCGTCCCGGGCGCTGATCCAGGGCGGCATCTACGACCAGTTCCTGACCGACGCGAAGGCGCGCACCGAGGCGGTCAAGCAGGGCAACCCGCTGGACACCGACACGATGATGGGCGCCCAGGCCAGCAACGACCAGTACGAGAAGATCCTGTCGTACATCGACATCGGCAAGGCCGAGGGCGCGAAGGTGATCACCGGTGGCGAGAAGGCCGACCTCGGCGGCGACCTGAGCGGCGGCTACTACATCCAGCCGACCATCTTCGAGGGCGAGAACCGGATGCGGATCTTCCAGGAGGAGATCTTCGGCCCGGTCGTCTCGGTGGCCAAGTTCGACGACTACGCCGACGCGATCAAGACCGCCAACGACACCCTGTACGGGCTCGGCGCCGGTGTCTGGTCCCGCGACATGAACACGGCGTACCGGGCGGGCCGGGAGATCCAGGCCGGCCGGGTCTGGACCAACTGCTACCACGCCTACCCGGCGCACGCGGCCTTCGGCGGCTACAAGAACTCCGGGATCGGCCGCGAGAACCACAAGATGATGCTCGACCACTACCAGCAGACCAAGAACCTGCTGGTCAGCTACTCGCCGGACAAGCTCGGGTTCTTCTGATCCTGATGACTGTTGTGGAGAGAGTCTCCTACACGGAGGAGGCGGCGGAGCTGCTCCGCCGCCTCACCGAGATCCACGGCGCGCTGATGTTCCATCAGTCCGGTGGCTGCTGCGACGGCAGCTCCCCGATGTGTTACCCCGACGGCGAGTTCAAGACCGGCAACGCGGACATCCACCTGGGTGACCTGGTCATCGACGGCCTGGATCAGCCGGTCGCGTTCTGGATGTCGAAGAACCAGTACGAGTACTGGAAGCACACCCACCTGACCGTCGACGTGGTCAAAGGCCGCGGTAGCGGCTTCTCGGTGGAGGCCCCCGAGGGCGTCCGCTTCCTGATCCGGTCCCGCCTGTTCAGCGACGAGGAGTCCGCCACCCTGGGACTCCTCTGACCCCCTGAACGAGTGCCGGCCCTTCGGTGGCGTTGCCGAAGGGCCGGCACTCACCTGCCCAGATGAGCAGCCAGCTCCGCAGTACTGCGAACGCCGTGGTCCAGCACGGCGGCATAGATCTCCGAACCGCCGACCTGGTCGGGATAACCGGAGTACGTGGACTTGAGCCGGAGGATCGCCTCCTTCTCCTCCACCGTGGCCGCCTGTACCCGCAACGCGTCGGCGACGTGCGGCCGCTCGACAGCGTGCACCCAGATGGTCAGGTCGATCTTCCAGCCGGCATGCCGTAGTACTGCGTAGAACCTCTCGTCCGTGAACTGCGGGGTCGGCCGACGGTCAGCACGCTCGTCGCGGAAGTCGACGGACAGCAGCTCGACCCGCCGAGCGATGTCGGCGAGGCCGGCCAGTACTGCGCCGGCGGTGGCGTCCGGGGCGGTGAACATGACGTCGAGATCGCGCAGTACCAGCAGTCCCGACCGGGCACTGCCGATCAGCAGTGCGGGACCGAACGACGGGAATGCCCGCTCGAGCTCGAGGCGGGTGAGCAGGTCGTTGGCTTCGTCCTGCAGCGTTTGGGCCTGGGCAAGCAGAGACATGGGGTCGACGCTAGGGCTGGGAACCCTGTTGTTGCCAAGGGTTTTCCCTGTCAGGGTAGGGATAACACCAGGGCCGGACGGGGGCTTGCCCCTCCTGCGCTTCGGGTTCCGGCCGCCGACGATCGACGTATGACTTCTGTGGGGGAGATCCGGACCGTAGTACCGGCGTTGCCGAGTCGTCCTCGGCGACTGCATCGGCCGCTGCTGGCGGTCACCATCGCGTTGAGTGTGATGGTCGTGGTCGGCATCGCCGGCGCGATCCTCGATGACCGGCAGCTGCTCGGGCATCCGATCTGGATGAAGCCGCTCAAGTTCGCGATCAGCTTCGTGGCGTACAGCCTGACGTTGGCGTGGTTGCTGTCGTTGCAGACCAAGGCGCGGCGACTCGGTTGGTGGATGGGTACCGCGGTGGCCTTCGGGGTGGCGGCCGAGATGGTGATCATCACTGGGCAGGTGGTGGTGCGCGGCCGGCAGTTGCACTTCAACCAGTCGACGCCGACCGACACCCTGATGCACGAGCTGATGGCGATGACGGTCTACGTGATCTGGTTCGCGGTCTTCGTGATCGCCGTGCAACTGCTCTTCGACAAGCCGGGTGACAAGGCGCTGCGCTGGAGCATCCGGCTCGCGCTCGGCACCAGCCTGGTCGGCATGCTGGCCGGCTCGCTGATGTTCCGCACCACGCCGGCCCAGCAGAAGGCGCTCGCGGAGACCGGCCGGGAGGACTTCCTCGGCTCGCACTCGGTCGGCGTCGAGGACGGCGGCGCGGGGATGCCGCTGACCGGCTGGAGCACCGAGGGCGGTGACCTGCGGATCGGCCACTTCCTCGGCATCCACGCCCTGCAGCTGATCCCATTGGTTGCCTTAGGCCTCATTCTGCTCGCCCGCCGGTTCCCGGTACTCCGTCCGGAGGGCCCGCGCACCGCGCTGGTCTGGATCGCCGCGACGGCGTACGCCGGGCTGATCTGGCTGACCATCTGGCAGGCGCAGCGCGGCGAATCCCTTGTCCACCCAGGGGTTTCGACACTCTTCGCAGCCGGATCGTTGCTGACAGCGACAGTCGTCCTGACGCTGGCGGTATTGCTCCGCGCCCGAAGGACAACCCGTGCATCGGCGTCATTCCGGTAATAACCCTTCCCCGGGCCGACCGCCAGGCCTAAAGTCGGGCCGGACGGGTCGTGTGGGGCGAGCCGCAAAACTTTTCTCTGGAGCATTGTTGTGAAAGTTTCTGGCAAGGGACGGGGGCTCCTGGCAGTCACTGCCGTCGGCGCCACCACAGTCCTGGCGGTAACAGCGGGCGGCGGCGCGACCGCGGCCACGTCGGCCAACCCGGACCCCAAGGCATCGGGCGAGAACGTCAAGTCGGTCGAGTCGAAGGAGCGCAAGGGCAACTACGACGCCCGTACCCCGAGCGCCCGCACCGACTACGCCCGGGCCGCCAAGGCGGTCGGCAAGGAGACCGCGGCCTCGGAGAAGTTCCGCAACTCGCTGGGCAGCCAGGGTGTGGTGTCGGTCGACCCCAACACCGGCACGCCCGAGCAGGTGACCAAGCTGAACGGCTTCCTCACCGCGGCGAGCAGCAAGAAGGCGACCGAGATCGCGCTGGCCTACGTCAAGGCGCACCCGGAGGTCTTCAAGCTGTCGGAGTCCGACCTGGGCACCCTGAAGCTGCGCAAGGACTACGTCGACGACCTCGGCACGCACCACATCTCCTGGGTCCAGGAGGTCGACGGCATCGAGGTGTTCAGCAACGGCCTGAAGGCCAACGTGACCAAGAAGGGCGAGTTGATCTCGCTGCTCGGCGCCCCGATCGCCGGCCTGGTCGCGAAGGCGGAGGCCCGCGCGGCCGCTCCGGCCCTCAGCGCCGACGCCGCCCGGTCCGCTGCCGCCACCGACGTCGACGGCAAGGCAGCCGAGGCCAAGGCGACCAAGTCCGGCGCGGTCACCAAGTACTCCAACGGTGACACCGTCAAGCCGGTCTGGTTCAACACCGCCGACGGGCTCCGCAAGGGCTGGCTGACCTACGTCCAGGCCAGCGGCGGCTCGAAGATCTACAGCCACGTCATCGACGCCCAGACCGGCGGCCTGCTCTACCGCCGCGACCTGCGCAGCGAGGGCAGCGGCGACGCGCTGGTGATCGACAACTACCCGGGCGCCGCCAAGGGTGGAACCCAGCGCACCGAGAACCTGATCTACAACAAGTGGCTGAAGAAGGGCGCGAAGACGCTCCTCGAGGGCAACTCGGTCCAGGCCTTTGCCGACGTCAACGACGACAACGTGCCGAACGCCGGCGAGACCGTCAAGGCACCGGGAACGCCGACCGGTTCGGAGTACAAGTTCGTTCCGTTCCAGGCGAACGCGCTCTGCACCGCGTCTACCCTCTGCTCCTGGGACCCGGCCACGCCGGACTCCTGGAAGACGAACATGAACCAGGACGTCACCAACGGCTTCTACCTGGCCAGCAACTTCCACGACTGGCTGGCCAAGCCGCCGATCAGCTTCACCCCCGCGGCCGGCAGCTTCGACACCGCGGGCGGCGACCCGGTCCAGCTGAACGCGCTGGACGGCGCGGCCACCGGCGAGGACGGCGGCCCGGACGCCAACCACGTCAACAACGCGAACATGAACACCCCGCCGGACGGTACGCCGCCGGTGATGCAGATGTACCTGTTCGGCGCGGCCGGTGACGACACCACCGTCGCCACCAGCTCCTCCAACGCGGCCGACATCCTGTACCACGAGTACACCCACGGTCTGTCGAACCGCCTGGTCGTCGACGCCACCGGCAACTCGACCCTGAACAGCATCCAGGCCGGCTCGATGGGTGAGGCGTGGAGCGACTTCTACGCGCTCGACTACCTGGTCTCGCACGGTCTGGAGAAGGACACCACCGCCCCGGGCGAGGTGCTCGAAGGCAAGTACGTCACCGGTGGCGGCAGCATCCGCACCCAGGCCAACGACTGCCGCGTGAAGGCGGTCAGCCCGAACTGCGTCGGCATCGACGGCTCGGTCGGTGGCTACACCTACGGCGACTTCCCGACCATCGGCGGCACTCCGGAGGTGCACGCCTCCGGTGAGGTCTGGGCCCAGACCCTGTGGGACCTGCGGGAGCGCTTCGGCCGCACCTACGCGCTGAGCATCATCACCCGCGCGATGGAGCTGTCCACCGCGGACCCGACGATGCTGGACATGCGTAACGCGATCGTCCAGGCCGACCTGGTCGCCAGCGGCGGCAAGAACGCCAAGATCATCTGGCAGGTCTTCGCCAACCGTGGCATGGGCTGGTTCGCCGGCGTGCTCGACGGCGGCGACTCGCACCCGATCGAGGACTTCCACATCCCGCCGACCGGCGCCACCACCACCATCACCGGCACCGTGACGGACAAGGACACCGGCGCTCCGGTGCCCGGCGCGCTCGTCTTCATCGGCGGTCACGCCTCCGGCTACGCGGGTGACTACTCCGCTGTCACCGGCGCCAACGGCAAGTACACGATTACCGGCGTCCTCCCCGGCACCTACGGCAAGTTCGTCGTATCGGGCGCGGGCTACGAGGTCCTCGGCAACGCGCTGGCGGTCAAGGCCGGCGGCACCACGGCGAACTTCGCACCGCGGCGCAACTGGGCGGCAGCGTCCGGCGGCGGCTCGGTCGTCGACTTCACCGGTCCGGACTTCTCGCCGCAGTGTGGCCCGGGCTACGCGATCGACTCCAGCCAGGGCACCGGCTGGGGCAGCACCACCGGCGACAACCGCGGTACGCCGACCAACGTGATGATCCCGAAGAACATCGACATCAAGCTGCCGGCCGCCGTGAACATCTCCAAGCTCTCGATCGACCCGTCCAACACCTGTGGTGACCCGGGCAGCGCCTCGACCGGTAAGTACCGGATCGAGACCTCGGTCGACGGCACCACCTGGGCGACCGCGCTCGAGGGTGAGTTCACCGCCGCCAACCGCGGCAAGTACAACGAGGTCACCCCGACCGCCAACACCACCGGCGTGCAGTACGTCCGGTTCGTGATGCTGAGCCCGCAGGTTCCGGACTTCGCCACGAACTGCCCGAACGGTGGCTTCGGTGGTTGCCAGTTCACCGACATGACCGAACTCCAGGTCTACGGCACCAAGTAGCACCCCCGCAGTACCTCCGAGAGGCCGGTCGAGCATCCGCTCGGCCGGCCTTTCGGCTCAGCAGATCCCCGACTTCCTCTGGAGTGTGTTGTGAGAGTTTCCGGCAAGGGACGGGGGTTCGTCGCGGTCACCGCCGTCGGCGTCTCGACCGTCCTGGCAGTGACCGGTGGCAGTGGCGCGATGGCCGCCACCCCTGATCCGAAGGCGCCCGCGGAGGCGACCAAGTCGCTCACCGCCAAGGAGCGCAAGGGCAACTACGACGCCCGTACTCCGAGTGCCCGGGCGAGCTACCACCGAGCCGCCAAGATCGTCGGCAAGGAGACCGCGGCCTCGGAGAAGTTCCGTACCTCGCTGGGCAGCCAGGGTGTCGTCGCGCTCGACGAGAACACCGGTACTCCGGCGCAGGTGACCAAGCTGGACGGCTTCCTCACCGGCAAGAGCACCCAGAAGGCCGCCGAGATCGCGCTCGCCTACGTCAAGGCGCACCCCGAGGTCTTCCGGCTCTCGACCACCGACCTCGCCGGCCTCAAGCTGCGCAAGGAGTACGTCGACGACCTCGGCACGCACCACATCTCCTGGGTCCAGGAGGTCGACGGCATCGAGGTGTTCGGCAACGGCCTGAAGGCCAACGTCACCAAGGCCGGCCAGCTGATCTCGCTGCAGGGCGCACCGATCGCCGGGCTGGCTCCCCAGGCCGCTGCCCGCCGGGCTGCTCCCTCGGTGACGGCCGCCGCGGCCCGATCCGCTGCAGCCGTGGACATCGGCGGTACCGCGAAGAGCGCGACCGCCAAGTCCGTCGGCGCCACCACGACGTGGAGCAACGGCGACTACGCCAAGACGGTCTGGTTCCACACCGCGGACGGCCTGCGGAAGGCGTGGTCGACGTACACCAACGCGGGCGGCACGCTGATCTACACCCACGTGATCGACGCCCAGACCGGCACGCTGCTCTACCGGCGCGACCTGTCCAGCAACGGCAACGGCGACGCGCTGGTGATCGACAACTACCCGGGCGCGCCCAAGGGCGGCGTCCAGCGCACCGAGAACCTGATCTACAACAAGTGGCTGCCCAAGGGCGCGAAGACGCTGCTCGAGGGCACGTCGGTGGCGGCGTTCGCGGACGTGAACGACGACAACCAGGCAAACCCGGGCGAGACGGTCAAGGCTCCCGGGACGGCCGGCGGTTCGGAGTACAAGCTGGTGCCGTTCCAGTCGAGCCCGCTCTGTACGCCGATCACCATCTGCACCTGGGACCCGGCGCAGCCGCAGTCCTGGAAGACCAACCTGAACGAGGACGTCACCAACGGCTTCTACCTGGCCAGCAACTTCCACGACTACCTGGCCAAGCCGCCGATCAGCTTCACCAAGGCGGCCGGCTCGTTCGACGCCGACGGTGGCGACGCGGTCCAGCTGAACTCGCTGGACGGCGCGGCCACCGGCGAGGACGGCGGCCCGGACGCCAACCACATCGACAACGCGAACATGTCGACCCCGCCGGACGGCACCCCGCCGACCATGCAGATGTACCTGTTCGGCAGCGTCGACGACGACGGGACGGTCGCGACCAGCTCGTCGAACTCGGCCGAGATCCTGTACCACGAGTACACCCACGGCCTGTCGAACCGGCTGGTCGTCGACGCGACCGGCAACTCGACGCTGAACAGCATCCAGGCCGGTTCGATGGGTGAGGCGTGGAGCGACTTCTACGCGCTCGACTACCTCGCCTCGCACGGGCTGGAGAAGGACACCACCGCCAACGGCGAGATGCGGATCGGCCGGTACGACACGGCCGGCGGCACCATCCGCACCATGCCGAACGACTGCCGGGTCAGGGCCAAGGAGCCGGCCTGCGTCGGCATCGACGGCTCGCAGGGTGGCTACACCTATGGCGACTTCCCGACCATCGGCGGCACACCGGAGGTGCACTCGTCGGGCGAGGTCTGGGCCCAGACCCTGTGGGACCTGCGGGAGCGCTTCGGTCACACCTACGCGGTCAGCATCATCACCCGCGCGATGGAGCTCTCGGCCGCGGACCCGACGATGCTGGACATGCGCAACGCGATCGTCCAGGCCGACCTGGTCGCCAGCGGCGGCAAGAACGCCAAGATCATCTGGCAGGTCTTCGCCAACCGCGGGATGGGCTGGTTCGCCGGTGCCGTCGACGGCGGCGACGCGCAGCCGGTCGAAGACTTCCACATCCCGCCGACCGGTGCGACCACCACCATCACCGGCACGGTGACCGACAAGGACAGCGGCGCTCCGGTGCCTGGTGCCCTGGTCTTCATCGGTGGCCACGCGTCCGGCTACGCGGGTGACTACTCCGCTGTCACCGGCGCCAACGGCAAGTACACGATCACCGGCGTACTGCCCGGCACGTACGGCAAGTTCGTCGTCTCGGGCGTCGGCTACGAGCTGCTGGGGAACCCCTTGACGGTCAAGGCCACCGGTACGACGGCGAACTTCACGCCGCGGCGCAACTGGGCGGCAGCGTCAGGCGGCGGCTCGGTGGTGGACTTCACCGGCCCGGACCTCACCTCGTTCGGCTGTGGCCCGGCCAACGTGATCGACTCGAGCCAGGGTCCTGGTTGGGGCAGCACGACCGGTGACGACGACGGCACCCCGACCAACGTGATGATCCCGAAGACCGTCGACATCAAGTTGCCGGCCGCCGTGAACATCAGCAAGTTCTCGGTCGACCCGTCGAACGTCTGCGGCGACCCGGGCAGCTCCTCGACCGGGAAGTACCGGATCGAGACGTCCGTCGACGGCACCACCTGGGCCACCGCCCAGGAGGGCGAGTTCGGCGCCGCCAACCGGGGCAAGTACAACGAGGTCACGCCGACCGGCAACACGACCGGCGTGCAGTACGTCCGGTTCGTGATGCTGAGCCCACAGGTCCCGGACTTCGCCACCAACTGCCCCGACGGCGGCTTCGGCGGCTGTTCGTTCACCGACATGACCGAACTGCAGGTCTTCGGCAGCAAGTAGCACCCGGCAGTACCCGCGAGGGCCGGTCGAGCAGCAGCTCGGCCGGCCCTTCGGCTTTGTCAGCGGAGGCCCATCGACACCTTTCGATCAGTGTGGAATGGTTGTCACCCCTGGTTTGCAAGGACAAATGGGGGGCTATTCGAAATGCAAATGCCGCCACTGAGCGGGCAACGACCGGCCCCGGCTACCCGCCACCGGCCGGTCCGAAACCCGCCGAACGCAAAAAACCCCAGGCCGCCGGCCTGGGGTCTGCTGGAGCGGGTGACGAGAATCGAACTCGCACTGTCAGCTTGGGAACAGACTTGTCACGCTGTGGAGTTTCACGCTGCCGCGCTCTGCGCGCAGCGTGCGGCAGGACTTACCGCTGATGACCTCGATTCTCCGCACTGATCCATCCGATCGGGCACGGCTCGGGCACGCCGCCCGTGAAGCCGCCACAACTCTCCCTAGGCGCACGCTCGCGATGGCGTGCATACTCACTCGATGGCGACGATTCCTCCAGAGTTCTGGTCCACGAGCGCTCAAACGCTACCCGTACTGGCGTTGGCCCAGATACTCGAAGCTCGCGCCATCATCGCCCGTTGGGGTGCCACTAAGTGGAATGGCATACAACGATTCATGGTCGCGCTGTGGATTCCTCCACTCGTAGCTTACGCGTGGACGACTCCGATTTGCTTCAATGCATTACGCGGCGTAGATACAGACCAGCGGTGGGCGCAAGTCATTACTTGGTCAATCAATCTCGGCATGGGAATCCTTGTGCTATCTCCCGCACTCAATTTTTTGATGATCGCGAATGCCCGACCGCTTGCACGGATGGTCACCTACCATCCGATTATCATGCTGAAAACAAATAGGTCAACTCGCGAGTTGCTTCGCAGAAATGAAGAGCAGCGACAGAGAGTCGAAAATCTGATTGCCGTCGTAGCGCGCAATCTCAGCGAGCTTGGCGATATATCGGAAGAGACGAAGAAGTTCGAAGACACACCCGTGTCCATACTTGAGAAAATCGAGAAGATATACGCAGATGGAGCAGAGATCAATACCGAGCTTGAAGAAGTGTTGAAATCCATCAAAGAAGCAAGCATTAAGACGGAGCAATTAACCGCCGAATCCGTACAACGCCGCAAGGAGGCACTAGACAAGACTGAGGTGGCATTGCGCGCGTCATTTCTGAAGCTTGATGTTGATATCAGCGCTACAACCGACCAGACCTCGAAAGAGGCCGACTAGACCAGGCGGCGACCGAACTCAGCGTAGAAGGACGCTCCGCTCCGCATCGCCGCCTCAGCAGTAGCGACTCTGCGCGCCAACGAAGGACGCAGCCGCACTTTCGCATCCGCTAGCGGAAGGAATTTGAATGACTTTGCCTCTGTAGGATCCAGCTTGATCTGCTCTATCTGCTCGCGCCTCAGAATGCCTCCGTCGAAGATGAACATGAGGCCGTCGTACCAAACGCCCTGAGCAGGCACCCAGTCAACAATAAGCAGATTGCCGAGCTCAATGTCGAATCCAAGCTCTTCGCGAATCTCACGAGAGCAAGCGTCAAGTGGCGACTCGTCGTATTCAGCCACACCACCGGGAATCTCCAGAGTTGGCTTATAGACCGGTTCGAGAAACAGAATCTGGCCTAATTCATTACGGATCAATGCGCCACCAGCGGCCGTCTTCCTAGGTAGCCGCCCAGCGATTCCAGGATTGAATTCCTTCTCGGGTTCGCCCTCAGCAACTAGGTCAGCGATACGAGTCGCATCGTTCATTTGGTGGCACCTTTTAGGTTAATACCGCTTGAGTTGAAGAAGTCGCGTACGACACCGGAGGCTTGGTAGGGGCGGAGTTCGTTCGCCAGCCGGTCTAGGTTCTGCTGGGTTCTCCCTGAGTCGACGGTGGCGCGAAGCGAAACGACATCCTGGCCGTGTTGGCAAGCGAGGTCCACCTCGCCCTCCCGGGCTGCCGCGATTCCGAGTTCTGCTGCGCTATAGATGAGCCTTCGCGGGCGGTCCGGTGACGAGTCCCATACGTGACTCAAGAGGCGTCGGGCTTCTTTGAAGTTGCCAATGTCGCTCCAGCAGGTTCCGGCGTGGCTGGCGAACATGACGTCATCCCATTGCGGTTCCCACGCGCGTGCACCAGCTGCTTCGCTGCGTTCGTAGGAGTGTTCCGCGCGCTGTAGTGCTGCCGTCGCATCTCCACCCTGGCCCAGCGCCGCGTGGGAACGGGCGACCAGCAGGTCGGCCTCTACCAGGACATGTGGACTGCTGGCGGACTCTGCAACCATGCGGGCGGCTTTCGCCGCGCGGAGGGCGGCGGCCGCCTCGCCCAGGTGCAGCGCCTGGTGGCTGATGCTGGTCATGAGGTACGCAGACAGGGCATCGTCGCCGACCTCCCGGGTCAGTCGTAGTGCCTGCGTGAAGTACGCCTGCCCCATGCCGTGTAGACCAGCGTCGTAGTACATCCAGCCGACGATCTCGCAGAGTTCTGCGACGGCGGAGAACAGGTCCGTACGCGTCTGGCTCTCCGCCTCTCGGTGCAGCATCGGGAGGGCAACGGCGTGCAGGTAGCGCCTCGCTGTGGCTCGGCATTCAGCTCCGCCGACCGTCCGTTCAATGGTGTCGATAGCCGAGATCATGGTTCGGATCTGGGCGACGTTCGCGGCCGTTACTCGGGTGCCATCGGCACCGGTCGCAGCCTGGCCGATTGAGGATGTGAGCCAATCAAGCACCGTCGCGGCGAGGTCACCGGGGCGATAGTTCGCGTGTTCGGCAGACGGGTCAGCGAGGCTTCCGAGAACCGCGATCGCGCCATCCAACGCGGCCGGATAGACCGTCAGATTTTGGCCGGCGTCCGGCATCTGCGCGCCGTCTAGGCCACCAGTTGGCGGGTACCGCATGGCACGAAATCGCTCGATCACTTCGGGTGGTGCGGCGAGAAGCGCTCGGCTCAGCTCCCTCTGCACGGGGCTTCGCATGTTGGTCTCGGGGTGTTTCCGCCAGTTGTAGAGAGTTCGGGTCGCAACCCGCAGCACGTCCTGGGCGAACTTCTCGTCGGTCGTTAGCGGGAAGACCGATCGATACGCGTCCTGGAATAGCTGGACCGTCGCGGGAGTCCACACCTCCTCCTGCGGACTCATTCAGATTCCTGCAACCGACGTGCAGACGAGTTGCAGAGCTCTTTCATGGTTTGGCGTCCTGATCGGCCGTTGACTAGTCGTCATGAGACTCCAAGCGATCAACCCGAACCACGAGGTCCGCAACGATCCTGCGCAGCTCTTCGATCTGAGCCTCGGGACTAGTCGGGTCGTAGACGCCAGGTGTCCCGGAGAGGTCCTTCCCATCGATGTCGTCACTGACGAAGGTGCCTCGGCCTCGCGACGAAATCACGAGGCCTTGGCGCTGAAGCTCGCGAATCGCTGCGTGCACAGTCATCTCGGCAACGTCGTACTCAGTCGTCAGGGCGCGAAGTGGTGGCAGCTTCGCCCCGGCACTGAACTCCCCCGCCGCGATGCGTCGACGTATGTCGTCCGCCACCTGGGCCTGCAACGGCTGCGCGTTCTCTCGGTCGATAGCCACCGTTCCAGCTTAGCGGAGCGCACTAGAGCACGGCACGGTATTGACACAATGGAAAACCCTAGGGCACGCTAGGGCAATGCAGTTGAAGCGACGCCCCGGCGGTTGCAGCCGCCGAGGCGTCCGGGTCGCACCAATCCATTGCGTAGAGGAGCACGAACCCATGAGCATCATCCACCTTTCAGCCGTTTCCGGCGACGAACCGACCGCCGCCGACCTGGCCAAGATCGAACGAGAGTGGCCGCTGATCGCTGCCGAACTAGACCTGTTGGACGCGCAGATCGCCTTCATCAATGCCGGTCCCTCGCCGTCGGCCATCGATCGGCGTCGGGTGCGGCGCGCTGCACGGCGGGTTCTCGCCGCTAGCAACGAGCTGGCCGACACCAGCAAGACCGGCGCGGAGGTCGTGGCATGAGCATTCCAATGCGCTCCACCTACCCCGTGCCGGTTGAGGACCTGGTCCCGGCCGCCCGCAAGCTCGCTGCCAAGACCGGTGGTGTCCCGTCGCAGAACCGGTTGATGAAGGAATTCCGGATCGGCAAGGACAAGGCCCGTGCGGTCCGGCTGGCGCTGATCGAGGAAGACGCCACGGTCACCGGGACGCACCTGCACACTGTGCCGGACCCGGTCGAGACCGCACCCGAAACCGAGGCCGAGTTGACCCACGATGAGATGCCCCGCGCGGCGGAGGAGGGGGCATCTCCGCAGGTCACGCCGCCTGTAGAACCGGTGATCGTTGCCGACCCACCCAAGTCTGAGGGGGTTCCCGCGGCTGCCCTCCCGGAGCCCGCGAACGAGCCCACCCGAGGCGCTCGGCCGGTGCGGTCCTGGCCGGTGCTGCTGCTGTCGCTGCCCGCGTTCATCGCAGTCTGGTCCGGCTGGGTCGGGTTGGGTGAGCTGACCGGCTTCGGGGTCGTGCACCCACTGCCGGGGATCGCGGACGGGTTCACGATCAACACCGCGATCACGCTCCCGATCGGTGTCGAGACCTACGCCGCGTTCGCGCTGCGGGTATGGCTGTCGCGCCAGGTCTCCGCCACCGCCCGAAGGTTCGCCGGATGGTCCGCGCTCGGCGCGCTGATCCTCGGTGGACTCGGCCAGGTCGCCTATCACCTACTCGACGCGGCCGGAGTCACTCAAGCGCCGTGGCAGATCACCACCGTTGTTGCCTGCCTGCCCGTCGCCGTGCTCGGCATGGGCGCGGCACTGGCTCACCTCATCCACGAACGCCCTTCCGAGAACGGGGAGAAGTGACCATGACCGAGAACGCGAACGAGATCCCCGAGCCGATCGACCTGGACGCGCGCCGCGCCCGCCGCGACGACAACTCCCAGGGTGGGGAGAATTCGGCCGGCATAGCGGTGCCGCTGTCGGCCGGTGAGGTCGAGCGGATGGACACCGCCTATGAAGTCGCCCTGGACGACGACTCCGACACCGCCCCCGGCGCGGGCAAGGTCCTGGTCCCCGTTGACGCTCCGGGGCTGCCGGTCGCGGTCGCTGCGGGGGAGCGACTGCCGATCATCCCAGTTCATCTGCTGCCGCAGAACCTCCGCGCCACAGTCCGCCGCGCCGTCGCCCGCTCGGGACACGTCGCCGCATTCCACGCGGTCCGGTCGCCCTGGTACGGCGCAAAGCTCGCCTGGTTCGCCGGACGCGGCTTCACTCGCGTGGTCAGCAACCAGCTCCGCTGGTGGTGGGTGCCGAACTCGTTTGCCCTTGAGCAGAAGGCCGCAGACGGCAACGAGCTCAAGGAATGGGAGAAGATCCACCGCGAGCTCAAGCGCACCCGCCTTTGGCGTGGCGGCGTTCTCGCGGCCCAGAACCTGGGCCTTGCCATCAGTGCCCCGATCGCCCTCAACGCCGCTCCTACGGCTGCTGCGGCCGTTGCGGGCGCCGGTCTGGTCGCCGCCGCTGCGCACTACGGCCGCCCGGCCGGACAGACCCTGGTCGGTACGGCGGTAGTCGCTCCCCGGTTCCGGAAGCTGAACTCTGACATCGTGCTGCGCGCCTACTACGCGGCCGGACTCGGCAAGCCCGACCGCACCGACCAGGAAGTCCGGTTCGGGTCGCAAATGTCCCGCGACGCCCGCAACACCGGTTCTCAGGTGCTGGTCGATCTCCCGTACGGCAAGGGATGGACCGATGTCGCGAACTGCCGGGAGAAGATCGCCTCCGGCCTGGACGTGCACGTCAATCAGGTGTTCCTGACCCCGGACAAGTCCAGCTCGCGACGCCACACGTTGTTCGTGGCCGACCGGGATCCGCTCGCGGTGCCGGTGGGCCGGACGTCGCTGCTGGACTGCAAGCGCCGGTCGATTTGGAAGGCGTTCGTGATCGGCCGCGATGAGCGGGACTCGCCGGTCAAGCTGTCGCTGATGTGGAACTCGCTGCTGGTCGGGGCCCAGCCCCGCAAGGGCAAGACGTACTTCGCCCGTCTGCTGGCGCTCTATGCCGCGCTCGATCCGAACGTGCGGTTGATCGTTGTGGACGGGAAGAACTCGCCGGACTGGTTGGCGTTCAAGAAGGTTGCCCACCGCATCGTGTTCGGTACCCATCCCAACCCGAACACTGATGACCCGATCGAGACGTTCCGGGCGATCCTGGACGAGATCCTCGCCCACATCGACCGGGTGAACTCGATCTTGACGACGTTGCCCGTGGAGCTGTGCCCCGAAGGGAAGCTGACCGAGGAACTCCACAACGACCCGCGTTACCCGGACCTGCACGTCCTGGTGCTCGTGATGGAGGAGTTCCAGGTGTACTTCGAGACCGAAGACCAGAACGTGAACAAGGAGATCGCCGCCAAGCTCTCCCGCATCCAGGCCGTCGGCCCGAGCGCGGGTGTGATTATCGAGTCCAGCTCGCAGAAGCCGTCCGGGGTCGGCGCGGGCGACGTGGCCCGGTTGTTCAACCGGTACAGGGATAACCACACCCTGCGGTTCGCCCTCAAGTGCGGCAACCGGGTCGTATCGGAAGCGATCTTGGGCGGCGACGCCTATCAGGAAGGTTTCGACGCAGCCACCCTGCCGGTGGGTGACGAGTACCGAGGCGTCGGCTATCTGTACGGCGCATCGGATGCGACACCGACCGTGCGCACCGAGCTGGCCGACGCCACCGACGCGGACAAGATCCTCACCGCCGCCCGCGTGCTGCGGGAACGGCTCGGACTGCTGTCCGGCATGGCGGCAGGCGAGGAGATGCAGCGCGGTTCTCGTGACGTGCTGGCCGACATCCTCACCGTGATGGGCGCCGACACCGCCGCCCACTGGGACACCATCGCCGGACGGTTGGCCGACCAGATGCCCGAGCAATACGACGGCACAACACCCGACGCGATCAGTGCTCAGGCGCGCGGGCTGAACGTGTCCAGCGTCAACGTCAAGCGCGACGGCGCGACCCGCAAGGGCGCCAAGTCTGAGGACATCAGGGCCGCCATCGCCCGCCGCAACACCTAAGCCGCGGGCAACACAGAGTAACCAACTCAACAGGGTGCGGGACGAGTTGAAGTAGCGGCCACACCGCTACCGGTAGCGGCAACGCTACCCGTCCCGCTACCCCGCAACCCAGCCACCACCTGGCCGTTCATCCGCGCGTAGCGGGTAGCGGTCACGGCTCCTCACGCCCAAAAACAGCCCTCTGGAGGCATTTCATGCCCACCACCGCCGCTACCACCCTCCTGACCGCCGCTACCCACAGTAGCTACCTGGGTGGCGCCTCGGTCGATCTCACCGCTACCGCCCACAGCGTCGCCCAGGCCGCCACCGTGGCACTCATCGTGACCGGCGTCGCCGCGTTCTACCTGCTCGCCTGCGCTGTCTGGCCGTTCGGGAAGTGCCGCCGCTGCAAGGGCGTCGGCAAGTTCAAATCCCCGTTCGGCAACGCGTTCCGGCACTGCGGACGCTGCGACGGCTCCGGGCTGCGGGTCCGGTTCGGCCGCAAGGTCATCAGCTACTACCGCCGCACCCACAGCGCAGCCAGCAACTCCACCAGCAAGGGAGACAAGCGATGACCGAGATCCTCACCGAAGCCCTCGCCGCCGCCGAACGCGGCTGGCCCGTGTTCATGCTCGGCCGCTCCAAGCGGCCGGTCGCCAACTGCTCCGACTGCCGCGACGCGATCGACCACAACCCCGGGATCTGCGGACACCTGACCTGCCACGGCTTCTACGCCGCCAGCACCGACCCTGACAGAGTCGCCGCGATCGTCGCCGCCGTCCCGCGTGGCCAGCTCGCCGTCCGAACCGGTGCCGTGTCCGGCCTCCTGGTGGTGGACATCGACCCCGCGCACGGCGGGCGGACCAGCTTTCTCAGTCTCCAGTTCCGCCACCTCGTCCCGCGCACTCTCCACGTTCGCACGGGCAACTGGGGACAGCACCTCTACTACCGCCACCCCGGCCACAACATGCCGTCCCGGCCGATGCCCGGACACAAAGGCATCGACATCAAAGCAGACGGCGGCTACGTCGTTCTCCCGCCGTCGATCCACCACCGGACCGGTCGCGCCTACGCGTGGGGTGATGGAACGACCGAAGTACGTGAGATGCCCCCCGCCCTCGTGACCGCGTGCCTTCCTCCTATGCCGGCCGATTTGGCCAGCCCGAAAACCAGCCCGACCACAGCACAACCGGGCGGGGGCATCTCCCACCCGGACAAGCTCCTCGACGCCCACCTCGACGCCGTACGCCGCGCACCCAAAGGCAGACGCCGCACCACCCTCTACGGCGCTGCGCGAGGCGTCGCCCGGATGGTCGCGGCCGGGGCCATCGACCAGACCGCCGCCGTCACCGCACTGACCTACGCCGGACACCAAGCCGCCCAGACCGAACGCGACATCAGAGCCGCCATCACCGGCGGTTTCCGCGACGAAGGGATTGCCGCATGACCGACAACAACCACGACCAGGCCGACGCCGTTGACGGCGCGGAGCTGTTGGACGAGGTCCGCGCTGTCATCGGGCGGTACGTTGTTCTGCCGAGCGACGCGGCCGGGGTCGCTGTGGTGTTGTGGATCGCTGCTACGCATGCGGTGTCGGCGTGGAACTGTGCTCCGCGGCTTGTCATCCGTGCACCTGAGAAGCGGTGCGGAAAGTCGCGGCTGCTGGACATGGCCGATGGGTTGTCGCATCGGCCGTTGATGACCACCAACGCGTCTCCATCGGCGGTCTACCGGTCGATCGGTCTCGCACCGTCTGATCCGCCCACGTTGCTGATCGATGAGGCCGACACGATCTTTGGGCCGAAGGCAGGCGACAACGAAGACCTTCGCGGGCTGCTCAACGCCGGTCACCAGCGCGGCCGCCCGACGCTGCGCTACGACGCCGGTAGCCGGTCGGTCGAGAAGATCGAGACCTTCGCCATGGCCGCGCTGGCCGGGATCGGGATGATGCCGGACACGATTGAAGACCGGGCCGCCGTGATCCGGATGCGTCGCCGGGCAGCCGGGGAGTCCGTGCAGCCCTACCGCGTGCGTCGTGACGGGCCGGTCCTGGCCGAGCTGCGCGACCGGCTGCACGAGTGGGTTAGTGGCCATCTGGACGAGCTGACCAATGCAGCCCCGGACATGCCGTTGGAAGACCGCGCGGCCGACACCTGGGAGCCGTTGATTGCTCTGGCGGATCTGGCGGGCGGGCACTGGCCGAACCGGGCCAGGAACGCGGCCCTGACGTTGATTGCGGAGCTTCAAGATTCCACCGAGGCATCACAGTCGATCCGGCTCCTGAACGACTGCCGGACCGCGTTCGGGACCGCACGTGCGCTGCCGTCTGCAGTGATCGTGCAACGGCTTCGGGCTGACGATGAATCGCCCTGGGCGGAGACGCCCGCGCCGGGAGGCATCACCGTTCGTCGGCTCGCGGCGCTGCTGCGGGAGTACGACATCACCCCGAAGAACCACCGATGGGAAGACGGCACTCAATCCAAGGGATACATCCGAGATGACTTCGCAGACACCTGGGCCAGGTACTGCCCAACCGTCCCGGAAAACACCTCCCAGGGGGACACCGTCCCGGATCGTCCCAACCGTCCCTTTGCAGGTCACGCCGGGGACGGATCACTTCCGTGGGACGGATCGAACCGTCCCACAGATTCAATCGTCCCCGCTCTGACCTGGGCGGGGACGGTTGGGACGGATGGGACGGATCACCCGCAACCACCCCAACAGGCCACCTGCATTGGGTGCCGCCAACCCCTCACATACGACGACGGCACCCACGCACACCCCACCTGCGAGACCGCATGACCACCCGCGCGACCGGCCCCGATCGGATCACGAAGCAAGGGAGCACCACGTTGTCTACGGCAACTAACCAACCTGACCGGCTGTTGGATGTCACAGAGGCCGCAATGATGCTCGGCACCTTCAACGAGAGCGGCGTGAGGTACCCCCGCCGTCTGATCGCGGAGCGCCGGATCGAGTTCGTGAAGCTCGGAAGCAAGGTCCGGATTCCCGAGTCGGCGATTCGGGAGCACATCGAGAACAACACCGTTCAGCCGATCCGGCTGGCACGCATGGGAGAGGCGGCCTGATGACCAAGAGACGATTTGGACGAATTCGCAAGCTGCCGTCCGGTCGATACCAGGCCCGCTATCCCGGACCGGATGGCATCGACCGGCCCGCACCTGACACCTTCGCGACGAAGACCGATGCGGCACGCTGGCTGACTCTCAAGGAAGCCGAGCTCTCGCGCAATCACTGGATCGACCCCGCACTCGGAGAGGTCCCGTTGGGTGAGTACGCGAGGGCCTGGATTCGGGAGCGGCCAGGACTTCGGCCGAAGACGCTGGTGCTCTACAGCGGCATTCTCCGGAACCACATCGCGCCGAAACTCGGACATGAGCCACTGCGCAGTCTGACTGCGCCGAAGCTGCGGAACTGGCGGCAGGCGCTGTTGGATGGCGGCCTAGGACCGGTCACCACCGCCAAGGCTTATCGCCTGCTTCGATCGATTCTGGCGACGGCCGTGGAGGACCGAATCATCGAGATGAACCCTTGCTACATCAAGGGCGCGGCGACCGAGCGCAGTCCGGAGCGACCTGTCCTCAGTGTCAGTGAGGTCTACCAGGTGGCCGACGGAATGCGGCCCCGCTTCCGGGCACTGATCCTGATGGCCGTCTTCGGGAGTCTGCGGTGGGGTGAACTGGCTGGGCTGCAGAGGCAGGACGTGGACCTGGAGAACGGCATCATTCGAGTTCGGCGGACGGTGGTCGAACTGCCGACCGGCGAATTGCGGACCGGACCGCCGAAGTCGGCAGCCGGTCGGCGCACGATCTTCCTGGATGACTTCGTGCTGGACGATATCCGGACACACTTCGCGATCTATGTGGAATCGAAATCAGACGCGTTCGTTTTCACTGGCGCCAAGGGTGCCCAGTTGCGCCGATCGACGTTCCAGCGGAACTGGCGACGCGGCCTCATCGCGGCCGACCTGGTCGGCCGTGTGCACTTCCACGACCTCCGGCACACCGGCAACACCTGGGCTGCTGAGTCTGGCGCGACGCTGCAAGAGCTGATGGAGCGCATGGGGCATGCGAGTAGCCGCGCCGCGCTGATCTATCAGCACACCAACGACGAACGTCGCCGGAAGGTGGCGCGGGGAATGTCAGAACTTGTAAGGAAGGAATTGCAAGAGAGTCCGGACGAGGCGAGTTCGGAAGACCTTCCAGAAGCAGCGGGCACGTAGCGGGCACGGGGGCTCTACCCGACCCCTGAGACGACGAAACCCCAGGTCAGAAAGTGGGCTCTGACCTGGGGTTTTACGATGGAGCGGGTGACGAGAATCGAACTCGCACTGTCAGCTTGGGAAGCTGATGTTCTGCCATTGAACTACACCCGCGGATCTGCCGGTTCCCCGGCGGACTCAGAGGATCATACCTGGTCTCCCGGGCAGTTTGCACAGGGGGTTATCGGGGAGTTTTCCACAAAGGGCACGCCCAGGACTGGTTAGGCCGGTCATCTTCTGGCAGATTAGAACGCGTTGCCGGGGGCAACATTCGACGCAACGTGAGGATGCGGTCCCGACTGGGGCCGGACAAGATGGTTGCGGGGCAACTGAAAAAGAAGGGGTGAACGGTGGCAACTGACACTAACGATGCTCTGGAGAACCTGGAGAAGGAGCTCGTCACGCTCGCACGCCGGCTGCGCAGTCTGCAGCGGACGTTGTCGGACGAGGCGCATCCGGACCTGGAGCCGGCGCAGTACGCGCTGCTGAACCATGTCGAGGAGCTCGCACCGGTGCGGATGGCCGATCTGGTCGCGGCGCTCGAGGTGGACAAGGGTCCGGTCAGCCGGGCCTGCGCACGGCTCGAGGAAGAAGGTCTGCTGAAGCGGGCCGCGGACAAGTCCGACGCCCGGGCGACCCTGCTGACGCTGACGGCGAACGGCAAGCGCAAGCTCGCCGCAGCCCGGAAGAAGCGCCACAAGGTGGTCGAGGAACTGCTGAAGGACTGGTCGCCGGCCCAGGTCAAGACGTTCGCGGGCCAGGTCTCGAAGTTCAACAAGCTCGCTCACTGAGCTGTTGCCGAGGGCCCGTAGCCGCGACGACGGTCCGGGGAGCTGAGGGCTCCGGAACAGGTACGCGGCCAGGTCCCGGCGGGACCGGCCAGGAACGGTCGACGCTCGCGGCGCCGAGACGGTATCGGCGCCACGGGAAGCGGAGTTGCAGCACGCTGCGGTAAGTTGCGTTCGTGCTGCTCTCCGACCGTGACATCTTGGCCGAGCTCGACGCGAAGCGGGTCCAGCTGGACCCCTTCGACCCTGCGATGGTGCAGCCGTCGAGTATCGACGTACGGCTGGACCGATTCTTCCGGGTGTTCGAGAACCATCGCTACCCGCACATCGATCCGGCCGAGGAACAGCCCGACCTGACCCGCGAGGTGGTGCCGGAGGGTGACGAGCCCTTCATCCTGCACCCGGGCGAGTTCGTGCTCGGGTCCACCTACGAGCTGGTGACGCTGCCCGACGACGTGGCCGCCCGGCTCGAGGGCAAGTCCTCGCTGGGCCGGCTCGGCCTGCTCACCCACTCCACCGCGGGCTTCATCGACCCCGGCTTCTCCGGCCACGTGACGCTGGAGCTGTCGAACGTGGCCACCCTGCCGATCAAGCTCTGGCCCGGGATGAAGATCGGCCAGCTCTGCTTCTTCCGGCTCTCCTCCCCGGCCGAGCACCCGTACGGCTCCGCGAAGTACGGCTCCCGCTACCAGGGCCAGCGCGGCCCGACGCCGTCACGCTCCTACCAGAACTTCCTCCGCGGCGGCATCTGAGCCCGGTACGCCGAAGACCCGGTACGACGAAGGCCCCGGCGCAACCGCGCCGGGGCCTTCTTCATGCTTGCCTCAGGATCAGCCGATCGCCTTCTGGACGACCAGGATCCGCTCGCTGCCCGGCGCCTTGCCGGCCGCGCTCAGCAGATACGTGCTGCCGTACTTCGAGACCGCCTCCGGCGACAGCGGTTCGCCGAAGATCAGCGACGGGTCGCCCCACGCGGGCCGGCCGGGAGACGGATTGCCGTCCGGGGTCGCGCCGGAATCGTCGGTGGGCGTGGTCCCGGCGGGCGTCGGCGACTCGCTCGTGGACGGCGTCGAGCCGGGCGGCGGGGCCGGGGCCGGAACGTCCTGGCCGGTCTTGGCATCCAGTACCGCGGGCAGCGTCTCCGCCTTGCCGTACGCGTAGCCGTTGTACATGGTGGTGATGGTCGGCACGACCCGGCTGGCCGACGCCGACGAGAAGCCCCAGGACTTCTTCCCGGTCGCGTCGTCGAGACCCATGATCTCCTTGACCTCGGTGCCGTCGGCGGCCTTGGTCACGTAGTTGCAGATCAGGCTGCTGACGTGATCGGACAGGCAGCCGAAGCCGATGCCGTCCTCACCCTTCGGCAGCTTCGTCTCGGCGACCGCCAGCGAGGCGAAGTCGACGGCGTAGAGCGTGGTGTCGGTGTGGTGGGTGTACTTCGTGTCCTGGACGTAGCTGGTGCCGGACAGGTACGCGTGCTTGCCGCCGCTGCTCTCGGCGGAGAGGTAGTTGGTCGTCGGCGTCGGGATGTTCTTCTTGACCGCGCCGGTGGCACCGTCGATGGCGACGATCGACAGGTCCTTGGCGTTCTCCTGGCTGCGGCCCTTCGCGCCGACGACGGTGCCGTTGAGCACACCCGCGACCTCGACGGTCGGGATCACCAGGCCCTTCTTGGTGGCCGGATCCGCGTACGCGGTGGCGAAGCCGGAGTTCAGGTTGTTGCCGCTGGCCTTGGTGCCGAGGGTGACCGCGAACTGCCCGGTCGCCGGGTCGTACTCCTGGTTGGTCAGGCTGCCGCCGGTGGTGCCCGGGCCGACCGTGGAGGTGAGGTCGGTGCTGACGGTCGACAGCACCTTGCCGTCGGCCGGATCGATCCACTGGAAGACGACCTGGCCGTGGGCCTTCTGGGTGCCGCCGGCCTCGACGTTCTGCACGTAGGCCATCGCGATGGCTTCCTTGCCGTCCAGCTGGACGGCCGTCGGCCGGGCGTAGTCGATCACCTTCGTCGACTCGATCTCCTTGGCCGGCACCTGCCAGCTCTGGCTGCCGTCGATCCAGACACCGTTGAGACCGGTCTTGTTGGCGTACAGCGTGGTCTTGCCGACCATGCCCGCCTTGCCCCCGGTCGGATCGATGCTGCCGTCGGCGGGCCGCTCCTCGGCGACCGCGGTGAAGATGCTGAAGCCCTTGGGCGGGTCGAAGCTGGGCAGCTCCGGGGTGGTCGGAGTCGGGGAAGAACTCGAGGTGTTGGTGTCATCTCCCGGCGTGGAGTCCGACTTCTTGTCGTCTCCCCCGCTGCAACCGGCCAGCAGCACGGTGGCGGCGGCCAAGGTGGCCAACGGACGCAACATCGTTTCTTACTCCCCAGGTCTCGAGCACAGCTGACGCGTGCACGCTAGCAGCGTCAGCGGCTCGGGACCGTGATCAGACCAAGGCGTTGCAACAAGCTGCAAAGTGCCTGACCAGTCATCGTTTTCACCGCACCACGGACAAGCCGGTACGCCGGTGGCGCGGCTGCGGCTCGAGCCGATCGGCCAACCGCCGCAGGGCTCCCGCGAGCTCGTGCCGCGGTCCGGCCGGCTCGCCGTCGACCCGCAGCGCCTCGCGCCGTTCCTTGCGCTGGGCCCGTACTTCGGCCTGCCGGATCTGCTCGGCGACCCGGTGCCGGGCGACCTCTTGGTGTTCGCTGATCATCATCTTGCTCCCTCAGGTGATCCCCGTGGACGAATGGTTGGTGGTGGTTCAGACCCGGACGACGGTGATGTCGCCGGAGACGGTCCGGGCCCGCAGCATCAGCGAGGGCTCCCCCTCGGCCGGCTTCTGGCCGGGCTCGAGGTCGCACCGGATCTGCCCGGTGACCGTCTTGAGGTCGAGGTAGGTCGGCACCCCGTCCGGTACGCCGATCTGCACGTCGCCGCGAGCGGTCTCCGCCCGGACGCTGGGACCTTCGGCCGACTCGACCCGGACGTCACCGGAGCCGGAGGTCGCGATCGAGTGGTCGCGGATCCGCTCGATGGTGATGTCACCCGAGCCGACCTTGACCGTGGTCGGTCCGGCCGCGTCGCCGAGCCGGACGTCGCCCGAACCGGTGCTGACGCCGACCTGGCCGATGGACTCGCCGATGTCGATGGCGCCCGAGCCGGTCTTGGCCCGGACGGTCTGTGCCGCGGAGCCGATCCGGACGTCACCGCTGCCGGTGGTGGCCGCGAGGTCGCCCTCGATCCGCTCGGCACGGATGTCCCCCGAACCGGTGGACAGCCGGGCCTCGCCCAGCGGCACCCGGGAGCTGATGTCCCCCGAGCCGGTCTGGATCCGGGCGTCCAGGGTGACCGAGGTGGCGATCCGAACGTGGATCTCCGGGCCACGACGGGCCTTCTTCGGGCCCTCGATCACGACTTCACCGTTGACCAGTTCGACCACCAGGTCGCCGTCCTTGGCGTCGTCGGAGTCCACGGTCACCGTGGTCCGGCCGTCGTCGGACGGGCCGATCTCCACCAGTCCCGAGCCGATCTCGATCCGGACCCGGTCGATCTCGCCGGCCTCGCCGATCAGTTGGCTGCTGACGCTCACTGTGCCCACCCCTGCATGCGCTGGCCCGGGCCACGTCCACCCCGGTGCTGTCCCTGGTCGCGACCGCGGTTGCGGTCCCGATCGTCACGGCGGTCGCCGCGCTCACTGCGGTCGCGGTCACCGCGGCGTCCTTCGCCGAACAGGCCGTCCGGTCCGAACACCCCGTCCGGTCCGAAGACGCCTTCCCGGCCGAAGATGCCCTCGGGGCCGAGCGGTCCCTCCGGACCGAGCGGGCCGTCGGGGGCGAAGATGCCGGGCCGCGGCGGGCGCGGCGGCCGGG
This sequence comes from Kribbella sp. NPDC056861, assembly GCF_040687575.1. Taxonomy (NCBI): domain Bacteria; kingdom Bacillati; phylum Actinomycetota; class Actinomycetes; order Propionibacteriales; family Kribbellaceae; genus Kribbella; species Kribbella sp. NPDC056861. The sequence continues at coordinate 509,107 of NZ_JBFBNQ010000007.1, read as the reverse complement.
GCGGACGGCCGTAGCCACCGCGCCCGCTGGTCAGCGCCGTCATCACGGTGCGCATCAGCCACGCGTTCGACGAGATCCCGTCGGCGGCGGCGGCCTCGTCCACCTTGTTCTTCACCGACATCGGCAGCCGCAGCGTGATCCGCGCGGTCGGCTCGTCGGCGTCCGGCGCGATCTCGTCGGCCACCGGCGCGGCGCTGTCGTCGTCGTCCAGGTCGTCGTCATCGGCGCCGGTCAGCTGGCTCGGGGCCGGCGTGACCACGAACTCGGGGCGGCCACCGGCCATCCGGAGCTCGACCGATCCGGGGGACAGCTCGCGGCTGATCTCCCCGGCGGCGTCGGACAGGGCTGAGATGAGGGCCAGCCGGCCCGCGTCATCCAGCGTTGCTCCGAGGCGCTGGGCCACCGAGCGAGTTTGGTCGTCGGCCAGCGCGGTGGCGTTCTCCACGCTACGGCGGACCGACTCGAGGTAGTGATCAAGTTCCATGACGCAATCATGACGTCATAGTGACGTCACTGTCAACACCTTCTGATGTCACGCCGCCGCCAGGGTGATGTCAGGGCAGAATGAGAGCGGTCCGTCGAGAGGGGATTGGGATGTCCAGAGGAGTGCTCGTCACCGGTGCGTCACGAGGCGTCGGCGCGGAGGTCGCGAAGGTGTTCGCCGCGGCCGGCGACCGGGTCGTGCTGCATTGCCGGGGCGCGGTCGACAAGGCCGCCGCAGTACTGGCCGAACTGCCTGGCGAGGGCCATTCGGTGGTGTCCGGCGATCTCGGGGATGCCGCCGCAATCCCTTTGTTCATTGAGGAATCGGCACGCAACCTGGGCCGGATCGATGTCTTGGTCAACAACGCGGCGCTGTTCGTCGACGACCCGGTCGCGGGGTCGCGGCGGATCGGACATCCGCTCGCCGACACCTCGTACGACGACTGGGTCGCGGCCTGGCGCCGGACCCTCGCGGTGAACCTGGAGGGTGCCGCTCACCTGACCTGGTGCGTGGCCCGGCAGATGCTCGACGTGACGCCTGCCGATGGCGTCAGACGAGGCGCGATCGTCAACGTGGGGTCGCGAGGCGCGTATCGCGGCGAGCCGGACGTACCGGCGTACGGGGCGAGTAAGGCGGGATTGCACGCCTTCGGGCAGTCGATGGCGGTCGCGTTGGCGCCACATGACATCACGGTGACGTCAATCGCGCCCGGTTTCATCGCGACGGACATGGCAGCACAGGGTCTGAACGGGCCCGGCGGCGACGCGATCCGCGCGCAGAGCCCGTTCGGGCGGGTGGCGACGGCCCCCGAGGTCGCTGCGGCGGTCCATTGGCTGGCATCCGCCGAGGCCGGCTGGTCGAGCGGCGCCGTCCTCGACTTCAACGGCGCCTCGTACCTGCGTTAGCGCTTGAGGATCTTGCTCGCCGGCGGCACGGCGATCGTGACGCCGGTGTTGTAGCCGGTGATGGTCGTCTGGGTCTGCGAACCGGCGCCGCTGGTCATCTGCTTGTAGGTGAGCCGGTCGGGGCCGAGCCAGGTCGCCACCACCGACGTCTTCGGCAGGCCAGCCGGGACCTTCATCCCCATCGCCCGGAGCATCACGGCGTTGTTCAGGGTGAGGTCGTAGCGGTCGACCTTGCGGAAGCCGATGGTGTCGGCCTTGACGAACTTGACCTTGAGCACCGCCTTGCGCATCGCCTTCAACTCCGTCGCGGGGTCAGAGGCGCCCAGCAGTTGCGCGAAGAGCATCGCCGTCGGGTCCGAACTCTTCGGCGAGAACTTGAGGTACTTGCCGTGCAGCTTGGGATCGGGGATGTACAGGTACATCGCGCCCCTGGTCAGGATCCCGTGCGCCGGCCCGCCGAACTGCGGGCTGCTCAGATCCACCCGGACCGCATCCGGCTTGTAGGTCTGAGTGATCGTCGCGGTGAGCACTTGGCCACCAGCGCTCATCCGCATCACGCCGGTCCAGGACTTCACCTTGGCGTAGGCCGCAGCTGTCACTGGCACGAAGGTGGCCGTCGTCAGCCGGGCCGGCGGCGCGACCGCCTTGGCGGGCACCGCAGCCGGCTTCGTCGTACCGGTGACCGGCTTGACCGCGGCGTCGTCGGCGCACCCGGCGACGCCGGCCAGCAGCGGCAGGGTGGCGGCCAGTGCCGCCACCCTGGAACGCACCTTCATGATCAGCGCTTCGCGACGATCTTGTTCGCCGCCGGGGCCGAGATGGCGACCGGCTGGTTGTAGTCGGACATCGTCATCAGCATGCTGACGCCGGGCATCGCGAACTTCATCTGGTAGATCAGCTTGTCGCTGCCCATCCAGGTCGAGTAGACCAGCGTCTTCGGTACTCCGGCCGTTCCGGCGGGGATCTGCTGACCCATCGCCTTCAGCGCCTTCGCGGTGTCGACGGTGACGTCGTACCGGTCCAGCTCGCGGCCGCCGATCGTCTCGGTCTTGACGAACTTGACGCTCTGCAGGCTCTTGTCCCAGCCCTTGTACGAGTTCATCGGGTCCGCGTTCTGGAGCAGGTCACCGAACTGCTTGACCGACGGATCCTTGCTGTCCTTCAGGTTCAGCTTGACGAACTTGCCGGCCCCGGTCTGCTGCGGGATCGACAGGTACAGGTTCGAGCCGACCAGGATCATCTGCATCGCGCCACCGGCGGCCGGCATCACCATGTCCAGCTTCATCGCCAGCGGGTTGGTGCTCTGCGCCGAGGTCATGGTGATGTTCTGGCCACCGGCCGTCATCACCGTCTTGGCCTTCCACGACTTCGCCTTGCCGGTGCCCGCCTTCAGTGCCGGCAGGAAGCTGGCGTTGGTCAGCCGGAGCGGCTCCTCGGCCTTCGGCGGCTCCACCGGAGTACTGCTGGTCGTCGCCGACGGCGTGCTGCTGGTGGCCGGCGCGCTCTGCGATGCGCCACCACCGGCCTGGTCACCGGTCGCCTTGTCGCCCCCGCCACACGCCGCAACGCCCAAAATCATCGGCAGCGCCACCACGGCGGCCGCTGCCCGAGTACGGAACTTCACGATTTTCCTCCCCATTGAAACAACCAGCGGAGCTTATGAGCTGGACAGCTCACCGGGAAGGGAATTTGCCGGAAGTTGCAGAGAACACTCAGTCGCCGCGCTTGACGGACGCGAGCAGCAGCTGGGCGACGTCCTGGACCTCGACCTCCTCGCGGGCCGAGCCGTCGGCCTGCTTGGCGGTCAGCCCGTCGGACAGCATCACCCGGCAGAACGGGCAGCCGGTGGCGATCTTGTCGGCGCCGGTCTCGACCGCCTCGGTGGTCCGGTTCAGGTTGATCCGGGTGCCGGTCTTCTCTTCCATCCACATCCGCGCGCCGCCCGCGCCGCAGCAGAACGACTTGGTCTGGTTGCGCGGCATCTCGGCGAACTCCGCGCCCGGGATGATCTCCAGCAGCTCGCGCGGGGCGTCGTACACCTGGTTGTGCCGGCCCAGGTAGCACGGGTCGTGGTAGGTGATCTTCTGGCCGTTCAGCGAGCTGTCCGCCGGCGCGACCGGGGTCAGCTTGCCCTCGCGGACCAGCCGGTTCAGCAGCTGGGTGTGGTGGATGACGTCCAGCTCGACGCCGAGCTGGGAGTACTCGTTCTTCAGCGTGTTGAAGCAGTGCGCGCAGGTGGAGACGACCTTCTTCGCGCCGGTCTCCTTGAACACCTCGGCGTTCTGCATCGCCAGCTGCTGGAAGACGAACTCGTTCCCGGCCCGGCGGGCCGGGTCACCGGTGCAGGTCTCCCCGTCCCCCAGTACTGCGAACGACACCCCCGCGATGTTCAGCAACTCGGCGACGGCCTGGGTGGTCTTCTTGGCGCGATCCTCGAAGGCGCCGGCGCAACCGACCCAGAACAGGTACTCGACCTCGTCCAGCGTCTCGACGTCGGTGCCGACCGTCTTGACCTCGAACGGCAGCCCCTTGGCCCAGTCCATCCGGCCGGACGGGTTCATGTTCCACGGGTTGCCCTTGTTCTCCAGGCCCTTGAACAGCCCGTTCAGCTCGGACGGGAACGACGACTCGATCAGCACCTGGTAGCGGCGCATGTCCATGATCGCGTCCACGTGCTCGATGTCGACCGGGCACTGCTGGACGCAGGCGCCACACGACGTACAGGCCCAGAGCGCCTCCTCGTCGATCACGGCGACGTCGGCCGGACCGACCAGCGGGCGCTCCTGCTCGGCCATCACCAGCTCCGGCAGCGACTTGCGGGCGTCGTCATCGGCGGCCAGCAGGTACGGCGCCTTGGCGTACGCGTGCTCGCGCAGGTTCATCATGATCAGCTTGGGCGACAGCGGCTTGTCGGTGTTCCAGGCCGGGCACTGCGACTGGCAGCGGCCGCACTCGGTGCAGGTGGTGAAGTCGAGCAGGCCCTTCCAGGTGAAGTCCTCGATCTTGCCGACGCCGAGCGCGGCGTCCTCGTCCAGCTCCTCGATGTTCTCGAAGTCGATCGGCTCGCCCTTGACCATGATCGGCTGCAGCGCGCCGAGCGCGGTACCGCCATCGGCCTTGCGCTTGAACCAGATGTTCGGCCAGGCGGTGAACCGGTGCCAGGCGACGCCCATGGTGGCGTTCAGCGAGATGGTGATCATCCAGGCGAACGAGATCAGGATCTTGATCATCGCGACCAGGTAGACGGTGTTCTCCAGCGCGTGCTCGCTCAATCCGCCGAACAGGCCCTGGCCGACGAAGAACGTGCTCGGGAAGTGGAACTTGCTGCCCGCACCGAGCTCGTACTCCAGCCCGCGCAGCAGCAGGATGCAGATCAGCACGCCGAGGATCGTGTACTCGACGTAGTACGCCTGCCAGGCGCGGGAGCCGAAGAACCGGCTGTACCGGGCCTTCTCGCCCTTCGGCAGGTTGCGCAGCCGGATCGCCATCAGCCCGATGATCGAGATCAGCCCGGTCCAGGTGAGGAACTCGCTGACCCACTCGAAGACGAACCAGTGCCCGATCAGCGGCAGCGCGAAGTGCGCGTCGAACAGCTGCCCGAACGCCGTCACCAGGCTGAGCACCAGCCCGAGGAAGCCGAACGCCACGAACCAGTGCAGGACGCCGATGTGGCTCCACTGCAGCATCCGGGTGTGCAGCAGCGACTCCTTGGCCAGTGTCGCGGTGCGCTGCCCCGGGTTGTCGGTGCGCCCGGCGGTCGGCTGACCGAGCTTGATCACGCTGATGATGTGCCCGATCGTCTTGCCGAACAGCGCGATACCGACAGCGGCGATCGCGAGCGAGACGACGATGGCGAGGATCTGCATACCAGCGATGTTATTGGTTGGTTACCGGTCAGTCATGTCGGTGTCGGCCTCATCACCCCCCGCGTGTTGCGTCTCACTTCCGCGGGGACCGGAACGGGACGCGTTCCTGACAGGTTGCCGACATCGGATCGGGAGGCTGGGAACGACTTGTTACCGGCTGTGAAGGATCCATCGGATGAGACGACCCGTGACCCGCGACCTGCTTGTGGTGGGCGCTGTCACCGCCCTGATGACCGGTGCTGCCATCGCGCCCGCGGCAGCCACCAGTACGCCGTACGCGCGACTGCTGGCCGGGCAGCCGGCGCTGTTCCTGGCCAATCTCGACGACGACGCCGGCCGGTGTCAGGCGCCGGCCAGGAAGATCGCGGCCGCGGCGGTGGCGCGTGAGGCCGCCAATGACGAAGCCTTCTACAAGAAGAAGGACGAGCTGTCCGAACTGCCGGACAAGGACGAGGCGGAGCGGCTGTACCAGTTGCTGGTGAAGTCGCATCAGAAGGAGCAGAACCTCGCCGACCGGGAGATGGCTGCCTGCAACGACGCCGCGGATTCGGTGGTGAACGGCACGCAGGACGAGAAGGATCTGGCGCGGATTCGCACTCTGCCTTGGATTCTGGCGCCGAAGGATGCCAGAGGGCAGCTCGCTGTGTCGGGGTCCGTGAACTTGTTCGTCAAGCGGTCGTCGGGCTGGCAACTCGTTGGCCCCTCGACGCGGTTGACGGCCGCTGAGCTGCGGCGCGGGGTCGAGCTGGGGATCGAGGGCAAGGACATCGTCCGCGACTCGGCGGTCTGGGACGGTACGGCGAACGTGACGCTGACCGTGACGGCCGGCGGCTCGACCGCGACCGATCACGTGGTGCTGAAGGAAGCGCCGGTGCTGACCCAGCTCAACACCCAGAAGCTCGAGTACGTCTTCTCGTCGCTCAGTGACGACGCGGAGACCAAGGGCTGGCAGGACGTCGTGCGCAAGCAGGCCAAGGCTTCGGGCGCGCCGCTGAGGATCCTCGACCAGAGCGGCGACTCGTGGACGCAGGACATCTTCGAACCGGCGTACATGTCGATCCCTGGTCCGGGCGGGAAGCCACAGGGGATGAAGGTGCTGCTGGGGTCGGTCAACGACGACCGCCGGGTCGGATCCCGGGTGATCTTCACCGAGTTGGCCGGGCGCGATGTGGCCGCCGTCCACAACGAACACGTGCCGACGGCCGACGAGAACAACAGCTACGACTCGATGGGCAACCTCGAGACGCTGCCGCCGACACCCGGACACCCGCTCGGGCAGATCGTGCTGGGTGGCGACGGGCTCGACCACAAGACCGGCCCGGCGACTGAGATGGTCGAGCTGCTGAAGTCGCAGGGCAAGCAGGAGATCATCTCGGTCGACACCTCGTGGCTGACGATCGGGCACGTGGACGAGTTCATCCAGTTCGTTCCGGTGCCTGGCAGCCCACGTGGCTGGAAGGCCGTGGTCGCCGATCCAACCGCCGGGCTCAACCTGCTGAAGGGCGTCCAGAAGGCCGGCCAGGGCGGCAAGATCATGCACGGCAACCTGCCGAAGCTGGAGTGGCCGTACGACGAGCGGATCGACCAGCGCTCGACCAACGAGTTCCTGGCCGACGAGCAGTTCGTCGGGACCAACGAGGAGGCAGCAGCCAAGATCCAGGCGAACCTCGCCGTGCTCGAGCAGAAGTCCGGGCTGACCGACGCCGACGTCGTCCGGATCCCGGCCCTGTACACGGCCCGCAGCCTCGACTACGGCATGCTCGAGACCGAGATCCGCTCGACGCCTGACGGTCCCGAGAAGGACAAGCTGGTCGCCAGACTGCACGCGATGCGCGATGCCGTCGCCGAGATCCCCGGCACGGTCAACGGACTCGTCCTGAACGCCGGCCGGTACGTCGCGCCGAAGACCTACGGCCCGGTCGTGAACGGCAAGGACGTCTTCGCCACTGCCATCGACAAGGCCTTCGCCGGGATCGGCTACCAGATCGCCTATGCCGACGACCTCACCTCCGTGCACATCTCCGAAGGTGAGATCCACTGCGCGACCAACACCCTGCGCATCACCCCGGCCAAGGGGTGGTGGAAGCAGGGCTAAGGCGCAACGGGCAGCAGGGCTACGGCGCCTTCACCTGGCCGGTGGTGGTCGAGGTCCGGAGGTTGAGGTTCGCGCCGGGGACGGCTGTGACGGTGATGGCGCCAGAGATGGTGCCGGCCCGTACGTCGCCGCTGGCCGTGGCGTGGATCGTGATTGCGCCACTGGTGTTGTCGGCGCGAATCGAGCCGCCCTGGAAGTCGCGGACGGTGATGCCGCCGCTGACCGACTTCACGGTCACCTCGCCGCTGGTGGCGGCCAGCACGATGGCGCCACTCGCAGTACGGGCTGTGACGCGGTGGCCGGCGCCGACCGAGACCGCGCCGGACTGGCTGGTCGCGTTCACGTCGGTGGCCTTCTGGATGGTCACGGCGCCGGAGCCGGACTCGACGAACACCCGGCCCGCCTCCGGCACCGACACGTTGCCCGACCCGGTGGTGAGCTCCGCGTCGGCCAGACCGGCAGCGCCGATATGGGCGCTGTCGGCCCGGGCGACGAGAGTGCTGCCAGGCGGCGCCACCACCGTGACCTCGACCGGCGCGGCGTTCTGCGTACTGGTGCCGTGAACTGTGGCGATGAGCTGCCCGGCCGGGCCGGACTCAACGGCTGCATCCCGTACGGCGGCAGCCGACGGGCCCTCTTCCTCGGTGGTGGACAGCCCCACCACTGCTCGGGTGCAGTCCTCGCGGACCTGCACCTTCACCGAGCCGGCCTGCGCGAACACGCCGACCTCGATCGCGATCGGACCATCGACCGGTGCTTCGTAACCTCGACGCATGGCAAGCCTCCTGGGGCGGTGGAGCACCCAAGATAGTCCGTCAGGCGACCCGGGCGCCGCCGTCCAGGTGCAGGTCGATCGCGTTCGCGGCGCCGTTGCGGAGCAGGAAGTCGGTGGCGTCGACCACCTCGGCCATGGTCGCGGCCCGGCCGGTCGGCGTCCGGCTGACCAGCAGCGTCTGGTCGCGGTCGGCCCAGGTCGGGCTGTCACCGACGACACCGGGGTGCAGCGCGTTGACCCGAACCGGGGCCAGCTCGACGGCCAGCGTGCGCATCACGCCGGAGACGGCGCCGTTGGTCGCGGTGATCATCGTCGAGCCCGGGTACGGCCGGAGCTTGCCGAGGCCGCCGAAGAGCACGATCGAGGCACCCGGCCGGAAGCGCTCGTGCAGCACCCGGGCGACCTCGGTGTAGCCGACCAGCTTGACCGTCGAGGCCTTCACGGCGTCGGCGATGCTGAAGTCCTTGACCGTGTTGCCGTACTGCTCGATCGCGGTGATCACCAGGTGGTCCAGCTCGCCGATGTCGGCCAGCGCCTTCTCGATCGTCTCCGGGTCGGCGAGGTCGATGGCCAGGCCACGAGTGTTGCCACCGATCTCGGCTGCTGCGGCCTCCGCGCGCTCGGTGGAGCGGCTGGTCACGACGACCGAGTCGCCCCGGCCCGCGTAGTACCGGGCGATCTCCCGGCCGAGGCCACCGCTTCCTCCGACAACCAGCACTGACGACGCCACTTGGGACCACCCTCTGAGGTTTGCAGTTGAAATTTCATCTAAAGCATAGCGCGGTCAGCGATTGCCGTTACATAGTTTCGGCTGATTGACTCAGGGTGTGAGGTTTTTCTCCTTCGCCCGGGAGTACCAGTGCAGCTCAGTCGCCGTCGCCTGCTGTCTTTCGTCCCCGCCGCCGCCCTGCTGACCGCGGTCAGACCTGCCTCGGCAGCGGCCTCAGAAGCACCACGTCTGCTCGGCAACCTGCTCGCCATCTTCACCGGTACGCCGGAGTCGAACGCGCGGCCGGAGGTCAAGGCCAAGCTCGCGACCCTCGACCAGACCGCCCGCACCCGGCTCGCCGCACTGGACCGCGCCAAACCCGGAGAACTCTTCGCCGGCCTCCCGCTCGGCACCAGCGATCCGAACCTCAGCGCCTCCTTCCAGCACCTCTACGAGATCGCGCTCGCCACCAGGCGCCCCGGCCCGGCCTCCGACCTGCAGGGCAACACCGCAGTACAGGCTCGAGTGCTCGACAAGCTGCGCTGGCTGCACGCGAACTACTATGGCGACCAGGCGACGGGTTACTACGGCAACTGGTTCACCTGGGAGATCGGCATCTCCGGGTACGCCGGGAAGACGCTCGCGCTGCTCGACGCCCCGGCCGACCTGATCACGACGTACGTCGCCTCGATGGACGCCTATCTGCGCAACGGCAAGAACGGCGACGTCGACCTCGACTCGCGCTTCCACACCGGCGCGAACCTGGTCGACATCACTGCCAACCGGATCATCCAAGGCGCGCTGCTCGACGACGACGCGCGAATCCGCAAGGCGTTGCAGGACCAGTTCACGGTCTTCGCCACGGTCGATCCGGATCGTCTCCAGCACGGCGTCACCGACGGGTACTACGCCGACGGTTCGTTCATCCAGCACGACTCGGTCGCCTACACCGGCTCGTACGGCAAGGCCCTGCTGACCCGCGTCGTGCAGACCGTGAAGACCCTCGACGGCACCAGCTACGCCTCCAGCGGCGAACTGGTGAAGGTGGTGCAGGGCTGGGTCGAGCACGGGTTCGCGCCGCTGATCTTCGAGGGCTGGATGATGGAGATCGTCAAGGGCCGGGCGATCTCGCGGCCCGCGACGGGGTACGACGACGTCGCGGTGGTGATCGAGGCGATCGTCGATCTGGCCGACTACGCGGCCGCCGCGGACGCCGGGAGGCTGCGCGGCTACGTGAAGTTCACCGCACGGCCGACGCTGAACCCGAACAGCTTCGTCTCGCCGGTCAGCATCGCACGGCTCGCCGATATCGTTGCTGATAGCAACATCAAGCCGGTGGACCTCAACCCGGCCGCGAGTTCGGTCGCCTTCAACTCGATGGACCGGACCGTGCACCGCCGGCCCGGCTACGCGTTCGCGCTGGCGCGCAGCTCGGGCCGGATCAGCAAGTACGAGTACATGAGCGGCGAGAACCTGCTGCCGTGGTTCCAGGGCGACGGCGCCCACTACCTCTACCTGAGCGGGCAGGACCAGACGCAGGCGTACGGCGTCGACTACCTGACCACCGTTTCGCCGTACCGGCTGGCTGGGATCACTACACCTTTGGAGCAACGCAAATCGATCCCCGAGCTCTATGGCACGGCGTACTACGACCGCCCGCCGGAGTTCACCGCCTCGTCGGAGCTGCAGAACAAGTACGTCTACTTCCCGGTCGGCACGAACCAGTACTCCGGCGGCGCGACCTTGGGCGCCTACGGAGTCGCCGGCTGGATCCAGTCGAGCGACCAGGCCTATGCCGATCGCGACCACCTCCCGGCCGACTTCGTGACCTATCGCAACGCTGAGTCGACCAAGTCGTGGTTCCTGCTGGACGACGAGATCGTCGTACTCGCAGCGGGGATCAACAGCCCAGCCATCACCACCCTCGATGCGCGCATCGCGGGACCGGCGGACGAAGTGCAGCTGACCGGCCGGCAGCGAAACGGCCGGCCCTGGTCGGGCACAGGCGCTGGTGACCTCGACTGGCTCCGCTACGCCAACGCCACCGCAGGCACCGCCCTCGGCTACTACTTCCTGCAACCGAGCCCAGTAGCGGTAGGCCTTGAGCAGGTCACGCGCAGCCGCCGTGTCATCCGCACGGCCAACCCGGACACCGCAGTCAGCAAGCAGGTCTTCACGCTCACCCACGAGTCGGCATCAGCGGGCTCCACCTATGCCGCCCCACCCCCGCCGCGCAGCTCACTCGCCTACGCCCTCGTCCCCCACGCCACCGAAGCCACCCTCCACACCTACCGCCGCGGCCGGCTCCTGCTGCTCTCCAACACCCCACGCCTCCAGGCGATCCACCACCCGGGTCTCCACCTGACAGCGGCCAACACCTTCACCCCTGGCCGCCACCAGCTCCTCAACTACACGATCGACGGCCCGGCATCCTTCCTCACCCAACACCGCGCGGGCACCACCACGATCGCGATCTCAGACCCGACCATGACCCGCTCGACCATCACGGTGACGATCCTGGCCCGCTGGCTCACCAAAGTCACCGCAGATCCAGGGGTCACCGTGCAGCACACCCTCACCGGCACCCGCCTGACCTACACCACCCACCAAGCACACGGCCGCACGCTCACGGCCACCTTCCGCGGCTAGCTCCCGCCGCCGCCGACCGTCTGGCTGCGGATCCCGATCACCCGGGTCTTGCCGGTCGAGGGGATGACCAGCGCGACCTCGTGCAGGTAGTCCTGCCGGAGAGTCTGGAAGTACTTAACATTGTTGCTGTAGGCAAGCACTTCGCCGCTGGTCCAGAACGCGTTGTTGCCCGGCTCGATGGTCTGCAGGAACTGTTCGGTCAGGTTGACGAAGACCAGCGCGTCGCCGTTCGCGGCAATGAAGGTGGTCGGCTGTCCGGACAGTCTGAAGGTGTCGGCAACGGTCGATATGTAGTCCTTGACGGGCTGGTCGCGGATCTCCTTGGCCCGCGCGGCCAGCAGCACGGTCAGGTCCGCCGACGCCACGAAGGAAGCGGCCTGCCGGGATGCTGGGCCCTCCGACAGGTACTTCGCCAGGTTGTTGCCGGCGGTCTGCGGCAGCAGCGGAAGCTTCGCCATGTCCGCCTGGCCCGGCACCCGCAGGCCTTCCAGTGGCGGCACGTCCACCGCCGTCGCGGGGAAGACAGCGTGCGTCAGCAGCCACGGCGACCCCGCGTTGCTCCGCTCCCAGACGCCCAACTGCCGCTCGGTCAGGCCGGTGGACAGCTTCGCCGTACTGACGAAGCGCATCGGGTAGCTCGCGAACTCGGGCGCGCCGACCTCGATGTCCGAGTAGCTCACCGGCTTCGCAATGTTCTTGCCGGCAGCATCGATCTTGGCGGAGATGAAGGTGGCCGCGCGGGTCTGCACGAGCCGCGGACCGGCTTCGATCGTGGCAGCCAGTTTGGCGTCGCGGGTCTGGTTCACCCGGTTCTGGACCTCGGCGTACTTGTCCAGCAGCAGTTGCCCGTCGGCCAGCGTCACCGCGGGCTTGGTGCTGATCTCCTGGCTGACGTTCTTCAGCGGCACGGCGGCGCAGCCGGTGGTCACCAGCAACGCGGCGGCCGCGAGGCCCGCAGTACGGCGTACCTGGGTGGTCTGTTTCGGCGCCGGCGGCGTGTACGGCATCACCGGCGCGACCACGGGGACCGGGATCGGCAGCGGGATCGGCGGCGCCGGACGGCGGCGGACGAACATCAGCAGCAGGCCGATGACGAGCAGCAGGATTCCGCCGCCGAAGATCATCAGGCAGGTTCCGAAGAGGCCGTCGATCTCGATCCCGAAGGTCACCTGCGCGTCGACGCCGGGTGAGCCGTCGGCATTCAGCACCGCCACGTCGTACCGGCCGTCGACGATCGGCCAGCTGATCGACTGGTCGCCGGTCCCGGTCGCCTGGACGGTCCACCAGTCCAGCCCGGCCGGCGGGGTCAGCGCGGCCGACCTGCCCTTCATCGCCTGGGTCTCGAACCGCGACGGCAGGTCGAACGAGACGACCCGGCTGTACTCCGAGCCGGCCAGGTAGCTGGCCACGTCGAGGTCGCGACCGACCCCGACGAAGACCGGCTTGGCCGCCGACGCGGTCACGTGCAGCGTCGGGCCGTGCCGGTCGACCAGGTCGGGCGCGGTCATCACCGCCACCCCCCGGCTCGACAGCGGCTGTGCACCGGTGTCGAGGGTGTCGTCGGGACCGACCAGCCAGAACGCGGCGACGCCTGCGGCCACCGTGACCAGTAACCCCACCAGAGCCAGCAGCAGACCGAAGACGATGCGGGCGAAACGCATGAAAGCACTCCCGTTGGAACGGCAAACTTCGGCCCTGGGCGGAGGGCCGACCGGTACAGACCACAGCGGGGCGTGCAGGAACCCGCCGTCCACCCGTCGTACCCGGGATAACTGATCCCGCAGTGATCTGTTACGCCCAGTCGTCAATTCGCCCCAGGGCAGGCTGCCGCTCGCCCTGCCTCATGCGGACAGGACGAGGGTTTCGATCAGCTAGCCGCGGCCGCGGGGGATGTACAGGCTGCGGCGGAGCCGGAGCTCGTCGCGGATCCCCGGTGGGACCGGCAGGTTGCGCTCCAGCAAGGCGGCCTCGCAGGCCTCCAGGCTCTGCAGCAGCCGGTCGGCGCGTGGTCCACCGACGGCGCCGATCCTGGGCGCACCACGCTCCAGTTGGTTCGCTGACCTGGCAGCGTTCAGTTCGGCGAAGATCACGCCGAGCGTGATGTCGGACGGTCTCAGCCGCAGCGGTTCGGCCGGGGCCTGGACTGACGGAAGGAACAGGGGGAACGACATCTACATCGCCTCGTCACACCGGAGGCTCAATGGCGCGCTCGACCTTGAGGCGCCAATAACTCCGATGTCTCAAGGTACTCCTACTACCGCCGCCCGGACGCTTCTACTGCTCAGCAGGCTCGCCCCGGCGAGCGCAGTACCGGCTGCACACGCCAGTACCGCGCCCCGCGCGCCGGCTGCGGCGACGGCAGAAAACGCCGCTGTGTAAGCGATTGATGACAGCGAGAGAGCTTTAGAAGGTGGGCGTCACCCGTCGAGGCGGGTTGGCATCACCAGCGTGGTGAAGGTGCCCTGGTCGGCCGAGCGGACCACCACGGGCCGGTCCACGGCGCAGAGCTCCAGCAGGACATCTGGTCCGACGCTCACGCTCAGCGCGGCTGCCAGCAACGAAGCCGAGAAGCCGAGTTGTACGGCCCCCGAGCCGATGCCTTCCAGTTCTCCGAGCGACTCCCCCGAGTCCACCGCTGTCACCTTGAGCCGGCCCGAGTCGATGTCCAGGGCGACAGTCTCCCCAGTCAGGATCGACAGCAGTTGCTGCCGATCGACCACCACCCGGCAGACCGGCGGCGTCAGCCCGTCGAGAATCGACTGGTACGCCGGGAACTCCTCGTCCACCACCGGCAGGGCTCGAGACTCACCGTCGACCACCAACGCAGTACCGCTCGGCCCGGTCTCCAGCCGGACCTCGGCCGCAGCCCCGACCCACCGAGCCAGCGCCGTCAGCTCAGCCGCGTGGACCAGCAGATTGCGCGGATGCCCGGCAAACGACACCGGCTGCAGCTTCCGCACCGACAACCGGTACCGATCGGTCGCCACCACCGACAACTCGTCCTCAGCAAGCTCGAAGAAGACGCAAGCCAGCGCAGGAATCTCATCAGTCGACGCCGCCGCAACCGCCACCTGCCGGATCGCACTGGCAAGCTCCGCGCCGCCCAACGTCACCGCGCACTCATAAGGCACCGCCGGCATCGAGGCGAGGATCCGGGCCGTCGCCCGCCGAGCCGCGTCCGCCTTGCCCTCGACCGTCCGCAGATGAGCCTGTACGACGGCCACGCCGGCCGCCGCGCCCTCATCGAGCACCACCCGTACTTCGGCCAGCGGCAGGTCGATCTCCCGCAGATCGCGCAGCAACGCGGCCCGTGGCTCCTGCGACGGCGAGTAGTAGCGATAGCCGTTCTGCTCGTCGACCGAGGCCGGCCGGAGCAGCCCGCAGTCGTCGTAGAAGCGCAGTGCGCTCGGGGTCAGCCCGACCTGGCGGGCGAAGGCGCTGATCGTCAGCAGCTCGTCTGTCATGTCGCCGATCCTGGGTCTTCGACCAACTCGAAGGTCAACCTGCCGACCCGGCACCCGGCGTTCACCCGGCCGGGTGAAAATAAGGCTGTGACGAGATTGTTCGTGGTGTCCGGCGCCCCGGGCGCGGGCAAGTCGACGGTGGTCCCGGAGCTGCTGCGGCTGCGCTCGGGTCCGCTGGTCGTGATGGACATGGACGAACTGCTCGACCACGACGGCCGGCTGCTGGGGATCAAGATCGCCGATCCGTCGGCCGCGGCGATCTGGCCCGCGTACAACGCGCTGTGGCTCCGGATCACCGAGCTGATCCGCCGCTCCGGCCTCCCGGTGCTGCTGCTCTCCCCGCTGTTCCCGACGGAGCTCCCCGAGGGCCGCTGGCTGCACCTCGACTGCCCCGATCCAGTACGCCGTAAGCGGCTGGCTGAACGCGGCTGGTCGAAGCAGCGGATCATCGACGCGCTCAAGGACGCCGCCGAGACCCGCAAACTGGTCCCCAGGTCGGTGCGCGGCGACGGCACCCCCGAGGAGTCGGCCCGGCAGATCCTTGCCTGGGTCAACGAGTGAACCAGTCCCGCAGGATCGCGCCGTAGTCCTCGCTGATCCCGTCCACCGAGCGGTCCGGCGTACCGGGCCAGTGGCCGACGCCAGGGATCCGGACGCTCTCCACCTGCGTGTTGCCCGACACCGCGGCCGCTCGCCGCCAGACGTCCAGCGTCTCCGGCACCGGCAGGTTTGCCTCGTCCTCGCCGTGCATCAGCAGCACCGGGCACTTCACGGTCGCGTAGAGCGGCTCCGACGCGAAGTCGATCTCGTGCCACACCGGCAGCTCGTCGCCCAGGTCCACCGGGATCCCGGCCAGGTCGAACCACGGCTCGCCGGACTGCCGCTGCAGCAACTCATCCACAGCCACCCGCTCCGCCGAGTCCCGAGCCACCTCGCCGCGCTTCTTGCCGCGCAGCAACTCAGCCACCTCATCGCGGATCTCCAGAGCGCCAGCGACGTCATACCCAGCCCGCCGAACCGACAGCTCCGTAGCGAACCGCATCTGCGC
This sequence comes from Kribbella sp. NPDC056861, assembly GCF_040687575.1. Lineage (NCBI taxonomy): Bacteria > Bacillati > Actinomycetota > Actinomycetes > Propionibacteriales > Kribbellaceae > Kribbella > Kribbella sp. NPDC056861. The sequence continues at coordinate 493,112 of NZ_JBFBNQ010000007.1, read as the reverse complement.
GGCAGGACTCACTCCAGCGCACCCGAGCAGCAACAGGAACGCTGTCTCCGGCAACTGCTGCGCAGCGAGCGCCGCCACCCACGTGCCCTGACTGACACCCCAGAACCCAACCGGTACGTCGTGATGCGCCTTCAGTTCGCGATAGGCCGCAACCGCCCCCTCAGCCTGTACGGCGTACGGGATGTCCACATCGTCGTACGGCCAAGGCGCCCGCTCAAACGCCAGTACTGCGACCCCCAGCGGCGCCAGCGTGGCTGCGAGGTGCTCAAAGATCGCCTGCCGGTACGCCGAACTGCTGGACCCGTGCAGCGCCACCACCCCAGCCCTGACCGGCACCTCGGTAGGCACGGTCAGCAGCGCCGGCCGGCCATCGACGGAGATCTCCTGAGCCTTGATCATCGCTGGATCGTCACACGGCCACCGGGTCAGCTCAATCGCAACGCAGTCGGCGGCTGCACAGGCGGCGGCGACACCGGCAACGGCCCCGCGCCAGGCGTGATCGACCCGAGCACACTGGTGTGCCGTGCTCCCGTACAGCTCGGCACAGTCCCGCCCAGCCCATTCACCGTCAGGAACCCCAGTACTGCGAACGCGTACGCCTCCTTGGCCGCCGACGGCAATCCCAGCTCATCAGTACTGCGCAGCGGCACGCCACGCAGCTCCTCGGCCAGCATGCTCATCAGCACCGGGTTGCGGATGCCGCCACCGGCCGCGATCACCTCTGTCCCGCCATGAGCGCGTACTGCGTCGGCGACCGTCCGTGCGGTCAGCGCCGTGACTGTGGCGACCAGGTCGTCCGACGGGATCTGCGGCAAGCCGCTCATCGCCTCTGCCAGGTAACCGAGGTGGAAGAGCTCCTTGCCGGTGCTCTTGGGCGCCGGCCGCGCGTAGTACGGCTCAGCGAGCAGGCGGTCGAACAGCTCTGGGTGAATCAGTCCTCGGCCTGCCATCACCCCGTCCGCGTCGAAGGTCGACTGCCCGCCGGTGAGGTCGCGGACGACCGCGTCCGCCAGCGCGTTGGCCGGGCCGGTGTCGAAGGCGATCGGATCACCAGTCGCCGGGACCACAGTGATGTTGGCGATCCCGCCGAGGTTGAGCGCGACCGGCGTACCGGGACGGCCGCTCAGCCAGAGGACGTCGACGATGCTGACCAGTGGTGCGCCTTGACCGCCGGCGGCGACATCGCGCGAGCGCAGGTCGGACACCACCGCGACACCGGTCGCCTCGGCGATCCAGGCGGGCTGCCCGAGCTGCAGCGTGCCGCGCACCTGTCCGTCGTCGACCCAGTGGAAGACGGTCTGCCCGTGCGAGACGATCAGGTCGGCCTGGCCGCCGCAGAGCTGCTCGACCGCCTGCTGGGCGACCGCCGCGAAGGCTTGGCCGATCCCGGTGTCGAGCCGGCAGACCTGCTCCAGCGAAGTGGTTGCTGGAGGCAAGGATTTGGCGATCTCGTCCCGCAATGGCGCGGGGTACGTGTCGCTGAGCAGGCCCAGCGGGGTGAGCACCAGCTGGCCGTCCTCGATCCGCAGGTCGGCGGCCGCCGCGTCGATCGCGTCGTACGAGGTGCCGGACATCAGGCCGATGACGCGCATCTCAGTCCCGCAACTCGCGCTGGTGGTCGTCGCCGCGCAGCGTGAGCAGCGCGATCACGGAGACCGCGCAGGTGGCGACCACGTAGTACGCGGGGATGTCGATGTTCTTGGTCCGCTTGATCAGCTCGGTGATGATCAGGCCGGCCGAGCCGGAGAAGACGGCGTTCGACAGCGAATAGGCCAGCCCGAGACCGGTGTACCGCGCTCTGGTGGGAAACATCTCTGCCAGCATGGCCGGTCCCGGCCCGGCCATCAACCCGACCACCAGCCCGGCGGCGAAGACCGCGAAGCCCTTGGCGGCGTTCGAGCTCTCCTTGTCCTGGAGCAGATTCATCAGCGGGAAGGCCAGTACGACGACCAGCGCCGCGCCCGTCACCATCACCGGGCGACGACCGATCTTGTCGCTCAACCAGCCCGCGGGCATGATCGAGATCGCGAAGCCCAGGTTGGCCAGAACCGTTGCCACCAGCGCCTGCTGGAAGGTGGCGTTGAGGGTCGCCTGCAGGTACGACGGCATCACCACCAGGAAGGTGTAGCCGGCCGCGGACCAGCCCATCAGCCGGCCGATGCCGAGGGCGATCGCCTTGGCCACCTCCACCTTGTCGGCCGGCGGCCCTGCCTCCTGCTGGACCTTGGCGAAGTTCGGCGTCTCCTCCAGCCTCAGGCGCAGGAACAACGCGACGAGGCCGAGCGGGAGCGCCAGCAGGAACGGCACTCGCCAGCCCCAGTCGGTCAGCGCCTCCTTGCTCAGCACCGTCGCGAGGATCGCTGCTAGCCCCGCGCCGACCAGCAGTCCGAGCGCGACGGTCAGCGACTGCCAGGCGCCGTACAGGCCGCGCTTATTCTTCGGCGCGAACTCGGTCATGATCGACACCGCGCCGCCGAACTCACCACCGGCCGACAGCCCCTGCAGCGCCCGGACCAGGGTCAGCAGCCACGGCGCGGCGGCGCCGACGGTCGCGTACGTCGGCAGCAGGCCGATCAGCGTGGTCGACGCGGTCATCAGCAGCAGGACCAGGATCAGCGTCGGACGCCGGCCGATCCGATCGCCGACCCGGCCGAACACCGCGGCCCCGATCGGCCGGAAGAAGAACGCCAGCGCGAACGAGGCGTAGGTCTTGATCAGGCTCTCGGCGTCGCTGGTCGAGGTGCTGCTGAAGAAGTTCGCCGCGATCACCGTGGCGAAGAAGCCGTAGGCGCCGAACTCGTACCACTCGACGAAGTTCCCGACCGTACCGGCCACCAGGGACCTGCGGGTCCGCCTGGCCTCGAGTGCTGTGGTCATCGTTCCTCTTCCCGGCTCGGCCCCCGAAACTTTCCTCCCGCCAATACCCCCATCTTGGTCTATGAGTTCCATCCAGGGCGAGTAGCTGTCTCAAACGGCCCGCCTCGTCACCGTCCGCGCCAATCTCTTGACGCAGCGTCCACCGCGGTCGAGAATCATCCGCTATACCGGTTTAGTTGACCGCCCCCGACCCCGGAGTTGATCGATGAGCCCAGCACCCATCAGCAGACGAACCCTCCTGTCCGGCCTGGCCGCGACCGGCGCCGTGGTGGCGACCGGCGCCGCGCTGCCCGCCGAGGCCGCCGTGGGCCGGCAGTGCCGCGCGGCCAAGACCGGCCCGATCACGGTCGCCTACATCGAGGTGAACGACCACAGCATGCTGAGCGCCGGCAAGTACACGCTGGCGCAGGGCGGCGCGCAGGTGATCGACGTCGCGGTGATCTTCGCCGCGAACATCAACTACGACGGCACCAGGGCCTATCTGCACTTCAACGAGAACGTCCAGAGCGTGCTCGACAACGTGGCCACCCAGGTCCGGCCGCTGCAGCAGAAGGGGATCAAGGTCCTGCTGTCGATCCTCGGCAACCACGAGGGCGCCGGCTTCGCGAACTTCCCGAGCCAGGCCGCAGCCGACGCGTTCGCGCAGCAGCTGGCCGACGCGGTCACGCGGTACGGGTTGGACGGGATCGACTTCGACGACGAGTACGCGGAGTACGGCAAGAACGGCACCGGCCAGCCGAACGACAGCTCGTTCTTCTACCTGGTCTCCGCGCTGCGCCAGAAGTTGCCGACCAAGCTCATCACCCTCTACGACATCGGCCCGTCGGCGGCTCGGCTGAGCTACAACGGCCAGAGCATCGCCAACACCTTCGACTACGCCTGGAACCCGTACTACGGAACGTGGAGCGTCCCGCGCGGCCCGAGCGCCAAGTCCAAGCTCTCGCCGTCCGCCACGTCCTACACGGCCACCAGCTCCGCCACCGCCGCGAGTTTCGCGCAGCGCACGGTGAGCGAGGGCTACGGCGTCTTCCTCACCTACAACCTCACCGAGGCGAACACCGCCACCTACATGTCCGCCTTCACCCAGAAGCTCTACAACAGCGCGACCGTCTACACCCCCTAGACCTGGTAGACCCACCCCGGCTGCCAGTCGAACGGGGCATCCACCAGGTCCTCCAGCGCAACCTCGGCCAGCAGGTGCTGCAACGCCCACCTGTTGGCCGAGTGCGCGACCACCAGCACCGTGCGCCCGTCGTACAGGCGTTTGATGTCGCCGAGAAACGAGCCCGGCCAGCTCGACCGTCCGTACTGCGCGCCGCAGGTCTGAGCTGAACACCGCGTCGACGTCTCGCCGCCGCTCCCCCAGCAAGGCCGCCTGCCGCTGCCCTTCGGCTGACAACTCGCCCGGCAGCCAGCCCGTCGCCACCCCTCGCTCGTTGTCGACCGTGGTGGCGTGCGTCTCGTAGATCAGCGTCGTCGGCATGGCAGTCAGTCAATCTGCTTTGCGTTCGTTACTGGCCGGTATATACTCAAGTTACTCGTGAGTACAGTCGGATAGAGGTAGGGGAACCCTGTGAGCCACTACAAGTCGAATCTTCGGGACATCGAGTTCAATCTGCTCGAGGTACTGGGCCGCGGCGAGGTGCTCGGACAGGGCCCGTACGCCGACATGGACGTCGACACCGCGCGGGAGGTGCTGAGCGAGATCGACCGGCTGGCGAAGAACGAGATCGCCGCGTCGTTCGAGGACTCCGACCGCAACCCACCGGTCTTCGACCCGGCCACCCACGAGGTGACGATGCCGGAGTCGTTCAAGAAGAGCTACCACGCCTATATCGACGCCGAGTGGTTCAAGCTCGAGCTGCCGCCGGAGCTCGGTGGCCAGCCGACCCCGCCCTCGCTGCGCTGGGCCGCCGCCGAGATGGTGCTGGGCGCCAACCCGGCCGTGCACATCTACGCCGCTGGACCGAACTTCGCGCACGTGTTGTGGCGCAACGGCACCGACCGCGACAAGCTGATCGCCAAGCACATGATCGACCGTGGCTGGGGCGCGACGATGGTGCTGACCGAGCCGGACGCCGGCTCCGACGTCGGCGCCGGCCGGACCAAGGCCACCCTGCAGGACGACGGCTCCTGGCACATCGAGGGCGTCAAGCGCTTCATCACCTCGGGCGAGCACGACATGACCGAGAACATCGTGCACCTGGTGCTGGCCCGCCCGCAGGGCATCGACGGCGTCGGCGGCCCGGGCACCAAGGGGCTCAGCCTGTTCATCGTGCCGAAGTTCGACTTCGACCTGGAGACCGGCGAGCTGACCGGCGAGCGCAACGGCGCCTACGTGACCGGCGTCGAGAAGAAGATGGGCATCAAGGTCTCCACCACCTGCGAGCTGACCTTCGGCGAGACCACCCCCGCCAAGGGCTACCTGCTCGGCGAGGTGCACAACGGCATCGCGCAGATGTTCCAGGTGATCGAGTACGCCCGGATGATGGTCGGCACCAAGGCCATCGCCACCCTGTCGAGCGGCTACCTGAACGCGCTGGAGTACGCCAAGGCGCGGGTCCAGGGCGCCGACCTGACCAACCCGGCCAAGGACGCTCCCCGGGTGACGATCACCCACCACCCCGACGTACGGCGCTCGCTGCTCACCCAGAAGTCGTACTCCGAGGCGCTGCGCGCGCTGGTGCTGTTCACCGCGACGTACCAGGACCGGGCCGAGCAGGCGCGGTACGCGGGCGGGCACGACGTCGAGGCGGAGGCGGTCAACGACCTGCTGCTGCCGCTGGTGAAGGGCTACGGCTCGGAGAAGTCCTGGACGCTGCTGGGCACCGAGTCGCTGCAGACCTTCGGCGGCTCGGGCTTTCTGCAGGACTTCCCGATCGAGCAGTACGTCCGGGATGCCAAAATCGACACCCTGTACGAGGGCACCACCGCGATCCAGGGCCAGGACCTGTTCTTCCGCAAGATCATCAAGGACCAGGGCAAGGCGCTCGGCCACCTGTCCGAGCAGATCCAGGCGTTCGTCGCCTCCGAGGCCGGCAACGGCCGGCTGAAGGAAGAGCGCGGGCTGCTCGCCCGCGGTCTCGAGGACACCCAGAAGATCCTCGGCGTGATGGGTCAGGCGCTGATGTCGAGCAACCCGCAGGCCGAGAACGGTGACCCGCGCAACGTCTACAAGGTCGCCCTGAACACCTCGCGGCTGCTCTTCGTGCTCGGCGACGTGGTCTGCTCCTGGCTGATGCTGCGGCAGGCCGAGGTCGCGCTGGAGAAGCTGGGCGGCGAACTGTCGGCGGCCGACCAGGACTTCTACACCGGCAAGCTGGCCGCCGCACAGTGGTTCGTCCGCTCGACCATGCCGACCGTCCGGGCCGAGCGGATCAAGGCCGAGCTGACCGACCTCGACGTGATGGACCTGCCCGAATCCGCCTTCTGATCTGCCCCAAGCTGCCCCGCGATCTGCCCTGTTGCGGGGTGATTGGTCTACGGAAGAGTTCTTCTTGCGGTACCGCGACCCTGGCCTGGTCTCCCCTGTCCGAGTCAGGGTCGCGGCTAAAACCGGAACCGATTCGGTCAGGATCACGTCTGTGCTGACGTGGACCATTCGGGGCGTCGTAGGCTGAGCGCGATGTCCGCATCCCTCCGCCGCCTGGCCGTGCTGATCGCAGTACTGGCTTTCTTGCCGTTGGCACCTGCCCAGGCCGCTCCCCCCGAGCTCCCTGACCAGATCGCCGCTGCCTGGGCCAAGGACCCGCTGTACGTCGATCCGGCGATGCTGCCGGCCTTCCCGCAGAGCGAGCTGGACCGGATCAAGGCGGCCTCGAGTGCCGCCGGGTTCCCGGTGTTCATCGCGCTGCTGCCGCGGACGCCGTACCTGCGCCAGGAGAACCTGGATCTCCCGACGTTGCTGCAGGCCCGCATCGGCAAGCCCGGTCTGTACCTGGTCTGGACGGTCTGGGACGAGTACTGGAGCGGCACGGACGAGTTCGTCCGGCCCGGCGGGCTGAAGGGCCGCTCGCTGGTCAGCGTCCAGCTGGACGACACGCTCGACAACAAGATCGTCAAGGACCGGCCGGCCCCGAGAATCGTCCGCACCATCCAGCAGGCCGGTACGGCGTACGACGGCCGCCCGCTGCCCGAGATCGCGGCGAGCGATCTCGAGGTGGAGACGCCGCGGCGGACCGGACTGTCGACCACCGACAAGGAAGACCGGTCGGTGTTCGTCGGGATGGGCATCGGCGCCCTGCTCGGCTTCGTCCTCGTCCTCACCCTGGTACTGCGGCGCCGGAACCGGCCCGCCCCGGTCAAGCGCGGCCAGGTCACCCCGGTCAGCTCCATCCGGACCCAGGCGGACCGCTGGATCCCGAAGGCCGGCCGGGCCCTCCGCGCGCTGGAGAAGCAGAAGAACCCCACCACCCTGCAGCTCGACCTGCGCGACGACGCGAATGCGCGGCTGGAAGCGGCCAGGACGCTGCGAGCGAGCGACAACGACGACACGCTCGCGCTGGCCGGCGCCTTCGTGCTCGCCCGGCAGGCCTTCCAGGTGGCCAGCAGCAACGACCTGCTGCCGCCCTGTTTCTTCGACCCGACCCACCCGTCCGGCACCGTCCGGGCTGCCTGGTCGGACGACACCGAAGTACCGGCCTGCCGGACCTGCGCCAAGACCGTTGCGGGCGGCAAGACTCCGCGGGGCCTGCTGGTCCGCAAGAAGTCGGGGCTGCTCGGCCGCGAAATGGTGGCCTACTGGACCCTCGATCCCGAGGACAGCCCGATGGTCGCGACCGGCTTCGGCGCGCTGTCGGACGACCTGGCCGAGCGGGTCACCCGGGTCTACGGAGGTGTCCGGTGAAGCGCCTCGCGTTGTTGCTGGCCGCGGTGGCCCTGCTCGTCTCGCTGCCGTCGACTGCCTCCGCTCGGATTCCGACCGACCCACGAGTCACCGCCGCCGTCGCCGCCTGGAAGACCACGCCGGTGTACGTCGATCCGCAGTACGCGGCGGAGGTCGGTGACCAGGTCGCGCCGCTGATCGAGCGGATCCGGAAGTCGGAGCTGGCTGTCTTCATCGCGGTGATCCCCAGTGGCACCTGGTTTCAGGAGAAGGGTGACACCGAACTGCTGGCCGGCTGGCTCGCGAATGCCAACGGCAAGCCGGGGATCTACCTGGTGATGGACGGCGACATCACGTACGGCGCCGAACACCTGGTCCGCGCCTACGGCCCGTCGCGCACGTACTCGTCGGCCAGGGACGCGACGATGACTGATCAGCTGTCGGAGTATCTGGACGCAGTTCGGGTGCGCGACCGGTACGAGCCCAAGGCGGCCCGGACCGAACCGCTGCCGCCCCGGGAGGAGCGGTCGTACGAGCCGGAGCCGTTCACCACCGGTGGCGCGATCAAGAACGGCTTGGGTGGGCTCATGCTCGGCCTGATGGGCGGCGCACTGCTCGCCGGATGTGTACTCGGACTGGCGGCACTGGTCGCCCGACGTGGTGGAGGACGGCTGTGAAGGCCAGATATGCGCTGACTCTCGTGCTGGCGCTGGTGCTGTCGATCGCGGCGGTGCCGGCCGGGGCCCAGCCGGTCCAGACTCCGGTCGAGCGGGCTCGCGAGATCGCCACCGCGCTGGCGAAGGATCCGCTGTACATCGACCCGGCGTACGCCAACGGCTTGCCCCAGAGCCTGCGGACTCCGGTCAAGGAGAAGGCGGCGGCGCTCGGCTTTCCGGTCTACACGATCATCCTGCCGCTTCTGCCGAGCGACGCGTTCCAGGGCAAGGAGCGCAACGTCCTCACCCTGGTGATGGACGCGATGCGCAAGCCCGGCCTGTACGTCGTGATCGACGGCGGCGGGCGCTTCCCGTGGTACGAGGCCAAGGACATCCCGCAGCTCGACGAGAAGAAGCTCAGCCCGGCTCGGGAACATGCGCTGGACGACACGGGGTACGACGCCGGACCGGCTGAGGTCGCGGCTCGCTTCTACGAACTGCTGGCCGGGCCGCTGCTGCCTGTGCCGGCCCGTACTACGGAAGCCGGCAGGTCGCCGTCTCGCAGCGACGACAGTGGTGAGTCCTCCGACGGGGTGAACGCGCTGGGGATCGTCCTCGCGGTGCTCGCGCTGCTGGTGGTCCTCGGCCTGGTGATCGGCCTGCGGCGCCGTACGCCGGGTAACCGCAAGGCGTTCACCATCCCGCCGCATGTGGCGGCGACGGTGGCTGCCGAGCGCAGACGGCGCCTGACGAAAGAGACGACGGCCGAGCTGACTCAGCTCGGGTCCGACCTGGCGGCGCTGCCGACCGTGGCCGGCGAGGGGCTGCGACACCAGCAGTTCGCGCTCGACGCACACGATGCGGCGGGGCGCGTGCTGGATGCTTCGCGGGACCTGGTCGACGTGGTCGGCGCGATGGTGCTGCTCGATCGGGGGCGGCAGGAGTACGACATCGCGCAGGCTCTCGCGGCGGGGCGGAAGGCTTCCGCAGTACAGCCGCTTTGTGCCTTCAATCCCTTGCACGGAAGGGCTTCTGGCCAGCTCACTCGGGTTGAGGCGGACGGCAACACGCTGGAGCTGCCGTTGTGCTCGGACTGCCGGAACGCGTTGAAGCACAAGAGCGCGCCGGCCTCCCTGCCGGGCGACGACGGACCTTACTGGCACGGCGACGACCTGTGGGCGCGGACGTTCTTCGGCACCATCACGGACGACCTGCCGGCCGCGGTCAGCCGGGGTGAGTACCGGTCCTGACCCTGAGGCGGCCGTCAGGGCGTTTCTGAGGGTTCTGCCTGATCCGGCGGAGCGTCGTACGGACCTACTGTCGTGCCATCAGGCGGGGACGAGCAGAGGTGGATGGCGATGGCTACGGTCAAGCAGGTAGGGGCGCTGCTGTTGGTGGCGGGGGCCGGGATGGCGATCTGGACCATCGGGGACAAGGACTCGAACACCGGCCACGAGGTGACCAGCAAGATCTCGGAGGTCCGGCTGGAGTCGCCTGATGCCGACGTGACGATCCGGGTGGCCGACGTGGACAAGACGACGGTCGAGCAGAAGCGCGCGTACTGGATGTTCAAGCGGGGTGACGCGTTCAAGGTCGACGGGGAGACGCTGAAGCTCAACCACGACTGCGGCTGGCACTGCCGGGCCGACTTCGTCGTCACGGTGCCGCGCGGGACTAAGGTGAACGGCGACAACGGCAGCGGCGACCTGACCATCAGCGGCGCGAGCGGGGTGGACGCGTCCTCCCGGTCGGGGGACGTCAAGCTGACCGACGTCACCGGCGACGTGAAACTCGACCTGACGTCGGGGGACGTCGAGATCGACCGGCTGACCGGCAAGCTCGAGGTCCAGGCGAACTCCGGGGACATCGAGGCCAGGCGGCTCAAGGGCGGCTCGGTGAACGTCGAGACCACCTCGGGTGATCTGGAGTTGCAGCTGGACGAGGCTGCCGACGTACGGGCCAAGGGGACCAGCGGCGATGTCGAGGTGACCGCGCCGGCCGGTGGGTACAAGGTGCAGACCAGGACGCACAGCGGTGAGGTCGAGAACGGCCTCGGCAACGACCCGGACGGCGGCCACACCATCGACGCCGACACGGTCAGCGGCGACGTGACCCTGGCCGCCCGCTGACGCTTCGTATGTTTACTGTCGGGTACCTCGTACGCTGAATGTGTCCTGTTGACTGCGAGGAGGGCTCGACATGAGCATCGGTGTGGGGATCTTCCTGATGGTGGTGGGCGCGATCCTGGCGTTTGCCGTGCGTGACTCCTGGGATGCCGTCGACCTGACCGCGGTCGGCTACATCTTCATGCTGGCCGGTCTGGCCGGCATCGTGCTCTCCTTCTACATCACGAACCGGCGCCGCCGCGTCCCCAACGACGCGCTCGACCCGGCGGTCGAAGAGGAGTACCGGGTCGTCGAGGAGCACCACCGCGACATCAAGGAGTAGTAGCGCGGTCAGCTGGTCGTCGCTCCCGACAGCACCAGCTCGAGCCGGTTGGCGCCGTCCGCGCTGACCAGCACAGGCACGCCCCAGTCCTGCCGATGCATGTGACAGGCGGGGAACTCGATTTCAGCAGAGTCGTCACAGGAAGCAGCCTGTACCGCGACGTGCAGCACCCCGTCGCCCACCCGCTCGTCGATCACCAGCCGCCGGGTCAGATCGGTCGAGTCCCCTGCGCCTTCCTTGAGCAGCGCCTCCGGAGTCGATGAGACGAGCAGCCGGGTGGACGGTCCGTAGCGATCGTCCAGCTTCTGCCCCGGCGGCGGCGTGAACACCACGTCCAGCGTGACCTCACCGCCCGCGATCTCCATCGGCGGCCGCTGCGTCCGGGTGCTGAACTCGTCAGCCTTCGCACTCGCCCCCAGCGGAACCCTGGTCAGCCGATGCGCGGCCGACTCGACCACCAGCAACTCGTTGCCCGCGACAACCGCCCCACTCGGCTCGGCAAGACCAGTCGCCATCGTCTCGACCAGCCCGGAGACCGGGTCGTACCGGCGTACGGCGCCGTTGTAGGTGTCGGAGATCGCGATCGACCCGTCCGGCAACACGGTCACTCCCAACGGGTGCTGCAGCAACGCCTCCTCGGCCTTGCCGTCCCGCAACCCGAAGTCGAACAACCCGGTCCCGACCGCGGTGTGCGCCGCTTCGTCCTCGATCCACCGCAACGCCGAGATCTCCGAGTCAGCCAGCCACAGCTTCTCGCCATCCGCCGCAAGCCCAGAGGTCTGCGCAAACCAGGCCTGCCCGAGCTCGCCGTCCCTCAGCCCCTCATTGGTGGTCCCCGCCGCAACCTCGGTGACCTGGGTGAACGGATCGAAGGTCCACAGCTGATGCACGCCGGCCATCGCAATCCACACCTTGCCCTGCCACCACGCAACATCCCAGGGCGAACTCAGCACTCCCGTGCCGTCCCCGTCCATCCACTGCTTCCCGGTCCCCACCAACGTGCTGACCTCATTGGTCGCCAGGTTGATCCCCCGCAGCGCGTGATTGACCGTGTCAGCCACCACCACGTCGTACCCAACCTCTTGCGCGACCTCCCGCGGCAACACGGTCAGCCCGTTCGGCTCAGAGAATCTCGCCGCTTGCCCGTCGACGAACCCACGCTCCTTGCTACCGAACCTCCTGACCACGGTCGTCGCATCCGCCGCCAACTCAACAACGCTGTGATTCCCGGCATCCGCTACCAAGAACCCGTCGCCCAAGGCAACAACCTTCGCCGGAAACCGCAACTCCGTAGCCTCAGGCTCCGGCGCCACATACGGCGACTTCCCCCGCGTAAGAGTCCCCGCCACCTCGTGCTCAGCAATCAACTCCGCCAGTTGAGCATCCAACGCATGCTCATGCCCTTCCCCGGAGTACTGCGCCACGATGTACCCATTGGGATCCACCAACACCAACGTCGGCCAGGCCCGAGCCGTGTAGTTCTGCCAAGTCACTAACTCCGGATCATCCAACACCGGATGCCCCACCTCATACCGCTCCACCGCAGCCCTGACCGCAGCCTCCTCCCCCTCATGCGCAAACTTCGGCGAATGCACCCCCACAATCACCAACGCATCCCCGTACTTCTCCTCCAGCGGCCGCAGCTCATCCAACACATGCAGACAGTTAATGCAGCAAAACGTCCAGAAATCCAAAATCAAAAATCGTCCCCTGAAGTCAGCGAGCCTCAGCTCCCGACCCCCGGTGTTCAACCATCCCCGACCCTTGAGCTCCGGCGCGCGTACATGCATACCCCCATTGTCCGCCGTCACGCCAGTACGTCACACAAGCCCTCCCTCACCGAGGACTCAGGCAACCAGCCGCTCCGTGTACCCCGCCTCCACCAGACTCCGGTACGCAGCCAGGACTTCGGCCGGCATCGGCTGCGAGATGGCGAATCCGCGGACCGCGAACACCTCGATGCGCTGAGTGTCACCGACGAGCATGTTGAGCACCCGATCCACATCACCGATGGCAGCGACGTACTCATCAAGCGGCATGGGCAGCGACGCACAGGTCGGTTCCACCTCAGGCCACAGCTTTCGGCACGTAGCGAAGGCACGGCGCTGCTGGTAGGGCCGCGAAATCAAGGTGACAGCCGATGGGAAAACCCGACGCTCCGCCAGTGCTGCCCGCGCCAACACGATGTTCTCACCGGTATTTGTTGCCTCGGACTCAACGATGATGTCCATCTCGGGCACTCCCAGGGCGACCGCGTGCTCGGCGTAGTGGACCGCTTCCCCTCGCGGAAACCGCTTAACAGTCGTCGGCGCATTGGCGCCAGTGAACAGAATCCGGGGAAATACCCCACGGTGGTACAGCTCCGCCGCACACGTGGCAACACCAAGATCGTGGCTCCCAAGCCCGATACCCACCTCGGTCTGCCGCAACTCATGACGCATGTCGTGGTAGTCCCAGAGAACCTGAGCATCAGCACGGTGCTCGTCCGGGATGCGTTGGCCGCTCACTCAGGAATCCGGAACGTGTAGGTCCAGGAGAACCGGCTGGCCACATGGACACCTCTGGCAAACTCAACCACTCGCCCGGTTCGAGTCATGGTCGTTCGATGAAGAATCATTACTGGTTCCCCGGACGGCAGATCCAGTCTTTCGATCTCGTCCGGGGTGGGCATCCGGGAGTGAAACGTCTCGGTCATAGTGTCGGGCTCAAGCCCTTGCATAGTGAGTACCGCGAAGCCGCCGCCCCGTCCGGCAGGCCCTGGCGTCGGATCCACCAGCGGCGTTCCTTCCACATCGACCGGGAGGTAGTAGCTGGTCAACGTATGGGTGGGCTTACCGGTCGAGTCCCGCACGAGCCTGGCTCGCTCACAGACCCCGGCGCCGATCTCGATCCCGAACGCCTCGGCCACCTCCACATCAGCTTCCACGAAGGCAACCGTCTGCGTCTGGTCCGTCAGCTTCCAGTCCTGCCCAGATGCTTCACGGTCGGCGACGAAGGCGACGACGTTGCCGAACTTCCATTTGCTCTTCGCGTACCGCTCCGCGCCGAGCCGCCGCAGGGGCGGCCGTTCGCGGACGACAGTTCCGCGACGCCGTATCGGTGTCACCAATCCCTCGGCAGCAAGCAATGCGATGGCATGACGAACAGTCTTCACATTGACGCTGTGCCGTTCAGCCAGCTCCTCCTGCTTGGGCAACGTTGAGTCCGGCGCATAGTCGCCCCGCATGATCGCCTCTCGCAGCGTTGCTGCGAGAGCCCTGTAACCGCCGTTCATCGCCCTCCTCGCTTGTTCACGTAACCGTAGCCGTGACTGCAGACTCCATCCCTCTGAACCAAATAGAGGTATCCCTATTGACATCACTGTTGACGCTTGTCTTAATAGAACCACCTGTAACTCATTGTGATCATCTCGCTACCAGCGGGCCGAGCTATCTGGAGGACACCATGTTGATCGATCTGGAAGACCTGTTCGAAGGTGATGCCATCACCGGCATCCCACCGTTGGCCGACGAGTACGGGCGTAAGGCGCCCGGTGTGTACGACGCGAACGGGGATCTCTGCTACTGATCCAACTGCGCTCCGGGGGTGGTGGCTACGACAAGAAGTCGCCACCCCCTTCTGAATCCAGCGTGACTGATCGCGAGGAGCGGGAGAGATGCTGACTCTGGCGGTCGATCTGGACCAACTCGACAGTGCGTGGCGTCAAGAGCGAGGCGGACTGCGTGGACCTGCAGGCCATCTGACGCCGCTGCAGCACCCGATGGTGTCGGCAAAGATCGACCTCACAGGCGACGGTTGGCAGATCTTCGTGCATGAGAACCACGACGGCGCAGAATCACTGCTGATCGAGGGTGACGCCTCAAGCATCCGCATCAATGCAGGTTCCGGCGGTGTGTGCCCGCTGTACCTGGTGATGGACGGCTCGATGCTTCGAGGAAGCTGGAATCCGACGGACCTTCTCCAGTCGGTATCACCGGATCAGTTGGTTGACCGGGCTGTAGCCAGGTTGCTGACCAGAAGACAACGATATTCGGCCGACACGATCTACGACGGTCTTCACAGGCTTACCGAGCGATCGGTGACGATCATTGACGGCAGCGGCATCTCAGTCAGATATCCCGAGTCAGCCGAACATGTTCTCAGAGCGCGCGAGCTCCGGCGACGTAGTGACCCGGTCGAGGCATTCAATCGTCTGCTGACAGCACGCCTTGCAGAACTGTCCAGAACCACAGATCTTCGGCGGGCTTTGGAGATCTCGGGCGGGCTGGACTCCGCAGTCGTCGCCACCGCATTCACTCATGCCGGCGCGGACGGTGTCGCCTCGGTTGGTCTGGCGATCGATGGGTCCATCGGTGAGCAGCAAGCGTCCCGGCGGGAGGCGATCATCCATCGCCTCCACTTGCGGGACTACACCGTCCCGGCCCGTGCGCACCTCCCGTTCGAGCCGAGTGGACCAAGGTCGACCGATCGTCTGCACTATGCCGATGGCGACGTGTATGCCGAGGCGTTCGATCACTTGAGAGGCTGGTTGCGCGACGCCGGCACCCAGGTCCTCCTCACTGGATTCGGGGGCGACGAACTGATGGCATTGCGCGGCTCCGAGCAACCCGGCATGCACGTCACCCCACCACCAGAATTGCCATGCTGGCTTGGTGAACGAGCGCTGCGAGCCGTCGCTGACCTGGAGGCCAACACAGCCCCGGCATCGCCCGTCGCGATACCGACATTGATGGTGTTCGCGGCCAGGAATCCGGCCTACATCGCGCACGGGCTCTGGCCCGTGGCGCCACTCGCCGATTCGGCATTGCTGCGACTGTGCGAGTCGTTGCCCGTGGCATGGAGATCGAGAAAGACGCTCCTTCGTCACTATCTACGCCGGGCCGGATTCGGGTCACATGTCACCGATCCAAGAACGGTGGAATCGTTCCAATCCACTATGGAACTGGCAATTCGACGCCACGGTACAACCATCCTTGAACAGATGCTGGATGACTCGATTCTGGTCGACCAGGGCTTCCTCGACCGCAGATGCCTCCAGCTGATTCACACCGCGTTGGCGCGTGATGGCGTCGTACCGCCTCTGCTGTACGACACAATTGCCGTCGAGCGTTCGTTGCAGAGCCACAGGCACGTGACAGGAAGGGACGGGTGACTCAATGAATCTGGCGGCCCGGTTGGCGCATGCGAATCTCATGTATCGCCGGCCCGACCTCTATGACCATCTCGCCGATGGCGGCGATCTGATCGCTGTCGTCGAGCAGTTGACCATCGGCGCTGGTTTGGGGTCTGTGCTCGATCTGGGATGCGGAACCGGTCGGCATCTCGCCGCGCTCCAAGACGCCTACGGTTGTGATGGGTCAGGAGTGGATATTCAGCCTGACCTCATCGAGTACGGGCAGGCCGTTCATCCCGGTCTGGACCTCAGGGTCGGCGATATGAGGTCTGCTCGACTTGGTCGGCAGTTCGATCTGGTTCTCTGCCTCGGGAATTCCCTTGCGTACCAACTCACCGATGAAGACCTTTGCGCCGCGGTCGAAACTCTCGGAGTCCACGCTGCGCCCGGCGGCTTCCTGCTGATTGCCACCATGCTCCGGCCACCGTTGGGCACCGGGAGCATTGAGCTGACCAACGACCTGGTGACCGCCGAGGTTGAGGTCGAATCATCCTGGAACCTCATCAACCGCATCGCGACCACCAGGCGAGTGTGGCGCCATCGTGACGGCAGCCAGGACGAAGACATCATGCTGCGCCGGGTCACTCCGATCGGCGAACTGACTGAAGTCATCACTGGCGCAGGCTTCGCCGACGTCACAACCATCGGTGGGAGCAACACCTATGTGGTGGCTCGCAGGTAGTCGGACCGACTTCCACGGCTACTACCTGCTGGAGGCAGCAAGCGCACCCGAGCCAGGCAGCATCCCACTCAATCTTTCTCTGCAGTTGTCTTTGTTCTTGTCTATAGGTCTCCCTAGCGCGCGGCACCACCCGAACCCCGGGCCACCTGGCGCACTATCTC
>NZ_JBFBNQ010000007.1:27662-476194 GCF_040687575.1 Kribbella sp. NPDC056861 | reverse complement strand
GCTCTTGCTCTTGCTCTTGCTCTTGCTCTTGCTCTTGCTCTTGCTCTTGCTCTTGCTCTTGCTCTTGCTCTTGCTCTTGCTCTTGCTCTTGCTCTTGCTCTTGTACTTGGCTCTTGCTCTTACCGCGGCAGGATCAGGGTGTCTGTCAGCAGCTTCGCGGTCTTGCGGAGAGTTGGTGCCGACGACGAAAGCTCCGCGGCCAGCCCGAGAGGTGTGAGCGGCTCGCCTGGACCCACCAGGCGGTGCCGGTGGGCGAGTAGCCAGACGATGGCTCGAGGCCACGTCGAGAGGCGCGCCTTGGTGAGCAGATCCGGAGCATCTCGGACCAAGCTGTCGGCGATGCTGAAAGCTTCCGCGGCGTAGTGGGTGCCGAGGGTCTCCCCGGCCAGGAGCCACGCATGCGGGGCGAGCACCGACAGCGTCGCGGCTTGGGACTTGTCGAGGCCTCGGAGGTCGGGGCGTGGGGGTGAGCCGAGGCCGGCCAAGGTGCGGTAGGCCTCTTCTAGATCGTCGCTGGTGTCGTCGAGGAAGACACGTTCGCCGGACTTCGCGCCGATCGGCTCGGCCAACGCGGCCGCTTCCAAAGCGGGCTTCCAGACGTCGACGGCGTCGATTGCCTCTTCGATCGCGTCCAGGTCCAGCGAAGTGCGCTCGCCGGCAAAGGACAGCCAGGCCTTGATCACCAGCGGTACGCCGGCGAAGTAGGTGCTGTCGGCAAGCACCTTGCGAGGCAACCAGTAGGACAGGAACAACTCAACCAGTACTGCGGAAACGCGCAGCGGCCCACCGACCGTCCGATCGACGGCGTGGTCGATCCACAACCGCGCGACATCGGCCGCATCGTCGGGCAGACCCACCGCGTACGACGAATCGAGGAACTCCTCCACCAACTGGTCGCGTTGCCGGCCCGACAACTGCGCCCGGACAGGCGGTCTCACCGGGCGCTCCGGCAACTGGGTCAGCCGGTTCACCAGCAACCCGGAGAAGAACTCGAAGTCCTCCGTCACCGGTGGGTCGTCGTGGTCATGTGTCTCGCCCAGCGCCTGCAGGATGATCCCCGCAGCCGTCGCCGGACGCACAGTCCGCACGGTCACCCGTCCACCGCGCTGATAAGCCTCGACCACCCGATCCACCGGCGGACCGACGAAGACGTCCTTGGCGATCGCGCCGAGATTGTTGTCCACGAACACGACCACCGTGTGCGGATGCTGCTCGTCGTCGTAGTCGAGCACCACGCTCAGCCCGTCGCCGGTGACGTCCTCCGACACGATCGCGCTGGTCAGCCGGAAGCTCGCGATCCGGGCCACCCAGTCCGGTACGTCGTACTGCGTCCGCCCCCGCGACAGATGCGCGCGTTGCAGCGGCAACCGCCCCGCGCGGCCTACCGTCCGGGCCAGACTCGTCAACAACACAAAGGAATCCGGGTCGCGCCGCTCCCCCAGCACCCGAGCCGCATCGGCCCAGAAGAACCGCTCGATCTCACCGATCTCGTCGGGCTGACCGGCCGGCCACAACTGGTCGGCGAGCAGCGCCGCGGAGCGCGCGACCGATGCCTCGGCGATCACCGGGTGCAAGGCCGGTGGCGCGGCGGCCAGGTCGAGCAGCAGGGTCTCCTGCAGTGTGTCCAGCACTGCGACACTCGGCGTGGTGTCGAGGTCTGTCCCCACGACACCCGCCGGCGGATGCCCTGGGGTAGGGCCCGGACTGGAGCCGACCAACCGTAGGTGGCTACCGCGTCCGTCCCGACCTCGTGACTTGGTCACTCTGGCGAGATTACCGCCGACCGGTACTTCGCCGCAGGGCGGTGCGCGCGTCCTGTGGACAGAGGCCTCGACACGCCGTCAGTCAACGCTGACGGCCCGTGGTTCCAGTACCGAAGTACCGGATCCACGGGCCGCAGGTTTCAGACAGTGAACAGCAAACAGAAAGGGAAGGAAGGAAAGAAGGAGTGGCGGACGGCGACTAGCCCTTCAGAGCGCCCGCCATCAGACCGCCGATGAACCAGCGGCCGAGCAGGATGTAGACCAGCAGCGTCGGGAACGACGTGATCAGCGCGCCGGCCATGCTGGCCGCGTAGTCGACCTTCTGGCCGCCGGCCAGCGCCGCCAGCCCGAGGGTGACCGGGCCGTTGTTCTGCTGGGTCAGGAACAGCGCGAACAGGAAGTCGTTCCAGACCGAGGTGAACTGCCAGATCAGCGTCACCACGAAACCGGAGATCGAGACCGGCAGGATGATCCGGACGTAGGTCTGGATCAGCCCCGCGCCGTCCACCCGGGCCGACTCGATGATCTCGGTCGGGATCACGGTGGCGTAGTAGTTGCGGAAGATCAGCGTGCAGATCGGGATGCCGTAGATGACGTGCGTGATCAGCAGCGTCGGGATCCCCCGGGTGACGTCCAGGTCCTGGTAGGTCTGCCGCAGCGGCAGCATCACGGCCTGGTACGGGATGAACATGCCGAACAGGATGAACGCGAACACCAGGTTCGCGCCGGGGAAGCGCCAGCGGGCCAGTACGAACCCGTTCGCGGAGCCGATCAGCGACGCGATGATCGCGGCTGGGACCGCCAGCGAGAGCGAGCGGACCATGTACGGCTGCAGGACGTCCCAGGCCTTCTTCCACGGCTCGATCGTCCAGGTCTCCGGCAGCGACCACTGCGCGGCGGCAGTGGTGTCGGCAGAGGTCTTGAAGCTGGTGATGATCACGACGTACACCGGCGTCAGCACGAAGAGCAGGAAGAACAGCAGGAAGACGTAGCGAACGGTCCTGCTCCTGCGGGTCGAGCCGTCGGCGATCGTACTGCGCTGCGGCTTCTTGCTGATCGCCGCGGCGGCCTTGCCGGTTGCGGCCGAGGCATCCACGACGGTCATTCTTCGGTCTCCTGCCGGACGGTGTAGGCCACATAGGGAATGACGAGTACTGCGACGACGGCGAGCAGCACGATCGCGATCGCGGCCGCCTTCGCCATGTCGCTGCGCAGCAGGGTGTTCCACATGTAGACCGACGGCACCTCGGTGCGGAACTGGTTCGGCCCGGTGATCGCGTAGATCAGGTCGAACAGCTTCAGCGACATGTGGCCCAGGATGATCAGCGCCGACAGCGCGATCGGCGACAGCTGCGGGAACAGCACGTACCGGTAGAGCTTGAACTCACTGGCGCCGTCCACCCGGGCCGCCTCGCGCAGCTCGCCCGGGATGCCCCGGAAGCCGGCCAGGAACAGCGCCATGATGTAGCCGGACAGCTGCCAGACCGCTGGTAACGCGATGGACGCCATCGTGGTCCATCTGTTCCCGGCGGTCCACCAGGGATTCTCCAGGAAGTTCAGGTGCAGGATGTCGAACAGCCGGTTCAGGCCGCGCGCGTCCTCGCCCTGCGAGGGGTTCAGCAGCCAGCCCCAGACGACCCCCGAGGCGATCATCGAGATCGCCATCGGGAACAGGAAGATCGACCGGAACAGGCCCTCGCCGGTGACCCCCTTCTCCAGCAGCAGGGCCCAGAGCAGGCCGAAGATCAGCGTGCCCACGATGAAGGCCACCGTGAGCACGCCGAGGTTCTTCAGCGAGTTGAGGAACCGGTCCTCACCGAACAGGTTGGCGTAGTTCTCGAACCCGACATGGTGCGTCGGGACCGGGCGGGCGTTGTGCTTGTCCGTCAACGACGTGTTGAAGGTCCAGGCGATCAACCCGTAGACGAAGTACCCGAGCAACAGCACCGTGGGCAGCAGCACCAGCGCCCCTGGCCCCCAGGTGCGGATTCTTCCGTGCATGACTCAGGACTCCCGGTCGAGATCAGTCAAGGTCGGTGAGGACACCGATCGATCAGTTCGGCTTGGCCGCGTTGACGAGCGACTTCTGCAACGTCGCGACGTCCAGACCACTGCTGAACTGGCCCATCGCCGACAGGATGCTGTCGTTCTGGCCCAGCGTGCAGGCAGCGCCGTGGGCGCAGGACGGAACGATCTTGTTGGACTTCCAGTCGGCCATCGCGGCCTGCTGGTACTTCGGGTAGTCCGTGGCGACCGCGTCCGAACGGGCCGGGATCGAGCCCTTCTTGGTGTTGAAGGCCTTCTGGCCCTCGGCGCTGCCGACGGTCTTCAGCCAGCACTTCGCGCCTTCGGGGTCCTGACCACCGGTCGGCAGCGTGAAGGAGTCGGCCAGGTACTGGAAGTTCCCCGCCGTTCCCGGCGCCGGCCAGTAGGTGTACGCCGTGTCCGGCACCTTGTCGGCGAGCTGCTGCGCGGCGACCCAGTCACCCATCAGCGTGTAGGCCGACTGGCCCTTGTTGACGTACTGCAGCGCGTCCGGCCAGTCGATCGCCTCGCGGTCGGCGTTGCTGAAGGTCAGCACCTTCTTGAACTTCTCCAGCGCGGCGGTGACGTCGGCGCCGGCCATGTCGGTCTTGCCGTTCCACAGCCCGGTGAACTTGTCCGGACCGAGCTCGGCGAGCAGCACGACCTCCATCACCATTTCCTCGGCGAAGCCCTTGGAGGTGGCCAGCGGAGCCTTGACCCCGGCCGCCTTCAGCTTCTCCATGTCGGCGATCCAGGCGTCGACCGAGGCCGGTGCCTTGGTGGCGTCGATGTTGGCCTTCTTCAGCACGGCGGGGCTGGCCCAGACGACGTTGGCGCGGTGCACGTTGGCCGGCACCGAGTAGATCTTGCCGTCGATGGTCAGGTTGTCCACCAGGCTCTGCGGGAAAGCCTTGTCCAGACCGAACTCCTTGTACAGGTCGCTGACGTCGTCGACCTGGGCGTTCTTGATGTAGTCGCCCAGCTCGGCGCCGGCGTGCGCCTGGAACGTCGACGGCGGCTTCTTGGCCTGCAGGTCGTTCGCCAGCACCTGCTTGGCGTTCGACCCGGCGCCACCGGCGACCGCGGAGTTGACGAACTTGTAGTCCTTGCACTCGGTGTTGAACACCGAGACCAGACCGTCGAGACCGGCCTTCTCACCACCGTCGGCCCACCAGGTGAAGACGGTCACGTCCTTGTTGGCAGCAGCGTCCCCACCACTGCCGGAGTCGTCACTGTTTCCGCAGGCACTGACCGCGAGAAGACCCACGGCACCCACCACCGCGAAGGCCTTGCTCCAACCACCACGCATTTTTCACTCTCCGATCAGCTCATGGAGCTGTCTGACAACGAATGCCCCCTTGACGGCCCAACTCTGGGCCGGGGCCGGTCGGGTGTCAACGTTCCGCGCAAGCGCGTTGCTCAGACGTGATCCCTGGCGCACAGCTGCATTGAGAGCGCGTACATACCGCTCTTGTAAGGCCACTATGCGCACTGGTACTGCGCACTACGGCCGGAGCAGGACCTTGATCGCGCGCCGTTCGTGCATCGCTTTGTAGCCCTCGGCCACCTCGCTCAGCGGCAGCTCGGCATCGAAGACCAGCCCCGGATTGATCGCTCCCGACAGTACGTCCGCCATCAGTTCGGGCAGATACTGGCGCGCCGGAGCGACCCCGCCGGCCAGCCCGATGTTGCGCCCGAACATCTTCCGGACCGGTACCTCGACCCCGTGCGGCACGCCGACGAAGCCGACCGTCGCGCCGGGCCTGGCCACGTCGAAGGCGGTCTTGAACGACTGGTCGGTGCCGACGCACTCCAGTACGGCGTCCGCTCCGACGCCGTCGGTGAGCTCCAGGACCGCCGCCTTGGCCTCGTCCCCACGCTCGGCGATGATGTGCGTCGCCCCGAACTCGCGGGCGATCTTCTGCCGCGACTCGTGCCGGGAAAGCGCAATCACCCGCTCGGCACCCATCCGGGAAGCAGCAAGTACTCCGCACAGGCCGACCGCCCCGTCGCCGACCACCACGACCGTGTCGCCGGCCTTGACCCGGGCCGACAGGGCCGCGTGCCAGCCCGTTCCCATCACGTCGGACAACGTGAGCAGCGAGGGGACCAGTGCGTCATCTGGTACGCCGGGAGTCGCGACCAAGGTGCCGTCGGCCCACGGCACCTTCGCGTACTCGCCCTGACCGCCGTCGGCGTCCTTGCTGCCGATCCCGACGATGTTCTGGCAGACCGACTGGAGACCCGCCAGACAGTTCGGGCAGGTGCCGTCACTGGCCACGAACGGGGTGACAACGAAGTCACCGGGACGCACCGAACGGACCTCGGAACCGACCTCCTGGACGATCCCGACGTACTCGTGCCCGATCCGGCTGCCGGGGGTGATCTTGTTCTCCCCACGGTACGGCCACAGGTCGGATCCGCAGATGCACCCGGCGACGATCTTGATCACCGCGTCGGTCGGCTTGGTGATCACCGGGTCCGGGACCTCGCTCAGCCGGACGTCGAACGGCGCGTGGATGGTGGTAGCTCGCATGTCCTCACTTAAGCACGACCCGGCGGGAACCTGCCCGCGGGCCTGCGGGCAGGCTGGCGTGCGGCATCGGCCGGCCTGCGGCATCGCTGGCCGGAACCGGTCGTCTTCATTGCCCCTGCTCCGGCCGACGGCCCACGATCCTCGGATGGACTCCGGTGAGCACTCCGCCCCTGCCTTTCCCGGCCTGCTGACGACGTCCGGCAGCCTGCCGCTGACGAGGCGAGCCGTGCTGGCGATCGCCGCGGCCACTGCCGCCGCCGCGTCACTCCCAGCGCTCAACGCCGAAGCAACCGTGGCCTCCGGGGTCACTGAAGCCGCCGACGCCGGAGCCGGAGAGCTGAGCCAACTGCCCCGCACCTTCGACCCGGCGGCGTTCCTCCGTCCACCGGCCGACAGCCGCCCAACCGTCCTCTGGTTCTGGAACGGCCCGGTGACGAAGACCCTGGTCGACACCCAACTCGCCGACCTCCGCAGCCAGGGCGTCCTCGAGGTGCTGGTCTTCCCGTTCGAGACCGATGCCCTCCGCCCGGTGTTCTTCAGCGAGGAGTGGTTCGCGCTGATCGAGTACACCTTGCGCGAGGCCGAGCGGCACGGCATGCACGTCTGGCTGTTCAACGACGATTACTTCCCCAGCGGCCGGGCCGGCGGGTTCGTGGTGAAGGGCGGCCAGGTCGGCGATCGGGTCTACCCGCCGCGCCCGGAGCTGCGCTTGCACGGCATCGTCCGCGGCCGCGCGACGGTCGCCGGCGGCGTACCGGTCAAGCTGGACGAACTGAGTCGCGGGCTGGAGGTCCGGGACGGCCGGCTCGTGGTCGATGCGAGCACCCGGGACGGCATCACCTTGCTGCGCGCGGGCGCTGATTGGCAGGACTACGACGTCGCGGCGAGAGTCCGGATCGATCGAGCCACCGCGGGGCTGATGTTCCGCAGTACCGATGAATCCAACGGCTATCTGGCCGACCTCCGTACCGACGGCGGGCTCGACATCTGGCGTCAGTCCGGCGGCGCCTTCAACCTCCTGAGCAGCGGGAATCCCTCACCAGGCTTCGATTCTGCCGCCTATCACGACGTGCAGATCCAGCTGCGTGGCGACCGGATCAACGCTTCGGTCGACGGCGTCGCCCGGGCCGAGGTCGTGGACGGGAGCTGGCCGCGCGGGCGGATCGGAGTACGGGCGACGGCGACGCAGGCGTCCAGCTGGGACCGGCTGACGGTGACAGGCCGGTACGACGAAGACTTCAGTGCAGCAACAGCGTTGGACGCCTTCGACCTGCCCACCGGCTTTCCCGGTCCACTGGTCGCGGTCGCGGCTCGGCCCGCTGGTTCGCAGGACGTCTCGGCGATCCGCGACCTCACCGCGATCGCCCAGGCAGGCGATGCCTGGCAGGCACCGGCTGGTCAGTGGGACGTCGACATCTTCACCAGCAAGGCGCTGATCCAGGACGGCAACTCCCTGCGGTACTACCTCGACCTGCTCGACGACGAGGCGGTCCGGCTGTTCCTCGACATCATTCCGGGCGAGTACGTACGGCGCTTCCCCTGGGCCGCTGGCCACGTACTCCGCGGCTTCGCCGACGACGAACCGCTCCTCGCCTCGGCCTCCGCTCACTTCCGCACGATCCCCTGGTCGGCTTCACTCACGGGCGAACTGAGCCGACTCGGCACCAACCCGGCCGTCGCTCTGACCGCAGTCCACAACGACCTCGGTACTGCGGGTCAGCGGCTGAGCGGAGTCTTCTGGCGAGCCGTTTCCAACCGCTACTCGGCGGCGTACTACAAGCAGCAGGGGCAGTGGATGGAGAAGCGGGGCATTGCTTTCATCTCCAACCCGTTGTGGGACGAGTACGGCCCGGCCGAGCAGGTGAAGAGCAGCGGCAATCTGAACAGCACCCATCAATGGGCGCAGATTCCCGGGACGGATCTGATCTTCGATCACTACCAGCGTGGCTACTACCGCACCTTGTCCCGCTGGGCGGCCTCGGCGGCTCACCAGGTCGGCAAGGAGCGGGTGTACCTCGAGGCGATGGGCGGCGCCGGGTGGGCGATCACCCCGAGCCAGGTCCGGGAGGCGATCGGGTCCTTCGCGGTGCGTGGGGTGAACCAGACTTTGCTGCACGCGATGTTCAGCGAAGAGGCCAACATCGTCTATCCGCCGCCGTTCCAGCGGGTCAATCCTTGGTGGGGTGTGTCCGCGCCGTTGAACGACTGGATCGGGCGGGTGATGGAGGCGGGGCGCGCGGAGGGCGCGGCGCAGACCGGGCTGCTCCAGCCTCAGCGTGCTGCCGAGCAGGTGCAGGGCAGTGCTGAGGCGCAGTCTCTTGACGACGCGTTCGTCGCTGCCGTGCATGCGTTGGAGGATCGTCAGGTTGACTTCGACCTCGTGGATGAAGGGGCCTTGAGCAACGATCCGGCGTTGATCGCGCATGCTCGGGCGCGGAACGGTGCGCTGGTTGTTGGGCGGCAGCGGTACCAGGCGATGGTGGTGCCCGCTTCTCCAGTGATCGCGCTCGGGACTGTCCGGACGCTGACGACGTTGGTGCGGCAGGGTGGGTTGGTTGTGGTGGTTGGTGAGCCGGCGAAGCGCGAGTCAGGCGGGGCAGACGCGGCGTTGGCTGCAGCGTGGGCGGAGTTGCTGGGGGTTGGTGGGCGTGGTGTGCGGGTTGGCACTGTGGCTGAGGCGGCCGCGGCGGTTGCTGCAGATGGGCGGGCTGCTGTGACTCTCACCCCGGCTGTCCCGGAGGTGCGGGCGTTGCGGGTCAGACGCAGTGATGAGAGCGCGTTTCTGGTGGTGAATGAGCGGGCTGAGGTTGTCCGCGTTGGTGCGAGTTTTCCGGAGACCGGGGTGCCGGAGGTGTGGGATGCCGACACCGGGACGGTGAGTGGCGCTGGGGTTTGGCGGCAGGTGGGGAAGCGGACGGAGATTCCGTTGGTGCTGGAGCCCAAGGCGATGGTGCTGGTGGTTTTCAAGCAGGGAACGGCGCTTCCGCATGCTGTCGCGTCTTCGGCGCCGGTGGAGGGTGTTGAGTTCAACGGGAGTTCTCGGCGGGCGACCGTGCGGGTGGTCGGCCCGGGGCCTGTCAGTGTGAGTGCGATCGACGGGCGCAAGGTCTTCAGTGGGTCGGTCACTGTGGCGGATCCGTTGACTCCGGTTGCGATCGGCGGTGAGTGGGACTTCCATTTCGATCGCGCGGGGGCTGAGACGACTCGGCGGCTGCTGGGGTCCTGGACGGGGATCGAGGCTGGCTTCTCCGGGGCTGGGGTCTACGAGAAGGAGTTCACGGTCGATCCGGCTGGGCATGGTTGGACGCTGGACCTCGGTGATGTCCGCGAGGTGGCGGAGGTGACGATCAACGGCACTGCTTTGCCGGCCCGGCTGTGGGCGCCGTACAGGGTCGACGTCACGCCCGTACTCCGTGCCGGGGCTAACAGCATTGTGGTGAGGGTGACGAACACGGGCGCCAACAGCCGCGGCCAGGCGCTGCCGTCCGGGCTGCTGGGGCCGGTCGTACTACGCCCGTACCTGAGGCTGCAGGTCGAGTTGCGCTAGAGGTCGGGTAGCCAGCTAACAAGCTGCCAGCAAGCCACGGCCACCGGAGCCAGTCGCCCGCATGAACCTGACTACCGCGCGGAGCAGCCCGTCACCGCAACAGGCTGACGACCCCGTCAGTGCTGTCACGGCAGCGGGACGAGCGACGAAGGAGCGAGGGAGCTGGGGGGTGGGGAGCAGGCGACGAAGGAGCCGGCGCGGGCGTCTGCAGTTAAAACGTCGTGTAACGGCCACGGCGATGGACCAGGGCAGGCAACTCATCCGCTCCAAGCTCCACCTGCACGATCTCCAACTGCACCTGCAGAGCCCAGCCGACTTCAGGCGGATCCACCGACACCAACCGACACCCAGCCCAAGTGCTCACCCCAACCGGCGCCGGACCCCACTCAGTCTCGCTCCACTCCATCATCCGGAACGGCCCGCCCGGCGCCGGCGCGACGTACCCGAAGGCGTCGGCGAGTTGCTGGTGCGGGCCGCCGAGCAGACTGACCACCGCGGTCCTTGCCTTGCGCAACGTTTCCCAGAGGTCCGAGTCCGGGTCGATCAACCCGACCACGTAGCCGGGCTCGCCGTCCGCGACCAGCATCGACGAAACGGTCAGCCCGGCCCGCTTGCCCTCGTACTGCGTCGTCCACAATCCGACCGGCGACGGCAACCGGCCGCGGAACCGCCGGACCGGGCTCCGCTCCGACTCAGGTGGCAGGAACGGATGATCCCCGTGGATGGTCATGCCTCAAAGCTACTCACCCGCACTCGGTCCGGAAGGGTGAAGGTGTCGATCGGGTGCGACAGCCCGCTGGAACCCCGGACCGACTCCACCTCGCCGTCGGCCCCGAAGACGAACCGGTAGGTCTCGCCGAAGGCGCCGTACCCGGAGCCGCCGGTGATCCGCAGGGCGTCGCCGTCCGGCTCGAGGCTGGTCGGCTCGGCTGCCGGATCGGAGGAGGTCGGGTCGATCGCGTAGAGCCGTCCACCGAGCTGAACGATGTCCATCACACCCCACAGGTTCGCGTAGCGACCGGTGAAGCGCTCCAGGCCTTCGGTCGACTCACGCGGCTTCGACTCGGCCAGGTCGAGCAGCTTGAACGCGGCCTCGGTGAGCTGCCGCGCCGGGCCGTCGATCGCGTTCGTCAGCACGGTGACCACCAGCCGGCGCTCGGCATCGACCATCGACAAGGTGATGTGCCCCGGATAACCGCCGCTGTGCCCGAACAACTCCGTCTCGCCGATCTTCCAGAGCTGCAGGCCCAGCCCGTACTTCGGCCACTCGGCGTCCGTCGTCTTCCACCAGGGGTGTTGCATCAGCCGCTTCGACCCGTCGGTCAGCAACCGGTCGTCGCCCGGCAGATGCGCCGACCAGTAGGTCACCACGTCGCTCGCGGTGCCGAAGAAGCCGGTCGCCGAGGCCAAGGCTCCGGTGTCGATGTGGTCGATCGGCACCCGCTGGTCGGCGTACGAGAGAGAGCTGTAGCCGACCGCGTACTCGGCGGTCCGGACCGGATCCAGCTCGGGACCGAGGTTGGCCAGGCCGAGCTTCTCGACGATCCCGGTCCGCACGAAGTCGTTGTACGACGTACCGGAGACTGCCTCGACGATCAGCCCGAGCAGGCCGTAGCCGATGTTGGAGTACTTGAACCGGTCGTTGTCCTCCAGCACCGCCGAGTCCGGCTCCTTGAGCACGTCGATCAGCAGCTCACGGTCGGGGAAGGCGAGTCCGAGCTGCCAGAAGTCGGCCGTTTGACTGTCCCGGGTGACCCCGCCGGCGTGGCTGAGCAGGTCGCGGACGGTGCGCTCGCCCAGCGTCGTGCCGACGATCTCGGTGACGTGCATCGCGGCCTTGTCGTCCAGCCGCAGCTTGCCCTGCTCGGCCAGCTGCAGGACCGCGGTCGCGGTGAACGTCTTGGAGTGCGACGCGATCCGGAACAGGTGCTGTTCGGTCAGCGCGGCGCCCTGCTCGACGTCGGCCTGCCCGTACGCCGCGGAGAACGCGATCGCGTCCTCCGCGAACACGGCGGCCTGGACCCCGGGAACCCGTTGGTAGCGCTGGTTGAAGGCCAGCCAGCTGTCGTAGTACGCGAATACTTCCTGCAGATTCTCGGCGTCAGGCATGACGCCTAGACTGAATGACGCGGAAGCGACTCGCAACGTATGCGCCGTCGGTGTACGTGGCGTTCGCGGCCGGGTTCGCTCCGGTGCCGTGGAAATCGCTGAACGCGGCCGACTGGTTCACGAACACCTGGCCGGTCAGGTTCTCCGACAACGCGACGCCGACGTCGAGGGCGGCATCCCGCACCTCGTCCAGCACTGCCTCGTCGATCGAGTAGACGCCGGCCGTCATCGCGCCGCCCGCGGCGACCGTCTTGCGGAACAGCTCGATCGACTCCGCGGTGCCGCTGGTGCGGACCAGGAAGGAGACCGGGCCGAAGCACTCGCGGCCGAAAACGTCCTCGCTCTTCGCGTCGACGGCGAGCAGCAGCGGCGTCCGGACCACGGCATCGGCGTACGCCGGGTGCTGGATCGCGCGCGACTCCAGCACCACCTCGCCGTACTCCGGGACCAGCTCGAGCCGGCTGACCACGGCCTCGTTCACGATCCCGCCGAGCAGCTCGACCGCGCGGGCGTCGTCGCCGAGCAGTTTGCTGATCGAGTTCGCCAGGCCGGCGCCGACCTCGTCGAAGGACTTGTGCCCCTCGTCGGTCTCGATCCCGTCGGCGGGGACGAACAGGTTCTGGGTGGTGGTGCACATCTGGCCGGAGTACAGCGACAGGGTGAAGGCGAGGTTGTTGCAGAGCGCCTTGAACGAGTCGGTCGAGTCGATGATGACCGCGTTCACGCCGGCCTTCTCGGTGAACACCGTCGCCTGGGTCGCGTTGTGCTCCAGCCACTCACCGAACTCGCTGCCGCCGGTGAAGTCGATCAGCTTGACCTCGGGGCGCAGCGCGAGCGGCTTGGCCAGCCCGTCGCCCGGATGCTCGGCGGCCAGGGTGACCAGGTTGGGGTCGTAACCGGCCTCGGCGAGCACCTCGCGGGCCACCTCGACGGTGATCGCGAGCGGCAGTACAGCCAGCGGGTGCGGCTTGACGACGACCGCGTTGCCGGTGACCAGCGAGGCGAACAGGCCTGGCCAGGAGTTCCAGGTCGGGAAGGTGTTGCAGCCGATCACCAGCGCGACGCCGCGGCCGATGACGGTGAAGTTCTTCTCCAGCCGGATCGGGTCGCCCTTGGCGGGCTTCTCCCAGATCGCGGTCGCCGGGTAGCGGCTCATCTCCTCGTACGAGTAGGCGATCGCCTCCAGCGCCCGGTCCAGCGCGTGCGCGCCGCCGGCCTGGAAGGCCATCACGAAGGCCTGACCACTGGTGTGCTGGACCGCGTTGGCCAGCTCGAAGATCCGCTTGTGCAGCCGGTCGAGGATCTCCAGCGTGACGCCGACCCGACCGTCGATCCCGGCCTTGCGCCAGTCCCTCAGACCCTTCTGAGCCGCCTCGAGCAGCTCGTCCAGCCCGGACTCGGTGGTGCGCGGGTACTGGACGTCCAGGGCGACGCCGTACGGCGACTCCTCGGAGCTGACCGTGCCGTTCGCGCCCGGCGTCTCCACCGCGTACGTCGTACCGCGGTGGGCCTCGAACGCCGCCTTGCCGTCCGCGGCCGCCGTCTCGCCGTAGACCCGCGGGCTGGGCGACTCCGGGTAGGCGGAGTAGTAGCCACGGCTGCGGATCGCGCTCAGCGCGCCGTCGAGTCGTTCGCGGTGCGCTGCCAGCCAGTCAGTAGTCATAACGAGGATGTTACAGTCCACGACCAGATCAGGGCTAGAGTGTCACAACATGGGCCAGGAACTAGCCAGTCAGGTCGCCGCCGCGATGTGGGCCGACGACTCCGCCAGCGCCCTGCTCGGGATGCGGCTGGTCTCGGTCACCGAGGGCGCGGCGGTGCTCGAGATGCCGGTCCGCGACGACATGGTGAACGGGCACGGGATCGCGCACGGCGGGTTCATCTTCACGCTGGCCGACTCGGCCTTCGCTTTCGCCTGCAACTCGCGCAACCTGGTGACCGTGGCCCAGGCCTGCGACATCGTCTTCGTCGCGCCCGCCCAGCGCGGCGACCTGCTCACCGCCGAGGCGCGGGAGCGGACGCAGTACGGGAAGAACGGGATCTATGACGTGACGGTCCGGCGGGGCGACGATGTGATCGCCGAGTTCCGCGGCCGCAGCCGTCAGTTGTCCGGAACCATCGTCAAGGAGGACTCATGACCCGCGTGGCCTATCTGGTGGACGGCGTTCGCACCCCGATCGGCCGGTACGGCGGCGCGCTCGCCTCGGTCCGGCCGGACGATCTCGCGGCGCATGCCCTGCGCGCCCTGCTCGCCAGGCACCCGGCCCTCGACCCGGCGACCATCGACGACGTCTTCCTCGGCTGCGCGAACCAGGCCGGCGAGGACAACCGCAACGTGGCCCGGATGGCCTCGCTGCTGGCCGGCCTGCCCGACAGCGTGCCGGGCTCGACCATCAACCGGCTCTGCGGCTCGGGACTCGACGCGGTCGCCGCGGCGGCCCGGTCAATCGTTGCCGGTGACAACGAGATCGTGCTGGCCGGTGGCGTCGAGTCGATGTCACGGGCACCTTTCGTGATGCCCAAGGCAACTTCGGCTTTCTCCCGGCAGGCGGAGATCTTCGACACCACGATCGGCTGGCGGTTCGTCAATCCGGTGCTGAAGAAGCAGTACGGGATCGACTCGATGCCGGAGACCGCCGAGAACGTCGCGGCCGACTTCTCGATCTCCCGCGAGGACCAGGATCTGTTCGCCTTCCACAGCCAGCAGCGCGCGGCCAAGGCTGCTGCCAACGGTCGGCTCGCCGAGGAGATCGTCGCGGTCGAGGTGCCGGGCAAGCGCGGCGCGGTGACCGTCGTCGATATCGACGAGCACCCGCGCGAGACCTCACTGGAAGCCCTTGCCGGGTTGAAGACTCCGTTCCGCGACCCGGGGACGGTCACCGCGGGCAACGCGTCCGGCGTCAACGACGGCGCCGCGGCCCTGCTGGTGATGAGCGGCGAGGCCGTCGAGCGGCTCGGCGTGACTCCGCTGGCCCGGATCGTCGGGACCTCGGCCGCCGGCGTGCCACCGCGGATCATGGGTATCGGCCCGGTCCCGGCGACCCGCAAGGTGCTTGCTCGCGCCCGTGTCGCCTTGTCCGACGTGGGTGTGATCGAACTCAACGAGGCGTTCGCCGCCCAGTCCCTCGCAGTACTGCGTGAGCTCGGCCTGCCCGACGACGCCGAACACGTCAATCCGAACGGCGGCGCCATCGCCCTGGGTCACCCCCTGGGCATGTCCGGCGCGCGTCTCGCCCTCACCGCCGCCCTGGAGCTTCGCCACCGCGAAGCCGGGTACGCGCTGGCCACCATGTGCATCGGAGTCGGCCAGGGCATCGCGACCCTGCTGGCGCGCCCCTGAAAGGTCACCCGCATGACCGAACGTTTTCTTGGTGAAGCTTGTCCTGCCGATTTGCTGGACGACGGCGAGAAGCTGTCCGTCGACGAACTGCGGGCGCGGCAGCTGGCCGGCCTGCAGAAGACCGTGCGCGCGGCGTACGAGAACGTGCCGCACTACCGGGCCGCGCTGGACGGCGTCGGCTTCAAGCCCGACGATCTGCAGGACCTGTCCGACCTGAGCCGGCTGCCCTTCACCGGCAAGCAGGATCTGCGCGACAACTACCCGTTCGGCATGTTCGCGGTACCGCGAGAAGAAGTCGTCCGCGTGCACGCCTCCTCCGGTACGACGGGCCGCCCGACCGTCGTCGGCTACACCCGCGACGACATCGACACCTGGGCCAACCTGATCGCCCGCTCGATCCGTGCTGCCGGCGGCCGCGCGGGTGACGTCTGCCATGTCGCCTACGGGTACGGACTCTTCACCGGTGGGCTGGGCGCGCACTACGGCGCCGAGCGGCTCGGCTGCACCGTCGTCCCCGTCTCCGGCGGGATGACCGAGCGCCAGGTCGACCTGATCCGCGACTTCGGCGCCCGGATCATCATGGTGACGCCGTCGTACTTCCTCTCCATCATCGACGAGATGGTTGCCCGAGGCATGGATCCTCGGGAGACCTCGCTCCGGGTCGGGATCTTCGGCGCCGAGCCGTGGACCGAGCAGATGCGCACCGAGGTGGAGACCAAGACCGGTATGCACGCGGTCGACATCTACGGTCTGTCGGAGGTGATGGGCCCGGGCGTCGC
Organism: Kribbella sp. NPDC056861; assembly: GCF_040687575.1. Lineage (NCBI taxonomy): Bacteria > Bacillati > Actinomycetota > Actinomycetes > Propionibacteriales > Kribbellaceae > Kribbella > Kribbella sp. NPDC056861. Next base: position 460,095 of record NZ_JBFBNQ010000007.1, on the reverse strand, counting down.
GCAGGAGTGCGTGGAGACCAAGGACGGTCTGCACATCTGGGAGGACCACTTCTACCCCGAGATCATCGACCCGGTCACCGGCGAGGTGCTGCCCGACGGCGAGGTCGGCGAGCTGGTCTTCACCACCCTCACCAAACAAGCCTTCCCGGTACTGCGCTACCGCACCCGCGACCTGACCCGGCTGCTGCCCGGCACCGCCCGCCCCGGCATGCGCCGGATGGAGAAGATCACCGGCCGGACCGACGACATGATGATCGTCCGCGGCGTCAACGTCTTCCCGACCCAGATCGAGGAACAACTCCTGCTGGTCGAGGGCCTCACCCCGCACTACCTCTGCGTCCTCACCCGCCCGAACCGGATGGACGAGCTGACGGTCCAGGTCGAGGCCGCCCCCGACCTCCCGGTCTCGTCCTACGCGACGGCAGCCTCAGCCTTGTCCCGTCGCGTCAAGGACCGAGTGGGCGTGACAGCCGCCGTCGAGGTCCTGCCGCCGCACGCGCTGGAGCGCTCGCTAGGGAAAGCGAAGCGCATCCGCGACGACCGCAGGCGGTCAGGCTGAGGTTAGGGAAAGCGGGGTGGGGAGGGACCGGGGCGCTCAGGGGATGAGGAGCTTGGGGAGCGTGCGCTCGACGCCGTCGCGGAGGTCGTCGAGTGCCTTGGGCTGGTCCGAGAGGTGCCGGAGCAGAGCCTGCTGGAAGAGACCGTCGAAGAGGGCGTAGGCCGTCGACGGCGAGACCGTGATCGGGGTGCCGCTCAGGTCGCCGTACGTCGAGACGATCCGCCAGATCATCAGCTCGAGGGTCTGGTCGATCTCCAGCACGTCCTCGCGGAACGACTCCTCGAACAGCGCCTGGTTGCGCAGGTCGTACCAGAGGCGGTGCATCGTGCCGTCCTCGGCGCAGGTGGTGGCTAGCGCCTGGGCGAAGTCGGTGCGCAACTGGTCGGCGGAGCGGGCGGTGGCCACGATCTGGTCGTAGCGGGTGACGCACTCGGCCTTGTAGAGCTTCACGCAGTACGTGATCAGCTCGACCTTGTCGCGGAAGTAGTAGTGCAGGACACCGTGCGAGAACTCGGAGTTCTGGGCGATCTCGCGCAGGCTGGTGCGGGCGTAGCCGAGCTCGGACAGGGTGCGCAGCGCGGAGGTGGCCAGCTGGGCCCGACGCTCAGCGAACTTGTCCACCTGGCGGCGCGAGATCCGGTCCGTCACCTCGGTCACGGCTGCCTCCTCCAGTGTCATCTCCTGAAAGTTTAACCTGTGCCGGAGATTTTCTTGACAGTTGTCCAAGAAAGTCTTGACGAGTGTCAAAATCCTGGCAACCCTGAGCAGACAGCCGAGCGAAGGGGAGATCGCATGAGCGTGTACGACCTGACCGGACGGAAGGCCCTGGTGACGGGCGGTGCGCAAGGACTGGGCGCCGGCATGGCCCAGGCCCTGGCCGCGGCCGGCGCCTCGGTGGTGATCGCCGACATCGCGGAGGATCTCGGCAAGGAGACCGCGGAGGCACTGAAGGACACCGGCGCCACCGCCGCCTTCGTGCCGCTGGACGTCACCGACGACGCGAACTGGGAGGCGGCGGTCAACGCCACCATCACCGAGCTCGGCGGCCTGGACATCCTGGTGAACAACGCGGGCGTCGAACTGTCCGGTCTGGTGATCGACCTCGACCCGGCCGACGTCCGCCGGATGCTGGAGATCAACGTGCTCGGCACCGCGCTGGGCGTCAAGCACGCGTTCCGCGCGATGCGGCCGGAGGGACCCGCCGGGACTGGTGGCTCGGTGGTCAACATCTCCAGCGTCGCGGCGACGATCCCCTTCCCCGGTATTGCCGGGTACTCCGCGACCAAGTCCGCGGTCGACCGGCTGACCCGGGTGGCGGCGATGGAGGCCGGCAAGCTCGGCTACGGCGTCCGGGTGAACTGTGTGTACCCCGGTCTGGTGCCGACCACGATGGGCATGAAGCTCGCGGCCGACATGGTCACGCTCGGGCTCTGGCCGTCGGCCGAGGCAGCCGTCGGGGACGTCATCGGGCTGACCCCGCTCGGCCGGCTCGGCGAGGTCTCCGACATGGCCGACGCGGTCGTCTTCCTGGCCTCGGACGCGGCCCGGTTCATCACCGGCGCCGGCCTCCCGGTGGACGGCGGGATGGGGATGTGAGGGTCGCCGAACCCGTCGTCCGGGGAGACAGCTCCACCGCCGAAGGACTTCTCCCCGGCATCCTCGTCCGCGAGCCGGTCGTGACCGTCCACCACTGAAGCCAGGTGCGGGGGCGCTCCACTTCACCCCCTGAGAGTTCCCCCGCACCTGTACCACCTGGAGTTCGCGTGAGGCTGTACGACTATCTCGACAAAGGCGCTTCACTCGGCGCCGACGAGCCCTGCCTGACCATGGCCGGTACTTCGCTGAGCTACGGGGAGGTGCAGCAACTGTCGTGGCAGGTCGGCCGTGCACTGCACCGGTCGGCGATCCTGCCAGGCGACAAGGTGGCGATCCTGTCCGCGAACAACCCGATCTCGTTCGCCTGTGTCTTCGGGATCGCCCGGGCCGGCGCCGTCTGGTGCCCGGTGAACCCGCGCAACGAGGCGGCCGAGAACCGCGACCTGCTGGACACCTTCGACTGCTCCGCGCTGATCTTCCAGCGCGCGTTCCTGCCGCTGGTGGAGAAGATCCTGCCCGAGCTGCCCAAGCTGACCACGGTGATCTGCCTGGAAGAATCATTGCCTGGGGCAATCAGCCTGGACGAGTGGCTGGCCGGCGTACCGGCGGATCCGTGGTCGCTGGAGCCACTGGACGACACCGCGATGCTGGTCGGCACCGGCGGCACCACCGGGCGGCCGAAAGGAGTGATGCTGACCGAGCGGAACCTCGAGACGATGTCGGCGATCACGCTGATGAGCTACCCGTTCGACGGACGGCCGGTGTACCTCGCGCTGGCGCCGCTGACCCACGCCGCCGGGGTGCTGTGCTTTCCGGTTCTGACGCTCGGCGGCGAGGTCGTGATCATGCCGGCGCCCGACCTGGACGAGTTCCTGCGGCTGGTCGAGCAGCATCGGGTCACCCATACGTTCCTGCCACCGACGCTGATCTACATGGTGCTCGCGCATCCTTCGCTGGCCGGCACGGACCTCGGTTCCCTGCAGTGCTTCTGGTACGGCGCCGCGCCGATGTCGGCGGCCCGGCTGGAGGAAGCGCTGACCCGGATCGGACCGGTGATGGCGCAGCTGTTCGGGCAGAGCGAGGCGCCGATGATGATCTCGACGATGGCTCCGGCCGACCATTTCCACGCCGACGGGACGCCCGCGATCGAGCGGTTCGCCTCGGCCGGCCGGCCGTCGCCGCTGACCCAGGTGGCGATCATGGCCGACGACGGGCGGCTGCTGGGCACCGGCGAACGCGGCGAGATCGTGGTCCGGGGTTCGCTGGTGATGGCTGGGTACTACAAGAACGACGAGGCGACCGCCGCCGCCTCGCAGTACGGCTGGCACCACACCGGGGACATCGGGTTCCTGGCCGAAGACAACTACCTCTACATAGTGGATCGGGCGAAAGACATGATCATCACGGGCGGATTCAACGTGTACTCGGCAGAGGTCGAGCAGGCGTTGATGACGTATCCGGCGATCCGCGACTGCGCGGTTGTCGGCCTCCCCGACGGCAAGTGGGGCGAGCGGGTCACCGCCGTCCTGCAGCTGCACCCCGGGCTGACGGTGACCGAGTCCGAGGTCCGCAACTACGTGAAGAGCAAGCTCGGCAGCGTGAAGGCGCCCAAGCAGGTGGTGGTCTGGCCCGACCTGCCGCGGTCGAAGGTCGGCAAGGTGCTGAAGAACGAGGTCAAGGCGCGACTGCTAAATGAGTAGGCGTCCGCGGTACTGATGGTTAGGGTGCGGCAGATGACTCCTGTAGCGCGGCCGCCCCTGACCTCCGACGAGCGGACCCAACTGATCGGCTGGCTGGACGTCCAGCGGTCGTTCGTCCGGATGAAGTGCGAAGGCCTGTCGGAGGCCGACGCCCATCGCCAACTGCTGCCGACCTCCCCGCTGATGACGGTGGCGGGCATCGTCGCGCACCTGCGCTGGGTCGAGTACTCCTGGTTCCACCTCAACCTGGCCGGCGTCCCCGACACCGGCCAGACCCCGTGGACCGAGGACGGCCACGTCGACGCCGAGATGTTCGTCGACGACGTGCCGCTGGCCCAGCTGCTCGACGAGTACGACGCCGAGTGCGCCCGCTCGAACGAGATCGTGGCCGGCGTCTCCCTCGACGACGTGGAGAAGGCAGCCGTCGCCGTCCGCCCGGGCGGCGCCGCCTCCACCCGCTACATCCTGTGCCACATGATCGAGGAGACCGCCCGCCACGTCGGCCACCTCGACATCATCCGCGAACTCATCGACGGCCACCGCAGCTACAACTGACAAGGGCGGCGGCGGTCAGAACCACTTCTCCGGTCGCCGACGGCTCTTCTTGCCGACCGGGTCGTAGATCTGCTCCGGCAACTGGGATCGGCGAAGAGCCGTCTCGGAGATGGTGAAGTAGCCGATGTCCACGAACCGCTTGTGCGGTTGGATGCTGCCGGACGGCATCGCCAGAATCACTGGTTGTGCCGGCCGGACACGCTTGATCGCAGCCACCGCCGGCGCGAAGTCGGAGTCCGCACTCACCAGCAAGGTCAGATCGGCGAGACCCGCTGCCACATCCTCGACCATCGCAACGGCCAAGGCGACATCCGTCTCCTTCTCTTCGAAGGATCGCGGTCGCCGAGGGCACTCGCACTGCCAGTGTTCACCACACAGCTTGCACGGAGACAGAGTTCGCCGCTTGAACCAGCCGATCTGTACGTCGAGGATCGTGCCGCAGTGGGAGCGGAGTGCGTCCACGTAGTGGATCTGGTTGGCGGCGGCGGCTGGTTCACCGCGGACGATCGTCGTGAAATAGCGGACCTGGACCACCTCGTCCTCCGGTCGGAGGTAGCTCGCGAGCTTCACCAGGTCGAGCCAGAGGTACTTCCGGCCGTACTTGTTCTTCATGCTGTAGTACAGGTTGAAGCCATCGATATAAGCGGCGACGGTGCCCACGCCTTGATCTCCTGTTCGGGATGTGGCGCACGCGGCGTGGTATTCTGAAGGCCGAATGCCGGTACGCCCGGCTACAACGACCCCCTCTTTCGGGGGTCGTTTTTTTTGCGTACCGGTTTGGGCGGCCTCGCCGCCTCATCTCCCGACACCGTGGAAATGGGAGAGGCCCCACCGGAGTGGGGCCTCGCGCTCAATCGCCTCAGGCGACCGACGGTTGTCGACAAACGTAGCCAGTGAGCTACCTCGGGGTCAAAGCTTCAGCCACTCACCGAACGCATATGGCTGACGGGTGCAGAGGTAGGTGGCCCAGTGGAGCGTGGTCGGGGTGCCGGTCTCGTCGCGGGTGATGCGGAGGAGTTCGCCGGCTTCGCGGCCGGAGACTGTGCGGTAGATGTCTTCGGAGACCTTCTCGAAGACGGCCGGGGGTTTCCAGTCGGGGGCGCCTTGGGCGGTTGCCTGGAGGGTGCCGCCGGAGATGGAGAAGGTGAACGGGCTGCCTTCGGAGAACCAGGTGCCCAGTACGCCGGTGAGGTCGGCGGGGACCGTGCTGCCAGGGGTCCAGGCAGCGGGCTTCTCTGGGTCGTCGGTGAGGACCTTGAGGAGCAGGTCGGTGGCCAGCCCGGCCGGGTCGGGAGCCGAGGTGGTGTTCATCAGGGCGATGCCGGCCGTGCCCGACGCGCGGTGCACGAAGGTGCCGGTGATGTGGCCGGGCATGCCGCCGGTGTGGCCGACGGTGACGCGGTCGCCGAGGCGGAACAGCATGAAGCCGAGGCCGAAACCGAGGTTCCAGCGCTCGTCGACCATGATCTGCGGCGCGCACATCTCGTCCATGGTGTCGCCGGACAGCACCTCGGCCACCGGGTCGGCGATGAACGACGCCCACTTGGCCAGGTCGCCCGCAGTACTGGCCAGGCCGCCGCAGGCGTTCATCGCGCCGATGTCGAGCACCGGCTCCTTGACCGGCACATCGCTGAACGGCGGCACGTAGTACCCCTGCGCGGCCGGTCCGCCGTCGAAGCTGACCGAGGTCCGGGTCATCTCCAGCGGCCGCAGGATCCGCGCCTGCACCGACTCGTACCAGCTGCGCCCGTCGAGCCGCTCGACCACCTCGCCGAGCAGCGAGTAGGCCAGGTTCGAGTAGTGGAACCGGTGGTGTGGCTTGCCGATCCGCTCGGCCTCGTTCCAGCCGGTCAGCAGCTGGTCGCGCCCGGGGAACGTCATCTGGTCCCAGACGTCGCCGACCGGTTCGCGCTGCATGCCGCTGACGTGGCTGAGCATCTGCCGGATGGTGACGCCGCCGTGCTTGGTCTCGGGCAGCAGGGTGTCGAGGTGGTCGTCCAGGCTGAGCTTGCCCTCGTCCCGCAGCGCCATGATCGCGACCGCGGTGAAGGTCTTGCTGTGCGAGGCGATCAGGTACTGCGTATCGGCGGTCGGCGCGACGCCGGGCTGGTCCAGATCGGCCGAGCCGACCCCTTCGGACCAGGCCAGCGCGCCGTCACGGGCGACGGCGCCGACGAGTCCGGGGACGCGGCCTTTGGCCTGGCGTTCGGCGACGATCCGGCTGAGGGCGGACTGGGTCTGAGCGGAGATCTCGGTCACCAGCCGACACTAAGGCATTTCCAGCGCCTGCGGATGTGACAAACGACAGGGGTTAGGACGGGCGGATATGGGAGGCTGGTGGGGTGCGCATAGCGGTGCTCGGTCCTCTCGCGATGTGGGCGGCCGACGGATCTCCGCTGGACGTCCGCGGAGTCCGGCTGCGCGGCCTGCTCGCCAGGCTGGCGCTGAGCGCGGGCCGGCCGGTCGGGGTCGAGACCCTGGTCGACGACCTGTGGGGCACCGGAGCACCCAGTGCCAACGCTTTGCAGTCCCTCGTCTCGCGGCTGCGGGCCGGCCTGCCCGCGACCGAGTCGAGCATCTCGGTCCAGTCCGGCCCGGCCGGCTACACGCTGACCATCTCGCCCGAGTCCGTCGACGCGCTGCAGTTCGAAGAGCTGGTACGCCGCGGCCGCCTGCTGCTGAGCACCGACCCGGACCAGGCCAAGGCGCTGCTCACCCAGGCCGAGCGGCTCTGGCGCGGCGACGCGCTGGCCGATCTGCGGGACCTCCCGTTCGCCGCGATCGAGGCCGACCGGCTGGAGGAACTGAAGCTGGGCGCCTCGGAGGATCTCGCCGAGGCAGCGGTGAAGAGCGGCAACGCCCGTGAGGTCACCCCGGAGCTGGAACACCTCAGCGTCACCCACCCGCTCCGCGAACGGGTGCACGAACTCCTGATCAGAGCCCTGTACGCCGACGGCCGGCAAGCCGAGGCGCTGGCGGCGTACGAGCGGGTGCGGACCACCCTGGCCGACGAGCTGGGCGCTGATCCCGGCGCCAGACTCCGCGACCTGCACGTCTCCGTACTCCGCGGCGACGCGATCGACCCGGTCGCCACCACCGCCGCAGTACCGGCTGCTCGGAGTGCTGCTCCGCGCAACAACCTTCGCGCTCCGATGACCAGTTTCGTCGGCCGGGCGGACGACGTCGCCGAGCTGGCCCGGCTGCTCGGCAACGGCACTCGCCTGGTCACCATGGTCGGCCCGGGTGGCTCCGGCAAGACCCGGTTGGCCACCGAGACCGGCCGGTCGCTGGTCGAGCACACCGGTGACGGCATCTGGTTCGTCGAGCTGGCCCCGCTTGCCGACGCGGCCGACGTCGCGCCCGCGATCCTCGGCGCTCTCGGCGCCAGCGAGTACGTCGACAGCCTGCAGACCGGTCTCGCCCCGAAGTTCCCGACCAGCCGCGCGGCCGCCCAGCGACTTGTCGACGTGATCGCCGATCGCCGGGTGCTACTCGTGCTCGACAACTGCGAGCATCTCGTCCAGGAGGTGGCCGACCTGGTCGACTCGCTGCTCGCGTCCTGCCCCCGGCTGCGGGTGCTGGCGACCAGCCGCGAGCCACTGAGCATCCCAGGCGAGCATCTGCACCAGGTCGGCCCGCTCGGCCTGCCGCCGATCGACAGCGAGGACGACAGCTACCCGTCGATCCAGCTGTTCGTCGACCGCGCCCGCGCAGTACGGCCGGACTTCGCCGTGATCGACAAGAACCGGCAGGCGATCGCCGAGATCTGCCGCCGCCTCGACGGAATGCCGCTGGCGATCGAGCTGGCCGCGGCCCGGTTGCGCGCGCTCACCCCGCCGCAGATCGTCGAGCGCCTCAACGACCGATTCCGCCTGCTCACCAGCGGATCCCGGACTGCCCTCCCCCGGCACCAGACGCTGCGCGCAGTAGTGGAGTGGAGCTGGGACCTGCTCGGCACCGACGAGCAAGCGGTCGCCCGGCGGCTCTCCCTCTTCTCCGGTGGCGCGACCCTCGAAGCCGCTGAGCAGATCTGCAGTGGGCCCGACCTTCCGCCCGAGGCGGTACTCGGAGTGCTTGCCTCCCTGGTCGACAAGTCGCTCATCGATGCGACCGCTGACGAGCGATCGGTTCGCTACCGGATGCTCGAGACGGTGAAGGCGTACGGCGCCGAGCAGCTCACGGCGTCGGGCGAGACCGACCAGGTTCGCGCGGCGCACACGGCGTACTTCAGCAAGATGCTGCAGCAGGCACGGCCCAACCTGCACACGGGCGAGCAGTTGCAGTGGATCGCGCGCTTGGACACGGACAACGAGAACCTGCTCGACGCGCTACGGACAGCAGTCGACACTGGTGATTCGCAGCTGGCGCTCAGCCAGGTCTCGGTGCTCGGCGAGTACTGGAACATGCGCGGCCGGCCGGCCGAGGCGGTCGCCTGGTTCGAGGCGACGCTTGCCCTCCGCGGGCCGAGTGATCCGATGCTGCGGGCGATGACGTTGATGATGTACGCGATCGGCACGCTGTCGAACGGGGAGGATCCGTCGGCCCAGTTCGGCGGGGCGATCCGCGGGCTGGCCGAAGTACGGTGGCTGAGCCGGCGGCACCGGGTGGTGGCCGAGTCGGGCGTCGGCCGGTTCACCAACGCGGTCTGGGCGATGGTCCGCCGGGACAAGGCGACCTGCTTCCGCGAGCTCGAGGCGGCCCGGCACCACGAGGACGCCTGGACCCGGAACATGGCCGTGATGATGACGGCGATGTTCCGCGAGAACGAGGGCGACCCCGAGCAGATGGTCACCGATCTGGGGACCGCGCTCGACGGCTTCCGCGCCCTCGGCGATCGTTGGGGTACTTCGCTGGCCTTGCGTGGACTGTCCAACCACCAGGCCGTCATCGGCGATCACCACGGCGCATTGGCCTCGCTGACCGAAGCTTTGCGGTTGGTGGCCGAGCTGGGTACTACCGAAGGCGTCGCGCAACTACTTGCCCAGTCGGCGCTCAGCCGGGCCGAGCTGAACGACTACGCCGGTTCTCGCGACGATCTGAACCGCTCGCTGCAGCTCGCCGAGGAGCACGGAAGCCTTGGTGGGCAGGCGATCGCGCTGATCGGGTTCAGCGTGCTGGCCCGGCGGGAGGACCGGCTGGACGAGGCCAAGGAGCTCGCCGATCGCGCCTACTCGATGCTCGACCTGGTGGCCGAGCGGATCGCTCCGCACGGCCAGGCGTTGGTGCTCGCGCAGCTCGGCCGGGTGGCCGTCGCGCGGGGCGAACTGGCTGAGGCCCGCGGCTACAGCAAGCACGCCGTCGAGTTGGCGCTCAACACCGACGACATGCCGCTTGCCTCGGGCATCGTCGAGGCGGCCGCAGAGGTGGACCTGCTGGCCGGCGAGTACGAAACCGGCGCGCGGATGCTGGGGGTCGCCGCCGCGATGCGCGGGATGCGGGCCGTGCCGGATTCCGAAGTACGCCGTACCGTCGAGCGGTTGCGCACCGAGCTCGGCGACACCCGATACGAGAGCGTCTACGACGCCGGCGCGAGTCTCAGCCGCGACGACGCGACCGACGAACTGCGCAAGCGTTTCGACCTGCCCGGTCCGCCGGACCTCGACGCCATCCTCCGCGGCCGGCGAGGCTCAGCTCAGCATCAGTGAGACGGCCAGCTCGCGCAGCGCCGTCTGGACCTGCTGCTCCGGTGGGCGTGGGTCGGTCAGCATCCAGTCATAGACGACGGTGTTGACCGCGCCGATGAAGCACAGGCCGAGGAAGCGAAAGTCCTTGTCGGTCAGCTCGTTGCGCGCGACCGCCACCTCGCCGACCCCGACCACGCTGGAGATCAGCAGCTCGCGGAAGGCGATCCGCTGCTCCTCCACCGCGGGGCTCGCGCCGACCACCTCGACGAACGAGATCCGGGCCCTGCGCAGGTCGGCCATCACGGTCCGCAGGTAGCCGTCGACGGCCGCCACAATTCTTTCCTGGACCGGCGCGTCGGCGGTCGCCACCAGCGCCTCACCGGTACTGCGGACCGCCACCTCGATCACCTGGGCGTGCACGGCGAGCAGCACGGCTTCCTTGTTCTGGAACTCGTGGTAGAAGTGCCGGGTCGACACTTTCGCCAGTGCACACAGCCGTTCCACCGAGGTCGCGGGGTAACCCTCGGTCCCGAACAGTTCCAGCGCGGCATCCAGCAGGCGCTCCCGTCGCGCCGCCTTCCACTCCTCGACGGAGCGTCCGGAATAACGGCGTGCGGAGGGTTCGCTCATTGCACCTCTTGTCGATACCCCGTGCGTGAACTCTTGCCATCTTAGCCAGATCGGTCCTACATTACTGACCAGTTTCCAAGTGAAAAGCCCGCTTTTCACTTGGTCTGGGCACGATTCCCGGGAGGCGCCATGAGGCCGGCCGACACCCTGCGCGCGATCCGGGTACTGCGCGGCGCGGGACTGCTCGATCCGAAAAGACCCGTTGTCACACTGACCAGCTCGTTGGCGATGCGGCGGCTCGGCCCGATCGCCGGCGCGGCGCACATCGCGGCGCGGCGCGATCCTGCCGACCTCGCGCTGATCGACGAGCTCGGCGAGCTCAGTTACGGCGACCTGGATCGCCGGGCGAACGCGCTGGCTCGCGGCTGGGCGGCGGCGGGCGTCGAACCGGGGCACGTGATCGGCGTGCTCTGCCGCGACCATCGTGGCACGGTCGACGCGATGATTGCCTGCGGCAAGCTTGGCGTCCGGCTGGTGTTGCTCAACACCGGCTTCAGCCGGGTGCAGTTGGCCGATGTCGCCAGCAGGGAAGGAGTTTCGGCGCTCGTCTACGACGAGGAGTTCGAGGAGTTGCTGTCCGCAGTACCGGCTCGAGTGCGGCGGTTCGTGGCATGGGGATCTTCGAGTGAACTTGAAGCTTTGATCGCGTCGCACGACGACGGGCCGCTGAAGGTGCCCAAGCAGCAAGCCGGGATGGTGTTGCTGACCGGCGGCACCACCGGTACGCCGAAAGGCGCGCCGCGGCAGGTGCGGTCACCGCTGATGGCGGCGCAGTTCCTCGACCGGGTGCCGTTGCGGCGGGGCGACACCGTCTTCATCGCGGCGCCGACCTTCCATGGCACCGGGCTGACGCAGTTCATCATGACGCTTGCGCTCGGTTCGACGATCGTCGTGCGCCGCCGCTTCGACGCGCACGCGACATTGGCGGCGATCGCGCGGCATCGGGTGACCGCGCTGATCGTCGTACCGACCATGTTGCAGCGGATCCTGGCGGCTTCGCCGGCGCAGTACGACACCAGCTCGCTGCGGGTCATCATGAGCGCAGGCGCCTTGCTGCCAACGGATCTGGGCAATCGGACGATGGCCGCCTTCGGCCCGGTGCTGCACAATCTCTACGGCTCCACCGAGTGTGCGGTCGCCACCGTCGCGATGCCTGACGACTGGCTGGCCGCACCCGGTACTGCGGGTCGCACGCCGGTCGGCTGCCACGTCCGCCTGTACGACGACTCGGGCCGGCTCGTCTCGCGACCGAACACCACCGGGCGGATCTTCGTCGGCAACGGGCTCAGCTTCGGCGGCTACTCCGGTGGCGGCCACAAGGACATGATCGACGGGCTGCTGAGCACCGGCGACCTCGGTCATCTCGACGCGAGTGGCCGGTTGTTCGTGGACGGCCGCGACGACGACATGATCGTCTCCGGCGGCGAGAACGTCTTCCCGATCGAGGTCGAGAACCTGGTCGAGGCGATGCCCGGCGTGGCCGAGGTCGCGTCGCTCGGCGTACCGGACGAGGAGTTCGGCCAGCGGCTGCGGCTGTACGTCGTACTGGCCGATGGCGCGTCCCTCGACGGCGAAACGATCCGCAGTCACGTTCGGGAGAACCTGGCGCGTTACAAAGTCCCCCGCGACGTCGTTTTCCTCGATGAGCTCCCCCGCACCGCAACCGGCAAGGTCTCCCGCCCCCACCTCACGGCTAAGGACAACGGATGAAACGTCAGCTACTCACTGCCCTCGTGGTTTCACTTGGCTTACTTGCGACTGCTGTACCACCAGCTGGTGCTGCTCCGGCCGCTCTGGTCGAGCCTGACCAGGACACGTTCTACCAACCAGCCGCTGGATACGAGTCGAAGGCACCCGGGACGGTGCTGAAGAAGCGGCCGGTCACGGTGACCGGGCTGGGGATTCCCATTCCGGTGAAGGCGTTCCAGGTGCAGTCGCGGAGTACGGATGCGAAGGATCGACCGGTGACCGTGGTGTCGACGGTGATCGTGCCGCTGACGCCGTACCTCGGGGCGCGGCCGTTGCTGTCTTATCAGCCGGCTACTGATTCGCTGGGCGATCAGTGCAACCCGTCGTACACGTTGCGGACCGGGTTGGAGAAGGAGTTACCGCTGCTGGCTCTCGGCGTGGCGAAGGGCTGGGCTGTGGTGGTGACGGACTACCAGGGTCCGCGCGATGCTTATGGCGCTGGACGGATGTCCGGGCACGCCGTGCTGGATGGGATCCGGGCGACGCTGGCTTCGCCTGAGGCCGGGCTGTCCGCTCGGACGAAGGTCGGGATCTGGGGATACTCCGGTGGCGGCCTGGCGACTGGGTGGGCGGCTGAGTTGCAGGCGTCGTACGCGCCTGAGTTGAATCTCGTGGGCGTTGCTTCGGGTGGTACTCCGGCCGACCTGGCGGCGGCCGGACGCCAGATGGACGGCGGGCCGTTTGCCGGGTTGTTCCTGGCTGCGGCGATTGGGGTCAGCCGGGAGTATCCGGAGCTGCTGTCGATCTTCAACGCCAAGGGGCGTGGGCTGATCGCGGCGATGGACGATCTCTGCGTGGTCGAGGAGGCGCTGTATGCCTTCCACAGCGTCAAGCAGTACTCCGATTCGGCTGACCCGCTGGCCGAGCCGGTCGCCCAGCAGGTGCTGGCCATCAACAAGATGGGGTCCACCGGCCCGAAGGCTCCGGTCTACCTCTACCACTCGAAGTTCGACGAACTCATCCCGTGGGCTGTCGGCAAGAACCTGAGCGATGCCTGGTGCGCCAAGGGCACGAAGGTCGCGATGTCCACCGACTACGCCAGCGAGCACAACGTTCTCGCGGTCACCGGCGCACCCGCTGCCGTCGCGTATCTCAACGCTCGCTTCCTCGGCCTGAAAGCTCCCACTACCTGCTGAACGAACAAACAGCCGGTGGACGCCTTGGGCGCTCCACCGGCTGTTCGTTTGTCCTCAGGTGCGCTGGCGGTAGGCGCGGATTGCGAGCGGAGCGAAGACTGCTACCAGCCCCACCATCCACGCGACCGTGATCAGCAGCGGCTTCTGGACGTCGCCTCCGAGCATCAGACCGCGCATCGAGTCGACCAGGTAGGTGAGCGGGTTGATCTTGGTCCACGCCTGGAGGAAACCGGGCAGGGTGTCGGACTGGACGAAGATGTTGCTGCCGAAGGTGAGCGGGAACATCACCAGGAAGGCGATGCCCTGGACGCCTTGAGCGGTCTTCAGCTTGAGGCCGAGCCAGACCCAGATCCAGCACAGCGACAGGGCGAAGAGCAGCACCACCAGGCAGGCGAGCAGGCCGTTGCCGACGCCGTTCTCGAAGCGGAAGCCGAGGATGAAGCCGGTCACCATCAAGATGACGATCGAGGTCAGGTAGCGGACCGTGTCGCCGAGAACGGCGCCGATCAGTGGCGCGACCCGGGCGATCGGCAAGCTGCGGAAGCGGTCGAAGACGCCTTTGGCGAAGTCGTCGTTCAGGCCGACGCCGGTGCCGAGGGTGGAGAACACCACCGACTGCACGAGGACGCCGGGCAGCAGGTAGGGCAGGTAGTCGTGCCAGGTGCCGCCGCCGGCGATCGCGCCGCCGAAGACGAACAGGAACAGCAGCAGGAAGATGATCGGCTGGAACGTCACGTCCGCCAGCGCTTCGGGATTCTGCCGGATCCGGACGATGTTGCGCCAGGCAAGCGTCAGGCTCTGCTCGGCCCAGGCGAACGGGCGGTTGCGGCGGGCCGCGTGGGCGGCCGGAGTGCCGGTTGGTTCGAGTGTCGCGGTGCTCATCGGCCCGCTCCTTCCAGTACGGCGTTGTCCTGTACTTCGGTGGCGTGCCCGGTCAGGGCGAGGAAGACCTCGTCGAGACTCGGCAGCCGCAGCGCCAGCTCGGTGACCGCGATGCCGGCCTCGTCGAGGCGGCGGACCACCACCGGCATCGACGTACCGTCCGGCACCGGGACGCTCACCAGCGCGTTCACGACATCGACCGTCGGCCGGACGCCGACCGCCTCGGAGACGATCGCGGCGACCCGCTCGAGGTGACCCGGCTCGGCTGGCCGGACGTCGAGCGACTTCTTGCCGGCCTGCGCCTTGAGCTCGGCCGGCCGCCCTTCAGCGACCACCCGGCCCTTGTCGAAGACCAGCAGCGAGTCGGCCAGCGCATCGGCCTCCTCCAGGTACTGCGTGGTGAGCAGCACCGTCGTACCGTCGAGCACCAGGTTGCGGATCGTGTCCCACACCCCGTTGCGGGCGTGCGGGTCGAGACCGGTGGTCGGCTCGTCCAGGTAGAGGATGCTCGGGTTGCCGACCAGGCTCGCGGCCAGGTCGAGGCGGCGGCGCATCCCGCCGGAGTACGTCTTGGCGATCCGATCCCCTGCGTCGGACAGCTCGAAACGCTCCAGCAGTTCGCCGGCTCGCGCCTTGGCCTGGGCTCGCGGCAGGCCGAGCAGCCGGCCGATCATCACCAGGTTGCGGCGGCCGGACATGTCCTCGTCGACCGAGGCGTACTGCCCGGTCAGGCCGATGATCTCGCGGACCCGCGGCGCTTCCCGGACGACGTCGAACCCGCCGACGGTCGCGTGACCGGCATCCGGCCGCAGCAGCGTGCCGAGAATCCGGACCGCGGTGGTCTTGCCGGCGCCGTTCGGGCCGAGGACGCCGAGCACGGTGCCGGTCGGCACGCTCAGATCCACGCCGTCCAGCGCGGTGGTACTGCCATATTTCTTGACCAGACCCTCGGCCGAGATGGCGAGCTGGTTCGTTGTGGACATCGGTTCCTCCCAGATGGCTACTGCTTACTGGGACTACCGTGCGTCCACCCGCTGTCAGGTGCCTGGCACTGGGCTGACAGCCCGTGCCAGGCGCTGGCACGGGCTGTCTCAGCTCAGCTGCCGACCTTGGCGAACTCGCCGGTGTCGTTCTTGAGCGGCACGATCTGGTTCGCCCGGAGCGCTTCGTAGATCTCCGGGTTGTACCGCGCGAGCGTGGCGCGCGCCTTGCGGCGGTAGCGCAGGATCTGGCTGGTGCCGACCGCCCACAGCACGTACTGGAAGGCCAGCGCGGTCTTGAAGTCACCGAGGGTCTGCGGCGCGCCACCGGACGAGGCGTCCAGCAGGATCCCGACCATCCCGATGCAGATCAGCATCGCGATGAAGCCGCCGGTGTTGACCATCCCGTTGGCCGCGCCGAAGCGGGTCGTCGGGTTGAACGTCCGGGCGTAGTCCAGCCCCAGCATCGAGCCGGGCCCACCAGCAGCCTGTACGACGATCAGCAGGAGCAGCACCGGCATCGGGGCCCGGCCCGGCCACGCCAGTACGACGGTCCACATCAGCACCGATCCGCCGATCACGGCCAGCACGATCCAGGACCGGTAGAACGGGAACTTCGCGGCGTACCGGCCGACCAGCGGGCCGTAGCAGAACCCGGCCAGCACCGGCAGGATCAGCATCGCCGCGGCCGTGGTCGGTGCGACGCCCTGCCCCTGGACCAGGAAAGGGTAGCCCCAGAGCAGTCCGAAGGTGCCGCCCGAGAAGCTGGTGGTGAAGTGCGTCCAGAGGCCGAGGCGGGTGCCCGGCTCCTTCCAGGCTCGGCGCAGGTTGCGGCGGACCAGAGCGATCGGCTGCTTCGCGCGGTGCGGCGATACGTCGTACGGGCTGTCCTTGAGCAGGAGGAGGACGGCCAGGCCGGCCACCAGGCTGAGCACGCTCGCAGCGGCGAAGGTGGGGGTCCAGCCGAACGCATGGAACGCGGCTGCCATCGGCACTGTCGAGACGATCGCGCCGAGGCCGCCGAGCATGCCTGTCACCTGGGACATCACCGGCTGCTTGAGCGCGGGGAACCAGGACATGACGACGCGCAGCACGCTGATGAAGACCAGCGCGTCGCCGACGCCGAGCACTGCTCGCGCAGCCAGGGCCGCGGGGTAGGAGTCGACCAGGCTGAAGGCCGACTGGGCAACGAACAACAGACCCGAGGCGGCGATCAGCAGCCGCTTCGAGCCGTAGCGGTCCAGCAGGATGCCGACCGGCACCTGCATCGCGGCGTACACGGTCAACTGGACGACGGTGAAGCTGGCCAGCGCGGACGCCGAGATGTCGAACCGCTCGGCCGCCTGCAGACCGGCGACGCTCATCGAGCCGCGGTGCAGCACGGTGACCAGGTAGGTGAAGACAGCAGTAGCCCAGACCGCCCAGGCTCGCCGACCGCCCAGGGGGAAGAGGAGTTCGGTCACTGCCAGCCCCGCAGATCCGTCGCGGCGACGTGGATGTGGTCGATGACGAGCTCGCGGAAGCGCTTGGCGCTGTTGCCGCCGAGCGCGTCGATCATCTCCTGGTGGGCGGCGATGGACTTGTCCATCCGGGCCGGCTGCATCTCGATCCCGGGCACGCCCATCCGGACCTGCCGGTCGCGCAGGCTGTTGTAGAGCTTGGCCAGGATCTCGTTGCCCGCGGCACCGACGATCGCCTCGTGGAAGACCCGGTCGGCAAACAGGAACTGCTTGGCGTCCCCGGCCTTTCGGTGATCGCGCATCTCCTGCACCAGCGGGACCAGCTTCTCGGCCAGCTGCTTGCGGCGCGGCCAGACCTTCGCCGCGGCGTGCGTCTCGATCAGCTCGCGCGCCTCCAGTACGTCGTTGACCTCCTGGGCCAGCACCGGCAGGACGAGAGCGCCCTTCTTCGGGTAGAGCTTGACCAGGCCGGACTCCTCCAGCCGCAGCAGCGCCTCTCGGACCGGAGTACGGGAGACTCCGACGGCGGCCGCCAGCTCCCCCTCGGTCAGCAACTCGTTGCCGGGGTAGACCCGGTCGAGGATGGCTGCCTTCACATATGCGTAGACGCGCTCCGCCGCGGGGATCTTCTCCACCCCGGGCGCCGCATCCGCGACTATTCGTGCGATTTCGGTTGTCTCGTCGCCCAGCACCAACGCGCTGGTCGGACCCTCGCTGACCACAACACCCTCTCAGATCACGTATCTCTGTTGTATCTATCTTACATACCAAGTTATCCACAGGCATATCCACAAATGTGGGGAGTTGTGGACAGCGTCGTCATTAGTGCAGGGTTTCCCGTGTCTTGGCTTTGCCAGGACCTGCGACGGCCACCGGCGATCTAGGCTCTGGCCAGCGTTCCCGTCCGACCGCCTTCACGAGGAGATGTCTTGTCCCCACGCTCTCGTACCCGCCGGCTGAGCGCCGGCCTGGCCGTCGTGGCCCTGGCTTTCGCCGGCGCCGGCACTGCCGCTGCCCACGCCGCGCCGCTGTCCCCGTCCGCCACGGCCACCGCCGCGGCCGAGCCGGGCATCCTGATGAACTACGTGGTCAACACCAAGCCGGTCCCGATCCACATCGACCGGACCGAGCAGGCGATCGAGGCGGCCGGCGGCAAGGTCGTCCAGTCGTACGGCGACCTGGGCGTGATCATCGCGCAGTCGACCAGCCCGACCTTCCGGACCGACGTGAAGCTCGGCAAGAACGGCAAAAGCGTTCAGACCGTCGGTGCCACCCGCACCACGGCCGTCACCGAGGGTCCGGTCGGCGCGGCCGCCAAGCCCGCCACCACCAAGGGTCTGCAGGCCAACGAGTCCGTCCCGGCGCTCGACCCGCGCGAGGGCGAGCAGTGGGACATGGTCCAGATCAAGGCCGACAAGGCGCACGAGCAGAGCGACGGCAGCAACCGCGTTTTGGTCGGCATCAACGACTCTGGTGTGGACGACACCCACCCGGACCTGGCGCCGAACTTCGACGCCGCCAACTCGGTCAGCTGCAACAACAACGGCGTACCGGACACCACTCCCGGTGTCTGGCGGCCGACCACCAGTGACCACGGCACCCACGTGGCCGGCACCGTCGGCGCCGCCCGCAACGGGGTCGGCATCGTCGGCGTCGCGCCGGGTGTCCGGATCGCCTCGGTGAAGGTCGTCAACGACGACGGCTACATCTTCCCGGAGTACGCGATCTGCGGCTGGGTCTGGGCCGCCGAGCACAAGATGGACGTGACGAACCACAGTTACTTCATCGACCCGTGGGAGTTCTGGTGCA
Organism: Kribbella sp. NPDC056861; assembly: GCF_040687575.1. Lineage (NCBI taxonomy): Bacteria > Bacillati > Actinomycetota > Actinomycetes > Propionibacteriales > Kribbellaceae > Kribbella > Kribbella sp. NPDC056861. The sequence continues at coordinate 441,415 of NZ_JBFBNQ010000007.1, read as the reverse complement.
ACGACGACGGTGACCAGGGCGCGGTCCAGGAGGCCGTCCGCCGGGCCGTCAGCTTCGCGACCAGCAAGGGTGTGCTGTCGGTCGCTGCCGCCGGCAACGCGAACTACGACCTGGCGAACAAGACCACCGACACCGCCAGCCCGAACGACGGCACCCCGATCAGCCGGACGATCAACAACGAGTGCCTGGACATCCCGACCGAACTGCCGGGCGTCCTCACCGTGGCCAGCACCACCCGCGCCGGGATCCGCAGCGGGTTCTCCAACCTCGGTCTGAACAAGATCGACGTGGCGGCGCCGGGCAGCAGCATCCTGTCCACGATCCCCGGCGGCAAGTACGGCCTGAAGAGCGGTACGTCGATGGCGTCGCCGCACGTGGCCGGGGTGGCCGCGCTGATCAAGTCGAACCGCCCGTGGCTGAAGCCGGCCGAGATCGAGAAGGCGCTGCGGGTCGACGCCGACGACACGGCCTGCCCGGCCGTCGTCGACGCCCGCTGCACCGGCACCACGGCCAACAACGCCTTCTTCGGCGAGGGCCTGGTCGACGCGCTGGACGGCGTCAAGCGCTGGTGACCCCCGCCCTCGGCCGACTCGGCTGAGCGCGGCGCACGGTCAGAGAGAGGGGATCCCCCGCCCGGGATCCCCTCTCTCCTTTTGTGTCCGGGCCGGCCACTGTCTCGCGAACTGCCCCCACCAGAGGTGCAACCTGAAGGAACGGGCCTTCCGTCTTGAGGGGGACATGGAGAGTGGAGGCGCGGATGGCGAAGCGGGACAAGGCGTTCGTCGAGTTCGTGGAGGCGGCCGGTCCGTCGCTACGGAGGACGGCGTACCTGATCGGCGGCGACCGGCACAAGGCGGACGACGTCGTCCAGGAGACGCTCTACAAGCTGTACCTCGCCTGGCCGAAGGTGCAACGGGCCGGCAACCCGTTCGCCTACGCCCGCCGGATGCTGGTCAACGTCGCGTACGACAGTGGCCGGCGGCCCTGGCGCCGGGAGGTCACCAGCGCCGAGGTCCCGGATTCTGCCGTCCACGGCGGCGACTTCGCGGCCGGGCACGCTGACCGTGACGAAGTGCTCGAAGCGCTGCGAGCACTGGCGCCACGGCAGCGTGCCTGCGTCGTCCTGCGGTACTACGAGGACCTCTCGGTCGAGCAGACCGCGGAGATCCTCGGGTGCTCGGAGGGCACGGTGAAAAGCCAGGCCGCCCGCGGCCTCGACACTCTCCGCAAGGCCATCGATCGGCGACGGAGTCCGGCGCTGTGAAGGAGAACGAGATGGAAGACACCCGCACGGTCAGCGCTGAACTACACCGCCTGACCGACGCCGAACCACTGGACCACTTCGACACCGCGACGGTCCTCACCCGAGGCCACCGCGGCCTGCGCCGCCGCCGCTTCCTGGGTGCGGGCGGCGCCATCGCCGGCGTCGCGGTGGTGGCCCTCGCCGTCGCCGTCATCCCCAACCTCACCCCGGGCGGCGACGAGCCCGGTGTAGCCGGCACCGAGAACTCCCAGTTCAGCCCGGTCCCGGGGGTCCCCCGCGGCGAGGACGGCGCGGCCCAGCGGATCTCCAAGCAGGAGGCCGAGCGCCGCTGCTCGTTGCGGTACCCCGGTGTGGAGACCTCGCTGAAGGGAACTACCGGCTTCCGGTCGGTGAGCTCGCAGTTCTTCGCACCGAAGGGCGGCGGTTCCGGCGGGCCCTACTTCTGCACGATTCCCGGCGGGGACAAACCGTCGGCCGCGCTGGTCGCTGCCGCGAAGGCGGATCCGCTCCCGAAGAACGCGGCCGACCAGCTTCGCAACTGCTCGGTGAACGCGTGGGTCGACATGACCAAGTGGCACATCCAGGTCTCCGACCGGCTGAATCTGGAGAGCGAGAAGAACTACCGCGGATTCTCCCGCGCGCTACTGATCGCGACCTCGCCGTCCGGCAGGACAGCGATCGCCTGCCAGTTGCCGACGGACGAGGTCCGGGGCTCCGGCTACGGCTGGGGGGTCACCGCCTTGCGCCTCGACGACCTCGGCACGGACTACCCACGGATCCAGTGGCCTGACGGGTCTCTCGGCAAGGAGATCGCCACGATTCTTCCTGAGGGTACGGACTGCGAAGGCACGGTCTGCGGCCGGTCGCTGCCCTCTGGTTGGGGGCGGGCACCGGTCGGCACCGCCAAGATCGTGGTGCAGATCGGCTCCGGCCCGAAGTACGAGTCGCCGCTCGAGGGCGGCTGGTTCGCCTTCACCGCGCTCGACAAGAACAGTCACTCCAGCAACGAGTCGCTCAAGGTCAGGGCGTACGACAAGGATGGCAAGCTCCTCGGCAAGCTCTACCCCGAGAAGTGAGCGGGACGCCGGCCCGGGACTGCCCGGGCCGGCGTGCCCGTCAGAACATCAGGGCGCGAGCCGGGTCTTCCAGGATGCTCGCGACGTCGGCGAGGAAGGTGGAGCCCTTCTCGCCGTCGATCAGGCGGTGGTCGAACGACAGCGCGAGAGTGGTGATCCAGCGCGGCACGATCTGGTCGTCCACCACCCAGGGCTGCTTGCGGACCGCGCCGAAGGCGAGGATCGCGGATTCGCCCGGGTTGATGATCGGTGTGCCGGCGTCGATGCCGAAGACACCGACGTTGGTGATCGTGAACGACCCGCCGGCCTGGTCGGCCGGGGAGGTCTTGCCCTCGCGGGCGGTGGCGACCAGGCCGTTCAGGGCGCCGGCCAGCTCAGGCAGGGTGAGCGCGTCGGCCGACTTGATGTTCGGCACGATCAGCCCGCGCGGGGTGGCCGCGGCGATCCCGAGGTTGACCGAGCCCTTGAGCACGATCTCCTGGTTCGCCTCGTCCCAGGTGGAGTTGATGATCGGCGTCCGGCGGGCCGCCAGGGTGACCGCCTTCGCGACGATCAGCAACGGCGAGACCCGCAGGTCCTTGAACGCCTTGTCCTTCTTCAGCCGCTCGACCAGCTCCATCGTGGCGCTGACGTCGACGGTGATCCACTCGGTCACGTGCGGCGCGGTGAACGCGGAGTTCACCATCGCCTGCGCCATCACCTTGACGACACCCTTGATCGGGATCCGGGTGTCCCCCTGCGCGCTCACCACCGGCGCGGCAACAGCTGCCGGCCGTTGGGGTGCGGAGGTGTGGTTCTCGACGTCGGCGCGGGTGATGATCCCGCCCGGACCGCTGGCGGTCACCTGGCCGAGGTCGATGCCGAGATCCTTGGCCAGCTTCCGCACCGGCGGCTTGGCCAGCACGTGCACGGATCCCTGAATTTCATTGCTTTGGACAACAACTGGTTCAGGCTCTGGAACTACTGCTACTGCTACTGGTTCTGCTGCCGCAACAGCACCGCCCTTGCGGGGGCGGCGCTTGGCTTCCGTCGTCTTCGGGCCGTAGCCGACCAGCACCGCGGTGCGCCCACCCGGGGCGGCACCGCCGATCTTGCCGGGCTCGATGGCCTCGTCCTCGTCAGGGATCGACGGGATCAGGTCGGCGGCCGCGCCGTCGTCGGCGGTCTGCACCGAGATGATCGGCGTACCGACGTCGACCGTCTCGCCCTCCGGCACCAGAAGCTCGGCGACGACACCCGCGAACGGGACCGGCAGCTCGACCAGCGACTTCGCGGTCTCGATCTCGACCACGGTGTCGTTCAGCTTGACCGTGTCGCCGACCTTGACCTTCCAGCTGACGATCTCGGCCTCGACCAGGCCTTCTCCCACGTCGGGGAGGCGGAACTGCTGGATCCCCATCAGTACCCCATCACCCGGTCGACGGCGTCGAGTACCCGGTCCAGGTCGGGCAGGTACTCCTCCTCCATCCGCGACGGCGGATAGGGGGTGTCGTAGCCGGTGACCCGCAGTACCGGCGCCTCGAGGTGGTAGAAGCACTCCTCGCTGACCCGCGCGGCGAGCTCCGAGCCCGGGCCGAGCGACAGCGGCGCCTCGTGCACGACGACCGCGCGCCGGGTCTTCTTGACCGACGCGAAGATGGTCGCCAGGTCCAGCGGCGCGACCGAGCGCAGGTCGACGACCTCCAGGTTGCGGCCGTCCTCGAGCGCGGCCTCGGCCGCCTGCAGACAGGTCTTCACCATCGGGCCGTAGCAGAACAGCGTCGCGTCGGCGCCCTCGCGGACCACCTTCGCCTTGAACAGCGGGAACGGCTCCGCGTTCTCGTCCAGCTCCGCCTTCTCGTGGTACCGGCGCTTCGGCTCGAAGAACACCACCGGGTCGTCGGTCGCGATCGCCTGCTGGATCATCCAGTACGCGTCGACCGGGTCGCCGCAGGTGACCACCTTGAGACCGGGGACGTGCGCGAACAGCGTCTCCGGCGACTCCGAGTGGTGCTCGACCGCGCCGATGCCGCCGCCGAACGGGATCCGGATCACGATCGGCATCTTCAGCTTGCCCATCGACCGGTAGTGCATCTTGGCGACCTGGTTGATGATCTGGTCGTACGCCGGGAAGACGAACCCGTCGAACTGGATCTCGCACACCGGCCGGTAGCCGCGCAGCGCCAGGCCGACCGCGGTGCCGATGATGCCGGACTCGGCCAGCGGGGTGTCGATCACCCGGTCCTCGCCGAAGTCCTTCTGCAGACCTTCGGTGACCCGGAAGACGCCGCCGAGCTTGCCGATGTCCTCGCCCATGATCAGGACCTTCGGGTCCTTCTCCATGGCGGCCCGCAGGCCCTGGTTGATGCCCTTGCCCAGGCTGATCTTCGCCATCTCACTGCTCCCCTTCGAAGGAGGCGGCATAGGCGTTGTACTGCGCCTGCTGCTCGACCAGTTGCGGGGTCTTCTCGACGTACGCGTGCTCGAAGAAGTCGTTCATCTTCGGGTCCGGCATCGCCAGGCAGCCGGCCCGCAGCGTGGCGGCGACCTGGTCGGCCTCGGCCTCGATCTGCTCGAAGAACTCGTGCTCGACGCCGATCGAGCGGGCCAGGTAGGCCTTCACGCGCTCGATCGGGTCCTTCAGCTTCCAGTACTCCAGGTCCTCCGACAGCCGGTACTTCGTCGGGTCGTCCGACGTCGTGTGGGCGCCCATCCGGTAGGTGTAGGCCTCGACGAAGGTCGGGCCGCTGCCCTCCCGGGCGCGCTTCAGCGCCTGCTGGGTGACGGCGTACGTCGCCAGCACGTCGTTGCCGTCGACGCGGACGCCGGGGAAGCCGAAGCCGGCCGCGCGCTGGTACAGCGGGATCCGGGTCTGCCGGTCGATCGGCTCCGAGATGGCCCACTGGTTGTTCTGGCAGAAGAAGACGACGGGTGCGTTGAAGACCGAGGCGTAGATGAAGGCCTCGTTCACGTCGCCCTGGCTGCTGGCGCCGTCGCCGAAGTACGCGATCGTCGCCTCGCCGTTCTCGTCGCCGACCGCGTGGTCGCGCTGCTGACCCATCGCGTACCCGGTCGCGTGCAGCGTCTGGGCGCCGATCACGATCGTGTAGAGGTGGAAGTTGTTGTCGCGCGGGTCCCAGGCGCCCTGGTCGACGCCGCGGAACAGGCCGAGCAGATTCAGCGGGTCGACACCCTTGCACCAGGCCACGCCGTGCTCGCGGTACGTCGGGAAGACCATGTCGTTGGTCTTCAGCGCCCGGCCGGAGCCGATCTGGGCGGCCTCCTGACCGAGCAGGGAGGCCCACAGACCGAGTTCACCCTGGCGCTGCAGGGCAGTCGCCTCGGTGTCGATCCGGCGGACCATGACCATGTCCCGGTAGAAGCCCTTGATCGCCTCGTCGTCGAGGTCGAAGGAGTAGTCCGGGTGCTCGACGCGCTCACCTTCAGGCGTCAGCAGCTGGACGAACTCCACCTCCTCGACAGGCTGGGCGGGACTGACCGGCGCCTCACCGGGCGCGAACACTTCCGGGGCAAGGCCCGGCACCGACTCACTCACATGCACTCCTCGGGGTTCGAGCGCGGGATCGCCGCGTCCGCAACGTTGCACGGGCCCCGGCCCAGCCAGCCGGGTGAGGCTTCGCAGGCGGGACCGCGTGGATCCAGGTTGATGCAGGGTGGTACTCACCGCTGGGCAGCGGACCTCCTCACTGGTACCACTGCCCATCTTGCCGGACACCGTACCCAGCAGGTTGCTGATCCGCTAACTGTCTGGACGCCGACTTGTACGCCGGTACCGAAAGCCGTCTCACGATGAGACACCAGTCCATCCACTGGTCATATCCGGGCCGGTCGCACGCCTGAATCCCGACGGTGTAACACGGATGAGCCACGGGTGCGATTTGTGTCACAACCCGGTACCGATCAGGGCAACTGCTCCAGGCGTACCAGTTTGAAGTTGGTCCCCTCCCGGTCAGCGTCACCCGGGGTGTTCTCACCGTCATGGATCGCCAGCAGACCGTGCGGGAAGAGCGGGCCGAGCGGCTTGGTGGTGACCGCCGCGCCGTCACTGTGCTGTACGCCGTCCGCCGCCTGACCGTCGACCACCTGGAAGCCGTCGCGGTACTCCAGCCCCTTCGCGGTGATCCGGTAAGCGGCGAAGGTCGAGTCACCCTGGCTGGACGCGTAGAGGGTCTTGGCGGCGCCGCGATAGGCGATGGTCAGGCCCTCCGCGTCAGCGCTCAGGTGCTTGCCGCCGTCCGGCGAGACCGGGCCGGTCGGGGCGCATTCCTCGGTCGCTTCGTCGTACGCCGCCGGCTGGCCGAACTCGCGCGTCTTCTCCAGCAACACCGGCTTCCCACCGAGTGGGAGCCGCCAGACGCCGACGTCCTCCTGCGCGGCGTACAGAGTGGCGTTGGTCTGGTCGAACACCATGCCCTCGAACTGCGGCCGGTCGCCCGGGTCCTCACACGGCGACCAGGTCGATCCGTTCTTCAACCGGAAGGTCGTCGGCAGGTCGAACTGCTTCACCGCGCGATAGCTGACCTTGCCGCCACGCTCGGCCACCAGCCGGAACACCCCGATCCGCGCCTCGCTCCGCCGGCTGACCGCGACGAACGCCTGACCGCCGAGGTTGATCGTCGCCACGCCGTACGCCGTGCGCTGCTCCTCGACCTCCGCACTGTTCTTACTGAAGACGAGAGGAGCCGTGGCACTGGTGACGTCCTCGACGCCCCGCTCACCGACGGAGTACACCCGGAGCTTGTCCAGCCCCCGATCGGTCACCACAGCCAGATCCCGCCGCTTCCCGCCCAGCACCACACCGGTCACCACATCAACGTTGTTGAACCGCCCGTTTTCGGGCGTTGCCACCCGCTGCACCTCTTTACCGGTCAGGTCGAAGACGGTGAGCCCACCTTCTTTCAACGTCCCCAGCACCAGGCTCTTCACTGGTCGCGCCTGGTTGACCCAGATCGCCGGGTCATCAGCGTTCGCGTCGCCACCGGCCTCGTCATCCCAGTTGGGCGCCGTCTCAGCCACCGCACGAACTGCCGCGACTCTCCCTACCTCTTCTTTCTGTACTGAAGCGTGGGCATTGAGTGGTGCTGCCACCGTGACGGCCAGTGCGGCGGCAAAGAGATGGATGCGCATGGGGTCAGCGTCACCTCGGCGCATGACCACCAACCGACCAGCAGGTGAAAAGTCTCTTGTCGACTCCCACCCCCCAGGTCTACTGTCAGCATCGTTCCTGCATTTAACTCATGACAGCGAGAGGACCCGCGCATGGCCGCCGCGCCCGTAGTACTGCCCGAGAGCGTCGCCGCCAAGCAGGCCTCCGCAGCGATGATCTGGTCGGCGCTCGCGGTCGTCTACGTGGTCTGGGGCTCGACCTACCTCGCCATCCGGGTGGTGGTCGACGCGCACATCCCGCCGATGCTCGGGATGTCGGCCCGCTTCCTGGTCGCCGCCGTGCTCCTGGCCGCCTTCCTGGCGCTGCGCTCCGGCCTCGGCCGGCTCCGCGTCACCCGCCGCGAACTACTCGGCTCGGCCGTCGTCGGCCTCCTTCTTCTTGCCTTCGGCAACGGCGCGGTGGCGATCGCCGAGCAGACCGTCCCGTCCGGCCTGGCCGCGCTGCTGATCGCCGCGGTCCCGCTCTGGCTGATGCTGCTCCGGGTGGGCGGCGGCGAACGCCCCCGCCCGCTCACCTGGCTCGGCGTCCTGATCGGCTTCGGCGGCGCCGCGTTGCTCGCGCTGTCCGGCGGCGACACCACCGCGAAGCCGCTCTCGGTCGCGATCCTGGTCGCCGGCACGATCAGCTGGGCGGTCGGCTCCCGATTCTCCCCGCGCCTCGGCCTGCCGAAGGACCCGCTGGTCGCGACCCTGTACGAGATGGCGATCGGCGGCGCCGCGATGGTCCTGATCGGCGTCCTCCGCGGCGAACCGGGCCGGCTCGACCTCGGCGCGATCCACTCCAGCGGCTGGATCGCGCTGGCCTACCTGGTCGTCTTCGGCTCGCTGCTCGCGTACTCCGCCTACTCCTACTTACTGGCGAACGCCCCGATCTCGCTGATCGGCACCTACGCCTACGTGAACCCGGTGGTCGCGGTCTTCCTCGGCTGGCTGGTGCTGAGCGAGCGCGTCACGACCGAGATCCTGCTCGGCGGCGCGGTGGTCGTCCTCGGCGTCGCGCTGGTGGTCAGCGCCGAACGCCGCCGTACGGCGTAGTCACCCGCCGGGCGCAGCCCGCTCGGCTCACCCGGTAGTCACCCGCCGGGACTCACCCCGGGAAAGGGAAAGACCCGGGCTCCCATGGGGTGCCCGGGTCTCCCACCGCTGCCGATGCGCGCGGCAGCGGGACCGTGTTGCCAGGCCGGCGCCATGCCCCGAAAAAACACGGCGCGAACTCCGGCAATGATGCGTGACAATCCGTTGTGTCGTGGTATTGCCCATTTCGCCGGCCACCGAGCCCGCCGAAAATACCCATCAAAGACAGGCAGTACTTCGCCTGCGATCACACAACGAGGAAACTGCCGATCGGTTACGGCTGTAACAGAACCGAATTGTTCTCACCTCCCGGCTACCTGCGAGTTGCCTTGGCCGAGCGACAAGTTGCCTGGTCAGAGACAGATTCCTGCGGCGGCAGCCAACCCATCATCCGGCTGCTATGACTTCCGCGCTATTCCCGCCTGCGCCGAAAAAATGACCACGAATTCTGTAACCCGCCCAGCTACCTGTCGTTACCCACTAAGACGAATCCGTCATACCCGAAAGGAAACCTCGCATAATGCAGGTAACACGCAAGATCGCCGCCGCAGCGGCAGTGGCGACCGTTGCTACGCTGGGCCTGGCCACCGTCGTTAGCGCGAACATGATCGACGACAGCACCAAGGCCACCAGCGCCGCCGACGCTTCGGCGCTGACGGGTGCCACCAAGGGCGGCAAGCACTGGTACTGGGTGAAGAACAACGGCGGCCTGGTCGCCATTGACAACACCAACCTCGGCCCGTTCCAGGCCTGCCACAACTTCGTCCCGGTCAACGCGGTCGGCGCGCAGGTTCCGGTTGAGGACATCACCGGCGTCATCGGCTTCGGCGCGAAGGACAACCACGCCACCGCCGTCAAGACCTGCGAGCAGAGCTCGAAGGCGAACAGCTCGAAGTGGTACCGCGTTGGCGACGACGGCCTCGTGTCGGTCTCCAACACGAACGTCGGCCCGTTCCAGGCCTGCCACAACACCATCCCGGTCAACGCCGTGGGTGCGCAGGTCCCGGTCAGCGACATCACCGCGCTGCTGGGCGTCGGCGCCAAGGGCAACTCGTCCGACGCGCTGAAGACCTGCGAGCAGGACTCCTCCGCCAACTGACCTCCCCTCCCTGGTCAGTGACGTAGGACACCGGACGGATCGCCTCGGTGGGGTGATCAACCGGTAGCAACACCTTGAAGCGGCATCGGGAAGCAAGCCTCACTCCTTCCCGGTGCCGCTTTCTTGGCTCCAAGCTCTGTTCAGTACGACACTCGCTCGGCCCCCGTCCCAGCGGGGGCCGAGCGAGTGCGTGCTTCTTCAGCCCGGCAGATCTCTCAGATCGAGCACACTGCCCGTCGGGTACCGCGCGGCGATCACCGCCCACAACCCGGCCGCCGCCTCCTCCGGTGTGATCAACCCACCGGAGCGCTTGAGCTCCCGGAACCGCTCGACGGCCGGAAAGTCCTGCTCGTCCACAGCCCGGATCTCGTCCTGCATCGCCGTGTCCACCACCCCCGGCGCCACCGCAACCACCCGGCAGCCCCGCACCGCCCCGGCACCGCCTTGCTCTGCCCCATCGCCGGCCCCAGCCCCAGCCGCAGCCGCAGCGCCTGCGCCTGCGCCATCGTCCACAGCGGCTTGCTCCAGCCCGACCGACCGCACCCAGTGCTCAACGGCCGCCTTCCCCGCGTTGTAAGCCGACCACCCCGGATAAGCCTTCGAAGCAGCCCCCGACGACAGCATCACCAGATGCTTCTCACAATCGAGCGCCGCAGTAGCCCGCAAGAACGCCCGCCCCAACACCTGCGGCGCCGCCGAGTTCAGCAGCACCGCCCGCGCATAGGCCGACGCATCCACCGTCGCGGCCGGCCCGATCGGCACAACCGTGCCCGCGTTGTGCACAAAGATCACCCGCTCACCATCGAACCCGGCAAGCTCCGCGACGAAGTGCTCCTCGACCCGCTGCCAGTCCGCCGGATCCGCGAGATCCGCCGCGAAGTGCTCGACCACTCCACCCCTCCGGGACAGGTCGATCACCCGCGCGTCCGCGTACGGCGTACTGACGGCGAGCGCCGCCCCGATCCCGGATGACGCGCCCGAGATCCAGATCAGGTTCCTCACTGGCGCCAGGCGCACGCGATCGTCAGGAAGAGGTCGTTGGCTTCGCGCTCACCGATCGTCACCCGAGCACCCTCGCCCGGGAACGGCCGGACCGAAACGCCCTCGGCCTGGACCGCCTCGGCGAACGCGACAGTCTCGTCACCCAGCGGCATCCAGACAAAGTTCGCATGCGTCTCGGGGACGTCCCAGCCGGCCGCGCGCAGCTCGCCGACCACCCGGGTCCGCTCGACCACGAGGTCCTCGACCCGGTCCAGCAGCTCCTTCTCGGCACGCAGCGACGCGACCGCGGCGGCCTGGGCCACCTCGCTGACACCGAACGGCAATGCGCACTTGCGGATCGCAGCGATCACCGGCGGGTGCCCGATCGCATAACCGACCCGGAAGCCGGCCAACCCGTAGGCCTTCGAGAAGGTCCGCAGCACGACCACGTTCGGCCGGTCCCGGTACATCTCGATGCAGTCCGGCGTCTCCGGCTCACGAACGAACTCGCGGTACGCCTCGTCCAGCACCACCAGCACGTTGCGCGGTACCGCGTCAAGGAACGCCTCGAGCTCGTCGCGACGGACGACCGGGCCGGTCGGGTTGTTCGGCGTACAGACCAGGATGACCTTGGTCCGATCGGTGATGGCGGCTTCCATCGCCTTGAGGTCGTGCCGCGCGTCCTCGGTCAGCGGGACCCGGACGGAGGTCGCGCCGGTCAGCTGCACCGCGATCGGGTAGGCCTCGAACGACCGCCAGGCGTAGACGACCTCGTCGCCTTCGCTGCAGGCGGCCTGCATCAGGTGGTAGAGCACGGCGACCGAGCCCGTCCCGATGGCCAGGTCGCCGACCGGTACGTCGAACCGCTCCGACAGCGCCTCGAGCAGCGGCAGCGCGCCCATGTCGGGGTACCGGTTCATGTTCGCGGCGGCCTCGGTGGCGGCGGCGAGCACCCCCGGCAGCGGCGGGTACGGGTTCTCGTTGCTGGACAGCTTGAACGTCGGGCGGCCATCGGCGCGCTCCGGCGGCTTGCCCGGCTTGTAAGCCGCGACATCGTCCAGCACGGAACGGAACCGGACCTCATCGTGAGGGGTCGTCATGCCCGCAGGCTAGCCTCAACCTCGCCGGCTTAGAACCCCAAGGAATCGCACTGGACAAATTGCTCAGTGCCCCTGGGAAGGTGTCACCACCCAGGCATCAAACTGGCCGGGCAACCCGCCCATTCGTCCAGCAAACCAGCTGAACTCTGGGCAGGTGCCCGGCCGACGACTCGCCGTACGGACCTTCTGCGGACTAGCTGGGCAGGATCACCTCGCCACCGGCGAACCCGGCGGGCGTGAGGTCGAAGTCGAGCGGGTTGGTCATGCAGCGCGCCGACCCGCCACCCTTGTGGAACTCGGACAGGTCGACGACGACGATCCGCAGCCCGAGGCCGGTCAGGATCTCGCGCAGCCGCGGCGAGCAGGCCGGCATGATGATCGTCTCGTTCACCACCAGCGAGTTGCCGCTGAACGCGAACGCCTCCTCGTCGGTCAGCACGATCGGGTCCGGCACGATCTCGAACAGCTCGGCCTGGCTGGCCGCGTCCAAAGCCGGCGGGTAGACCATCGCGTGGGTGCTGTCGACCGGGCAGAACGGCAGGTCGAGGTGGTACATGCCCTCGTGCTGGATCCGCAGGCCGCGGACCCGGATGCCCCACTCGGTCGCCAGGTGCTTGAGCGCGTCTACCTGGGTCCGCGGGCCGTAGCCGACCACCAGGCTGTCGCCGAAGACGAAGGCGTCACCGGACTCGAAGTGCGGGCCGACGCCGTCGCTGCCGGTCCGCTTCAGCTCGAAGTCGTGCTCCATGAACCACTCGGCCGCGGTCAGCGACTCCTTGCGGCGCGGCTCGAACCGCATGTGCGAGAGCATCGCCTTGCCCTGGGCGGTGGCGAGCCCGAGGTTCATCGCGTAGACCATGTCCGGCGAGTCTTCGCGCTGGTCCAGCACCTCGACCTCGCCGCCGGCGTCGACGATCGCCTGCCGGAGCGCGTCCCACTGCTTCAGGGACAGCTCGGGGTCGGGCTGGTCCTGGGTCGACATGTACGGATTGATCACGTAGTCGATCCGGAAATGGTCCGGCCGGACCATCAGATAACGGCGACCCCACCCCAGCGGCTGACCCATGTGCACACCTCGTTGCGCTCAGACCGGAGCATTGCCCGATCCCCTGATTGTCCGACAATCAGTCAGTGTGCAGGGTGGCCTTACCCGCGTCAACATGACCTCGGATACTGCCGCCGCGACGCGTCAGCTGGTGACGTAGATGATGTCCAGCGAGGCCGGATCCCAGCGGTGACCGGCGATCCACTCGAGGGCTTCCTTCTTGCCCTCGGGCCCGAACAGGGTGATCTTCAGCGAGATCGCCTCGGGGTTCTTCGGGTCCGACTTCGACGCCTGGTACGTCGCCTTGAAGCCGGGACCGATGTACGGCAGCTCCGCCAGCACCGGGTACTTCGCCGCCAGCCGCCGCTGGATCTCGTCGTACCGCTTGCCTGCCTCCTGCTCGGCCTCGCGCTCCTGGCCAGGGTTGTTCTGCACCCACTCGCGGCCGACCGGACCGTTGGCGTACAGGTACATCTTCACCGAGACCGGATCCTTGCCCCGCACGGTGATCGTCTCGGAGTAGGTCTGGAAGCCTTCGCGCTTGGCCACCAATGTGTGCTCGCCGGGCCGGACGTCGGTCTTGCCGTTGGCCGCGATCGCCTGACCGTCCAGCAGCAGGGTCAGGTCGTTCGGAATCGACTTCACGGTCAGCTCCGCCTTCGGGTCGTGCCGCCAGACCAGGAAGCCCCCGACCAGCACGATCACCACCAGCAGCGCCACGACTCCGATCACCAGCGTGCGCCGGCCGTCCTCCTCCATCATCCGCTCCTATTTCTTCAGCCGGGCGACGGCGAACTGCGCGGCCTTGCCGACGTTGTAGGCGTAACCCGCCTCCGGAACATGGTCTCCCAGCGAGCCGGCGACGGAGTTGTACTTGCCGTACGAGCCGACAAACATGTACGTGTGGCCGGTGCCGATGAAGATGTCACCCGGTTGCAGTTGGTCGATGGTGATCACGTCGAACACGTCGTACTTCCCGGACGTCCGCAGATAGTTGTCCTGGACACCGGTGGAGACCATCGGGTAGTCGGGGTCGGCGCCGCTCATCCGCATCACCGTGGCCACGAACCGCCCGCAGTCGCTCCACACCTCGTACCCGTTCTCGCTGTTGTACTTCGGCAGCGCCGCCTGGTACGCCGGGGTCGCGTCGCCCTTGTTCTTGCCGTGCCCGCCCTCGGGCCAGGCCAGCGAGATCGCGACCGCCGCGATGTTGCCGCTGCCGGCCGCACAGCCGGTCGCCGGACCTGAGCCGGGGTTGCCGCCCGGGTCCTCGCCGCCGCCGAAGGTCTCGAACACCTGCCGCGCGGTCGCCTGGCGACGCGCGTACTCCGGGTCGTTGTCGTTGGTGGTGAAGATCTCGAAGTCGTGGGCGAAGGTGTAGGCGGCCTCGTCGACCGACTTGGTCGCCTTCATCTTGTCGCCGACGGCCTTCAGCGCGACCGCGCCGGTGCCGTCCAACTGCGCGGCCAGGAACTTGAGCTGGTGCTCGAGGGTCTCGATCTGCTCGTAGCTGGCGCCCGCGGCCTTCGACGGGTTGATCATCTTGCTGGCCGGATACCACTGGACGATGCCCCAGGCCTTGTTGCCCAGCCCGGCGGCCGTCGCGGCCGAGGTCTTCACCCCGGAGGCGGTGCCGTTGAGTCGCTGCGGCTCGACGCTCGACTCGTGGATCATGTTGCCGACGATGCCGGCGGCCTGCTGCTTGGTGTAGCCGGCCGTGACCAGGAAGTTGAACGCCTTCTCCTGGTTGTTGCCGCCGACCAGCGGGCCGTCCGTGCCACCGCAGCCGCACCCGCCGCCACCCGAGGGGCTAGAGGTGGAGCTGCCGGTCGAGAAGAGCTTGGCCGGGTCGGACTGCTTGAGCCCGCCGCCGCCGTCGCCCTTGGCCCAGACCTCGAAGTGCAGGTGGGCGCCGCTCTTGCCCGGCGCCGACTCGTCGCCCTCGCCGACCGTCCCGATCACCTGGCCGCGGGTGACCGTGTCGTTCGCCCCGACGGACTTGGTGTCGAGGAACTTGTACCAGGTCTCGAGCTCGCCGTTGTCGCCGTGCGCGATCTTGATCCAGTCGCCGCTGACCGACTTCACCTTGCCGGACTCGACCGCGTACACCTTGCTGCCCTTGTCGACCACGAAGTCGACACCCTTGTGGGTCTCGTCGCCGTCGTCGTCCCAGCCCTGGTCGGTCGAGGTCTTGTCGGTCGGCCAGGCCATCGACGACTCGGTCGCGGGGGTCGGCGTACAGGCGGCGGCGCTGTCCATCCCGCTCATCACGCCGACCAGCATCGCGATCACCAGCAGGAGCGGAAGGAGGAATATGAGCATGACGCCGCCGATCACCGGCATCGCCTTGCTGTCACCCACGCTGATCTCCTTGCTGTGTCTCCGCCCGCTCGAGCGGGAGGAGGGGCGGCCACTGAGTCACAGACTGCCCGAAAACCAGGTCATTATGTCGATAGTTATCCACAGGTTGACCGCCGACTGCCCGGATTGACCGTGCCGGAGGCGACAACGGCCCCTGACTGGACGAGAATCGCTGCATGTACGAACGGCTGCGGGTTGACCGCTCGACCACGGTGGACCGGGTCGTCGACGCGCTCCGCGCCGCCCTCTTCGCCGGGGACCTCGAACCGGGGACACCGTTGCGCGAGCAACCACTGGCCGAGGCGCTCGGGGTGGCCCGCAGTACGGTCCGGGAAGCGATGACGATGCTGGTCACCGAGGGCCTCGCGGTCCGCGAGCCGAACAAGGGCGTCAGCGTCGCGATCCTGCACCCGGCCGCGGTCGCCGACATCTGCCGGGCCCGGTTCGTGCTCGAGTCGGCCGGGATCAGAGCCTGGTACGACGCCGACGAGGCGGCCCGCGAGCGGGTTCGCGCCGCGATGCGCACCTTCGCGGCCACCGCCAAGGAAGGCGCCGACCCGGAGGCGATGACCGAGACCCACCTGGCGATCCACCGCAGCCTGGTCGCCCTCACCGGCAGCGAACGCCTGACCGCCACCGCCGACTCGATCACCGGCGAGGCCAGACTCGCCCTGGCCCGGGTCGACGCGCTCCGCCAGGACGCCAAACAACAGGTCGCCTCGCACCGCAAACTGGTCCGCCTGCTGGAGAAGGGCGACCTGGACGAATGCGTCGAGGAGCTCCGCCGCCACCTGGCCGGCGCGGAGGAATCCCTGCTCGAAGCCATCACCACCCCACCCTCCTGAGTTCACTGCGAGTCCGACGCACCCCGGAGCTGACCGGATCCGTCCCCGGCGTGGTGGGCCTGGGGTGAACAGTGGGGTGGCAGGATCGGGGGTATGAAGAACCTGATCATCAAGTTGCTGGCCAACGCGGTGGCCCTGGCGGTGGCGAGCTGGGTTGTCAGTGGAATCACGCTGCAGGGTGCGACCACCGGACGCCGGGTGCTGACGCTGCTGATCGTGGCGGCCATCTTCGGCATCGTGAACGCGGTGGTGAAGCCGATCGCGAAGCTGGTCTCGCTGCCGTTCATCATCCTCACGCTGGGCCTGCTGATCTTCGTGATCAACGCGCTGATGCTGCTGCTCACCTCGTGGATCACCGACAAGCTGGACGTGCAGTTCCACGTGAACAGCTTCGGCGCCGCGCTGCTGGGCTCGCTCGTGATCACCCTGGTCGGCATGCTGCTCAACGCAGTACTGCCGGACAAGGCCGAGATCCGGTGACCCTGCGGTGAGCAATCCAGTGCGGCATGTCGAGGTCGTCTGCACCGGCAACATCTGCCGCTCCCCGGTCGGCGAGGTAGTGCTGCGCGCCAAGCTCGCCGACGCGGGGATCGACGACGTCGTCGTGACGAGCTCCGGCACCAGCGGCTGGCACATCGGCGATCCGATGGACTCGCGCGCCGCCGCGGCGCTGGCCCGGCGCGGGTACGACGGAAGCGCGCACCAGGCGCAGGAGTTTCGCAGCAGCTGGTTCGCCGACCGCGATCTGGTGCTCGCGATGGACAGCGGTCACCTGACCGCGTTGCAGCGGCGCGGCGGCAGCGATCTCGCAGTACCGGTCGAGCTGTTCGACGACGCCGACGTGCCGGACCCGTACTACGGCGAGGACGAGGGTTTCGACGACGTACTGGACCAGATCGAAAAGGCGGCCGACCGCTGGGTCGACCGCCTTTCGAGATAGCTACAACCGGTTGTTACCTGGTCTGCCCGATGTCCGCCAGCAGACCCGCGAACCACTCCACGCTCGGGTCGAACTCCTTGCCGCCGGCAATCCGCGGGAACTCGATCGCGCGCAGTTCGTCGCCGCGCTCCTCGTCGTGCCCGACCACGCCGCTCTCGCCGCGCAGGGCCGCGTCGACCGCGTAGTCCGTGCACTGCTTGATCAGCGCGAGATCGGCGTCGTTCGCGGCGGCCGAGCGGCTGAAGTAGCCGCTCTTCTGCACCATCGTCTTCTCCGCGCCGATCCGCTCCGCGAACTGCTTGGCGAACCAGGCGCCCGGGTTGATCGCGTCGAGCTTCACGTGCCCGAAGGGGTCCCGCGGCACGTCCTCGCCGCGAGCCTCCAGCTCGGCCACGATCGACGGCACGCCGGCACCCTCGGACAGGAAGATGGTGACGCAGTCGTTCTCGTCCATCACCGCCTTCAGCCGCTCGGCCTCGGCGTCCAGGTCAATGGTTGCCTCAGGCACGTAAACCGCGTGCACGTCCCAGCCGCCGGCGGCCAGGCCGATACCCGGGTTCCACTCCTGCGCGGTGACCCACTTGCGGTACTCCGCCGCGGTCGCGGCCGTCAGCCAGCCACAGTTGCGGCCCATCACCTCGTGCACGACCAGCATCCGCGGGTTCGAGCTGTGCTCGGCGATCACGTTGCGGGCGAACAGCGCGCCCTGCTCGGCCGCGGTCCAGGCGCCCAGGCTCTGCTTGATCGGGATCACGTCGTTGTCGATCGTCTTCGGCAGGCCGACCACGGTCAGGTCGTAGTCGTGCTCCTGCAGGTACGCCGCCAGGTCGGCCGCGGTGGTGTTGGTGTCGTCGCCGCCGATCGTGTGCAGCACGTCGACGCCGTCGGCGACCAGCCGCTCGGCCGCCACCTGCAGCGCGTTCTGGCCGTCGGCGATCAGGCCGCGCTTGACCAGGTCGGCGGTGTTGGTCAGCTTGACCCGGCTGTTGCCGATCGGGCTGCCGCCGAACTTGTGCAGCAGACCGGCCTTGGCCCGGACCTCGGGCGTGACATCGAGGTACCGGCCGCTGAGCAGCCCGTGGTACCCGTTCAGGTAGGCGATGATCTCCACGTCGGGCGCGACTTCGCTGTAGCGCTCGATCAGCCCGCCGACGGCGGACGACAGGCAGGGCGCGAGCCCGCCCGCGGTGAGAAGGGCAACTCTGCGGACAGACTTGTCGGCAGCCATGGTCAGGTCCTTCCAGAGGTCACTGAAGTCGCTCTCAGGGTAGTGATGCAGACCACTCGGAACGCTGGTTGGGGTCATCCGGCGCCGGGCGCCCTACTCCTTCGGGACTGATCAGCGGGTTCTCAGCGGATTCTCAAACAGAGCGCATAACCTCGGGAGGCGGAGCTCGATCGGGCTTCACCTCAACGAACTGTGCGGGCGAGCGGGAGCGCGAGATGCGGGTACTGGTGGTGGACGACGACCGGGCGGTCCGGGATTCGCTGCGCCGTTCGCTGGAGTTCAACGACTTCGAGGTGGTGACGGCCTCCGACGGCGCCGAGGCGCTCGCGGTGATCGGCAACGTCGAGCCCGACGTGGTCGTGATGGACGTGATGATGCCCCGCCTGGACGGGCTGGAGACCACGAAGGCGCTCCGGGCCGCAGGCAACAACGTGCCGATCCTGGTGCTGACCGCCCGCGATGCCGTCGCCGACCGGGTGGACGGGCTGGACGCGGGCGGCGACGACTACCTGACCAAGCCGTTCGCGCTGGAGGAGCTGCTGGCCCGCCTGCGGGCGCTGCTCCGCCGCAGTACGTCGCCGGGCGAGGGCGGCCCGCGCGGCGAGGTGCTCCAGTACGCCGACCTGGTGGTCGACGTGGACGCCCACGAGGTGCACCGCGGCCAGACCCCGATCCCGCTGACCCGGACCGAGTTCTCGCTGCTGGAGTTGCTGATCCGCAACCCGCGCCGGGTGCTCGAGCGCGCGGTGATCCTGGACGCCGTCTGGGGCTACGACTTCCCGACCACGGCCAACTCGCTCGAGGTCTACATCGGCTACCTACGCCGCAAGACCGAGGTCGACGGCCTGCCCCGGCTGATCCACACGGTCCGCGGCATCGGCTACGTCCTGCGGGACACCCCGCCGTGAGCACCCAACCTCCTGACGACTTCCCTCGGTACTCCGGTCAGTCGGACGAGGAAACCCTCGAACTCGGCCCGAGCCACAACCGCCCGGGCGCGCGCCCGCACGGCAGCTCCCGTGCGCCCCACCCCGGTACACCGTCCCCCGGCACCAGCTCGCCGTACGCCGGCCAAGGCGCGCCAACCACCGGCCCCGGCTCCCCATCCGCGCCGCAGGCGTCTCCTCGCCCAGCAGCCCCCGGCCCCACCACGCCCGACTCGGGACAACCCGGCAACGGCAACCGGGTCACCGAAACAGCCGGCCGCACCCAGGACTGGTGGCAGGACAAGCTCCACCAACTCAGCCTGCACGCCCGCGTGACCCTGCTCGCCGCGGTCGCCGTCGGCCTGGCCGTCGCGTTCGTCAGCATCGGCGCCTACATGACGGTCCGCCAGCAGATGTACCGCAACCTCGACGACAGCCTGAAGGACCGCGCCGTCCAAGCGGCCAACAACAAGGTCCTGACGAACTACTTCAACCTGCGCAACGTCTCCTCCGACGCTCTCGGGCTCAGCGACATCCAGCTCGGCGTCTACCTCGACACCGGCCAGAAGCTCGGCGCCAAGCAGAGCACGCTGCCCCCGATGAACGACACCGAACTGGCCGTCGCCCAGGGCGACGCGCCGGACGGCTTCAGCATCGAGACGGTCGGCGTCCCCAACAGTTCGCACTTCCGGGTGGTCGCGGTCGAGACCCGCTTCTGCCCGCGCGAGGACGGCGAAGCCTGCGGCAACGAGGTCCCGACCATCCCCGCGGCACTGGTGGTGGCGCAGTCGCTCAAGCCGATCGACCGGACGCTGCACAACCTCGGCATCGTCTTGTGGGCGATCGGCCTGCTCGGCGTGATCGGCGCGGCCCTCGCGGGCAACGCGATCGCGCAGTCCGGACTCCGGCCGCTGGCCCGGCTGACCGGCGCGGCAGAGACCATCGCGCGGACCGAGGACCTGAGACCGATCCCGGTCACCGGTTCGGACGAGATCACCCGGCTGGCGGTCGCATTCAACGCGATGCTGGCAGCCCTTGCCCGCTCGCAGGACCGGCAGCGACGACTGGTCGGCGACGCCGGACACGAGTTGCGTACGCCGTTGACCAGCATCCGCACCAACCTCGATCTGCTCGCGCAAGCGGACAAACGCGGCGGCTTGCGGCCCGACGACCGCCAGCAACTGCTGGACGACGTACGCGCTCAGATGGACGAGCTGACCACGCTGATCGGCGACCTGACCGAGCTGGCCCGCGACACCCCACAGGTGCGCGACGCCGAGTTGATCGAAATGGCGAACGTGGTCGAGGACGCGCTGATCAAGGTTCGCCGGCGCGCGTCAGGGGTCGAGTGGGACGTGCAATTGTCGCCGTTCCCCGTCTGGGGTGACGAGCGGCTGCTCGGCCGAGCCGTGACGAACCTGCTCGACAACGCGGCGAAGTACAGCGTCCCGGATGGTTCGGCCGGCCCTCGACACGAGGGCCAGCCGGTCGGGAGGGTCAGCGTTCGGCTGCTGGACGGCGTACTGACTGTCACCGACAGCGGTCCGGGGATCGCCGAGGCGGATCTGCCGCATGTGTTCGAGCGCTTCTACCGCTCCAGCGAGGCGCGCAGCCGGCCGGGCTCCGGCCTGGGGTTGGCGATCGTGAAGCACGCGGCCGAGCAGCACGGCGGCATGATCTACGCCCGGAACGCTCCCGCGGGCGGCGCGCAGTTCACGCTGTGGCTTCCCCACGCGGCCACCCAGTCACGCTGATCGGTCAGCTCTGCGCTTCGTCTCCACGGAGTTCGGAGTTGATCCGCAGGGCCTCGGCCAGCTGGTCCTCGAGAATGATGATCCGGCAGGCCGCCTCGAGGGCAGTGCCGTTGTCCACCAGCTCACGGGCTCGCGCGGCCAGCCGGAGCTGGTACCGCGAGTAGCGGCGATGGCCGCCGTCGGAACGCTGCGGCGTGATCAGCTTCGCTTCGTCCAGGCTGCGCAGGAAACCGGGTGTGGTGCCGAGCATCTCGGCGGCCCGGCCCATCGTGAAGGCGGGGTAGTCCTCGTCGTCGAAGTGCGCTGTGCGGTCGTCCGGGTCGATCAACATCTGCTCCATCTGCTGGTGCTGTTCTGGGGGCATGCCACCTCCGTGTCGAGGGCCCCGGCGCATAGCGCCGGGGCCCTGGGTTTGGACTTTTCACCATCTACTGGCTGACGTTCCAGCCTTCGATCCCGTACTGCGTAACCGAGAACCACCTCCGTAGGGCGATCCTGATGATGGAAATCCTTCCCTTCTCTCGGTGGATCTTCTTTCTGTGCAACACCAGGAACACTAGCCACCTCGGGACGGAAAATCTAGCCCCGTCGGGTGAGATTTTCGTTCAGTTGTCTCCGAGCCTCCGGTCCGGGCGTCTTCAGCAGATCTTCATGGAGTTCTTCGGCAGCTCTGACGGGATCTTCAGCGGTCTCTCAGGTCCGGCCGCCATGGTTGACCCATGACCGAGAACCAGCCGCCCCAGCCGCAGAACCAGCCCGGTGACGACACTCCGGCGCAGGGTTCGACGTACGGAAACCAGTCCGCGCAGCACCCTCCGCAGACCCCGTCGTTCGGTTCGGGCTCACCAGAGCGGACGCAGCAGCTGCCGATGGGTGGCTACGGCCAGCACCCCCAGCAGCAGTACGCGCCGCAGGGTGGGCAGCAGCGGCCAGGGCAGCACCCCACGGGCGGTGGCGGTGCTTACCAACAGGGCGGGCAGTTCGGGATGTCCGGGACGCATCAGGGGGCGTCGCCGGGCCCGAACTGGCCGTTCGGCCCGCAACCGGCCCAGTCTGAGCCCCCGAAGCCGCCAAAGCGGCGCGGTCTGGCTCTGGTGGCAGCCACCGCGTTGCTGGTCGGTGCAGCCGGAGGTATCGGCAGCGCCGCTGTCTACTCGGCGACCAACGACTCCAGTACTTCGGGTACGTCGGTGACCGCTCCGCTCAACGGTGGCCAGGCGGCTCCCGTCTCGGCGCCGGACGGCTCAGTACAGAACGCAGCCTCCAAGGTGCTGCCGAGTGTGGTGAAGATCGGCGTCTCGACCTCCCAGGGCGCGGCGACCGGATCCGGCATCGTGATCAGCAAGGACGGCCTGATCGTCACCAACAACCACGTGGTGGCCGGCGCCGGCAACGGCAAGATCCAGGTGATGCTGAACGACGGCCGGACGCTGAACGCGACCATCGTCGGTACCGATCCACTGACCGACCTCGCGGTGATCCGTGCGGACGCCAAGGACCTGACCCCGGCCGTGCTCGGCAAGAGCGGCAACCTCGGGGTCGGCCAGGGCGTCGTCGCGATCGGCTCACCCTTCGGACTGGAGGCGACCGTGACCAGCGGCATCGTCTCCGCGCTCAACCGCCCGGTCACCTCGGGCGGCGAAGAGCAGAACAGCACGACGGTCTTCCCGGCCATCCAGACCGACGCCGCCATCAACCCGGGAAACTCTGGTGGCGCACTGATTGACCTCGCCGGCCAAGTGGTCGGAATCAACAGCGCGATCAAGACCGCCGGAGGATCGGGACAATCCGAAGGCGGCAACATCGGCCTGGGCTTCGCAATCCCGATCGACCAGGCCAAGCCGATCATCGACGAGCTGGTGGCCAAGGGCAAGGCCACGCATGCGAGGCTCGGAGTGACCGTCGGCGACGCGCAGAGTTCGGCCGCGTTCCAGCAGGGAGCGACGATCGGCGAGGTGACGTCCGGCGGTGCGGCGGACAAGGCCGGCCTGAAGAGCGGTGACGTGGTCACCGCGATCGACGGCAAGGCGATCGCGTCAGGGGACGCGTTGGTCGCCGCGGTCCGCTCGCACCGCCCGGACGATGAGGTGACCATCAACTTCACCCGCAACGGCAAGGCCCAGACGGTCAAGTCGAAGCTCGGTTCCGACAACGGAAACCCGACCGGCTGACCCCCCGAACTCCGCCGTCCCTACTCCCCCCCCCGGGGCCGGCGGAGCACCTCCTGATAGGGACTGCGACCGCCCACCGAGCGGCCGCAGTCCCGTTTTTGTGGGGCCTATCTGAGCGTGAAACGGGGGCGACAGAGCTACCGCCCCCGGAGGGTCTCAACGAGGGTCTCAACGTGGCCTTTGATCAGGCCGAATCGAGCTGCCCGGCGCTGCCGTCCTCACCCCCTTCGCTCCCCTCTTGCCCGCTTGACGTGGCCCACAGCAGGCCACCGACGCGAGATGCGAGGTCACGGCGTACCGGCGCGGTGATGTGCTGGTATCGCTTGGCCATCGCGGTCGTTGCCCAGCCCATCGCATCCATCACGGCCCGCTCGGGGATCCCTAGCAATAGCATCACTGTCGCTGCCGTATGCCTGGCATCGTGCAGCCGTCCTGTGCGGATTCCTGCCGCCTTGAGCAAGTCCTTCCACTCTTGGTGATCCGTGCGCGCATTCAGTGGCTTTCCGGTGCGAGTTGCGAACAACCATTGCTCATCAGTCCAGAGCTGCCGGGCTGCAACCTGCTCTGCCAGTTGCTGCACCTGGTGGGCGCGCAGGATCGACACCAATTCATCAGGCAGGCCGATTGTTCTCCTTCCTGCTCGGGATTTCGTTGGGGCAGCGCCTGGGCGCGTGGACACACGTGCTGAACAGCGACCCGCAGCCTTTCGTCCGTATGGCTTATCGGTGCAGCCGTGAGCAAAGTGAGGCTTGTTGCGGCTGCGTCGGACTTGTAGAACGCCCTCGTCAAGATCCAGGTCTGACCATTTGAGACCGAGCGCCTCGCCCTGACGCAGACCGAGCGCTAGTGCAAACGAAGTCATCTCGCAGGTAACCCTTGGACTGGGAGCCGTCTTCCCACCGATGGTTCTTCGGAGTGATGTCGTACTCCCTCAGCATCGCGGCAAGCCTCCGAACGGTGATGCCTCCCGGCGCAGGCGTCTCCGCCCAGAGCGACTCGTCGTCAGCACGGAGCCGATTCACGATCACTGCTGACGGCAGCGCACGCGCGGTCCCGAACGCGGTCCGGCAGTCGTTCAGGAGCCGGATTGACTGTGAGGCTTCGGTGGAGTCTTGAGGCTCCGCAATCAGGGTCAGGGCGGCGTTCCTGGCGCCCCGTAGACGCATACCTAGCGTTACCGTATGAACACGATCGATGGGGAAGGTGCTAAGAGCCTGAGGTCAACGGCATTGAACCGGATGCCCGTGGCTGGCCCGTTCTGCATTCGGTGGACCCCTGCGACGGCATCAACCCGACCACCGGCCGCGCCTGCCTTCACGGCTATCACCGAGATTCTGCCTGTGTTGAGTGGCTGGAAGACGAGTGAGCCTTCTCTATTGGCTGCTCTGGAACGCGCGCGCCTTCGAGAACGGTTGGGACGCCGGCATTACGGACGCCGCGCACTCAATCAAGCGGCTCGCCCTCCGACTTAGCGCCGAACTGAAGGAGGTCTAGACCGATCAGGCGTACACATGAAGCCCTGAGAGCCGAGGGCGAGACCCCGACTTCCGGGGTGGTTTTGCGTGATTTCGCTGAGGCGATGCGGTATGCCCGTGTGGTGTGGTATCCACCACGCCACACGGGCGCCTCACGCAACCTGTCCGCCACTACATGCAAGCAGTGCTATTTGTGAGCATCTACCGCAGTCACATCTAATGAATCAATCTGAGCCCACCGATAGAAGATCGCCCCCAGTACCGCCGCAAGGCAGCATCCGCTTACGTTCAACAGAACATCGGTGATGTCGCCCGCCGTGCCGAGTGACGTATACGCCTGAATGATTTCCAGGGTAGTTGAAATCAACAATGCCACTATTCCGCTCAATACCAGAACCTGGCGAAAGGCACGCGGGAATACCCAAGAGATCAACAGACCGAGAGGCGCGAACAGAAAGAAGTTCGCGAGAATCTCGCTTACCACGACCTGCGTGGCGAACGGCTGCCAGTTAAAATAGACACCACTTCCGGCATCACGCGGCCTACCTCCAAGCGTTGCAAGTAACAAGCCTGCCATCCATAGGCCTAGAACAGTCAGCGCCAGCCTCCGAGCTCCATTCAAGTTCTGGTGCTTGCTATAGAGATTCAATCTCCATAACGTCCACGCAAGAAGGAGAGCCGCAAGCACCGCTGCTGGTAAAACGAAGGTAGATGCTCTCACGAGTAGCTAATAATCCCATCTCCACCCATTAGATGGCCTTCAATGAATACATTTTTGATGATCTTTACAAAGTGGTTCTGATTCGTCTTGAATCCAGGTGTGCATTTCTTCGGCTGACTGGTGCCCGTGAACTGCAAGGTGATCCTCTTGCTGTCGCTGATCGAGTTGTCCTGCCAGATCTCGACTCGAAAGTCTTCGTTATTTCGACTCGACCCGCCGCTTGCATTATGGGTCGTTTTGAGGTTCGGATCCACGCACAACCGACCCGTTGCGTTGGTGCTGAACACCGGCGTCTGAACGCCACCGCTGCCACCTGAGAGGCCGGACGCCGTGAAAGTATAAGGCAATCCGACGCCTTGGATTGAATTGACCACCCCAGTCTGGCCATTATTCGTTGGCGCAGAAGGCGTGGCCGCAGAAGCAGACAACGAGTTAGATGCTCCGAGACAGAGAACAGCAGTTGTCGTGGCAGCCACTAGAATAGGGGTCTTGTTAACGCGCATGCGACGCTTACTCCTTAATGGGCGAATCACAGTAAGCCGATTACTTATCAGTTTTATTACAAGTCACTTACGATACGTTAACAAATATTAAGGGGTCAATCTTTATTGATTGCAGTTAGCTGCAACCGCGTGTCATTGACGGCAGCCTGCTGCTCGTGTGAACGCAGCGGCCCTATGCACCACGGGCAACTAGCGGTCGATTACAAGGCGCGGGATGCCCCCGGCTCAGGCTCCAGCTCGTCGCGAGGACAGATCTGCGCCCAAACTGACAGTGCAAGTCGCATCGAATCGCTACCACGTCAGCAAGACGAAAGGGTCTCAAAGAGGGTTTCATCCGTCCCTGTTCAGGCCCGTTCAGGCAAGTCCATGTACCGGAACAGCCAAGCGCAGTGAGCAGCTCCGGATCCCGCCGAACGGCGGTACCACGCCCACCGAGCGGCCGCAGTCCCGTTTTTCGTGCTCCTGGTACTGCGCCCCCGCGGCCGCCGGCTGATCGATTTCGATCGAGAAGCCGGTCGCCGGGGCGCGGGAGGGTGATCGTGGCGCCACGGGATGGCGTGAGGTCGTCTCGACGCCCCAGACGGAGGACCCATGAACATGAAACGTTTGCTGAGCACCTCGGTGGCGCTGGTAGTGGCCGGAGCTGGCACCGTGTTGGCGACCGGGCCGGCTCAGGCGGCTCCGATCTACGACTGCCTGTACACGACCAACACCGGCATCTACCTGTTCCGTACGCCGACCTCGACCACGGCCGACTACTTCGTCGGCGCGGGGAAGACGCTGGTCGACCTCGGCTGCAGCGGTCTGCGGACCGGGCGCAGCTACACCGACTGCCGTAACGACAACCGCTGGGTGCCGGTGGACGGCGTCTCGGGGCAGCCCGGTAAGCACGGCTTCGCCGCGTTCGGCTGCGTCGACGGACCGCGTCGCGTGCTGCGCGCATGAGCCGGTCCAGGGTGGGCCGGATCGTCACCGGGCTGGCGGTAGTCGCGGCGATGGTTGCCGGTGGCACCCAAACGGCGGCCGCCGACGCCTCGGTGCCATACCTCCGCACGGATCCGTCGGCGTCTCCCAGCGGCTATGGCTATGCCTACGCCGGGCAGATCACCTTCAGCAGCATCCACAGGGCCTCGTTCTACTTCGAGGTGCACGACCACTGTGACGGTAGCGGCCAGGGCGACGGGTACGCCGCGATGATGCGCGGCCGGGTCATCCTCGGCGACGGCTCCGTCAGCGCGTGGACGCCGTGGGAAGGCGACAACACCGGTTGCACGGACGGCGGCCTGATCGCGATGGACGGCTGGACCTCCCAGCGTCGCATCGTGCGGATGGAGATCCAGTTCTGCCTGCGGAAGCCCACCGGCACGGTCACCGGATGCGTCCAGCCTTCCTGGCGCAACCAGTACGCCTGACCGCTGCCGCAACCACAGCGCGGCACCCCGTCACGGTGCAGCCGATGCACCCGGCTGCACCGTGGCGGGTTTCCGACATGTCGTAGCAAGACGGAGGCCCAGCGCCTACCTTGAAGATACGTAAGGTCGTTACGTATCTAGCCGAGGAGTGGCCATGAATCGACGGGTCGGCGTTGCACTCGCGAGCGCCATCGCAACCGGGTTGCTCCTCGCCTCAGCCGGGGTGGTGGCAGCCCAGGCGCAGCAGTCCGCAGTACAGGCAGCTTGTACGGGACCGGCCTGGGCAGAGGGTACGACGTACGCGGTCGGCGCCAAGGTGACCTACCAGAACCGGTCGTACGAGGCGCGGTCCGCGCACACCGCGCATCCCGGCGCCGGCTGGAACCCGGCCGCGGTCCCGTCGCTGTGGCTCGACCTCGGCGCCTGCGACGGCGCACCACCCACGACGCCGCCGACTACTCCGCCCACCACGCCGCCCACGACCCCGCCGACCACACCACCCACCACTCCCCCGACGACCCCACCCACCACGCCGCCCCCGGGCTCGACGACCTGCGCGGTGAAGTCCCGGCCGGCCGGCAAGGTGCTGCACGGCTACTGGGAGAACTGGGACGGCGCCTCCAACGGCGTCCACCCGCCGTTCGGCTGGACGCCGATCACCGACGCGCGGATCGGGCAGCACGGCTACAACGTGATCAACGCGGCGTTCCCGGTGATCCTGTCCGACGGCACGGTCAAGTGGGAAGACGGTATGGACTCGACCGTCAAGGTCGCCACCCCGGCCGAGATGTGCGCGGCGAAGGCGGCCGGTCAGACCATCCTGATGTCGATCGGCGGCGCCACCGCCGGGATCGACCTCAGCTCGTCCACCGTCGCCGACCGGTTCGTGGCGACCGTCGTACCGCTGCTGAAGAAGTACAACTTCGACGGCATCGACATCGACATCGAGACCGGCCTGTCCGGCAGTGGCAACATCAACCAGCTGTCGCCCTCGCAGGCCAACCTGATCCGGATCATCGACGGCGTACTGGCCCAGATGCCGTCGAACTTCGGCCTGACGATGGCCCCCGAGACCGCCTACGTCACCGGCGGCAGCGTCACCTACGGCTCGATCTGGGGTTCGTACCTCCCCATCATCAAGAAGTACGCCGACAACGGCCGGCTGTGGTGGCTGAACATGCAGTACTACAACGGCAGCATGTACGGCTGCTCCGGCGACTCGTACTCCGCCGGCACGGTGCAGGGCTTCGTCGCCCAGACCACCTGCCTCAACAACGGCCTCGTCATCCAGGGCGTCACCATCCGCGTCCCGTACGACAAGCAGGTCCCCGGCCTCCCGGCCCAGCCCGGCGCCGGCGGCGGCTACATGTCCCCGTCCCTGGTGTCCCAGTCGTGGAACAGCTTCAACGGGCAGCTCAAGGGCCTGATGACCTGGTCGATCAACTGGGACGGCTCGAAGAACTGGACCTTCGGCGACACCGTCAAGTCCCTCCAGGGCCGCTGACCCTGAACTAATTGTCATGCGGCTGCACCGCTGAGGCGTTAGCGTGCAGCCGCATGACGATGTCACGGGAGCGCCCGCCGTTCGTAGCGGATGAAAGAACCCAGCTGGTCGGCTGGCTGGACCAGCAACGAGCCCTGGTGCGCTGGAAGTGCGAGGGCCTCGCCGAGGCGGACGAGCAGCGATCCGTCCTGCCGACCTCGCCACTGATGACCGCGGCCGGCCTGGTCTCGCACATGCGCTGGACCGAGCACTGCTGGTTCAACGTGCTCTTCCTCGGCGAGTCCTTCGAGGGCAACCCACAGTTCCAGGAAGAGCCCGAGGACGCCGACATGATCGTCCCCGGCATCCCCCTGTCGAAGCTCCTCGACGACTTCGAGGCCCAGTGCGCCCGATCGAACGAGATCGTCGCCGCCCACTCCCTCGACGACACCGGCAAGCACCCCGACTTCGGCTCCGCCCAGGCAACCCTGCGCTGGATGCTCCTGCACATGCTCGAGGAAACCGCCCGCCACATCGGGCATCTCGACACCATCCGAGAACTCCTGGACGGCGAAACCGGCTACTACTAGTCGGTCATCGTCCAGATGAGTACTTCGGCGCCCTGCGCGCCGGCCGTCACGCGTTGCCCGTCGGCGGTGGCGAGGCGGGCGGCGTCAGCCTCGCCGAGGTCGCCGGCGCCTTCCAGCTGAAGGTTGCCTAGCGCAACAAATAGATGGGCGTGTTGCGACTGCGGGAGCTGGATCGACTGACCGGGGGCGAGGCGGGCGGCGGAGAGGCCTGCGCGGTTCTGGTTGATGGTGACCGCCGCGGTGGTCTTGTGCTCAGGCAGACCGGAGGCGATCGGCACCAGCTCGCCGGTCGCGAGACGGTCGCCGACCTCGGACTGCTGGTACGACGGTTTGAGGTCGTACTCGCCTGGCCGGACCCACATCTGCACGTAGTGAACCGGCTCTTCGGCGTCGTTGCGTTCGGAGTGCTGGATCCCGCTGCCGGCGCTCATCCGCTGGACCAGACCGGGGTAGATGATCCCGCTGTGCCCCTCGGAATCCTGGTGCAGCAGCGCGCCTCGCAGTACCCAGGTGACGATCTCGACGTCCTGGTGCGGGTGCGCGTCGAATCCGGTGCCCGGGGCAACCACTTCGTCGTTGTGCGCCATCAGCAGGCCGAAGCCGACGTTGGCGGGGTCGTAGTACGGGCCGAACGAGAACGAGTGCCGCGAGTCCAGCCAGTCGGACTGGGTCCGGAACCGGTCATCCGCGCGGCGGATCTCAACACTCATGCGCCCAGTCTCGCACCGCTCAGAACAGTGCCTCCTGCTCGTCTCGCCGCGGCGGCGGTTCGAGCTTGTCGAGCGGAACAGTCTGTACTGCGTCCGCCGGCGCGCGCCCGAGCGCCCAGCCGGACAGCACATGAGTGTCGACCAAGGCGAGCCCACCGGCGGTCTCGACGTACACGTCGGGCCCGATGGTGCAGACGATCCGCCCACTGATGACGCTGCCCGGGGTCGGCGTCCGCAGCTCGACATCGGCGTACAGGCCCTCGTCCGTCAGCCCGTACGACGCCGCGTGATCGCTGACCTTCACCTCGCGCCGCTCCTGCCCCTCAGGCCATTCCAGGTCAGCTATCCGCCCAGCAACTTCTCGCAACCTGGCTGCCCGCTCGGCCACCGTCCCCGGCTCGACCCTCGCCTTGCGCTTGCGGACGGTACTCACCCGATCGGGCAGCCCCAGATTGGTGATCAGCAGATTCTCGATCCGCCGAGCCCCGAGCAGACTCCCGGTGGAGATGAACGCCGACGCCAACGCCCCCTGCTCCAGCAACCGCGCCTCGCCCCGATCAGCCGCCGTGATCCCGACCTTGACGACGCTGCCGTGATGCGCGAGGTAGACGGAGAACTGCCGCGGATCGTCGAGCCGGGTGTCGGTCGCAATCGAGTTGGACCGCTCCATGGCGTGGCAATCGGCACACTGCGAGCTGCGCCCGGATGCGGGCAGCAGCACCTGGATCGAGCAAGCGATCCGACGACCGGACCGCCAGATCCCGATGCACCTGCGGTCTTCACCGAAGACGAAGGAGAGGCCGGAGCCGAGCTCCAACGCGGTGGTCTGCTGGGCACCGCTCATGTCGGCCCACTCCAGGCGAGCGCCACCGCTACCCCAACCGATCCCGGTGACTCTCCAGCTGGGCGTCGGGGCTGAGTTCATCTGAATGTCCTATCACCGGGTCGGTTCGCTGGACCAATCAGCCGCTTCCTCGCGTAGCCGTACGTTTACATCTTCGGTTTGTAGCCGTACGCTTACGAACAACTTTGGTAACCGTACGGCGACCAGGAGGCCAGCGATGGAGATTCGTACCCCGCAGGCTCTTGGCGCGGCAGTGCGCGGCGAGCGCCTGAAGATGCGGCTCACTCAGGCGTCGTTGGCCAAGAGCGCGGGCGTGTCCAGGCCGTGGTTGACCCAGTTCGAGGCAGGCAAGCCCACCGTCGAGCTCGGCCGAGTCCTGGCTGTCATCGCCGCTTTGGGGATCGTCCTGGAGCTACGAACCAGCGAGCCGGCTGCATCCTCAGACAGACCCGACCCCATCGATCTCGACTCCGTGCTCGATCAGTACGAGGAAGACCACCACGACCATGGCTGACCTCAAATTGCTGTTGGGACAGGAAGTCGCCGGGACCGTCAGTCGCACCACCACAGGCACGTTGACCTTTACCTATGACTCCGACTACGTCGCCAAGGACCAGCCGGTCGCGCCGGTCTCGGTCTCGATGCCGACCCAGATCGCTGTGCACAGCGACAAGCAGATCGCGCCGTGGCTCTGGGGGTTGCTACCCGATAGCGACGCTGTCTTGAATCGGTGGGCCCGCGAGTTCCATGTGTCCGCCAACTCGGCCTTCTCTCTGCTCTCCACGCCGCTGGGCGAGGACTGCCCGGGGGCAGTCCGGTTGGTTCCGCCGGACCGAGTGGAGTCAATTCGGGCCGATCAGCCGCTGACCGAGATCGACTGGCTCACCGAGGCTCAGGTGGCCCAGCGTCTCCGCGATCTTCAGAACGACACCACCGCCTGGCTGGGCGCGAGCCGGACCGGACGATTCAGTCTGGCCGGTGCTCAGGCGAAGACGGCCCTGTTCTTCGACGGGCAGCGCTGGGGGCAGCCGGACGGCTCGGTGGCCACCTCGCACATCCTCAAGCCGGCGATCATCGGCTTCGACGACCACGATCTCAACGAGCACATCTGCTTGTCCGCCATGCGCGTCGCAGGCCTGCGTGCGGTGCAGACCCGGATCGAACGATTCGAGGACCAGAGCGCGATCGTCGTACGACGCTACGACCGCCTCATCCAGGACGACCGGCAGATCCGCGTTCATCAGGAAGATCTGTGTCAGGCGCTCAACGTGCACCCTGGCAGCAAGTACCAGAACGAGGGCGGCCCGGGCCTGCGTGACATCGCAACTCTGTTCCAGCGGATCATGCCGAGGTCGGTTGCCCAGGCGGCCACCGAGAGCTTCCTTGATGCCCTGGTATGGAACTGGGCGATCGCGGGCACCGACGCCCACGCCAAGAACTACTCGCTGCTGCTGTCAGGAGACCAAGTCAGGCTCGCCCCGTTCTACGA
Organism: Kribbella sp. NPDC056861; assembly: GCF_040687575.1. Taxonomy (NCBI): domain Bacteria; kingdom Bacillati; phylum Actinomycetota; class Actinomycetes; order Propionibacteriales; family Kribbellaceae; genus Kribbella; species Kribbella sp. NPDC056861. The sequence goes on along the minus strand of NZ_JBFBNQ010000007.1, from coordinate 409,158 downwards.
CGTCGCCTCGGCCTTGCCTTATGGCATTGCAGAACAGAAGCTGCGGCTCGCGATGAAGTTCGGCAGTGACTATCGAGTCAACCCCGGCAACAGCCCTTGGAAGCATCTTGCGACAGCACTGCAGTTGCCTGAAGACGTCGTTCGCAACCGCGCCGACAGAGTCATCGCGGCGGTACCAGATGCGTTTGCTACTGCTGCCGCCGATCCAGCGGTGCAGGCTCTTGGCAGTTCGCTACCGCAGCGCTTGGTCGACCTGATTGCCGCTCGAGCCATTCGCTGCGCGAGGTATCTGCAGTAGCCGGAGCTGGGAGCGACGGAGGAGCGAGCGGGCGCGGAGGCGGCGCGGGCCGAAGTACTAGCTAGCTTGTTCGCTCATGGTCCAGACGTGTCTGAGCGACTGCCCGGCCAACCCCTCGGGGTTCTGCGCGAAACCCTCGACGAACTGGCTCATATGCTCCTGCCACCGCCGGTCAACCGGATCACCACTCAGTTGCGCGACGGCTGCCTCGTAGTCGTCGCACTCGACCAAGTGGAACAGGTCGCGGCCGCTGCGCCAGATGCTCCAGTCGTGGATTCCGGCCGCGGTCATGACGGTGATCAGTTCGGGCCAGACGCGGGCGTGTTCGAGCTCGTAGGCCTCTTCGGTACCGGGGATCAGCCGGCTGTGCAGTGCTAGGCGGGTCACAATCGTGCAGGATACGCCGGGCAGTGATCGCATCGTTATCCGAACTCCCCGTGATCGCCTCGACGTGGCGAGTAGTCCCTGGCAGGTTTGGGGGCTTCCCGGACACCGCTTCCCGAGCAGGAGGACCCGATGGTCGAGCAGAGCGTGCCGTGGCCAACTGGTACGCCGACCTGGGTGGATCTCGCCGCTGACGATGCTGAGGCCGCCGCAGCCTTCTACGGCGACCTGTTCGGCTGGCACTGCGAGCCTCAGAGCGGCCGCGAGTACTGGGTCTGCAAGCTGGACGGCGAGGACGTCGGCGGTATCGGCCCGAAGCAGCCCGGTACGGAGCACCTGCCGAGCCGCTGGACGACGTACCTGGCGACCGATCAGCTCGATCGCACCCTGGAAGCGGTGACTGCCCACCAAGGCGCGCAGCTGCTGCAGCGCGAGGTCGAGAACCACGGCCGGATGGCGATCGCCGCCGACCCGAACGGCGCGATCTTCGGCCTCTGGCAGGCGGCCGACCACATCGGCACCGAGCGCACCACCGGGCCGGGCAAGCTGGTCTGGAGCGAGGCGCTGAGCGGGGACTTCGAGACCGCCCGCAAGTTCTACACCGCCGTCCTCGGCTACCGCGCGGAGGAGATCGGCGGCTACAGCCGGTACGCCGCCCTGTACGCCGCCGACAAGCCCGTCGTGGGCACCGGTGAGCTCCACCCCGACTTCCCCGCCGGTACGCCGCCGCACTGGCTCCCGTACTTCGCCGTCGTCGATACCGACCGGACCACCGCCCAGGTCACGTCAAAAGGCGGCAAAATCCTCGGCCCGCCGCTGGAGACAGACTTCGGCCGGATGGCCGTCCTCGACGACCCCCAGGGCGCCCGCTTCGCGGTGATCCAGCTCGGCTGAACTGCCACCCGAAGCCCGATCCACGCTGTAAATCAAGGCGATTCGCGCAGGCAATCGCATTCGCCGAGCCAACTTCGAGCGCCCGCAGCGCGTCGTAGGAGTGTCCATGGTCTGCCGCGTGAGTATTTTCCCCCTCGTGGCAGGCTGGCCACACGCCGAAGACTGTTCCAGGTGTGTACCCGTCGCCGTGCGAGAGTTGAGAACGTGAAGCGAACTGCTGCCATCGTCTGTTTGAGTGCCGTCCTGGTCACCGCTGGTTGTACCGACTCCAAGTCGGGCGACGGCGGCAAGCCAGACCCCGACAACGAGAAGCAAGCCTCCGCGGAGGTGGTGAAGAACTTCGCCGCCGCCTGGGTGAAGGCCTGGGCGCCGAACGGCAAGCCGGACGAGGCCGCCGCGCTGACCGACACCCCGACCACGTTCGGCAAGCGGCTGGACGAAGTCGACACCGCGCTGGTCGCGCAGTCGGTCACGGTGACGCCGCAGGGCGACCCGAAGTGCGCGGACGACAACAACTGCACCCAGGACCTCGCCGTCGAGGCCGTACTGCGTGGCATCGGCACGATGAAGTGGACCAGTACCGCGTCCGCCGTGAAGACCGGTGACGCCTGGAAGATCAAGGCCGCCGGCGACACCATCTACCCGGGTCTCGGCGAGTCCAACTACCTCAAGCGGGTTCGCGCGCTGCCGGCCCGCGCGTCGATCCTGGACCGCAACGGCAAGGCGCTGACCGCCAACCGCCCGGTCGTCATCGTCGGGGTCGCTTCCGGCAACGTCGCGACCGCGGCGACGTACGCGGCCTTCACCGCCAAGCTGCAGGTCGACGGCGCCAAGCTGAAGGCCCGCGCGGTCGCGGCGCCCGCGGGGCAGTTCGTGGACGCGATCACCATCCGCGCCGAGGAGTGGGAGGCGCTGCGCCCGACGATGGGCGCGCTGCCCGGCGTTCTCACGATGGGCGGCACGCAGTCGCTCGCGGAGAGCCCGAGCTTCGCCCGTTCGATCATCGGCACGATGAAGACGGCGACCGAGGACACCCTCAAGAACGCCGGCCCTAACGCGTCCGCCACCGACCAGGTCGGCACCACCGGTCTGCAGTACGCGTTCCAGCAGGACCTCGCCGGTACGCCGGGCGGCACGGTCACCTTGCGCGACGGCAAGACCAAGCTCTCGATCAAGACGGTCTTCTCCCAGCAGGGCAAGGCCGGTACTCCGGTGAAGACCACCCTCGACCCGAACCTGCAGCACTACGCCGAGGCAGCCCTGGCGACGAGCAAGCTGCCCGCCTCGCTGGTCGCAGTACAGCCGTCGACCGGGCAGATCCTCGCCGCGGCGAACGGCCCGACGCCGACCAACTACAACCGCGCCTTCCAGGGCCGGTACGCGCCGGGCTCGACGTTCAAGATCGTCACCTCGGCGGCGCTGATCGGCAGCGGGCTGACCGCGAACACCGCGCTGCCCTGCACGAACACGATCAACGTCTTCGGCAAGACCTTCAAGAACTACGACGGGCTGGCGCCGTACGGCGCGGGCACGATGCAGAAGGCGTTCAACGAGTCCTGCAACACCGCGTTCATCTCCCAGCACGCCCGTCTGCAGGCCGACGGGATGACGAAGGCGGCGGCGATGTTCGGTATCGGCCAGGACCTCAAGCTGTCCATCAACGCGTTCGGCGGTCAGGTCCCGGCCCCGAAGGACGACGTGGCCGAGGCGGCCTCGATGATCGGTCAGGGCACCGTCACGGCCAGCCCGCTGGCCGTGGCGATGATCGCGGCCACCGTCCAGCACGGTACTGCGCTCAAGCCGGTGCTTGTCCCGGGCAAGGACGCCGCCGGGCCCGCCGCCTCTCCGTTGCCCCCGGCAACTGCTGCGGCACTCCGCACGATGATGCGCACCACCGTCACCGGCGGTACCGCGCACGCGCTGGCCGCCCAGGGCGCCGTCGCCGCCAAGACCGGCACCGCCGAAGTAGTTGCCAACGGCAAGGTCATCACGAACGGCTGGATGGTCGGCTACCGCGGCGACGTGGCCTTCGCGGTGATCGTCGAAGGCGGTGTCTCCGGCGGCAAGGCGGCCGGCCCGATCGTCTCCAACTTCCTCAGCAAGTTCAAGTAAACAAGAGGGTTCTAGAAGCTGAGCACCTCGGCGACCGCGGCCTTCAGGTCGGGGGCGTCGAGGGTGGTCAGCGCCTCGTCGGTGGGGATGCCCGGGGAGTTGAAGATCCGCAGGTCGCGGTGCTTGGCCGCTGACTCGATGATCGTCCGGATGAACCGGGCGTTGCCGAGTTCGTCGATCCGGCCGGTGGCGGTGACCTGGTCGAGGACAGCGGTCAGGCTGGTCAGGGCCTCGGCGGTGAGCTGGTCGCCGTGGCTGCGAACCAGCCGCAGGGCGATCTCGCGGAGCTGCTCGGAGGTGTAGCGGGGAAAGTCGATCCGGGTGGAGAAGCGGCTGCGCAGCCCCGGGTTCGACTCCAGGAACTCCGCCATCGGCTCGGAGTACCCGGCGACGATCACCACCAGCCGGTCGCGATCGTCCTCCATCCGCTTCAGCAGCGTGTCGATCGCCTCGGTGCCGAAGTCGCTGCGCAGGTCCTTCTTGCGCAGCGCGTACGCCTCGTCGATGAACAGCACGCCGTCGAGCGCGGAGTCGACCACCGCGTTGGTCTTCACCGCCGTCTGGCCGATGTACTCGCCGACCAGCCCGGAGCGATCGGTCTCGATCATCTGGTCGCCGGACAGCAACCCGAGTGCGTAGTACAGGCGGGCCACTACGCGGGCGACCGTCGTCTTGCCGGTGCCAGGTGGTCCGGCGAAGATCAGGTGGCCGCCGAGTCGCGGCGTCGGCAGGCCGCGTTCGGCGCGGATCAGGCCGGCCCGGACCTGGGCAGCGACCGCGGAGACCTGCCGCTTGACGTCGGCCATGCCGACGTTGCGGTCGAGCTCGTCCAGGATGCCCTGGACCTTCCCCCAGTCCGGCTGGCGATTGACCGGCAGCTTGCCGACGCCAGTACGGCGTACTGGGGCTTGGGTCGTGGGCTCCTCGGCGCTCGGCGGCGGGAAGGTCGCGAGCAGCAGCTCGGGCTCAGTGAGCGCCTCGGCGACCTGGCGGTGGGCGTTGTTGCGCTCGTAGACCCAGGAGAACTGGCGCAGCGCGTTCTCCTCGCGGCCCGTCGCTCGGTAGACGAAGCCGAGGTAGTACTCCGCGTCGAGCTGCACCAGGTGGTTGACCTCTTGGCCGGCCGCTCGACGGAGGGTGGTCTCGGCCTCACCCCACTGCTCAACCATCGCCAGCACCATCCCGAGCCGCAGCGCCGTCTCGGCCCCGAGATGCTCGTCGTCGGAGACCAGGCGCAGCTCCCGGATCGCACCGGCGTACTGCTTGCGCAGCAACTCGACGGCGGACAACAGGAAGTGCCGCGTGCTGTCCTCGATGACGTTCTTGGCCGCTGCTTCGGCCGCGTCGGCGTCACCATCGGTGATCAGCCGGAAGGCCTCCGCGTGCCAGACGTGGTCGGTCGTCTCGAGCGGGTTGCTGAACCACCAGCCGGCCTGGAAGCTCGAGTTCAGCCGCCGGTGATCGGCGTCGCGCTCCTCCCCGAACCGGGCCAGCCCGCTGATCATCTTCGCCAGCGCCGACTTCTCGTCACCGCCGGCCGCGTGGAACCCGAGCCAGGCGTCCGTCATCCCCGGATCCAGCTCCAGCGCGCGGGTGAAGCTCTCCAGCGCGGCAGGCTTGTCCGGAGTACCGCCTTGCTCTCCGGTCCGGACGAAGCCGAGCTGCTTGGCCCCACGCACCCACAAGCCGCGGGCCCGACGCCGGGCCAGCAAACCCACGGACTGCTCAGCCATCGCTCTCCTCCAGCCGTCACCGATTGCTCCCGCATCCTCTCATCGAGACGGCGTCAGCACGCAGCCGCACCGCTTCCTAAGAAGTCGCTGAAGACCCGGCATTTCGGCGTTTTCGTCACCTAGGGTGGCCTGATGGAGACCCTGACCTGTCCGAAGTGCCGAGGCTCGATGCGAACGTACGAGCGCAGCGGCGTCACCGTCGACCAGTGCACCGAGTGCCGCGGCATCTTCCTCGACCGCGGCGAGCTGGAGAAGCTCGTCGACGCCGAGATCTCGTACAACGGACCGCAGCCGGTCCAGCAGGCACCTCAGCAGCCGGTCCAGCCTGTTCAGCAGCCGCGGTACGAGGAGAAGCGGTACGACGACCGCCGATACGAGGACAAGCGCCGCTACGACAACGATCGCGACCGCTACCAGCAGTACCCGCAACGCAAGAAGAAGAAGTCGTTCTTCGACGAGCTGTTCGACTGAGTTCGTTTTAGACCGCCCCCGCCGGCTCCTTCGTCGCCTGCTCCCCACCCCCAGCCCGGGGCTCCTCCGTCGCCCCTCTCGCTGCCTTGGATTGCGAGAGCGAGTCAGCTCGCCCGGAGTCGGTGGGCGGTCTCGCGGATGGGGTTGTGCTGGCTGAGGCGAGGTGGTGGGGCGACGTCATCGCGTTGTGGGGCGACGTCATCGGGCGGTCCGGCCGATCGCGAACAACGCGCGCGGGTACCCCGCATGGCGGGCTCAGCGGCGTGAGCATCCGGGCGCAAGCGAGGTGGCGCGCAGCGCCACGAGCCCACGGCGGGCGGGTGCATGAGCAGGCGCGGCACCCGTGGCCAGGAGTAGCCGCAGTGCAGTAAGAAGACGCTTTTTCTTCGACGAACTTCGACTGAGCCAGTCCGCTGGGATCAGCCGCGGACGGCGATCACCGTGCCCTGGGCGATCGCGCACAGGGTGGTGACGCCGTCCTCGTCGAGAACCGACAGCTCGCAGGTGCAGGTCGCCTGCCGTTTGCTCGCTTGGACGACGGTCGCGACGGCACGCAGTACGACGCCTGCGGCTGGTCGCAGATAGTTGATCGTGAAGCCACCGGTCAGCACCGTCGGGCCCAGCGCAGTACCGCCTGCGAAGGTGATCGCGTTGTCTGCCGCATAACCCAGTACGCCGCCGTGCAGGTAGCCGTTCTGCTGGCGGAGATCGTCCCGGATGTCGAGCTCCAGCGTCGCGCCGCCGTCACCGAAGGCGGTCACGCGGGTCCCGAGCAACACGCTGAAGGGTTGCGAGGCGAGCACCTTCTCAGCCAGCTCCAGAGTCAGCTCCACGCGGACCAGGGTAGCTATTTGGGTGAGACCGCCCCCGCCGGCTCCTTCGTCGCCTGCTCCCCGCCCCCCAGCCCGGGCTCCTCCGTCGCCCCTCTCGCTGCCTTGGATTCTGCGAGTGAGTCGGCTTGTCTGGCGGTGGTGGGTTGTCGCGGATTGGGCGGAGCCGACGGATGGGCTGGGTGACGGAATGCTTGTTCGCCGAGTAGCTTTTGCTGGCTGGCGTGAGGTGTCGCACCGTCATCGGGTGCGTTCGAGCAACGCGTGACGCCCGCGGGTCCCCGCATCACGGGGTTGCTGGCGTGAGCATCCAGGCGCAGGCGAGGTGGCGCCCAGCGCCACGAGCCCACCGGCGGGCGGGCGTGAGCAGACCCGGCACCACAGGCCCGGCACCACTGGTCCCAGCAGACCGGGTTGATCCGCATCGCAGGCTGACCCGCGTCAGCATCCAGGCGCAAGCGAGGTGGCGCCCAGCGCCACGAGCCCGTCGGCGGGCTGGCGTGAGCAGGCCCGGCACCACAGGCCCGGCATCACTGGTCCCAGCAGACCGGTTAATCCGCATCGCAGGCTTACTCGCGTCAGCATCCAGACACATGCGAGGTGGCGCCCAGCGCCACGAGCCCGTCGGCAGGCGAGCGTGAGCAGACCCAGCACCACGGTCCTGGCACCAGCACCACCGGAGCCAGCAGACCCGTTGATCCGCATCGCAGGCTCACTCGCGTCAGCATCCAGGCGCAAGCGAGGTGGCGCTCAGCGCCACGAGCCGTCGGCGGGCGGGCGTGAGCAGTCCCGGCACCACAGGGCCCAGCAGACCGGTTGATCCGCATCGCAGGCTCACTCGCGTCAGCATCCAGACACAAGCGAGGTGGCGCCCAGCGCCACGAGCCCGCCGCAGGCGGCACAGAGGGCTCAGCTAGTGCCGGCGCCCATGGAAAGCAGGCTCCCGCTCCTCCTCCGTGATCCCGCCCCACACCCCATACATCTCACCGACCACCAACGCATGGTCCGCACACTGCCGCCGCACCGGGCACGTCCCGCACAGCGACTTCGCCAGCAGCTCCCGTGCACGTTTTCGCAGCCCGCGTTCGGATTCGGCGGCGAAGAAGAGTTCCGGGTTCACGTCCTGGCAGGCGGCGTGGTCCTGCCATTCCCAGTTCTCGATCAGCGCGGAAGGCAGGCCTTCGGGCGCCTTGGTGACCGCCCCGGCGGGCGGCTTGCGTCTCATCGGCGGATCCGGTGGTGTTCAGCCATCACAGACACCTCGTACCTGGTCGGGTCCCGAACGGCTGTCTGCATAGCCGTTGGTACCCGACCAGGTACCCGTACTCAAACCTGAGTCACTTCGAGACGATGACCCGCATCGAGGTGCCCTGCTGGCTGACCACCCGGATCTTGACGCCCACGTGCGGCACCTTCACGCCGTACGACGGGATCTTCGCCGTCCAGAACTCGTTGCGGTCGTCAAACGTCGAGACCGCCGCCGCGCCGCGGACGTAGTTCTTCTTGCCGGCCACGGTCAGGTTGAACGAGTCGGACTGCTGCAACCCGAAGGTCGAGTCGTAGCTCTGGATCGTGCTCCGCCAGAAGGCGCCGTCGAGCCGGACCCGCGGTGTCGGGTTCGCGTCGATCGGCAGCCACTGCCCCTGGCCGGGGTGGACGGCGGTCTCGTTGTTCACCTGCGAGGTGTCCCAGTACGAGACCAGCAGGCCGTCCTGGTACGGGAAGTGCTCGACCCACTCCGGCCGCGGGGCGCCGACGAAATTGTACGGGCCGAACTGCAGGTACCGGTTGAACGAGTTGTAGGTGTAGTTCGACGCCAGGTAGTAGTTGTCGTACTCCCGTGTCACCGTTTCGCCGAGCGCCTGGAACCCGGTCGCGGTCCAGCCGTTCGTACCGCTCTCCGCTCCGTCGACGACCAGCGTCTGAGCGCCCGCAGTCAGCTTGATCTCGTCGGCGAAGAAGCCGAGCTCGTGCGTGGCCGCGTCCGTGGCATACCGGAATCGCAGGTCGATCGTCTTGCCCGCGAAGGCGGACAGGTCGAACTTCGCCGGCTGCCAGCCCTTGCTGTCACCGTCGATCCCGTTCGACTCGGCGGCCTTGGTGATGTTGCCGGGGATCGCCTTCCAGCCCGAGCCGTCGTTCACCTCGACGTACGCGTAGTCGCAGGCGTCCGGGCCGCAGTCCTCGATCTTCCAGTTCGCCTGGAAGTCGAGCGATGCCTGGCCGGCCGGCAACGTGACTTTGCGGGTCAGCGTGTTGGTCAGTTTGTCGCCGGTGCCGCTCCACCACGACTTGCTCCCGGCGACCGGCTTGACCAGCTGGGTGGTCACCTTCTTCTTCGGCAGCACCACCACGACGCCCTGCGCCCGCTTCGAGTTGTACTCGTGCGGACCGAGGTCGACCGTCTTGGTCTGGCCGGCCTTCACCGTCTCGTAGTCGAGCCAGCCGAGCTGCATCTTGTCCCAGGTGCCGAGGTCCTGCGGCTTCAGCCCGATGCCGATGTCGCCCTTGGCACCGGAGCGGGACTGCGACATCACGCTCCACCAGTTGACCGGGTTCTGGCTCGGCTGACCGGAGGTGTCGTAGTGGTCCGGCAGGCCGAGGTCGTGCGCGTACTCGTGCGCGAAGACACTCAGGCCGCCGTTCTCCGGCTGGATCGTGTAGTCACCGACCCACAGTCCGGTGCTGCCGATCTGGGCGCCGCCGAGCTTGTTCGCCGACGGGCCGGTGCTGTTGTTGCCGAAGGCGTACCAGCGGTGCGACCAGATCGCGTCCTCGGCCTGGTGCGGATCGCCGTCGGCCTGGTCGCCACCGGAGTGCACGATCTGGAAGTGGTCGAGGTACCCGTCCGGCTCGTTGAAGTTGCCGTCGGCATCGAAGTCGTAGCGGTCCCACTGGTCGTACGACGCCAGCGCGGCCTTGATCTGCGCGGCCGTCTGACCCTTGGCTTCTTGTCCCTTGACCCACTGCGCGACCGCGTCGCTGACCAGGTTCCAGGTGTTGCCGCAGATGTTGTCGGCGCACGGGGTGCCGTTGCTGCGGCCGTACCGCGCCTCATTGTAGGGCACCTTGACCCAGTCCGAGACCTGCCCGTCGACGCTGTACCGGCCGGACGACTGCTTCTCGTAGTACGTCTTCACCGAGTCGCCCTTGCCGAAGTACAGCTGGCGGTAGTACGTCGGGGAGTAGTCGGCCTGCCAGACCGTGGAGTTGTCCGTACTCCGGTCCGGCTGGGGGATCGCGTTGTGCAGTGGCCCGTCGAAGACGGTCGGCCCGGGGGTGTCCGGGTCGGTGTCGGTGTCCGGGAAGTCCGGGTGCCGCTGGTTGCCGAACTCGGCCAGGATGACGAAGATCTTGTCGGTCTTCTCCCGGGCCAGCTCGACGTACTGGTCCTTGCGCTGCTCGGCGAGCTTGGCCCGGCCGCTGGTCGCCGGCCGCTCGACCTCCTGGCCGACCTTGACCACCTTGCTGGTGCCCCGCTGCTCGACCTTCGCGGTGCCGTTCAGCACGTTCGCCAGGGCCCGCTCGCGCAGGTCGCGACGCTTGTCCTCGAGGGGGTTGGGCAGTTCGTCCGGGCCGGCCTTCACCGCGGCCGGGCCGCTGGGAGCGTCGCCGTCGGCCGGAGCCGGGCCGGCGACGGACTGCGGCAACTGGCCGAGGCCGGTCAGCACCGCAAGGCTCAAGATCCCGATGGCCGTCGTACGTGCGGGTTCGAAGCGCACACTTCCTCCTGGGGATTGCCGACGCTGGCGGCGCAGCGGCGGCCCCGCGCCGGACAGGAGCCGGTGCCAACTATCTCTGCGCGAGACTATCGCACGCAGGGTCACCGTTCCGTGACCTTGAGCGACGGCCGGGCGGTAAATCGCGGCGGGCAGACCTCGGGCGGCGGTATCTTCCACGAATGAGCAGCTCGAAGACCCCGCCGCCGGTCACCCTGCGGCCGCCGGCCGAGGACGAGTTCGACAGCTGGCGGACCCGCGCGGTCGAGGCGTTCGCCGTTGACATGGGCCCAACCCGGGACCTGGATCCCGCAGCCGCGCTGCTGGCGTCGCGTCAGGACTTCGACCGGCTGCTCCCCGACGGCGTCAGCACCGAGAACCAGCTGATCTGGCTGGCCCACCACGACGACGTACAGGTCGGCAGCCTGTGGGTCAGTACTGCGAAGCCGACCCCCTTCATCTACATGATCGACGTGCTGGCCGAGCAGCGCAGCAAGGGCTACGGCCGCTCGATCATGCTGGCCGGCGAGGAGGAGTGCCGCCGCCGCGGCTACGAGCACCTCGACCTGAACGTCTTCGGCAGCAACACCACGGCGGTCAGGCTGTACGACTCCCTCGGCTACGTCGTCACCTCGCAACAGATGCGCAAGAAGCTCTGATGCCATGAGCACGGCACCCGGCTGGTGGTTGCTGCACGTCGACATGGACCAGTTCATCGCCGCCGTGGAGATCCGGCGCCGGCCCGAGCTGGCCGGTCTCCCGGTGGTGGTCGGCGGTTCCGGCGACCCCACCCAGGCACGGCAGGTGGTCGCCACCGCGTCGTACGAGGCGCGCGAGTTCGGCGTCCACTCGGGGATGCCGTTGCGGGCGGCTGCGAAGAAGTGTCCCGACGCCGTGTTCCTGGCCACCGATCCGGCGGCGTACGACGCTGCTTCGGCCGAGGTGATGGACACCCTGCGGTCGTTTCCGGTGATCGTCGAGGTGTGGGGCTGGGACGAGTGCTTTGTCGGCGCCTCGACGGATGATCCGGAGGCGCTCGCGGCGCAGTTGCGGGCCGCTGTACTGGAGCGGACCGGGTTGTCGTGTTCGATCGGGATCGGCGACAACAAGGTGCGGGCGAAACTCGCCACCGGCTTCGGCAAGCGGGACAGCGGAACCGGGTTGGGGGTCTATCGGCTGACTGCGGCGAACTGGGTCGAGGTGATGCACGACCGGCCGGTCCGCGAGCTGTGGGGAATCGGCAGCCGGATGTCGCAGAACCTGAACGAGCTGGGGCTGTTCACCGTGGCGGAGCTCGCGGCGGCCGACCTGGACGTGCTGACCAAGCGCTTCGGCCCGAAGATGGGCGCCTGGTACCTCGCGCTCGGTCGCGGTCTCGGCGACACCGAGGTGACCGACGTACCGCGGGAGCCGGTATCGCGCAGCCACGAGGAGACCTTCGCTACCGACCTGGAGACCCGCGAGGAGGTCGAGCGGGAACTGCGGCGGATCGCCGAGACGGTCACCCGGGAAGTGGTGGCCGAGGGTCGCAGCATCCAGCGGGTCGCGGTGAAGATCCGCTTCACGTCGTTCTTCACCCCGATCAAGAGCCGTAAGCTCCCGGACGTCACGCAGGATCCGGAAGTGGTTGTCGCGGCGGTCTTGGTGCTGCTGGAGAAGTTCGAGCTGAGGCGGCCGGTCCGGCTGCTCGGCGTCCGGGTGGAGTTTCCTCGCTGACGGATCAGGTCAGGCGGTAGACCCTGCGGGCGGTGTCGCCGAAGACGGCGTCTTGCTCCGCGGAGGTGAGGCCGGCGGTCAGCTCCTCTGCCGCTTGGACGACCTCGGCGTACGAGGCGGCCAGTAGGCAGACCGGCCAGTCGGAGCCGAACATCACGCGGTCGGGGCCGAAGGCGTCCAGCACGACGTCGACATAAGGCTGGAGGTCGGAGACCTTCCAATCTGTCCAGGACGCTTCGGTGACCAGGCCGGAGAGTTTGCAGCTGACGTTGGGTTGGGCAGCCAGGGCTCGGAGGCCGGTGGCCCACGGCTCCAGGTCGCCGCCGACGACCGGCTTGGAGATGTGGTCGACCACGAAGGTGAGTTGAGGGAGGGCCTGCACCGTCTCCAGGGCTGCCTGGAGATGTGGCGTCTTGGTGAGCAGGTCGTAGACCAGGCCCGCGTCGGCGATCGCGGCGAGGCCGGCGCGGACGTCGTCTCGGCAGAGCCAGCGGGGGTCGGCCTCGTCGTGGACCTGGTGACGGATGCCCTTCAACCAGCTGCCATCGGGGCGTTCTTGCAGGGCCGCTAGTGACTCTGCGACATCAGACGCGGTGAGGTCTGTCCAGCCGACCACACCGGCCACCAAGTCGTTGCTGGCAGCAACTTCCAGGAACTCCGGCGTCTCGGCCGGTACGCCGACGGTCTGGACCAGGACGGTCGCGGTGACCTCGGCCGCCGCGGCGAGTGGCGCGAGGTCGTCGATCGAGTAGTTCCGGCGGACCGGGTCGAGCTCCGGGCCGACCATCCAGGTTTGCTCCCGGACGGTCAGGTCCCAGATGTGGTGGTGTGCGTCGACTCGTCCGCTCATACCGGTTCCAGTCCTTCCGCGTGGATCAGCCGGATCACCTGCTGGCTCATCGTGTCGTAGTCATGATCGTTCGCGACCTCGCCGCGGACCCGATGGTCGCGCATCACCACCACCCGGTCGGCGAGGGTGATCATCTCCGGCAGGTCGGAGGTGATCAGCAGGATCGCCAGTCCGTGCGCGGCCAGGTCCCAGATCAGGGTGTGGAAGGCGTCCTTGGTCCGGACGTCGATGCCGACCGTCGGCTCGTCGATGATCAGGATCTCGGTCTTCGCCGCCAGCCACTTCGCCAGCGACACCTTCTGCTGGTTACCGCCCGACAGCGTGCCGGCCAGTTGCTCCGGCGACGCGATCCGGATGCCGAGCTGCTCGACGTACTCGGCGACCAGTGCGGCCTCGGCCTTCTTCGGCACGTAGCCCAGCCCCGGGATGCCGCCGAATCGCTTGCCCAGCTTGTCCCAGACGGTGACCGCGATATTGCGGCTGACCGACTGCTCGAGGAAGACGCCTTCTTCCTTGCGGTTCTCGGTGACGTACCCGATCTTGTGGTTCTTCAGCGCGTCCCGCACGTTCCGGATCCGCACCGCCTGACCCCGGACCCGTACTTCGCCCGCAGTGATCCGGTCGAGCCCCAGCAGCGCCTTCGCCAGCTCGCTCCGGCCGGCGCCGACGAGCCCGTAGAGGCCCACGATCTCCCCCGGTCGCACGCTGAGGTCGACGCCGACGTGACCCGTCGCAGTCCCGACGCCGGACAGCTCCAGCAGCGGCGCGGCAGCCGAGTCGACCGTGCGCGGCGGCAGCGTCAGCGCCTCGTGCACGCGACCGACCATCAGGTCGACGACCTGGTCCCGGGTCAGATCGGCCAACGCGCCGGACTCCAGCACCGACGAACCGTCCCGCAGCACCGTGACGGTGTCGCAGATCTGGAAGACCTCTTCGAGCTTGTGGCTGACGAACAGCACCGCCCGGCCGTCGTTCTTCAGCTTCTCGACCACCCGGAACAGCCGCTCGGCCTCGTTGGGCGTGATCGAGGCGGTCGGCTCGTCGAGCAGCAGCACCCGGCTCTCCACCGACAACGCCTTCGCGATCTCGACCAACTGTGCCTGCGCGACGGACAGCTCGGTCACCGGCAGGTCAGGATCGAGGTCGAGGTCCAGCTCGGCCAGCCAGCGGGTCGCCTCCGACCGGATCCTGCCGCGGTCCACCAGTCCGCGGGAGGTCGGTAGCTTCTGAAGCAGGATGTTCTCCCCGACGGTGAAGCCCGGGATCAGGTTGCGCTCCTGGTGCACCACGCCGATGCCTGCCGAGGCCGATTCGTGCGGCGACCCGAACGCGACCTCTTGCCCGTCCAGCAGCAACCGCCCGCCGTCCGGCTTGTAGAGCCCGGTGATCACCTTGATCAGCGTCGACTTGCCGGCGCCGTTCTCACCCAGCAGCGCATGTACTGAGCCCGCCTCGAGCTTCAGCGTCACGCCGTCGAGCGCCCGGACACCCGGGAACAACTTGTCCACCGCGGAGGCCTCGAACAACGTCACGAGACACCTCCGGCCACGGCTGTATCCGGAGCCTTCACGACGGTGCGCCTCTCTTGCCGGCGGGTGCGGACCTGGCCGAGCACGACCGAGCCGAGCACGACGCTGCCGACGACGAAGTTCACCCAGCTGGGCTCGAGTGAGAACTCGGCCCGGGCGGTGTCGACGAAGCGGACGATGAAGGCGGCGAGCACGGTGCCGAGTACGACCGCCGAGCCGCCGGTGAGCAGGGCGCCACCGATGATCGGCGCGGCGAAGCTCGGCAGCAGCCAGTCGCCACCGATGCTCTTGTTGACGCCGGGCGATGAGGCGACGGTCAGGATCGCCGCGACGCCGAGGATCGCGCCGGACACCGTGTGCGCGACGATCACCGAACGGTCGTTGGAGATGCCGGAAAGCCTTGCAGCAATGGGATTGCCGCCCGAGGCGAGCAGTTGCCGGCCAGGCACCGTGCGGCGCAGCATCACGGCGAGCAGCCCGGCCACCACGAGCGCGACCAGGAAGATCAGCGGCAGCACCCCGAACACGGCGTACGAGCCGAAGCTCTTCAGGCCTTGGGGATACGCGTCGACCGTGCGAGTGCCGACGAGGCGGTACTGCACGCCGAGCAGCACGGTCATCGTCGCCAGCGTGACGATGAAGCCGTTGATCCGGGTCAGCACGACGAGCAGCCCGTTCGCCAGACCGGCCAGGGTGGCCAGCAGGAAGCCGATCAGCAACGCGAGCGGTACTGGCACGCCGTGGTCGGCCATCAGCACGCCCATCGCGCACGCGGCGAAACCGCCGACGGCACCGACGGCGAGGTTGAGTTGACCCACGGCTAAGACCACCATCTGAGCCAATCCGATCAGCACCGGCACCGCAAGGAACTGAAGGAGCACTCGCACTGAATTCTGCTCGAGCAGATCGCCGTGGGAGGCGATCACCAGGCCGAGGAAGAACACCACGCCGATCACCAGCAACGTCATCTCGGTCGTCTTCGCGAACCGCCTCATCGTTTCCTCACCCCCTGCCGATCGGACAGCACGGTTCGGATCCGGTCGGTCGACAGCGCGACCAGCAGGATCAGCCCGAGGTAGATGTTCAGGCTTTCCAGCCCAACTCCCAGCAGATCGAGGCCCTTGCGGATCACCGACGTCAGAGCGGTGCCGAGCAAGGTGCCCCAGACCGAGATGAAGCCGCCGGCCAGCAGCGTGCCGCCGAGAATCGGGCCGAGGAACGACGGCAGCATGAACTCCTCGCCGATCGTCGCCTTGATCGACCCGGTACTGACGGCGAGCATGAACCCGGCCAGCGCGGCCAAGCAGCCCGACATCGCATGCGCGGTGATCACCCGGCGAGCGGTCGGGATCCCGGACAGCTCGGCCGCCTTGACCGACGTACCGGTCATCAGCAGTTCGCGACCGAGCTTGGTCCGGCTATAGATCCAGCCGACCACCAGCATCGCGACCACTGCGAACAGCGCCAGCTGCGGTACTGCGGGCGACCCGCACAGGTTGCCGATACACACGTCGCCGAGCGAGTAGTTGCGCAGCTCGCGCATCCCCGGCGGCTTGGTGACGAAGGCCGCATTGTCGGTCAGCCCGGTGTAGACGAGTGGGATCAGGCCGAGCAGCAGGAAGTCGAGCGCGAGCGTGACGACGAACGAGTTCACGCCGGTTCGGGCGATCACCCAGCCGGCCAGCGCGCCGATCGCAGTACCGGCGATCAGGCCGACCAGCAGTCCGGCGTACAGGCTGAAGTGCCACAGGTCGTACGAGATGCCGGTGATCATCATCGAGAACGCGGCCATCCGGCCGACGGCGAGGTTCATGTGGCCGATCGAGAGCACGCACATCTGCGCCAGGCCGACCACGGTGAACATCGCGATGTCGCGCAGCAGCGGAAAGACCACCAGTTGCTGGTTGAAGAAGGCCGGTCGCAGGATGCCGAACAGGGCGGACAGCGCGACCACCAGGATCAGCAGGCCGATCCGCTGGTTGGCCCACCACGGGGTCCGCCCGCCGCGGGACTGCTCGATCGGCGCGTCCGGTTCCTGCAGCGCCGCGGTGGCGGTCTCCGAGACGGGCGCGCTCACGAGACCCGCCGGTTGTCGATCGCGTCGCGATCCCAGTCGATGCCGAGGCCGGGCTCGTCTGGGGCGACCGCGTGACCGTCCGCGATCTGCATCTCGGTCCTGGTGATCGCGCGCAACTGCGGGATGTGTTCGACGTACCGGCCGTTCGGTACTGCGGCCGTCAGGCTGACGTGCAGCTCCATCAGGAAGTGCGGGCAGACCTCCAGGTTGAAGGTCTCGGCCAGGTGCGCCACCTTCAGCCACGGGGTGATACCGCCGATCCGGGCCACGTCGACCTGGACGATCCCGGCCGCTCCGGCGGCGACGTACTCGCGGAACTGCGAGATCGAGTACATCGACTCGCCGACCGCGATCGGGATCGAGGTCGACTCGGCCAGCCGGACGTGCCCGGTCAGGTCGTCGGCGGGCAACGGCTCCTCGAACCAGCTCAGGTCGAGCGGCTCGAAGGCGCGCGCCCGGCGCTTGGCCTCGGCGTACGTCATCGACTGGTTGGCGTCGACCATGATGTCGAGCGCCGGCCCGACCGCATCCCGTACTGCGCTGAGCCGCTCGAGATCCTCGTGCACGCGCGGCTTGCCGACCTTGAGCTTGACCCCGGGCCAGCCCGCCTTCTGCGACGCGAGCGCCCCGGCGACGAGCTCGTCCGTTGTCAGGTGCAACCAACCGCCCTCGGTGTCGTAGAGCGGCACGCGCCGGCGGAACCCGCCCGCGAGACGCCAGAGCGGCTCACTCGCCCGGCGGCATCGCAGGTCCCACAGCGCGGTGTCGACCGAGGCCAGGGCGAGCGAGGTGATCGCGCCGACCGTGGTCGCCCGGGTGGAGGCGAACAGGTCGAACCAGATCGCCTCGACGTTGCGGGCGTCGGCGCCGATGAGGCGGGGCAACAGGTGATCGCGCAGCATCGCGAGTACCGCGGTCCCGCCGGTGCCGATCGTGTAGGAGTAGCCGAGACCGACGTACCCGTCGGTGGTGGCGAGCTCGACGAAGACCGTCTCCTGCTTGAGGAACGACTGGACCGCGTCGGTCCGGACCGTCTCCACCTCGAGGTCGACCAGGAACGCCTCGGCCTTGGTGATCGTTGTCATCGGCAAGGTCAGCACCGCGGTCACTTGCAGCTCAGCTGGGCGGCGAAGTCCTTCTGCAGCTCGGTCGTCTTGGCCTTCCGCTCGGTGTCGTAGCTGTCCACGTTGTCCTTGGTGACCACGAACGAGCCGGAGTCGACGATCACGCCAGGGGTCTTCATCGTGCACTGCTTGGAGCCGAGCAGGGCGAGCAGCCAGCCGCCGACGTACGCCTGACCGACCGGGTTCTGGGTGACGGTGGCGGCGACGCCGCCGGACTTGATCCCGGACAGGATCTTGGCGTCGTCGTCGATCGCCACCACCTTGATCGGAAGCTTGCTGCTGGCAACACCGTCGGCGGCGGCGACCGCCGGGTTGTAGGCGGTGGTGACGATGCCCTTGATCTCCTTGCCCTTGGAGGCGAGCAGGTCGGCGACCGCCTTCTGCGCGGTCTGCAGGTCCTTGTCGATGTCGGTGATCACCGGGAGTTCGGTGACCTTGCCATTGGTCTCGCCGATCGCCTTCTTCACCCCGGCGATCCGGCGCTGGGTGTTCGAGTCGACGTTGTTGCCGGTCAGGTGCACGATCGTGCCCTCGCCGCCGATCGCGTCGATCGTTGCCTTGGTCGCCTTGTACGCCGCTGCCTCGACGTCGGTGGACAGGCAGAAGTCGGCCGAGTTGGTGTCACCGGCCGGGCAGGACGCGAGCGAGCCGACCGCGAACCCCTTCGCCTTCAGGTCCTCGAAGGTCGAGTTGATGTCGGTCGGCGAGACACCGAAGATGCCGAACGCGTTGTACCCCTGGGCGGCCAGCGAGCTGATCACGTTGTTCTGCTTGCTCTGGTCCCACTCGCCGGTCTCGTTGAAGGTGACCCCGCCGAGCTTGAAGTCGGTCTTGTCCAGGTCGGCGGTGCTCTTCCACGGCTGGAAGTAGGGGTGCGCGCCGCCCGGGATGAGCGCGAGCTTGACGCTGGATCCGTCCTTCAGCTCCACCGGGCCGGTCGACGTACCGGTGGAGGCGTCGTCGCCGGCGGTGCCGCTGGAGCTGTCGTTCGAGCTCTTGGTACTGCAGCCGGTTGCGGCCAGCGCAACGAGGGCCAGTCCGACGGCGGTCTTCCGGTAGAGAGAGTGGACGGTCATGGGCCTGACTCCTCAAAGATCCTATAGGATATTGCGTAGCTGATGCTGCCGCTTCACACTGGTGGCGTCAAGAGTTGTAGACATAACGACTGGGAACACCTCTGGTTCGGGCATGATGGGAGCTTCGGGAGGAGCGACTGTGACAGATGCGCATGTAGGTCTGGCGGGGCAGCTCTCGCGCCTGCCCCAGCGACAGGTGTTGAGCGACGACGTCTACGAGACGGTCAAAGGCCTGATCATGGACAGCGTGGTCGAGCCGGGCACCCGGCTGAATATCGACGCCCTGACCCGGGAGCTCGGCATCTCGCAGACCCCGATCCGGGAGTCACTGGCCCGGCTCGAGTCCGACGGCCTGGTGATCAAGGAGCCGCTCCGGGGCTACCGGGTGTCCTCCCGGCTGACCCGGGCGGAGTTCGAGGACCTCTTCGAGTACCGGCTGCACATCGAGCCCTGGGCGGCCGGCCGTGCCGCCGAGCGCACCGCGCCGGACGATCTCGCCCGGCTCAAGGACGAGATGCTCAGCTACACCGACGTACCGGCCCGTCCTGACTACGACAGTTACAAGGCGATGGCCGCGCACGACCAGCGGTTCCACGACCTGGTCCTGGAGCTGTCCGGCAACGACACCGCTCGCCAGTCGTTCGCCCGGACGCACTGCCACCTGCACCTGTTCCGCCTGTACTACGGCGGCGGGATCGCGACCAAGGCGCTGCGTGAGCACAAGACGATCGTGGCCGCCGTCCGCAAGGGCGACCCGGTCGAGGCAGCGGCCGCGATGGCCGCACACATCGAAGCGTCGCGGGCCCGGTTGCGGCCTGTGTTCGACCAACTCTGAGTTCTTTCGTTCTCGTTGAGGAGAGTTTCTGTGGAACTGCTGCGCCTGGGCGCGGTCGGCGAGGAGCACCCGTACGTGCGCTCCACCGACGGCACCGTCTACGACCTGAGCTCCGTGACCGCTGATATCGACGGCGCCTTCCTGGCCGCCGACGGGATCGCTCGGGCCCGTTCAGCTTTCGATGGCGGCTCGTTGCCAGTGGCTTCCGTGGACGGACTCCGGGTTGGCGCGCCGATCGCGAAGCCGGGCGCGGTGGTCTGCATCGGACAGAACTACGCGGCCCACGCCGCCGAGTCCGGCGCCCAGCCGCCGACCGAGCCGATCGTGTTCTTCAAGCACCCGAACACGGTGGTCGGCCCGTACGACGAGGTACTGGTACCGCGCGGCTCAACCAAGACCGACTGGGAGGTGGAGCTCGCCGTCGTGATCGGCAAGACGGCCCGCTACCTCTCGTCCGACGAGGAAGCGCTGGCCTGCATCGCCGGCTACACGGTGTCGAACGATGTCTCCGAGCGTGCTTTCCAGCTCGAGGTCTCGGGCGGGCAGTGGTCCAAGGGCAAGTGCTGCGAGACGTTCAATCCGCTTGGTCCGGCGCTGGTGCCGGCTGACGAGGTTGCTGACCCGCAGGCTTTGGGGCTTCGGTCCTGGGTGAACGGGGAGCCGCGTCAGGCGTCGAACACGCGGGACATGATTTTCTCGGTCGCGGCGTTGGTGCGTGATCTTTCGCAGTACATGACGTTGGATCCGGGAGATGTCGTGAACACCGGTACGCCGGAGGGTGTGGCGTTGTCGGGGCGGTTCCCGTATCTGGCGGTTGGTGATGTGGTGGAGTGCGAGATCGAGGGGCTGGGGCGGCAGCGGCAGGTGCTCGGCAAGGCCTGAGGTCAGGTGGTGAGCGCGCGAATATGCGCCCGCTCACCTTGCTTCCCGATCAGACTCAAATACTCGACCGGTCCCGCACTGGTGGCCCCGAACCAGTGCGGAGTACGGGTGTCGAACTCCGCCGCCTCGCCCGGCTCGAGCAGCATGTCGTGTTCGCCGAGGACGAGGCGGAGTGTGCCGTTGAGGACATAGGCCCAGTCGTAGCCCTCGTGCGTGCGCAGGTCAGGCACCTGGTCGTCTGATCCGCGCGGCAGGATGTACTTGTACGCCTGGATGCCGCCGGCGCGACGGGTCAGCGGCAGGATCGTTGCGCCGTCCTCGCAGATGATCGGCCGCAGGTTGATCCGCGGATCGCCGGTCGGGGGCGCGTCGACGAGCTCGTCCAGCGTCGCGCCGTACGCGCTCGCCAAGGGAAGCAGCTGTTCGAGGGTCGGGCGGCGCAGGCCGGCTTCGAGGCGGGACAGGGTGCTGACCGAGATGCCGGTCAGCTCGGCCAGGTCGGCGAGGGTGATCTCGCGGCGCAGCCGGAGCTGCTTCAGCCTCGGTCCCACTGCGTTGAGGGTGCGGTCCACGGCTTCGCTCATGCTGTCAGTTTGCCATTTGGCAACAAGGTTTGCCATCAGGTCAATCGCGGGTCACTCTCGGATCATGAGCCACGACTTCGACAAGACCTACTGGGAAGACCGCTGGCGGACGGGCGCGAACGGCGTACCGGCTGCGATGGCGCAGACCCCGCCCAACCCGTACCTCGTCCGCGCCGTCAGTGGGTTAGCGCCCGGTACTGCGCTGGACGCCGGCTGCGGCGCGGGCGCTGAGGCGATCTGGCTCGCGACTCAGGGGTGGCGGGTGACTGGTGCTGATATCTCCTCCGACGCGCTTGGTCAGGCGAGTCGGCGGGCGGTCGACAGCGGGCTGGCGGAGGGTCAAGTGGAGTGGGTTGAGGCTGACCTCACGAGCTGGACGCCTGCGACGCAGTACGGGCTGGTGGTCACCAACTACGCCCATCCGTCGATCCCGCAGCTCGACTTCTACCGCCGTATCTCTGCGTGGGTGGCGCCTGGCGGCACGCTGCTGATCGTCGGGCACCTACATTCCCACGGCGCGGGACACGGCCACCACGACGACCAACCGCCGGCTGAGGCCTCGGTGATGGTCGCGGACGTCTCCGCAGTGCTGGACGAGGCCTCGTGGCAGATCGTCGCCGCCGAGGAGCAGTTCCGCACGGTCACCGGACCGGGCGGGCACACATCTGATTTGCACGACGTCGTCGTACAGGCCACTCGCCTCTCCTAGACACCCATTCCCCCAGTCAGCGCCAGCGCCTCGCCCGGCTCCGGCGCCGCTGCTCCCTGCCCTCCTGCTCCAGCGAAGGAACCCCATGCCCGCTCAGCAAGCCGACTCGACGATCCACGACCCACGCCAACGCCGCGCGATCCTGCTCGGGGTCTGTATCGCATTGATGGCCGTCATCGCCTCCGTCTCCGGCCTCAACGTCGCCCAACCACAACTCGCCCTCGCCTTCGACGCCTCACAGAGCACCGTCCTGTGGATCATCAACAGCTACACGATCACCCTGGCCGCGTTGCTGCTGCCGCTCGGCGCGCTCGGCGATCGGTGGGGTCGCAAGCCGATGCTGCTGGCGGGCCTGGTCGTGTTCGGGGTCGCGAGCGTGGTGGCCGGTCTCGCGCCGTCGACCGAGATCATGCTCGTTGCCCGCTTCCTGAGCGGCGTGGGTGCGGCGATGATCATGCCGGTCACGCTCGCCGTGATCACTTCGACCTTCCCAGCCGACGAGCGCTCCAAGGCGATCGGCATCTGGACCGGCGTCGCCGGTGGTGGAGGGCTGCTGGGGATGTACCTGTCCGCAGTACTGGTCGATGTCGCGAACTGGCGCTGGCTCTTCGTACTGCCGGTCGCGCTCGTCGTGGCAGCACTGGTGATGGCGCTGCGCTCCATTCCCAACTCGCTCGAGCAGGCAGAGCACCGGTACGACGCTGTCGGCTCGCTGACGTCCGTCGTCGCCGTGGTCGGGCTCATCTACGCCCTTCACGAGGGCCCGGTACACGGCTGGACCGCGCCGCTCACACTTCTGAGTCTGGCCGTCGGCGTCATCGGCGCGATCAGCTTCGTGGTGTGGGAACTGCGTCAGGTCGCGCCGCTGCTCGACCTCCGGTTGTTCCGCGAACGGGGCCTCGCAAGCGGTTCGCTGTCGCTGCTGACGGTCTTCGGCATCCAGGCCGGGATCTTCGTGGTCCTCTTCCCGTACTTCCAGGCTGTCCTCGGCTGGTCGGGTCTTCGCTCCACCTTGGCGCTGATGCCGATGGCGGTGCTGATGATGCTCGCGTCCGGTCTCGCGCCGCGGGTCGCCGCTCGGATCGGGAGCCGCGCGACGATGGCGACGGGGATCGCCTTGGCGGGCCTGGGCATCGTGTTGATGGCCAGTCTGGTCTCGGTCGACGGCGGATATCTGTCCGTCCTGCCGGGCATGCTGGCGATGGGGCTGGGTATGGGCTTGGCGATGACGCCGTCCACCGAGGCGATCACCAGCGCGTTGCCGCGTGACCGGCAAGGCGTCGCCTCCGCACTCAACGACGTGACGAGAGAGTTCGGTACCGCGCTCGGCGTCGCGCTGCTCGGCGCAGTACTGTCGGCCGGGTACCGCAAGGCGATCGACTCTCGGCTCGACGGATTCCCTTCAGCTGCTGCCGATACCGCGCGGGAGGGGATCGCCAATGCGATCGGCGCTGCAGAAGGGCCGCGGTCGCAGGCGCTGATTCGAGCAGCTCAGGAGTCGTTCGTCGACGGGTGGCAGCAGGCGATGTGGGTGGGAGCAGCGGCGATGGCTCTGCTGTTCGTCTATGTGGTTGCCCGAGGCACCCAACGGGTCAGCTCAGCGTCTTCCGAAGCTGAGCACACAGCGTCTCGTACGGCGTGATCGAGCCGTCGGGGTTCTGCTGATCCCAGGACTCGAGGCGTTCGTCGTACGCGACGTAGCCCAGGCGCTCGTACAGGGCCTGGGCTCGGGGGTTGCTCAACTCGACGCCGATCTCCGCTCGGTCGAGTCCGCGGTCGCGGATGCGTTGTTCGGCGGCTTTGATCAGTACGGTGCCGATGCCGCAGGACTGGAGTGCTGGGTGCACCGCCAGTTGCCAGAGCGAGCCGGCGCCGGGGTGAGGGGCGTAGTCGACGCCGCCGATGGCGAGCGGTTGGTCGGGCTTCGCGCAGACGGCCAAGTAGTCGGTTTCGCCGCGGCGCGCGCGATCCAGTTGTGTCGCGACCTGGGTCAGATGCAGCTTGGTGCCGGCGAAGCCGCAGTACGGCAGGTCGGCGTCTGTCAGGTCCCGGACTGTCAGCGCGAGCTCGACTGTGGTCATCTGGTTCAGTCTGGTCTTTGGTCTTGTTGCCGACAACTGCTATTCGGTGGCGCGGTGCGGCGGTCTGGGGCAGGGTCGGGGCTATGACTTCTGTGGTGCGCACGGTGACGTTCGATGCTCGGGACCCGTATGAGCTGGCCGGCTTCTGGCTGCAGGTGCTGCGAGCGGATCGCCCGGCGGATGATGCGCCGGGCGATCCTTATGCCGCGGTCACCACGGCTGAGGTGAAGCTGCTGTTCGAACAGAATGATGATGTGAAGGCTGGTAAGAACCGGCTCCATCTGGATCTGGTGCCGGACGGGCCGCGCGACGCCGAGGTCGAGTGGCTGCTCACCCTCGGCGCCAGTATCTACGCCGACCACCGCGAGGTGGACGGCACTGGGTGGGTCGTGATGCATGATCCTGAGGGCAATGAGTTCTGTGTACTACGTAGTGCGGCCGAGCGGGCTGCCACCAGCTGAAGTTCCCCGCGCAGCCTCCGCTCGCTCGCTCCTTCGTCGCTCACCGCGTCTGCTGCTCCCACCCACCCTGGGCGCGGGCTCCTCCGTCGCCCACTTGGATGAGGATGTGATGCTGCCGCACAGCCGGTCGGCGGAGGCGGCGCGGCGTCACCCTGGTTGCCCACCAGACGCCGCGGTGGTCGGCGCTGGACCGATCGCAAGCCGGTGATGCCGACGACTACGCCGATCGGTTTGCGGACCCAGAAGCCTTGCAGGCCGTCGCCGCTGGGGAGCAGGTCGGTGGTCGCTCCTCCGACGAACCTCGCCGCTCGTCGGTGGAGCACCACCCTGGTCGCCCATGAGACGCCGAGGCGCCTGAGTCGACACCGTCAGTTCAGCGTCATGTTCGCCCAGAGCTTCTTGTGGTCCGAGTTCGGCGTCGAGACCACGTCCGTGCCGTTCGCTGTGAAAGCGGATGCCTTCATGAACACATAGTCGATCTTGTTGCCCCCGTCGCCGGTCGCGGCGCCGGCTCGTGCGCAGCAGCCGTTGGCCTCGGTGTGGGTGCCGGTCGCGCCGCCGCCGTACGCCGGGCGGTACATCGCGTCGAGTTGGTCGGAGGTGGGCTCGAGGTTGAAGTCGCCGCCGACGAAGGCGGGGTGGCCGGCGGTGGCGTAGTCAGCCAGGATGTCGGCGACCTTGTTGACCTGGGCGCCGCGGGTGCCGTCGCCGTGGAAGTCGATGTGGGTGGTGCAGGCGATGAAGCGTTGCGGCAGCACCATGGCGCACAGCATCCGGCGCGCCTCGTGGTTGCCGGGGTTGGGGAGGTCCCAGCCGCGCCACCACTGCACCTCGCCGCGGTGGACCAGGGCGATGCCGAAGTCGGAGCCGTCGTCGCACTGGCGCTGGGTCGGGATGAAGATCACGCCGTAGTTGCTTCCGGCCAACCGATTGCGAACCCGGTTGGCCTGCCCGGCGCAGACCTCCTGCAGCGTCGCAGTACGGGCGTTCCGGGCGAGGACGGAATCGGCGACCTCGTCAGCGACAGCCAGCCGGCCGTCGCTGCATTTGTTGCCACACATGTTGAAACTGAGATTGTTGAACGTGTACGGCGCTGCTGCGGCGGGGGCGGCAGACAGTGCGCCGGTCACGGCGACGACGGCAAGCGCCGCGGTCAGAAGGCGTCGGATCATCAGTGCAGAGCTCCTCGGGGCGGGGCGGAGGCTTACCCGCAGCACGGTACGAGAGTCGCGCCACCGGGCGGAGCGAATCGATCAAAGTCGATCAGACCCCTGCAGGGTCGGCTCTCTGCGTGGCAGGCTTGCGGGCATGACCGGTGAAGCCGCGAAGGAGTTCCTGCACAGCGAGTTGCAGTCGCTGCGGGAGGTGATGATCTGGAAGCTCGACGGGCTCGGCGAGTACGACGTACGGCGTCCGCTCACCATGACCGGGACCAACCTGCTCGGCCTGGTCAAACACCTTGCTCTGTGGGAGTCCCGGTACTTCGGTGAGGTGTTCGGCCGCCCGTACCCCGAACCGCTCCCGCGCTGGGACGACACCTCCCAACGCGGCGCCGACACCTGGGCAACAGAGCACGAGTCTCGCGCCGACATCATCGATCTCTATCGTCGCGTCTGGGCTCACTCGGACGCGACGATCACCGCCCTCAGCTTCGACTCCCCCGGACACGCCGCCTGGTGGCCGGATCCGGAGGTGAAGCTGTTCAACATCCTGGCCCACATGCTCAGCGAGACCAGCCGTCATGCCGGGCACGCGGACATCCTCCGCGAACAGCTCGACGGCTCGATCGGCACAGTCGCCTCCCGGGCGAGATCCCAACCGGACGCGGCCTTCTGGGAGATCCGGCGCGGCCGGATCGAAAAGGCGGCCAAGGCAGCCAGCAGCTGATCTGCCGGGGCGGAACAGCCGCCGGTCCCTCGTCACGCAGCCCGGATCAACCAGCTGGAAAGCGGCCTGCCTCGGGTTCGAGGTCGATCTCGACGATGTGGATCTGGAGCTTGGCCGGTTTGTCGGTGACCGCTGCGACCGCGTCCGTGACTGCCTGGTGGACCGCCTCGCCGACCGCACTGGCCCGGTAGTGAATGCTGACCACGATCCGCAGCTCGATCCGGATCTCCGCGCGATCAGCGGTGAGGTCCGCCTCGACGCCACCGATGTCGGGCAGGGCTTTGCCGGTCGCCTGGGTCCAGGTGTTCGCGGCGAACTGGCGCAGCAGACCCCACACCCCAGGCTGCAGCCGTACGACGCCCGGTACCGCTCGCGCGGCTTTCGCGGCGGCTTCGGCGACGCGGATCTCGGTCAGCAGGTTCGGTGGCACCAGACTGCCGGGTGCCCACTTCGTGGTCATCGGCGATCCTCCGGGCGGGCCGGCTCGACCCAGACGTCCACGACGTCGAAGTCCAGGGTGTCCAGGTCCAGCCCGATGCGCTCGGGCAGCGCGGCGGCGACGCGCAGGCGTGCTTCGTCCAGCGCTCCGACCTGACCCGATCCGAACCGCAGTGCCACCGACATCGACACCCGTACCGACTGCGGGTTGTCCGGGGTGACCTCGATGCGGCACTCGTGGGCGCGGATGCCGTCGACGCCGTCCACGGCGTACCGGAGTACGGCGGCCAGGGCGTGGGTGGAGATGTCGACCTGCGCGGTGGCGCTCGGCAACGGGATGGTCTGGCCGAGGATGAGATCGGCCCGGACGGCGGTCATGATCTTGTCCAGGAAACCCGCCGGCGGTTCGGCCGGGTCGTCGATCAGAGCCCGGGTCGCCTCGGTGAGCTGGTCGAGGCTGGCTCGCGCGGTCGTGCAGTGCGGGCAGTCGAGGGCGTGGGCAGTGACCCGGTCGGCCTCCATCTCGTCCCAGACGTCCTCGACGCTGCGGCCGCACGGCAGCAGATGTCCGGTCTCCTGAGTGGGGTTCATCTCCATGGCTTCATCACCTCCGCTAGCTCTGCTCGTGCTCTGGCTATTCGTCCTCTGACTGCGGTCGGGGTGGCCCCGACCAGCTCGGCGATCTCGTTGTACGAGCGGCCGTGCACCTCACGCAGCAGCCAGCAGGCCCGTTGCGGTGGCGGCAGCTGCGCCAACGCCAAGGTCAGGGCCTTCATGGCTTCGCTGTTGTTCACCGCGCGGGCGGGGTCGCCGTCGATCCCGCCCTCGATCGGCACGTTGTGGTCGTCGAGCTCGTCGATCGGTTTGCGGCGCTGCAGGATCGTCAGGCACTTGTTGGTGGCCGTCCGGTACAGCCAGCTGCCGAACGCGGCGTCGTGCTCGATCTCCGGCAGCCGCCGCCACGCGGTCACGAACACTTCCTGCGCGACGTCCTCGGCTTCGCCGCTGGCGCCGTTCAGCATCCGCAGGCAGAGCGAGTAGATCCGCCGCTGGTAGCGGCGTACCAGCATCTCGAACGCGGCCGGATCGCGGTCGCGGGCCCGCGCCACCAAGGTCGCCTCGTCCAGCTCGACCAAGCCGCCGGGAGTCACCGATGTCCTCCTTCACGCCTCTGTCCGCGAGCTCGTGGTCGAGCCCATTGGAGTAGAGACGACGCCAGCCTCGCAGATGTCACGCTGCCGGCGGTCTCCGGCCTGGTGACGGTGCTCACAGCGATCCGGCCATGACAATTCGCCGCCGCCCGTTGTCCCACCAGAGACGAACCACTCACCGATCGATCGACTCTCGAGGAGAACGCACCATGTGGGCCTTTCTGTCCCGTCGCTTCCAGCTCTGGGTCGTACTGGCCGTCGGCGCTCCGCTTGCCTCCTGGCTGCTCGGCCGGATCGGTCAGCAGCTCGAGACCCGGAACGGCCCGACCCGGATCAGCAGCGTTCTCCGCAAGGGCAGCAGCACGATCGGCGGCAAGGCCCGCGGTCCGCTCGCTCGTTGAGACCACCCATCCCGTAATACGAACCGAAGGAGCCACTGATGACTGACACCAACACCCTCAAGCCGGTCGACCCCGCCACCAAGAACCTGGTTGCTGACGGCAACTTGAGCGACTCGCAGGGCAGGACCACCATCGCCGACACCGTGGTCTCCAAGATCGCCGGTATCGCCACCCGCGAGGTCGGCGGCGTCTATGACCTCGGCGGTACGGCGGCTCGCACGGTCGGCCTGATCCGCGACCGGATCCCGGGCTCCAAGACCAACCTGTCCCAGGGCGTCACCGTCGAGGTCGGCGAGAAGCAGGCCGCGATCGACCTGCAGATCATCGCGGAGTACGGCGTCAGCATCGCCGACCTGGCCCAGGGGATCCGCCGCAACGTGATCACCGCGGTCGAGCGGATGACCGGCCTGGAGGTCACCGAGGTGAACATCGCGGTCAGCGACATCCACCTCGAGGGCGAGGACGACAACACCCCCGAGCCGGCCGCCGAGCCGGTCGAGCGCCGCGTTCAGTGACCTCTCGGTCCCTGGCTTTCAACTCTCTCTAGGAGAATCTCGTGAACACCTCGACCATCGGCCTGTTCGTCGGCCTGCTGCTCGCCATCGCCGCGGCAGCCGGCGGCTTCGGCGGATTCCTGCTCGCGCTGGTCCTCGGCGCGGTCGGGTTCGCGGCCGGCCGCTACCTCACCGACGGCACCAAGGGTCTGGACGACCTGATGTCGCGCCGCGGCCGTGGCTGACACCGCCTCTCTCGCGCCGCCGATGCCGATGGCAACCACCGACGTCGGCGACGCAGGCAGCAGAGGCAACCTGGAGATCAGCCCGCGGGCGATCGAGCGGATCGCCGAGGCGACCGCAGTACAGGCCGACGGGGTGCTCCGGCAGGAAGCGACCTTCGGGCGCGGGCTGCCCAAGGCCAAGGTCCAGCTGGCCGGGAAGCGAGTCCGCGTCGACGTGGAGCTCGCGGTCGAGTGGGGCTTCCCGCTGGCTGACCTGGCCGCCGAGGTCCGGGGCCGGCTCAACCGCACGATCGGCACGCTGACCGGGCTGGGAGTCGACAGCGTCAGCGTCGACATCTCGGCGGTCGAGCTCCCCGACACCCACGTGCAAGACAGCCCGAGGAGGGTCGTATGAGCAGCACACCAGCCAAGAAGCCCACCGCAGTACCGGCTGCTGCGACGGTCGGCATCATCGCCGCCCTCGCCGTGACCGCGGTAGGCGCCGTGGCTGTTCGCGACACTCTCGTGTCCACCGGCGCCATCACCGGTGACTCGTGGATCGAGTGGGTGCTCGGCAAGGCCGAGGTGCTCAAGCCGGTTGACTGGATGATCCCCGCCGGAATCATCGCTCTGCTGCTCGGCGTCTGGGTGCTGATCGCGGCGTTGAAGCCACGCAAGGCGACCCACCTGGCCGTCGGTGACGCCGGCGTCTGGATCCGGAGTCGCGATGCGGCCCGGCTGGCCACGAACACCGCCGCGACCGTCGATTCGGTGACCTCGGCCGGTACCAAGGCCAAGGGCCGCAAGCTGTGGGTCACCGCGACAGCGACCGGAGACACCAGCCGGGTCCGCGACGACCTGACCACCGCGATCGCGCAACGACTGCAGGCCGTCACGCCGATCCCCCGGGTTCGCGCCCGGGTCACTGTCGAGGAGAGCTGACATGCGCCGCGGACTCATCGCCTTCGACCGGATCGCGGCTCTGCTCATCGCCGCGGTTCTGATCGCCGCCGGAGCGGCTGCGCTCGGCTGGCGCTACGACCTGATTCCCAACGTCGGCGATCGTCTTGAGATTGACGGCCTGACCGACCTGCCGCAGATGTCATGGTGGCCTTGGGCAACGGGTGCGGGCGGGGTGCTCCTGGCCTTCCTCGGCCTGACATGGCTGGCCCGGCACCTGCCGCGCCGCGGTACCGGGCAGTTGCGCCTGTCTGGCAGCGACGAGACCGGCCACTTGACCGCCGATTCGACCGCTGCCGCTCGTACTGCGGCCCAGGTGCTTGCCCAGAGCCCCGGAGTACGGGACGGATCCGGACGGGTCCTGCTGGACCGCGGTGAGCTCGTCGCAGAACTCACCGCAACTCTCGAACCTGGCGCTGACCTCGACGCCGTCCGCAGGGCCGCTGAACTGACCGGCAACGAACTGCACCAGGTCATCGGCCGACCAGACCTGCGACACCGCGTCGTACTGCGGGTCGCCCGTGCCGACAAGACCCCCGCGGTCCGCCGCGTCCACTGACCCCCGAGCCCACCCGTGGGCCGGCAACTCAACAGGAGATGACAGCAATGGGTATCGCAGACAAGGCCAAGAACGCCGCCGAAGAGCTGGCCGGCAAGGCCAAAGAGGTGATCGGTGACCTGACCGACAACAAGGACCTCGAGGCCGAAGGCAAGACCGACCAGACCAAGGCCAACGTGAAGAACGTCGGCGAGAACGTCAAGGACGCCTTCAAGAAGTAAGGCGCGCCCCCGGCGGTGCCGTTGCCCGGCCGCCACGTCGTACGGGCAACGGCACCCACCCGAAGGGCTCACCCATGAGCAAGCACCGCAGTGTCGCCAGCCGCGCCTACAGCGCCCTCGGCCGAGTCACCTGGAAACTCCTCCGCCGCAAGGTCAAGACCAGCGCACACCGCAAACCCAGGTCGAAGAGCACCGCGACCACCAAGTCGCGCCGCAGCTCCTGACCACCTCCACACCCCCAGCAGCGGCCACCGCCGCTGCCCCTCGAACGGAGAACCACCCCATGATCGGCTTCATCGTCGCAGGACTCGTCATCGGCGCCCTGGCCCGCCTGTTCAAGCCCGGCAAGCAGAACCTCGGCTGGATCGCCACCCTGCTCCTCGGCCTGGCCGGCTCCGTCATCGGCGGCGTCGTCGCCAACCTGCTCGGCACCGGCGGCATCTTCGAACTCAACATCCTCGGCTTCGTGGTCGCCGTCGTCGCCGCCGTGATTCTGGTCGGCACCGCCGAAACCCTCACCTCCCGCACGAAGAGCTGAGGCGGGTCCGCCCGGGTGTCAGGCGGGGGTTTGGCCGGTGAAGGTGATTCGCCAGTCTGTGGTCCAGGCGTGGACTGTGATGTCGTAGCCGTTCAGTGAAGCGGTTGCTCGGTAGTGACCGGCCTCTTCGGGGACTACCGCGGCTGACCAACCCCGCGCGGTGAGGGCAGCGGCGGCGGCTATCACCGCGCCGGCGGGGTCGGGGGCAGCGGGGTTGCCGGTTTCGACCGTCACGCTGGCGACAGTGGCGGGGGCGCGGCCGTCGAACAGCGCGCCGGGATTGACCGGGCCCGGGTCGTGTGTGATGACCGCATGCTGAGTCGGTACGACGATTGCCGCGACCGCGAGCAGCTCTTCGCGGAGGAACTCTCTGGCGTCGCTCATCGCTGGGGTCCCCCTGGCCTTCTGGAAGAGTGGGATTGCCCGCCAGGTCTCGATGACGAACGGGAGCCGTCACCAGCGGCGGCGGCACGGGCGGTTTCGCGGGAAGGTTTGGTCAGGGCCGCGACTCCGTCGTACACCTTGCCTGCCGCGCCGGCCAGGCCTCTGAGGCCGGGGCCCCAGGCGAGCTTGGTTTCCTGCATGGGAGTGGTGTCGGTGCGGGTGATGTGCGCCAGGTCGCCGCGGACCACGCGGCCGACGTTGCGCAGCGATTCGCTGTTCGTCCGGTAGTACTCGTTGTGCCAGTGCACCGAGACCGCTTCGTCGTTCTGTACCGGGTCGGCCGTCGCCATCCGGATCGCGTCCGGGAAGTCGGCCGGGTCGGGGCCGTGCCACTGGGTGTAGGAGACGTAGTCACCCGGTGCGCGTTCGGTGTAGACCCGGGTGGGTGGGGCAACCAAATCCGTTGCCTGGTCGACGTGTTTGTCGATACCCGGGCTGCCGGTGAGGACGACCCGGTCGGCGTGCGCGCCGTTCAGCAAGGACTGGCCGACCACCTCCGAGCCGTAGCTGTGGCCGACCAGGGTGACCTTTGCCTCGGGCAACTTCATGGCCGGCAGCGAGTTCATGAAGGCGGCGAGTCGCGGCGCGCCGTCGCGGCCGGCGTCCTTGCTCATCGCCTCGCGGATCCCCTGCGGCGAGTCGTAGTCCAGCCAGACGACCACCGCGGTACCGGGGCCGGCCTCGTGCCGGATCGCCTCACCACGGTCGGCCTGACCGCCGAAGGTCTCCAGCGAGTTGCCCATCCCGGGCACCAGCACCGCCACGTTCCGCGCGGACGACAGGTCACCGAGTACTTCGACCGCCCGGCCCTGACCCTCCGGATCGACCGACAGGAAGCGCCGGTAGTGCTGCCCGGAGACGACGTTGCCCGAGGCATCCAGCTCGGCCGTCCGGACCGGCGTGAGCAGATCGTTGACGGTGTCGAGCCTGGTCCGCTCATGCTTGCTCGCGGCATCGGCATCGACCAGCGCCTGCAGCCGGTCGCGAGCGGCGACCAGACGCAGGTGGTTGGTACGGAACTGCTCCTCAAGCTGTTCCCGCATTGCGACTCCCCGTCAGCGCCCAGTCACCAGGTCCCAGGCAGTCTGGCATCCGGAAACCCCTGACGGGAAGAGCTAACTCAGCCGAAAGTGAGCGACCAGCTACCGGCGTGGGCCGAGAGCCGCACCACCGACAGCGGTCGTACGTCGACATGCCGCAGCGACTCGGCCGGCGCGTCGAGCACGTAGAGCACCGCGGCCCGCACGATCGCCGGGTGCACCACAGCAGCGACCGTACGCCGGTCCGCCGCGCCCGACTCGACGCCGGCCGCAACCACATCACCCAGCCAGTCGGCCACCCGGGTGATCACGTCGTTCTCGGTCTCGCCACCCGGCGGAGCCGTGTGCGGCCGCTCCAGCCAGGTCGCCACCACACCTGGTGACGCCTCGAGCAGCTCCTCCAGCTCGCGGCCGGTCCAGTCGCCGTACTCGCGATCCCGCAGCGCGGGCACGACGACCGGTGCCAGGCCCAGCGCCGAGGCGGTCTCCCGCGCCGCGATCTCCGGCCCGGAGTACACCTCGTCGGCGACGATCTTCAACTCCCGGGCCGCCTCGACTCCCGACGGGTCGGGCGAGGCGTCACCTCCGAGAACGAGTCCCCGCAGAGCAGGAGTCAGCGCGTGCGCGACCAGCGTCAGAGACGTCAAGCGGCAA
The DNA here is from genome assembly GCF_040687575.1 of Kribbella sp. NPDC056861. NCBI lineage: Bacteria > Bacillati > Actinomycetota > Actinomycetes > Propionibacteriales > Kribbellaceae > Kribbella > Kribbella sp. NPDC056861. The sequence goes on along the minus strand of NZ_JBFBNQ010000007.1, from coordinate 375,782 downwards.
CCACCTCAGAGTCGACCTTCGCCGTACGACGGTCGATCGCCGCCGCGTAGCCGAGCCCGAGGAGCAGCCAGAGCGTGGTCTGGGTGCCCAGCGAGGCCAGCCGGAACTTCCAGAGCAGCGTAGCGGGGAACGACCCCGGAACCTCGTTGATCGCGGGCAGGATCAGGTACGCGGCGACCACCGTCACCAGGAACGCCGCGCCACCGACCGCGAGCCGGATCCAGGGGGCCGAGCCGAAGCGGGCGGACCAGCGCGAGGCGACGACACCGGCCCAGACCGCGAGCAGCCCGAGCACCAGCGTCAGCAGGTAGGTCACCGTGCGCTTGGTGATCGTCTCGGGATCACCGACCGCGGGCGGGTTCGGCGGGTACTTCAGGAACGGCACCAGCACGATCGCCAGGTACCCGGCGGCGGCCAGTCCGAGGGCGGCGTACGAGTCGCTGGAGGTGCGCAGGCGACGGCGCAGCAAGGTGAAGCCGACGGCGAAGATGCCGCCCAGCGCCACGCCGTACAGGGCGGTGGCGAGGAACAGCCCGGCTCGCTGGCCGTCACGGCTGACGAGCGGCTCTTCCTCGGCTTCGGCCGGCACGGCCTTGCCGTCGGCGTCGTGCGAGTGCGCGGTACCGGCGGCCTCTTCGATCGCGATCGCGGAGTCGATATGGGGCTCGCCCATCACGTACGCGAACGTTCCGGCCAGCAGGCCGGCGAAGAGACCGACGATCAGTCCGCGCACCAGGAGGGATCCGAAGGTGCGCATAGCAGTCCTGTCGATCAGAGGTGTGGTGCGGCAGGACTCAGTGGCAGGGGACGCCGAGCAGGTGGCGGCCATCGTGCATCAGCTCGTGCAGGTACATCCCGGACTGCGAGATGGCGCCCTGGTCGAAGGCGACCAGGTAGGCCAGCAGCAGCGCCAGGCCGACGGTGAGCAGAGCGATCGCGAGCAGTCGCGGCGAGACAGCCGGTACTGCGACTGCCGAGGCAGGCGTGGGTACGGACATGAGACCTCCTAGGGAAGTGCGCGTCCCTTTCGAAAGGCTGCTGGTGCCCGAGCGTCCTGACTCACGAGCAAGCTCGCTCACAGTGGCGCGGCCGTACCGGTCTCTCACCGGTTTCCCTCATGGCACCGCAGGTTGTCCCTCGCAAGGTAGTCGTCCGCTTCCGTCGGGGTCAACGCGCTGACCAGCCTCAGGTGGGAAAGATCACCCGGACGCCGTGCGCGCGCACCAGCCGGCCGGCCTCGGTGATCAGCTGCCGGGCCAGCTTCTCCGAGACTCCGCGGAGTCCCGCGACCTTCCCCGGGTCGGCCGCGCTCAGCGCCGCCAGGTCCGCGACGCCGAGCTGGTTCAGCTCCGCCGCCCGCTTCGCGCCGATCCCCCGGATCTCGGTGAGCGGCAGGTCCACCCGTGCGCGGGACACGATCGCAGGCCCCGTACTACGCCCCGTACTGTGCTCCGCCCGGTCCGCAACCTGGAACCGCGGCAGGTGGATCTCCGGCGCCTCTCGGAGCCGCCCGCCGAGACGCACCCGGTCAGTGCCGCAGGTCGGGCAGGTGGCGACGCTCGCCGGTCGCCCGGCAGGAGTCAGAACCGCAGTCGGGCGGCGTACGGGTCGGTCTTCGCCGCAAGTGGAGCAGTAGCACTCCTCGCCGTCGGGGCCGTCGCCAACCGGCGTCGACGGGCAGAGACCGGTGGCAGGCAGCGGGGAGGCAACCGGGACACCCTCGTCCAACTGGACCGCCACCCCGGTCATCGCCAGATCGCCAGGCGCCTCCGACACGAACTTGAGCGCGACCTGCTGCGCGACACCGCAGTTCAGCGACAACGCGGACAGCTCCACCCCACCCCCAGCCGGTACTACGAATCGCAGGCGGGCGACCGCTGACCCCGCGGGCACAGTGCCGTTCATCGCTCGATCCTCGAAATCCAGCGGGTCGAGTGCCAGCGTCAGCGGTGCGCCGATCAGCGTCTCGGTCTCGTCACCGAAGGCGAGCTCCACCCGTGCAGCCGCACCGGTCACCTTCGCGGTCAGCCGGAGATCGAAGACATCCGCCTGGTCCACCGGCACGAGCTGAGTCACGAAGGCATCGGTCGCGCCGGAGTTCGTCATCGTGATCCCGGCCGCACCGGCAGGCGTGATCACCGCGCCGGTCGGGGTCCAGGACGACGGCAGCGTGGACGCGGCGTCCGTCGTACCGGTGAGCGTGACCCGGTCGACGGCGGTGAGGCCGCCGGGAGTGAAGAACCTGATCTCGACCTGGGTCGCGCCGGGCGGCGAGGTGACCACGAGTTCGTGCCGCGGCACGTGGTCCAGGGCCGTCTCGCGGTCGGCGTCGAAGGCTGTCACCGGGATCCGGTCGGTGCGGCCGCGTGAGCAGCCCGAACCGCGCCAGATCAGCTGCGCGACGGCTTCCTCGTCCTGGCTGATGCCATCGAAGGCGAAGCGGTACCGAGTGTCGGCCAAGACGCCGATGGACTGCGACAGCGCGGCCGGTGACGGCACCTTGCTTCGGCGGCTGCCGACATCGCCGATCAGCGCGAGCACTTCGCCCGTCGCCGGAAGCGCGATTGGGCGGACGCCGCCTGCGGTCAGCTCCCAGTCGACGGGCTGAGCCTGGCCGAGCGTCAGCAGGTGAGCGGCGACTCCGCCGTTGATCGTCACGACGGCGTGCGTCCCAGCCGGGCTGATCACGATCTCGGCGCCGTCCGACGTACCGGACATCGAGGCGCCGGACTCGGTGACCAGGCGGCGGCGTACGTCGATGGCCAGGACGGGACCGTCCTGGATGACGACGCCGAGTTCGTCGGTCGGGTCGATCGCGAGGCATTGCGGGGTCGCGTTCGCGGACAGGTCGACCTTGCTGATCGGGGTCAGGTCGCTCGCCTTCAGGAAGCGGACGGACCCCTGACTCAGGAAGACGAGTTGGTCGCGGGTCGGCGAGACCGCGAGATCGACGGCGCTCTCGTCCAGCTGGATCGGGAGCGCGTTCCGGCCGGTCAGGCCGGCGCGGTCGGGGTAGCGGACCAGGGTGCAGTTGCCGTCGCCCTGGACGGCGAGATAGATCGCGCCGTCGGGGCCGGTCGCGAGCGCTCGCGGGTAGCCGATCGTGCGGTCCGACGGGAGGCGGGGCCAGTCCGGCGTACCGGTTCGCAGGTCGGCCCAGCTGACGAAGCGGACGAGGGCGTCGCCGGAGTTGTCGAGACAGAGCAGCAGGACACCTGCCCCGTCGGTTGTTCGGACGACGTCGAAGACCTGCTCCGGTACTGCGATCGCGGCGCCGATCAGGCGGCCGTTGGCTGTGGCGGCGAGTTGCAGGGCGGATCCGGGGGAACCACCGGCGGCTCCGGCGAACTCCGTCAGCGCGACGACAACCTGGGAGCCGGAGGCGTCGAGGGCCATCGCTACGGGATAGCCGGCGCCGAGGGTGGTGTCGAAGCCCGGGCGCTGGCTGAAGACGTCGTACGAGTGCAGTCTGGCGCCGACTCCGCCTTGCGCGCCGAGCAGGACGGTGCCGCTGTCGGGGAGGAAGGCGGCGGCACGACCGAGGGACTGGCGGGTGTTCGCGCCGCCGAGCGGGATCGGGCCGCTGATCGTCGTACCGACCCGGTACCAGTCGTTGAAGGTGCCGTTGGCAACGTGTTCGGCGGTCACCTGGGCGGTGGCGGTGGTCGTGTTGATGGCGGCGGCGACCTCGGGGAAGTTGAGGTCCAGGTCGATCGATCCTTGCGCGGCGAACCGTTGCAGGGACACGGCAACTTCTTCGGTGCCGGTGGCAACGCGGAGCTCCAGTGGCATCTGGAAGGCGGTCGTTGGGTGGCGCAACCGCAGCTGCGCTGTCAGGTCGCCGACCACTCGCCAGGACAATCCGCCGTCGGTTGTCCGCTGCAGGACCGCGGCTGGTTGGCTGACCGCTGGCTGGCTGGCGGCGCCCCAGGTGGCGACGCCTTCTTTTGCCTGCAGGACCAGCCAGTGGCGTACTCCGCCGGGTAGCTCCAGCTCGGCGGGGAGGATGACGTTGAGCCAGGTCGGGGAGCCGGCGGTGTCGCGATTCAGGGTCAGCTCGGCGGGTTTGCTCAGCACGGAGGTGCGGCCTGGTTTGCCGTCGAGATCGTTCACCACGTCGAGTGCGAGCGTTGCCTCCGCTGTCACGGAGGTGACGAGCAGGTCGATCGAGCTCGCCACCACGGCGTCGGCCAGCACGAACGGCTGAGCCAGCGGACCGGCTGCGGAGACCTCCACGTGCTCGGTCGCCGCGGGAGTCAACGCACCGAACACCACGGTGCTCGCCTCAAAAGCACCTTGCACCCGCCCGGAGGTGCCGCCCGGTACGGCCACTAGCCCAGGAGACAGTGAAATATTGGCAGCTGTGGCAGCCGCCGGCGTTCCGCCGTACTGGTAGGTGGACTGGACTGTGCTCAGACCCTCGGGGAGCGCGGAGAGCTCGACCATGTAGTCGATCTCCAGCTCGAGGTCCAGACGGGAGATCGAGTTGGAGGTGACCACGAAAGGCACCTCGTAGCAGCCGTTGACGACGGGCAACTCCAGCAGCATTCCCTGGAGCAGCGGTGCGAAGTCCGGCGTAGTGACGGGCTCCACCAGGTCGCCGATGCGGTGGTAGAAGACCGGGCCGCCCTCGACCGCGAGGGTGATGTCGGTGGGCGGTGAGATGACCTTCAGCGTCGAGATGTCGGCACCCGACTTGGCCACCCGAAGGCCGGTCACGGTCAGGCCCGGGAGATCCATCGTGTTCGTGAGCGGGAGGGCGGGACCGTCACCCAGGCCGCCAGAGGCGTTCACACCGAGAAAGCCACCGCCGAGGTCGACCAGCAGTACTCCGCCGGGGTCGAGGCTGGTGCCGGTCAGCGCGGCCAGTTTGCGGCGCGCGCGCAGGTCGATCTCGACGGCACCGTTCGGGAGCGCCTTGCTGGCTCCCCAGTCGCCGACCGGGCCAGGGAAGGTGATCGTCTCCAGGAACCGCCGGCCCGCGTCCACGCTGTGCGGCGTCAGCGTCAGGACGGCGCGGCTGATGACCGCGCCGGCCGGGAGGCGACGCAGTACCAGCCGGCGGAGCCGCTCGAACGGCGCCGAGCGGCCGGAGTACCTGGTTCGGATCTTCATCGGCTCAGACCTTGAGCAGGATCATGACCGCGAGTTCGTCGCCGTACTCGCCCTGGAGGTAGTCGGCCACCTGACCGGCCTCCGGCCCGCCGTGCAACGCGGTACCGGGGAACCAGATCGCCGTCCGGTTCAGATCGAGGTGCTGCACCATCACGTTGGCCGGCGCCGGGATCCGCGGCTCGTTGCCGAAGACCGAGCCGGCCGGGAAGTTGACCGTCTTGCGCGGCCGGAACTGGAACAGCAGGTCGTTCCAGTCGCCGTTCGCCTTCAGCTCCTCGACGGTGGTGTTCTGCTTGCAGCAGCGCTCGAACCACGGTGAGTGGCAGTACGTGTCGTCTCCGAACTGGTCGTTGGGATCCTTGAAGAACGACTTCCAGAACTCCGTCTCCAGGTCGTCCAGCGTCGAGCTGTCCGTGTACGCCACCTGATAGCGGGTCAGCAGGTCGGAGAACAGGATGCCCAGCTCCGGCAGGTCCTTCGGCTGGATGTCGACCGCGACCTGGTTGTTGGCAGCGTCGCGCACCCGCACCCGGCGCTCGCTGCGGTGGTGCAGGTAGAAGGTCGCGTAGGCGAGCCGGGTCTCGTCGTCCTCGCGGCAGACCACCTTGAAGTAGTCCAGCTCGTAGACGTCGACCAGCGGACAGCTGCTGAGGTTGTGCTCCAGCTCGGTGACGTCCTCCTTCTTGAGCATCTTGAAGAGCTGCTGGTACCCCGTCCGGCCGCGGACCTGGTCGAGCACCCGCCGGGTGACCTCCTCGGTCAGCGCGTTCAGGTCCTTGCCCTCCAGGTGGTCGGCGTCATCCGCGGTCGCGACGTGCGTGACGCTGTCGGCGGCGGCTTGCGACGTACTCCGGATGTCGGCGTAGATCTTGCGCTGGACCGTGTTCCAGTCCTCCGCGGTGAGCAGGTCACCGGGCGCGCGTTCGACGTACGGCGTGGTCTCGGTCATCAGGTTTCCTCCGTTTGTTCAGGTCCGGCCACCCGGTCCCTGGTCACGTCTGCATGAATGCCGGCCGCCTTGGCGAGGCCGACGCCGACCGGTCCGGGGCGAAGCAGCGCGTCGGCGAGCGACGGCAGCGGCGGCCCGAGCACGGTCTGCCGGGCGGACTCGAACCGGCCACCGGGGAAGGCCACCACGAGGTCGTAGATCGCCGGGCCGGACGCCCGGCCGGTGATCCGAATTTCGTTGCCCCAGGCCCCTTCTTCGGCGGCCGACAGCTCGACGAAGCCGGGCGCCAGGCCGGGCTCGGTCAGATACAGCCGGGCCCGCGCGCCGACCCGGCCGCCGGTCAGCCGGGCCTCGTCCCGGAACGGCAGCGCGACGGCGCTCCAGCCGATCGGAACCAGGTCGACCAAGCGGGCGATGACCAGCTTGGAACCGGTCTGCAGGTCGTTGAGCCGGTCGACCAGGAACTCGTCGTCGGTCACCGGCTCGGTGACGACCCCGGCGTGGAGCTCGGGTACTGCGGCGCCGAAGCGCGCGTTGCCCGTTGCCGTTGCGCCGACGCCACCGGCGCCGAAGGAGACGCCGAAGCGCTCGTCCAGCTCGGCGGGGAGGTTGACGGTGAACGCGCCGGCCTGGTGGGAGTCCCAGTCGACGCGGATCTCCGCGGTCGGAGTACGGGTCGCTGACGAGGCGAACACGGCGTCGGGGTGCTCGTCCTGCGGGCCGAAGTAGCTCAGGTTGAAGACGGCTTCTTCGCTCCCGGCCTGGCCGGCGAAGTGGTCGGCGTCGAAGTACGCGGAGTCGAAGCGGGCGGCGCGGCATTCGGAGAAGCTCCAGGCATTGAGCCCACGCCGTACGCCGAGGAGGTTGGCGCCGGAGGTCTGGGGGTTCGTCGCCGGGCGGGTGGCGCCGTTCTCGGTGATGAACGCCTGGATCGTGGTGCCGTCGGTGGTGTCGAGGGTGAGCGTGCCGCCGGCGCCGATCGCTTCGGTGAGGCGGATCGACCAGCCGGCCGTCGGATCGGCGAGACGTGGAGCAGAGACGCCGGTTCGCGTGGTGAGGGTGACTCGGCCGGTGACGTCGGAGGCGCCGGGGTTGCGGAAGCGGAGAACGGTGCCGTGGGCAACTGATCCGGAGGCCCAGGCGGGTTGGGGCGGGTATTCGGCGACTTCGAGGAATCTGAGGGGGATGACGTCGACCGCGCTGTCCGGGCCGGTGGTCGGGGAGGCGAGGCGCAGTTTGTCTTCGGTAGTGAGGCAGGCGAGGCCGGGTGCTTGTTCGTTGATGGCGGCAATGATTTCCGCGGCGACTGTGGTTGAGGAGGTGGAGCCGGCGACGTCTACGTCGAAGGGTGGTTGGTGGTCGATGGCCAGGCGTAGTACGGATCGCTGGGAGAGGTCGAGCGGGGCTAGTAGGTCGACGGTGCCGTCGACGATCGCCGGGGCGGGTGGTTTGCCGTGGGCCTCGATGGCGCCGAAGAGGAGAGGGGCGGCGTTGCCGGTGGGGGTGCGGCTGAGCTCGATCCGGCTGGAGAGGCCGGTCGTTGGTGAGGCGATGCGCAGGGCTAGGCCGCCGGGGATTGCTGTTGAGGAGGCGTTGGCGGTCGTCGCCGCGTTGATGGCTGTCGCCAGCTCGGAGATCGTCACCGCTGCTGGATCGGCGGCCGCGGTGGTGAGGTCGACGGTCACGGGGGTGCCGCCGTCTACCGCGATGGTGAGTTGGTTGGCGATGGAGAGGTCCAGCGGCGCTGTGCGGTCGAGCTTGCCGATGACCTCGGCTGGTGTCGCCGTCGCGCCTTGGTAGGTGCGTGGTGCTGCGATGCCCAGTACGTCGGTCGTCGCGTCGGTGCCCGCAGCTGGCAACAACTCGAGCCGGCTTCCCGCGCCGATCGTCGGTGAGGTCAGGATCAGATGGACGCCGTCATGCGCCGCGACCTGAGCCACCAATGCGACGTTGATCGCGGCCACCAGCTGGCTCAGACTCCGCGTCGCGGTCCCCGCTGGATCGCCCAGCACCACGTCAACCGGCGCACCACCATCAACCGCCAGCCGAACCGCAGCATCCGCGACAAGACTGACGCCCGCACTCAGGTCAACGGTCCCCACCAGACGCACACCACCCGGAGCGCCGCCGCGCACCAGCCCAGGCTCGACGCCCAACACGGTCTCCAGGCTGTCCCGCTGCCGAGGCCCCTCCAGAACAACCGAAGGCACCTGGTCATCCGCAGAGGGCGCCGCCCGAAGTCCCACCGTCCGACCATCGGTAAACGCGAGGGCGGAGAAGCCCGCGGCGCCGGAGGCGCTTGCAGCGGCGGCGGCGAGAGCGGTGTTGATCGCCGCGGCGATCTCCGCCGGGGTGGTCGCGCGCGGGCGAGGCCCGGCGCAGTCGACCTCGATGACAGCCCCGCCCTCCCCCGCCGCCTCGCCCGGCGGCGCAGCCGGCGGGCGAGCTGTCAGGTGGATGCGGAGGTAGCGGTTGGTGGTGAGGTCGGCGCCGCCGGAGAGGTCGTTGGTGCCTCGGAGTACTGCAGCTTCGCCGGCGGTGCCGGTCGCGTGGTGGCTGGTGAAACCCAGTACTGCGGTCGCCGCGTCGTCGGTGACTCGAGCCCGGGTGACGAAGCGGCGGTGGGTGACCCGCTCAAGCGGGGCCAGCCGGAGGCTTCCACCGGCGCCGGTGGTGGGTGAGACCAGGATGAGGTGGGCGCCGTCATTGATCGCGAGGTCTTGCCCGAGTGCCGTGTTGATGGCTGTTTCGAGTTCGTCGAGGGAGGCTTGGGTGAGGTCGGGGACTCCGGCGCGGAGGTCGACCGTCACCGGGGCAGCGCCGTCGACGGCGAGCGACAAGGTATGGCGTGCGGAGAGGTCGACGTCGGCCGACAGGTCCGTCGTACCGGTGAAGGCTGCGGTGATCGGCGCGCGCCCCTGGCTGCTGCGCGGACGGAGGCCGAGGACGTCTTCAGCGATGTCGCCTGCGACTTCTTCCACCCGGAGGCGGCCGCTGGGGCCGGGGCTCGAGGACGTCAGGGTGAGTTTGCTGCCGTCGTGCGCGGCGACCGCGTCGCCGAGGCCCTCGTTGATGGCGGCGACGATCTCGGCGGGCGTAGTACTGGCTGGGTCTGCGCCGGCCAGGTCGAGCGTGATCGCGGGCTGGGCGTCCACGGCAAGGCGGAGGCTGGAGCGATCGGTGAGATCCACGCCGGGACCGAGGTCGCGATCACCGACCACCCGCGCGCTCCGAGCGGCCGACCCGACGGTGATCGGAGCAACAGGCCCGAACAACCGCAGCGTCGCGTCCTGCGCGGCAGGCGAGAGGAAGTCGATGTGTCCAGCGGCGCCCGGCGTCGGCGAGGTGAGGGTGATGAACCGGCCGTCATCCGTCGCGACCGGCAGACCGAGCGCACTGTTGATCGCAGCAACGATCTCGCCGATCTCCACCGCCGCCGGATCGGCGGCACAACCAGCGCAGTCGATCTCAGCGAGATGATTGCCGTCGACAACGATTCGCAGATAGCGCGGCCCGGTCAGATCGACCGCGGTGCTGAGATCGACCAGCCCGGTCACCGTCGCCTGAGTCGGATCAGCACCGCGATAGGTCCGTGGTCGCAGCCCGAGCACGAGGTCTGCCGCATCGCCCGGTCCGTCGTCGACAGTAACCAGCCCGGCAGTTCCTGCGGTCAACGAGGACAGCCGCAGCCGACCGTCCGACAGCTCAGCGATCCCCTCTACCCCGAGCTGATCGTGGATCGCCGCAACGATCTCCTCCGCGGTCACCGCTGCGGGGTCAGCCGCGCCGGTCGCCAACTCGACCGACTGCGGCCCACCACCATCCAAGGCGATCCACAACGTTCCCCGCGCCTGAAGATCGACTCCGCCGCGCAGATCGACCTCACCCAGCAGACTCGCCCGCGCGGCATCAGCGCCGTACCGGTCGAAGGCAGGCTGCCCGAAGACCAGCGAAGCCGCGTCAGCTCCATCCGGAGTCGAGCCGGCCAGCACCGCCGACCGGCCCGGGGTCCACCAACTGTCGAGCGCATCGTCCTCGATGTGCAGTCCGAGCGTCTCCGCGGTGATCCGCAGAATGCCCTGCACGGTGACGGTCCCGTCCAGGAACGTCTTCACATATCGCTTCAGATGCTCCCGGAACTCCTCCACCGACTCGTCCGGCCGCGGCGCCAGCCCGTACAACGCCCCGAACAGCGCAAGATCCTGGATCGCCGTCTCCCCCGCATCCGCGAAGTCGACCCAGTGCGACCGCATCACCGCCACCAGGCTGTTCTCGGCCGCCTGCAGCTCACCGCCGTACGCGTCGGTCAGCGCCCGCAGCGCCGACGGATCCCCCAGCGTCCGGTACGTCGGCGGCAGGTTCGCGAGAATGCGGTCGGCCTTAGGCACCGGGTGCCTCCTGCAACGCGACATCCGTGGCGGCCATGTCCAGCGCGATCCACCACTGCTCCCCGTCGATGGTCGCCGAGACACTGAACGTCGCGGCCTCGATCTCCGCATCCGTGGCCTGCTGCCCGGTCGGCCCGACCAACAACGACCTATCCGGTATCCGCGCACCGGTAGGCGCCTGCGAACCAGCAGCCTCCACCGCAGCCGTCAGAGCCGCCCGCAGCCCATCAGCCGGCGCAGTCGCCACGGCCGTCAGCAACGCGTCGATCAGCGTCCCGTCCCCGGTGTCACCGGACAGGTCAGCCCGAGCAACAACGACATCCACAATGGTCGCGTCGGTGACGTCATCCACACCCTTCACCGCAGCGAGCATGGCCGCGCCGTCCGCGCCGTCCGCGGCGTCACCGGCACTCAGTCCATCGACAAGTGCCTGCAGCGCGGCGACCACGTCAGCCGCGATCTGCGCCTGCCCCGGCGCCGAGATGCCAGGCGTGATCGTCGCGGTGATTCGCGGCGTGATGAACACGTACCGCGCCACCAAAGTCGCCAGTACTCCGGCCGCCCGCGTGTCGTGCACCGCAGCCGTGAGACTAGGCAGCCGCTCCGGCTCCGCGTCCACCACCACCGTGACCGTGCCAGGGTCCGACCGGTTCGCGGGTGGGCTGTTCGGGTCAAAGAACTCGACTGGCTTCCCGCGGCCCTCCCGGATCACCCGGTCGAGCGCCGACAACGTGGCCTTGCCCAGTGCGCGCAACGCCGCCCGCGCCCGGTCACGCAACTCGTCGTCAGTCTCGTCACTGGCTGCCCGGATGGTCGGGTCGAGATTGGTGACCCGCTCGATCCCCGCCACCGGCTGCGTCATCTCGCTGATCACGCCCGCCGCCACCAGCCCGGCGTCCCCGGCGAACCCGGTGTCCGCCCGAACCGGTACGTCGATCCGCACCTGCCCGCGCTGCAGGGTCCGCGGCTGGGTCGAGGTGAACACCACCCCGCCACCGGCCAGCCGGGTGCCCGCCGGAATGGTGATGTTGCCGTCCACCGCCGACGCCCGGAAGAAGGTGACCAGCCCCTCGGCGTACTCGGCCGTCTTCCGGACCACGTCCAGGATCGACACCACGTAGTCCAGCGACTTGCCGGTCGCGAAGTCGACGAAGGCCGACAGGTAGGCCAGGTTGATCTGCTCGTACACCGTCGCGATCTCCCGGCCGACCGCCTCGGACAGGGTCCGGGTGACGCTGCCGACGTTGATGTCGCTCAGCGGCGAACGGCTCTCGATCCGGAAGTAGTCGACGTAGAAGGTGCTGTCGTCGTCCGGCAGCGTGCCGTCCTCGAGCCAGATCACCACGTTGGTGCCGGCGCCGAAGGCGAAGTCGATGTCCAGCACGAAGGTGCGCGGCTGCTGCCCCGCAGTACCGGTGATGCCGCGGACGCCGCCGGCCGGCTCGGCCAGCGGATAGGTCAGCACCTTCAGGTCGAACCGGATCGGCTCGTTGACGACGCCGCCGACCACCGAGGTGAGGATGTCGTCGACCAGATCGCCGTACGGGCGGTGGATCAGCGTTGCGGTGTCACCGTTCATGCGACGCTCCCGCCGAGGTCGATCGGGAAGACCAGATTGAGCGGCGTCGGCTCGTGGATGACCAGCACCTGGGCCTTGATCACCAGCCAGGTCGGCCGCGCGCGATCCGTGGTCACGGTCACCGACTGCACCGCGGCGATCCGCGGTTCGCCCTGCAGGGCTTGCAGCGTGAAGAGCTTGGCCCGGTTGCGCGTGGTCTCGGTGTTGGGCTCACCGACCAGCTCGTGCAGCCGGCTCCCGTACTCCGGATGTCCCAGCTGCGCGAGTTCGCCGACCTGCGTCAGGAAGCGCAGCAGCAACGCCTGCTGCAGATCCTGTACGCCGGTCAGCCGCTGCAGGTCGACCTTCGACGAGACCGGCCGCACCGCCGTCAACAGGTCGGCGCCACGCTCACGCTGCTCGGCGTACTCCAGATCGCCCAGCAACCGCAGATCCGCCCCGAACAAGGCGTCGTAGTCCGTCATCAGAAGCTCCTCATCACGGCGGCCAGCCGTCGGTCAGGTACGTCGCCGCAGGTGGGCCGAGCACGACCAGCACGCCAGGCGGCGACGGGATCCGGTCGCCGACCCGGACCAGGCCTTTGCCGCCGACCTTCACGCCGGAGCTCGCGAGTGGCCCGATCACCAGCGGGTAGGGCACGCCGGTGAAGGAGTTCACCATCAGGCAGATCGAGCCGCTGGTTGCCAACGGCATCCCACCGGCCGTGAGGTACGGCGGCAGCACGACCATGATCGTCCCGCTGTCGGGCGCACCGGCCGCGCCGGGCGTCACCAGCACCGACGCCCCGACCGTCACCGGCAATCCCGGCATACCGACCTCCCCCACTCACGATCTGCCCCTCTCCGTTGTACGAATCAGCGGTCTCGCTGCTGTCTCCCCGATGTCTTCAGGGGCTGAAGGAGGTGACGCCCTGGACCGTGACGCTGGTCCCCTTGAGGGTGGCGCCGATGCCGCCCTCGACCGATGCCTGCAGGTTGCCCTTGACGGTGGCGCGGGAGTTCGCCTCGATCGAGGCGTTCAGGCCGGCCTTGAGCGCGATGCTCCCGTTGGCCTCGAGCGTGAGGTCCTGCGCGGCCTTGAAGGACACCGAGCCGGCCGAGTCCAGGACGACGTCGCCGTCCTGGGTGAGCGTGATCGTGGTCCGGCCGGCCGTCACCTTGACCGTGCCACCGCTCGCGCCGGACTGGTCCAGCTTCAGCTCCGTCTTGCCGGCGGTCGCCGTTACCGCGCCGTCCACGATCCGCACGGTGATCTTCGGCGGCATCTCGATCACCAGCTCGCGCGGCGGGCTCTGGTCCGCGTGGTTGCGGATCGCGGCCAGCACCGACTTGTCGTCGGCGGCGGCCAGTGGCAGCCGGAAGACGAGTTCGTCGCTGGTCGACAGTGGCGGGCGGTCGACGTCGTCGTACAGGCGGGCGATCACGATCGGCGCGTTCACGTCGCCGTGGTCGTAGGCGAGCAGCACCAGGTCGTCGACGTTCGGGATCGCGACGCTGCCGACGTGCCCGGTGCCGACCGGGACGCGTTTCAGCTCCAGCCCGCTGCCGCGCAGCTTCACGTCGACGCCGTAGTTGTCGTCGTCGTCCTTGCCGCTGTGCGGATGCACGGCGGTGACGACGCCCAGCTCGGTGGTCCGGTGCGCGGTCAGCTCGTCGCGGACGATCGCGGCGATGGTGTCGACGATGCTGGTCACGGTGCCACCCCCTGCAGACTGCGGAACTCGACGTCGCTGATCAGCCCGTCAGCCTTGGTCAGGTGATGCCGGACGGCACGAACCTGGTAAGTCCCCTCCAACTCGTCGACGCCCGCCTGGGTCGGGAAGCCCTCCAGCCGGATCAGATCGCCGAGGAACAGTTGCGGTCGGCCCTGAATCCGGACCTGCCCGTGCACGGCTTGCTCGGTCAGCGTCTCGGCCGCCGAGGCCGCCAACGCGGCGGCGAGTTTGCTGGTCCGGACGGCAGGACGCTCGATCAGCAGCATCGGCTTCGTCGTACCGGAGGTGCCGTGTCTCGGCCCGAAGTCCTTGGTCAGCCAGGCCCACGACTCGTCGCCACCAGAGCCAGGGCTGTCGCCCCACACCTGCACGGTCCCGGCGCGCGGACGGGTCCGGTGCAGCTCGGCGTGCAGCACATGCTCGCCGTACTTGAGTTTGTGCACGGTCCGATTCCCGGTGAAGCCTTCGAAGACCAGCTTCCCGTCGGCGGTGACATAGGTGTCGAAGCCCGCCAGATAGGCCAGGTCGCGCAGGTGCCGCGCGATCGGCCGCCGCCCGTCGATCACGTACGCCGGGAACGGCGGCCCGTCTTCGACCGAGTCGATCTCCATCCCCGCCTCGTTCGCCAACGCCCGCACGATGTCACCGGCGGTGGTGTCCTCAAAAGTCTTGTCCACAAAGGTTCTGAGCAGCTGGTCACCACCCGAGTGCCCAGTGATCCGCTTGGTCTGCAGACCGGGCTCGACGGCGACCACGCTCCCGGTGAGCACCCGGAACAGCTTCTCCTCGTCGGCGTACCCGAGGTCGATCGACAAGTCGTCACCTGGCGTCGCACGCAGTCCGCCGACCTGCCCTTGTCGCAGCGTCACCGAGTCGGCCGGCGCGTCCAGGTCGAGTCGCACGGTCAGCTCGATCGCGGTACTGGCTCGTGCCTCGACCGTCGTGTCGACGACCTTGTCCCCCACAACGATCCGGTACGCCGGTCGCAGCATGGTCACGCACCCCCGATCCAGTCCCGCAGTACGCCGGGCAACTGCTCCGACCGGATCCGCTCCGCCAGCTCACGCTGATCAGCGAACACCTCCGGTACGCCGATCGGCGCCGGCGCCTGCAGCAGGTTCGGGATGAACGTCTCCACCAGCCGCTCGTGCAAGGCAGAACTGCCCGGGTCGAAGGCGGCGCGGAACATCGCCCGTACCAATCTCGCCCGCGACGGAGTCGGCAAGTCCCCAGTGACGGTCGCATCCTCGTACGCCGCCAACAGGTACGCGTCTTGCGCCTCGGTGGCAGTCTCACCGTTCTCGGCAATCCGCATCAGCAAGTTGAAGCGGTCGGCGTCCGTGACCACGGCCTCGCGAACCTGCACCCAGACACAGCGGGCGAACAGAGCACCGGCATCGGCTCGGACCCGATCCGCTTCCACCAGCCATTGGTCGGCCGTGAGCGGCCGAAGCCGTTGCAGCAGCCTCAGGTCGGCCAGCACCACCTCGGCCGGTACCAGGTACGAGCAGTGCTCGTCGGACACCTGACTTGCGAGGTCCGGATCGGTCCCGTCGCAGAAGGCGACCAACTCGGTCCCGGGCACGGTCGGGACCTGCGCCCAGATCCCGTAGCTGTCGAAGACCAGCCCGCCACCGCCGTGCTCGACCACCGGCAACTGGACCACGCCGTTCGCTGCCACTGCGCCCTTGAACGTCTCCAGCACCCGGACGCCGAGCGTCCCGCTCCGGCTGGCCGCACCCTGCCAGGACGGGAGTTGCTCGTCCTCGATCCGTAGCCGGACGACCAGCCCCGCCGCGGCGTACTCCGAGATCACCGGTGTCGTTGTCATAAGCGCGCGTCCCTGGTCGCCAGCGGAACGGCCGCTGGGGGCCGGACCTCGACGGCGGCGGTGGTCGCGACCACCGCCGGTGAGGTCTTCGTCTTGCCGGTCAGCCTTGTCCTCGGTGCGCTCACTTCGGCGACCACACCGGTCGCGATGGCCACGCTCCACTTCCCGTCGAGCTGCCAGTTGAGCCGCTCCAGGACGACGTACGAGCGGTTCGCCGCCTGGACCGCGGGGGTCGCGACCGGACTGGCGCCGCTGACCGCGTTCTGGTTGGTCCACAGCATCAGGTGACAGCTGAACCGGAGCTTCACCTCCAGGCTGGAGAGCTTCGCGGTGGCGAAGGTCGGGTGCGTCGGCCGCACCGCTCCGGCAGGCGCGCCCGGGCTGTCGACCGCCTCGACGATCCAGCGTTGCCCGACCGGCTGGTTGGTCCGCGACCTGATCCGGCTGCGGCCGAGCGTCGCGGTGTCGCCACCGGCGCCCTCGCCCGGTGTTCGGCCGGTGTCGAGGATCGGGGGCAGGACGAGAGCCGGAGCCGGATCCCCGGCGACGAACGACGTGGACGCACCGGACGCGTCGCCCCGGTTCGACGCCAGTACGAACGGGGCCGGGTGCACCTTGTTCGGGGTCACCGCCGGATCGGTGTAGGCGGCGTTGAAGGTGGTGCCGGCCGTCAGGTTGTTGACCCAGCCGCCGAAGAACTGCTCGATCACGCGGCGACCGTCAGCACCACCGGTGACCACGTCGACCTGGGCGTTCATGTGCAGCGCGGCGGTGGCCGGATTGGCGATGTCGAACGTGCCCGACGAGGTGGCGATCCCACCGCCGACGACCGGGGCGACCGTGTGGTTGGCGTCGCTGGCCACGGAACTGTCCAGGAACAGCGTGCCGCGGCCGAGCACCAGATTCAGGATCAGGTTCGGCTCCCGGTCGATCTTGTGGTCGAACACGCCGTTGCCGTTGCCGTCGACGAACGGCCGGACATGGAAGGTGCCACAGTTGTCGGCCAGCAGGGTGGCCTGAAGATTGTTGCCTGAGGCCACTTTTACGGTCGGCTTCTTGGCCACGTGCAGGGCGACGATCGCGGGCGCGTCGTCGCCACCGTGGGCGGCGGAGATGCCGGCCGCGCGCTGCGCGTCCCAGCTGACCGGCGTACCGGGTGGTTTGACGTCGACCGTCAGCCGGACCGGGGCGAGCGCGGTGACGGCGTTCTCCAGCAGCGGCAGCGGGAGGTTGACAGTCGGGTCCTCGTCGAAACCCTTCGCGCCGACGGTGAAGGTGTGGTCGGCGGTCGGGCCGTTGGCCAGCCGGGCGGTCTTCGGCGGCGTACCGGGAACGGTCGCGACCAGGTTGCTGAACTCGACCACCGTCAGCCGGACCCGGTCACCGTCCACCTCCAGACCGTCCACGCCGAGCTGGAAACCCGCGTCCCGGATCGTCGTACTGACCTTCGCGCCCTCGACCCAGAACTTCACCCCCGCGGCCGGGATCGGTGCCGGCACCTTCACGGTCGCCCCCAGCGATGCCTGACCGGTGGCGGCGATCTCGTCCGCGGCGGCGAAGAGCCGCTCGCGCGGACTGGCGTCCAGGACGTCGAACGCGCTCAGCACCAGAGTGCCGGTGAACCCGGCCGGTTTCGGTGGGCGGACGGTGATCAGCGCGCGACCGTGGTGCAGGTCGGCATCCTGCAGGTGGACGAATCGGCCGGGATCCAGCTTGGCCGCGGCGGTCAGCGGCAGCGGGTCGGCCGCCAGCGACCGCCGGCTCTGGTGCAGGTCGAGGAAGAGCTCGACGGCGGTCATCGCCTTCTTGGCCGACAGGCCCTTCTTCCCGTCGACGGTCAGGCTCAGGGTGAGGACCACGTCGCCGAGTTTGTCGCTCGCCTTCACGCCCTCGGCGAAGATCGTCACGCCGGCCAGCAACTGCGCACTGGTGAAGGTCGCGCCACTGGCCACCGCGGCCCCGGCGGTCACGGCGTCGAAGAACCTGATCCGGTCGGCGGGAGCGATCGTCAGCGTTCCGCTGCCGGTGAAGGCGGTCGAGCACTTGAGTACGACGGGGCGCCGGGCCGGCACGGACAACCCCTTCTTCACCACGACGGCGTCCAGGCCGGTGACCGTGGGTGTCGGCGCGGGCGGTGGCGG
Source organism: Kribbella sp. NPDC056861 (assembly GCF_040687575.1). Taxonomy (NCBI): domain Bacteria; kingdom Bacillati; phylum Actinomycetota; class Actinomycetes; order Propionibacteriales; family Kribbellaceae; genus Kribbella; species Kribbella sp. NPDC056861. The sequence goes on along the minus strand of NZ_JBFBNQ010000007.1, from coordinate 358,065 downwards.
GTTGGGCGGCGGGGCCGGGTTGTCGAGGATGATCTGGGGCTGAACGAACGCGACCGCCCGGTCGACCACCACGATGTCCGAATCGGCCGAACCGTCCAGCCGGAAACAGACCGCGTTGCCTTTCACATCATCGAGAGACTGGGTGCCGGCACTGACCACCACCGGCCCGTCGACCTCGACGCTGTAGGTGCCCGGGCCTTTCTGCTTGTCGTAGTGGAAGCTGCCGTCCGGCTGGGTGCGCCCTTGGACCGGCGTACCGGCGGGCGTCGTACCGGCGGTCTTGGGGATCTCGCCGTCCAGGTACTCGCCGTCGGCCGCGGTCAGGATGTACTTGCCGACGAACGGCGTGCCGTCCTCGAAGTGGATCTTGCCCTGGACAACGAATGACCCCTGCTCGGCCGGCTTGCGGCACCAAGGGCGCTTGGGATCCGGCGCGCCGGTCGGACACGGCTGGTCCCAGGGGACGACGAAGGCGTCGACCGCGGTCGCCGTACCGTCGTCGAGGCACCAGCCGCCACCGCCCGCACCTTCGGGGACCAGGTCGAGCGTGACCGGCTTCGGCACCTGGGCCGGCATCGTCGACTCGTGCACGAACATCAACTCGGTCCGCCGGTTCGGCCGCCACGCGTTCTCGGTGTTGAGGACCGGGTCCTGTTCGCTGCAGCCGAGCCAGCGCAGCGGACCCGAGTCGCAGCCGGTCGCGTTCTTGTTCGGCAGCAACCGGGCCGTCGGCAGATTGATCGCCTCGTGCGCCAGATAGGCCTCGATCAGCACCGGCCAGGTGCCGTCCCCGACCACGCCGTCGTCGGTGAGGCCATGATCGCGCTGGAACTGCCGGATCGCCGCGTCGGTCAAGGTGCCGTCCTCGCCGGACGTCTTGCCGACGTTACCGAGGTACCGGCCGAGGTCCTGCAGCATGTGCTGGATCTCGCGCGTCCCCCAGCTGTCCCGGACGGTGGTGATCGTGCCGCTCGGCCGCTCCCGGCGCAGCTCGTTCCACTCGGCGATCGACTTCTGCGGCTCGCTGCCGAACGTGAGCATCGCGTACGTCGCCCGCCCGCGTCGCTCGGACAGCGCCTGGTTGTACGCCGTCGAGCCAACCAGGTCGGTGTGCCCGGAGATCACCAGCAACTCGTCGGGGTGCTGGTCGGAGAACGCCGCGGCTGCCTGTAGCACGTGCCGCATACACGGCTCGACGAACGCCTTGTCGAAGCGGAAGTGGATCGCGAACACGGTGCCGACCTTCGCGCCGCGCCGCAGCACGATCGTCACCGACGCGACCTGCCCGTCCTGCACCCGGACCGTCGCCGAGCCGGTCAGCACCTCACGCTGACCGGTCGGGGTCGCGGTGTCGTCGACCAGCGCGTCGACCGTGTACTCACCGGCCGGGAACGGGTCCTCGAACCAGACGTCCGGCCGGATCCTGGTGGTGAGCACCCGGTTGAGGTCCTTCTTCGACTCGGCCTCGACCCCGTGCACGGTGACCTTGACCCGGTCCATGTCGAAGGCCGGATCGCCCTCCACCACCACCGTCACCGACAGCTTGCCGGTCTCGACCTCCGGTGGCGGTGGCGGCGGGATGATCACGTCCTCGGTGTCGATCTGCTGCGCCTCCAGGAACTCGCGCAGCGCGAACCGGTACTCGTAGGCGTTCGGCCGCCCGGCGGCTTCCCGGACGTCCATCCGCTCGATCAGCACCTGGTCGACCAGGGTCGCCGAGGTGATGTCGGAGACGAACGCGACCGGTTCACCGGCCTGGAAGGCTTTGCGCAGGTCGGCCAGGTGCGGCAGCGTGTCCGCCGCCGTCAGCACCCCGGTCAACCGGACCCGCGCCGCTCGCCGGCCGAGGTCCTGCAGGAAGTCCCCCTCGAGCCCGGGGACCTGGTGGCGGGCGACCACCTGGTCCTCACCGGTCTCGACCAGCTGCACCTGCTCCAGCTCGAGGTCTCCCAGCATCGGCCGGACCACGGCGTCAGCCCTTCAGGCTGTTCAGGTGCGCGACGATGGCGGCGATCAGCGCCAGGATCTCGGCCTTCACGGCATCGACGCTCGGCAGCCCGGTGACCACGTCGGCGACGTCCGCGATCGACTGGATGCTGGTGGTCTCGTTCGGCAGCAGCTTGCGGGCCGCGTCCAGCAGCGCCGGGATCTTGCCGGTGAACGCCGACACCTCGGCCAGTCCCGGGATCGCGCCGACATCGAGGTTGTCCAGCTCGGTCTTCAGCTTGTTGAGCAACTCGACCAGCAGGTCCAGCAAATCGTTCACCTGCGGGACGAGCGAGGCGATCGCCTGGATCGCCGGTTTGATCGTCGGCACGTTGGCGTCCAGGAAGCTCTTGAAGTCCGCGAGGACCACCTTGAGCTCCTCGAACAGGTTCTGGTCAGCCATGGTCTTCTCTTCTCCCCCTGATTGGTCCCCGTTGCTTCTTCGCGCTTACGGCAGCGCGGCCTTGAACTCGGTCAGCCGCTGCAGCAGCCCGCTGAGCGGCTCGACGAACTGCTCCAGCCCGGTCGCGAACGGCACCGCGAGGTCCAGCCCGTCCAGTACGCCGTCCAGCAGGTCCGTCGCGTCGCCGAGAATGTCCGCCCCGAGCGGATCGGCAGCGGCCGGCTCGACCGGCTCGATGAACTCCCGCAGCGTCAGCACGTACCCGAACCGGCCCGGCTTGCCGGCCAGTTGCCTGACCTGCAGGTCGTCGATCAGCACCGCGTCGATCGCACAGTCCGTGGTGATGTCCGCGACGAACGGCACCGCTTTCCCGGTCCGCAGGTCCTTCTTCAACGTCTCCACCAGCTCGAGCGCCTTCGGATCCGTCGCCACGCCTGTGACTGTCACGGTCGTCGGCGCGCGCCCGAGGTTCTGCAGCAGGCTGCCGTCCTTGCCGATCGGTTTGTGCTCGGCCAGCGCGCGGTGGTCGCTGGTGCCGATCTCTTGGACCTGCGGTAGTTCGGTGCCTGCCAGCATCGGGCGCATTGCTCACACCTCGATCCCGTACCGGCGGGCGGCGTCGCCCAGCACGCGCTCCAGTACGCGTTCGACGTCGGCGTCGTCGCTGTAGCTACTGCTATACGTACTGCTATTGCTGTTGTAGTTGGCTCGCTGAGGTGGCGCATCCAACTCATCCACTTCGCGCGCCTGACGTTGTGTGTGCAGGGGATAAGACTGGCCCTGCTCGGCTGCTGCTGTTGGTGTTCCCGGCGCCTGAGGCCGTGGCAAGTCATCCGGCGCCGCTGTACGGGGTGTCTGCTCCAGCTCGGTCGGCCCGCTCAGCCCGGTCTGCCTGCTCAGTCCGCTCAGCCTGTTCTGCCTGCGGCCGACGTGCCGCGACTCCGGCTCTGCTGCAGCACTGCCTCGCTTGCCGTCAACCAGGCCGGCCGCATCAGCCGACCTCCCACCAACTGCCGGAGGCGACCCAGGCAACTGATGACTGTTCTTCCCAGCCCTCTCACCCCGACGATCCTCCGGCTGAATTCGCTCGGGTCGCGGGCGATCTACCAGCTCCCCGCCGGAGCTCTGCTGCACCAGCCGCTCAAGCAGCTCCACCGGCGCCGACCGCCCAACCCGCGGCGGACACCGCAGTACGTCGGCAAGCTTCTCCGGCTCAGCAGCAATCCGCCGCCCCACCGCCTCACTCAGCAACTCCGGCAGCTCAGGCCCACACTCCTCAGGCTCGACAACCCGCAACCGCGGCCGACGTACCGGCCAAGGATCAGGCCGAGGCGGCCCAGCAACACCCCGCGGCGGCTCAACCAACTCCCGAAGACGACTTTCCTCAACCCCACAAGGCAGTTCGACCTGAGGAGCAGCGACACGTTCACGACGAACCCTGGGCCGCACCAGCTCAACCGTCGGAGCCTCGAGCACAGGCTCCACCGGCTTGACCGAGCAACCCCACCTCAGCACCCCCTCACCCACCACACTGGGCACCGGCACAGCCACCGCACAACACGCACGCACCCCGACACCGGCCCGATCGAGCCGATCCACCTCCGCTCGCATCTCGTTGCGCCAAGCAACCAATCTCCCAGCACCCGACAGCCCGGTCATCAGCCGACCTCCGCACTACGGCCGGCCATCTCGACGTACATCAAGATCTGCCCAACCGTCATCGCGCTGACCTCCGCCGGCGTCCAGCCGAACTCGTCAGCCAACACGAAACAGGCCTTCGCCAACGGCGTCTGCACCAGCTCACCCAGCCGATCGCGTGGTGTATCGATCCCACTCAGCTCGTTGATCCGGTCCACCAGGAACCGCGCCAAACCAGCAGGCAACCGCCCCGCCTGGTCGACCGACAGCGGTGGCTCCACCAGCGCCTGCTGGATCATCAACCCAGCAGCGAGCTCGCGATCGTCCCGCGCGGCATGCGCGATCCGCTGTACGTCGCGAACGGTCAACGGCCGGATCGTGACGGCGCCCACCGGCCCGCCGGCAGGCAGCTCGACCTCGTGGGTGAGCGCACTGCCGGCCAGCAGGTCGTCCGCGGTGAGCACGGCGCCGTCCTCAGGCGAACGCGACGTTGGTCGGCGGCGCCTCGCCACCACCGGCGTCGCCGCCGGAGCCGTCCCGGTCGACCACCCGGACGGTGAGCGCCTTGAAGCACAGGTTCTCCATCACGAACTCGTCCTCGGGCAGCGACCAGCTCCAGTTGGCGAACTTCACCCCGCCCAGCTCCAGGCTGAGCGAGTTCCCCGGCCGGGCCGGGTCGGCCAGCCGCAGGGTGATGCTGAAGGTCGGCTGCACGTACGGCTCCGGCGTCGCGGTCGGGGTCGCGCCCCGGCCGAGCAGCAGGAACAGCAGCGCGCCGTTCACGTAGGCCCGGCCGACCGAGCCGGAGATCCCGATGTCACCCGGGCTGAGCGAGACCGGGTGCCGGCGGCCGACCTCGTAGAACTCCTTGAGCGCGGTGTCGACCCGGACCTTGACGTCGGTCAGCCGGCCGACCGTCTGGATCGCGAACGTGTCGACGACGGCCTTCGCGTCCGCGCCTTCCGGCGTGTCCTCGCCGGCCAGTGTGAGGGTGCCGTGCGCACCCGTGAACACCTCTGTGAGTGCCATGACTGTCCTTACCGTTGGGCCCGTTTAGCCGAGGAAGATGGTGACGACGACGAAGTCGATGCTGAAGGTCGGCAGGATGACGAGGTCGACCAGCGCGCGGCCGCGGATCTCGTCGTCCCGGCTGGCGTGCACGTCGAGCTGGTAGCTGACCAGCATCTCGCTGGTCACCATCGAGGCCAGGAAGCCGTTGATGGTGGCCCGCAGGGCGCCGCGGACCCGCTCGTTGTTCAGCAGTCCGATGTACGGCGTCACCGCGGACCGGACGCCGAGTTTGGCGTAGTCGACGATCCGCCGGGTGGTGATCTGCGTCCAGGCGGTGTTGGTCGAGGTGGTGATGCCCTTCACCACCCGGAAGCCCTGCCGGTTCTCCAGTGTGAGGACGCGGCTCAGCACCAACTGCTTGAGCTCGGCGCTGCTGAAGTCGTGCTCCAGTTTGTCGGCTGCGAGCACCTTGTTGGTCAGACTGATGTGCGGCGACTGCGACGACAGCAGACCGGCCACAGCGGCAGCGGAGTACGTGCCTGGCAGTACTACTGGCAGCGGCGGGCTCTGCGACCGGTCGCTGGTCCCGATACCGGGTCCGACGAACAGCAGCCGATCACTGTTGAGGCTGTGCGCGGAGGTGTTGGACAGGAAGGTCGGGCGGTCGGCCGCAGGCGCAGTACCGACTACTGCGATCCGCTCTCGCTTGATCTCGTCCCCGGACGCTGCTGCGCAGTGTGCGGCCAGGTCGTCGCCGAAGGTCTGGTCCTGGCCAGCCGCCACGATGATGTGGGCGTCTACGCCAAGCAGCGCGTCCAGCCCGGTCTGATAGTCGGCACCTGCCGCGCCATTCGCTCCACCGGTCAGGGGAGTCGCAGCAACCTCGCCTGGCAGGTCATCCGGGTGGTAGGCCGCAGGCGCGGGCGGTGAAGCCGGCGCTGAGGCAGTGACGAGTGCGGAAGCCGCGAGGTCGGAGATGAGGTCATCGCCCGACACGACGTTGTAGGTCTCCTCCGCCTGGATCCCCAGCTTCACAGTGACCTTGCGGGCAGCCGACTTGGCCACCGTGTACGTCGCAAGCACCGTGTCGCCCGCACCAGGCGCAGTACCGAAGGTCAGCTCGCCAGTGGTCGTGTCGACGCCCACCTGCGTCGGGTTGGGCGCAGTGTCGTAGACGATGCCCGGCACCTGGTCAGCGCCGCCAGCAGAGGGCCGTACGACGATCCTGTTGGTCGCGCTCTGGATCACGGGTGCATGCCCGAGTGTCGGCGGAGTACCGCCAACCTCCTCGCTGCGGACCTGCGCATTGGCGTCTGCGGTCGACACCGCGACAGTGAGCGCGTTGCCCCAGGTGCCAGGCGACTTGGCCGTCAACTGCACGCAGGGACCGCCCGGCGAAGCCAGGTCCAGTACTGCGGCTGCTGCGTTGTTGTCGGCGATCCGGACCGCCCAGACGGTAGTAGCGCCGTACTTGTAGGCCTGTTCGAGCGCCCGGGTCAGCGTGAGCTCACCTGACGTCCCATCGACCCAGCGGTCGTACCCGCCGTACTTGCTGAGCGCGTCGGCGTAGCTGCCGAGCACCTGCGGTACGCCGACCGGGCCCTTGCCGGCAGTGCCGACGACTCCCAGGTTTCCCACGGTGATGGCACCGGGGACGATGAGCGCCTCGGGACGTACCTCGATCAGTACGCCGGGCAGAACTGCTTCGGTCATGTCTCCCTCTTCTCCGTGAGCCGTAGGTAGACCACGGCGGTCTGGTCGAGGCCAGGCCCCGAGTAGGTGATGCTGAGCCGGTCGAACCTGGTCGCCAGCTCGATCGCCGGGTCCAGTGCGCGGTCGAACCCGGCGTACTCGTCCGGCACGGTGTCGAGATTCCAGTCGCCGAGCTTCAGGGTCGGGCCGGCCGGGCCGAGGCTCGCGAAGAAGACCCCTGGCGACAGGGACACCTCCGCGGGGCCGGTGGCGAGCAGGAAGGTCGCGAGGTCCGGCTGGACCGCAGGAGGCGTCCCGGAGGCGTCAGTACGGCGTACTGTCACCGTGCCGCCCAGCGGCGGGCCGGACTGGAACACCAGGGCGCTGACCCGGCGGATCGTCGCCGGACCGGTCAGCGCGAAGTCAGGCGCCGCCTCGTCGTCCCAGCGGACCAGGTCGTCGGTGATGGTCTCCTGCTCCCGTGCCGGGCTCGGTGCTTGCTCCGGGTCCGTGGTCATCTGGATCCTGGTGATCAGGCTGTCCGCGTCGTCGCCGGCGTCGTACCGGTACTCGTAGAGCAGGTCGAAGCTGGTGGTCTTGCGCCAGCCCGTGACGGAGCCGAACTCGTCGGCGGGTGGGGTGTCGGCGACGTTGAAGCGCAGGAAGCCGGCCGACCGCAACTGCTCCCGGTCATCCAGCAGGTCGGAGTGCAGCGTCAGCACGGCAGCGTCGACCAGTGGCGCCGACGCGGCCCACAACTGGAACCGCACTCGCGCGTCGAGCCGCCCGGCCCGCAACGTCCGTACGCCGATCGCCGACTGCTCCACACCGGCCTGATTCCCCAGCCCAGCAAGCTTTTCGGTAACCCGCTCCAACGTCACGTTGGGCTCCGGCAAGGCGGGCACCGCAGCAGGCAGCCGGGCCGCCAGCACCGCCAGCATGTCCGCCACCACCTCGGTCAACGAAGGCCCAGCCATCACCAACCGCCGCCCACCCGACACCGTGACGTCTGATCGCCCACCCGGCAGGTCGCTGCCGGACGGGTTGGCTCGTGCGAGCTGGCGGTCGACGAAGCGGGCGATGTCGGCGGTTCGCCGCCAGCCCTGTCGTTCCCCAGTGACGGTGTCGGTGACGTAGCCGGTCCAGCCGAGACCTCCGGCGCCGCCGGCCGCGGGCGCAGTACCGCCGGCGGGGAGTTCGAGCAGCGCCCGGACCACGAACGAGCGTGCCGACACGAGGTCGTCGTCGATCGGGTCGATCGCTCCACCGCTGCCCCCACTGCCCTCGCCGTTCACACCGTCTGCCCTCGCCTCATCGGTCCGCGATCCCCCTTCGCGTGTCCACCAGCGAGCTCTCCCGGATCCCACTCCAGCCGCCGCCGGTCTCCGCCCCGTCTCGCCGCCGTCTCCCGAACGCCTCAGCCCGGGCACAAAAAACCGACCCGACCCCCAAAACGTTCTGGGGATCGGGCCGGTCCCTTCCCAACCGGAGGGTGGCTCTGTCGTCCCGGATGCGGCTGACGGGCCCGTCCGAGGCGCAGAGCTCAGGCTGGGGAGTTGCGGAGCTGGTGACTGATGGCGTCGACGCTCGCCCGGAGGGCCGCCAGTTCCGCGCGGAAGCTGTCCAACGTGGCCGGCGGTCCGAGCGGCGAACCAGCTCGTATCGGTGGACTGTGAGCCGAGAGCACCGCCCGTGACTCGTTGTCCGCCCCGATCTCGGCAGCCAGCGCCTCGGTGCGTGCTTGCGGCCGGACACCCAGCTCGTCGGCCAGCACCTGTTGGCAACGCCGGTACTGGCGAAGCGCCCGGGTCCTGTCGTCGGTCAGGTAGTACAGGCGCATCAGCCGGCGATGGCTTCTCTCGTGGGCTGCTTCAATCTCCAGCAACTTCTGGGCCCAGCAGATCGCCGCCTCCAGGTGGCCGCGGCGTTCGCACCCGCTGCTGAGCTTGTCCAGCAGCGTGATGTGCAGGTCCTCGAGTTGCGCCCGCTCCGCCAGGCACCACTCCTCGTAGCAACTGGTCAGCAGCGGGCCGCGGTACAGCGCGCTGGCCTGGTCCATCGCGGCCAGGTCCGCGTCGGTGAGGTCCTCGACCTGGGCCAGCTGAGCGGCCTTGGCCTGCTCGGTGAAGACGTCGACATCGGTCCAGAGCGGCCGGTCCGGATTCACCCGGAGCAGGTCGCCGTCGGTCAGCACCAGCCGCTGACTGTCCGGCCCACCGGTGTCGGTGACCTGATGGATCTGCCAGAGCGCCTGCCGGATCGCCTTGCGGGACGCCTCCGGACCGGCGTCCGGCCAGACCACCTCGGCGGCCGACTCCCGGCGGATATTGCGTTGTGGTGCGAGCAGCACCAGTGCCAGCAGTTCCTGGGCCTTGCGCAGAATCGAGCCGGCGACCTCACGGTCGGCGGACACGATCTGGAACGGCCCGAACAGGTGGACACGAAGCTCGAGCACAGCAGTTACCTCCCCCCACGCGACCAGCGACCCAGGCGCCTCTGCGACCCCGGTCCCCCCGCCGGCCGAACGCACCGCCGGCACGCAACGTCCGGCCCCCCGAGCGGTACGTGTGAGTGGTGTTTTCCCAGGATGCGCTCACTTCGCCGCTCTCGGCAAGACGCGAACAACAGCCTTGTATTACAGGGAGTTCAGCGAACAAATCGCTTGAAGCGACTGTTCGACCTGCAGAATTCAGCGGCGCGGACGGCGGTCCGCGCCTACCCTGGGCAGATGCCGTCCAGCCATCACCTGATCGCCTTCGCGATCACCGCCCTGGTCATCATCGTCGTGCCCGGACCGAGCGTGCTGTTCATCGTCGGCCGTGCCCTGGCCGTCGGCCGCAGGGAAGCGGTGCTGACGATGGTCGGCAACACCCTCGGCGCCTTGGTGATGCTGCTCGCCGTCTCGCTGGGACTCGGCGCGGTGATCGCCGCCAGCGCGATCGCGTTGATGACCGTCAAGCTCGCGGGAGCGGCGTACCTGGTCTATCTCGGGGTGCACGCCTTCCGCACCCGCAAGTCGCTGGCCGAGGCGATGGCGAGCGGCATACAGCCTGACAGCGGTCGCCGGGCGATCCGGCAGGGCTTCTGGGTCGGCGCGACCAACGCCAAGACCGCCGTCTTCTTCGCCGCAGTCCTGCCACAGTTCGTTGACACGAGCGCAGGCTCCGCCGGCCTGCAGATCCTGCTGCTCGGCGCGATCTTCCTGCTGATCGCGCTCTGCTCCGACGGCCTCTGGGCACTGGTCGCCGGCACCGCACGCGAGTGGTTCGCCCGCTCACCCCGCCGCCTCGAACTGGTCGGCGGCACCGGCGGCCTGATGATCATCGGCCTCGGCGCCAGCATCGCCGTAACCGGCGCCAAGGACTAGACCCGCCGTCCGGCGAAGACGCCTATTAGGGCGAGCAGGGCCGGGAGGCCGAAGGCTGTTAGGTAGGCCGTGGTGGGTGAGTGCGGCTCGATCGCGGCGAAGAGGGAGCCGCCGATTGCCAGGACCGTGGCGGTGGCCAGGGAGTCGCTGAGTTGCATGGCCGAGCTGTTCGCGCCTTGTTCTTCGCGCCTGGAGTACTCCAGGACCAGCACTGAGGCGGTCGGGAACACTGTGCCCATCCCGAGGCCGGTGAGGCCCCAGCCGAGGATGCCGACGATGACCGGCACGTGCGGGTTCAGGGTCAGGGTCGCGGTCAGGATGCCGAGCACGATCGAGATCATTCCGGCCTGCAGGAAGACCGAGTGTGAGAACGGCTGCTTGGGTCGGCCGCGGTACCACGAGGCTGCGGTCCAGGAGAGGGCGCTGACGGTCAGCACCAGCCCGGCGTACGCCGGGGACAGCCCGCGCTCGCGAGTCAGCATCAGCGGCAGGAACACCTCGGCGCCGAACCCGGCCGCCGCGACCAGTCCCCGCAGCGCGATCACCGCAGGCAGCCCGGCGCCGATCCGGAATGTCCCCTTGGGCAGCAGCTTCGGCGCGAAGGTCGCGACGCCGGCCAGGCCGAGCAGGACCAGCAAAGCCTGGAGTACTCCGTGCTGCTGCCCGCCGAAGCTGAGCAGCCCGACGCCGACAGCGGCCGCGACCGCCCACAGCGCGCGCCGATCCCACAGCGAACCCGACTTCTCGACCGTCCCCGAGTTCGCGCCGGCCAGCCCGGGACGCATCACCAGCACCGCCGGGATCGCCAGCGCCGGTACTGCGAGGAACACGATCCGCCAGCTCGTGTGCTCCACGATCAGCCCGGCGATCGCCGGACCCACCAACGACGGCACGACCCAGCCGGTCGCGAACGCGGCGAAGATCCGCGGCCGGAGCTCCGGTGGGTACAGGTGACCCACGACGACGTACAGCGCGACGGTGACAAGCCCGCCGCCGAAGCCCTGGATGATTCGCCCGGCGACGAGCAACTCCATCGTCGGCGCCGACCCCGCGATGACCAGCCCGAGCAGGAACCAGGCGGTGCCGAACCAGAGCGGCCGGGTCGGCCCCTTCAGGTCGCTCCAAGTTCCCGAGACCACCATCGCGACCACGCTCGACGCGAGCGGCCCACCGAAGGCGAGCGCGTACAACGACAGTCCGTCGAGGGCCAGCGCGACGGTCGGCATCGCGGTGGTGACGGCGAGGGACTCGAACGCGATCAGGGTGATCAGCGCGACCATCCCGATCGTCAACGCCCGGTACTGCGGCGCCAGCACCCCGGCTGGTTTCGTCGCAGTCGCAGTCGCAGTCGCGGGCGCGGTGGCGGGCGGCAGGTCGGCAGTGGTGGTCATGCCGACCACCCTCCAACTTCAAGCGCGCTTGAAGTCAACCTCAGAGTACGGCGGCGAGCACCAACGCGATGATCGGCGGACCGGCCTGCAGAGCAGCCGAGCGGAGCATCTTGCGGTTGGTCGCGACCAGCACGATCCCGGCACCCGCCATACAGGCACAGGCGAACAACGAGATCGCGTGGCCTTTGTCGCCTCCGGCAATCAATCCGCCGATCGCGCCGAGCGCCAGGAACAGGTTGTAGAAGCCCTGGTTGAAGGCCCACGACTTGGCGACGTTGGCCTCGGTCTCGTCCCGGATCAGGAACCGCTTGTAGGTGCTCGGCCGCATGAAGAGCAGGCTCTCCAGAGCGAAGACGGCCAGGTGGAAGAGCCCGGCCAGGACGACGAAGATCTGCGCGATCGTGTTCACGAGCGAACCGTACCGCGAGTGACGAAGGCCCGGGCCGGATTGGTGACGAACAATTGGGTAGCGATCTCGGGGCCGAAGGCACGGATCAGCCGCGGCCGCAGCCCGGTCAGAAGATAGGGGATGCCCGGGCCCTCACCGGTCGATGCCCGCGCCCGGGCGGTAGTGGTGTCGCCGCCGAGCAGCAAGCGGTCGGCGTACCCGGCGTCGATCAGCGTCGCGAGGCAGTCGAACAACCGCGGATCGGTCGCGTTGTTGGCTCGCGACGGCCCGTCGAAGGCCAGGAACGACCCTCGCGCGGCCAATTCGAGGTGGAACCGATGATCCGGGAACCGGTTCAGATGCCCGAGGATCACACTCTCCGGCGCCACCCCGGACCGATCGACCAACAGCTCCAGTACTGCGTCCGCCGCCGTCCCGAGCTCGTGATGGATCGCGATCGGCACCCCGGTCGCGAGCTGCGCCTCGGCGGCAGCGACCATCACCACGCGCGCGTGCTCGTCGAGGATGTGGAATCCACTGGCCACCTTGATCAGCCCGGCCTTCACCCCGGTGTCGCCGATCCCCTCGGTCAGCTCACGGACGAACACCTCGGCCAACCTGGGCCGCACCTCGTCAACCAGCCCGGCCGGATAGTGCTCGGCACGATGCAGCCCCGTCGCCGCCACCAGGTGAACCCCTGTGTCAGCAGAGATCTTGACCAGCTCGGCGACCCGCCGCCCCAGCCCGTACGGCGTCCACTGCACGATCGCCTGGCCACCTGCCGCGGCGAAGTCGCGGACCTCGGCGGTCGCCGCGTCGAGGTCGTCCAGCTCCTGGCCCGGCAGCAGCGCACTCCGGAAGAACAGGTGATCGTGAGCATCGGTGACGCCCAGCTGATCGGCGGGTAAGTCACCCAGCACCGTCCTGACCTGCACACCCGATCCTTCCGTAGACGCAGCAGAGCCCGATCAGGCTATGCCTGACCGGGCTCTACCAGCTATCTAGTACTTGCTAGCGCGAGCGGCCCGCGCGGGTGCCGGCCGAGAAGGCTGCGGCACCTGCCGGACGGCTGCTGGCACCGGGGGTGGTGGTGCTGTAGGACTTCGGAGCAGACGAGCCACCGCGGCCCTGCGAGCGGGTCTTGGTCTGAGCTGCGCCGGAGCCTGCGCCCCGGCCGCCGCCACCGCCTGCGCCGCCACGACCGCCACCGCTGCCGCCACGGCCGGAGCTTGCGCTCCCGGTGGAGGCGGAGCCGCGACCGCCCGCGGAGCGGACGCCCCGCGACCCGTCGCCGGCGCTCTGCGCGGAGCCTGCACCGCGGGATGCCTGGCCGGAGCCCGCACCGCGAGCACCACGGCCCTGTGCGGAGCCTGCACCAGCGCCTGCACCGCGGCGGGCGCCGCGGCCACGGCCGCCGCCACCGCCGGTACGGCGTACGGACTCGTCGTCGGAGACGACCTTGAGGGTCGGCGTGACGAAGGTCCGCTCACCCGGTGCCAGCTTCTCGAGCAGCGGGTCGCCGACGCGGAGCTTGGTCACGGTCGCGGAGATGCCGGCCTTGCGGGTCAGGTCGCGGACGTCGCGGACCTGGTCGTCGGTCATCAGCGTGACGACGGTGCCCTCGGCGCCGGCCCGCGCGGTCCGGCCGGAGCGGTGCAGGTAGGCCTTGTGCTCGATCGGCGGGTCGGCGTGGATCACCAGGGTGACGTCGTCGACGTGGATTCCCCGCGCGGCGATGTCAGTGGCGACCAGCGTCTTGGCGGAGCCGTCGGAGAAGGCCTCCAGGTTCCGCGTGCGGGCGCCCTGCGACAGGTTGCCGTGCAGCTCGACGGCCGGGACACCCTGCGCGATGAGCTTCTTGGTGAGCGACTTGGCGCCGTACTTCGTCCGGGTGAAGACCAGCGTGCGGCCCGGTGCGGCGGTCAGGTCGACCAGCACGGGCAGCCGGCTGTCGGCCTGGACGTGCAGCACGTGGTGGGTCATCTTGGCGACCGGCGACTGGGCCGAGTCGACACTGTGCGTCACCGGCGACTTCATGAACCGCTTGACCAGGACGTCGACACCGGCGTCCAGGGTGGCCGAGAAGAGCAGCCGCTGGGTGTTCGCCGGGGTCGCCTCCAGGATCCGCCGGACGGCGGGCAGGAAGCCGAGGTCGGCCATGTGGTCGGCCTCGTCCAGCACCGTGATCTCGACCTGGTCGAGCTTCGCGTGACCGGTCTTGACGTGGTCCTCGAGCCGGCCGGGGCAGGCGATCACGACGTCGACGCCGCGACGCAGCTGGGTGATCTGCGGGCCCGCGCCGACGCCACCGAAGATGGTCATCGTGCGCAGGTCGAGCGCGTCGGTCAGCGGCGTGATCGAGGCCTGGATCTGGGTGGCGAGTTCACGCGTCGGGGCCAGGATCAGCGCCCGCGGCTGGTTCGGCCGGCGCTTGCTGGTGCTCGTGGTGAGCCGGGCCAGCAGCGGCAGGACGAACGCGTAGGTCTTGCCGGAACCGGTCCGGCCACGGCCGAGAACGTCCTTGCCGGCCAGCGAATCCGGCAGCGTGGCCGCCTGGATCGGGAACGGCTTCAGGATGCCCGCGGCGGCGAGCGCCTTCACCAGACCGGCGGGAACGCCGAGGTCCTCGAAGGTCAGGCTCTCGTCGACGACGGTCGGCGTGATCTCGACGGCGGGCTTGCTCTCGGCCAGCAGCTGTACTCCGCCGAGGGTCGGGCCGCTCGTCGGATTGTTGCCATTGGCACCGGTACGGCGACGGCGCGGGCGACGCGCCGAAGCCTCACCCTGGGCGCGCGACGTGCTGGTGGAGGGGGCGGAATTGGGCGTGGTCGTGCTGGGGCGGCGTGCCGCCATGAAGTACTCCAAAAGATCGGGGGGTCGTCCTGCCCGGCGCAGCCAATGGGCCGCGGCGCGTGGTGGTCGACTGCTAGCGCAGCGTATGCACTGAGGCGGCCCGAGGCAGAACTGGGCGGGCCGTTACCTGAAGTGTACGGCACCGGCGGACCAACCCCTCGGAGTTACCGAAACTGGGTATCTTCTGGCCATGATTTCCGACCAGGAGTTCCGGAGGGATCCGGCGACGGCCGCGAGCGAGCGCGAACTGCTGCAGGGGTTCCTCGATTTCCACCGCGGCACGCTGCTGTGGAAGACCGCCGGGCTGACCGGCGAGCAGCTCACCCAGGCGAGGATCGAGCCGTCCACGATGACGCTGCTCGGGCTGGTCCGGCACCTGAGCGAGGTCGAGCGGTACTGGTACCAGGTCTGCCTGGCCGGCCGCCCGGTCGAGCTGAAGCTGTGGACCGACGAGTACCCCGACGGCGACTTCGATCTGGTCGACCCGGCCCGCGCCGCGGAGGATCTGGCCGATCTTCGGGAGGCGATCCGGATCTCCGACGAGATCGCCGCCGCGCACGCGCTGGACGACACCTTCACCAGGCCCAAGGGCACGACGGAGTACTCCGTGCGCTATCTCTACATCCACATGATCGAGGAGTACGCCCGGCACAACGGGCACGTCGATCTGCTCCGCGAGCAGACCGACGGACTCACCGGCGAGTAGGGCTCAGATGGTCTTGACCTGGCGGATCACGCCGACCAGGTCATTGACCACGCCACGGACGCCCGGGATCCGGGTCAGCCGCAGCAGCCGGTCGATCAGCGGCACTGTGCTGGTGATCAGCAGGTGCGTCCGTCGCAGTCCCTCGCTGTCGTCGTGCACCCAGAACAGCACGATGCCCATCTGCAGCAGCCAGAGCAGCTCGGGCAGCTCGGCCCGCAGGTCCGGTGGGAGCTTGAGGTCCGAGCCTTCCACCACCTGACGGAAGATCTCGATACTCGCCTCCCGGGCCGGCTGGGACTGCTCGCTGAACGGTGACAGCGGGCTCTTCGGCTCGGCCGCCGACTTGAAGAAGGTGCCGGCGAACTCGTGGTACGGCGCCGAGACCTCCAGCCAGCTCCGCAGTACGCCGGTGAGCCGCTTGGTGAACGACTTGTCGCCGGCCAGAATCTCCACGGTCGCTTCGCGATGCTGCGCCTGCAGGTGGTCGTAGTACGCCTGCATCAGGTGCTCTTTGGAGCTGTAGTAGTAGTACGCGTTGCCGACCGAGACGCCGGCCTCGGCCGCGATCGCGCGCATGGTCGTCTTGCCGTAGCCCTGCTCGCGGAACAGCCGCAGCGCCGTCGACAGGATCAACTCACGCGTCTGCTCACCCTTGGCGGTCGCACTGTCCGTCACATCCGTCAGCGTAGTCACCTTCACTCAACTCCAGGTTCCTGCTCCGTAGCCCCGCTGCCACCTGCACCATCGCCCGCGCCACCGGCCGCATCGCCGGACTCGACAGCCGGACCGCGGTCGCCCGGTGCTCCCAGGTCGCCCAGAGGCAGACGATCCAGGCCCGGTCGCCGATGTAGACCGCTCCGTCGTCGGCGACCACCGTCACCTCGCGCAGGGTGGCCGCGTGATCCAGCCCCGGGTACCGCTGCCTGGCCTCCGCCGACCCCGCCGCGACGAATCCGAGCCGTACCACCCCGCCCCGGCCGTTCGGCCCGGGCTGCTGCCCTGCCAGCCACTCCTTGAAGCGGCGGCAGAGGCCGCACTGCGCGTCGTACAACACCACCAGGTGCCGCATGGCCGATCAGAAGCCCTGAGGCATCGGCTGCGGCGGTCCTACCGGGCCCTGGAACGGACCGGGTCCCTGAAAAGGGCTGGTACCGACGAAGGCGTTGGGGCGGACCGGCGGCGCGGTCATCTCCTCCAGCCGGCTGCGACGGCGGATCGCGTTGAAGATCCACACGTTCATCAGGTGCAGCACGCCCAGCACGACCATCACGATGCCGACCTTCACGCTCAACTGCTCGATCAGGCCCCGGGTGTCGACCACGGTGCCGCCGGTCCGCAGGAACAGCGTCACGAAGCCGAGGTTGACCAGGTAGAAGCCGACCACCAGCAGCTTGTTCACCGCGTCGGCGAAGTCGTCGTTGCCGTGGAACACGTCGACCAGGAAGACCCGGCCGTTGCGGCTCAGCGTGCGGGCCACCCAGATGGTCAGCGGTACTGCGATGGCCAGGTAGATCAGGTAAGTGATCACCGTCATTCTCACCACGTCCTCACGATTTGAACACGTTCAACTCTCTGCTACGACGAGAGTAGACCCGGCTTTTGAACATGTTCAAGTCGGTTGCCGGGTGACCTGGGTCTCAGCGCCTCCGCGGCCTTGAGCACCGTGCGCGGCAGAATGCTCGCCATGGCGCTGAAGGAGAAGCACCTCGATCGGTGGGTGGCGGCGTACCGGCGGGCCTGGGAGTCGAACGATCCCGAGCACATCGCCGCGCTGTGGACCGAGGACGCCGCGTTCCACCGGCGCCCCGACGAGGAGCCGGTACTCGGCCGGGACGCGATCGTCAGCGCCTGGCTGGAGGTCGCCGACGCGCCGGGCGAGACGCTGTTCGAGTACGAGGTGCTCGGGTTCGGCGACGGGGTCGGCTTCGTCCGCGGCTGGACGACGTACCGGACCGAGCCGCCGGGCGAGTTCAGCAACCTGTGGGTGATCCGGCTGGACAAGGACGGGCGGGCCTACGAGTTCACCGAATGGTGGATGGAGAAGCCGTAGTCGTCTAGCATCGGGACCAGGCACTCAGGGTGCCACCGGTCCGCGGGAAGGGCTCAGCCCACCTGATCTCGAGGTCGAGTCTGTTGTACCTACCTCCTTTCTCGCCTGACGACGCGGACAGCAGGCTGTTGAGAGGAGGTCGCCATGCCGACCCGGAATCTTCCCAATCCGCCGAGCCTGGACCACCTGAAGAAGCAGGCCAAGAGTCTGCTCAAGCAGGTCCGCGCCGAGGACCCCGCGGCGCTCGCGCTGGCCGCCGAGTTCTATCCGGTGAGCACGCTGGCCGACGCGCAGGTCGCGATCGCCCGCAGCTACGGCTTCGCCAGCTGGCCGCGGCTCGTGCATCATCTGGAGCTGGTCGAGCAGTACAGCCGGTATCCGCACCGGCAGGAGATCGGCGGGCCGCTGGACACACCCGGGCAGCGCATCGACGAGTTCCTGCGGCTCGCGACGCTGCACTACGGCCAGGACGATCCGGCCCGTCAGGTCGCGGCACTCACCCTGGTCGACGAGGTTGCCCTAAGCAACATCTATACCCAGGTAGTGGCCGGTGCGGTCGATGCTGTCCGTACGACGTTGGCAGCGGATCCCTCACTGGCTCGTCGCGAAGGCGGTCCGTTCCGCTGGGAACCCCTTGTTTACCTGGCCTATTCGCGCCTTCCGCTGCCACCCGAGGCTCCGCTGGAGATCGCTCGACTACTGCTGGCCAACGGCGCCGACCCGAACGCCGGCTACCTCTGGCAAGGCCTGCCCTCGCCGTTCACCGCCCTGACTGGTGCTTTTGGTCGAGGCGAGGGCGACCAGCCGCCGCACCAGAACAGGCTGGAGCTGGCCCGGATCCTGCTCGAAGCCGGCGCTGACGCCAATGACAGCCAGACCATGTACAACTGCGGCCCGGGCTGTCCGCCGCCGTACGACGACGACCACCTGGAGCTGCTGCTCGAGTTCGGGCTGGGGCAGGGCGACGGCGGTCCTTGGCACGAACGGATGACCACCGAGCATCCGACCCCGAAACAGCTGCTGGAGGACGAGCTCGTTTTCGCTGCCTCCAAAGGGCTGCTGCACCGGGTCGAGCTGATGCTTGCGCAAGGCGTCGACCCCGACGCGCGCGGTACCGAGCACCCGATCTTCGTCGGTCACCGTGCTTATGAGCTGGCCGCGGTCGTCGGGTACGACGAGGTGGCGGCGCTCCTGCGAGCGGCCGGCGCAGCGCCGCTCGACGACGTACACGAGCTGTTCGCGGCGGCTTTCCGGGGTGGCCCGGTCGAGGCGGATGCGGAGTTGGCTGCGCGCGCAGTACGGCGGAATCCGCACCTGCCGCTCGCGGCGGCCGAGCTAGGTCGTACCGAAGCCTTGGAGCCGCTGAGGCAGCTGGGCTTCGACCTCTTCATGCCTGGCCGGATCACTCCGCTGCACCAGGCGGCGTTCTGGGGGCATCTCGGGACCGTCAAGAAGCTCTTGGAGCTCGGCGCCGACCCGTCGCTGGTGGAGCCCGCCTACCAGGGCACCGCGCGCGGGTGGGCCGAGCACAACCACCAGCAAGAGGTCGTCGACTACCTGGACGGCCTCAAGGACTGACGGCGAGGAACAGGAAGGAGCTGAAGATCATCAGGTGGACCGCGCCCTGCAACAGGGTGGCCCGGCCGGTCGCCAGGGTGAGCATGCTGACCACCACGGTCAGGATGAACAGCACCAGCTCCTTGCTGTCCAGGCCGAGGACGAGCGGCCCGGTCAACCAGATCGACGCGACGGCGATCGCCGGGATCGTCAGTCCGATGCTGGCCAGGGCCGAGCCGAGCGCGAGGTTCAAGCTGGTCTGAAGGCGGTTCCGCAGTGCGGCCCGTACTGCGGCCACCGTCTCCGGCAGCAGCACCAGCAGGGCGATCATCACGCCGACCACCGAGAGCGGCGCGCCGACTGACTCGACCGCGGACTCCAGCTTCGGCGAGACGGTCTTGGCGAGACCGACGACCGCGATCAGGCAGCCGAACAGCAGTGCGAGGCTCACCAGCGAGGTCTTGGTGCTGGGAGCGTCGGCGTGGGTGTCGTCCTCGCCGTCGCCGTCCCGGTCGGCCTCCCCCGCAGCCTCGGCCTCACGGGCCGCTTTGGCCGTGGGATCGACCGCGGGATCGGCGTTGGGGAGGAAGTAGTCGCGGTGCCGGATGGTCTGGACGAAGACGAAGACGCCGTACATCACCAGTGAGGTGACGCCGGCGAAGGCGAGCTGCGGCCCGCTGAAGGTCGCGCCCGGCGTACTGGTCGTGAAGGTCGGCAACACCAGGCTGAGGGTGACCAGCGCGGTCGTCACGGCGAGCGCGCTGCCGGAGGCGTGCACCCGGAATTCCTGCGTCTTGTGCCGCAGTGAGCCGACCACCAGCGCCAGGCCGAGGATGCCGTTGAGGGTGATCATCACCGCGGCGAACACGGTGTCGCGAGCCAGCGTGGCCGCCTTGTCACCGCCTGATGCCATCAGCGTGACGATCAGGGCGACCTCGATGACCGTCACCGCGAGCGCCAGGATCAGGGTGCCGAACGGTTCGCCCACCCGGTGCGCCACCACCTCGGCATGGTGAACGGCCGCGATCACCGCCGCGCCGAGGCCGGCGCAGATCAGGATCAGCAGGATCGTGCCTGGTTTACGGCCCCAGGACAGCACGAGAACGACGATGGCGAGTGGGGGCACGGCCAGACTCCAGCGCGGCAACCCTTGGAATGCTGTGGTTGTCATCCCCTGTGATTCTATCTGGTCATGACAATCAGAACGGCCGTTGTGACCGACTGGGCGGCGATCTGGCCGTTCTTCGCCGAGATCATCACCACCCAGGAGACCTACACCTACGATCCGGCGCTGACCTACGAGCAGGCCGAGGCGATCTGGATGTCGCCGTCGTCGTCACCGCTGGCCCGTACGACGGTCAAGGTCGATGCCGACGGCAAGGTTCTGGGCAGCGCCAACATGTACCCGAACCGGCCCGGCCCGGGCGCGCACGTCGCGAGCGCGAGTTTCATGGTCGACGCTGCGGCGCGCGGCCAGGGCGTGGGCAGGGCGCTGTGTTCGGACATGATCGACTGGGCCGGCCGCAGTGGGTTCCGGGCGATCCAGTTCAACGCGGTGGTCGAGTCCAACACGCGCGCAGTGAAGCTCTGGCAGTCACTCGGCTTCGCGATCGTCGGCACCGTGCCCGAGGCGTTCCTCAGCCCCACGCACGGTTACGTCGGACTCCACGTCATGCACCGGCCGCTCTAGAACGAAGCCAGCTCCTCGGCGGTGAAGGCACGCAGTACGCAGAACTCGTTGCCTTCGGGGTCAGCCATCACGACCCAGCTCGCGGATTCGTCCTGGCCGACGTCGACCCGCTTGCCGCCGAGCTGCTCGATCCGGGCGATCTCCGCCTCCTGGTCGTCCGGTCGCAGGTCCATGTGGACCCGGTTCTTCACCGTCTTGGTCTCGTCATCCGGCACCCGGAGGAACAGGAAGTCCGGCACGATGCCGTCCTCCGGGCTGCCCTCCGGCGGCTCGATCACGGACTCCTTCTCGACCTCGAGGGTGATCCGCCAGCCGAGTACCTCGGCCCAGAACCGCGCCTGGGCGGAGGGATCGATCGCGTCGTAGTTCACACACTGCACCCGGATGCTCATGCCGGAAAGCCTCTCATCGCGAGAGGTCTGCTTTGATCGGGACCATGACGGATTCTCGCGCTCGCCGGCTGTGGAAAGTCCTCGAACCGTTCCACGCGATCACCTACTTCGCGCCGGACACCCGGAAGGCGACCGATGCGCTCGGCCTCCGCGGTGGGTGGATGAGTTACTTCGCCTGCCGGGCGGCTCCGCTGGGGGCGGTGGGTCCGGAGTTGGTGACGGCGGTGTTCTACAACTTCCATCCGTCGATGGTCGGGCGGGCTATTCCGGATGCGTGGAGGCTTGCTACGCCTGCGCAACTGCTGGACGCCCGTTTGCAGGCGATCGACAGCGCAGTACGCCGGTTCCCGGAGGCTTTCGCCTCGGCATCCGCCTCCAGCGTCGGCGCCGCCGGCGCGCCGCTGCGGCGGGCGGCTGAGTTGGCGCGTCGGGCGGCTGAGCTGGCGCCGACCGCCGGCCGACCACTCGCCGCAGCCAACGCGGCGCTCGACTGGCCCGACGAACCGCACCTGGTGCTGTGGCAGGCCACCACGATCATCAGGGAGTCGCGCGGCGACGGGCATGTGGCCGCGCTGGTCGGAGCCGGGCTCTCACCGTGCCAGGCGTGCATCACCATCTCCGCCGCGGGCGGCCCGTCCAAGGAGGTCTTCCAGCTCAACCGGCGCTGGAGCGACGAGGAGTGGGCAGCTGCGTCGGAGGACCTTCAGACCCGCGGACTGCTCGCGGACGGCGTACTGACTGAGGCGGGGCGCGCCCTGCGGCAAGAGGTCGAGGACACCACCGACAGACTGGCCGAGCAGGGGTGGGCTGCCTTCGGCGACGACAACGCGGCCGAGCTCGACCGCTTGGTCCGGCCGATCAGCGGCGCGATCATGGCGTCCGGCGTGATCCCGGACGACAACCCGATGGCGATGCGCTGAGACACCGCAGACCTGCCTACCGCTTCTTCTGCGGACCCCGAACGGTGACGTAGAGCAGCGAGATCCCCATCGCCGCCACGACCGGCCCGATGATCGCCCACAGGCTCTTCCCGGACATCGAACTGCCACCGATATAGCCGAGGCCCTGCAACGCCCAGACCACACCGACGACCGTCAACAGGACGCCGAAGGCTATCGGCAGTGCTTTCTTCATTTCACGACCTTAGCTGTGCAGCCACAAGTTGGATGGCTGTGGCCAGGTCGTCGCCGGTTGGGGCCTTCTCCGCGTCGAACAGGGAGAGGGCGATCACGCCGAGCATCAAGGCTTGATAGAAGGTCCCGAGCTGCTGGGTCGTCTCCTGGTCGGTGCTCTCGTCCGCCGAGCCGAACAGCGCCGCCAGCCCTTCGCGCGCCTCGCCCTGCAGCTTCGAGAGATCCTGCAGCAGCTCCGGCTGATGCGCGCCCAGGCTCAGTACCTCGAACTGCGTGACCCAGAGCGCCCGGCTCTCCGGCGACGCCAACGTCTTCACCGCCTGCGCCCAGATCGCGGAGAACCGCTCCTGCGCCACGTGCCGATCGGCGAGCGGCGCGGCGGGTTCGCCGGCCTCGTCGGGCTGGTCGGGGCTCATCGTCTCGGCGACCTGGGCGCCCCACTCGTCCAGCGCCTGCCGCATCGCCTCGTTCATCAGGGCTTCTTTGGAACCGAAGTGGTAGCCGATCGCAGCCAGGCTGACCCCGGCCGCCGTCGCGATGTCCCGCGCCGTGGTCCGGCTGTAGCCCTTCTCCATCAGGCAGCTCTTCGCGCCCTCGATCAGCGCCTCCCGGTTTCCCATGACCGCGATCCTACCGGACGTCTCACACAAACGTCTTGCACAAGCGTCTAAGACCATCGTACAGTCGTCTCATCGACCCTGGACGAAGGAGCAGAAGATGACGAACAAGACCGTGCTGATCTCCGGCGCGAGCGTCGCCGGGCCCGCGCTGGCCTTCTGGCTGGAGCGCTTCGGCTACCAGCCGACCGTGGTGGAGCGCGCCCCCGGGCCTCGCCCCGGCGGGTACGCGGTGGACTTCCGCGGCGCTTCGCTGACCGTGCTCGACCGGATGGGTCTGCTGGAGCAGGTTCAGGCGCGGGCCACCGGGATGGGCCAGCTGACGTATGTCGACGAGGCCGGCAAGCAGGTCGCGGTGATGAAGTCAGAGGTGCTCAGCGGCGAGCTCGAGATCCTCCGCGGCGACCTGGTCGAGATCCTGTACGCCGCCGCGCGGGCGAACGTCGAGTACCTGTTCGACGACTCGATCACCGCACTGCATCAGGACGAGACCGGTGTCGACGTGACCTTCGAGCGAAGCGATGCGCGGCGCTTCGATCTGGTGATCGGCGCAGACGGATTGCACTCGAACGTGCGCCGGCTCGCGTTCGGCCCGGAGTCGGAGTACCGCCATGATCTCGGGTACTACAACTCCGTCTTCACCGTCGACAACCACCTCGGGCTGGACCACAGCGCCCGGTTCGTGAACGTGCCCGGCAGGACGGCCGGCACCTACAGCGCCCGCAACAACACCGAGGCCAAGGCGCTCTTCTACTTCGCGTCGAAGCCCCTGACCTACGACCGACACGATGTCGCGGCGCAGCAGCGGATCCTCACCGACGCCTTCGCCGGGGTCGGCTGGGAGGTGCCGCGACTGCTGTCCGGTATGGACAACTCGCCCGACTGGTACTTCGACTCGGTCAGCCAGATCAAGATGCCGAGCTACTCGACCGGCCGGATCGCCTTGACCGGCGACGCCGGGTACTGCGCCTCGCCGCTGTCGGGCATGGGCACGAGCCTCGCCGTCGTCGGCGCCTACGTGCTGGCCGGCGAGTTGCAGGCTGCCGACGGCGATCACGTGCGCGCATTCACGGCGTACGACGAGCGGATGCGTGGCTTCGTCGCGGCGTGTCAGAAGCAGGGCAAGGACAGCGGGCAGTGGTTCGTCCCAGCCAGCAAGGCGTTCCTGAAGATTCGCAACCTGAACTTCAAGCTGCTGCCGTACCTGCCCTGGCGCAAGCTGATCGACGAGTTGCCGTTGAAGGTCGGCAACGCGATCGACCTTCCGGAGTACGGCGCTAGCGTGTCCGCAGACCTGTCTCAGCAGCCTGGAGCACGGCGGCGGTGAGCGCGGCCAGTACTGCGGAGTCGAGTTTCCAGTGCTGCCAATACAGCGGCACATCGACGTACTTGCCCTTGGCAACTTCCACCAATCGGCCGTCGGCAAGCTTGTCCTCGACCATCTCCTCCTCGATCATCCCCCAGCCGAGGCCGAGCCGGATCGCCCGGACGAACGGTCCGGGCGCCGGGATCGAGTGGGTCGGCGGGGCGAGCCGGCGGCGGGTCACCTTGCGGAGCAACCGGTGCTGGAGCATGTCCTTGGCGTTGAAGACGATCATCGGCGCCGTTTCGAGGGCCTCCGGCAACGGTCTCCCGGTCAGCCAGCGGTCGGCGAACTCCGGCGTCGCAACCGACAGGTAGCGCATCTTGCCGAGCGGCTGGACCCGGCAGCCCTGCACCGGTCGCGGATCACCGGTGACCGCGGCGAGCACGGTGCCGTTGCGGAGCAGCTCGGCGGAGTGGTCCTGGTCTTCTTGCCTGAGATCGAACGCGGTCACCAGCTCGGGCGGTACGGCGAACAGCACCGGCAGGAACCAGCTGTTGAGCGAGTCCGCGTTGACCGCGATCGGCAGCCGCAGACCCTCCAGCTTGCCGCGCACCGCGGCGATCGCCTCGACCTCCAGCAGCGAGACCTGCCGGGCGTGGCGTAGTACGGCCTCGCCTGCTTCGGTGGCGCGAGCTGGTTTGGTCCGCTGCACCAGGACGTGGCCGAGACGACTCTCCAACGCCTTGATCCGCTGACTGACCGCCGACGGCGTGATCTGCAGCCTGCGTGCCGCGGCGTCGAAACTGCCTCCGTCGACGACCGCCACGAAGGTATCCAGCTGAGCCGAGTCGAGCTGCATGTGCTGCCTTAAGAGTTGCTAATGGTCCTGAAAGAACTTTAGCTGGTTTGTTGCTTTGTCGCCTTCTACGGTCGAGACATGCCCTTCCTCGCCGGCTTCGTCACCACGCTCCCGCTGATCGTCGCGATCGGCGCGCAGAACGCCTTCGTCCTGCGCCAGGGCCTGCGCCGCGAGCACGTGTTGCCGGTGGTGCTGATCTGCGTACTGTCCGACGTACTCCTGATCTCGAGCGGCATCGCCGGCCTCGGCGCGCTGATCAGCGGCAACCAACTGGCGCTGGACATCGCCCGGTACGGCGGCGCCCTCTTCCTCTTCACGTACGCCGTGATCGCCGCGCGCCGCGCCTTCAATCCAGCCGCTCTGAGTCCGGCCGATCACGCGCCGACCGCGCTGCGCAGCGTCGTCCTGACCTGTCTCGGCTTCACCTACCTCAACCCGCACGTCTACCTGGACACCGTCGTCCTGCTCGGCTCGCTGGCCAACCAGCAAGGCGCCGACGGCCGCTGGATCTTCGGCCTCGGCTCCCTTGTCGCGAGCTTCGGCTGGTTCTTCGCGCTCGGCTTCTTCGCCCGCAAGCTCACTCCCGTCTTCGCCCGCCCTCGCGCCTGGCAGCTCCTCGACGGCGGAATCGCGGTGATCATGACGTCGTTGGCGGTGTGGATGCTCGTGCCTTCGCATTAGCGTGCTGGGTGTGGATGTGACGGTGCTCTGCGACGCGGTGGCGGTGTTTCCGGAGAGGGTTTCGGAGGCGCTGCCTGGGTGGGATGGGGAGCGGCAGGCGTGGACTGTCGCTGCTGCGCCCGGGAATGTGGCGGCTGATGGTGGGTGGTGGCTGCACTTCCACAGCTACCTGGTGACTTCCGCTGCTGGGGCTGTGCTGGTTGATACGGGGATCGGGCCGGCTGGGGGCGAGGCGGCTGAGTGGTTGGGGACTGCTGGGCGGCTGCCGTCGCTGCTGGGGTCGGCGGGGGTGCGGGCTGATGAGATCGACACTGTGGTGCTGACGCATATTCATTTGGATCATGCGGGGTGGAACATGGCGTCGGCTGGGCCACTGTTTGCCAATGCGACTTATGTGGTGCAGCAGGTGGAGTTGGAGCATGCGCGCGGGACTGCGACGTACGAGAAGTTGGTGAAGCCACTTGGTGAGCAGCTGCGGGCTGTCGATGGCGAGGTGACGCTAGCGGGCGGGCTGCGGTTGCTGCCGACGCCGGGGCATACGCCTGGGCATCAGTGCGTGGTGACTGAGCGGGCTGTGCTCGGGGGCGACGTACTGGTTCATCCGGCGCAGGCGCGGTGGCCGGAGCTGACCTATGTGTACGAGCGGGATCCGGTGGTGGCGGTGACATCTAGGCGTGAGGTGCTGGCGTTGGCGGCGGCTAGCGGCGTACCGATTGCTGCTGCGCATCCGCAGACCGCTATCAGTGGTTCTGGGGTGCCGCTGGCTGCTCTGAGTCCTGGGAGTGCGGCCTGTACGCCCTACAAGCTCTAGCTTCAGCGGTAGCCGGTGGTGTCGGCGGGCTTGCCTTGGGACTCGACCTCGACGATGTAGCGCCAGGCGTCCGGCTGACTGCCGTCGAGGTCGGTGAAGCCGTAGACCTGGGCCAGTTCGCCGCTCGACAGTGACTTGCCGTGGTAGCGCGAGACCTCCGCGTCGGCGGCCAGTGCGGCGACCGCGCGACCGACGTACGACGGGCTCTCCGAGATCGCGAAGTGCGGGATCTTCTCGGTCGCGTCGCGCCAGTTCTCCTCGGTGACGCCGAAGCCGTCGAGCATCGACTCGGAACGCAACCAGCCCGGCGTGAGCAGGATCGCGGTCGCGTCGTACGGCTTGAGCTCGTGCGCGAGCGCGAACGCCATCCGGCTGACCGCGCCCTTGGCGACGTCGTAGAAGAACGAGACGCGGTAGTTGGCCGCGTTGTACTCGTCGGTGCCGTCGGTCATCTCGATCACCAGACCGCCGGGTGACTTGATCAGCAGCGGGAGCGCGAAGTGGCTGGTGATGGCGTGCGTCTCGACGCCGAGCCGAAGCAGCTTGAGCCCGTCGTCTAGCGGTGACTCCCAGACGGTCTTGTCCCAGTTCGGCTCACCCGTCTGGCCCCAGATGTCGTTGACGAGGATGTGCAGCGCGCCCTGCTCAGCCTCGATCCGCTCGACCAGCGCCTTCACCTGCTCGGGGTCGGTGTGATCAACCCGTACTGCAATGCCATGGCCGCCCGCTGCGTCAATCAGCTCGGCAGTCTCCTCGATGGTCTCCGGCCGATCCATCTCCGACCGCTGCGCCCGGGTAGAGCGCCCGGTCACATACACAGTCGCGCCGGCAGCACCGAGCTGCACCGCAATCCCCCGCCCAGCAGCCCGCGTCCCGCCGGCCACCAACGCCACCTTCCCAGCCAACGACCCAGCCCCGGCTGCCACCTCACCCGCCAACGCTGTCCCGGCTGCCCCAGCCGCCGACGCTGTCCCGGCCGCCTCACCCGCCGACGCTGTCCCGGCCGCCCCAGCCGCCGGCGCTGGTCCCGCGACACCCGCGGCCTTGCCTGCCGCAGCATCGCCCGCCCGCGGCGACGACGCGGCTAGGGCCGCAGGAGTCTGCTCGGTCGACTTCGTGCTCTCAGTCATCTCTTGCGCCTCCCGGTGTAGCCATACACTGTATGGTTTCGTACCATACGACGTATGGTTAATGCTGGCAAGCCGGGACGTCCCCGGGCGGGTGAGGAGCGGCTCAGCCGGCAGACGATCCTCGAGGCGGCGCTGCGGATCGTCGACGACGAGGGGATCGAGGCGATGACGATGCGCCGGCTCGCCGCGACTCTCGGGGTGAACCCGATGTCGATCTACCACCACCTGCCGAACAAGGCGGCCGTCTTCGCCGGCCTGGCCGAGCTCGTCTTCGCCCAACTGGAGTCCTCGGCGCCGGACGACAGCGTGCCTTGGCAGGACGAACTCAAGGGCGCCGCCACCGCGTACCGCGACGCGTTGCGAGCGCACCCGAATCTGGCGTTGCAGGTGCTCTCCGACACCTCCGCGGTCTCCGATGTCGTGGTGGTGACCGTCGAGCCGTTCTACCGCGCGCTCGACCGGGCCGGCGCGACCCCGCGGCAGATCTTCGAGGCCGTGAACACGATCGTCGACTTCATCCACGGCTTCAGCCTGGGTGAAGCCTCAGTCCGCGCGGACACCTTCGATCTCGCCCCCGACCTGCTCACTCGGATCGGCAACCTGCCTCTCGGCAAGGCTCCGACCCTCGTCCGAATCGTCACCGAGCTTGGCGCCGAAGGGCTCGCCTACGACTTCGACAGCGGTTTCGTCACCGGGATCTCACTCGTTGTCGACGGCATCGAAGCGCGCTTCGGCTTGTAGCGGGAGATCGCCACCCCGGTCAGGCAGAGCGCACCACCCAGGAACGCCAGTCCCGCCGGCGTCTCGTCGAGCAGCAGCCAACCGAGGAAGATCGCCAACGGCGGCACCAGGTACGTCGTCGCGCCCATCTTCCCGGCACTCGTCCTGGCCAAGGCGTAAGCCCAGGTGGTGAAGGCGAGCGCGGTCGGGAAAGCGCCGAGGAACACGACCCACCAGATCGTCGACGGCCGCGCATCAGCCGTCTCCCGGACCAGCGCCGGACCGAACGGCAGACAACTGATCGCACCGATCGTGCACGCGATCCAGGTGACCTCGAGCGCGGGCAACCGGCCGAGCAGCGGCTTCTGGGCAACCACCCCGATGGCATAGGCGATGGCAGCCGCCACGCAGAGGATCACTCCCCAGGTCTCCGCCTTGCCGTCCGATGACGACACACCGATCAGCACCACTCCACCGAACGCCGCGATGCTGCCGATCACCAGTTGCTTCGGGAAACCTTCGCCCAGCAACAACCCGGCCAGCAATGCGATCAGCAGCGGACCGATGTTCACCAGCATGGCCGCGGTACCGGCGTCGAGGCGCTGCTCGGCCTCGTTCAGCGCGACGTTGTAGACGCCGAACCACAACAGTCCGCAGACGATCAGCAACCTCCAGTCCCGCTTGGCCGGCCAGGTGCGCGGCCGGCTGAACAGGAACCCGCCCAGCAGCAGACTCCCCACCAGCAACCGCCCCAGCGACAACGCTCCAGCCGAGAACTCATGCCCTACGTGCCTGATCGCCACGAAGGCCGAGGCCCACAGCACAACGGTCACCGCGGCCGCGCCCGCGGCCAGAACACCTTCACGTCTGTCAGTCGTGGTCACGTGTCGACCGTAGGTGTCGGACTCCTCGAGCGACACCCAATAATCTGACAATGCGCGCAAAGATCCTGTACGTCACCGACCTCACCTACCCGGCCCGCGGCCGCCGCTACGGCGAGGAGGACTCGTACCTCACCCGGCAACTCCGCGACCACTTCGACCTGGCCCTGTGCCACCCGCTCGACGCCGTCGCGCTGATGGACGGCTTCGAGGCCGTTGTCGTCCGCAACAGTGGCCCGGTCCTGCACTTCCAGGCCGAGTACGACGAGTTCCGGGCAGCCGCGATCTCCCGGGGGACGCGCGTGTTCACCCAGCTCACCGGCAAAGCCGACCAGATCGGCAAGCAGTACCTGGTGGAGTTGAGCGACGCCGGCTACCCGGTGATCCCGACCACTGACAGCGATCCGTCGACGCTGCCCGAGTCAGCCGGGTACATCGTCAAGCCGAAGCTGGGCTCCGACTCGATCGGACTGCGCAAGGTCTCCCGTGACGAGCTCACCACCCTTCCTCTCGACGGACTGCTCGCGCAGCCGTTGATCGACTTCCAGTACGAGGTGTCGTTCTACTTCGTCGACCGTGACTTCCAGTACGCGCTGTACGCTCCCGACCCTGCTCAGCGCTGGGAGTTGCAGCCGTACCAGCCGACCGACGACGATCTCGTCTTCGCCCAGCGCTTCGTCGACTGGAACGCCATCGATCACGGCATCCAGCGCGTGGACGCCTGCCGGACGCAGGCGGGCGAACTGTTGCTGGTGGAGCTCGAAGACCTCAACCCCTTTCTTTCGCTGGCGTTGACCACGGACGAGAATCGCGTTGCCTTCGTCAACCGTCTGGCGTCATCGGTCGGCACCCTTCTCAGCAGCTGATGGATGATCGGGTGGAGCTGGTGGTGGGAGAGCTGACGGCGTGATCAGCGCGGTCAGGAACACCGGAACCGTGAGGCCTGCCACCAAAGCCGGCAGGGTGATCCACAGCGATCCCAGCGCGAAGCCCGCGTAAACCAGCACCGCGAAGATCTCAGCGAACAACCCCGACACCGAGGTCACCGTCGCGCGCGCCGGACCCGTGATGGCGTCCTGCAACCGCGCCTCGGAGACGATGATGACGAGCTGCATCACCCCGTAGCCGATCGCGATCGGCACGAACCCCTCCGCCGTCCCGCTCAACGCGCCCCACGCCAACAGCGCGGCCGACAACGCCAACCCTGTCGCCAGCAACCTGCCACGCAGCCGGTACGCCGGACCTGCGAGCGCGCCACCGATCGCCTGGGCGGCAACCGTCCCGGCGATCAGCAACGGCACGAGTGTCGTCGGAGCGCCGATATCCTTGGCCAGCAAGGGGAAATACTCGTCGAACGCGAGGAACCCGCCGAGCAGAGCCACCAGCGCGACTGCCTTGCGGACAGTGCTGGTGGTCGCCACCTCGGTCAGGCCGGCCCGCAACATCGCGACGTACCGCCCGATCGGATTACTCCCAGCTTCTACCTCCTCTGTTTCGTCGGCTGTGGCGACTCTTGCCGCCTCAGGTAGGGACAGCGCAACTGCTGCGCAGGCGAGACAACTGCACACGCTGACGGCACCCAGCAACGGGTAGCCACCGAGGGCGTACACCGGAGACGCCAAAGCGGTAGCGGCGAGGTTCAGCACCAAAGCAGCTGACTTCCCGCGACCGATCAGGCCGGCGTAGCGGTCGACGGCGGAGCGCTCGGCGAGTTCGTCGTACACGAAGGCTTCGTAGGTGCCGGAGACCAGCGCGGAGCTGATCCCCCACAGCACGAAGCCGAGGGCGAAGCCGCCGTACGAGGGCAGCGCGATCCAGCAGGCATAGCCCAGTGCGCTGACCAGGGCCCCGACGATCAGCAGCATTCGCCGGGAAAAGGTGTCCGCCAGGGCGCCGGAAGGCACCTCGAGGAGGAACGCGGTCGTCGACCAGATGATGAACAGCGTCGAGATCTGCGCTGCCGAGAGCCCGTGATCGGTGAACAGCAAGCCGTAGACCGGATACAACGGGATGAAGTCCCGCACCGCCTCGTAAGCGACGATACGAACGGACAGACTGCGAGGTACTGCGCGGGGTCGAGGGTCAGGGCGTCAAAGGTGCGGGCTCGAGTACGTCATGCCTTAAAAGATATCCGTGAACTCAGGACCCGAACAGATCTTTTGTTCCGGGTGTGGACAAGTGCAGCACCTGATACCGGGTGCCCGGCACGATCCCCGGTTCGCCGCTCCACAAGGTGAAGTGCACCAGCTCCCACCGCGCCGGATCGACCGCGATCGCCGAGCTGTGGACACCCGGCATCGCCGCCGTTCGCCGCAGTTCCTCCAACGCCTCGGTCACCGGTCCAGCCGGGTCAACATCAGGCGGCAGCAACTGCATACTCTTGGTCGCCCCCACCGCCGGCTGGTCGACGTCAGGCCCGGCCATCGCCTCCGCACCGGCCCAATGCCGCACGACCGGCCGCCCGAACGACTGGCAGATCCCACTGAAGAACCCGCCACCCCACAGAAACCGGCTCATCCCTGCCGTGTCGTTCCACAGGTAGAACGGCGCGTACTGGTTCACCGCCGCGCCGTTCGCCTGGTCCTGGACCAGATACGCCTTGATCCCCAGCCCCTCGAAGTCGTCCGTCCGCGCTCCGTTCAGCTCCACCCGTCGCCGGATGATCCCCATGTCGTAGTCGGCCGGCAGATTCACCTCGTACTGCATCGCATCCATTCCAGACATACTAGTAGGTACAGACCGAAATCCAGCAGCATTCCGAGCGTCGATCCGGCAGGCTTGGGCAATGGGTGATGTGGGCGAGCGGGTCTGGCGGAAGGTTCCCGACGGAGCGCGGGAGGCGTTGGGGCGTGGGTTGAGTCCGTCGGAGTTGCAGACGGCGCTGCTTGAGGTGAGTCGCACGCGGGCGGCCGCGGTGACGCCGGCGCGGGTGATGCAGCGGTGGCGGGAGGATCGGTTCGTGCGGCCGTCGGAGGTTGATCCGCGGGCGTTGGTGCGGACGCAGGCGAGGTTGTGGGAGCGGCTGCCCGAGCGGTTCGCCGGGGTGGAGTTGTCGCCGTTGGCGCCGCTGGGGACGTGCTCGGCGGTCGCGACTGTCGACCAGAACAAGATCGTCAGCACGATGCGCAGTACTGAGGTCGCGAGTGATCCGACCAACGAGCTCGCGATCGAGGCCGCCGTACGCCGTCGTGCGGGGCAGGCGCGGGTGGATCTGGCCGCGTGTCAGCGGGTGGTTCGCGCTCAGGCTGTCGACGGGCCGGGGTTGTTCGCGCATTTCCAGCTGTTCGCATTGGTCTCGAGTGCACGCGACACCGGGTCAGGGCGGGTCGAGGCGGAGATGCTGGTCGACCACTTGCGGTTCTGGCACGACGTACTGGGTGATGAGGCGCGGTTGACGTTCACGACGTTTGCCAAGACTGCTGTCCGGGAGCGGATCGACGACACGGTCCGGCCTGCATTGAAGGTGGAGTTCGTCGAGGATCCCGAGCGGGACAAGGGATCCAACTACTACTTCGGTACTGCGCTGGGCGTCGGCGTCGGTGATGCCGAACTAGGCGATGGCGGGTTCACGCGCTGGACCGCGGAGTTGCTCGGCGACGCCAAGGAGCGCTGCTTGATCTCGTGTGTCTCCACCGAGCGGCTGACGGCTGTGCTCAGCGGAGCTTGAGGAGGGCGGCTTCGGTGGGCGAGAAGCCGCAGGCCTTCACGTAGAAGTCGGTCAGGTGCGGCTCGTAGTCGACGTGGAGCCACTCGCAACCCGCCGTTTTCGCTTCGGCGGCGGCAGCGAGTACCAGCTGCTTGCCGATGCCCTGCCGGCCGTGCTCGGGATGCACCGCCGTGTCGAGCACGAAGGCGTGGGCGCCGCCGTCCCAGCAGACCTGGACGAAGCCGACCAGCTGATCGTTGCTAAAGGCCCCTACCCAGGTCAGTGCGTGCCGCTCCAGCCGCGCGGCCCACGGTTGCACCTCGACCGGCGACTCGAACGCGAGCGCGTGCAAGGTGGACAACGTCGTGTCGTCCACAGGGAAGCGGACCACGTAGTCGATCACGACGCAGCCTCCGTGCTGATCAGAATGACCGTGCTGTCTGTGGATAACTCCAAACGATCCCGTGCTGCTCGCAGGCCGGCCAGAGTGGCGGCTCCGCTGGCACCAGACGAGATGCCGGCAGCACCGAGGTCTTCGACGGCCTGCAGCGCCTCGGCCTCCTCCACTGTGACCGCGGCATCCAGTCCGGCTCGCAGTACGGGCCAGGCGAGGCTGGAGGGGGTGCCGCAGTTCAGGCCGGCCATCACTGTGTGGCCTGTGGACACAGTGACTGGCTTGCCGGCTTGGAGGCTGGCCGTGACACAGGCAGCGTTGGCAGGCTCGACTCCGAGCACTGCTGGCGCCGCGAGTCCACTGCGGTAGTGGGTGACAGCTGCTTGGGCAACAGAGCCGACACCCATCGGTACTACGACCAGGTCGGGCTCGACGTCGATCTCCCGGAAGAGTGTGGAGTAGCCGTCGACGATGTATTGCGGAATGACCTCGTAGCCCGGCCAAGCCGAGTCCTGGATCAGCAGACTGTCGCCCGTCGCCGCATCGGCGGCAGCAACCACGGCAGCGTCGTACGAGTCGTCGACGATGGTGACTACGGCGCCCTCCGAGCGGATCGCCTCGATCGAGCGCACGCTGACGACGGCTGGGATGAACACGTGCGCCTTGAGGCCGAGCATGGCGGCCATCCGAGCTACTGCGCGGCCGTGGTTGCCGTCGGTCGCCGTGACTAGCTCAGCCGTGTCCGGGTGGTCCTGAAGGGCACGGTTGATGGCCCACCAAGCTCCCAGCGCCTTGAACGCAGGCAGGCCGAGCCGCTGCGACTCGTCCTTGACCAGCACCTGCCCGACACCTAACTCAGCCGCCAACGCCGGTACTGCGGTCAGCGGGGTCGGCTGGTAGCCGTCGAGCGCCTGGTGGAACGCCAGGACCTCAGCGGGCGCAGCCGTAGTACGCCAGGCCCTCGCGGCCGGGTTGCTGTGCCAGAGCACTGACTAGGCGACCAGGGCGAAGACTTGAGCGGTAGCGGAGTACGCCGACGGCGATGAGGCCACGCGCTGCGGAGCGGACTCGGTCACCTGGATGGAGGTGGTCTGCAGGCGCAGCGGCAACGTGGCGCGGACTGCCGTGGCCAGGTCGAACTGCACCTCGGTCAGCAGGTCGGCCAGCTCCAGGTCGAGCGCACGGCAGATCGCGGCGAGGATCTCCGAGGAGGGCTCCTTGCGGCCGCGCTCGATCTCGGACAGGTAGGGCACCGAGACCTGGGCCTGCTCGGCGAGCTCGCGCAGGGTGATCCCCCGCTCGCGCCGCAGTCGGCGGAAGACGTTTCCGATCACCTGGCGTAGCAACACGTCTGGTCCTCCCCCAACGATGGTCCGTGGTCCTGTGTATCGAGTGTGCCACCCCGGCCGGGTCTGCGGAGGGCAGATCTGCCAAGGGCAGATTCCGGGGACCGGCGCGCCGACGGCGGTCACGCTGGAGAGCATGAGCGAGACCACCGCACCGAATGCCCTCGACAACCACATCTACCAGCGCCTGCTCTGGCAGCGCATCATCGTGCTCGGCGACGAGATCAAGGACGAGAACGCGAACGCCCTCTGCGCCCAGCTGATCCTGCTGAACGCCGAGGACCCGAAGGCGGACATCTCGCTGTACATCAACTCGCCCGGGGGTTCGGTCTCGGCCGGGCTGGCGATCTACGACACGATGAACTTCATCAGCAACGACGTCGCGACCTACGCGATGGGGCTGGTCGCCTCGATGGGACAGGTGCTGCTGGCCTGTGGGGCGGAGGGCAAGCGGTACTCGCTGCCGCACGCCCGGATCATGATGCACCAGCCGACCGGCGGGATGGGCGGGACGGCGACGGACATCAAGATCCAGGCGGAGCAGTCGGTGCTGGCCAAGAAGGACCTGGCCCGGCTGCTGAGCGAGCGGACCGGGCAGCCGGCCGAGCGGATCGAGGCGGACTCGGATCGCGACCGCTGGTTCACGCCGGAGCAGGCGCTCGACTACGGAATCATCGACAAGGTCTTGCAGCACCCGGTACCGGTTAGCTGAGTGCTTGGGCCAGGTCCGCGGTGATGTCCTCCGACGCCTCCAGGCCGATGCTGAGGCGGAGGAGGTTGTCGTGGGGCTTGGCCTCCGCGGCGACCAGCCGGTGGGTGAGACCTGCCGGGTGCTGGATGAGGGTGTCGACCCCGCCCAGCGAGACGGCGTGAGTGATGAGCTGGAGCGACGCTGCCACCCGGGCGGCAGCGTCGTACCCGCCGCTGGTGGTGAAGGCGAGGACGGCACCCGGTCCGGCCTGCTGGCGTCCGACCAGGCCTAGCGGGTCGCACTCAGGCAGACCCGGGTAGTAGACGTTATCCACAGCCGGGTGGGTGCTCAGCCAGTCAGCGACCTTCTCTGCCGACGCCTGCTGGGCCCGGATCCGCACCGGCAACGTCTGCAACCCCCTGTGCAATTCGTACGCCGCCAGCGGGTGCAGGAGGCCTCCGGTCAGCGCACGGACCTGCCGGAGCCTTGCCGTCCACTCCTTGTCAGCGGCGACCACTCCGCCCATCACATCGCCGTGCCCGCCCAGGTACTTCGTTGCCGAGTGCAGCACGAGCGTTGCGCCGTGCTGCGCCGGCTGCTGGAGTACTGGCGTCGCGAAGGTGTTATCCACAAGCACCGGTACGCCGTTGGCCTGGCGGACGGCCGCAGAGATATCCACAAGCTCGACAGTCGGGTTGGCCGGGGTCTCGACCAGTACGAGTCCGGTGTCGGGGCGGATCGCGTCGGCGATGCCACCGGGGGTCACCCAGCTGACCGTCGTACCCAGGAGGCCTGTGGACAACAGGTGATCCGAGCCGCCGTAGAGCGGGCGGACGGCGACCACGTGCGGGCGACCCGCGACGACGGTGGCCAGCAACGCGGCCGAGAGGGCTGCCATGCCGGAGCCGAAGGCGACTGCTCCTTCGCAGTACTCGAGCTCTGCGAGGGCCTCTTCCAGGCGGGCGACGTTCGGATTCCACAGGCGCTGGTAGACGAGGCTGCCGCCGTCAGGGCCGTTGCCGAGCGCCAGCGCGTCGTACGAAGCTCCCCCACTCTCCACGCCGGGCAGCGGGTAGGTCGTCGACAGGTCGATCGGCGGGACGTGGACGCCGAGCGCGGTCAGGTCGTCGCGGCCGGCGTGTACGGAGCGGGTGTCCAGCTGGGTCATGGCGCCTCCTCGGTGATGCGCCGATGGTGGAATCTTCTGCGGCTGAGGCGCAATAGTTCCGAATAAAATTCGTCCACAGGCTTGTCCACACGCTGTGGATTCTGTGGATGCGTCTTACAGTGGAGGCATGCCGAAGGATCGTCGGACGCCTGGACCGGCCCCACGGCCGGTACCTGCTGCCCTCGACGAGGTCGACCTGGAGCTGGTCCGGCTGCTGACGGCCGACGGCCGGATGCCGAACAACGCGCTCGCGGACGCGACCGGGATCGCGCCGTCGACGTGTCTGGCGCGGGTGCGCTCGCTCCGCGATCGCGGGGTGATCCGCGGTTTCCACGCGGATGTGGACCTGGCCACGCTCGGGCGGCCGCTGCAGGCGATGGTGGCGATCCGGATCGGCGCGCACTCGCGCGACGAGATCGACCGCTTCCGGGCAGCGGCTCCTCAGCTACCCGGCGTGCTTTCTCTGTTCCACGTCAGCGGCGCGAACGACTATCTGATGCACGTCGCCGCTGAATCCCCGGACGCGCTCCGTGATTTCGTGCTGGACCATCTGACCGCTGACCCCGCGGTGATCCACGCGGAGACCAGCCTGATCTTCGAACACGTCCGCGGTACCCACAGCTAGCCTGTGGATAACTTTTAGCGGGGCTTCAGGCCCCAGGCGGTGGCCAGCAGGTCGAAGGAGTGGCGGCGTTCGGCCGGGTCGTGGATGTTGGTGGTGATGATCAGCTCGTCGGCGCCGGCCGCGTGGGCTCGGCCGCTGAGGTCTTCGACGACCTGGTCGGGGGTGCCGACGGAGACGAGGTTGGCCCACTCCTCGACCGCAGCGCGTTCACCGTCGGACCAGGGGTAGGCGGCGGCTTCCTCGGGCGACGGGAGCGGGCCGGGGCGGCCGGAGCGGAGCTTCAGCATCGAGAGCTGGTTGGCCAGGCTCAAGGCCTGGGCGCGCTCCTCGGTTTCGGCGACGATCGCGGCGAGGGCGAGGATTGCGTGCGGCTTCGACTGCTCGGCGGAAGGCTGGAACTGCTCGCGGTACGCGCGCATCACGCCGGCCGGGTTGAGGGTGCCGAAGTGGCCGGCGTAGGCGAAGCCGGTGCCCAGGGCTGCGGCTGCCTGGCCGCCGTACGCGCTGGAGCCGAGGATCCACACCGGGGGCAGCGGCACGTCGTCGGGCTGCGCGGAGATCGGGGCGAACGGGTGACCGGCCGGGAAGCCCTCGGCGTACGCGCGGAGCTCGGCGTACTGCTCGGTGAAGTCGTCGGCGCCGAGGGCCTCGCGGCTGCGGCGAAGGGCGAGCGCGGTGCGCTGGTCGGTGCCGGGAGCGCGGCCGATGCCGAGGTCGATGCGGTCGGGGTACAGGCCGCCGAGGACGCGGAAGGCTTCGGCGACCTTCAGCGG
This sequence comes from Kribbella sp. NPDC056861, assembly GCF_040687575.1. Lineage (NCBI taxonomy): Bacteria > Bacillati > Actinomycetota > Actinomycetes > Propionibacteriales > Kribbellaceae > Kribbella > Kribbella sp. NPDC056861. The sequence goes on along the minus strand of NZ_JBFBNQ010000007.1, from coordinate 320,160 downwards.
TGAGTGGTTCGGCAGCATGATGCCGCCGGAGCCGACCCGGATCGCGGAGGTCGCGGCGGCGACGGCCGCGATCATCACCTCGGGGCTGGTGCTGACCACGCTGGAGATGTTGTGGTGCTCGGCCAGCCAGAACCGGTGGTAGCCGGCTGCCTCGGCGCTGCGCGCCAACTCGATCGTCTCGTGCAACGCCTGGGACGGGCGGGTGCCTGTCGGCACCGGCGAGAGGTCGAGCACGGACAGAGGAATCGGCTCAGCAGTCACGTAGAACGCCAACCATGGTCCCCGCCGAGGTATTCCACCGATCTCCACACGGTACTGCGGACAGGCGCGGTGAGTGCGAGGGTCAGGCGGGGTACGGCGTAGTGGCGCGGGCGTCGCGGAGGGCACGGGACCACCAGGCGAGCTGGGCGAGGAGGGTGCCGGCTGCCACCGGAGTGGTCGGATCGGCCGGGGTGCCGTCGGCCGTGAAGGGGTCAGTGGGTTGATGGAAGCTGAGCGTCTCGCGGATGGTGACGGCGTGGAGCTCGCCGAAAACCTGGCGGAGCTGCTCGGCGGCGCGCAGGCCACCCGAGCGGCCGCCGTACACGACGAAGGCCACGGGTTTGCCGTACCAAGGGCGCCGGACGGCGTCGATCGCGATCTTCAGGTCGCCGGGGTAGCCGTGGTTGTATTCCGGGCAGACGATGACGATCGCGTCCGCCTCCTCGATCCGGCCCGGCAGCTCGGTCAGCGGGGTGTGCTCCAGATCGATCAGGTCGAGCTTGAACTCGTCCCGGTTCTCGACCTCTCGTCCGAACCACTCGGCCAGCACGGTGCCGAAGCGGCCCGGCTCGGAGTTCCGGACGAGCAGGGCCAGCCGGAGCGGATGAACGGTCACACTCCGGACGCTAATACCTCAACTTGACTTGAGGTCAACCTCGGGCTGGGCGGGCAGGTCCGGGGGTGGCGCCGAGGGTGGGGTGCTGAGGGCCAGCGAGGTGTTGGCCGCGCGCATCAGCTCGACCGCTTCGGCCGACTGCTCCCGCGGCTCTGTTGTGTCGGAGACCGTAACTGGGTCGGGGACCGTGACGACGCCGACGGACTGCCAGGCGGTGGTGACGGCTGAGGCTTCGGGTGAATCGTTGCCGAACAGAGTGGTCGCCGTTCTGTGGGTGGCCTTGGCGAAATCCGCGAAGGTGGTGGTGGGAGTGAGGGTCCCCGAGGTCAGGGTGGTGTACCAGATCTGGCCGGCCTGGTCCCAGGCGTTGCCGCCCAGGCCGGTGGCCAGCAGGTAGAAGGCGTGGTTCGGGATGCCGGAGTTCAGGTGGACGCCGCCGTGGTCGTCCGCGGTCTCGATGTACGCCGACAGGTGCGACGGCTGCGGGTCGTGGCCGAGCCGAGGATCGTCGTACGCCGTACCGGGTGCCCTCAGTGAGCGCAGCGCGACACCGGCGACGCCTGGGCGGAAGAGCTCGGCGCCGATCAGCCAGTCGGCCTCGGCGGCGGTCTGGCCCAGGTGATGCTGCTTGGCCAGTGAGCCGAACACGTCCGCGAGGCTCTCGCTCAGCGCGCCCGACTGGCCTTCGTAGACCAGCCCCACCGCGTACTGCGTGAGGCCGTGCGTCAGCTCGTGACCGATCACGTCGATGGATCGGGTGAAGTCGCCGAAGATCTCGCCGTCCCCGTCACCGAAGACCAGTTGCTCGCCGTCCCAGAACGCGTTCGCGTAGCCGTGGTCGAAGTGCACGGTCGAGCTCAGCGGCCGGCCGGCGCCGTCGATCGAGTCGCGGCCGAAGCATTCCTTGAACATCGTCCAGGTCGCGCCGGTGCCGTCGTAGGCCTGGTTGACGCTCGTGTCCGGCGCCGCCGGGTCGCCTTCGCTCCGGATCAGCGACCCGGGCAACTTTGTGCCGTTCTCCGCATCGTGGACGGCCCGTCGCGCTGCGGCGGCATCGCCTGCAGGCTGGTCGGAAGCCTCGGCCGGCGCGGCGGGGCGGCTTCGGAGCACGGCGTCGTGCTGCAGCGACAGGCGGTAGCGAGCGCGCAGGTTCGGGTCGTCCGCGGTGCGCTCGAGGTGCTCGAGCAGGTACGGCGGGACGATGTGGTGGACCGTCATGTCCAGATCGTGCCCTTTAGGTGAGGTTCGGCAAAGGGCGAAATGCGATAAACTCAAGGATTTGTGGCTGCGACCAGAGAAATGACTGAAATCGGCTCTGGGAACCAACGAGGGGCAGTTTATCACGAGGGGTTGGAATTGCTGAATCCGGTCCAGGCTGAACAGGTTTACCTGACCACTTTCTACGCGACGCTCGACCGTGAGCGGGAGCGTACGGAGGGTCGCCGCGGCGACGAGCAGATCGCCGGCACCAGGAACGCGCAGGCGCTGCACCAGCGCGACGGCCGGGTCCGCGACCTGAACGCCCGGCTGTCCCGGCTGACCGCTGCCGAGGAGGGGCTGGCCTTCGGGCGGCTCGACGACGCCGACGGCGAGGTCCTGCACATCGGCCGGATCGGGCTGCACGACGAGGACTACGAACCGCTGCTGGTCGACTGGCGAGCGCCCGCCGCACGGCCGTTCTACATCGCCACCGCGGTGATGAACGAGGGAATCGTCCGTCGCCGGCACATCCAGACCCGGCTTCGGCAGGTCGTCGACGTCCAGGACGAGCAGCTCGACCTGGACCGGACCGCCGACGGCGCCTCCCAGCCCGGCACCGGCGTGGTCGGCGAGGCGGTGTTGCTGAGCGCGCTGGACGCCCGCCGGACCGGCACGATGGAGTCGATCGTGCGCACGATCCAGGCCGATCAGGATCGCATCATTCGCTCCGACCTGGCCGGCGTGTTGGTGGTCCAGGGCGGGCCGGGCACCGGCAAGACCGCAATCGCGCTGCACCGGGCTGCTTTCCTTTTGTATACACACCGCAGTCAGCTGGAGAAACGCGGAATTCTGGTGGTCGGTCCCAATTCCACCTTTTTGCAGTTCATCGGCCAGGTGCTGCCGTCACTCGGCGAGGACGGGGTCCGGCTCGTCACCGTCGCGGAGTTGTACCCGGGCCTGACCGCGACCCGCCCTGAGCCGGCCGAGGTGGCAGAGGTCAAGGGCCGCGCGGTGCTGGCCGAGGTGATCGAGACCGCGGTCGCCGATCGTCAGTGGGTTCCTCCGAGGCCGATCGAGGTGACCGTCGACCGGACCGTACTGCGCCTCGAGCCGTCCGTCGTCGAGGAGCTCCGCGGCAAGGCAAGGGCTCGGCAGCTGACCCACAACCAGGCCCAGCCGTACTTCGCCACCAGCCTGATCGACCACCTGGTCTCGCAGTACGCCGACATCATCGGCGAGGACCCACTCGGCGGCGAGAACCTGCTGGACGAGTACGACCTGCAAGAGCTGCGCAGCGAGGTGGTCGCGGAGCCCGCAGTACGGGCGTTGCTCGATCAGCTCTGGCCCACGCTCACCCCGCAGCAACTGCTCATCGACCTGTACGGCGACGAGCAGCGGCTCGCCTCGGCGGCACCACAGCTCAGCGCGCTCGACCGCGAGCACCTGCTCCGCTACGGCGACGACTGGAGCCCGGCCGACGTGCCGCTGCTCGACGAAGCCGCCGAGCTTCTGGGAGACGACGGGCGCGACCTGGCTCGCGAACGGGCTGAGCGAGCCCGCGCGATCGCTTATGCGCAGGGGTCGCTGGACGTGCTGTCCGGGTCGGGATCGACCGACTTCGACGAGGACGACGAGGCGGAGGTGCTGTCCGCCAAGGACATCCTCGACGCCGAATCACTGGCTGCTCGCTACGAGGCCGATGACGATCGCACGCTGGCTGAGCGCGCGTCGGTCGACCGGCGATGGACCTACGGGCACGTGATCGTGGACGAGGCGCAGGAGCTGTCGCCGATGGCCTGGCGGGCTATCGCGCGGCGCTGTCCGTTGCGGTCGATGACACTGGTCGGCGATGTCGCTCAGACCGGTGCGGCCGGTGGCGGGACTAGCTGGCGGCAAGCGCTGGCACCGACGTTCGGGGACCGGTGGCGGCTGGCAGAGCTGACGCTGAACTATCGGACGCCAGCTGAGGTGATGGAGCTCGCAGCGGACGTACTACGGGAGATCGACCCGACCCTGAACGCTCCGCAATCAGTGCGCTCCACCGGGATCAAGCCGTGGCACGTAGATGCGTCGCCGGCCGAGCAGGCGGCGTACGTAAGCAAGGTGGCGCACGAGGAGACGCAGTACGGGCAGGTGGGTGTGATCACCTCGCGGCACCGGGTCGAGCTGGTGCGGGAGGCTGTCGGCGACGTAGCTGGAGTCACCGTCCTCACGGTGGCAGGAGCGAAGGGCCTCGAGTTCGACTCGGTACTGGTCGTCGACCCCGACGGCATCCTGATCGAGTCGCCCCGAGGCCTCCGCGACCTGTACGTCGCCCTGACGCGCTGCACCCAACGCCTGGGCGTCATCGGCCCGCTGCCCGACGTGCTGCAGAGCTCAGCAGCCTGGGGCGAACGCAGTTAGTGGTTGGCGCAGCACTTGAGCTGATCCTCGACCTCAAAGGGGATCAGTACGCCGCCGGCGGCCGGCTGGAGCAGTAGGACCACCTGGCCGTCGCGGCGGATCGGGCGGACGTAGTCACGGGTGTCGACCAGCGTGGTGTCCTCGATGGGTTGTCCGCCGAGTGCTTCCAGCTGGTCGATGCCGCAGTCGTTGCGGAGGGCTGCGGCGGTCAGGGTGCCGCGGGCGTTCTCCTGACCGGGGAAGGCGACCAGGCGGCCCGCAGTACCGAGTGCTGTCTGTACTGCGGCCACATACGCGCCGCGGATCAGCTGGCTCGGCCCTGCGACCTCTGGCTCGGCTGCACCCGCCCGGATGATCGCCGAGCCGACTCCCTGGTTCAGTGCTGACTGGTCGAAGCCCGCTGCGCTGATGGAGACGGCCAGGTGGCCGCCTGGCACCACGTGGGTGCAGGCGACTGCCGGACCGGTCGCGGACTCCAGTAGGCCGTGGAGGAGGTGTTCGGCCTCCACGGCGTCGGCGGAGTCGGCATCGACAGCGATGATCATCGGGTCGGCAGCACCCAGATCGGGTTCGTGTAGAACCACAGGTCGGCCCACGGGTCAGCATCGCCGACCACATCCAGTTGCGGGCCTTGCGGGTCGACCGCTGCGCCCAGGTAGCCGGGCTGGCTGCGGTTGCCGTCGGTACCGCGTACGCGGACGTAGTACGGGGATTCGGCCTTGCCCAGTGGCAGGACGAGCTCGAAGGTGCCGCGCTTGCCGGAGGTGTCCCACTGGCGGATCACCTTGGTGCCGGGGGCAGTGAAGGTGTCCCGGTCGCTGACGACGCCCGTCACCGCGCCGCGGATCGCGTCGACGCGGTTGAGGGACGGGACGAAGTTGGCCCAGTTCGGCACGTTCTGCGCGGTGATCCGGACGACCAGCTCGACCGCGCGACCCCGGCGTACGTGCAACGCGCCGCCGAGCGGCTCACCGTGGCGCTTGCCGACCTCCCGGACCTCGACCTCAACGCCCTTGACGAGTGCGCCGTGGTCGACCCAGACGCGGCCGTTGCGCAGGCCCTCCATCACCGAGAGGTAGTCGCGGCGGTCGGCGCCGACATGCGTGCGGCTGTAGTAGCCGGGGAAGAAGTCGGCTGCGGTGCGGTTGACCGTGCCGCTGTAGACCGGGTCCATGTAGCGGCCGTCGCGGTCGAACTGGGCCTGGTCCGAGCCGTCGGGACGGCGGGAGGTCTCGTTCCAGTTCACGTGCGAGTCGGAGTTCGCGCTGATCCACCACGGCTTGCCCTCGGCGAGCAGGCTGTCCCAGAGGCCGCCGACGGTCGACGTCATCCAGTCGAATCCACCCCAGGTCCGATAGGACTCGGCCGGGTAGCCAGGGAAGGAGTTCGCGTTCGGCGCGTTGCCGTAGAGGCCGCGCGCGCCACCGGCACCGACACCGACGGGCAGACCGCCGGCCTGGTGACCGGGCGCACCCTCGAAGCCGACGGCGATCCGCGGGTCCGCGTTGCGCCAGTTGCGGATCTCGTGCGGGCTGTCGATGCCGTTGCGGGCCGGGTGGTTCGCGAGGAACAGAGCGTCCTGGACACGGCGGCGGTCGACCTGCTGACCGAGCCACTGAATGCCGGAGACCGCGAGCTGTTCGTTGGCCGGGGTGTTGCCGGAGGCGTTCTTCACGCTGCCGTCGTACGAGTTCTCGAACTGCTTCAGTACCTCGACCTCGCGACTGCCCGGCGCGACGAAGACCGTGCCGTGCTCAGCGGCCGGGATGTTCCACTCCAGGCCCTGGAAGATCAGGGTGTCCTTCAGCTCCGAGCGGGCCGCCTTGATCTGCGGGTTGACCAGGTCGACGCCGATCCGGGCGTGGGTGGCGCCGCCGTGGTCGGTGATCACCAGCCAGTCGAGGCCATTGGCGGCCGCGTGCTGCGCCTGGTCGATCACCCGGTACATGCCGTCGGAGCTCAGCTGGGTGTGGATGTGGTGATCGCCGGCCAGCCAGACGTTCGGGCGGTTGCCGGAGCTGAAGACGGATCCGGTCGGCGTGGTCGCAGCGGCGAACTCGGTGCCGGAGACGGCGAGCGCGGCGGCGCCACCGAGGATGCCGGCCGAGCGGAGCAGGCCGCGGCGGGACAGCTCGGTCGGTGAGAGGCCGGTGTCCGGGATCGACTCGTCGAGGGCCGCGGTGGTGGCGACGTCCAGCTCGGCGTTCGGGTGGTGGTGGTCGTGATCATGTCCGTGGCCGTGCCCATGACCGTGTCCGTGTCCATGCCCGTGGCCGTGTCCGTGCTCTTCCATCGTGCGTCCTCCCGGATGGTTGAATCCGGCCGGATCATTGCGTTGTCGAATGACCGGCAGATGGAGTGCAGGTGGCTGTTACGGTGAGCCGCAGTGAAGCGCTCTGTGTGGGTGATCTTTCTGTCTGCTGCTCTGGTGGTCGCCGGCGGCGGGCTGATCGTGTTCACCGCGACCGGCGGCTTCGACGACGCGGACTCGAATCAGTCGCAACCCCTCGCACCGACCGGGAGTACTCCGGTCGAGACCGTGCCGACAGTTGCCCCGAGCCCGCAACCGACCACGGTCAGCCGCGGCACGAAGTACGTGTTCCCCGTCGGTGGTTGCCGGGCGGACGCCTCGCAGAGTCATCACGACTATCCAGCGTCGGACATTTTCGCGGCGAAGGGCTGCAAGTTCGTCTCGCCGGTCGACGGCCGGGTCGACGAGATCACCCTGGTCGACACGTGGGACAAGAAGACCAACGTCGGGCGCGATCGCGGTGGTCTCTCTGTCTCGGTGGTCGGCGTCGACGGAGTCCGGTACTACGGATCGCACCTCTCCGTGGTCGGGGCGGACATCAAGCCCGGCCTGGTGGTGCGCGCGGGACAGACGCTCGGGCTGACCGGGAAGACCGGGAGCGCGCAGGGGACGCCGCCGCATCTGCACTTCGGGATCAGCTGGCCGACCGAGGCCGGGCACTGGTGGATCCGGCGGGGCGCGGTGCCGCCGGCAACTTTCCTCAACGCCTGGCACGACGGCAAGCAGCTCTCGCCCGTCGCCGCGGTGGCGCAGACGAAGCGCGCGTACGGCGTCGATCGCGCCTGCCGCTCGTACTGCTGACTAGCTGGCCGCTCTGGCCGCTCTGAGCCTGGTCGGCCTGCTGGTGCATCCATAGTGGAGGGCCCCGGTGCCGAAGCACCGGGGCCCTGGGTGGATAGATCACTAGCACAGAACTGCTACCTCAACTGCGAACTACTTAAGTCAAGCCTGGAACCCTTCTCGACCACTGGCTCCAGCAACTCTGACCAGATCCTGGCGGGAACCCGAGCCCCTTCACTGATCGGCCCGGCGGAGTCCGCCGTCCTGCGACTTCAAAATTTTGGACAGGTCGTTAGCTGTCCACGTCAGCTTCGCTGTTCTTCTCTGTCAACACGAAGAACACTACCCACTCAGCCGCCGAATGTCTACTTCCGCCAGCATAGATTTTGCACGGACCTTACGACAGCTTTCTAGCGGAGTCCACGGAAGAACGTGCGGAGGTCCTCCACCAGCAGGTCGGGGGCTTTGAGGGCGGCGAAGTGGCTGCCTCGTGTACTCCGCCCAGTGAAGTCGCCGGGCTCGGCGGTGGCCGCCGTACTGCACGGGGTCGGTCAGCGGGCCGATCACCTCGAGGAACTCGGCGACCGACCCGAGCATGACTGCTCACCCTACGAGCGGCGACCGGTCAGCCGCCGGCGACCGCTCGGAAAGGTCGCGGTATCACTCCTTGAGACGCCGGAACGGAAAACGTCCGCACCGGCGGGCCTTTGCGGGTCCGTGCATGTCCGGTGCGGACGGTGAATGTTTTTCGGTATTCGGGCGTAAATACAGCAGGGGGTAATTCATTCAGGCGCATGTGAAGTATTGAGGGCGGCAGGCGAGGGGCAGATTGCCCGCTCTCACCTGCCGCCGATCAATGGATCAGCGGGGTGCTACGTCCCACATGCGCTCGCCGGGCAGGGGGTCGGGGAGCCGGTCGACGATCGGCATCGGGTCGTTGGTGACCTTCAGTCCGGCGAAACGACGGCTCATGGCGTGGGCGTACCGCTCGGCCAACGCCGGCTCGGCGTTGTAGTCGGCGATCACGTGCTCACCGAACCAGACTCGTACGCGTCGGCGCTCAGACGTCTGGGTGGCGGTGGCGGTTGTCACTTGTCCTCCATGCAGTTCCAGGATGGTCGGCCTTAATCGCGGAGCGAGCGCGGTGCCGGTGCGCCGTGTGTTCACCGTCACGTCAGATCCAACGGACGAGCGGAACCGAAGGTCACGCGCGAATTCTGGCCAATTGTCCAGAATTTTGTGAACGTTTGTTTACTCGCTTCGAAATCCTGTTCGAATACTTTGGGAGACGCAATTCATAGCGTTTCCTCAGGTACGACACGCCGAGCCGGCCTGGTGGCCTCCGTAGGCTGGTGCGGTGACCATCGAAGACGCTGGGACCAAGGCCCTGGCGGTTCCCGACCGGGTCGTCATGCCGACCGGGATCGCCACCGTCCAGACCGAACACCTGATCGGCGACATCAGCGACGCACTCCGTCTGCTGGACGCCGTGGAGCGGGTCCGCGGCCACGCTCATCCACTCATCCTCGGCCTGCAGGACGCGGTCGGGATCAAGATGCCGGCCGCGCTCGTGCTGAGCGCCATCTCCAACGGGCGGGATTCGGCCGAGGCTGTCGCTCTGCAGGTCGGGACCACTGCGGGCGAGGCCGAGCTGGCAATCGCTGAGCTGGTCGCGCTTGGGCTGGTGCGCACTGCGCCGGTACTGGCCGTGACTGGGCTGGGGCAGGCTCGGTTGTCGCAGTTGGACGGGTTGACCGTCCGGGTGCTGGATGTTGTGACGGGGATCCTTGGGCCGGCTGATGCGGCGCAGCTGATTCGGTTGCTGCATACGGTTGCTGATGGGCTTGAGTCGGCGGCGATCACGGCGACGGTGGCCGATCAGTTGCCGCCGACGATCTCGAACAACTGAGCTCGCGGGCTAGTTGGTAGGCGTCGGATCGTCGTACTTGCCCAGGACGCCCTCGTAGCGCCGGCCGGCGCGGAACGGCCAGGCGTACGCAGTACAGCCGTGCAGGCCTAGGGTTTGCTGCTGCATCACGGGGGCCGGCTGGCCTGGGCCGGGGCAGAGTTCGTGGGCGTTGCCCAGGCGGTGGCCGGTTTCGTGGTTGATCATGTACTGCCGGTACGTCGTGAGGTCGGCGCCGTAGTTCGGGACGCCTTTGGCCCAGCGGGCGACGTTGAGGACTACTCGGTCGCCGATTCGGCAGCTGGTGTATCGGTCGAAGGTGCCGCCGCAGTAGGTGTCGCGGGTGGCGGGGGTGACGAGCATCAGGCGGAAGTCGGCTGATTCGCCTGGGCCCACCTGGCGGAATCTGCGTTTGCCGTCTGCTGTCCAGCCTTGGGGGGCGGCGTAGGTTGCGCGGACGAAGACGGCGAAGGCGGTGGGGTCGAGGCCGTTGATGCCGCCTTCGATGGCGATCTGGAAGGTGTAGAGCTTGCCGGAGCGGCCGATGGGTGTGGGGTTGCCGGGGAGGACCGTGAGGGTGGTTGTGCCGCGGGTGGGGTAGGTGATCGCGGGATCTGGGGGTACCGCGTTGCCTGGGTCGGACGGACTGGTGGGCTGGACGCGGCGGTCCGGTGAGGCCGACTGGGGCTGGGCGGGCGTCGAGGCGGTGGAGTTCGAAGCTGGTCGCTCTGGGTAGCCGTTGCGGGCGAAGGGGCTGGCGGGGAGCTGGTACAGGGCTCCGGCCGCGATCGCCGCCGTGATTCCCAGGGCGGCGATCCTTGTCTTGCGCATCAACGGGCTCCTCACTCCACGCCCGGATGGGCGCGTCCTCACCCTGTACTTGCCTGATCAGGCGGAATCCCTTCTCTGTCCTCCCCCGGGGTGGAGGCAGGAAATCCACCTCCCGGATTTGGTACAGCCGTGTTAGTTTACTGGAAACAACACAGACGTATTACTACAGGGAGTGACATGGGGCGCTGGATCACGGGCCTTGCCGTCGCAACGCTGACCCTCTCCGGTACTCCGGTGATGCTTGCTTGGGGAGCTCAGACCTCACCAGGACTGACGGCCGATACGGACAGGGACGGGCGGCTGACGGCCGCCGACGAGGTGGGTGAGGATCGCTGGACCAACACCCGGGGCGCGATCTTCCTGCCGAATCTCGATGACGACGAACGCCGCTGCCGGGTCGATCCAACGGATCTCGATCGGGCCGGCGCGGAGGTCGACCGGAAGCTTGCTGCTTGCAATGACGCGGCCGACGACCGGATCAACGGACCACGGGATGCAGCCGATCTGGCGCCGCTCAAGGTCAATGCCTATGGCAACTTGAGCAGCCGGGCCGTCGGCAGCCTCAGCGTCACACCGGCAGACAAGGCGCGGGTCTTCGTGGAGGGGAAGGCCACCACGACGGTGACTGCCCAACAGCTTCGGCGCGGAGTACGGGTCGGGCTGGAGGGGCGGGATGTGGTTCGGGATCCGGCCAAGTGGGATGGGCAGGTGTCGGTCTCGTTGACGGTTGCCGATCGGGGGCGGTCCACGACGGATGTGGTCAAGCTCAGGGTCGCGCCGTTGATGTTGCAGAACGACTTGCAGCGGGCTGAGACCGTGTTGGCGGCCAAGCCGAACAAGGGGGCTGGTTGGCCGGGTGGTGAGGCGCCTTATCCAGAAGGGGTTCCGGGCGAGTGGGAGCCGTTCGTCAAGTCTCTGGACAGAGCGGCGCGGGTGAAGGTGAAGCTCATCCAGGGGACTGCGGACGGGTGGAAGGACATGTGGCTGCAGGACACCTTTGAGCCGGCCACGGCGAGCATGCCGACGGACGGCGCGGGTGGTAGCCAGACGATGCGGGTGTTGATCCGGTCGGGCAATGTGTGGGAGTTGCCGGATGCCGACGGGAAGATGGTCGCGACGCCGCGGCCGGCGGGCCGGTTGCTGTACCGCGATCTGCGTGGACCTGATGTCGGGATCGTGCAGGAGTTGAGCCCGGTGGCGTCCGATGGGTTGGACGATCTGCTGAACATGGGCGGGAACATCGAGGCGCTGCCACCGTACGACGGGTATCCGCACGGACGGGTGCTGTACGGCTCGGGAGCGCGGCGGCCGGACGCTGGGTTCATCACGATGGTGACTGGGCAGGAGTTTCAGCCACCGGTGGTAGTTGATACGTCGTGGTTGATGGTGGGGCATGCGGATGAGACGACGCATGTGGTCCGGGCCGACAACGCGCGGGGGTGGACGCTGGCGGTTGCGGATCCGCGGCTGGCGGTCGAGCTGCTACGGAAGGCGCAGCAGAACGGCGCTGGGAAGGCGCAACTGTTCGCTGACACCAATGCGAAGAAGAAGCCGACCATCGATCAAGTGCTTGCTGATGGCAAGAAACTGGCCGACAACGAGGCAGCGGCGCAGCACATCGACGACCAGCTGGCGATCTTGCTGAAGGCAACTGGGTTGACGGCCAGTGAGCTGGTCAGGTTGCCGGTCCTGTTCGAGCGAGTGGCCGGCTACGGGTTGCTTCGGGCCATGACGCCGGGGTTGGTGAACGGGCTTTCGCTGACCAAGCAGGACTTCGCCGCGCCTGACCCGCACGGGCCGAAGGTGGCGGGCCGGGACATCTTCCGGCAGGCGACCGAGCGGGCGCTGCGGCGTAACGGCGTACGGGTGCACTGGGTTGAGGACTTCTTCTGGGCTCACCTCGGGGGTGGCGAGGTGCACTGCGCTACCAACGCTCTGCGAGACACCCGGTCGACCGATACCTGGTGGAGGTCAGCGGACGATTCTTAGCCGCTGCGCGGGGTAGCTGCTGTCGACGAAACCGAGGGACCGGTACAGGCTGTCGCCCTGCTCGGTGGCGTGCAGTTCGATCTGGCCGGCCTCGGTCTCGTCGCGGTACCAGTCGAGCAGGCTGATCACGCAGGCCTTCGCGAGGCCACGGCGACGGAAGGCCGGTTCGGTGCTGACGTTGTAGAGGTAGCCGCGAGTGGTGGTGATGTCGTTCGGGCCCGGTGGGTGGAGGTTGCAGTGGCCGACCGCGTTGGCCACCACTCCTGCCTCGGGGTCGTCCACGACGAAGGCGGCGAAGGTCTCCGGTGAGGCCAGGCCTTCGGTGAAGAACCGGAGTGCTGTCTGTCGCCAGGGCGCATCCTCGGGGCCGGTGTCCGCGCCCATCGCTTCGAGCATCAGCGCGCGGAGCCGCACCAGCGCCTCGGCGTCGTCCGGCTTGGCCCGGCGTACCTCGATCTTCGTCACCAGGAAATCATCTACTACCGCACTCGGTCGGCCAGGAACGCTTCCCAGGTATGGACGCCGGTGGCGTGGGCGGGCGCGAGGTTGACGCCGGTCCGGAAGACGCAGGACGCCTTGCCGGGGAGATGCAGCGGCAGCAGCGGGCGGCGGCGGCCGGTCGCCGCGAGGTAGGAGGCGAGGATCTCCTTCAGGGTGTAGATCCTCGGCCCGGCGATATCGGGGACCAGACCGGACGGCTCCCCCTGGGCCAGCTCGACCAGGCAGTCGGCGACGTCGCGCGCATCGATCGGCTGGACCCGGAAGCCGCTGAACGCCGGTACGACCGGCAGCTTGCCGAGGGCCTGGGCCAGAGTCAGGACCAGGTCGTGGAACTGGGTCGCGCGGACCGTGGTCCAGGGCAGCCCGGAGTCAGCGATCACCTGCTCGGCGCCGCGCTTGAAACCGAAGTACGCGAAGGACTCGTGGTCGGCGCCGACCACGGAGATGTAGACGAGATGCGGTTTGCCGCCGGCCTTGATCACCGCGTTGACGAGGGTGCGGGCCTTCTCGTCGTCGCCCTTGGCCTCGCCGGCCAGGTGGACGATGGTGTCGACCCCGGTGACAGCGGCGTCGATGCCTTCGCCGGTGGTCAGGTTGCCGACGGCGTACTCGATGCCGTCCGTGGTCTGGTGACTGCTGCGGCTGAGCACTCGCACCTTGAAGCCGGCGTCGCGCAGTCGCGGGGTGACGAGACGGCCGAGGGTTCCGGTGCCGCCGGTGACTAGGACGGTTGCAGTCATGGTCGCTCTCCTGAGTCGGTCCGCGCCGCGGGTCTCGCGGCGCTACTAGTCCGACTCGTGCCGAGCGGCGAATGTGACAGGTCGCGAGTGTCAGGCGTAGCGGACGCCCAGGCCGCCGTCGACGGCCCAGTTGGCGCCGGTGACGAAAGCGGCTGCGCGAGAGGCCAGGAAGCAGACCACTTCGGCGACGTTCTCCGGGGTGCCGATCCGGCCGAGGGGGTGTACCTTGAGCGCCGATTCGCGGGCGTTGGGGATGGTGTCGAAGAACTCCTCGAGCAGGTCGGTGGCGATGTAGCCGGGGCTGACCGCGTTGACGCGCACGTTGTGCGGCGCGACGTCGAGGGCGAGGCTGCGGGTCATGCCGACCAGGCCCGACTTGGCGGCGGCGTACGGGAACATGCCGGCGGTGGTCAGCTGGGAGTGGATCGAGGCGATGTTGACGATCGCGCCGTGGCCGGCCTCGATCATCGGCGGCAGCACCGCGCGGGCCATCAGCCACGCGCCTTTGAGGTCGACGTCGAAGACGCTGTCCCACTCGGCCACCGTCATCTGGGTGGCGTCGGCGTAGGCGTTCTTGCCGGCGTTGTTGACCAGGACGGTGATCGGGCGGCCGAGCGTTTCGGCGAGGGTGGCGACGGTACGGCGTACCGAGTCCTCGTCGGTCACGTCGCCGACGGCAGACGCGACAGTCGCACCGGTCTGCTCCAGCTCGGCGGTGGTGGTCGCGAGTTGGTCAGGCAGTACGTCGAGGAGCGCGACGGCGGCGCCTTCCTCGGCGGCTTTGAGGGCGATCGCGCGGCCGATTCCGCGGGCGGCTCCGGTGACGAGTACGACCTCGTCGGTCAGGCGTCCGGTCACTGGTGGCCTCCTTGATCGTGGGCGAAGATGCCTGCCTTGGCTGCTGCGGCGGTGTCGCGGGCACAGCGTTCTGCGTCTTCTACGGTCAGCTCTTGGCGGAGCAGCACGAGTTGGTGGAACACGGGTGCGGTTGCGGCCATCAGGACGCGGTGGGCGTCGGTGCCGGGCGGGATCTCGCCTCGGTCGGTGGCGCGCGTGATGAGGATCGCGCTGCGTTCGTACCGGTCTTTCCAGAAGTCGTGCAGCGCGGTGGCCGCGTCGGTGGACCGGAACGAGGCGGCGATGACCGCGACCGTGAGAGACGGCGGGATGGCGAGGGAGGCGTGGAGTTCGCGGTTGAGCTCGACCAGGTCGGTCTCGAGGGAGCCGGTGTCGGCGGGTAGCCAGGTGTCGTCGACGCCCATGGTGAGGAGGTCGACGAGTAGGCCGTCGACCGTGCGCCAGCGGCGGTAGACGGTGGTGCGGTGGACGCCGGAGCGAGCGGCGACGCCGTCGATGGTGAGACCGTCGCGACCGTGCTCGGCCAGCTCCGCCTGAACCGCAGCCATCACGTTGGCGCGAACGCGGGCAGTACGGCCACCCGGCCTCGCGCGATCGGAGGCAGTGTCAGGGCGGCTCGCGATGGGCGTCGCGGGCGCCTGCCTTGCGTTCTCCGCGTGGACCATGTCATGATCTTAACGCAACATTCGTCGCATTAGCAGGAGGCAGCAGTGATTCTCTGACCCGCCGTCGAACCCGGCCGTCCCCGTCTGAGGGGAGGCCGACCCGTTCCAGCGAGTCCGGAGGACGCGTATGTCTTATCAGCTGTCTTTGCACGAGATCACGAAGTCGTACAACCATCGCGTGGTGCTCGATCGGGTGAGCTGCGCCTTCCCGCCCGGTCAGGTGAGCGGGCTGATCGGTGAGAACGGGTCGGGCAAATCCACCCTGCTGCGGATCATGGCCGGCATCGACGCTCCGGACGACGGTGAAGTGACCGTTGCCGAGAGCATCGGGTTTCTGGCGCAGGACATCTCGTTGCCGCTGGAGTTGTCGGTGGCCGGGGTGGCCGATCATGCGCTCAGCGAGTTGCGGGCGATCCAGGCGCGGATGCTGGAACTGGAGGCCTCGCTGGCCGACGGTGATCCCGCACTGCTGGAGGAGTACGGCGAGCTGCAGACGGCCTTCCAGATGCACGACGGGTACGACGCCGAGGCGCGTTTCCGGCGGGCCTTGGCGGGACTCGGGCTGAGCTTGCTGGCCGGTGACCGGTTGCTGTCGTCGTTGTCGGGTGGCGAGCAGGCGCGGTTGCACTTGGCCGCAGTACTAGTGGCTGCTCCTGAGGTGTTGTTGCTCGACGAGCCGACGAACCATCTCGATCTGTCCGCGACCGAGTGGCTGGAGGATCACCTCCGGGCCCGAACCGGTACGACGGTCGTCGTGTCGCACGATCGCGCGTTTCTGGAGCGGGTCGCGCCGACGCTGTTCGAGGTGGACGGCGACACGCATCAGCTCACCCGGTACAGCAACGGTTATGCGGGCTACCTCACCGAGAAGGCGGCCGAGCGGGCGCGGATCGCGCAGGCGCGGCAGACCTGGGAGGACGAGGTCGCCGGCATGCAGGAGACCGTGCGGACCACGGCCGACCGGGTCGCCTACGGCCGGGCCATCGCCGACAACAACAAGATGGCGTACGGCCGCGCGGGCGATCGGGTGAACCAGGCGGAGCGGAGCAAGATCCGCAATGCCAAGGAGCGGTTGCGGCGACTGGAGGAGGATCCGCCGCCGATTCCGTCGAAGCCGCTGCGATTCACGGCGTCGCTGCAGACGGCTGGTCTGGACGGGGTGCTGCTCGAGGCGGTCGGGGTGTCGGTGCGAGATCGACTGCGGCCGACGTCGATCGAGGTGGCCAAGGGCGATCGGCTGCTGATCACCGGGCCCAACGGGATCGGGAAGTCGACACTGCTCGAAGTACTGACCGGCGAGCTGGCCGCAGACACCGGGACGGTGGAGCGGCGCGGGCGAGTCGGTTACCTGGCGCAGGAAGTCGTCGAGACGCAACCGGATCGGACCTTGCGCGAGGAGCTGATGCTGCATCGCGGGGCCGGCCGGCTGGGATTGTTCCAGCGGGAGCAGCTGCACACGCGTGTCAGCAACCTGTCGACCGGGCAACGGCGGCGGCTCGCGCTGGTGGAATTGCTGACCCGGCGGCACGACGTACTGGTGCTCGACGAGCCGACGAACCATCTGTCGCTGGTATTGGTCGAGGAGCTCGAGACCGCACTTGGCGCGTACGACGGCGCGCTGGTGGTGGTCAGTCATGATCGGCGGTTCGTCTCGCGGTGGCGCGGCGAGGTGCTCGAGTTGAAGGAGGACAGCTATGCGAAGCACTGAGGTTTCGGTTGCCGAGAGCAACGAAGGCCCGTACGGCGTACTGCTGGGCGAAGGCGGCGAGATCTGGACGACGTTGGTGCACGCCGGCGTCGTGGTGCGGGTCGCTGCGGACGGGGAGGTCTCGCGGTTCTCGCTCGATGCCCCCGGAAGCCGGCCGAGTGTGATCGTGCACGGGCCGGATGACGCGGTGTGGTTCACGCGGAACGGCGACGATCGACTCGGGCGGATCGGGGCGGACGGCACCATCTCCGATGTCGCGGTCGAGTCGGGCTCTGCGCCGTACGGGTTGTGCGTCGGGCCGGACGGCGCGCTGTGGACCACCTTGATGAGCACGGATCGGATCGCGCGGGTCACCCCGGCGGGTGAGGTCTCCGAGTTCGAGATCGGGGTGAGCGGCGGGTTCCCGGGCTTCATCACGGCCGACGGGGACGCGTTGTGGTTCACGCTCAACCAGGGCAACTCGGTGGGGCGGATGACGGTCGACGGCGAGGTTGTCCTGCATCCGCTGCCTACCGAGGCAGCTGGGCCGGTGGGGATCAGCGCCGGGGTTGACGGAGTCTGGTTCACCGAACTGATGGCCGGGCAGGTGGGCCGGATCTCCGCGGACGGGAAGATCGAGGAGTTCCCGCTGCCGGATCGGGCGTCCAAGCCGCATGCGGTCGCGGCGACCGACGACGGCGGTTGCTGGGTGACGCTGTGGGGATCGGGCTCGGCGATCCGGCTGGATTCGCGAGGTGCGGTGGTCGAGGAGATCGTGCTCGGCGAGGGCTCTGAGCCGCATGGGCTGGCGTTGACAGCTGACGGGGTGTGGGTAGCGCTCGAGATCGGTGTTCTTGCGCACATCCACGCCTGAGAGTGAGCCGATTCACCCGCGCGAGGGAGGCCGGTAGGCGGTAGCAGGAGCAGTGTGGTTGCCATGACCACACTGGTCGTTCGTCAGGCGCCGCCGCGAGTGCGGGACATCCTCGCGGTGGGACGGCCATAGTTCTGGGTCGTCTCAGTCGTGCCGTACTACGTGGGCATTCTGCTCGCCACGCATCGCCTGGTGCCTGCTGTCGCCGACTGGCCTCGACTGCTGGTCGGCGCTGTGGTGATGGGGCCGCTGTTGTGGTTGTCGGTGTTGGCGATCAACGACGCGCACGACCTACCGGGTGACCTGATCAATCCGCGGAAGTCGAAGTCGCCGCTGCTGGACGGGCGGGTCTCGCTGGCCGACGCCAAGCTGCTCGCCGTGGTGGCGGGGGTGGCTTCCGTGGGGGTCGCGTTGTTCGTGGGGACGACCTTCGCGCTGGGCGTCCTGCTGGCGGTGGTGCTGGGGTTCGCGTACAGCGTGCCGCCGGTGCGGTTGAAGACCCGGGCCGGATTCGACGTCGCGTCGAATTCGCTGGCGCTGGGGACGTTCGGGCCGTTGGCGGGGTGGGCTGCGGTCGATCCTTCGTTGAGTGGGTTTCCCTGGGTGATGGCGTTGCAGGGGACGTTGGCGGCGATCGGGCTCTATCTGCCGACGACGCTGGCCGACCTGGAGGCGGATCGCGCCGCGGGGTACCGGACGGTCGCCGTGCGGCTCGGCGCCAGGGCGACGTACCGGCTGGGGTTCGCGTTCTGGATCGCGGCGGCGGGGTTGTCCGTCGTACTGGCTGCGCTTGACCTGGTGATCCCCCGCGGCATGCTGGTGCTGGAGATCGTGATGGTGCCGGTCCTGCTCGCGGCGTACCGGCACTTCATCAGGCCCGGCATGACGTTTCGTGGCGTGGTCATCGTTGCCTCGCTGTTCCTCCTCCCCTGCGGCACCTTCGCGCTGACCTACACCGGCGTGCTCTGAGACCGGATCCGCTCGTGGAAGGACCGACGCTCGACCGCGGCGACGAGCTCGTCGAGCAGTTGGGCGAGCGGGACGGACAGTTCTTCGTCCAGCCCGGCCAGCGCGGCGGTGGTGGCCTGCCACTCGGCTTCGATGGTCGGCAGCAGGTCACGGGTCTTGGGGGTGAGGTGGACGATCCGCTGGCGGGCGTCGGCGCCCGGCTCGAGCGTGACGAAGCCGGCCCGGTTGAGCTGGGCAACGGTCTGACTGGCGGCGGAGTGCGTCACGCCCACCGCTGTCGCCAACGCGCGGATCGACAGCGGGCCTTCGGCCACCAAGGTGCGAACGATCGGCGAGAACCTAGGCCGGTACTCCGGCAGGCCGAGGTCCAGGTAGACCTTCGCCACGTCGCCGTCGAGCAGTTCGAGCACGTGCCGTAATCGGGTGCCGATCGCGCCTTCCATAGGGGTAATCTAACAGTGCTGTTACATTGAGACCAGGAGGCAGCGCGATGTATCCGGAGACCGAGCCGCACGACCACGGCCTGCTCGACGTGGGTGATGGTCACCTTGTCTATTGGGAGGTCTGCGGGAATCCCGAGGGCAAGCCTGCTGTGGTGTTGCACGGCGGACCGGGATCGGGGGCCGGGGCTTCCTGGCGGCGGTGGTTCGATCCGGCGAAGTACCGGGTTGTGCTGGTTGATCAGCGCGGTTGTGGGCGGAGTACGCCGGACGCTGCTGAAGCCGATGCGGATCTGAGCACCAACACGACCTGGCATCTGACGGCCGATCTGGAGTTGCTGCGTGGGCATCTCGGGATCGAGAAGTGGCTGGTGCTCGGGGCGTCGTGGGGGTCGTCGCTCGCTTTCGCGTATGCCGAGCAGCATCCGGCGGCGGTCTCCGAGATTGTCGTGTTCAGCGTGACCAGCTCGACTCCGCGGGAGATCGAGTGGATCACTCGCGACATGGGGCGGATCTTCCCCGAGGAGTGGGCGCGCTTTCGCGACGTAGTACCGGTTGGGGAGCGGGAGGGGAATCTCGCCGCCGCCTACAGCCGGTTGCTGCATGATCCTGATCCGTCGGTCCGCGATCGGACGGCGCGGGCTTGGTGCGAGTGGGAGGACACGCACGTGGCGACGTACGGGGGATTCAAGCCGGATCCGCGGTACGAGGATCCCGTGTTCCGGCTGCGGTTCGCGCGGCTCGTCTCGCATTACTGGGCGCACGCGGGCTGGATCGAGGACGGCGCGCTGGTCCGCGACGCGCACAAGCTGGCCGGCATTCCCGGCGTACTGGTCACGGGTCGGCTGGACATCAGCAGCCCACCCGACACCGCTTGGCGGATGGCTCAGGCCTGGCCGGATGCCGAGTTGCACATCGTCGGCGACGCCGGCCACGGCGCCGGCAAGGCGAGCGTCTCCGACCTGGTCCTGGCCGCAATCGAACGCTTCGCTTCCAACTAACCCGCCGCGGCGGTGTAGCGGGCGGCCAGTTGGTGGGCGGCTTCCTTCAGTTCTGGTGGGTCGACGAACTCCAGAGCGACCTCGAACATCCCGAAGTTGGCGGCCAGACCGGTCCAGGACCAGCTGTTCAGGGTCAGCCGGCAACTGGTCTCGGTGACCTCTTCGACCAACGCGTCGCGGCCGGCCCAGCGGGCGATGTCGGAGGCCTTGGCCTGCAGGATCGCCGTACCGCGGCACGGCCACTGGTTCATGCTCTGGAAGCGGCTTGAGATGTACGTCGAGACGTCGGGTGCGGGCAGTTCGCGCGGGGTGAAGCGTGGGCCGGTCGGCGTCTTGGGGAGCATCCGGTCGACCCGGAAGGTGCGCCAGTCGCTGCGGTCGAGGTCCCAGCCGACCAGGTACCACCGTCCGCCCCAGGTGACCAGGTGATGCGGCTCGACCTTGCGCGGCGGGACCCACTCCCCCTCGGGTGCGCCCGGTGAGGCGTAGTCGAAGCGCAGTACTTCGCGGGCGCGCAGCGCGATGCCGATCGCGATCAGGTGTTCGGAATCGACCTTGGTCCGGCGCGAGTCGGCGTACTTGTCGATGGTGGTCACCTGGAGTGCGTCGACGCGTTGCCGCAGGCGAGCCGGCATCACCTGGCGAACCGTGGCGAGTGCGCGGAGGGCGCCTTCCTCGATGCCGGTCACCGTGGTGGTCGCGGTCTGCAGCGCAACGGCGACCGCGATCGCCTGGTCGTCGTCGAACAGCAGCGGCGGCAGATCGGCGCCCGCGTCAAGGCGGTAGCCGCCGTCCGGTCCCTTGCTCGCGCGGACCGGATAGCCGAGGTCGCGCAGCCGGTCGACGTCGCGGCGGACCGTGCGCGGGCTCACCTCCAGCCGCTCGGCCAGCAGGGCGCCCGGCCAGTCGCGGCGGGCCTGCAGGAGGGACAGCAGCGAGAGAAGTCGTGCCGAGGTTTCGGACATGACCTCAGATTGCCACGAGTAACGGTCAGAACCTGTCCTCTTCTGCTGGAAATGTTCTCGGTGTCAGGCCCCCTAAGAAGGAGACATCGTGATCAGCACCCGAGAGCTCACCAAGGACTTCGTGGTGAGCCGCACCGACACCGTCCACGCGGTCCGCGGCATCAGCCTGGACGTCGAACCGGGCGAGCTCGTCGCCGTGCTCGGCCCGAACGGCGCCGGCAAGACCACCACGCTGCGGATGCTCACCACCTTGATCGCGCCGACCTCCGGGACCGCGAAGGTCGCCGGGTACGACGTGACCGCCGACCCGAGCCAGGTCCGCCGGCAGATCGGGTACGTCGGGCAGGGCAACGGCGCGGGCCACTCGCAACGGGTCCGCGACGAGCTCTACGGCCAGGGCATCATCTACGGCCTGGACTCGCGGGCGGCCAGGCAGCGCACCGAGGAGCTGCTCGACTCGCTCGAGCTCGGCGACCTGGCCAAACGCAAGGTGTCCGAGCTGTCCGGCGGTCAGCGTCGCCGGCTCGATGTCGCGATGGGTCTGGTGCACGCGCCCCGGCTGCTGTTCCTGGACGAGCCGTCCACCGGCCTCGACCCGCAGAACCGGGCCAACCTGTGGGACCACATCCTGCGGATGCGCGAGCAGTACTCGATGACGATCATGCTCACCACGCACTACCTGGACGAGGCGGACTCGATGGCCGAGCGGGTGGTCGTGGTCGACCACGGCGAGGTGATCGCCGACGACACCGCCGATGCCCTGAAGGCCGACCTGGCCGGCGACCAGCTGATCGTGACCGTTGCTCCCAGCAACCTTGCCCGACTCGCCGAGCTGGCCCACAAGTTGCCCGGTGCAAGGGAGGTCGTTGCCGATGGCGACCGGTTGACCGTCCGGGTCGCCGACGGGCCCAAGGCGCTTCCCGAGCTCATCGCCGCGAGCCAGCAGTACGCCGTACCGGTGGTCACCGCCCAGGTGGTTCGCCCGACGCTCGACGACGTCTTCCTCAACCTCACCGGCCGCAGCCTGCGCGAGGCCGACAGCACCGGAAAGGCCGCAGCATGACCACCCTCACCGTCCCCGCCGTGACCCCGACGACGACCACCCAGCCGGTCAACCGGAACCTCTTCCGGGACACCAAGATCGTGATGCTGCGCGAGCTTCGGCCGGTACTCCGCGACCCGTTCTCGCTGATCTTCGGGATGATCCAGCCGCTGGTCTTCCTGGCGCTCTTCGGGCCACTGCTCAAGGGATCCCTCGGCGGCTCGCTGGATGGTGGCGTCTGGCAGTGGTTCGTGCCCGCCATCCTGGTGATGACCACCCTGTTCGGCACCTCGGCGACCGGGTCGAGCCTGCTCTTCGAGTTCCAGACCGGCGCGCACGAGCGGATGCTGGTGACGCCGCTGTCCCGTTCGTCGCTGCTGATCGGCCGGGCTCTGAAGGAGATGGTGCCGCTGTTCGGCCAGGCGGTGATCGTGATCGTGGTGATGACGCCGTTCGGTTTCGATCTGCACCTGGGCGGCGCGGTCATCGGGCTGGCGTTGCTGGCCCTGTTCGGGATCGGGCTGGGCTCGTTCAGCTACGCGCTGGCGATCGCGGTGCGCAAGCAGGACTGGATGTTCTGGGTGGTGCAGCAGACGTTCCTGTTCCCGCTGATGATCCTGTCCGGGATGCTGCTGCCGCTGGAGACCGGGCCGGAGTGGATGCGGGTCGCGTCGAAGTTCAACCCGCTGTCCTACCTGGTCGACGCGGAGCGGACGCTGTTCGCCGGCGACGTCTCCTCGACCACCGTGCTCTGGGGCTTCGTCGCCGGTCTGGTCACGGTCGCCCTGGGCCTCACGGTCGGCATCCGCACGATGCTCCGATCGGCCGCCTGACACCAGCACGAACGCGACGACCCCGAGGCATGCAGACCTCGGGGTCGTCGGTCGTGTTCAGCGCAGATGTGCCGCTGAAACCTGGTTGAGATGGATCAGCAGGTCGTAGCTGGGCCCAAGCCGGATCGGCAGCTCCGGGGTGGGATAGCCGGTGCCGATGTCCCGCGTCAGGCGGCGTACGTCGAACCAGGCGCGAGTCTTGGCCGGCAGCCGGCGCAGGTCGACCAGGTAGTCGCGGTACGGGACCTTGTCGAGGGTGTATTCGTTGTTGCCCTTGGCCGCGGGCGGCAGGGTGAAGACACGGACCTTGCCGTTGGCAATGTCGTGCGAGTTGAACGAGCCGTGGTCGAAGGACATCCCGATGGTCAGATAGCCGCGGCCGAACTGCTCCTTGAGGAACTCCCCCTGGGCCTTCGGGTAGTCCTTCGGCGAGCCCGTCTCGAGGGCGATGTGCCCGTTGTGGGCCGACAGCAACACCTTGGCCCCGGTGGCGCGCGCCCACCAGCCGGTGTTGGCCGCCATGCTCTCGTCCCGGAAGTACATCGCCTTCGGTGTCACCGCCGGGTCCGCGACGTCGAACGAGTAGAACTTGGCGACCTGCCAGATCGCCCGGGCGTGCTGCGCTGCCCAGGTCCGCGCGGGACCTGCAGGCAACGACTCAACCAGTACTACGGCCCGCCGCGCCGCCGCCTCGATCTTGACCCGCTCGGCCAGCGGCTTGCCGAGGTACGCAGTACTCCAGGCCTCGTACTCCGCATTGGGGCGGATGCCGGCGTACAGGGTCTTGATCTCGGGGAGCGCCGCCGGCTTGGTCTTGCCGACGTAGCCGATCACCTGATCGATCAGCGCGGGGCTCGCGTACCCGACGTCGTTGCCGACGAAGTGCAGCTTGCGGGCGTGGGTCTGGTTGTAGGCGCGCATCCACTCGATCAGGTCGAGGTACTCGCTGGTGTTCCAGAACTTGTACGCGCCCTGGAAGTCGCGCCGGAAGATCTCGCGCGGATCGCCGACCCCGCTGACGACGTACCGGTCGAGGTCGAGGCCGGTGCTCCACGGCGCCTCCAGGGCGAAGGTGGTGAACCCCTTCTCCTCCACCAGCGTGCGGAAGATCTTGTGCTTGAGCGTGAAGAACTCGTGCGAGCTGTGCGTGGCCTCGCCGAGCCCGACGATCCGCGCGTTGCCGACCATCGCGGCCAGCGGCTTCAGGTCTCGCAGGCTACTGCCCGCATCGGTACTGCGGATCGGCTGCGCCGCCGCGGTCAGCACCGGCACCGGATTGGCCGGCGCCGCGGTCGCGGTCAGCGTGGACAACGGCAAGGCCGCCGCCACGAGGAGAGCCGGGACTGCCAGGAGCCGCTTCATCAAAGTCCTCCGGAAGGTTGGTAGCTGATACCTCAACCCTGTCCGGAACGACTCGCGCGCCCCATCCCGCTGCCACCCCAACCGGGGGTGGCGCCAGCTATACCTCTAGAGCTTCTCGAGCGCTTCCCGCATGCCGACCTCGGCCTCGTCGCCGAGCTTCTTGAACTGGCCCTTGAACAGCGGCTCGATCAGCCGGGTGACGCCCTTGAACTCGAACTCGGCCCGGTAGGTGACCTCGGTGCCGCCCGTCTCGGTACTGCGGAACGTCATCGTGTCGAGCGCGGTGACGGTCTTGTTCTCGCCGCGCAGCTGGAACAAGCGGTCCGGCTCGAGCTGCTGGACGACGTACTCCAACTCGGTCTCGCGGCCGGCGAACGACGAGGTGTTCTGGTACCGCGTGCCGGGGCCGCCGTCGCCCTCGATCTTCACCGTCCGCACGGTGCCGGAGTCCCACTCGGTGGTCGTCTCGAAGTCGGACAGGTAGCCGAAGACCCGCTCGACGGGCTTCGCGACGGTGACAACGCGCTCGATGGTGATCACATCGGCCACGTTACCGCCCGTGACAAGGCGAAGTCAGTCACCGACCCGGCGATCGGCCTGCCGGGCCAGCTCGGTGAAGAAGGCCCGGTACCGCGGCTCGTCGGCGGTCTGGATCTCGACCGTGGCGAGCAGGTGTTTCGAGCTGCTCGTGCTCGCGTACAGCTGCTCGTCCAGCTCGTCGACGTTGCCGAAGTGCAGCCGGGTCACGCCACCCTTGCGCGCCTCGGCCCGCACCTTCGCCCACTTCACCGGCGTCCGGTAGGACCCGATGATCCGGTTCCGCCGGAACAGCTCGAGAATCCCGTTGTCGACACTCAAATAGACGTCGTCGTACTCGAAGGTCAGCGGCTCCATGGCGGAAACCTAGCGGGGTGTGGTGATTGCGAGGATCTCGGGGACCGCTACGTCCCAGGTCAGCGGCGGGAGTTCGTGGCCGGCGCCTTCCAGCAGGACCAGACGAGCACCCGGTACGGCGTTCGCCAGCGCCTCGCCGTGGGCTGGTGGGAACATCGGGTCTTCGGTGCCGTGCAGCACCAGCGCCGGTACTGCGATCTCGCCGAGCCGGTCGAGGATCGATTCGCCGCCCTCGACCAGCCAGTGGTTCGCCATCGTGGCGGGGTTCGGCGTCCTGGCGAGCGCCTTGGCGTAGACCTCGCGGCGGGCGGTTTCGTCGTACGGGAGGGTGCCGGCGTAGAGCCGGTCGTCCTTGATCAGCGCGTCGAGGGCTGCCTCAGGGTCGGACCAGTCGGTCGGCGGCGCCTCCTCGGCGAAGCTCGCCCTGATCTTGTCGGTCGGCGGCGGCAGACCCGGGCCGCCGTGGGTGGTCGCGATGAAGGTGACCGAGGCGACCCGATCCGGGTGCGTGACAACAAGTTCCTGCGCGATCCCGCCGCCCATCGACAGGCCGACCACATGCGCCCGGTCGATCTTCAGGGCATCGAGGATGCCGAGCGGATCGGAAACCAGTTCCGCCCCCGTGTACCGCGGGTTGCCGGGCTCGAAGCTGGTCGACTCCCCCGTGTCGCGGTGGTCGTAGCGGATGACGTACCGGCCGCCTGCTGCCAGCCGCTCGCAGAAGGCGGGCTCCCAGTGGTCCATCGACGCGGATCCCCCGTGGATCAGCAGGATCGCTGGGTCCGCAAGGGATCCGAAGGTGTCGACGCACAACTCGATGCCGTTGACTGGAAGCAGGGTCGTCATGACCAGACGGTACCGACGCCCGGGGTCTGCGGGCTGCTCTCCGCGGCGGGCTGGCTGCCTGCTCCGGCGTGCAGGGCAAGGGCGAAGGCGATGACCGCGAGAGTCCCGGTGATCGCGCGGACATTGTTGGCCGGGTTCCACTTGGTGAGGTAGGTCTGCCACTCGGCCGCACCAGCCGCGGAGTACGGGTCGATGGTGGCCAGGTGCTCGTTGAGCGGGATGTTGACGGCGAAGCTGACCACGATCACGCCGATCAGGTAGAGCGCGGAGCCGGCCAGCACCCACCACTTGCCCGGGGTGTCCTTGACCAGCGCCAGGATCGCGACCGCCAGGCAGACCAGCGCGGTACCGCAGAAGATCAGCAGGAACAGCGGGTTCTGGATCCGGGCGTTGATCAGGTTCATCGCGGCGGCGCCCTGGCCGGCCGGCATCCGTTGCAGGGAACCCATGATCGCGGTGCCGAAGGTGAAGGAGACGCCACCGATCAGCGCGCTGCCGACGAGTCCCGAGAAGATCAGGATCTTGGTCAGGTTCATGCGGACCACACTCCGGTCTGCGCGGTCTCCCGCGCCCAGTCTGCGAAGTCGCGAGGGGCCCGGCCGAGCACCTGCTCGACGCCCTCCGACACGTACTCCGAACGGTGGTTGCGGATCACCGCGAACAGATCGCGAACGGCCTCCGCGTCCTCCTGGGGCAGCCCGAACTCGACCAGCTCGGCGACGTGCTGCTCCGGGGTGAGATCGACGTAGCTGATCGGGCGACCGGTGACCGTCGACAGTTCGGCGGCGACCTCGGCCATCGTCAGCGTGCGCGGGCCGGACAGCGAGTAGGTCTCGCCGACGTGCTTCGGGTCGAGCAGCGCAGCGGTCATCACGTCGCCGATGTCGTTGGTGTCGATCCACGCCTCGCCGCCGTCACCGGCGGCCACCCGCAGCTCGCCGCCGAGGACGTAGTCGAGCAGGAAGTCCTCGCTGAAGTTCTGCGCGAACCATGCGGGCCGGACGATGGTCCAGTCGGCGCTGCTAGCCCGCACCGCGTTCTCCAGCTCGACGCTGCTCTCGTAGACCGCGAAGTCGCGACCGGGGCTGCCGACGCCGCGACCGGACAGCAGGACCACCCGGCGCAGCCCTTCGGAGGCCGCTTGCTGGATGAACTTGCCGGCCTGCGCGAGCCCGGTCGGGCCGACCGGTGGGGCGAGGTACGCCGTGTCGATGCCGGCGACGGTCGGCGACCATGTGCTTTCGTCGTACCAGTCGAAGCGCTGTTCGCTCGACCGGGAGGCGAGTCGGTACCCGATGCCGCGGGCGTCGAGCTGCTGGGTGATGCGGCGGCCGGTCTTGCCGTTGCCGCCGATGATCAGGAAGGGGGTTGTTGATGTCATGGCTCAAGTTCATCGCGTCTGGGTGAGACAAACCATGGTTGTCCGACGCAATTCGATGTCTGAGAGTCTCAAGCTGCGGTAGCCTGAGCGGTATGGACGTCCTCGATGATCTGCTGGCCGGCACGCGCGCCCGGGGTGGGGTCTTCAACCTGACCATCCTGGATCCGCCGTGGGGCCTGCACATCATCGACGAGGCGCCGCTCGCACTAGCCACGCTGATCCGCGGCTCCGCCTGGATCATCCGCGACGGCGAGCCACCGGTCCGGATGGAGGAGGGCGACGTCGCCGTCCTGTCCGGTACGACGCCATATGTCGTCGCCGACCAGCCCGACACCGTGCCCAACCTGCGGATCCACCCGTTCGGCATCTGCGAACCGTTGCCTGGGGCCCCTGTCGACTACAGTGCGCGGCTCGGCGTCCGGACCCATGGCGGCCGGCCGGACGGTGAGGCAATGGTTGTCAGCGGCACCTATCAGCTGGAGGGCGATGTCAGCCGGCGACTGCTGGCCGCGCTGCCGCCGGTCCTGGTGGTGCCGGCCGCGGACGTCGTCGGTCACGTGATGGCGATGGTGCTCGGCGAGATCCAGCGCGACGAGCCCGGTCAGCAATCGGTGCTCGATCGCTGGCTGGACCTGGCGCTGATCACCACCTTGCGCGCCTGGTTCGCCCGACCGGAGTCGCACGCGCCGGGCTGGTACCAGGCGCAGAGTGATCCGGTCGTCGGCCTCGCGCTGCGCCTGCTGCACGAGGAGCCTGCGCACCCGTGGAGTGTGGTCGAGCTGGCCGAGCGCACCGGTGTTTCGCGCGCCAGCCTGGCCCGGCGGTTCAGCGGGCTGGTGGGCGAGGCGCCGATGGCCTACCTGACCGGCTGGCGGATCACGCTGGCCGCCGATCTGTTGCGCGAGACCACGGACACGGTCGAGGCGATCGCCCGGAAGGTCGGGTATGCGAACGCCTTCGCGCTCAGCGTGGCCTTCAAGCGTGTGCGCGGGACGAGCCCGACGGCCCATCGGCGCGCAGCGGCTTAGCGGTTCAGCACCCAGGCGAGATCGAGCGACGGGTAGTACGGCTCGAAGGCGAGCGGCTCGGCGATTCGCGCCCAGAGGTCGCCTGTTGTTCGGGACGGTAGATAGGCGTTGCTGAAGGCACCGTGATCGACGCTGACCAGCGTGGCCGGCACGGTCTTCACCTGTGCGCCGAAGTGGGTTCGGAGTACCGATTGGGCCGAGGCAAGCAGCGCCGGCAACTGCGCCGGCTGCCCGTACGCCGCGCGCAACCGCCGCCAGTACGCGTCGAAACCTGGCCAGTTCGCGTGCAGGACTCGGTCGAGCTCAAGCGGCGCGACGTTCTCGACGTACGGGATGCCGGTGGTGATGAGGTGCTTGACCGACCAGCTCTCCGGCGGCAACGGACCCGCGTCGACGAACAGCCGGTCGGCGAGGACGAAGGTGGTGGCCAGCTCACGCGGGCTCGGGTCGGAGCGGTCGGCCCGGCGGTAGTCGGAGTACGTCGTCAGGCGGTCGGCGTAGTTGGGGATCAGGTGCACGATGCCCGCGCGCAGCAGCGGTTCCGCGGCCAGGATCCGGTCGCCGAACGCGGCGAGGTCGGCGCAGTGGATCCCGAGATGCGTCTCGGTGTAGTTGCGCCGGCGCTCCCGATCGAGCGCCATCGGGTCGTCCATCGGCGCCTGGTTGCTGCTCGACAACAGCAGTGGGTGGAACGCGCCCGGCTGATGATCGGGCAGCACCAAGGTGTCGACGATCAAGCGAGTGCGTTCGAGCAGCCAGTCGTCGTCCGGCAGTACGGACACGGCGAACCGCGCGCCCTGCCGCCAGCGCAGCCCGTCCGGCCCGGTGATGAACCGCTTCGCGTACTCCGTCGCGATCGTCTCCGGGACCGGAGCGGTCCGCCGGAAGAAGCGGTCCATCCGGCGGCTCAGCGCGGGATTGCGGGTGTACCCCGATGGCATCGGCTCAGGCGGTGGTGACGTCGATGAACGCGAGCGCCTGCGGCCAGGACAACCGGAACGCCTCGAAGTTCACCGGCTTCTCCTGCCGGGAGCGATCGGAGAAGCCGTGGTCGGCGCCGGGGTAGTACTGCGCGATCGTCGCGCCGGTGTCGCGGGTCTGCAACGCGGTCTGCAGCGCCTCGAAGTCGGCGACCGGTACGGCGGCGTCGGCGCTCGGGTAGATCACCATCGTCGGCGCGGTGATCCCGATGGCGTCCGCGATCGCGTCGTACGAGTGGTTCGGGCGGAGCTTCGAGGGGACCGTCGGATGGTAGACGACCACGTTGGCGAGCCGGTGCTCCCTGGCCGCCAGCAGCAACGCGAACCGGCCGCCGAGGCACCAGCCGATCACGCCGGCCTTGGTGCAGCCGAGCTCTCCGAACAGGTGGTCCAGTAACGCCTCCTGCTCGGCGAGGACGGTGTCGTCGTCCAGTGCGCCGAGCAGGTCCGCGAGTTCGTCGATGCTCGAGTTGTCGGCGCTGCGGCCCTTGAACGGGTCCCAGGTCAGGGCGGTGATTCCGCGCCCGGCCAGTTCGTCCGCCCAGTCCCGGAGTTGCGCGCCGATCCCGGTGATCATCGGCAGCAACAGCATCCCCTGGCCGGTGCCGCCGTCCGCCGGCTTGGCGAGATACGCGCCGAGCTCCCCGACCTGCACCTGACTTGCCTCGATCTCGGTCACGCATCGGAGGCTAACCGATCTTGTTGGCCTTCAACATCCGCCGGCCGGCCACGTTGACCAGGACGAAGATGATCGCCGAGAAGATCAGCAGGGCGACCTGGGCCGGCAGCAGGGCGACTCCGACGCCGATGGCGAGCACCGGCACCGCGAGTCCGGCGTACGCGATCAGGAAGAGCGCGGCGAGCACCTCACCACGGGAACCGGCGTCTGCCAGCGAGGCAGCGGTGGCGACCGCGCCGCGGAAGACCAGTCCGACCCCCGCGCCGGCGATCACGCCACCGATGACGAACAGCCACAGGCTCGGCAGCAACCCACCGACCGCGACCCCGACCAGACCGGTCGACATCAGCACCAGACCGAGCTTGAGTTGCTGCGGCCGGCTGAAGCGGACGAACAGCACCTGGCTGGCAGCTCCCGCGACGAAGACCGCGAAGGTCACGACTCCGGCCAGCAGCCGCGAGGTGTGGTGCAGCGTGCCGGCCAGGAAGGTCGGCGCCAGCGAGGTGAACAGCCCGAAGATCGCGAACGCGGCGAATGCTCCGACCGCCGTGGCGAAGAACTGTGGCTTCGCGGCACTCGGCAACGCCACCCGCTGCGGCCGGTACGCCGGACGCTCTTCCCGCCGCTCGACGGTCTCCGGCACCAGCGCGACGCCCAGTGCGCTCAGCAACAGCAAGACCAGGAACACCTCGTACGGCCGGTCCAGCGGCTTCGACCCGTACTCCGCGAGCAGTCCGCCGACCAGCGGCCCGAACGCGAGCCCGCCGAGGTTCACCATCGAGGAGATCAGCGCCGAGTGGCTCGGGTCCTCGCTGGGCCGGGAGATCCGCCGCAACTCGGAGAGGTGAGCCGTCGCGGTCGCCGTCAGGACGCCGACGCCGACGCCTGACACGAAGCGTGCGAGCAGCAGCCCGGGGACGTCCTGCCAGAACAGGAAGATCACTGCGGCGAGCGCCTCGGTCAGCACAGCGGCCAGAGCCACCCGGCGGCGGCCGAGCCAGTCGCTGACGTGCCCGGCCAGATACAGGCTGACCATCACGCCGACCGCGTAGGCGGCGAAGATCACCGTGATCATGAAGGTCGGGAACCCGTCCCGGCGCTGGTAGATCGCGTAGAGCGGGGTCGGAACCGTCGAGAACGCCATCGTGGTCAGGAAGGCGACGGCGATCATCCAGAAGCCGGCGCCGTGCGCGAACCGAACGGAGGGACCGGCCTGGTCGAGCGAGCGGGTGCCGGAGAGAGTTTTCATGCTTCTAGATTCGCCGGTTTGATCTATCGAGTCCAACGAATCTTCTTGCACTGACTTATCGTCGTCATCGATAATTGGCGTCATGGACAGCAGACAGCTCGAGTACTTCGTCGCCGTCGCCGAGGAGCTGAGCTTCACCCGGGCGGCACAGCGGCTGTTCACGGTGCAGTCGACGGTCTCGGCCGCGATCCGGGCGCTGGAGACTGATCTGAAGACGACGCTGTTCGACCGGTCCACTCGGCAGGTGCAGTTGTCGGACGCCGGCGAGGCGCTGTTGCCCGAGGCAAAAGCGGCGCTCGAAGCGCTGGATCGGGCCAGGGCGGTGGTCGAGGAGGCGTCGACCGGGCTGCGCGGCAACGTCCGGATCGGGACGATGACGAGGCTCAGCCTGATCGATCTGGCCTCGTTGCTCGGCTCGTTCTACCAGCGGTATCCACTGGTCGAGGTCCAGGTGACCACCTCGCCGACCGGGTCCAGTGGGCTGGCCGACGATGTCCGGCACGGGCGACTCGACGTGGCGTTGGTCGGGTTGAGCCGGGCGGAGATGACCGGGCTGGAGCCGCGCGAACTGGCGACCGTGCAGTTCGCAGTACTGGTGCCGGCTGCGCATCGGTTGGCGTCGGCCGCCTCGGTGCGGCTGGAGGATCTCGCGGGTGAGCGGTTCGTCGACATGCTGCGCGGCTTCGGGAACCGGACCACGGTGGATCGCGCCTTCGATGTCGCCGGGCTGCCGCGGCGGGTGCAGGTGGAGGTGCCGGATCTGACGACGGTGCCGGACTACGTGCGCGCGGGTTTGGGGGTCGCCGTCGTGCCCGATATGGAGCTGGAGAATCTGCCGGGAGTGGTTCGGCTGCCGTTGGCGGGCGTGGAGCTGACCTGGACGTTGTCGGCGATCACCCTGAGCGGCAAGCGGCCGAGCCGGGCAGTGACGGCGCTGCTCGACCTGATGACTGCCTCGCTCTAGGTTGGGCCGGGTGGAGCCATGGGATGCGGGTGCGGCCGGGGTGCTGAGGTTGCCGTCGGGGCGGCTGGTGCGGGGGCGCGGGTTGCGGGATGCGCTGCCGGCAGGTGCGCTGCCGGAGTACGGGGTCTATCTGTTGGGCAAGCAGCCACCGGCGGTCGAGTGGGAGTCGCGGTGGGTGCAGTGGCCGGACTTCCGGCTGCCGGCTGATGACGCGGATGCCCGGGCGGCGTTGGTGGAGGTGCTCGAACGGTCGGGCTCGGAGCGGGTGGAGCTGGCCTGCGAGGGCGGGCGCGGCCGAACCGGTACTGCGCTGGCCTGCCTGGCCGTGCTCGACGGGATCGCGCCAACTGATGCGGTCGCCTTTGTCCGGGAGAACTATCACCCGAAGGCGGTCGAAACGCTGTGGCAGAAGCGCTATGTCAGGAGATTCGAGAGGTCCTGATCGCTGGTGCCGACCAGCAGGGCCTGACCGGGGGCCGATTGGATGTCGAAGGTCTGATAGCTCAGCGTGAGCCGGCCGGCCACCGGGTGGTTGAAGGTCTTCACCGTGCTGCCGAGACTGCCGACGCCGTGCTCCTTCCAGAGCTCGGCGAACTCATTGCTACTGGCAAGCAATTCGTCGATCAGGTCCTGGACCGCCTTGTTGCCCGGCGAGGCGAGCCGGATGGCCTGGACCGATTCGCGGGCGACGGCCGGCCAGTCGTCGAAGAGTTCGCGCGCCGCCGGATCGTGGAAGAGGTTGTGCAGCATCGGGCGCAGGTCGGCCAATGGCGACAGCAGGGCGGCTGCGAGCTTGTTGCAGGCGAGCACGTCCAGGCGCCGATTGATGATGTAGGCAACGGCTGACTCGAAGTTCGCCATCAGCTGGAGCAGCTCCGGCGCGACCTCCTCCGACGGTGCTTCGTCGGCCTTTGGGGCGAGACCGGCCAACTGATAGGCGTACCAGCGACCGTTCTGGCCGAGCCGGAGGGCCCGGGCGATGGCGTCCACCACCTGACCGGACGGATTGCGCTCGCGGCCTTGCTCCAGGCGCGTGTAGTAGTCGGCGCTGACGCCGGCCAGCACCGCGACCTCCTCGCGCCGCAGTCCGGCGACCCTACGGGCACCCGACGTGGGCAGGCCGACCTCCTCGGGGGTCAACTGCGCACGGCGTACCCGAAGGAACTCGCCCAAGTCGTTCACCCTGCCGAGGTTAGCGGGTGGGTGCCGCGCACCTAGGAAGACTCGGTCTGCCTCAGCTGCCTGGCGCGCAGCATGCTCAGGGTCATGGAGAGCAAGGTTGTTACGCGGTGGGTCGAGAACTACGTGAAGGCTTGGCGGAGCGGGGAGGCCGCTGACATCAAGGCGCTGTTCGCGCCGGCGGCGGAGTACCACGAACATCCGTATGCCACCGACTGGATCGGGCGGGACGCGATCGTTGAGGGCTGGCTCAGCCGGCAGGACTGGCAGGCCGGCGGCTGGGAGTTCGAGTGGTCCGTGCTGATGCTCACCGGGGACACGGCGGCGATCGGCGGCACCGGGGTCTATCAGGAGCTCGGGACGTTCGAGAACCTGTGGACGGTGACGCTGGACCAGCGCGGGAAGTGTGTGATGTTCCGGATGTGGAACAACGAGATATCCCGTTGACGGCTGTGCTCGCGGTCGCGTTTGCTCAGGGTCGTGACCATCGATCGCTCGAACCCCACCGCCCTGCACGCCACCCCCGGCTACCACCATGTGACCAAGGTTCAGGCCGGCGTCCTGGTGATGCTGGCCGGGCAGTGCCCGCTGATGCCGTCCGGTGAACTCGCCGCCGGCGGGCTGGCGGGGCAGACCGAGCAGGTGATCCAGAACATCCTGGTCGCGCTGCAGTCCGCCGGCGCCGGCCCGACGGACGTCGTACGGACCGTGATCTACGTGGCCAGCCCGGTCCGCGAGGATCTCAGCGAGGTCTGGACCCAACTCAACGCGTCACCGCTCGCCCCGGCCTTCACCAGCGCCAGCACGCTGCTCGGCGTCGCCCAGCTCGGCTTCCCCGGTCAGCTGGTCGAGATAGACGTCACTGCCGCGCTCTGATCGCGTGGTTGGGGAGTAGCAGTTCGCCCGGGTCGTACTGCGCGCGCAGCCTGCTCAGTCGCTCGTAGTCGTCGTACGCGTCCTGGACCTCCTGCCCGGTGAGCGGGCCGTAGCTGAAGTTGAGTGATCGGCCGATGGTGTGGTCGGCCCATGGTTGGAGGGTCGCCCGCTGGAGGTCGCGGACGTCGGCTTCACCTGGCGACAGGACGGTCAGCGAGTACTGCGCGTCGCGGTGGCCGATGGCGTTGTCTTTGTTGGGCTTGCGGCTGAGCACTCCGCCGAGATGCCTGATGTTGATGATGCACATCGCTTCGGCCTTCGGTCCTGCCAACTGCGGGATGGTGGCGAGTGCCGTCGGGTCCAGCTCGCTGAGCAGGACGTTGCGCGACCGATAGGCGTCGGGGCGGGCGGGCTCGTCGAAGATCTTGCCTGACTCGGTGAACGGCAACTCTTTGACCGTGTCGAGCACCGGCTCGCCCAGCGCGTCCCGCAACCGTCTCGCAGGCTCCGCGTCTCCTTCCCCTGCGCTGTGCTGTGCGAGTTCCGGGATGACGGCGACCTGGATTTGAGCGATGTATTTGCCGCGGAGCGGCGCGGGGACCGGCTGGATGTCGGGGAACGGGATGACCGAGACCGCTGACGTCACCGAGTCGGGGACGGTTCGGGTCCAGTCGCGCCAGGCCGCGAGCGCCTCGGGGGTCGCCGTGAGGTCGTAGTACAGGCTGCCGCCGTGGAGCGTCGGGACTGGGAAGAGGTCGATCTCCATACCGGTCACGACGCCGAAGTTGCCGCCTCCGCCGCGGAGTGCCCAGAAGAGGTCGGGGTCGTCCTCCGCCTTGCGCAGTTCGCCGTCGGGAGTGACGACCTCGATCCGGCGGACGTGGTCGGCGGCGTAGCCGTAGCGTCGCGCCATCAGGCTCAGCCCGCCGCCAAGCGTGTAGGGCACGGCGGTGAGGCCTGGGTAGCTGCCTGACAGGGGCGCGAGGCCGTGGGGGGTGGCGGCGTCGATCACCTGTTGCCAGGTCGAGCCGGCCTCGACCCAGGCGGTTTGCTGCTGCGGGTCGACGCTGACCTGATTGAGGCGGCTGGTCGTGATCAGGATGCCGCCGTCGAGTGGCGTGACGTGACCATGGCCGCTCGCTTTGACCGCGACCTTGAGGTGCTGCTCGCGGGCTGATCGCACGGCGCGCTGGATGTCGGCCGTGCTGGTGGCGCCCACGATCTGGTCGGGTCGATGCGGGGTGAGTAGTTGGAAGCCGCGGCGCTCTTCGTCGTACCCGGGGGTGTCTTTGGTCCAGTTCATGATTTCGACGCTAGGGGGCATTCCGGACTTATCTTGTCCGTAAGATCTGTTGATCATGAGCGCACGCAAGGACCTTCCTGGGCGGATGCTCCGCCTGCTCGCCTTGCTGCAGAGCCGGCGGGAGTGGTCCGGGAGCGAGCTGGCCGAGCGTCTCGGCGTCACCGATCGGACCGTACGGCGGGACGTCGAGCGGTTGCGGTCGCTCGACTACCCGGTGACGGGGACGACCGGTTCGGCGGGCGGGTATCGGCTTGCCTCGGGGAAGAACGTGCCGCCGCTCGTGCTCGACGACGACGAGGCAGTCGCGGTGGCGATCGGGTTGGCCGGCGCCGCGGCGAGTGGCGTCGACGGGATCGAGGACAGCTCGATGAGCGCGCTCGCGAAACTGGAGCGGATCCTGCCTGCGCGGTTGCGGCCGTCGGTGGCTGCGGTGGGGGCTGCCGAGGTAGTCGGCCGGGCTGATGCGCCGCGGGTGGATCCGGGGCTGCTCGCAGTACTGGCTGCTTGTTGCCGGGATCTGGAGATTGTTGCCTTTAGCTACGAAAGTCGGCGTGGGGATGCTTCGTTGCGTCGGGTGGAA
Source organism: Kribbella sp. NPDC056861 (assembly GCF_040687575.1). Classification (NCBI taxonomy): domain Bacteria; kingdom Bacillati; phylum Actinomycetota; class Actinomycetes; order Propionibacteriales; family Kribbellaceae; genus Kribbella; species Kribbella sp. NPDC056861. The sequence continues at coordinate 283,967 of NZ_JBFBNQ010000007.1, read as the reverse complement.
CCGGCGCGGCTGGTGTCGGCTGCTGGGCAGTGGTACTTACTGGCTTTCGATCCTGAGCGGGATGACTGGCGAACGTTTCGGGTGGACCGGATCGGTGAGCTCGCGCCGACCCGGCATCACTTCACCGCTCGCTCGTTGCCTGCCGTGGACGCAGCGGCGTACCTGGCCGAATCGTTTGCCGGCGCCGAGTATCGCCATACGGTTCGGATGGTTGTGCAACTGCCGGCCGAGGTGGTGCACGGGAGCTTCTTCCGCGGCACGCCTGGGACGATCGCGCCGCTGGGCTTGGAGTCCTGCGAGGTCAGGCTCAGCGTCGACTCCCCCGCGCTGCTGGTCCAGTACGTCGCCGCGATTGTTGCCCTGGGCGCTGATTACACGCTCGAGGCGTCGCCGGCCGCTGCCGCAGTACTGCGAACTGTCGGCGCGCGGCTGGCGGCCGGGTGACGGTCGGATGGTGATCGCCGCCTAGGCGGTGATCAGGCCGATGCCGAGGGTCAGGACGCCGGCTGCGAGCGAGAGCGCGCCGAGCCAGAGGATGGCGATGAACTGGTTCGGCTTGGTCCGGTCCTTGCCCGCCGACGAGGCGAAGAAGCCGCCGGACATCAGGATCGCCGCGATCGGGATGCCGAGCCGGCCGAGCCAGAGCCAGAACCCTTCGAGGCCGGTCTGATCGACGTACAGCAGCCCGACCAGGCCGAGGATGACCAGCACGCCGGCATGGCCGTGACCGGCCCGCGCGAACGACTTCTGGAACTCGGTCATCGGCACGTCGCCGCGAGCGATCTTGGTCAGGAACCAGCCACCGAACTGGATCGTGACGATGGTGATCAGGATCGCGCCGGCCACGATCCGGGAGGCGTCGGTCAACTCCATGAGCACAGTCCTTGAATAGATAGTCGGGGTATCCGTTTATGGATACTGGTACTATCCGTCATGAGTCAAAGAAAGGGCAAGGCCTTTATGCGGATCGCCGAGTTGAGCCGGATCGCCGGGGTTCCGGTGCCGACGATCAAGTACTACCTGCGCGAGAACCTGCTGCCCCCCGGCGAACTGACCAGCCCGAACCAGGCGTCGTACGGCGAAGCCCACCTCCGCCGGCTGCGCCTGATCCGCGCCCTGGTCGACCTGGCCCAGGTCCCGGTCGCGCGAGTGAAAGACGTCCTAGAGGGTCTGGACTCGGACACCATGCCCCTGCACGACAAGATCGGCCGCGCCCACCGCGCGATCACTCCCCAGCGCGCGGTCACCCCGTCCACCTCGGACGCCAAAGCCGCCGCCACCGCGCAAGCAACCGCCTTGATCGCCTCCCGCGGCTGGTCGATCGACCCCGACGCCCCCGCCCTCACCACCCTGATCGAGACGATCGCAGCCCTCCGCACCCTCGAGCAGGAACACCTCGTCAGCTTCCTCGACTCCTACGCCGACGCCGTAGAAACCTTCACCGAACTCGAGGTCGCCGCCGTCACCACCCGCCCCGCCACCGACCAGGTCGCCGAGTCAGTCATCATCGGCACCATCCTCGGCGAAACCCTGATCTCCAGCCTCCGCCTCCTGGCCCAGGAATCCATCTCCGCCAAGCGCTGGAAGGACGGCGACGGCGACGGCGACGGCGACGGCGACGGCGACGGCGACGGCGACTAAGCCTCGCGGCTTGGCGGGATCATTCCTCGCACACGCTGAAGCCTGCTCGACAGCTTTGACGGCGCCGACTCCCGGCGCTTTCGGCTGCCCAGCGTAGCGTTCGAGGATTTGCGAGCTCCGCCTCCAGATTTCCGCGTCCACGCTCGATGACGGCAATCTGCTCGTAGTACCAAGGCGCAACCCCGCAACTGTCAGCTCGGGCCTCCGCCTCGGTCGCCTCGACGAGGCAGACGAGCAGATCCCGAGCTGCATCCAGCTGTCCGGCTCGCTCGAGCTCACATACGTCGTCGACCCACTGACTGAAGTGCCTGCCTTGGTGATGCCCGGGTTTCGACGGCCTCACCATCGTCGACGTCTGCTACTCAGCCGTCGTGGGCCATGTCGACGAAGCGGGAGTAGTGGCCCTGGAAGGCCACGACGATGTCGGCGGTGGGGCCGTTACGGTGCTTGGCGACGATGAAGTCGGCCTCGCCGGGGCGGGTGGACTCGCGCTCGTAGGCGTCCTCGCGGTGCAGCAGAATGACCACGTCGGCGTCCTGCTCGAGGGAGTTGTGGGTAGCGATGCCCTCGGCAACGAAGTTGTGGGTCCCCATCACGGTGGCGTCGTAGACCTCTTGGTCACCGAGGCTCTCGATCGAGGTAATGGTGTCCCAGAAGATGTCGTTGGTCGCGAGGACCTCCAGGTCAGCGTTGCCCAAGACGTCGGCGACCTTGGCGAGGCGTTGCCGGCTCGGTGCTGCCTTCCACATCGAGGAGCCGGAGAACTGGGTCCCCATCGCGGCAGCGAAGGCGCGATGCGGCATGTTCTGCTCGGCCAGCGTGTGACGCACCTTTTCCCAGACCTCCTGCGGAATGGTGTCGAGGTTGGTGTTTGCCCGCATGTCACGAAGCTGCATGGCAACCTCGATCACCGCGAGCCCTCGCAGACCGTGGACGCCGATCTCGTCACAGAAGCGCAGTTGGTTCTCCACCCCGTAGATATAGAGGTGATACGAATCCCGGTAGCCGGGATTTTTCGTGACCTTGATCCTGCTGAAGATGTTGTGGCGCAGGAGCAACCTGGCCAGATCGTCGACCAGTCGACGACTGGTCGAGGCGTAGTAGATCCTGCCCTGACGGTTCTTTTCGTCCCAGCGAACAGAACCATCCGTTGCCCAGAGGTGCCGAACGAAGGCTCCGATTTGCTCCTTCGGCAGGCCGAAGACTCCTTCGGGAACAAACTTCTCATGGCTCCGCAGACCGAACAGACCCAGCTCGTCCAGCCAGGCTGCGATCGGATTCCGCTTGCCACGGGCCAGCCGGTACGGCGCGGGCAAACGCAAGGTGGTGACCCTGGCTGCGGGGTACTCGTCGCGAATGCCGGTGATACCGAACCGCCGATGCGCCGCCTCGGCCACCGCTGACAGATTCGCCTCGTCGATGCTCGCGTACCAGATCGGCTGCCGCTTCACAAAGGAACCGTCGCCGAGGAGATGGGCCAGCAAGGTGATTTCGTCGGCATCCCAGGGCTTCACGTCGAGCGGCGCAGGCACATGCCGCAGCGAGCCCAGCCGGGCACCGGGAGCCAGTTCGCCGAGTGGCTTCCATCCGTTGTAGGTGAGGAACGGATGGTTCGCGGTCGCCTTGATCTCCCGACCCGAGGCGAGCTTCAGCCGGAAGACCTCTTTCACGCCACTCGGGAAGACATGGGTCATCGTCCGCGGTACCAGTTTGAGCCGGTCGTCGAGCGACCACACCGGGATGTCTTGGGTGTCAGCTGCGAGGAGTTCGCCGAGTGAGATCTCCGCGCCGGTGTCAGCACGCATCAACCGCGTGTCGGCGGTGAGGCAGCCGGACTCGCGGAGGTCGGAGGCCATCGGGCGTTTGTCGGAGCGTTGCTCGGAGCCACGGTTCAGCTGGCAGATCGCGATCACCGGGAGCTCCAGCTCCTTGGCGAGCAGCTTGATCGAGCGGGAGAACTCGGAGACCTCGAGCTGACGGGACTCGACCTTCTTGCCGGACGTCATCAGCTGGAGGTAGTCGATCACGATCAGCTTGAGGTCGTGCCGCTGCTTCAGCCGGCGGGCCTTGGCGCGAATCTCCATCATCGTCAGGTTCGGCGAGTCGTCGATGAACAGCGGAGCCTCGGAGACCTCGCCCATCTTGCGGGCCAGCCGGGCCCAGTCCTCGTCGGTCATCTTGCCGTTGCGCATGTGGTGCAGCGGCACCTTCGCCTCGGCCGACAGCAACCGCATGGTGATCTCGTTGCGGCTCATTTCGAGCGAGAAGACGCACGAGGTCAGCCCGTGCTTGATCGACGCCGATCGAGCGAAGTCCAGTCCCAGCGTCGATTTGCCCATCGCCGGCCTGGCCGCGACGATCACCATTTGGCCGGGGTGCAGGCCGTTGGTGAGCTCGTCGAGGTCGGTGAAGCCGGTCGGGACGCCGACCATCGCGTCGCCGCGGGAGTCGATCGCCTCGATCTCGTCGAGGGCGCCCTCCATGATGTCCTTCAGCGGGGCGTAGTCCTCGGTGGTGCGCTTCTCGGTGACCGAGTAGATCTCCGCCTGGGCCTGGTCGACGACGTCGTCGACCTCGCCCTCGCCGGCGTAGCCGATCTGGACGATCTTGGTGCCGGCCTCGACCAGGCGGCGCAGGATCGCCTTCTCTCGGACGATGTGCGCGTAGTACCCGGCGTTGGCGGCCAGCGGCACCGAGGCGACCAATGTGTGCACGTACGGCGCGCCGCCGATCCGGGCCATCTCGCCGCGCTTGGCCAGCTCGGCCGCGACGGTGATCGCGTCGGCCGGCTCGCCGCGGGCGTACAGGTCGGTGACCGCGTCGAAGACGATCTCGTGCGCCGGCCGGTAGAAGTCCGTACCGCGCAGGGTCTCGATCACGTCGGCGATCGCGTCCTTGCTGAGCATCATCGCGCCGAGCACGCACTGCTCGGCGGCCAGGTCCTGAGGTGGGGTGCGGTCGAAGCCCATCTCCGGGCTGCGTTCTTCGTTCCCGCCGCTAGGCCCCCCGCGGAACTCCGCAACGCTCACTCGTCCAGCCTCCTCGTTCGGCGCGATTCGAACACCTGATCGAACCCTAACCGGTGCCGCCGACACTTTCGCTGGCAGTCACGCGACGGTACGCCCAGCACGCCGACGGCTGGTAGCCAGCCGTCCACAGGGGGTGTGGAAAAGCCGTGCATAACCCCCTGATCAGGTGTGCACAGGTTGGGCATATCCCTGTGGATATCTGTGGACAGTTCTCCACAACAGCCCTCTGACCTGCGGTTTTGCAATCCCCACACTGTGGAGGAGAAAAAGATTCGCTACCCACAGGTCCGCTGCCGGGCGGCCAGGCGTGGCCAGGCACAATGAGGTCCATGCCCCTTACCAGCTGGTCGCAGGATCGGGAGATTCTCCGGCTGGCGGTGCCAGCCTTCTTCGCCCTGGTGTCCGAGCCGCTGATGCTGCTGGCCGACTCGGCGATCGTCGGACACCTCGGTACTCCGCAACTCGCGGCCCTCGGCGTTGCGGGCACGATCCTGCAGACGCTGGTCGGCATCTGCGTCTTCCTCGCCTACGGCACCACCTCCGCCGTGGCCCGGCGAATCGGCGCCGGCGACCATCGCGGGGCACTCGCGCAGGGCATCGACGGACTCTGGCTGGCGCTGCTCCTCGGCGTAGCACTGGCGATCGTCGGGCTGCTGCTCGCCCCGATGGCCATCGCCGGCTTCAACCCGTCGCCTGACGTGGCAGACCACGCAGTGACCTACCTGCGGATCTCCTGTCTCGGCATCCCGTCAATGCTGCTCCTACTGGCCGCCACCGGCGTACTGCGTGGTCTGCAGGACACCAAGACCCCGATGATCGTCGCGATCGCCGCCAACCTGGCCAACATCGCCCTGAACCTCCTACTGGTCTACGGACTCGGCCTGGACATCGCCGGCTCCGCCCTGGGCACAGTGCTCGCCCAAACCGCGGCGGGAGTCGCCCTGGTGTGGGTGGTGGTCCGCGGAGCCCGCCGCGACGGCGCCAAGCTGCGCCCCGACCGCCCAGGCATCCTGGCGTCGGCCCAGGCAGGCATCCCCCTGGTTGTCCGCACCCTGACGTTGCGGGTGGCAATCATCATCACCACCTTCGTCGCCACAGACCTCGGTACGACGTCCGTGGCCGCGCACCAGGTCGCCTTCACCCTGTGGACGTTCCTCGCGCTCGCCCTGGACGCCATCGCCATCGCTGGGCAGGCGCTGACCGGCCGGGCGCTGGGTGCGGGAGACGTCACCGGGACGAAGGCGATCACCCGCCGGATGATGTGGTGGGGTCTGGTCTCCGGCGTCGTCGGCGGCCTGGCGCTGTGGGGGCTGCACGGTGTGTACATCCCCTGGTTCACAGCCGACCCCGAAGTACGGCACACGCTGGCGGGGATCCTGCTGGTCGCGGCGCTCTGGCAGCCGGTCAACGGAGTCGTGTTCGTGCTGGACGGCGTACTGATCGGCGCTGGAGACGGGCCCTATCTGGCAGTGGCCGGTGTGATCGCCCTGATCCTGTACGTGCCGCTGGCGCTCAGCGTGCTGTGGTTCGACGGCGGGGTGGTCGCCTTGTGGTGGGCCTTCGGCGGGTTCATGCTGCTCAGGTTGCTGACCCTGCTGACCCGCGAGCGCCGCGACGCCTGGCTGGTCACCGGAGCCACCCGCTGACCGTCGGCTGGCCATCAGCTGGCCGTCAGCTGACGCAGTACTAGGCGCTGACCTGGTTTTGCGGCATCGTGGGCACCGATCGGAAGGAGCCGGATGGCCGACACGGACGACGACCAGCAGACCATCGCGCGGAGACCCAGGGTGCCGGCGCGCGGCGCTGACGGCGTACCCGCGCAGGCGACCGCCGACGAGGAACGCCTCGCCGAGCGGCGCAAGCTGTGGATCGCGGCGGGACGGTCCGCCGACGACTTCGATGCCGGCCGCTCCGAGGAGGAGCTCGCCGCCGAACTGGCCGAGGCCGATGCGCGGCTCGACGAGGACAAGGCCGAGGCGGAGCGGCTGCGGCGCGACGAAGACCTCGCCCTGGACGACCGCGAGGAGCGTGAACTCCGCGAGGCCCGGCTGCGGCGCGACCAGGCGCTCGACAACGACGCCGAGATCGCCAACGCGATGCGGCGGGCGGACTTTGCCGAGCGCAACCATCGCCAACTGCGGGCCAAGGCGGCCGATGAGCGGCTGCTGGCTCGCGGCGACTCCGCCCACGCCGGCCATCTGCGGGACGGCGCCGTCGGCCACGACGACCCCCAGTCTGATGCCGACCTCAAGGCGGCCGACCGTGCTCAGGCGAGAGCCAACTCCCGCGATCGGATCGCGAACGACGACGATCGTCGCGCCGACTGGAACTACGCGGAGGGCCGCGCGCAACGCAGCCTGGCCGAGCAGCCGTCCCCCGCAGAGGCTGTCCGCAAGGCCCCCGAGGAACCGCCGGTCGCCCGCAAGAACGTCAAGCGCCCCCGTCGACTGGAGAAGGAGAACTCCAAGGCGCTGCGCGACTTCGGCCTGGGTGACTGACGCCGTACGCCGCGGCTAGCCTTGGGCGGTGGGAACAGTGATCCCGCCGACCCGGATGATCACGAAGTTGGCGGCCACCACCAGCACGAACGCGGTCGCCAGGACGTGGTGGTCGAGAGCCCAGAGCGCCAATCCCGCCAGGCCGAAGAACGCGATCTTGACGATCGCCGTGACGGCCGGGTTGCCGTAGTTCGCCGTGGGCGCGGCGAACTGACCCCAGACGACGATCCCGATGGCGGGCAGACCGACGGCGAGCACGATCCGCAGTACGGTGCTGCCGCCCGAGCTCCAGCCCCACCAGGCGAAGATCGCCAGGCCGGCCAGCTCGACCGCGAAGGCCAGCCCGAGGTTGCTCCAGCGCCAGATCTCGTCCATCGGTCCGCACTCCTCACATTGCGAGAGCACCGCTCTCTCTTGCCTTCAGTGTGGACCCACCCCTCCCGGAAAGCAAGAGCACTGCTCTCTCAAATACACTGACCGGGTGACCGACACCCCGCGGCAGCGCCAGCACCGGCAGACGATGGCCGACATCCTGCGGCTCGCTCATCAGCAGCTCGCGGCGGAGGGCACCGCCGGGTTGTCCCTGCGCGCGATCGCCCGGGAGCTCGGTCTGGTCTCCTCGGCGATCTACCGGTACGTGCCGAGTCGCGACGAGCTGCTCACCTTGCTGATCGAGGAGTCCTACACCGCGTACGGCGACGCGGTCGAGGCAGCCGAGTCCCGCATCCGCCGCGACGACCTAGGGCGGCGCTGGCTGACCATAGGCCGCGCCGTACGCCGCTGGGCCGTCGCCAACCCGGCAGAGTGGGCCCTGCTCTACGGCAGCCCGGTCCCTGACTACCAGGCGCCCCCAGAGCGCACCACGGCCGCCGGGAGCCGCGTACCGCTCCTGGTGCTCGCCGTGCTGGCCGACGCCGACCTCAAGCCGTCAGCGGATGACCCGCCAATGACAGCGGCACTGCACCGCGAGCTGGACCGGCTCAGGCCGCAGTTCCCGGGTGACCTGAAGCCAGAGGTGCTCACCCGCGGTCTGCTGGCGTTCAGCTCGCTCTGCGGCCTGGTGAGCCTTGAGCTGTTCGGCCAGTTCACCAATACGGTCACCCAGTTCCCGGGTCACCTGGATCACCAGCTGACCCGCCTGGGCGCAGTACTGGGACTGCCTGAGCCCAGCTAGACGCCGCGGAGGTTGGGCTGGCGCTGGTCGAAGAAGAGGCCGGCAGGCGGCTCCTCCACCGGCAGTGGCGGGATCGGGTAGTCGCTGTGTGTCCCACGGCAGGCCGCGAACGGGCCGTCCGGGTCCAGCAGCGCCTGCATGTGCGGGTCTGCGTGGTCGCGCCACCAGACCGACATCCCCGTCGCCGGGTCGAGCCGCAGGTGCTCCCAGGCGCGCCAGATCGAGTCGAGCCGACTCAGCGCCTCGGCGTGCCGGAACCACTCCGGGCACCACATGTACTGCTGGCCGATCCGCCGGCAGTACAGGTAGACCAGGCGGTCCTCGACGAAGGCCGCGACGTGCGGGTAGAAGAGTTCCTGCTCACCATCCACGGCGCTGCTCCTCGCTCTGCTCCCAGACCGGCACCGGCGGGCCTGACGGCGCTGCCGGTGCAGGCGGCGCCGTACCGGTGCCTGCTGCCACCCATGCGTTCGCGCCGCCCTGAGCTGCCAGTGCGGGGCCTGCACCCGGGTCGTGGTGGGCCAGTGAGGCCTTCACTGCTCCCGCGTCGGGGCGTGCCATCCAGGGGACGGTCTTGATCATCGTGGCCGGGATCCCGGACGGGAAGACGACCGCGCGGCCAGGCGGCATCGAGGCGAGGTCGGAGACCTCCATGATGTGGTGCCGCTGGGTCTGCTTGCTGGTGCCGCGCTCGCCCTTGTTGTAGGAGACCGAGCTGGACAGGATGTCGTAGTCGCCGATCAGCTTGCTCAGCCGCTCCAGGAAGTTGGCGTCGGACGCGCCGCCGCCGTACACCCGGATGTTCGCGGCGGACCAGAGCTTCTCCATCCCGCGCTCGCCCCAGCACTCCATCCCCTGCGCCCAGGACTGCAGGATCGTCATCAGCACGATGCCGCGGGAGCCGAAGTGGCTGTAGAGGTCCGGCAGGTTCTTCCAGCGGCAGACGTTCGCCGCCTCGTCCAGTACGCCGAGCAGCGGGCTGGGCAGCCGGCCCATCGGGCAAGTCTTGGCGTAGTCCTCGGCGGCCTCGACGACGGCCACCGTCAACGCGGTGACCAGCGGGCCCGCAGTACCGGCGCCTTCCTTGGACAGGCTGTACAGCGTGCCGCCCTCGCGGACGAACTGATGCGGGTTGAACTGCGGGCGGTTGTCGTTCGGCCCGTTCGGGATCACCCAGCGGGTGACCTTGCGGTTGATCAGGAACTGCGCGCTCTGCTGGGCGGTGCCGTAGACACCGGCGCGTTGCTTGTCGGGTGCGTTGATGACACCGGCCAGCGCGTCGGCCGAGAGCTGCAGCCCCGGGGTGGAGCGCAGGATCCGCTCCGGCTCGTCGTTGCGCTGGTCGGCGAGCCAGCTGTAGACCTGCGTGATCGGGCGCTTCGCGACCGCGGCCGCGAGCAGCAGACCGGCCAGCAGGTCGGTGCCGGCGGAGTCGAAGAAGGCGTCCGTCTGGGCGCCCTCCTTGCGCTGCGAGGCGACGAAGTGCTCCGCGAGCTCGCGCGCCTTCACCTCGTCGGTGATGTAGCTGAGCGGGTTCCACCACCAGTTCGGCTGCTCGCCGCAGACCTCCTGCGGGTCGAACACCCAGATCGGGCCCTTCTTGGCCCGCGGGTCGCGAGTGGCGTCGACGATGTCGCGCTTGTTGGAGGTCGCGACCACCGCGCCCGGCGCGTCCAGAATCGCCGGTACTGCGCGGGCGGTCGTCTTACCGGTTCGCGGACCCCAGATGTCGACGTGCATGTCTTCCCAGGACCCGAAGACCTCCAGGTTGTCCCGGACGGTCCGGCCGATCATCACGCCCGGACCGGCGTGCCCGGCGCCCAGCCGGTTGGCGATCTCCTGAGCGCCTTGGCGGGTGAGCTTGTAGATCTCCTTGCGCCCCGACATCAGCTGCGCGGAGCGGTCCACCCGGGAGCCGGCGTTCTTCATCCGGCCGACCAGGTAGAAGCCGCCGAACGTCAGCAGGGCGAGCACGACCACCTCGAGGATCAGCACCCCGGTCGCCGCGCCGGACCAGCGGACCCGGCCGTTGATCAGGTCGACCAGATTGCTCATCGGGTCGCCGACCGGGCGGGTGTGGTTGATCGAGGCGGCGACCTTGGTCGCGATCCAGGTGCCACCGACGATCAGCGCGAACAGCCCGATCCCGATGAAGACCAGGACCGACTCCGCCGACAGACCGCCGGGTCCGGTGCTCTTCCTGCCTTGGGCCATTACTCGTCAACTCCCGTGCGGGCGACAACTCGGGTGGTCGGGTCGGGGGGCGGCAGTGCCGTCATCGTCGGGTCGTCGAAGGTGTACTCCTCCACGACCTCTTCGGTGCCGTCCTCGGCGATCTCCACCTTCAGCGGCTTGCCGTCGGCACCGGTTTTCCACAGCTTGTTGGTGTCGTTGATCTCGCGCTCGACCGAGGTCAGCCCGACGTGCACCGGGATGCCGGGGCGGCCACCGACCTTGACCAGGAAGTTGCCTCGCCCGGGAGGCGCGGCCTCCTCACCGGTGGCCGGGTCCCACGCGGGCGGGTCCTGCCAGCCGATCAGCATGTTCTGCTCCTCGCCGGACAGCGGCACCACCGCGGTCAGGTTCTCCATCTCGGCGCGCGGCAGCCCGCCGCAGATCACCATCCCGGACCGCTCGACGAAACCCTTCGCCTTCATCCGGTCCTCGGAGTGCTCCAGCGCCAGCAGGTCGGACATGGTGTGCGAGATCATCGCCATCCCGACACCACGCTGCCGGTTCAACCGGGTCAGCGCGTCGACCCGGTCGACCAGGCCGCGGCCGGCCCGGAGTACGCGCCAGAGCTCGTCGAGGATGACGAAGTAGTGCCGGCGCGGCTCGAGACCGGCATCGGCCAGCGCCTGCGCGACCGCGACCGCGCCGAAACCGTAGGACCAGCAGGCCAGCAGTACCGCGGCCTGCAGGCTGGTCTCGGAGTCGTCGATGTTCGAGACGTCGAAGACCACCGGGCGGTCCATCGCCATCGGCTGGTCGGTCTGCTCGGAGAAGATCTCGCCGAGCCGGCCACCGCCGACCAGGCCGATCAGCGACGCCTCCAGCCCTTCGGTGATCTGCCGGTAGCGGTCCATGCTGCCGCGGTCGAGCGCGACGTCGCGGACCCGGTCCGGCGCCTCCTGGACGACCTGCAGCAGATCACGCAGTACGGGGGTGCCTTCGTGCCGCTCGTCGAGCACCTTGAGCGCCTCGTCGAGGATGGTCTCCTCGCGGTCGGTCGGCGGCGCGGACCGCATGATCGAGATCAGCGCGGACACCATCGTCTGGCGCCGACCGTGCGCGTCGGCCTGGATCGCCTGCCGGGCGCTGCCGGTCAGCCGGAGCGCCGCCCGCCGGGACTCGCCCGGGTCGAGCACGTTCAGGTGCCCACGGCCACGACCGAGCTCGATCACCTGGCCACCGAGGGCGACCACGAGATCCTTGTAGTCCGGCTTCAGGTCGCCGAGCACCAGCGGCATCACGCCGTACCCCGAGAGGCCGAGGGCCATCCGCCGGATGATCGTCGACTTGCCCAGACCGGGCTTGCCGAGGACGAAGACGGACGGGTTGGAGATCAGCTTGGCCCGCATGAACCAACTGATCGGGTCGCAGCACATGGTGGCGCCGGACAGGATGTTGCGGCCGATCGGCACGCCGACCATCGGGCTGCCGGTGCCGGCCGAGAACGGCCACATCCCGCAGACCTGGACCGTCGTACCGCGCCACTCCTGTGGAGCCTGCAGGTACGTCGAGTAACCGCGAGCCGGGCCGGGCCAGCCGCGCGGCATCGGCCGCTTGCCGCCACGGGTCGGGTCGACCGGGCCCTTGTCCTTGCTCTTGCTCACAACGACTCCCTCAGGCCCGCAGGGACCGACAGGTGACTCTGGAGCACGACGCCGAGCGGCAGCGCTGCCACGAAGGCGGAGTCCTGCGACCCGTACGCCGGACGCAGCAGCACCCGCGCGGTCGCGCCGAGGTTGTCGATCGCGGCCACCATGTCCGGGATCTGCTCGGCCGACATCACCGTGCCGGTGACGATCATGCCGAAGTTGACCAGACCGGCGCCGCGGGCTTCTTCCTGCGCAGTACGGTCGGCGGCTCGTGCCTCGGCGATCGACCGCGCCGACGGGCGGGACGACGTACTGGCCCGGAACGACGCGTTGCGCTTGTCGGCCTCGACCATCCGGGCCGAGGTGGCGGCGTCGAGCGGGCGGTAGAGCAGGGTGACGCGCTTGCGGTCGATGTCGGGGTGCGGGCCGACCAGCTGGGACAGTACGGAGGAGAAGACCTCGCCGCGCGGCGCCTGGGTCATCTGCCAGGTGACGGACCACGCGCTGTCGTGCCGGTACTTGTCCCAGAACGACTGGGCGCCGGCCGGGCCGACATCGGTCCACTGCAGCTCGGGCGACATGCCCTGGCTGCGGGCCTCGTCGATCAGTCCGGCGGCTGCCGGGTCGTAGGCGATCCGGATCGTCTCGCAGAGCTCCTGCGCGTTGACCGGGCGAGCAGCGCCGGCGCCGGTGGAGTTCAGGCTCTGGGTCAGCGCCGGGAGCCGGGACGCGAGCTCGCGGCCCATGTCCTCTTCCTTGCGCCGCTTGCCGCTGCGGTCGGTGCCCTTGAAGGTCAGCGCGACCCGGGCCGAGACCAGCGCGGAACCCTCGGGGTAGGTCTGGACCACCTCGGTGAGCATCGCCCGGGCGATCGCGGGGGTGCCTTCCTGCATGTTGTTGCTGACCTCGCGGCGCAGCCGGATGCCGGTGTCCGGTGCGCTCTCGACCGTCACCGAGGCCGCGACCACGCCCGGCTCGTGACCGAGGGAGGCGAGCCACTGGCCCCAGTGCGCGACCCAGACGTCGATCTGGTCCTCGTCGACCAGGGAGGCGCCGTCCGGCTCGGCGTTGATGATCACGGTGAAGTGCCGGGTGCTCGGGTAGAAGAGCAGCGCGAAGGGCCGGCCGTAGGAGTCCTTGTACTCACTCAGCTGGGAGGCCGCCGCCAGTCCGGGCAGCTGGAACTTGCCCCACGGCGTACGGCCGAGCGGTCCGGAACGGTAGACGTTGTGCTTGGCCATCTTTGCTCGCTGCCATCCAATACGGGTCGAGATCCGTTGCAGGGCGGACTGGTTGTGTTTGTCCTTCGTCATCAGCAGACCCAGGCAGATGCCGACCAGCAGCATCACCACCAGCGCCGGGCCGATTCCGGCGGCGGTCATCACGATGATGGTGAGGATCAGGCCGCCCATCATGATGCCGGTGCCCAGCGAACCCAGGCCGCCGATACCGGCCGAGGCCGGCTGGCGCCAGTTGCCGTAGGTCCGCGGGACGGCCCGCACGTTGTCAGCCGCTGCCACTTGGTCCCTCATCCATTGCGTCGTTGTTGATCGTCTCGTTCGCGCCGGCCTGGGCCGCTTCCTTGCCTACGTCGACGCCCTTCTTGACGGCCGCCGCGGTGGCGACCACCGCGATACCGACCGGGCCTGCCGCAGCACCGGCTCCGGCCGCAGCACCACCGGCCGCGGCTCCACCGCCTGCCGCAGCACCGCCAGCCGCTGCACCGCCACCTGCGGCCGCGCCACCACCAGCGGCTCCGCCGGCTGCACCACCACCGGCTCCACCACCAGCTGCTCCGCCACCGCCTCCGCCGGCCGCGCCACCACCGCCGCCGCCACCGGCACCGCCGCCTCCGCCACCGCCAGCACCGCCACTACCGCCGCCGCTGCCACCGCCTGAGGACGAACCGCCCCCACTACTGCCGCTGGGCTGAGACGACGAGTTCTGCGACCCCTGCGGGCTCGACGGCTGCTGACTCGGACGGCCGACGTTGCGGGCGCCGCTCGGGCCGTTGCTCTCGCTCTGAGCGGATTCGCTGACCTTCTCGGCGACCTTGTCCGCCCCGACCAGCTTGGCCGCGAGCATGCCGGCGCCGGCCGAGCCGGCCGTGGCCGCCACCATCGGCGCGATCAGCCGCATCAGGGCAGGCAGCGCGAACAGGGCGAGCACCAGCATCGTGATGCCGACGACCATGTTCATCACCTGCGCGCCGACCGGCTCGCTGACGTCATCGAAGTTCAGCCCCGCGCCGTTGTTCGAGGCGAGTCTGAGCGCGGTCGCGTAGACCAGCGCTGCCACCGGTTTGTAGAGGATGAAGGCCAGCAGCCAGGAGATGATCCGCTTGAACCAGGCCTTGCCCATCTCCGTGTTGGTCGCCGCCGCCGCGATCGGCAGTACGCCGAGCAGCAGGATCAGCATGCCGCTGCGGACCACGATCAGGACCACCTGCACCACCGAGGCGAGCAGGGTCAGGATGCCGATGGTGATCATCAGCCCGACGCCGATCGCGCCGGCGGTGGCCGAGAAGCCCATCACCGCGGTCATCGCCTCGCCGAAGGCCTTGCCGCTGGCCGGCAACTCGCCGTCGGGCGTGCAATACCACCCGGTCGCGTTGCCGTCCTTGATCGCCGTGGTGATGATGCAGTTCGAGAACCGGTCGCCGAACTCGATCAGCACCTGGACCACCGCGATGCTGAACGCCGAGGCGACCCCGAAGGTGACCAGCGAGCGGAGCATGTCGCGGACCGGCTCGCCACGATGGCTGACGGCCATCTGGATCGCGGCCACCATCACGCCGAGCACGGCGACGAAGACCGCGATGTACTGCGTGTTGCCCCAGATCCAGCCGACCGTGTCGCTGGCCGGCGCACCGGTCGCGATACTGCCCACCGACGGGGTCTTCACGAAGACCCAGAAGGTGCCGATGGTGGCGAACATGGTGCCGACGGCCTCTGCGATGGCGTCGAGAATCGGTTGGAACATAACTTCGATCAACTTTCCGACGACTGTTCCGAGCGCTTCCTTGACCCAGCCCAGCAGGCATTCGTACCAACTGCCGGCGCAGAGCGCGATCCTGATCATGTCAAGCCGCCTTCGGTGAGACGAAGCGCAGCAGGGCCGGCAGCGCGACGACGCCCATCACCATCATCGTCACCCCGGTGATGACCTTGAAGGTGCTGTCCGTGGGGGACGACATCAGCTTGATGGCGGTGGCGTAGATCAGCGCGGCCACCGGTTTGTAGATCACGAACGCGACCAGCCAGGCGATCGACCGCTTGAACCACATCGCTCCCATCTCGGTGTTCGTGGCCGAGGCGGTCAGCGGCAGTACGCCGACCAGCAGGATCAGCATCGCGTACCGGATGATCATCAGGGCCAGCTGGATCAGCGCGGTGATCACCATCAGGATGCCGATCAGGATCACCAGCGCGAGCCCGACTCCGCCGTCCTTCAGCGGATCGGTGATCTTGTCGACCAGCTTGTTGGCGAAGGCATGGTCGTCGGCGCCCAGCGCCCGGTCCAGGATCCAGGCCGAGAACTGGTCCGAGGCCTGGATCAGCAAGGCGATGAACCCGGTCAGGCCGGCCGACACCATCGCCATCGTGATCAGGCTCTTCATGATGTCGCGCAGTGGCTCACCGCGCTGCGAGATGGCCATCTTCATCGCGCCGGCGATCACCGCGATCGAGGCGGCCACCACCAGGATGTACTGCGTGTGGTCGTGCACGAAGGTGATCGTCCGATGGTCCTGGACGTTCGGGGAGTCGATCTCGATCCAGAGGAAACCGACCGCCTTGATCACCGCCTCGACGGCCGCGATCACCATCGCCTTGATGGCGTCGAAGATCAGCGAGAAGAAGCCGCCGATGGCCGTGTTGACCGCCTCGCTGAGGAACCGGTCGACGCACTCCTGCCAGTTCGGCGGCCACAGGCAGTTGATCAGCGGAATCATCACGCGCCTCCGAACCGGACGTAGCCGGTCAACGACTGCAGCAGGTCGGGCTCGGTCGCGCCGTTGAAGCTGCCGTCGCTCTGCAGCAGGCCACGCCAGTCACCCTTGGACCAGACCATCGTCACCGGGATCGCCGCCACCTTGACGTCGTCGATCCGGACGGCGACCTGGATGATCGCGCGCTGCGGCACGTAGTCGATCACCTTGAAGGCCGTGAACTGCGACGAGGTCTGGGTCGGCCCCTGGGTCGGCGGCGTCGCCTTGCCCTCGGCCAGGGCCAGTTGCAGTCCCGCGTTGGAGATGAACCGCTGCCGTAGTACCGCCATCGTGAGGTCGGGGTTGCGAATCTGGCCCAGCGTCACCAAGGCGGCCAGGACCGCGCCGGTCGGCGAGTGGGCGAAGCAGGAGCGGACGCCGTCGCTGTCCATCACGGCCGGCCCACCTTCCTGCTGCGTCGGGATCAGCATGTCCGCCTCGAACTCCCAGGTCACCGCGGTCGGGGTGGTCCGGGGAGTCTGCATGTTCCGCGGTGCGCTCTTGCAGCCGCCGACGCCCGGCGTCGGGCGCGCGGTCGGCGTGGCCGACGGGCCGGTCGGCTCCTCGCTCGGAGGGGTGGCCGGCGGGTCGGTCGGCTCGTTGGTGGGCTGCTCGATGGGAGCGGTGCTGTTGGCCGGTGTCGAGGGCTGGCTGGCCGGGGCGGTGTTCCCCCGGGCGAAGAACCAGACCAGGAGACACACGAACACTGCACCGACGACGATCACCGAGGCGACGAATCCACGCTCCGTCCAGAGGCTGGATCCGTCGCTGCCGGTGCTGTCGTCTCCGGAGTCGGAGTCCCTGCTGAACAGTCCCACTCCCGATCAGCCTCCGGCGACCGGGCGCGGCTGGTGGTCCAGCGTCACTGCAACGCTCCGACCAGCAGCGTCGCCGAGGCGATCACGATGCAGGCCGCCAGCACCCAGCCCAGGCGCGCGGCGTGCTCGCCACCTTCACCACGACGCTGGCCGACGGCCATCATCGCGCCGGCGATCAGGATGCCGAGGATACAAACGGTGAAGGCGATCCACCGCACCCAGTCGACGACCTTGAGCAGCTTGTCCGAGCCGGGAGGCGCTTCGCCTCCGTTGCCCATGATCAGATCGGGAATCAAGTGAGCCAACATCATCATTGCGGTGGTGCCTTTCAGTAAGGGGCGGGGTATCCCGCTGGGTTCGACGCGCGAAGAGCGTAGATGGATTCCAGGACTTCGAAAACTTCGTCCGGGGTGTTGTCAGGGGTGGGATCTTCCCCCCTTCGCCACTCCTCGATCCAGGGAATGTCCCAGACCCTGGGGACGCCGCCACCGACGATGTCGGCGAAGTCGTCCAGAACCCTGGGCAGCCGGCCGGGCGCGTCGGCGATCAGCACCAGGCCGAGCACCGCCACGCCCTGGACCACACCGGAGGCCCACTCGATCGCGGCGCGCTGAGCGGCCCGCAGACCCGAGCCGTGCGTCCGGGCGACCAGAACCACCGGGGTCGGCACCGGCGGCGGCGGAATCGGCCAGCGGTGGCCGGACGCGCGGGTGCCCGGCAGCAGCTGCGACATGGTCGTCTCGCCGGCGCCACCGTGCACGCCGACCCACCACAGGGTGTCCGCGGCGGGGATGGCGAACTTGGGCAGCCGCTGGTCCTCCGCCGGAGCCGGTACGCCGTGCTGCGGCGTCGCCGGCCCACGAGGAGTCAGGTCCGCGGGCTGCGGGGGACCCTGGAGCGGCTGCTGCGGACCCGGCTCCGGCTGTTGTTGCCGAGTCCACGGGTTCTGCTGCGGCTGCGTCATGGCCCCTCCTCTCGCGGCGTGTCACGGGCTGTCGCCCACAGTATTCTCTCGCTATCCGGGTGTACTGGCGTGACCCATCCACAGGCGAGGATGTTTCTACCCCCTTGTCGGGGTCAGACGAGCCTGGCCGGCTCGCGTGCTGGCATGCCATCGGGCGGAAGCATGAGTTACGGGCGGACGCCATGCTAGAACGGCGTAGTCGTACACGGACGAACTAGGGAGTTTTGTGGCTGGAATGAGAGGTCACCATGGCTGACAAGGGCATCCCGTCCTGGCCGAAGGTGACGATCCGGCTTTATGACGACCACAACGCCGAGGTGAAGATCGCCGGCCGGAGTCACCCGGTCAATCACCACGACCCACGGCAGGCGGCGATCCAGCTCGTCAGCGAGCGCGCCGCCCAGCTGGGCCGACCGGTGAAGGCGACCGCGGTGGAGTCCGACGGCGCGTCCTGGCCGCTGATCATCCACCCGGACGGGCAGGTGGAGTCGGTCGATGTCGATGTCAAGAGCAAGAAACCGATCTGGCCGATCATCGTGGCGACCGTGCTGGCCGGCGTACTGATCGCCGGCACGGTCATCTATCTAGTCGTACTCAGGCCGACGGGACCCGACACCACCCAGCCGACCGTCTCACCGAAGCTGCCGGAACTGCCCGGGCCGAGTGTCGGTCCAGACCAGTTCTCTGCCCGGCCTGCACCGCCGGGCTGGACGACCACCGCCAGCTGGACCGTGGACCTCGATCCGGACACCAAGCCGGCTGTCTCGCCGAACGGCCGCGAGGTCGCGATCATCACGCAGGACGAGAAGATCGCCGTCTTCGACAGCACCGGCAAGGTGCTCTGGCAGGACAAGGTGCCACGCGGCGCCGAAACTCCTGTGTACACGACGATCGACGGCAAGCCCGTGGTCGCAGTGGTCGCTCCTGAGTCGCTCTACTACTGGGCAGGCGACGGCGCCGAGGCCGTCGAGCTGGAGCTGCCGAACTCCGCCGACGTCCAGTTCTTCGGCAGTTCGCCTCTGGTCGTGCTGGGCAGCGAGGGCGGCGCGAGCGTCGTCTCCGGCGGCGAGCTCAAGGCGTTGCCGCGTCCGCAGCGACTCACCACGGTTTTGCTTGCCGAAGGCGACAAAGGTTTGTCGGCGCGGTACACCGGTCCGCTGTTCTGGGACCAGCCCGGCAAGGACGCCGTCCCGCTGCTGCCCGCGAAGCCGAAGGGCGCGACGGTGATCAACCACATCGTTGCCGCCAGCCCCGGTCGGGTGCTGGTCATCTGGAACACCACGGTCGCCGACAAGGTGATGCCGGTGGTCCACAACAGCGCCACCGGAGCAGCCGTGGCGATCTGCCCGACCTCGGCCCCGAACAAGGCAGCCGGCTGGCAGTGGATGCCGGACCAAGCCGGCAAGGTCGCAGCTTGGGGTGAGTGTCTGATCAACCTCACCAGCGGCAAGACCTCGCTGTACAAGGACTTCCAGCCACTGTCGATCACCGGCTCGACGATCTACGGCCAGGTCCTGAGCGACCTGGTCGCCGGCACACCAGGCGGCAAGTTCCGCCCCCAGGTCAAAGGCACCGCACGTCCCTGGGGCATCGCCGGCACCCGCGCGATCGTCGTACACGACGGCACGCTGTACGCACTGGACCCGGCGAAGTGACCAGGCGCCTGCTGACCGGAGTCGTCGGCACCATGATGCTCCTGATCCCAGGCATCACGGCGTACGCCGACGACGACCCGGCCCCACCCAAGTGGCCCTCGGTCCAGGACTTCGGCACCAGCGGCGGCACAGCCGACGACCCCAAGCCACTCACTTGGCCCGACGTAGCCCAACCGAACACAGACTCTTCAGCCGACCCCAAACCCACCACCTGGCCTGCTCCGGAGCCGCTCTGACCCGGCGACCGCGTCGGTAGGGTGACCGCATGGGACTGCGTATCGGCGCGCTGATTGTCGACTGCACCGATCCCGGGCGGCTGGCCAGGTTCTGGGCGGAAGCCCTGGACTGGGTGATCAGCCGTGACGTCGATCCGGAGTGGGTCGTCGAGCCGCCTGAGGGCAGCCGCGAGGACTGCGTGGTGGCCGACCTGTTGTTCATCAAGGTGCCCGAACCGCGTTCGGGCAAGAACCGGCTGCATCTCGACCTCCGCCCCGAGGACCAGCAGGCGGAGGTCGCCCGGCTGGAGGCGCTGGGCGCCACCCGCGCCGACGTGGGTCAGCGCGAGGACGACCCATGGATCGTGATGGCGGATCCTGAAGGCAACGAATTCTGCGTGCAGAACGCTCATCCGCCGACGGTCCGGGCTGAGTGGCTACGGCGGTACGAGGCTTATCGCTCCACCAGCGGCCCCTGACCCGCCGCCGCTCCGGCTAACTGCTGGGGAGGGCTGAGGGGCTGGGCTGGCTTGCTGAGCTGACTACCGGGCCTGTTATTGAGGCCGGATGCCTGGGCTGCTCGAGCGCGGGTGTGGGTCCTGCCGCCGGATGGACCAAGCACAAGCGAAGGCCCGCCTTCCCCGAGGGGAGAGCGGGCCTTCGGTGCTGCTGGGTGAGGTGTTGCCTAGACGGCAACGACCTCGAGACGCACGGTGGCGGCGACGTCGGGGTGCAGCTGCACCGAGACGGCGTGCTTGCCGGTGGTCTTGATCGGCGAGCCGATGGTGATGGCGCGCTTCTCGACCAGCGGGCCGCCGGCGGACTTGATCGCGCCGGCAACGTCTGCCGGGGTGACCGAGCCGAACAGGCGGCCGGTCTCGCCGGCCTTCACGTCCAGCTTGACGCCGAGCTGCTCGAGCTGGTTCTTGACCTCGCTCGCGTGCTCCTTGCCCTGGATCGCCCGGGCGTCACGCGCCCGCTTGATCGATTGGATCTGCTTTTCTGCGCCGCGGGTCCAGCCAATGGCCAGGCCACGCGGGACGAGGTAGTTACGGCCGTAGCCGTCCTTGACCTCGACGATCTCGCCGGGGGCTCCGAGGCCCTCGACTTCCTGCGCCAGGATGAGCTTCATGTCTCAGACCTCCCTCAACGAGCGGTGCTCGTGTAAGGCAGCAGCGCTACCTCGCGAGCGTTCTTGATGGCGATAGCGACATCGCGCTGGTGCTGGACGCAGTTGCCCGTCACCCGACGCGCGCGGATCTTGCCGCGGTCGGAGATGAACTTGCGCAGCAAGCCGGTGTCCTTGTAATCGACGTACGTTGCCTTGTCCTTGCAGAAGCCGCAGACCTTCTTCTTCGGCTTCCGAATGATCTTGGCCATTGTGGTGCTCTCTTCCTACTACTAGAGCCCGGCGACTGCCGGAATGGTCATTCGGTTTACAAATGTCCTGCTGCGATCAGAACGGCGGCTCTTCCATCGAGCCACCGGAGCTCTGACCGGCCCAGGGGTCGTTCTGCGGCGCGGACTGACCGCCACCGCCGCCCTGGTTGCCGCCACCCGCGGGAGTCGCCCAGGGGTCGTTCTGCGGGGCGCCGCCACCTTGGTTGCCGCCGAAGCCGCCGCCTTGGTTGTTGCCGCCACCGCCACCACCGAAGCCACCGCCGCCGCCTTCGCCACCGGACCGCGAGGCCTTGGTGACCTTGGCGGTCGCGCTGCGGAGGCTCGGACCGACCTCGTCGACGTCGATCTCGAAGACCGTGCGCTTCTGGCCCTCACGGTCGTCGTACGAACGCTGCTTCAGCCGGCCCTGGATGATGACCCGCATACCGCGCTGGAGCGACTCGGCCACGTTCTCCGCGGCCTGCCGCCAGACGGAACAACTCAGGAACAGCGATTCGCCGTCCTTCCATTCACCGGACTGCCGGTCGTACGTCCGCGGGGTCGACGCGACGCGAAAGTTCGCGACGGCCGCACCGGACGGGGTGAACCGGAGCTCCGGGTCGTCGACAAGATTGCCGACCAGTGTGACGACGGTTTCGCCTGCCATTTTGCCGTTCCTCCTGCTTTCGGGTGTGACTGCGTCCACAGCTATCAGTAGCGGCTGGCGCCGACAGTTCTGAGAGCTGCTGACGACCCCAGGGTTACTTCTGGTCCGGGCGGATGACCTTGGTGCGCAGGATCGACTCGTTCAGCGTGAGCTGACGGTCGAGCTCCTTCACCACCGCCGGCGTGGCGGTCAGGTCGATGATGGCGTAGATGCCTTCGGACTTCTTCTTGACGTCGTAGGCCAGCTTGCGGCGGCCCCAGATGTCGACCTTCTCTACCGTCCCACCTTCCTTGCGGACGATGTTCAGGTACGTGTCGAGCGACGGCTCAACGGTGCGCTCTTCGAGCTCAGGGTCGAGAATCACCATGACTTCATAACGACGCATGCGCGAACTCCACCTCCTTCGGACTTTGGCGGCCACGGTCTTTCCGTGGCAGGAGGGCGATGCGTGCTCGCCACCGACAATCGCCGTCGGCGCCGAGCGGGGTCAAGCAGTAAGCCCGGTCGAAGGACCGGGCCCACACCAACAGAATACCAGCGCCCGGACGCGCTCTTGACCACTATCCACAGGCCTGTTTCCGGCCCGGCGGGGTCACTCGCGACCCAGCAACCTCGACAGCAGACCCCGCTTCGGCGCCTCGCCGCCGCCTCCGGCCGGTACGGCGGCAGCTCCGGCCGGCCCAGCCGCGGCCTCGCCTACCTCAGCCTCGGCTGCCTCGTCGTCATCATCATCGTCGTCCTCGGCATCGACCTCGCCGACCACCAGCAGATCGATGTGGATCGCCAGCACCTGCCCGGCCGCGTCCAGCGTGCTCAGCACCGGGTAGTACCCGTCGCCCCACCCCGAGTGCGCCAGTACGACGTTCTCCCCCGCCGTGGCGGCCGGCATCACGATGTTCGCGCAGCCGGCGATCAGGTGGTCCTCGGAGTCCATCAGCGCGAACCAACTGTCGTCCGTGCCGTCGTCGAAGACGTCCTCGTACCAATCCCCCTCCGGCATCGCGCTCTTGACGGCCTCGGCATCCGCGAAGCCCACCGTCCCCGCGTCCACCGGCACCGCCAGGTACTCGTCGTCATCCAGCACCCGATCGGCGCCCGAAGCCGCGGCCACCGACACCGCCTCCCCGTCAGCCAGTACGACGCTCAGATACGCCTCGCGCCGATGACTCCCGTCCTGCTCGTCCGACACGTCGGCGACCGTCACCCGGACCGGGTAGTCCCCCGGCGGGATGTCGACGACAGCGCAGTCGCCGAGGTTCACGAACGGGTCGCTGGCCTCCAGACGGCCGCTCGGCACACGCAGTACGCCGAGGTCGTGCACGGTCAGGGTCCAGTTGTCCTTGCCGACCTGGACAGGCCCAGGCAACAGGGCGCGGAAGCTCTCAGCTGTTGGCATCCCCGAAGGCTACGGACGCGCACCGACAGCGCGGTACTGCGGTTCGGATTTTGCCGGGCGGCGAGGGATTGCGGGACTGTCGGTGGGCGGTCTTAGGGTGTCGGCATGAGTCTGAGACTGGGTGCGCACGTCGAGCAGAACGACCCGCTGGCCGAGGCCGCCGACCGGGGGGCGAACCTGGTCCAGTTCTTCCTCGGCGACCCGCAGGACTACAAGGCGCCCAAGGTCGCGTACGCCGACGGCGCCGAGGCGCTCAAGGTCCGCGCGGAGGCGGAGGGCATCGACCTCTACGTGCACGCGCCGTACCGGCTGAACGTGGCGACCCTGAACAACCGGATCCGGATCCCCAGCCGCAAGCTGCTGCAACAGACCCTGGACAAGGCGGCCGAGATCGGCGCCAAGGGGGTCATCGTGCACGGCGGACACGTCGGCGAGGACGACGACCCCGAGGCCGGGTTCGACAACTGGCGCAAGTGCATCGAGCGCGCCGAGCTGCCGGTCCCGCTGCTGATCGAGAACACCGCCGGCGGCGAGAACGCGATGGCCCGCAAGCTGGAGCGGATCGCGCGGCTGTGGGACGCGGTGCAGGGTTCCGGCAACGAGTACGTCGACCGGGTCGGCTTCTGCCTGGACACCTGCCACTTCCACGCCGCCGGCGAGGACCTGCCGACCGTGGTCGAGAAGGTCGTCGCGATCACCGGCCGGATCGACCTGGTGCACGCGAACGGCTCCCGGGACGCGTTCGGCTCCGGCGCCGACCGGCACAGCAACTTCGAGGAGGGCGAGATCGACCCGGCCGAGATCGTCGCGGTGGTCAAGGCCGCCAACGCTCCCGTCGTGGTCGAGACCCCGAACGGCGACCACGGTCAGAAGGCCGATATCGACTACCTGCGGTCACACCTCAAGTAGTCAGGCAGGGTCAGCCGGCGGACGGTTGAGGTTGTGGAGCCAGTAGGTGATGCCCCACGGCAGAAGTACCGCCAGTCCGCCGGTGTCGCGGTCGGGGATCAGGATGTCGGCCCCGACCACGACGACCAGGCAGATGGCTGACAGCTGGAAGAGATTCATCGGCCCGACCTGCTTGCCCAGCGTGACTCTTCCCAGCGCGCAGGCGACGTACAGTGCGGTCAGCGCGACGAGGGTGAGTGCCGCCAGGGCGACGCCGAACCAGGCGAGTGGCCGGTAGTCCGCGGCCGACTTGGTGATGTCGGAGACCAGGAAGCCGCCGATCAGCACGGTGAGCACGGCACAGGCCCAGTAGAGGCGGACAGTGGTGCGCTGGACGCGCTCGGGATTCGGTTCGGCAGCAGCCATGCGCCGGACGGTATCGCAGACCGGCAACCCGGCCGGGAACTGAACCAGCGGCAGACCAGAATGGCCCGATGCAGACCTGGGCCGAGCAGTTCCCCGACTTGTACGCACCCGGCCACTGGGGCTGGGGTGAGCTCGACGTCCAGTTCGAGACCGAGCAGCCGCCGCAGGAGCTGATCAGCAACGCCCACATCGTCGGCCGGACCGAGGGCGGCATCGTCGTCTGCGAGAACGACGTGGGCTGGCGCTTCCTGCCCGGCGGCACCCGGGAGCCGGACGAGACGATCGAGCAGCTGGTCGCGCGCGAGATCCGCGAGGAGGCCGGCGCCCGGGTCACCGGCCCGCTGGTCTGGCTCGGCGGGCATCGCGCCGATCACCGGAAGCCCGCGCCGTACCGGCCGCATCTGCCGCACCCCGTCTCGTACTGGGCGAACTACGTCGTCGACGTCGTGGTCGACAGCGAGCCGACCAACCCGGACGACGGCGAGCAGGTCACCGAGGTGCTGGTGCTGCCACCGGACGAGGCGATCGCCTACCTCGACGCGATGGACGACAACGACGGCGTGATGGGCAACCTGGTCAGACTGGCTCGGGCAATGGGGCTGGTCTAGCCGACTTCCAGGGCAGCACGAAGGCGCTGACCAGGCAGAGCACTCCTGCGATCGCCATCGCCGTACGGATGCTGGTCAGCGCCGCCAGTACGCCGCCCGCTGCCATGAACGCGGGCTGCACCGACCGCGACGTGATCGACCACGAGGTGATCACCCGCGCCATGAACCCGTCCTCGGTCACATCCATCCGGTACGTCGCGAAGGACGGGTTGAACGCGCCAGCGGCGACCAGCAGCAACGTCTCGGCCACGATCAACAGCACGAAGCCGTCCAGACCAGGCGTCGCCAGGGGCAGCAACAGCAACCATGGCGTCCGCAGTACGCCGAAGATCAGCAGCATCCGGTGCAGCCCGAGCCGCCGAGTCAGCCGAGGCGCGAACCACGCGCCGAGCACACCACCGAGGCATGGCAACCCAGCCACCAGACCGTATTGCCAGGCCTGCATGTGCAGATCCCGCAGCATCAGCACGGGCAGCAGCGGCGACACCATCATCACCGGGCCGCCGAACAGTTGCGAGTTCCAGAACAGTGAACGCAGCCCGCGATGACGCCAGATGTAGCGCCAACCCGCAGTCAGGTCACGCTTCGTCTCACGCGGGAGCGGCACCGGTTCGGGCTCGCGAATGCGGCGGACGCCAACAGCGGACAGCAGATACGACACGGCATCGACCACCAGCGTCAGCGGAGCGCCGATCAGGCTGACCAACGCGCCACCGATCGGCGGCCCGACGCTCATCGTCGTCCAGGTGGTCGACTCGAACCGGCTGTTCGCCTCGGCCCGCCCCGCGGCCGGCACCAGCGCCTTGAGATGCGCGCCGCTCGCCGCCGTGAACGCGATCAGCGCGGCCGCCTGGATCACCCCGACGACACAGAGCTGTGGATAAGTCAGCAGATCGAGCATCGCCGCGACCGGCACGCTCAGCAGCGCGACGAACCGTACGACGTCCGCCGCGACCATCACCGGCCGCTTGCGGCGCTGCTCGATGAAGTCACCCATCGGCAACGCGAGCACAGCGCCCACCACCGCCGACAACGCGGCCAGCAGCGACACCTGGAAAGCGCTCACGTCGAGCACGAGCAAGGCGACCAGCGGCAGTGCGCCGTACCCGATGCCGCTCCCGATCGCGCTGATCGCATACGCGGCCCACAGCCGCCGGAAGTCCTGACCCAGAGCAACAGCAGACGGCATCCGCCGATCGTAGAAGCCGCCGCCGACAGAATCAGCGCAGGTTGAGCCCGCCGTCGAGCAGGATCACTTCACCGGTCAGATACTGGTGCGCGGCGATCATCGCGATCAGGTCGGCCACGTCCGCCGGCTGCGCGGCCCGGCCCATCGGACTGACGGTTTTCCACAGCTCCTGCGCCTCGGTCCAATCAGCTGTCAGCGGAGTATCCACAAGCCCAGGCGCCACCGCATTAACCCGTACTCCGGGCCCCAGCGCCGCGGCGAGCAACTTGGTGACATGGTTCAGCGCCGCCTTGCTCGCGGCGTACGCGATCGAGCTGCCCTTCGGCCGGACACCGGCATGGCTGGTCACGTTGACGATCGCGCCCTGCGCGTCGCGGAGCGCGGGCAGCGCCGCGGTACACAGCAGCCACGGCGCGATCAGGTTGACCTCGAGTAGCCGACGCCAGTCCGCGGCAGACAACCCGTCGAGGTCGGCATGTGGCACCGGCCAACTGATCCCAGCGTTGTTCACCAGTACGTCGAGCCGCCCATGCGCGTCCAGCACCGCTGGCACCAACCCCGCAGCCTGGTCTTCCTGCGACAAGTCGGCCTGCAGGTAGGTCCCACCCAGCTCCGAAGCCAGCGCGAGCCCGGCCTCCCGACTGCTCCGCGAGTGCACCACCACCTGGAAACCGTCAGCGGCAAAGCGCCGTACCGTCGCCGCTCCGATCCCAGAGGTCGACCCGGTCACCAATGCGACCTTCTGCATGGACCAACCCTTCAGCCGCGGTAGCGCAGACCGTCCAGCAGCAGATCGAGCAACCGGCCGGTCTGCTCGCTGTTGGAGCCGGCGGCGAGCCCGACTCCGCTCAAGCTCATCAGCACGTCTTCGGCCGCGAAGTCCGAGCGGATCTCACCGGCCGCGGCGGCAGCCTCCAGCAGCGGCTGGATCGCGCCGACCAGTAACTCGAAGCTGTGCGCATACGGATCGGCGCCGGAGGCGATCAGCGCCCGAAGCGCGTCGGCCATCCCGATCTTGCGGGTCATGAAGTCGACGAAGCGCCCCATCCAGGCCCTGGTCGCCTCGACCGGCGGCATCGCGGCGAGCAGCTCGGGAGCGGCGGCGCAGACGGTGGCCAACTCGTTGCGGTAGACCGCCTCGACCAGCGCCTCCCGGGTCGGGAAATGCCGGTAGAGCGTGCCGATCCCGACGCCGGCGTTCTTGGCGATGCCCTCCAGCGTCGCGTCGGCGCCACAGTCGGTGAAGGCCTGACCGGCCGCGTCGAGCAGCAGGTCGCGGTTGCGCTGGGCGTCCGCGCGCAGCGGCCGCTCACTTGTCGCGCTCATCGGACCCCCTCTCGACACCTGACTGGACCACGAACCTAGCCGAACCGACCGGCGGCTTGTGAAACGGAGGTTCCTCCGCTTAACTGGAGTTCCACCGGAGGCTCCTCCGGTTAACTCTAGCGCGCAGCAGGAACGGATACTTCGATGAGCAGAATCACCACCCCCTTCACCCGCGCCTCGACCGCGGCCGAGGTGCTGGCCGGCGTCGACCTGACTGGTCGGCGAGCGGTCGTCACCGGCGGCGCCTCCGGTATCGGCGTCGAGACCGTGCGGGCACTCGCGGCCGCCGGAGCCGAGGTGACACTGGCCGTCCGCAACACCGCGGCGGGCGAGCGGGTCGCCGCCGAGATCACCGCATCGACCGGCAACCAGAGCCTGTACGTCGCCCCGCTCGAGCTCGCCGACCGCGAATCGGTGCGCGCCTTCGGTACGAACTGGCGAGGCCCGCTGCACATCCTGGTCAACAACGCCGGCGTGATGGCCGAGCCACTGACCCGTACGCCGGAAGGCTGGGAGCACCAGTTCGCGACCAACCACCTCGGCCACTTCGGTCTCGCACTCGCACTGCACCCCGCGCTCGCGGCGGCCGGCAACGCCCGGATCGTCGCGGTCAGCTCGTCGGCCCACCACCGGTCGGGGATCGACTTCGAGGACATCCACTTCGAGCGTCGCCCGTACGACGCCTGGATCGCCTACGGCCAGTCCAAGACGGCCAACGCGCTCTTCGCCGTCGAGGCGGCCAAGCGCTGGGCCCCGGACGGGATCGTCACCAACTCCCTGATGCCGGGCGGAATCATGACCGCCCTGCAGCGGCACGTCGACTTCGAGAACGACCCGGCCCTCAAGGCCGCCGTCGAAGGCTTCGAGTGGAAGACGCCGGAGCAGGGCGCCGCAACCTCGGCCCTGCTGGCCGGGTCGCCGCTGGTCGACGGCATCACCGGCCGGTACTTCGAAGACAACAACGAGGCCGAGCGGAGCGTAGTACCGGGTGTGTCCGGGGTGGCCGCGCACGCGCTCGACCCGGAGGCCGCAACCCGGCTCTGGGAGCTGTCCGAAGTGTTGCTAGCTGAGTAATCCACGGTCAGGTTTCCGGCTCAGCTACGGTCTGAGGCCGCGGGCCGGTAACCTGACCGACCGTGAGTGACTTGAGCATCCGGACCATCTCCGCCGAGCAGCACGCCGCCTATCTCGCGGCGCAGCCCTCGGCGAGCTTCCTGCAGACCCCCGGGTGGGCGGCGGTGAAGAGCGAGTGGAAGGCCGAGTCACTGGGCTGGTTCGATCCGGCCGCTCCGAACGACCTGGTCGGCGTGGCGCTGGTGCTCTACCGGCAGATGCCGAAGGTCAAGCGCTACCTGGCCTACCTGCCCGAGGGCCCGGTGATCGACTGGGACGCGATCGACCTCGGCCGCTACCTGCGCCCGCTGGCTGCGCACACCGCCGAGCAGGGCGCGTTCGGGCTGCGGATGGGCCCGCCGGTGCCGACCCGGCGCTGGACCGCGAAGACGATCAAGGACGCGATCGCCGGTGGGCAGCAGCCGAAACTCGGCGATGTCCGCCCGGACGTGATCGAGCCGTCCGGCGCGACCGTGACGGCCCAGCTCCGCGCGCTCGGCTGGAAGGCGCCGAAGACCGGCGAGGGCTTCGCCGCGGGACAACCGCAGTACGTGTTCCAGGTGCCGCTGGCGGGCAAGACCCCGGAAGACCTGCTGACCGGGATGAACCAGCAGTGGCGCCGCAACATCAAGAAGTCGGCCAAGCTCGGCGTCGAGGTCACCCAGGGCACGATCGAGGACCTGAAGGCCTTCCACGGCCTCTACCTGGAGACGGCCGAGCGGGACCACTTCACGCCGCGGCCGCTGCCGTACTTCGTCAAGATGTACGAGGCGATGGCCGACCAGCCGGCCGACTGCTGCGACTTCCGGGTCTACAACGCCCATCACGAGGGCGACCTGGTCGCCTCGACGATCTGGGTCCGGGTCGGTGGTCACTCCTGGTACTCCTACGGAGCCAGCTCGACCGCCAAGCGAGACGTCCGCGGATCGAACGCGATCCAGTGGCGGATGATGTCGGACGCCCTCGCCGAGGGTGCGTCCGTGTACGACCTACGGGGCATCACCGACACCTTGGACGCGAACGACCCGCACGTCGGGTTGATCCAGTTCAAGGTCGGCACCGGCGGCGAGGCCGTCGAGTACGTCGGTGAGTGGGATCTGCCGTTGAACAAGGCGCTTTACACCGCATTCGACCTCTACATGAGACGGCGATGACAACATGCCCCTGATCCTGCACATCGATTCCGATCGGTGGCGCGACCATCTACGTTCCACGTGGAACCCCGACATCGTGCCGGTCGCCAAAGGCAACGGGTACGGCGTCGGCAACACCCGGCTGCTGGCCGAGTCCCGTGCACTCGGTGCCCGGACCGTCGCGGTCGGCACCTACACCGAGGTCCCGCCGGACTTCAAGGACGACGTCATGGTGCTCTCGCCGTGGCGGCCGTTCCTGGAGATCCCGCAGGGCAAGAACATCATCCACACGGTCGGCCGGCTGGCCGACCTGGTCTCGATCCCGGCCGGCAGCCGGGTGCTGATCGAGGTGCAGACCTCGATGCACCGGCACGGGATAGGCGCTCGCGAGCTGCGGCACACGATGCTCCTGAACGCACTGGACCGGATCAAGTTCGAAGGCTGGTCGCTGCACTTCCCGATGGGCGCGGGCGGCACGTCCGCGAACATCCGGGAGGCTCAGGAGCTCGGTCGCGCCGCCCGGGCGGTCCGCAACGGGCCGCTGTGGGTCTCCCACGTCCCGGTCCAGAAGCTCGCCGACATCGGCGAGAACGTGAAGCTCCGGATGGGCACCGGCCTCTGGCTCGGCGACCGTGGCGCCTTCACCGTCCGGGCGACGGTGCTCGACGTGCACTCGGTCCGCCGCGGTGAGCGGGTCGGCTACCGGCAGCGCCGGGTGGCCGGCGACGGTCACATCCTGGTCGTCTCCGGCGGTACCGCGCACGGCGTCGGCCTGGAGGCCCCGACCGCGGCGGCCACCGTCCGGCAGCGCGCGATCGCGATGGCCAAGGGCAGCCTGGACGCCGCCGGGATGGCGTTGTCGCCGTTCACGATCGAGGGCAAGCAGCGCTGGTTCGCCGAGCCGCCGCACATGCAGGCGAGCATGCTGTTCCTGCCGTCCTCGGTGGCCCCGCCCGCCGTCGGCGACGAGGTCGGCGTCGACGTCCGCTACACCACCACGAACTTCGACAAGGTGTCGATGGACTGAGCCGTGGGCGGTCATCCGGCCGGATGACCGCCGTTCGCTCAGGTTTTCAGACCGCCCCGCCACTGGACGGTCGGGAGCAGCGCGGACAGGTTCACCCGGTCCTTGTGCTCGGCCACGATCGGGAACATCGACTCGATCAGCGTCTCCGAGAGCAGGTGCGGCTGCAGGCCGAGGCCGACCAGGCCGGTGTGCTTGACGTTGTAGTAGTGCTCCGGCTGCTCGACCCGCGGGTTCTCCAGGTGGTCGACCTGCACCGGGCCGGGGAAGCACTCGGCGACCTTCTCGGCGATCTGGCTGACCGAGTAGCTCTCCGTCATCTGGTTGAAGACGCGGAACTCGCCCACGTCGGCCGGGTTCTCGACCGCCAGCCGGATGCACTCGATGGTGTCCCGGATGTCCAGCAGGCCACGGGTCTGCTGCCCGGTGCCGTAGACGGTCAGCGGCTCGCCGAGCACGGCCTGGATGACGAAGCGGTTCAGCACCGTGCCGAACACGGCGTCGTAGTCGAACCGGGTGGCCAGCCGCGGGTCCTGCACGGTCTGCGGCGTCTGCTGCCCGTAGACCACACCCTGGTTGAGGTCCGTCACCCGCAGCCCCCAGACCCGGCAGCCGAACTCCAGGTTGTGCGAGTCGTGCACCTTGCTCAGGTGGTAGAAGGAGCCCGGCTTCTTCGGATAGAGCATCCGGTCCTTGCGGCCGTTGTGCTCGACCTCCAGCCAGCCCTCCTCGATGTCGATATTGGGCGTGCCGTACTCGCCCATCGTGCCGAGCTTGACCAGGTGGATCTGCGGGTCGAGCTCCGCGATCGCGTACATCAGGTTCAGGGTGCCGATCACGTTGTTCTGCTGCGTGTAGACGGCGTGCGCGCGGTCGATCATCGAGTACGGCGCGGCCCGCTGCTCGGCGAAGTGCACGATCGCCTCGGGCTTGAACTCGGCCACCACCCGATAGACGAACTCGGCGTCGCACAGATCACCGGTGTACGCCGTGATCTGCTGCCCGGACACCTCCTGCCAGGCGGCGACCCGGGTCTCGAGGTCTTCGATCGGCACCAGGCTGTCGACCCCGAGCTCGCGGTCGTAGCCCCGGCGCGCGAAGTTGTCGAGCACCGCCGTCTGATGTCCGCTGTCGGACAGGTGCAGTGCAGTCGGCCACCCCAGGTAACCGTCACCACCCAGGACGAGAACGCGCACGGACCAACCGCCTTTCGAACGAAAAATCTTGCTTTGTCCTGTCATGTGTACCCAACCAGCACCGGAAGCACCTGACGGGAAGCTGGCAATCTGCTGTGAATCCACAGCGGTTGGGGTCCGGGTTGCACAATGGGCCCGATGCAAGAACACAACGGAGCCTTCAGCAACGCCACCGGCCGCAGCCTCGAGCAGGGCGGCGCCGACCAGCCGCGCTACCGGCGGTACCAACGAGAACTGATCGCGCCGTACTGCGGACGCTCCGTGCTCGAGGTCGGCGCCGGCCTGGGCGAGTTCGCCGCGCAGTTCACCGGTCTGGACCGCTTGGTGGTCACCGATGCCGACCCGGGCGCCGTCGCGCTGCTGGACCAGCGGTTCGCCGACCGCCCCGAGGTCGAGGCCCAACAATTTGCCCTGGGCAATGATTTTTCGCTGGCCGAGCCGGTCGAGTCGGTGATCGCGATCAACGTGCTGGAGCACATCGAGGACGACGCGGCAGCCCTTGCGTCGTTGGCGAAACTCGTCGTCCCCGGCGGGAGCATCGTGCTGTGGGTGCCCGGCTACCAGCAGCTGTACGGCGAGTTCGACCGGCGGGTCGGGCATTTCCGCCGCTACACGCCGGCAACCGTCACCGATGCGGTCCGGCGGGCCGGGTTGCAGGTCGAGATCGCGAAACCGGTCAACCTGCTCGGCGGAATCGCTTGGTGGGCAGCCGTCCGGCGCGGCGGCAGCACGGCGCCGAACCCGAAGCTGGTGGCGATCTACGACAGGTTCGTAGTACCGGTCACGCGGGCGGTCGAGCGCCGGATTCCCGTGCCCTTCGGCCAAACCGTACTGTGCGTGGCACGTACTCCCGCCACCACGTAGTGGTCATCACCCGCGCGTAGTTGGCGCCGTAGACCAGCCCCGGTCCCTTCTTGCTGGTCCCGTCTCCCCTGCGCCGCATGGTCATCGGCAGCTCGACCACTCGAGCACCACTGGCCAGTACTCCGAGCAGCAACTCCGACGACTGGTACTGCGGCTCGCGCAGCGTCACCTTGCAGGCCAGCCCCGCCCGCATCGCGCGGAACCCGAAGGACGTGTCGGTCAGGCGCCTGCGGGTCAAAATCGACGCCAGAGCAGCGAAAACGCGAACACCGAGCCAGCGCAGCCGACTGTCGGCATCCTCTGCCCCCAGCCGACGTGAGCCCGTGACGAAGTCCGCCTTGCCCGCCAGGATCGGCTGCAGCAGGACATCGAGCTCGTCGTTGTCGTACTGGCCGTCCGCATCCGTCGTCGCGACGTACTCCGCTCCGCCCTGCCCGGCCAGCTGATAACCGAGCCTGAGCGCTGCACCCTGGCCACGGTTGCGCGGGGCAACACAGACATAGGCACCTTGCGCGACTGCGATCTCAGCGGTGTTGTCCTCGGCACCGTCCACCACCACCAGTACGTCGACCGGCAGCCCGGCGCACGTCTTGGGCATCCCGGCCAGCACCGGACCGATCCCACCGGCCTCGTTGTAGGCGGCGATCACCACGACGATCGGCGCGAACACCACCTCCCCGTGCCTGGCCCGGAAGTCGTCCAGCGCCTCGGAGTCGGTCTGATCCGGATAACTCCCCAGGGCCGGCCGCGCCTGGTCCTTGCCGAGGATCGCCCGGAGCCCGATCGCTCCGGCCAGCGGGAACAGCACCAGCCCCGGCAGCTGGTACCGCCACGAGAACTCGAACGCCGCAGAGCCCAGCAGCAGGATGACCCCGGCCGCCACCGGCAGCAGCGCCGCCGAGCGAAGCCGTGACTGCTTCGCTCGACCGACACCGGCTACTGCGGCCAACGCGATCAGTACGGCGATGCCCAGGGCCAGGCCCGAGGTGTAGCCCCCGTTGAGTTGGTAGGCACGCAGTACTGCGGCAGGGCCGTGGTTGACGTGGGGCGACATGCCTCCCCACTGCTCCGCCGCCTTGGCCGTATTGGGGTCCTCAAGGTTCGGGTAGGTCAGCTGGAACTGCCAGCGCTCCAGCGGCACATCATCCGGCGACGTGGTCCTGGTCGGCGCGAAACCCTTGGCGAAGTCCTGCAGAGCCGCCCAGGCGACATCGAACGGCTGATGCTTGATCACCAGGGCACTGAACTCCTGGGCCAACTCCTGCTTGGTGGTCCCCGGCGGCAGCGGCCCCGGCCAGTTGGGATCGCCGTAGCGGTTGTGCGCGTACTTGTCGACGCCCAGGCGCTGCCCGAGCGGCTCCTCCGGGCAGAAGAGCTTGGTGCCTTCGTTGAGCGGCAGCTTGGCGCAGTCGGCCACCACTGCGGTGCGGCCGTAGAGGACCTGGTTCTCCGCACCCGAGATGGCCCACTTGCCGGTCTCGCTGTGCACGTAGTTGACGTAGGCGCCGAAGACGAGGGCGAAGCCGGCCAGGCAGGCGGCGGTACGCAGTACGAGCCTGGTGCGGTGGTGCCGCCAATCGGAGCCGACCACTACGAGGTACAGCAGCGCCGCCACGATCAGGGTGAGCCCGATAGTCCGCACTGCGAAGGCTGCGCCCAGGAGCAGGCCCGCCAGCAGTGCCCGCTTCCAGCCTGGCTTGCCCCAGCCAAGGAGAGCCCAGAGCACTCCGACGAGCAGTACGTCGAAGGTGGTCTCAGCCATGATGTTCTGCTCGATCTGCACCTGGTAGGCGTCGAGCAGGATCGGGGCCGCGGCCAGGGCTGCCAGCCACTTGTACACAGTCAGCCTGCGCGCCAGCGGGTAGATGGCGACGCCGATGGCCAGCCCGGCGAGGTGCTGTGCGATCACCACGCCGGTGAGGCCACCTAGGTCGACCAGTGGCTTCAGGACGAAGTCGTAGCCGATCGGGTTGAGCTGGGCCGGGCTCAGGTCCTGCATGTTCTTCAGGTACTGCACCGAGTCGGTGTAGATGATGGCCGGCCGATAGGCGACGGTCGCCAGCACACGCAGTACCAGGCTCGCCACCAGGAAGGTGACGAGCAGCCAGTGGGCCCGGAGGGCGTGTCTTACTGGGATTGGAAGTACTGCCACGTCCGGGCCAGGCCGTCCTCCAGCGAGACCGTCGGCCGGTAGCCGAGCCGGTCCGCACTCGCGGTCACGTCCACGATCACCGCCGGCATCTCCCCGTCCGGCGCCTCCACATGCTCAGCCGGTACTGCGGCGCCGGTGACCGTGCGCACGGTGTCGACCAGGTCGAGCACGGACACCGAGTTGCCGGAGCCGATGATGGCCCGGCCGTCGAAGCGGTTGTCCAGCGCGAGCAGCACGGCGGCAACCACGTCGTCGACGTACACGAGGTCCCGGCGCTGCTTGCCGTCGCCGTAGATCTCCACACTGCCGCCACTGAGGGCTGCCCGCATCATCCGCGGCACGAAGCTGTCCTTGTGGCCCATGCCCGGTCCGTAGACGTTGGTGAACCGCAGAGCCGCCGTCGCCAGGTCGTAGCTCCCGGAGTACGCCGAGAGCAGCATCTCCGCCGCAGCCTTCGTCGCCCCGTACGGCGTGAGCGGGCGCAGCGCCTGGTCGACAGTGATCGTCTCCTCGCCCACGTCGCCGACCACGGCATTGGTGGAGGCCAGCACGAAGCTGTCGACCCCACTACCCCGGGACAGCTCGAGCAGCACCTGGGTGATGGTCACGTTCTCGGCAAAGGTCCGCATCGGGGAGCCGACGGAGCGCAGTACCGAGGTCATGGCCGCCAGGTGCACCACTGCCCGCGGCCGAGTCTCGAAGGCCGCGATGCAGACCTCCTGCTCCGACAGTTCACCGGTGATCACCGTGACGCCCTCGTCCCAAGCCGGATCCGGCGCCTCCCGGTCCACCGCGGTCACCGGTAGATCCCGCTCCCGCAACGCCGCCACCACGGCCCGCCCGATGAAGCCGGCGGCACCCGTCACGAGCACCCTGTCGTCGAATCCGTCCATGTCCGCCAACCTACCCGCGTGGCCAGAACCGGTCGCCACCCGCGCAACCCACCACCCTTCATACCGAGTTGAGCAACAACACACATCTCAACTCGGCATGGAGCGCGCAAGCCCTTCCGCGTACTCCAACCAACCACCTGCGGCGAGTCGCTCCTTCGAGACCCTGAGCACAGCGGACCGCTGCGCCAGGACCAGGGCCGTCCCGATGTATCCCTTCAGCAGACTGTGCAGCACAGGGTGATTCGTGCCGTCGTGCAGATCGACGAGGGCCTCCACGAACTCCGCGAAGAGGGCTCCGTCAATGGCAACCTCGTCGTCCAGCACGTCACCCAACCCAGAACTCCGTTTGGTGACCTCTTCAAAGACGCGCGTCTGCCCGACGAATATCCGACCTACATTGTTGGAGGGATTCCAGACCTCGGTCTCGCCAACCTCAAAGATGACGCTGATCTCTCCACCCTCACCTTCGACCTACCCGACATTTGCCAGAAGTGCTAGCTGGGCGGGACTGCACCTGGATAGAGCTGGCGCCAAAGGGTTGCCAGAAACTCGTCGTCATTACGTTCGTCATACTCGGCCGCAGTACTCAATGCCAGCGGATGAAGACCCTCCCGATCACCTTTGATCAACCTGACAAATTCTTGCTTGAAAACCGCCAGGTCAGCGTCATCCTCCCGATCTGCCTTCGCGCGTCGAATTAGAGCTTCAAAATTGTCATACCGAATCTCCGGATGATAATACTTCTCCAGGAAATTCAGAAAAACCGCGAAGGGAGCAGTCTTGTCCTTCAGCCAGTAGCGCTCAATCTCAGGCATTCTCTGCTACTCCTTCAGGTTTTGTGGCCGGCGCTTGGGGGAACATAGTGGCGACCTCATAGCTCTGACTGTGCGAGTTGGACAGGAATCTGAACACAAATGTACCGCCCTCAAAGCTCGGTATCCGCTCAGCCGTCGGCTCGGGGATTCCGGCCAGATCGAGCCCTTGCCTCCGCGCCATGACCCATTCTTTTCGCATAGCGCGAGACTCCGGCCACTCACCTTGCAGACGATATCCTGAACAGTATTGATGGCCATCAGGGCCAAGCAGATCGGTGATGGGTATCTCCACTGCGTCTGGCCGCTCGTTCTCATCCCACGCCTGGTCCAGGACATCCCGCAGAGCGGGGTGTTCGACGGCGCGGGCGAACGCCACAGCGAAGGCGGTCGCGTCGTGCACCCTGGTCGTGTCCACCCCACAGAGGTGGACCTGTCTCGCCTTCAGCCCATCGATGCTTCGCTCGCGCTTGGCAGGATCCAGTTGCGCCGGATCCTCGAGATAGGCCACACGGCGTTTCTGGATCTCGTCGCCACCCATTGCCCCATGCCGATAGTGCGAGTGCCCACTGCCAAGGTCGAGTGCCACATAGATCCGTTGGATCTTTGGATCACACGTCACTGCCGGCGCCAGCCACGGCCGGTCTTCTTGATTCGCCTTGATGTACTCAACCGCGTCCTGGTCAGCCATCTCAACAAACTGATCGTCACTCTCCGGAGCATCACCTGCTGCCTGACTGTGATCAGCCGGACGAACGGGCAGATTGGCACGCCGCGGATCCCAGCGGTCCACGACCTCCTTCGCGCGCTCGTCACCGATCTGTCGGTCAAGACTGAACCCTTTCGAGTCTGTCTCGTGATCGGCCCGCTCCGGCTTCTCCTGCTGCCTGTCGGCAGCGGCCACACCTTCCTCATCTTCAGCCGCCGAGGGAGCGACACTGTCCTCCTCGGCCTTGTCATCTCGGTCAACCGGGTCGGTCCGGTCAGCAGGTGGGGCGTCGTCTGCGTCCGTCTTGAGCAACTCATCGCTGGTAACAGAGATTGCGCCATCGCTTCGTCGGTCGTCGGTCGCCGGTCGGGCTTCATCCAGACCTAGCGGTCGCTCTATGGCGCTCGACCCCTCGACCTCGGCCTTGCGCATCTCCTGTACTTCATTCGGCAGAGAATGACCCCGGCCTAGGTGAGGTCTTCCT
Organism: Kribbella sp. NPDC056861; assembly: GCF_040687575.1. Lineage (NCBI taxonomy): Bacteria > Bacillati > Actinomycetota > Actinomycetes > Propionibacteriales > Kribbellaceae > Kribbella > Kribbella sp. NPDC056861. Next base: position 245,904 of record NZ_JBFBNQ010000007.1, on the reverse strand, counting down.
GGTTGATCACTGGCGCCTTGGTCTGAATCATCGGTGGAACGAATTGCCGAGGCTTGTTCCGCACCCGCCAGGTCCAGCCGGGCGACCGTGTCATCTGCCATTCGGACATCACGATCTGCGACATCATGTCGTCCGGCGACCTCAAAGCGAGATACCTCAAGCTGGTCGTTTTCCCGGGGGTGGGAACCTGATTGCTTGGCCGCGGAGTCCTCAGATCGCTTCTCGACCTCGCGATGAACATGCTCCAACTCATGACCGGCTGCATGGCGCGCGAAGGTGTCGTCCTTGAGCATCTGAGCCCGCAGGTCTTTGGTGGCGCTGCGATCCGCGGATCTGTCGTCATCGTTGGCCCGCTCTGTAGCTCGCGGTTCCCGCAAACTATCCTCAGTCGGCTGGCGTTCAAGGCGAGGATCTGGCACGTCCTCTCGATGGTGACTACGGTCCAGCTCAGCCATTCGAAACGACTCCTGCGGTGCTTTTTGCCAGCTGGAATATGTACCGGTGCCACTGGAGAGGTATATCGAGGATGGCGGCCGCCTCGATCAACTGCTCCGTGAAGCCGTCGGCACCCGACAACTCCGCTACCAGGCGGGTGATGTTCCCATCGCCATGCAGCAAGGCCGTTCCCGGCGTCCGGGCTCCTGGACGCAAAAGGTAGCTCTCGCACTGCGCCTCGATCGTGTCCCCTCGCAGACGCAAGCCTCGACTTGCCCATTCCGCTGTCAGTGGGTGCGGTTGGTCGGCGGGGCCAGTGAACTTGTAGAGGGCCTCGGCCACATCGGAGAACCTGTAGCGTCCTGCCTGCCATTCTGTCTCGACTGTCTCGCAGACCACCTCGCGGCCGACCAAGGCTCCCGCCGCAACTTCCGCGAGATGCGCCATCAGCGCTTCGGGCCGGTACGTCGAGCCAATTGATCGGGCCCGGCCTGAGACCGCTCGGGTGACAGTCTCGGCCACCACGCACTCGAGCTGGCGGACCGAAAGTTCAGCGACCATCACGCTGCGATCTCGCGGTTTCGGGCTGGGGAGCCCGGCTAGGTGCGCCACGGTGAGCAGCTCCACCCAGAGCGCAAGCTCCGAGTGGAGCTCAACCCAGTCATACGCGCGTCCCATCTCACGCAGATCGCACGGATGCTTCAGGCAACTCGCTCCGCAAGCGCCCGTCCGGCGTCCGACAGTCGCGACCGTCGGCGGCTTGGCTGCGCGCAGCTCACGATCTTCGCCCAGTGGAATCCTGGCCAGCACCGGCCTGTCCATACCATCGGCGAACACCACGGCTTGCCCGGGCGCGAGTGACACGACGGCACGTGACTGGGCCTCGCCGAGATTCATCGTCGCACCGATCTGCTCACGATCGTCGGCGGCCGGCAATCGGTGCAGGATCTTCAAGGCCGAGTTCTTCACCACATCGGAGATCAGTTTGCTCGGGATCTGCTCGGCCACCACGATTCCCTCGCCGTAGGCTCGGACCTCAGCCAAAAGCCCGGCGAACATCTCCACGGCGTGACCGGCCGGCGCTCCGTTGGCGGTCGCTTTGAGCAGCCGATGCGCCTCCTCGACCACGGTGACATGTCGAAGACCGGCAGAGCCACCAGCGGCGGAGTGCCGAACCCTGAGGTACTCGACCAGCCGGATCAGCACGATGCCCATACAGAAGGCCTTGTCCTGGTCGTCCCCGACGTCCTCCAGCTCGAGAACGACGTTCCTGCTCAGCAGGTCCGCCATATCCAGCGGGTGCCCCCCGCCGAGGAACCGGCCGGGAGTTCCCAGCAACAGAGACGTCAGCCGGACATCGACGAATCCCCGCACGTCCGCCGCCAGTTCGGCGCCGTACCCGATGTCGTCGATGACCTCGCCGGCGGTGCGCTGCAGATCGACAAGAGTGGGGAAGCGCGGTGGTGGTCCGTCAGAACTCGGGCTGCTCAGAGCGAGGTTCCACCCCAGAGAGGTGTAGCAGCGCATCAGTGCTTGGCTCAGCACCTGCGGAAACGGCTCGTTGGCCTCGAAGGCCGCGAGGAACAGAGCGCGCACCAGGTCAAGGTGGGTCTGGAGAGGAAAGCCGGCTTCAGGCTCCAGCGGGTTCAGACTCAGGGGCACTGCCGCGATGTCGCCCAAGCGGATGACCGCCACGTCGGCATCCGGTCCCAGCCGACCGGCCATCGCTGCGTATTCCGCCTTGGCCGGCTCGATGACCAGCCAAGGAACCGAGGCAGCATGAAGGCCTTCGAGCAGGTGCCTGACCGTCTGCGATTTTCCTGATCCGGTGGCCCCTGCCACGAGAGCGTGCCTGTTCAGTGTCGACAACGGGATGTCGACGCTGGCAGCTGATCGGCCGCCGAGATCGATGACGTCGCCCAGCGGCACTCCGCCGGACGGAGTCTCAGGAGTTTGGTCGAACCGAATCTGCTCCACGATGCGCACACCCGGGATCTCGCGGAGAGGAGGCCTGGCGATCGCAGTCAGCAGATCGCCGGTCGCGTCCAGGACGGCCGCTTTGGCGTACACCTCCTCAAGCTCGCCCGGATCGTCGGACGGCGACAGCGAGTACGGCGTCAGCTGGAGGTCAGCCGCTCCGGACAACGTGTGGGCGACAGTCCTGGCGGACGTCTCGTCCATTGCGCCGACCAGAATTCGGACCTGCCACATCCCCCCGGGCGCAGCCGAGAAATCGCGGTACTTCGACCGATTCCGCTCGAGCTCGACGGCCTCGCGGCCCGAGATCTTCTCCCGGTCCAGCCCGACTGTGATCCGTAGATGCAGGTCGTCAAGGAGCTCATCCCGCTCGGTGGCTGCAGTGGGGGTAGCCACGACGAGCCACGCGAACGGCAGGTCCTCCAAAGCTTCGAGCAGGTCCTCCAGCAGGCCGCTCGGATCCGCATCCGAGGCGGGGAGCATGCTGAGAACATCGTGCTGTGCGTTGACGGCCAGCCAGCAAGGCATCGTCGCGGGCTGGGCCGCGATCCCCCGGGCACCGGACGGATAGGGCACCCTGCCCCGACTGTCGGGTTCGAACCCAAGACGTATCTCCACTGGACCTGATGGTTCGGTTCGTAGCCAGCAGCAACTGAACGGCCTGCCAGCAGAAGCAGCCGCTGTGAGTCCCGGCAGGAGACTTCGCTGTAGAGCCGTCAGCCGTTGGGAGGGAGAGCTTTCCGGGTCGCCCGGCATCGGAACTTCGGTCAGCCGGAAGGACGGCAACTCCAGAGGACTCATTCGCGACCGAGCCGCGGATCGCAATCGCCGAGCCGCGGGCTGGCCGGATCACGAGGGTCGACCATGATGAACGCGGTCGGCGACAATCCCTGCAGGACGGTCGGCTCGACCGCGTACTCGTAGGTCCGCTGGTGTCCGACCGAGGTGCTCTCGTTCGTGCCCTGCTGAGTCGACGTGGAAACCGACTCCGACCAGGAGGTACCGCCAGTGGTACTGACCGAGTACTGCTCGCCGGTGCTCTTGCTCCCCGAGCGATGTCTCCTGCTGAACAGCAGTCCGAAGGTTGTCTGCCTTGAGTCCGAGCTCTGGACACCGGCCGATTCCGCGGTGGACGAGCTGTTGCCCCGCGTGGTGTTGTCAGAGGTTCCGACGGAGGTACTGGTCCCACGCGAGTAGGTGAACTGGCTGGCCACCAAGCGATGCTGACGCCCGATGAAGGTCGCCGCCTGCTCGGCCTCCTTCGCGTTTCCGAGTCTCATGAAGACAACGGCGTCCCCTCCTCCAAGGAGGTCCACCGCATCGTCGCGAAGGTGTGAGAAGAGCAGGACCAGCCGAAGGTTGTTTCGCCGGCACAGTCCGTCGAAGCGTTCCAGGTCGGCTCGCGGAATCCCGTCGGCTCCCGCAATCAGGACGACGCGCTCACCATTCCCGGTCAGCTCGCCGCGCTGCACATGGCAAGCGACGACCTGGAAGATCACCTGCCGTAGCAGGGCGGCCGTCAATTGCGGCTCACGGTCCGACATCTGCATCAGCCGCAGAGAAATGCCTTCGTCGGTCCAGCTGTCCACCGGTTCGGACCCGCCACTGCCGGCCAACCTCTTCACCCCAGCGGCCAGGCGAAAGAGCCGCGGTTCAGCGGTGCGCCGCGCAGCCTCGCTCAAGAAGTCGGTGATCGCGCTGTACTCCGGCCTGCTGAGTTCTCGACGGTCGTCCGGCCCGAGTTGCCGTAGCGCGACCTGCAGCGCGAGATGCAGCCGCCCGAAGGTCACCGGTCCGTCGGTGAGGCACTCGGCAAGGTGCTGGACCAGGGTCGCGTCCACGTCCCTTGAGTCATCCTTGCCCGAATCAGCTCCGTACAGCGACTCCGCGACGACGACTCCGATCTCCTCCGCGCTCAGATCCGCGAGCAGATTCAGGGCTCGCTGCTCGTCCGGCACCGTCGTGGTCCGAATCGGAGCACCGAACGATTCCGCCATCCGCCGGAGCGGCTCGGCCACGCCATCCTGGGTCAGATCCACAACGGTCAGCCGTGCACCGGCACTCATCAGCGAGCTACCCATCGCAAGCAAGGTCGCTCGCCAGCCCGTCGCGGAACCTCCGTAGAGGTCGACCCGCTCCTTGGTCGATGGTGCCACTGGCACCCAGGGCGCGACGGAAGTCGCCCGACTTTTCCCGATCCGCTCCTGTTCGCCGAGTTCGTGCTCCCACACCCGGACGTCGTCCTCGAAGCGCTGGAGGGACTCGGCGCAGGCCGCTGCCCACAGCTGATGCTCACGACGAGTCGAGCGCCTCAACTGGGCCGGCCTCCCCCACCGCCACCACGCGAGTCCGGCGGTCAGAGCTCCTGGTGCGAGGGCAAGCAGCGGGCTGGTCGTCACTGCTGTGACGCCGGTCCCGAGTGCTGCGGCAAGGACTACGGAGCTGAGACGCGGCCCCGACCGGAGTGCACGCTCCCGCCGACCCTCCAGCTTCGCCAGTGCGGCCGGGACGGGAATCGTGGGCAGCGGCGGCTGAGTTTCCTCCACCATGACCACCTCTTGGCCGCGATACTCCCAACCCCACTGTTCGGTCGGGACCACGGCAAGTGCGGGCTCAGCCACGTCGCATCACGACCGAGGTCGCCTCTTCCCGTTGAACGCTCAGCTGGTCCTGATCGGGAGGAGCAAGACCGTTCAGGAGCACTCCACGAGCAAGCTCTGACAGCACCCTCTCCGCTGAGGTGATGGTCGCCCTCGCCTGACCGGTCAGCTGATCTCGATCCTCGTCCTCGGCCGGCGTGAAGCGATGCCGGCATCCGGCGCAGTGCGTAGCAGAGTTCTCGACCCAGGCGCGACAGCGTGGACAACGCCGCGCCTCGAGTATCTGCTCGGCTCGCGACAAACGCACGCGCTCCGACAGCGCGCGCTGCCATCGCAGTTCGGCTTGCGGGAGGTAACCAACCAACTGACTGTCGCTGAGAGTCTTGCCCCCTTTGGCGCGCGCCGCGGCCACCAACCGCGCAATCGCGTCTCGGTGCGCCCGCGAAGTTCGTCCGACGGGACCGACAGTGACCAGCAGAGGAAACCAGCCGAGCGTCTGAAGACGCAGCAGATCTCCACCGCGGCTCCATTGCAGGCTCACGCTGGAACTCGAGGCCGGGTCAGCTATCCACCCGGCCGGATGGAGACTTCCATCGAACAGTCGTCGCTGCGCTTCGCCGAGAGCAGGCTGAGGAATCAGAAAATGCGTGTGGCCGCGAACAGCCCCCGGCCGCGCCGACTCCATCCTCACTCCCCGCTCTCGCAGTTTCGACCTGTCGACGGTGGCCGCCCCAGATCACCCGAAAGCCACAATAGTTACCTTCCGTGCCTGTCGCACCACCAGTTGAATCTCCCTGTGGATAACTTCGTACTGCACCGGTGCCGCAAGCGGTCAGCGACGAACTCTTGACCAGGGGTGATCACGATAGGCAAGATCAGCCCGGACGCGGGCTGACAACCTTGTCATCGGGGCCGCGTAAATCTCCGGCACACGGCGACCGCCGTACGCCGGTTCTGTCGTGCAAGGAGCGTAGATGGATCTCCGCCGCCCCCTGGGGCTCGTCACGTCTCTCGGGCTTGTTGTGACAATGTCTGCTATGTCCTCAACATCGTCGAGCGCCGCATCCAACTCGATCCCGGCCGCCGAGGCGCAGCCGGTCGTCGCCGGAACAAGCTTCTTCACCTCCTTCGAACCGGGCCAGCCACAGCCCGGCTACACCGACGCGGTCGAGACCGGGCCGGACGGGCAGCCGCGAGCCGGCGGGGTCGAGGGCCCGACGCCGACCGGGATCGGCGGCTCCGAGATGGACAAGGTCACCAAAGTGACCGCGAACGCCGAGAACACCGGTGGCGGTGAGATCGCCAGCAACGTCGCCGACGGCGACAAGTTCACCAAGTGGCTGGTCTTCGAGCCGACCGGCTGGCTGACCTACGAGACCTCGGCCCCGGTGGTGATCCGCAAGTACGCGCTCACCTCCGCGAACGACGCCGACGGGCGCGACCCGAAGAACTGGACCCTGTCGGGCTCGGCCAACGGCACCACCTGGACCACCCTGGACACCCGGACCGGCGAGGACTTCCCGGACCGGTTCCAGACCAAGGAGTACAGCTTCACCAACGAGACGGCGTACAAGTTCTTCAAGCTGGACATCACGCTGAACCACGGCGAGGACATCGTCCAGCTCGCCGACTGGTACCTGTCCAACGGCGCCCCGCTGCCGCCCCCGGGCAAGACCGCCGAGTCGCGGCTCGACTCCGGCCCGACCAGCGCCTACAACGCGCGGGCCCGGACCGGCTTCACCGGCGTCAAGTCCTTCCGGTACGCCGGTCACCAGACCGCCGAGGGCCGGGGCTACACCTGGAACAAGGTCGCCGACGTCGACCTGACCATCGGCCCGGACACCCAGCTCGGGTACAAGATCTTCCCCGAGCACGTCGAGGGTGACCTGAGCTACCCGAGCACCTTCGCGGCGGTGGACCTGGCGTTCTCGGACGGCACCTACCTGAGCGACCTGAAGGCCAAGGACCACCACGGCTTCGAGCTCAGCCCGCGCGGGCAGGGCGACGGCAAGGGCCTGTCCACCAACCAGTGGAACAACATCGAGGCCGACCTGGGCAAGGTCGCGGCCGGCAAGACGGTGAAGCGGATCCTGGTCGGCTACGACAAGGCGACCGGACCGGCCGACTTCCGCGGCTGGGTCGACGACGTCCGGATCAGCAAGGCGACCACCACGGACGCCGCCTCGCAGCTGATCGCGCGGCACCACCCGTCGGACCTGGTGGCCACCACCCGCGGCACCAACTCCACCGGCGGCTTCTCCCGGGGCAACAACTTCCCGGCGACCGCAGTACCGCACGGCTTCAACTTCTGGACGCCGGTCACCAACGCCGGCTCGACCTCCTGGCTGTACGACTACGCCAAGGGCAACAACGACCAGAACAAGCCGGAGATCCAGGCGTTCTCGATCAGCCACGAGCCGAGCCCGTGGATGGGTGACCGGCAGACCTTCCAGGTGATGCCGTCGACGGCCGACACGCCGACGGCGAACCGCGACGCGCGCGCCTGGGCGTTCAGCCATGACAACGAGATCGCCCGGCCGTACTACTACGGCGTCACCTTCGACAACGGCAACGCGGCCGAGCTGACCCCGACCGACCACGCGGCGATGCTGCGGTTCTCGTTCCCGGCCGGCAAGGCGAAGCTGATCTTCGACAACACCAGCAACCTCGGCGGCCTGACGCTGGACGCCGCGACCGGTGTGGTCACCGGCTACAGCGACGTGAAGAGCGGACTGTCGACCGGCGCCGGCCGGCTGTTCGTGTACGGCGTCGTCGACCAGAAGGTCGTTGCCAGCGGCAAGCTTGCCAACGGTGGCGGCGCCAACGTCGGCGGTTACTTCTCGTTCGACCCGAAGGTGAAGCAGGTCCAGCTGCGGCTGGCCACCTCGCTGATCGGCACCGAGCAGGCGAAGAAGAACCTCGAGCTGGAGCTGGCCGCGGGCAGCCGGTTCGAGAAGGTCCGCAACGCGGCCCAGAACGCCTGGGACGCCAAGCTGTCCACCATCGAGGTCGACGGTGCGACCACCGACCAGCTGCAGACCATGTACGGCAACCTGTACCGGCTGTTCCTCTACCCGAACAACGGCTCGGAGAACACCGGTACGGCGCAGGCCCCGGTGATCAAGTACGCGTCGCCGACCTCCCCGAAGGTCGGGACGGACACCCCGACCACGACCGGCTCGAAGATCGTGGCCGGCCAGACCTACGTCAACAACGGGTTCTGGGACACCTACCGGACCGTGTGGCCGGCGTACAGCCTGTTCGCACAGGACGAGGCGGCCGACCTGGTCAACGGGTTCGTCCAGCAGTACAAGGACGGCGGCTGGATCTCGCGCTGGTCCTCGCCGGGCTACGCCAACCTGATGGTCGGCACCAGCTCGGACGTCGCCTTCGCCGATGCCTACCTGAAGGGGATCAAGGGCATCGACGTCCAGGCGGCGTACGACGCTGCGCTCAAGAACGCGGCCGCCCGGCCGCCGACGGACAACGTCGGCCGCAAGGGTCTCGACCGCTCGGTGTTCAACGGCTACACGGCCAACAACACCGGTGAGGGCTTCAGCTGGTCGATGGACGGCTACATCAACGACTTCGGCATCGCGAACATGTCGAAGGCGCTGTACGACGCCGCGAAGAGCAACGACCCGCGCAAGCAGGAGTACAAGGACAACTACGACTACTACCTGAACCGCGCCCGCAACTACGTGACGCTGTTCGACCCGACCCTGAACTTCTTCCAGGGCAAGGACGTGGCCGGTGTCTGGGGCAACTCGCCGACGACGTTCGACCCGCGCGACTGGGGTCACGACTACACCGAGACGAACGCCTGGAACATGGCCTTCTCCACCCCGCAGGACGGCGCCGGCCTGGCGGCCCTGTACGGCGGTCGCGAAGGGCTGACCAAGAAGCTCGACGAGTTCTGGAGTACGCCGGAGGACGCGCTGCACACCGGCGGCTACGGCGGCACGATCCACGAGATGCTCGAGGCGCGGGACGTCCGGATGGGCCAGTACGGCCACAGCAACCAGCCGTCGCACCACATCGCCTACATGTACGACTTCGTCGGGCAGCCGTCGAAGACGCAGGAGAAGGTCCGCGAGGTGCTGGACCGGCTCTACCTCGGGTCCGAGATCGGCCAGGGCTACCCGGGCGACGAGGACAACGGCGAGATGTCGGCGTGGTACCTGTTCAGCATGCTCGGCTTCTACCCGCTGCAGGTCGGCTCGCCGACGTACGCGATCGGCGCTCCGCTGTTCACCAAGGCATCCGTTCGGCTGCCTGGTGGGAAGAAACTGACCGTGAGCGCGCCGAACAACAGCGCCACGAACAAGTACGTGAAGGGCGTCAAGGTCAACGGCAAGGCCTGGACCTCGACCAACCTGCCGCACGACCTGATCGGCAACGGCGGCAAGATCGAGTTCGACATGACCGACAAGCCGTCGACCTGGGGCACCGGCCGCAACGACGCTCCGCCGTCGATCACGACTCCGGGCGAGGACCCGAAGACGTGGCGCGACTCGACCGAGGACGCCGGCGCGGTGGTCGCCGCCGGTGGCGTGGATGTCTCCGCGCTGACCGACAACGACTCGAAGAAGCAGGTCACGCTGACCGGCGCCGCTCCGACCGTGACGGTCAATCTGCAGCAGGGTCGCCCGGTGACGATGTACACGCTGACCAGCGGCAACACCGGGGTCGCGCCGGCCGGCTGGACGCTGGAGGGGTCGAACGACGGCACCACGTGGACCGAGGTGGACAAGCGGAGCGGCCAGACCTGGGCGTTCCCGGCGTACACGAGGTCGTTCAGTGTGGCGGCGCCGAAGGCCTATACGCAGTACCGGCTGGTGCTGACTCCGGCGGCCGGGGCCACCGGCGTGACGTTGTCCGAACTCGAACTGCTCGGCACCGTGAAGGGCATCGAGGTAGGGACGCACCCGAGCGAGCAGCGGGTCGCCCAGACCAAGCCGAGCCCGACCCCGTCGCAGTCCATCGATCGGAACTACGGCTGAGCTGAGAAAGCGCGGCGCCCACCGGCAGACATTTGCCGGTGGGCGCCGCGCTTTTCGCTGGAACCGGGCAGAAAAATTCCGGCGGAACCTGCCCCTGAGAGGTTCCGCCGGAGAATTTATGGAGGGGTGGCGACCCCGCCCGGCCTGCCACCCCAACACCAGTACTGACGAGCAAGACTCCGGTTAGGTTGCCTTGGCCCTGAACTGTCCATATTTTGGACGACTCAGGCGAGCGGAGTGCAGAATCCGCACTCCAGCACCGCCGCCGCGAGGGGCCAGGCGGTGCCCGGCTTCAGCGACCGGGCGACCTGCTCGGCGCGGGCATCGCGGGTGTTCTGCAGGGCGACGCTCCCCACGTAGTGCGAGCTCGACACGTGCGCCCACTGACCAGCGTCGGCCCGGACCCAGTAGTGGGCCTTGTGGGCGTCCCTGCCGCGCCAAAGGCCCGGTTCGAGCTCGGTGCAGTCCTTCGCGCTCGCCGGGGCCAGGTCGGCGAAACCGGTGCAGGGTGCCGGCTCCGAGGGCAACTGCCGGAGGGTGACGTCGATCTCGGCGATTCTGCTGCCGTTGCGCTCGGGCTCCAGGACGGAGTACTCGATGCCGGTCGTCCCGTAGGAGACGCTCCACAGGCCGGTGCCGTTCGTGGTGGGCTGGAGCGGGCGCTCGACCAGGCTCTCGATGTCGTGCTGCACCTGGCGGACCTCGTTGAGTTGCTTGAGCAGCGGGAAGGCGGCGCCGCCGAGGATCGCGACGAACAGCACGATCGCGACCGGCTTCGGCTGCTTCCAGCCGCCCGTTGCCTGGCTGAGGACAAACCCGGCGGCCAGGGCGAGGGCGGCTGCGAAGTACAGGAGTGGGGCCCAGCCCTGGAGACCCCAGCCGAGGTTCGCGCCGGCGGCGAGCAGGAACGCGATGGCGGCTCCCACACCGAACGCCACCCCGACCCCTGCCCGTGCCGCCAGCACGATGACGGTGATCGCGGCAGCGAACGCCCCGGCGATCAGGCCGATGACCAGGCCACCCAGCAGCGCCCAGCACTCGTCATCTGGGCTGCACTGGCTCTCGTAGACCGACATACCGATCAGCCCGGCCACCAGTGCGACCACTACCCCCACGACAAGCGCCCCGACCAGGCACATGACTTGACCGCTCAGCCGACTGCCACTGCTCCCCTTGTCCGCCATGAACTGACGGTAAGTGATGCTGGTCTATACCGCCTGAGGAGAACTACTCAGCCGGTCCAGCGGCCCGTGAAGAATGCTGCGGCCCAGATGGCTGCCAGGGGTATCGCCACCGCCAGGTAGAGGCGGCCCAGCCAGGGCCTTCGGTGAGCCATCACCGCCAGGCCGATCCAGAGCGGCCACCACAGCAGCGTCGCGCGGGTCAGTGAGTAGATCCAGAACGACGTGACGAACGCGGCGATCGTGCTCGCCACCCACGCGGCTTCACCCCAGGAGCGTCGCCGGACCAGCCACAGCAGCACCAGCAGTCCGACGAACAGCGCGACCAACTCGGCCCGGAACATCCAGGTCCAGTCGCTGCGATCAGCCGCGAAATGCCCCTTGGTCGCGGCCTCGACGGTGTGCATCAGCGAGACCCACGGTTTGGTGAACTCGCGCGCCCACCCCTTCTCCTGCGCCTCCTGCCAGGCGAACCAGGAGCCGTGGATCTGCTTGAGATAGGCCATGAAGCCGAGCACCGGGATCAACGGCAACGCCAGCCACGGTACGGAGTACCAGTCGCGCTTCTTGGAGGTGAGGAACTCGACGCCGAGCGCGAAGATCAGAAACAGCCCCGAGACCCGGACCGTCGACGCCAGCGCGACGAAGACCGCCGCCCGCGCCCACCGCCCTTGCCGCGCCGCCAGCCAGCCTGGGAAGGCGAACGCGCAGAACAGCGCTTCCGTGTACGGCGCCGCGAGAAACACCCCGACCGGCGCCGCGAACCAGATCAACGCCGCCTTCGGCCCGAGCTCACTCAACTGCGGAAACTCGTACTGCGCCAGCCTCGCGAGGTAGACCCCCGCGACAGCACTGGCCACCAGCGAGATCACCACCCCGCCGGCCACCGGCCCGATCCCGGTCCACCCGACCACGCGCATCAGGTACGGCAACCCCGGAAAGAACGCCGCCAATGGTGCTCCCGACGGCTCACCCTGGTTGTACCCGAACTCCGCGATCGCCTTGAAATGCCACACATCCCACTGCAGCCAGGCCCGCCACACATTGGGGTAGTCGCTGCCGCGATTGAACAACATCGGAGCCGACACGGAGAGGACGAAGATCCCGATCCGGCTGACCAACCACCACCCGAGCGTCTCCCGCACGGTCAGATCAGGCCGCCACCGAATCCCGAACGTTGCCGCTTCCTTGGCCCGCCGAGCCCGCCGCGGCTGCTCCTCGGAAGCCGTCCGCTCAACAACCACCAGACGCCCGTTTCTGCGCACAGCAAGCTCGCCGCGCAACATATCGTCTAGGCGCCCTCACACCCCCATCGTGCCCCATCTGGTCTTTCCAGGTCGAACACCACCGACCCCTGCCACCGCGACCACCACCCCGAGCCCCATGATCACCAGCGGCACCACGGTGACGCTCCGCGACATCAACTCGACCTCCTCCCCGGTCTCCGGCCACCGACACACCGAGCTGATCGGAAACACCCCCGGGCGTGACGGTCGGCTCCCCACCGAAGTCTCGATTGAGCCCACCTCGCGCAGTCGCACAAGCCTCACCCACCGGCGAGTACGCCGTACCGAGAAAGAACCCGTACATCAGCGCACCGACCAGCACGATCCCGCACCCGTACAAGGCAACCGTCAACCGCCGTCCAGCCATCACTCGCCCCCAAGCCGCGGTCAAAGCGAGAACGGCACCCCGGTGCGGGGTGCCGTCCTCTGGAGCTACTGGCCGTCTGGATCGTCCGGGACCGTTGGTGTGTCAGTCGGTTTGGTCGGGAACGACGGGAACGGGGGTTTCGGCGTCTTCGTCTTCGTCGGGGTGTTCGACGGAGGCGGCGGCGTGTTGGACGGCGGCGGTGTGCTCGTCGGAGGCGGCGGCGGGGTGCTGGACGGCGGCGGCGTACTCGACGGAGGAGGCGTCGCGGTCTTCGTCGGGGTGAATGTCGGGGTCGGGCTGTCCTCGACTTCTTCCTTGTTCGGCTCGGCGAACTTGTCGTCCGGCAGGCCCGTCAGGGCCGGCTCCATGTAGGCCAGCCAGGTCTTCACCGGCCAGTTGCCACCGAAGAACGCCTTGTCATCGCTGTACGGGTCGAGGTCGGACTCACCGGTCTTACCGGCCCGGTAGAGCACCGCGGTGGAGAGCTGGGGCGTGTACCCCGTCCACCACGATGTCAACGTGTCGGCGCCGTCCTTGCAGCCGTCGCACTTGGCGTTCTCGGCGCGGTGCTCGAGAGCAACGCCACCGGCCGTACCGGTCTTGCCGGCGGCCGGCCGGTCGAGCTCCTGGGCGCCGTCGCCGGTGCCCTTCTCGACCACGTTCTGCAGCACGTAGTTGACCATGTTCGCCACATTTTCCGGGAAGGCCTGCTTGGCCTTGGCGATGAGGGCGGTCTGGTCGCTCCACGGCTTCATGTTCGGCCCGGTGACACTCTTCAAGGTGTGCACCGGCACGTACTTACCACTCGCGGCGAAGGTCGCGTACGCGTTGGCCATGTCGACCGGCGACGCGTAGGGGTCCGGACCGAGCACGGTCGACGGGTTGTTCCGCCCTCGCTCAAGGGCGGTGGTCTTCGGGATCCCTGCAGCCTCGGCGGCGTCCACCAGTTTGTTCGGGCCGCCGTCCATCTGCTTGTCGATCAGGTCGTAGAAGGCAGTGTTGATGGACTGCTCGGTCGCCTTCATCAGGTCGACGTCGCCGTAATCCCGATCGAACTCGTTGTTGAGTTTCTTGCCCTGAATCTCGATCGGGCTGTCACCCTGGTACACGTCGTAGATCGTCCGGTTGTCCAGCAAGGCCGCCGCGACCGCGAACGGTTTGAAGGACGATCCTGGCCGAGCCTTCAGCGTCGCCCAGTTCAGCTGGCTTTTCAGGTAGTCGGGACCGCCGTACATCGCCACCAGTTGACCGGTGCCCGGCCGAACCGAGGCCAGACCTACGTGCAGGTTCGACCGCTTCTCCGGCAGCCGCTCCTGGCCTGCCTTGACGATGGCGATCTGCCGCGAGTAGTCGAAGGTGGTGACGACCTTCAGGCCACCACCACTGATCTGATCCTCGGGGACGATGTCCGCCAGTTCCTTGCGAGCCATGTCGAGCAGGTAGCCGTTCGGGCCGCGGTACCGGTTGTTCTTCGGCTTCTTCGTAATCGGGGGCAGCTTCGCGCTGTACTGCGCGGCCTTGGCCTCCGTGATCGTGCCGCTCTGCCGCATGCCGTCGATGACGTACCGGTATCGCTCGATGATCCGCTGCTTCGCCGCCGGGTTGTCCGGGTCGAAGCGGGTCGGGTTGTTCAGCACTGTCGCCAGGAACGCCGCCTGCGGAACGCTGAGGTTCTTGGGGTCCTTGACGTTGAAGTACGCCTCGCCGGCTGCGGCGACGCCGTACGCGCCCTCACCGAAGTAGATGGTGTTGAGGTAACCCTCGAGGATCTGCTTCTTGTCCTGCGAGCGGCTCAGCTTGGTGGCGATGAAGAGTTCGGAGAACTTCCGCGAGAAGGTCCGCTCCTGGGTCAGGTACATGATCTTCACGTACTGCTGGGTGATCGTCGAGCCACCCTGCAACTGCTTGCCGCGGGCGATGTTGAACGCGGCGCGCGCCATTCCGGACGGCGACACGCCCGGGTTGGTCCAGAAGGTACGGTCCTCGGCAGCGATGATCGCGTCCTGGACGTATTTCGGAATTTCGGTCAGCGGCATCGACCGGCGGTTCTGGTCGTAGAAGGTGCCGAGGACGTGCGTGCCGTCGGAGTAGTACACCGTCGTCGTGTTCGCCGCGAACTCCTTGTTGGGGTCCGGGATGTCGGTGGTCTGGTAGCCGATGAAGAAGGTGGCCACGGCACCGATCACACCGATGAACCCCAGTGCCAGCAGCCAGCCCATCACCCGCAGCGCCCAGTGCTTCTTTCGGCGTACTGCGCGGGTAGGGGCCTTCCTACGAGCTTCACTCACAGTGCAATCCTCGACGATCTCGCTGAAGTCATTGCGACCCACAGTACGGCGGATGTGGTAACGGTCCCTATTCCGCCTGGATCGTAGCCGTCTCGGCGGTCAGCCCGTAGTCAGCCGGTGACGTGGGGTGCCAGCAGCGTCACGGCGATCAGCGCGGCCGGGAAACAGGCGAGGAACATGGTGAAGGTGTAGCCCATGATGTCGCGCGCCTTGAGGCCGAGGATGGCCAGTGTCGGCAGCATCCAGAACGGCTGGAGCAGGTTCGCGCTGGCCTCGCCGAGGTCGTAGACGACCACCATCCAGCCCGCGTCGACGTTGAGCTGGTTGGCCGCGTCCAGCACGTACGGCGCCTCGATCACCCACTTGCTGCCGCCGCTGGGCACGAACACGCCCAGGATGCAGGAGTAGATCGCCACCAGGGGCGCGAAGAAGAACTGGCTGCTCGCCTGGACCAGCCAGCCGGCCAGCCGGGCCGAGATGCCGGTGTACGCGATCATGCCGAAGATTCCGCCGTACAGCGGGAACTGCAGCAGTACTCCGGCCGCCGCGGGCGCACCGTCGCGCACTGCCCGGGCCATCCGCCAGGGACGCCAGTGCAGCAGCATGGCGAGCAGGAAGAGGATCAGGTTGACCGTGTTCAGGTCGAGGGCGTTGAAGAAGCTCTTGCCGTCGAAGTACCGGACCAGGTAGATGCTGCCGAGCAGCACGACCAGCAGGCTGAACAGTGGCGAGTGCTCGAGCCAGTCGCCCGGCCGGCGCTTCTCGTCCTCCGAGCCGTCCACCCGCTGTCCGTTGACTCTCTGTCCGTTGTACGGCGACCCGCGGCCGATCAGCGGCCGCAACTCGATGCCGATGACCTCGGCCGTCCTGGCATTGCCCTCGCCCGGTGCGACGAACCACGCCATCGCCACGCCTACGACGTACACGAAGAGGGTGGCGACGATCGCCTGCCAGGTGAAGATCGTGTCGCTGAGCGGAATCAGCCCGGAGGGGTGACCGCTCTGGCGGATCACCTCCTGGACAGGCGCCGGGCTACTGCTCGCACTGGCCACCTGCAGAGCGGCAGAGCCGGACAGGCCCTGCGCCCAGACCGTGCCGAGCCCCAGGAACGCCATCGCGCCCAGCGCCCGGTAGTCGGCCTTCGGCACGTTGCGGGCGACCTCGCGGGCCAGGATCGCGGCGAAGATCAGGCTGAAGGCCCAGTTCAGGTACGACGCCAGCATGGCGACCGCCGCCACGAAGGCGACCGCAGTACGGGGTGACTGGGGGATCCGCGCGAGTTTGGCGATCAGCCGCGCGACCGGGCCGCTGGTGGCCACGGCGTACCCGCCGATGATGATCATCGCCATCTGGAGGGTGAAGGTGATCAGGCTCCAGAAACCGAGGCCCCAGGCATCGATCATGCCGAAGCCCTTGGTCGCCGCCGGGTCGTCCGGCCGCTTCAGCAGCGGCTCGCCGGTGATCAGG
This sequence comes from Kribbella sp. NPDC056861, assembly GCF_040687575.1. Taxonomy (NCBI): domain Bacteria; kingdom Bacillati; phylum Actinomycetota; class Actinomycetes; order Propionibacteriales; family Kribbellaceae; genus Kribbella; species Kribbella sp. NPDC056861. The sequence continues at coordinate 229,300 of NZ_JBFBNQ010000007.1, read as the reverse complement.
CCGAAGACGAACACCACGAAGGTGCCGACCAGCACGAACCCGAACGCGTCCGGCAACCACTTCTCGGTGAAGGCGGTGAAGCGCAACGCGGTCCGGGCCAGTGGGCCCTCGTCTTCGGTGCCGTGCTTCGCGTGCTTCCCATGGCTGTCCGCCATGACCCTCCGCTCTTGACCCACAACGCTGTGTCAGCTGATTAACGCAGATCAGCCCTTGACGTAACAGGTTTTCGGGCAGCGGGTCGTGGGATAGCTAACAAAGTCCATCTTTGTCAGGGCTTGTCCACAGGTTCCGCGCTGCTTACAGTGGCGGAGCGATGTATCAACTCGATACATCAGGTCATGACATAGCCATGACAAAATGGTCGAGGGAGGTGGGTCATGGGAAACCGCAGCGGGGTCCTGGAGCTCGCCGTACTCGGCCTGTTGCACGAAGCGCCGATGCACGGATACGAGCTCCGCAAGCGCGTCAACGCCCAGTTCGGCTGGGGACGCGTGTTGTCGTTCGGGTCGCTCTACCCGTGTCTGAAGGCGATGCTCCGCAACGGACTGATCTCCGCCGACGCCGGTACGCCGGACGTCGGGCGGAGGCAGAAGATCGTCTACACGATCACGGCCGACGGCAAAGACCACTTCGCCCAAGCGATGAGCGACGCCGGTCCGTCGGCGTGGGAGGACGACACGTTCGGCGTCCGGTTCTCGTTCTTCGGCCGGACCGATCCGGCCACCCGGTTGCGCATCCTCGAGGGCCGACGGGCCCGGATGGAGGAGCGGCTGGCCAACTTCCGGGCCGCGATGAGCCGGACTGCGGAGCGGGTCGACACGTACACCCTCGAGCTGCAACGGCACGGCCTGGAGTCGGCCGAGCGCGAGGTCCGCTGGCTGAACGAGCTGATCGACGGCGAACGTAGCCGGCAGCGGCCCCCCGAAGAGCATCAACCGCCTGTTCTGCCCCCCAACTAAGGAGTTACAGATGACCTCGATCCGCGTAGCGATCGTCGGTGTCGGCAACTGCGCCAGCTCGCTCGTCCAGGGCGTGCACTACTACCGCGACGCGAAGCCCGACGAGCGCGTCCCCGGTCTGATGCACGTCCAGTTCGGCGACTACCACGTCCGCGACGTCGAGTTCGTCGCCGCGTTCGACGTGGACGGCAAGAAGGTCGGCCTCGACCTCGCCGACGCGATCGGCGCCAGCGAGAACAACACGATCAAGATCTGCGACGTGCCGCCGAGCGGCGTCACGGTGCAGCGCGGTCACACGCTGGACGGTCTCGGCAAGTACTACCGCGAGACGATCACCGAGTCCGACGCGGCCCCGGTCGACGTCGTCGCCGCGCTGCGCGAGGCGCAGGTCGACGTCCTGGTCTGCTATCTGCCGGTCGGTTCCGAGGCAGCTGCCAAGTTCTACGCGCAGTGCGCGATCGACGCGAACGTGGCGTTCGTGAACGCGCTGCCGGTGTTCATCGCCGGCACCAAGGAGTGGGCGGACAAGTTCACCGCAGCCGGTGTGCCGATCGTCGGCGACGACATCAAGTCGCAGATCGGCGCCACCATCACGCACCGCGTGCTGGCCAAGCTGTTCGAGGACCGCGGCGTCACCGTCGACCGGACCTACCAGCTGAACGTCGGCGGCAACATGGACTTCAAGAACATGCTGGAGCGCGACCGGCTGGAGTCCAAGAAGATCAGCAAGACCCAGTCCGTCACCTCGCAGCTGGTCGACAAGATCGATCCGCGCAACGTGCACATCGGCCCGTCGGACTACGTGGCCTGGCTGGACGACCGCAAGTGGGCCTTCATCCGGCTCGAGGGCCGCAACTTCGGCGACGTGCCGTTGTCGCTGGAGTACAAGCTCGAGGTGTGGGACTCGCCGAACTCGGCCGGCATCATCATCGACGCGATCCGCGCGGTGAAGATCGCCAAGGACCGCGGCATCGGCGGCCCGATCCTGTCCGCTTCGTCGTACTTCATGAAGTCGCCGCCGGAGCAGTACGCCGACGACGTCTGCCGCGACCTGGTGGAGAAGTTCATCAAGGGCGAGGTCGAGCGCTGATCCCAGTACTCCGGTACTGAGTGTCTCCGGGCCCCCGCGACCGCTACTGGTCGCGGGGGCTCGTGCTTTGCCGCCTAGCGGGCTTGGGCGGCGTCGATGTCGAGCAGAAGCTCGGCGCGCGGCGTACGGGCGTAGAGGACCCGCCTGCCGTCCCGCCGCGAGCTGCACAGACCGGCCGAGGTCAGTACGGCGAGATGCTGGCTGACGTTCCCCGGGCTGAGCAACAGGGCCTCCGCCAGCGCGGTCGTGGTCAGCGGGACGCTCAATCGCGCCAGGATCGACGCGCGGGACCGCCCGATCAGCGCTTCTAGGCCGCCGACGATCGACTCGACCGGCCGCTCCCAGAGCTGGCCCGCGCCACGGGCGGAGTACGCGATGACTGGCGGGGTGGCGTTGTCGGCCAGTACTACGCCTGGGCCGCGGAAGACGAGTGGCAGCAGCCAGAGTCCCTGGCCTGTGGACGGAATCCGGATCTGGCCCTGGCCGAGCGCGAGAGCCAGGCCGTCGCCGGTCCAGCTGACGGTGTGGTGCAGTTCGTCCAGCGATCGCTCCAGTCCTTCGGAGGCCAGTGCGACGGAGCGATGGGCGATGTCGGCACCGGTGATCGCCTCGATCCGGTCCCACAGCGGCTCCAGCACGGCAGTCCAGTACGCCGCCATGGCCGTCGCCGTGCGTTCGGCGAACTCGCGGCTGCCCATTCCGGCGACGCGGGAGCCCGGGAGCAGCTCCCGCATCGCCTGGAGGTCGCGCTCGAGAAGCTCCTCGTCCGCGGTGGCGAGCCGGGCGAACTGGTCGAGCGGATGGACTGGACGCGCGGCCGGTACCGGGCCGAGGAGGTCGGGCACGAAGTGGTCCGGACGGGTGAGCTCGAGCAGCAGGTCGAGATCGAAATCCGGATCACGCGGTACCCGCGGCTGCAGATGCCGGTGGAGCTGGAAGTGCTGCCGGTGGTTGATCAGGCTCAGGCTTGCCGTGGTCTCCCAGACGGCGTCGCTGGTGAACCTGACCTTGGTGAGGTCGGGCACCGTCAGCTCCAGCTCGATCATCCGCTTCTCCTCCCCTGTTGCTCAGGCAGCTCCTCTTCTCAGGCAGCTCCTCCAACATGCTCTTCGAGCAGCGTGCCCTGGTCCAGGACCACCAGCCAGCGGCCACGCTGGTACTCGTAGCTCACGGTGGTGACGGCCGTGAACCAGTAGTCGAGACGCGGGATCGCGTACTTCGTGGTGTAGACGATGAAGGCGGAGTCGCAGCCGTTGACCCGGCGGGTGGTCTCGGTCCAGGACCACACCGAGTCCTTGCTGACGAAACGCGGCCGGCTCGCGGTGGCGACCGCGTCCAGACCGATCCGGGTGCGACCGTCGGCAATGATGCTGACCACGTGCTTGGAGTGGCCGGCGATCCAGGTCGGCCAGTCGAAGTCGCGGAACGACTCCATGTCGGTGCGCTGGGCCTGGTCGAACTTCTGGGCACAGGTCTTCGGCCGGCTCGCGGTTGCTGTGCTTGAATCCGTGGTCGCTGTGCCTGAATCCGTGGCCGGCTTGGCGTTGGCAGCGGTCGGTACGGCGAGGGTGGCTGCGGTGGCGAGCAGGATGCCGGTCCGCAGTACCCGGCGGATGGTGGATCGGTTCATGGTGAGCTCCTCGTTCCTGGGCCCCGGTTTCTGATGCAGGGGCACGGATGCAGGCTCGGGGTACGGCGGCCGGCCTCGCCACGATTCAGTGCAGACCGAAACGTTGGGTAGCGTTTCGGTCATGCGGCTGCATGTGGGATGCGCGATGTGGACGCACACACCTTGGAACGGGCGGTTCCTGCCACATCCGCTGCCTTCGTCGGAGCGGCTCGAGGCGTACGCGACCTGGTGCAACGCGGTCGAGGGCAACACCACCTTCTATGCGACGCCGGCCCGCGCGACCGTGGAGATGTGGGCCGGTCAGGTGGCGCCCGACTTCCGGTTCGTGCTGAAGCTGCCGAAGGTGATCACGCACGACCTGCGGCTGCACGACGCCGCGGACGCCGAGCTGCGGACCTTTCTGAACGCGATGCAGCCGCTCGGCTCGCGGGCGCACGCGTTGTGGATCCAGTTGCCTGCGTCGTTCTCGCCTTCGGAGCTCGGCTCGTTGGCTGCGTTTCTGCATCGAGCGCCGTCGGCCTTTCGCTATGCCGTCGAGGTAAGGCATCCGGCGTTCTTCGAGGAGGCGCGCTGGACGCAGCAGCTTGAGCAGGTGCTCGGTCGGGCCGGGGCCGAGTGGGTGCCTTTCGACACGGTGACCTTGTTCGAGACTCCGGCGAGTAGCTACGGGGAGCGGGAGGCCTGGCTGAACAAGCCGCGGCTGCCTCGGCGTACTCGGGCGCTGACGGAGTTCCCGATCGTTCGCTATATCGGGCGTGATGATGTCGCGGTGACTGTCGAGGGTTGGCGGTATCTTGCGGAGCAGACCGCCGAGTGGTTGCGGGAGGGGCGGTCGCCGACCGTCTTTCTGCATACGCCTGACAACATCGAGGCGCTTGCGCTCGCTCGCCGGTTCTACGACGACGTACGCGCTCTGGTGCCTCAGCTCGCGCCGCTCCCCGCGCCGGTGTCGGTACCTGCTGAGCCGCCGACCCTCTTCTGACTCCGAGGGTTATCCACAGCTCACAAACTCGCGGCTGATCGCGCCCCGAATCTCCATATGTTCCCTGGCGAGACCAATCTCCCGGGAGGACCAGCCATGGAATCCAGTCACGATCGCCAGGCCCGCACGCAGACCCTGATCGACGATCTCCGCCGCCGCGCGGACGCCTGCGAAGACCCGAACGAGAAGACCAACCTCCGCCGATCCGTGGACTCCCTGGTCCGCCTGGCCGCGGCGCGCCAGTCATGATCACCTCACTCGAAGGCCTGCTGGAGCAGCACGCCGCGGCCGCCCTGAGGATTAGCGGCGCCGACCAGACCTCCTGGAACGGCGAGATCGTCGAAGCCGGCGAAGGCATCCTCGGCCTGGCCCACTGGGACGGCACCCTGCATCTCGACCGCGACTGCATCCTCGACCCACTACGAGACCTGTACGACCGCGCCGGCGAGCCACGCCCCGCCGCCGACCTGATCCGCTACCGCGAGGCCCTGGTCACCCTGTTGCACGAGCAATCCCACTTCCTCGGCCCAACCGGCGCCACCCAGGACGCAGCCCGCACCGCCTTCAACCTCCCCGGCGCCCGCGCCCTCGAAGAAGGCGTCGCCGAAGCCTGGTCCCACGCCCACCTGAACGCCTACCTCCGCGACCTGGAGATCGACAAAGCCGCCCCCGGCATCCTCACCGTCCGCACCGACCCGTCGTACGCCGCCTTCGTCCCCGCCGTCCGCCTCCTCACCACCGACCTGGACCACCAGGCAGCCCGCCCCACCGGCGAAACCCTCCACCTCCTCAACCGCCAAACAGCCGAAACCCAATGGCACCAGGTCGTCACCCGCATCTACCACTCCAGCCACCTCCCCCACCTCGTCCCACCCGACGAGACCCCCGCCATCCACCAACACCTCGAACAAGCCCTCCGCACCTCGTTCAAAGGCCTGGAGCTCTACGAACCCCTCCCCCGAGGCTTCGCCGCCTCCCGCTCCCATGCAGCGGCTACGCGGATGCTCACCTTTCTGCATCAGGAGATCGCCACCATGGAACATCGCCACACCCCGGCTCGCCGCGCTACTCGGATGCAGTTGACGCCGGCCACGCTTCCGCCGCCGCCCGGTCCGCTTTCCGCGTCGCCTTCTCGCTTGGTCGACTCTCCATCTGCTGCCTCGCTGCCGGTGCCAGACCACGCTTCTGCCGGGCCTGGCCACCAGCAGTTGACGCCCCCGACCACGCCTATCCCCGTGCGCACTCCTGACGCGACCGCCCCTGGCTCGGCTCACACGCCTGACGCAACCGCCCACACCCCAAACACAACTAGCCCTGCAGCCACTCTCACCTCAAGCCCGATCACCGCCGCTCGCACTCCCACCTCAACCACCCCAGCCCCACCTCGGGCACCGACCGCCACCGCCACTGCCCACACCTCGAACGCGATCGACTCACCCCACCTCGCCATCCACCACGCCTTCGCCGGCCTCATCCCGCCGACCGCTCATCCCCCAGCACCCCCGAACGCTTCGCCCCAGAGCACGCCTCCCACTACGCCCCCAACCACCACAAGACACCGAGAGCCCTGACACCCCCGGACGAGGTGTCGGCCGGGCGAGCGGCCGACACCTCACCGCCTGCCCTCCTGCGATCGCCCCCGCACCCTGCTTGGGCTCGTGACGCTGCGCGTCACCTCGCTGAACCAGATGCGAGGCGGCGACCGAACCCGCCCACCCGGTCACCCGGTCACCCGGTCACCCGAGCCGGCGTACGGCGTTCCCACCACTCCCCGAACACGTTCAGCAGATCCCGCGCGGCTCGACAGCCGCTCACGCAGTACGAGTCCACGAAGTACGCAGTACCGAGTCCCGCCGGGACCACAACACCGTCTCCGATCGACCGGCCAGCGTGTCGGCGTACCGGTGACACGCTGGCGGGTGCACTCATCTGGTACCCGCCGAGAGCACCCGCCGTACATGTTGCGGCTGCTCTCGGCGCACGCGAGACGGCTTCAGGTTGAGGCAGGTAGATGGTGATTCTGCGTCTGAGCAGAGCGCGCGTGAAGGACGGTCACCAGAACGCGGACTACGGCGAGTGCGCCGCACAGGATCAACGCGACGTGCACCAGCCAGGACAGGTCGGGCGCCCAGAGGCTGAGTTGCCCGAGGGAGACTCCAGCGAGTCCAGGGAGGACGCTGGCGAGCGCGAAGGCGAGGGCACCGAGGACCAGCAGGCTCAGCGCGAGACCGACCAACCGACGTCGGGTACTGCGAGGTTTGGCTACTCGCGGCTTGCGGCGCCGGACGCTACCGGGCGTGGCCTCGCTCGACTCGCTGCGCTGGATGCTGACGGGCTGGACCTCACGGGACTCACTGCCCTGGACGCCGCCGGGGTTCACCTCGCGCAATGTCCGGCGAGAAGTGCCGGGCTTGGCGCCTCGGAGCAGGCGAAGTACGGAGAGGAGCGTGAGGGTGAGCAGGGTTAGGGACAGCAGGCCTAGGCCTATGAGCAGTGCTGGGTAGATCGGGTCGGTGCTGTGCTTCTCGGGGGTGGTGGCTGCCAGCAGTGCGGCGACGCCGAATGCTGTGTCCATCAGGGCGGTGTCGTGGAAGGGGCTGTAAGCGTTCTGGAGGACAACAATCGCTTGGGCGCGCTTCGGGAGTAGAACGATCGCGGCTTGGTAGCCGGGGGCGGCGCCTCCGTGCCAGATCATCGGCTCGTCGGTGCCTGGGATTTGCGAGGTCCGCCAGCCGAGGGCGTAGCCGTTGTTGTCGCCGACGGGGACCTGGGTGGTGTGGAGAAGGGTGCGGTCCGTCTCGGTGAGGACTGGGCCGCCGCGTAGCTGGGTCCTCGCGTAGGCGGCGAGGTCGTCTGCTGAGCCAACCAGGTAGCCGGCTGGGACTGTCGCTGGGTCGACCTGGGTCTTGAACGCGCGAGTGGTACCGAAGAGGAAGCGGTGTCCGGGCGGCAGGACTTGGCCGGTCTGGGCGGCGTCGGCGAGCGGGCTGGCCACTCCGGCCCGTTTGAGGAGGCGGTCCGAGAGGACCTGGGCGAAGGGCTTGCCGGTGACCGACTCGACGACGGCACCGAGTACGACGTAGTTCAGGCTCGAGTAGGAGTGCTTGCTGCCGGGAGCTGCCACTGGTTCGAGGTCGGCGATCTGTGGGAGGAGTGAAGTGACGCTGCGGCTGGCGTCGTAGCGGTCGGTGAGTTCGAGGCCCTCGGGGAGACCGCTGGTGTGGTCGAGGAGTTGGCGCACGGTGATCCGCGCAGCTGACTCCGGATCGGCTGTCGTGAACGAAGGGACCAGCTTCGCCACGGCGGCGTCGAGGTTCAGGCGGCCGTCGCGGGCTAGGAGTGTCACCAGGGTGGCGGTGATCGGCTTGGAGACCGAGCCCCACAGGAACGGGGTCTGCGGGCTCACCGGTTGATCGTCGCCATCCACGCCGAAAGCAGCTTTGTGCTGCACGCTGTCGGGCCCGACTACGGCGTACGCCACGCCTGGTACGCCGAGCGCGCGGCTCTGCTGCTGGACGAGTTTGTCCAGCGCGGCTGGATCGAGCTCATCGCTGCGTACGACGTCGACAGGGCCGGCACCTAGCGCTGGTGCCACGGCGAGAACGCTGTGGCTGAGCGCGATGGTCAGGAGCGATCCCAGTTTTCGCAATATAGCCATATGGTTATCTTTACCATATGGCTATATGATTTACGAGTGCCCAAGATCGTTGATCATCAGGAGCGGCGGCAGTTGATCGCCGTTGCGTTCCAGGAGCAGGTGGCCGAGCTGGGCTTCTCTGCGACCACCTATGCGCGGGTCGCAGCGGGTGCGGGGATTTCGGTTGGTCTGATTCAGCACTACTTCGCTGATCGGCATGAGCTGCTCGAGTACGCGTACGACGATCTGATCCGCCGCCGCGACGGTCGGATCGACGCGGCGGTAGCGGCGGGTGAGAAGAAGCGGTGGTCGATTCGGCAGATCCTCGACCGGGCGATGCGGGAGTTGCTGCCGCTGGATGAGCAGCGCCGGCGCGAGCATCGGATCGCGCGTCAGTTGCAGCTCACCGGTTCGCAGGATCAGGCGCTCGCCGCGCTGGCGATGGGTGCTCATGAAGCGCTTTGCCTGCGGGTGCGGACTGCGGTGAGCAACGGTCGCGAGTGCGGGGAGGTCGAGCCCGACGTCGATGCGGATGTCGCGGCGTTGCGGATTGTCAGCGCGATCTATGGGCTGGCGGATGTGTTGGCTCTGCAGGCTGACGCCACGGACAACCGGACGTACTCCGAGGTCCTTGATCCGGTGGTGGCCACCGTCTTTACCGGCGAGTGTCGGCGCGCTTAGCTGCACCGATGGTGCCGCCGACGGCTGGGTGGGGTGAAGGTTGGTCAGCCGACGTGGCGGCGTGGAGGTTGGTCAGCCGACGTGGCGGCGTGGAGGTTGGTCAGCTGACGCGGCGGCGTGGGGGTCGGTAGCCGACGCGGCGGCGTGGGATTTGGTTAGCCGAATCGCTGTGGCCCATCGCAGCAGCCGAGCTCGGCCCTCGCGTGACGGATGAGGCGATCGCGACTCGCTGGCCCCAGACGGTACGTGCGGGACGGGGTTGGTTAGCCAACGCGGCGATCTGAGGGAACTGATCGGCCGACGCGGCACGGGCGAGGCCGGGGTTGGTTGGCGACGCGGCGGGGTGCGGTTGGTTAGCGACGCGGCGGGGTGCGGTTGGTCAGTCGACGCGGCGGGTGGGATCGGTTAGCCGATGCGGGGCCGGGGGCGAGCTAGAGCGGGTTGGACGTGGGGGCCACGGCGATCTGGCCGGTGGTGCCGTCGATTCTTGTCGGGTGGTTGTCGGTCAGGGTTTTGAGGGCGTTGGGGACTCCGAGGACTGCGGGGATTCGGTGTTCGCGGGCGACGATGGCGGCGTGGGAGAGGCGGCCGCCTACCTCGGTGATCACTCCGGCGACCAGGTTGAACAGCGGGGTCCAGGCGGGGTCGGTGAACCGGCAGACGAGGATGTCGCCCGGCTTGACGCGGTTGAAGTCCTCGATGCCGTTGACGATGCGGGCCGGGCCGGTGGCGACTCCGGGGCTCCCGCCGACTCCCCGCAGTACGCCGGGCTCGGGTTGCGCGGGGGCGCCAGAGTCGAGCGAGCCGGAATCGATCCGCATCGCGGGCGGCTGGTCCTGGAGATCGCCGAGCAGATCGGACTCGCCACGGCCGCGCGGGGCATCAGAGTCGAGCGAGCCGGAATCGGGCCGTATCGCGGGATCGCCCCGCCGCGCCGCCGGCTCGACGAGGGGTAGGACGCCAGTGTTGGGCGAGCCGGAATCGGGACGCGTTGCGGGCGGCTGGTCCTGGAGATCGCCGAGCAGATCGGGCTCGACCCGGCGGAGCGGGGCGCCAGAGTTAGGCGAGCCGGGATCGGGACGCGTCGTGGACTCGACGCGGCGGGGGGACGCGACGGCGGCGAGCGGGGCTGTGATCGGGCGAGGCGGGAGGACAGCGTCCAGCGGGGCTGTGATGGGGCGGGATTGTAGGAGCCAGATGTGTTGGCCCGATAGGGCGAACTCGATGTCTTGAGGGGTGCCTAGGTGGGTGGCGACTTGTTGGCCGAGGCGGATGATTTGGCGGGCTTGGTTGTCGGTGAGGGTGGGCTGATGTTGTTGGGGTGCGGGGACTTCGGTGGTGATGATGGTGGCGTTGTTGCGGTCTCGGCGGGTTTGTTTGGGGCCGAGGTGGCGGGTGAGGGTGCCGTCAGGGCTGAGGGTGTAGGTGTCGGGGGTGACCAAGCCTTGGACGACGCTTTCGCCTAGACCCCAGGAGGATTCCAGCACTGCGGTGTTGGTGGTGCGGGGGTCTGCGGTGAAGAGGACGCCGGCGACGTCGGCGTCGATGTGGCGTTGGATGAGGATCGCGATGGCTGGGGCGGCGGCCGCGGCGGCAGGCGCGAGAGCCGTGGCGGAATGCGCGACAGGAGTTGTGCCGGACGCGAGAGCGGCGGTGGCGGGAGCGGCGGCGGCAGGCGCAGGAGTAGTGGCGCCGGGCGCGGGAGCGATGGTGGCAGGCGCAGGAGTAGTGGCGCCGGGCGCGGGAGCGATGGTGGCAGGCGCAGGAGTAGTGGCGCCGGGCGCGGGAGCGATGGTGGCAGGCGCGGGAGTAGTGGCGCCGGGCGCGGGAGCGATGGTGGCAGGCGCGGGAGCGGCCGTGGCAGGCGCGGGGGCGGCGGTGGCGGTGGCAGGCGCGGGGGCGGCCGTGGCAGGCGTGAGTGCAGCGGCGCGTTGGCGGTAGGAGATGGCGCGGGGGCTCCAGAGGGAGGCCCAGATTGCCTGGATTTTGGCGGCGATGGCGGGGAGGCCTTCGATGCCTAGGTAGCTGTCGTGTTGGCCGGCTGCTGAGGCTGTGGGGGTGTCTTCTGTGGTGGCTGAGGAGCGTACTGCGACTGGGTGGTTGCCTAGTTCGGCTAGTGCGTCCGCTAGTTCGTCGAGTAGGCGAGGTGGGACGGGTTGGGATTCGACCAGCCGGTGGGCGTCGTGGGGATTGGTGAGGTCTAGATGGGCGGTGGCGGCGCGGTAGGCGGCGACGGGGATGACGAAACCGGGCGGGACCGCGAAGCCGGCTTGGGTGAGCTGGCCCAGGACCGCGGCTTTGGCGCCGGCGTTCTGGGGCGTGGCCTCGGTGAGGGGGATGATCAACCGGTCCTCGCTTCAACAGATTGTTGACAACTTTCTGTTGATGATGGACTGTTTCGGGGTGCAACGCAACGAGGACGGCGACCAGGCTGAGCGGGAGCGTGCGGCGCGGGAGGTGTTGCTGGCGGCGGGGGCCGATGGGCTTGAGCAGCGGCCGTGGCAGGTTGGGTCGATGCCTCCGTCGGCGGTTGATCTGACGCAGTTCTTCCTGTGGCGGTCTCGGTCGGCGGCGTTTGGTGAGGCGAACGAGGTCGACCAGGAGATGGCGGACGCAGTACTGGCGGCGCTTCAGTTACTGCCGGCTGCGCGGGCTGAGGTCGATCAGTTGGAGACCGGGTTGCTGTTTGCTGCGCGTGGGCTGGGGCTGACTTGGGCTCAGATGGCGTCGGCGCTTGGGCTGAATTCGCCGCAGGCTTGTCAGCAGCGGTTGGATCGGCTCACTGCAAGAAGCAGTCGGGTGACGCCGTGAGTGGCGGGTCGACGCCGGAGTTGCTGACGCTGCATGCCGTTCGGCTCAAGGGGGTCGCGGATGATCGGCGCATTGCGGAACGGTTCGCGCTCGATCAGGCGGTGACTTCGGAGTTGCTGCTCGATTATCAGGCGTACGGCTGGGTCACGTGGAGCGAGTTCGCGGGGTCTGGCGGGTGGTCGCTCACCGAGGCTGGTCGCGCGGAGAACGAACGGCAGTTGGCGACAGAGCTCGACCGGGCGGCGGGGCGCGGGCTGATTGCTGAGACCTATCAGGAGTTTCTGCCGCTCAACGAGCGGTTGCAGCGGGCTTGTACTGATTGGCAGCTCAGGCCGACCGAGGACGATCCGCTGGCGTTCAATGATCATCGCGATCGGCAGTGGGATCGGCTGGTGATCGATGAGTTGAAGGCGTTGGCGAAGGCGCTGCACGCGGTGTCTCTTCGGATCACTGTGGTGCTTGATCGGTTCGACGGGTACGACGTCAGGTTTGCCGACGCGCTGAAGAAGGTGCGTGAGGGAGACCATGCCTGGGTGGACAAGACGGGTGCGGATTCGTGCCACACCGTCTGGTTCGAGCTCCACGAGGATCTGATCGCCACGCTCGGCGTTCTCCGGAGTACACAGCTGTCATGACGCGCTGCTCGGGCAGCACGGGGTGGGGCCTGTGGTTGGTCGTCCGCCAGAGGATGACCAACCACAGGGGTCTTAGGAGGGGTTGATGGCGAGGGAGTAGCCGCCGCGGCTGCCGTAGGTGGAGTAGCCGGTGTTGAGGGGGTCGCCGTAGCCGACGTTGTCGATGCGGAGGTAGTAGGTGCCTGGCTGGAGGTTGCTGGTGACGGTGGCGGCTAGGCCGATGGGGGTGCCGGCGTCTGTCTGGCCGGAGGCGGGGTCGGCGGTGGTGACTACCGTGCCGGCTGAGTTGAGTAGGTCCAGTTTGATGTCGAGATTGCCGCCCAGGGCTGCGCCGCTGGCGGTGGCCGTGTAGTTGCCGGCGGTGGTGATGTTGAGGCGGTACACGTCGGTGTCGGTTTCGGCGGCGATGAAGCCGGTGGCGGGGGTGCCGAGGGTTAGGGCTGCGGCGGCGGCCGTGGTGTCGCCGGCTTCGTCAGTACGGAGTGCCAGGCCGTGGCTGTTGATCAGGGCGAAGTCGTCTTCCGGGTTGTTCGCGCCGGCGTACTGGCCGTTGCTCCATTGGCTGATGCCTCGGTAGTAGCCAACGCCCATGATTGGCGCCCAGGCGCCGTGGCCTTCGTAGTAGCCGACGGAGGCGGTGCCGTCGTGGCCGAGGCCGACGTTGTGGCCGGCTTCGTGCGAGGCCGCCTCGGCGAGGTTCTTCGCGCCGGTGCCGACGCCCTTCGTGAAGACCAGCGCCGGTTGGTAGTAGTCGTGCTGGTCCGGGTTGTCGTAGATGCCGATGTACGCGATGCCGCCGCAGCCACAGCTCGACTGGTACCAGGTGTCCGGGTCGATCAGTACGCGGGTTCCGTACTGCTGGTCGGCCGCGCCCGTCCGGTTGATCGCGTCCTGCGCCGGCTGCTGGGTGGTGACGTCGACATCGAAGGCGGAGTAGTCCTCCGCGACCCGCGCCCACACCTCGTGTACTACGTCCTGCTCGGCGGTACTGAAGACCGCCGCGTTCCCGTCGGTGTCGTACGCCGAGACGTTGACCGGGTCGATCCCCTTGTCCACGTTCCACGCCGTACCGGTGAGGTTGTGGCCGTCGAAGTCCAGGTAGATGACCTTGGTCGCGCCGGGCTTGCTGTGCAGCTCGAAGGCGGGACCCTCCGCAGCTACGGCTGCGGTGGTGGCCCAGCGAGGCGAGACCTCATGCGCCTTCTGGGCTGTGGTCAGTGCCGGCTCGCGGAAGTACAAGCGGCCGGTGCGGTCGAGCCGAGCGGTCTTGTCGTGAGCGAGGGTGTCGCGGAGTTGCTGTTCCGAGAGACCGTTGCTCTTAGCAACCTCATCGACAACGGGCTCCTGTGCTTGAGCCTGTGTGCCGGCAGTGAATGCAAGTGCTCCGAAAACAACGGCACCAGCACTCACCAACGCACCGGCACGACGATATTTCCCTACCATCTGGAATCCTCCTCAAGGATTCCCCCCGGTTGCACGTCCCCCCGTGGACGTAGCCGGACAGGTGGGCGGAGCGAGCGCCCACCTGTCCGGGCACAACTGGGTCGGTCAGCCGGCGGTGACCCGAACCGAGTAGCCGCCGCGGCTGCCGTAGGTGGAGTAGCCGGTGTTCAGCGGGTTGCCGTAGCCGACGTTCTCGACGCGGAGGTAGTAGCGGCCCGCGGTGACCTGGCGGTTGATGCTGGCGCTCAGACCGGTCGGCGTCGCCGAGTTGGTCTGGCCGGAGGCCGGATCCGCGGTGGCGACGACGGCCCCTGAGGAGTTCAGCAACTGGAGCTTGATGTCCAGGTCGGCGCCGGACGCGGCGGAGTTGGCCGCGAAGGTGAAGGTGCCGGCCGACAGGTCGACCCGGAAGGTGTCGACGTCCGAGTCGCTGGCGTAGACGCCGTTGACCGCAGTACCGACCGTGAGGGCGGTTGCGTCGCCGGTGCCGTTGCCGTGGTCGTCGGCGCGCAGGGCCAGGCCGTTCTGGCCGATGACCGTGAAGTCGTCTTCCTTGTTGTTGGCGCCGGAGTACTCGCCCTTGCTCCACTGGCTGATCGCCTTGGAGTAGCCGACGCCCATGATCGGCGCCCAGGCGCCGTGACCGCTGTAGTAGCCGACCGAGCCGGTGCCGTCGTGGCTGAGCCCGAGGTTGTGACCGGCCTCGTGCGAGGCGGCCTCGGCGATGTTCTTGGCGCCGGTACCGACACCCTTCGTGAAGACCAGGGCGGGCTGGTAGTACGAGTGCTGCGAGGTGCTGTCGTAGACACCGACGTACGCGACACCGCCGCAACCGCAGCCGGACTGGTACCAGGTGGTCGGGTCGATCACGACGCGCGTGCCGTACTGCTGGTCGGACGAACCCGACCGGGTAATGGCCGACTCGGCCGGCGCCTGCGTGGTCACGTCGACGTCGAACGGCGCGTAGTCCTCGGCGATCCGGGCCCACACCTCGCGGACGACGTTCTGCTCGGCGGTGCTCCAGTTGCCGGTGTTGCCGTCGGTGTCGTACGCCGTGACGTTGACCGTGGCCGGCTTGCCACCCGTGTTCCAGGCGGTGCCGCTGATCGTGTGGCCGTCGAAGTCCAGGTAGATCACCCGGTTCGAGCCGGCCTTGCTGTGCAACTGGAAGGCCGGGCCGTCGGCGGCGGCTCGCGCGCGGGTCGCCCACTTCGGCGACTTGGCGGTGGCGGCGCGCTCCTTGGCGGTGGCGACCGGCTCGGCGTAGAAGAGCTTGCCGGTCTTGTCCAGCCAGCTGGTCTTGTCAGTGGCCAGGATCTGCTGCAGCTTCTGCTCGGCGATGCCGTTGCGCTCGGCCAGTTCGGCGAGTCGCGGCTGCACCTTGCCGAGCGCGGCCTTTCCTTGCAGCGACTGCCCTCCGAGCAACGTGTCCACGGGGGCGGGGGACGGACTTTGCTGGGCGCCTGCTTGGTTACCGGCCGCGACGGCCAGCGCTCCGAACAGAACGGCACCGGTGCCTACCAGCGCACCGGTACGGCGGAACCTTTTGTGCATCGGGGCCCTCCTCAGGGACTCCTGACGGCTCCTCGGCGGGTATCGCCGGGCGGCGGGGAGGAACCGTCCTACTCACTAGCGGTGCGCTCGCGCGCACGCTCAGTAGAAGCAGCCTGCCCCACCGGTTGCCTCGCTGTATACATTTTTCGGAGGAATTTACGAACTCCGTGTCGATCCGGCCGTGGCCCGTCCGACGCGTTGTCGAAAGCACCAACCGGCACGACGACAACGGAGACGGATCATGAAGCTCACACTGCACACCTTCCTCAGCATCGACGGCGTCATGCAGGGTCCGGGCGGCTTCGAGGAGGACCGCAGCGGCGGTTTCGACCGCGGCGGCTGGCTGATGCCGTACGGCGACGAGGTGATGGGCGAGATCACCGAGAGCTGGTTCGCCCGGGCGGACGCCATCCTGCTCGGCCGGACGACGTACACGATGATGCAGGCCTACTGGTCGCAGATCGACGACGGCAGCAACACCGCCACCGGCCTCAACCAGCTGCCGAAGTACGTCGCCACCTCGACGCCGCTGACCCCGGTCTGGAACGACAGCACCGCGCTCACCGGCGACGTCATCAAGCAGGTCGAGGAGCTGAAGGCGAGGCCCGGCCGCGAGCTGCAGATCCACGGCTCGGCCGGCCTGGCCCGCTCGCTGCACGCGGCCGGCCTGATCGACGAGTACCGGCTGATCACCTTCCCGGTCGCGGTCGGCACCGGCAAGCGGCTGTTCACCGAGGACGCCCCGGCGACCGGCTTCGAGCTGGTCGAGAGCCGCGTCACCGGCACCGGCGGCGTGTACTCCGTGCTCACGCCGACCCCGTTCCTGACCGGTACCGCGGTGATCGAGGACGGCAGCTCGACCTTCTCGGTCGACTCCTGAGTTCCGGAACCACAGCCTCTTGACGGGTTGATTTTTCACCTCTCTGATAGTTAGGAAGCTTTACTAACTATCAGAGAGGTGAAAGATGCGTACCTTCCGCCCCATCGCACTTGCCCTCGCCTTGTTCGGCGCCGCTCTGCTGGTGCCGACCGCCGCGACCACCGCAGTTGCCGCGACCACGACGTACCAGGCCGAGAGCGCCGCCCGGACCCAGGGCGTGGTCGAGTCGAACCATGCCGGCTTCACCGGCACCGGGTTCGTCAACTACGACAACGTGGCCGGCTCGTCGGTCACCTTCACCGTGAACGTCGGGACCGCCGGCAACGCCGCGCTGGCGTTCCGGTTCGCCAACGGCACCACGGTGAACCGGCCGATGAGCATCGCGGTCGACGGCACCACCGTCGCGACCCCGCAGTTCGCCGGGACCGGCGCCTGGACCACCTGGAACACCACCACGGTGAACGCGACGCTGTCCGCCGGCAGCCACACCATCAAGACCACCGCCACCACCGCGAACGGCGGCCCGAACCTCGACTCGCTCACCGTCACGGACTCCGGCGGCGGAGGCGGCGGCGCCCCGACTGCCTCCGAACTGCTCGCCAAGGTGACCAGTTGCAGCCAGATCTCCAACGGCACCTACAAGACCGACTCCGAGCTCGGCCGCACCATCCCGGTCTGCGGGAAGAACGGCGCCGTGTTCTGGAAGGCCGATCTCGACATCGACTGCGACGGCCTGCGCACCTCGCAGTGCAACGAGAACACCGACCCGTGGTTCCAGCCGGACACCGCCTTCCACACCTCCACGAACCAGCCGCTGAACGCCGCGCAGCTCCCGTACGTCGTGGTTCCGAGCCCGAGCAGCACCTGGGACTACCGCAACTTCCAGATCGCCGGCGGCGGCGTGGTCGCGGTCATCTACAACAACCAGGTCAGCTACGCGGTCGTCGGCGACACCGGCCCGGTCGACATCATCGGCGAGGCGTCGTACGCCGCGGCGGTCAAGCTCGGCATCAACCCGAACCCGGCCAACGGCGGCACCGACTCCGGCGTCACCTACATCGTGTTCAAGAACTCGACCATCAACCCGATCGAGAACCAGAGCCTGGCCACCTCCCGCGGTCAGGAGCTGGCGCGCACCTTCATCAACAACAACTAGGTCGTGTCTCCCGGTTCCCGCCGTAGCGAGCAGGTGCTCGGTGCGGTAGCTCGGCGTGCTGGAGTGAAGGCCTCGATGTTTTTCCATCGTGGCCTTTGCTCCAGTGCGGCGAGGTGCCGTGCCGAGTGCCGCGCAGTAGGCGGGAACCGGGAGACACGGCCTAGAGGAGCAACACCTGGCGGATCGAGGTCCCGGCCGCCAGGGTGTCGAAGGCTTCGTTGAGGCTCTCCAGGCGGACCGTCGAGGTCAGCAACCGGTCGACGGGCAGGCGGCCCGCCTGGTAGAGCGCGATGTACCGCGGGATGTCGCGGCTCGGAATCGCCGAGCCGAGGTACGAGCCTTTCAGCGTGCGCTCCTCGGCGACCAGGCTGACGGCCGGAATGCTCAAGTTCTGCGAGGGATCCGGCAGGCCCACGGTGACGGTGGTGCCGCCGCGACGAGTGGCGGCGTACGCCTGCGCCAGTACTGCGGCACTGCCCACCGTCTCGATCGCGTACCGCGCTCCGCCGCGTGTCGCCTCACGGACCTGCTCCACAACATCGTTGCTTCGGGCATCGATCGCGTGGGTGGCGCCGAGCTCTTTCGCCAGCGCGAGCTTCTCCGGGACGACGTCGACCGCCACCAGTGGATGCGCGCCGACCAAGGCCGCGCCGAGCAGGGCTGACAGGCCGACGCCACCGAGGCCGAAAACGACGGCGCTTTGGCCGGCCTGGATGCGCGCCGTGTTGACCACTGCACCGACGCCGGTCATGACCGCGCAGCCGAAAAGGGCGGCGATCTCTGGGGGCAACTCAGGGTCAATCTTCACCGCTGAGCGGGCAGACACGACGGCGTGGTCAGCGAAGCCGGAGACGCCCAGGTGGTGGTGGAGGTGCCCGGAGCCGGACGACACCGAGTCGGCGGACGGCGCGGAGCTCAATCTGCGTTCGCCAGAGAGCAGCGTGCCGGCGGTGTTGGCTGCCGCGCCCGGCTCACACAACGCGGCGCGGCCTTCTGCACAAGGCGGGCAGGCTCCACACGCCGGCACGAAAGCAAAGCCCACCGTGTCGCCGACAGCGAAACCAGGTGCCTCCGACTGGAGCACCTCGCCGGTCGCCTCGTGGCCGAGCAGCATCGGCATCACGCGAGGGCGCGAGCCGTTGATCACCGACAGGTCCGAGTGGCACAGACCGGCGGCGCGGATCCGGACCAGCAACTCCCCCGGCCCCGGTGGCGCGAGCTCGACCTCCTCGATCGCGAGCGGCCGCGATTCGGCGTACGGGCTGGGCAGACCCATCTCCCGCAGTACTGCGCCTCGCACGATCATCAGGTGATTCCTTCCAGCGCGGTGCGGATCCCGGCCGGGATCGGGACGGGCCGGCGGTCGGCGCGATCCACGAAGACGTGCACGAACCGCCCGGTCGCGGCCGGCTCCGCGGAGCCTTCCCGGAACAGGCCGATCTCATACGTCACGCTGGAGTTGCCGAGCTTCGCCACCCGCAGCCCGGCATCCACCGTCTCCGGGAACGCCAGCGACTGCTGGAAGCCGCACTGCGACTCGACGCACAGCCCGATCACGTCACCACGATGGATGTCGAGCTCCCCCACCCGGATCAGGAACTCGTTGATCACGGTGTCGAAGAAGCTGTAGTACTCGACGTTGTTCACATGCCCGTAGACGTCGTTGTCCTTCCACCGCGTGCCGATCGCGAGGAAGTGCGGGTAGGCGCTCCGATCCATCCGCTCACCTTAGGGTGATGCGGGTGACTTATGTACTGATCCCAGGCGCCGGTTGCACCCCCTGGCACTGGCATCCCCTGACCGCGGAGCTGCAGGCGCGCGGGCAGGAAGTCGTCGCCGTCGACCTGCCGTGCGACGACGAGACCGCAGGACTCAGCCGGTACTGCGAAGAGGTGGTGACCGCAGTCGGCCGGCGTACCGACCTGGTCGTCGTGGCCCACTCGCTCGGCGGATTCACCGCGCCGGCCGTTTGCGAACGGCTGCCCGTCGACCTGATGGTCTTCGTGGCGGCGATGATCCCGAGCCCGCGGGAAGCCGTGAGCGACTACTGGGGACACACCGACTATGCCTGGGACGGCGACCCCGAATCGGACTACTTCTTCCAGGATCTGCCGAGGGAGCTTGCTGACGAGGCTCGACGCCAGCTGCGAACTCAGGCTGGGCGGCCGATGAGCGATCCCGCGTTGTTCGAGCACTGGCCCGAGACTCCGGTGCGGGCTGTGATCGCGACCGAGGATCTGATGTTCCCGGCCGATTATCTGCGCAAACTGACCACCGATCGGCTGGGCTTCGCGCCGGACGAGCTGCCTGGCGGGCACTTTCCGATGCTGGGCCAGGCGGGTGCATTGGCCGAGTTGCTCGAGGCGTACCGGCGCGGAGTACCGGCGGCTGAACCTACGCTTGCGTAACTTACGGTGGCGTAGGGTGGGACAACCCGCCGACGAAGGAGACTCCGGTGAACGACAAGCTGGTGACCAACCTGCTGCACGAGCTGGAGCCGGTCGTCGAGGAGAATCTCGAGCGGCATCTGGCGATCACCAAGAACTGGAATCCACACGACTACGTGCCGTGGAGCGAGGGGCGCGACTTCGCCTTCCTCGGGGGCGAGGACTGGGCGCCGGAGCAGTCGCGGCTCGACCCGGTGGCCAAGGTCGCGATGATCACCAACCTGCTGACCGAGGACAACCTGCCGTCGTACCACCGGGAGATCGCCACCCAGTTCGGGCTCGACGGGGCGTGGGGCACCTGGGTCGGGCGCTGGACCGCCGAGGAGGGCCGGCACGGGATCGCGCTGCGCGACTACCTGGTGGTCACCCGCGGCGTCGACCCGGTCGAGCTCGAGGTGGCGCGGATGGCGCACATGACGGTCGGGCACGAGGTCGACAAGAACATGCTCGAGGCGATCGCCTACGTCAGCTTCCAGGAGCTCGCCACCCGGGTCTCGCACCGCAACACGGGGAAGGCGACCGGTTGCCCGATCGCCGACCAGTTGCTGGCGCGGATCGCGACCGACGAGAACCTGCACATGATCTTCTACCGCAACCTGGTCTCCGCCGCGTTCGAGTCGGCGCCGAACGAGACGATGCGCGCGGTCACCAACGAGGTGCGCAACTTCTCGATGCCCGGGGCGACGATGGAGGGTTTCGCGCGGAACTCGGTGACCATCGCCAAGGCGGGCATCTACGACCTGCGGCTGCACCACGACGAGGTGGTCGCGCCGATCCTGCGGAAGTGGAAGGTCTTCGACCGCGAAGACCTGTCGGGTGAGGGCGCGAAGGCGCGGGACGAGCTGGCGGAGTTCATGACCGCGCTGGATGCTCAGGCGTCGCGGTTCGTCGAGCAGCGCGCCCGGCTGCTGGAGCGTCAGGCGGCTCGCGCCAACTAGTCAGTACTGCGTACTGCCGTAGCGGTGAGCCGAGGCATTCTGCTGGGCCAGGCGTCGCAGAGCCAGCAGGACCGGCCCGCCCAGGGCGGTGACGAGGACGGTGTCCTCGACGGTTCGCTGGCGGTCGCCGTCGGGCAGGTTGGCCACCTCGGCCTCGGCGACCTCGTTGGCCGCTGAGGCGTAGATCTTCAGCAGTTCGTCGTCGAGGTGGTAGCCGACCTTCTCCAGCGCATCGATCGCGTCGGCAAGGAACACCCGGTCCGGCGACTCGGAGTAGATCCGCCACCCTCGCTCGGCGACGAGAGCGTCGACCCGACGGCGGGACTCGTCGGACGCCGTCAGGTCGGCGGGGATCAGGGCGCCGTGCGCCGCTCCCAGTACTTCGTGCAGGTCACGGGACTCCTCGTCTACCTCGGCCAGCACGCTGCGCACCCGGGCAAGTGACAAGCCGCCCGCCTCGACGAGGGCGCGGATCAACTTGAGCCGGCGGACGTGCGCTTCGCCGTACCGGGCCCTGGTGGCGCCGACCGCCTCGCCCGCGGGCAACAGGCCCTCGCGCAGGTAGTACTTGATCGTCGCTACCGGCACGTCGGTCTGTCTCGACAGTTCAGCGATCCACATCGAGCCTCCTCTTGACTTTTAGAGAGTATCACTCTCCAATATTGGGTAGTTGAACTATCCAAGGAGCTCATGATGATCCCCGGACGACAGACCGCGGCGTACGACAAGGACCTGGTGGTGTTCGTGATCGGCTTCCGGGTGAACAAGTTCCGCGCCTTCAAGGAGTGGTTGCCGGTGGCCCGCGCGATGCCGCCGATGCTGCGCGAACTGGTGGCCGACCAGGACAGCGGCCTGCTCGGCTTCCGCACCTTCCCCGGCCTGCGGACCACCACGATGATCCAGTACTGGGAATCGGTCGAGAAGCTGCAGGCGTTCGCCAACGACCCGGATCGCACCCACCGCCCGGCCTGGACCAACTTCTTCAAGTACGCCTACAAGAGCAACAACGTCGGCATCTACCACGAGACGTTCGTCGTCCCGGCCGGTCACTCCGAGACCATCTACGGCAACATGCCGCTGATCGGCCTCGGCAAGGTGGCCGGCGTCGTCCCGGTGAACAAGCGGGGTGATACCGCGGCCGAGCGGCTCGGCGGCAGGGAGCTGTGACTACAGTGCAGGCGTGCAGTTCATCCGGGACCTTGGCAGGCTGCTGCGGCGTGGGGATTTCCGGAGGCTGTTCGCGGTTCGGCTGACCTCGCAGTTCGGGGACGGCGTCTTTCAGGTGGCGCTGGCGTCGTACGTGTTGTTCTCGCCGGAGCGGGCGCCGGACGCGGCGGCGATCGCCGGGTTGTTCGCGGTCGCGTTGTTGCCGTTCTCGGTGCTGGGGCCGTTCACCGGGGTGTTGCTCGACCGCTGGTCGCGGCGGCAGATTCTGTTCGGGGCGAATCTGACCCGGGCCGGGCTGGTGCTGGTGGTCGGCGGGATCGTTGCTGCAGGCAACGCTGGGGTGCCGTTCTACCTGGCGGTGCTGCTGACCCTCGGGGTCAACCGCTTCTTGCTGTCCGGGTTGTCCGCCGGTCTTCCACACGTTGTGGACAACGACGAACTGGTGATGGCCAACGCGGTCACCCCCACCTCCGGTACTGCGTCCTTCCTGATCGGCGGTGGCGTCGGAGCCGGCGTCAAGCTCCTCTCCGACTCGGACCTCGCAGTTCTCGGTACTACGGCCGCCGTCTACCTCGCCGCGGCTCTGCTCGCGCTACGACTTCGGCGCAACCAGCTCGGCCCCGACCTGACCGGCGACGAACCCGGCGTGGTGGAAGCGATCCGCGGCATCCTGTCCGGCCTGGTCGACGGTGGCCGGCATCTCAAGGAGCGGCGGCAGGCGGCGCTCGGGCTGGCCGCGATCGGGTCGCTGCGCTTCTTCTTCGGCCTCGTCACGGTCGCGATGATCCTGCTGTACCGCAACGAGTTCTACGGTCCTGACCAGCTGGACCAGGCGTTCGGCGCGCTCGCGCTCGCGACCGGAGCGGTCGGCGCCGGTCTGTTCATCGCCGCCCTGGTGACGCCGTGGGCCACCCGCGTGCTGACGCTGCGCCGCTGGATCACCGTTCTGTTCGTCGGCGCCGCGGTGGTGACCGCGTTCCCCGGCGGGCTCTACACCCAGCCCGCGATCCTGGTCTCCGGGTTCCTCACCGGCTTCTGCGCCCAGGGCGTGAAGATCAGCGTCGACACCCTCGTCCAGACGGGTGTCGACGATGTCTTCCGCGGCCGCGTGTTCGCGCTCTACGACATGATCTTCAACGTCGGCCAGGTCTCCGCGGCCGCCCTCGGCGCGCTGATCCTGCCGGACAACGGCAAGTCGTACCCGGTCCTGGCCTTCGTCGTCCTCGGCTTCCTGCTCAGTGCTTTCCTGTACTCCCGTTGGTCGTCGCCACTCAGGTCCCCCGCAGTGCTGTGATCGGCTGGATGGCGGAGGCCTTCCAGGCGGGATAGGTGCCGGCGATCAAGCCGATCACCGCGCCGAGGAACGGCGCTCCGAAGGTGAGCTTGTTGTCCAGGATCGGGGTCCAGTCGCGGGCGAAGGAAACTCCGACCGTGAGCAGGACGCCGACCGCCGTACCCAGCAGGCCGCCGAGGAAGCCGACGATCACGCTCTCCACCAGGAACTGTCCGGCCACGTGTCGTCGCGCGGCGCCCAGGGCCCGGCGCAGGCCGATCTCGCCGACTCGTTCCAGCACCGACAGCAGCGTCACGTTGGCGATGCCGAGGCCGCCGACCAGCAGCGCGACCGCGCCCAGCAGGAGGAACAGCGCGTTCAGGTTGGACTCGACACCCTTCCGGACGCCGCCCTGTTTCGGCGGCGCGTCGACCTTCATCCCGCTCGGGTCGTTCGGCTCGATCGCGATCGGCGCCTGCTTGGCGATCAGTTGGGCCGCGCCGACCGACGTACGGATCTCGACCGATTCCGGGGCCTTCAGGTTGAAGGCGGTCTTGGCAGTTCCGTTCGGGATGATCACCGAGTCGAGCAGCTCGGCCTTGCCGCTGACCGCGTCGAGGATGCCGATCACCGTGTAGGCCTGGTCGCCGATGAAGACGGCCGGTTGCGAGTCGACCCGGTTGATGCCGAGCCGCTTCGCCGCGTTCTTGCCGAGGACGACGACCTTGTCGCCGCGGGCGTCGTGGCCGGCGTCGAAGAACCGGCCGGTCTTCAGCGCGGCGCGGACGGCGTCGAAGAGCCCGCCCGAGGCCGCCATCACCTGCAGCTTGTAGCCCTCCTTCTGGCCGTCCAGCCCGGTGACGCTGCGCACCAGGTCGTCACCGACGTCCACCTGGCTGACGGTGCCGGCCGCGTCCACGCCGTTCAGCCTGGTGAGCCGCTCTGGGGCGTCCCACGGGAGCTGGGTCGCTGCCTCGCCTTCCTGCCCGTTGTCGTCGGGGGTGACGACCACCCGGGTCGCGGCGGCGAGGTCGAACAGCTGGGTGATCTGACCGGCCGCGGTCTGGCCGAGCCCGACGGTGCCGACCAGCGCGGCGATGCCGAGCACCGTGCCGAGCGTGGTCAGTACCAGTCGGGTCGGCCGCGCCGCGACGCCTGCCAGCGCCTCGTCGAGAAGGTCGCGCAACGCGGGGCCGCTCGTCCTTCGACGACGTCTATTTCGAGAAGTGGACGGCCCGCCGGCGGGATCCGGGGGGCCTGCCTTGGGGGAACGAACTTTCGGAGTACGGCGCCGGCTCACCACTGCAGCGTCCCGTCGACGATCCGGACCCGGCGCTGCGCCCGCTCACTGACATGGTCGTCGTGAGTGATCACCGCCAGCGTCATGCCCTCGTGGTGCAGTTCGTCGAACACCTCGAGGATCGCCTCGGCGTTGGCGCTGTCCAGGTTGCCGGTCGGTTCGTCGGCCAGCAGCAGACTCGGCTCGGCGACCAGTGCCCGGGCGATCGCGACGCGTTGCCGCTCGCCGCCCGACAGGGTGCCGGGCCCGAACTCCATCCGGTGTGCCAGCCCGACCCGTTCCAGGGCGACTCGTGCACGGGCCATCCGCTCCTTCCGCGGTACTCCGACGTAGACCATCGACAGCGCGACGTTCTCCAGCACGGTCCGGTGGTCGAGCAGATGGAACGACTGGAACACGAACCCGATCCGCTCCCCCCGTAGTACGGCGCGACGCCGCTCGCGCAGGCTCATCGTGTCGACCCCGTCCAGCCGGTAGACCCCGCCGGTCGGGTTGTCGAGCAGCCCGAGCAGGTGCAGCAGCGTCGACTTGCCGGAGCCGGACGGCCCGACGATCGACAGGTACTCGCCTTCGCGGATCGTCAGGTCGATCTCCCGGATCGCCTGCACCTCGGGCGGCCCGGGGAAGAACCGCCGGACGCCGATCATCTCCACCACCGGCGCGGGCAGCGCGACCGCGGTCGCGGCCATTGCGGTCATTTGCCGACCACCACTTGGTCGCCCTCGGACAGCTTGGCGTCGCCGGTCGCCGTCACCTGGGCGAACCCGTCGGCGGACAGCCCCACCTTGACCGGAATCAGCTCGACCTTGCCGTTACGCAGTACTTCGACCCGCGAGCTGCCGTCCGAGCCGGCCGACAGCGCGGCCAGCGGTACGGCGAGCACTTTGCCGTTGGTGCTCTTCAACGGGATGGTCACCTTGACGTTCGCCTCACGGAGCCGGGTCAGCTGGGCAGCGGTCAGCGTCTTCGGCGAGATCACCACCGTGTACTCGTCACCGCTGCCGGTGATCCGGACGACCTTCGCCTGGACGACCGAACCGTCCCCGGGGTCGAAGCTGGCCGGCATCCTGGCCTTGAGCCGCTCCTTGGTCGCGGCATCGACCTTGATGCTGACCACGAGCGCGGCGCCACTGGCCGACATCACCACGCCGTTGACGGTGGCTCCCCGCTCGGTCTTCACCTCGTCGACCCGGCGCGGCAGCGACTTCACGTAGACCACCTCCGACAGCGGCAGCGGCGTACCGGCCTTGAACTCGGCCTCGTTCTTCGCCTCGACCGCGTCGGCCAGGTTCTCCTCCGCGTCGTCGACCAGACCTTGCTGGACCGAGGTGTCCGCCTTGCCCGGGCCGGCCTTGGCCTGCTTGAGCGCGGACTTCGCCTGCCGGAGCGCGTTCTTCGCCGCGTCGACGCTCTTGTCGGCCTGCTCCACCGCCTGCTTGAGCGGCTCATCGGCCTCCGGCGCGTCGTACCCGGCCGCTTCGTAGAGCTCCCGGATCGCCCGCGAAGTACTGGTGTCGTACTTCGTGTCGACCTTGCCCGGGTCGAAGCCCAGCTTCGCCAGCGTCTGCTCGAGCTGCAGCACGTCCGGACCCTTGGAGCCCGGCGCGAGCGCCCGGTACATCGGCAGTACTCCGGGGAGCCCGATCACCGGGCGCCCTGCGATCTCCAGCAACGCCTTGCCCGCCAGCAACTGGGAGCCGACCTTCGGCACCTTGCCCGTCACCACGGCCGGGGTCTGCAGACCACTCGTCTCGATCCGGATGTTCACCGCTCCGTCGAACGAGGTGTCCCCGCGCCCGACCACCTTGCTGGACAACGCCTTCAGCTCCACCGGCACCGTGATCTGGGAGGCCTTCGGCGGCGCCGTCTTGGCCGCCGCGTCCTCCGGCGACATCAGCCGGCTGCCGGCCGCGACGCCGACCCCGAGTGAGAGCGTCGCGACCGCGGAGACTCCGATCAGTACCCGGCGGCGCGACTTGGGTGACGCGGTCACCGCTCCGACACCGAGTCGCGGTACTGCTCGAGCTGGGTCTTGTTCGCCTCCACGAACTCCTTCTCCAGCTCGTACTGCGCCTTCTTGAACGGCTCGTCGTACACCTTCTTCTTGCAGCCCTGGTCGGCCTTGGCCAGCTCGATCTCCTCCTTGCGCAGGTCGCCGAGCTTGGCGGCGTCGACCTTGTCGAGCGAGGGCGGGCCGATCGCCGTCATCTGGCCGGGCTTCTGCGTTCCCTTGTCGCCGCCCGACAGCTCGTCCAGCTTCTTGCTGATCGACTCGCGCGGCTCGTCCACCTTCTTGAAGCCGCTGTGCCCGGCGTCGGCGAGGCAGTCCGACCAGGCCGAGGTGGCGTCGATGACGCGCTGGTCACCCTCGATCCGCTTGCGCAGCGCCTCGATGTCCTTGAACAGCGAGTCGAACTTCTTGAAGTCGGTCAGCTGCTCGTCGCGACTGCCGAACACCTCGTCGGCGGCCTTGCCGCGGCACCCCGTGTCGGGTTTCTTGCCCTTGTCCCCCGCCTGCGGAGCGATCGCGATCACGCCGTTGCCCTCGCCGGTGTCGAACTGGCCGTTCAGCGCCTTGCCGTAGGCCTTCTGCGCGGTCGGCGACAGCGCCTTGCGGATCTTGCTGTTCGGGTCGTCGTTCGCCTGGTCGTCCGGCTTGCCCCAGTCGATCGTGGAGATGCCGTAGCCGTACTGCTCGGCGAACTTGTCCGGCGGCAGCTTGAACGCCTCGTCGAACTTGCCCTTGCCCTGCGACTCCGGCGGTACCGCGACGTAGTCGAAACCGGCCGTCTTCATACAGGCGGCGACCGCTTCCTCCATCTTGCGCTGCTTGGCCAGCTGCTCCTCGGACGACTCGTTGGAGCCCGGGCCGATCGCCCGGGTCGCCATCATCGGGCCGCCACCGCCGGAGCTGATGAACCCTTCGCCCAGGTACTCCGCGAGCGGGCTCTTGTCGTCGCCGTTCTTCACCGGCTCGTTGTCGGCGGCCGAGCCGTTCGCTCCACAGCCGGCGAGTGCCAGGACGGCCACCAGGGAGAGCGCTATGCGTGAGTTCTTCATGAGGTGGAGCCTGGCGGGACGGCCGTGAAGAACCTGTGAAGGACCGATCAGCACCTGATGCTCTCAGCCGATCTTCATCGAAATCTCATGAAGATCGGTCACTCTCGAACCATGCCAGCCCGGATTCTCGTTGCCGAAGACGACCTCAAGCAGGCGGAGCTGATCCGGCGCTACCTCGAGCGTGAGGGCCATACGACGGTCGTCGTGCACGACGGGCGGGCCGCGATCGACGAGGCCCGCCGGCGCAGCCCCGACCTGCTCGTGCTCGACGTGATGATGCCCAAGGTCGACGGCCTGGACGTCTGCCGGGTACTGCGAGCCGATGCCTCGGGCAACGGAGACGTGCCGATCATCATGCTGACCGCGCGATCCACCGAGGACGATCTGCTGCTCGGCCTCGACCTGGGCGCCGACGACTACCTGACCAAGCCGTACAACCCCCGCGAGCTGGTGGCCCGGGTCCGCACCGTACTGCGTCGTACCCGCGGCCGGGTCGAGGGCGAGATCTACCGGGTCGGCGGGCTGGAGATCGACCCGGTCCGGCACGAGGTACGGCTGGACGGCGAACTGGTCGACGTGACGCCGGCCGAGTTCAAGATCCTCGCCTGCCTGGCCGCCTCGCCGGGACGCGCGTTCTCCCGGCAGCAGTTGCTGGAGCACGCCTTCGGGTTCGACCACTACGTGTTCGACCGGACGATCGACGTGCACGTGATGAACCTGCGGAAGAAGATCGAGCCCGCGCCCGCCAACCCGGCGTACCTGAAGACGGTCTACGGCGTCGGCTACAAGCTGGCCGACAAGGTGGTGCGGTCGGATGCGTCATAGCGTTCTGGTCAGATTCCTCGGCCTGTCCCTGGCGGTCGCGCTCGGCGCCGTCATCGCGACCGCGGTGATCGCGACGTACAGCACCTCGGAGAAGCTGCAGGGCGAGATCGACCAGAACACCTCCCAGCTCCAGGTCGACGGCGACATCTACGCCCAGCTCAGCTCGTACGCCGCGGACCACCCGACCTGGTCGGGCGTGGACAAACTGGTCGGCACCCTCTCCGACCAGACCGGCCGGCGGATCGCGCTGACCGATGCCGACGGCGCCGTGATCGCCGACTCGGCCCGCACTCTCGGCGCCGGTCCGGACCTCCCTTCGGTGCCGGCGGCAACAGTTGATGCGCGCAACGAGAGCCAGGGCGGGGTTGCGTTCAGCGTCGCCGGCAGCGCCACCACCCGGATGGCGACCCGAGCGATGACCCCGCTCTCGACAACCGCCTCAGGTGCGGCGTACGTCAACACGCAGGTGGTCGGATCGGCCAACTGGGGCATGACCGACGAGGAGAAGGCGCAGCGCCTGGACCTCGCCAACCAGGCGGTCGCGTGCTTCCAGGCGAAGGGCGAGCCGGTCCAGCTGATCAGCGGCCCGGACGGCATTCCGCCGATGCTGGCCCGGGAAGCGCCGGGGCAGGACGGCGGTGCTGTGATGCAGGTTCAGCGTCCGGTCACCATCCAGGACGATCCCTGTGTGCCAGCCGGCCTCTACGCGCCGAGCGCCAAGGCGGCGGCGGTCAACGCCGACGAGATCCGCCGCTCGACCGAGTGCCTGGACGCGGCCGGCCAGCGGTACCAGGTGACCGCCAATCCCGGCGACGGGCTGCTCGCCGTCACCCCGGACGACGCGGAGAACACGCCGGTCCCCGAGACGTTCTTCGAGTGCGGCAACACCGCCCGCGCCGCAGCGCTCACGCCGTACGTCGCACCGCAGGCCAAGCTGTATCTCGGGGCCAAGAGCACCTTCAACGTGTTCTCCGGCGAAGGCTTGGCCCGTACTGCGGCCACCGCGCTCGGCGTACTCCTGATCGCCGCACTCGTGATGGTCTTCGCCGGCCGCCGACTCGTCCGCCCGATCCTCGCCCTCACCGGCGCCGCCCAACGGATGACGAACGGCGACCACGCGGCCCGGGTCCCGGTCACCGGGCGGGACGAGGTGGCGCGGCTCGGGCATGCGTTCAACGCGATGGCGGAGTCGATCCAGCACCACGACCACCAGCGCAAGGCGATGGTCAGCGACGTAGCCCACGAGTTGCGCACACCGCTCGCCAACATCAAGGGGTATCTGGTCGCCTCCGAGGACGGGGTCGTCCCGCTCGACAGCGAACTGGTCACCTCCCTGCTGGAGGAGGCCGGCCTGCTGGAGCGCCTCGTCGCCGACCTCCAGGACCTCGCTCTCGCCGACGCCGGCAAACTCCGGATCCACCCGGAACTCAAGGACCTCTCCGAGCTGGCCCAGCAGGTCGTTTCAGCACACCGCCCCGCGGCCGAAGCAGCCGGAGTCACCCTCACCGCCGAGGTCACCGGCCCTGCACCGGCGGTGGTGGACAACGCCCGCATCCGGCAAGCACTCGGCAACCTGGTCTCCAACGCGATCCGCTTCACCCCCACCGATGGCCGCGTGATGGTTGGCGTACGCCGCGTCGGCGACGGCTACAACCTGACGGTCACGGACAACGGCACGGGGATCGGGGAGCAACATCTCCCCTATCTCTTCGACCGCTTCTACCGAGCCGAACAATCCCGCAGCCGTACGACGGGCGGCAGCGGACTGGGTCTGGCGATCACCAAACACCTGGTCGAGGCGCATCGCGGGACAATCGCGGCGACCAGCCGGCTGGGGCACGGCTCGACTTTCACCATCTATCTGCCGTCCCGCGGTCACTAGACTGCGGAAATGGCGAGGAGTCGGAAAGCCCGGGTAGCCGATGTGCACGAGGTTGCTCTGGGGATGCCGCACGTGACGGTCGAGCAGGGCGGCGGGAAGAACCCGGTCTATCAGGTCGGCGGCAAGTCGTTCGTGTTCTTCCGGACGCCGCGGCCTGATGCTTTTGATGCGGAGACCGGGGAGCGGTACTCGGATGTGATCGTGTTCTGGGTGCCGTCTGAGGATGACAAGTTGGCGCTGGTGTCGGACGAGGGGAATCCGTTCTTCACTACACCGCATTTTGACGGTCATCGGTCGGTGTTGGTGCGCGGGAGCCGGATAGGTGAGCTGAGCCTCGCGGAGCTGACTGAGGTGATCCAGGATGCTTGGCTGTCGCGAGCGTCGAAGCGGCGAGGCAGCACGTGGCTGGAGGAGAACCGGCTTAGTTAGGTGGGCCGGCGGTGACACGGCAGCTAACGTCAACACGGGGATGCGCCGGCAACCAGCTCACCTCCGATGGCGGGCTGCACCCACCGCCTTCACCAAGCGGGCGACGTAGGAGCCCGCGCCCAGAGTGGCGTGGGAGCGCAGGCGAGGCGGCGACGCGGGAGCAAGCGCGAAGCGGGCAACGCGAGAGCCAGCGACTTGTTCGGCGCGGGGCAAACAGCTCACCCGTCGAGTTCCGGCTACGGCCCACCGCCTTCACCAAGCCGGCGACGCAGGAGCTGGCGCCCAGGGTGGGTGGGAGCGCATGCGAGCACGCGACGTAGGAGCGGGCGAAGCAGGCAGCGCGGGAGAAGCCAGCTCACCACCCAACGACGGCTGCGCCACCGCCTTCACCAAGCGGGCGACGTAGGAGCCCGCGCCCAGGGTGGGTGGGAGCGGTAGACGCAGTGAGCGACGAAGGAGCGAGCAGCGGAGACCGCGCGGGGAATTACAAGCTGGTCAGCAATAAGTCGAGTAGGCCGTAGAAGGCGATTCCCAGCAAGCCGAGCGGTACCAGCAGAAGCAAGCCGGTGAAGCGGTCGCGGTTGCTGCGGGCGAGTAGCAGCGGCGCGAGGATGGCTAGCACGATCTCCACCCGGCCGGACGCGTGCTTGTTCTCGACCTGCCAGAGGAAGTAGATGCCCTCCGCCAGGAAGACTCCGCTGAGCAGCGCGACGCCGACGACCGGGCGGCTGAGGTGCCACAAGCGTGCTTCGCTGCGCAGCGACTCCCCGCCTCCGCTCAACCAACTCCCGGTACTACGTACCGTCGCGCCCTCGCTCCACCAGCTGCCCGCGATCCCGAAGACCGGTCCGCCCACGATCGCGGCGAACGCCCAGACCGCCATGGTGGACGCCGAACTGGTCGCGTCCTCGATG
This sequence comes from Kribbella sp. NPDC056861, assembly GCF_040687575.1. Taxonomy (NCBI): domain Bacteria; kingdom Bacillati; phylum Actinomycetota; class Actinomycetes; order Propionibacteriales; family Kribbellaceae; genus Kribbella; species Kribbella sp. NPDC056861. Next base: position 197,607 of record NZ_JBFBNQ010000007.1, on the reverse strand, counting down.
AACCGCGCAGAGACGTAGTACCCGGTCAGCGCACCGACCAGGGTGAGGAAGCCGAGCAGCGCGGACCAGCCGGTCGGCAGGCGTAGTACTGCGGTGACGGCGAAGGCGAAGACCACCCAGACGACTCCGGAGTTGGCCAGCGTGTTCCAGTTGCCCGGCAGGTAGGCCTGGAGGTGCTGGGTCAGGAACCCCAGACCGAGCCCGATCAGCACCGCGACTACCGCTGCCCTGACTACCCGTGCACGTTCGGTCACGCGAACAGTGTGCTGCACCGCGGGACCAGAGGCGAGCATCTTTGATTCGCGCCGAAATGGACCTCGCGCTGCCACACTTGTCAGGTGAGCTATCCACCGCCGCCCGGCCCGCCGAATCAGCCCAACCAGAACCCTGGCTGGCAACAGCAGCCGTACCAGCCGCAGGGCGGGTCCTACCAATCCCTAGGCCAACCGCAGGGTCAGCCCCAGGGCCACCCGCAAGGCGGCCAACCCCAAGGCAGCTACCAGCCACAAGGCGGCAACTGGGCAGCCCCGCCGTACGGCGGACCGCCGCACAAGGACCGGGCCGGGCTGATCATCGTGGTGATCGCGATCCTGCTCGTCTTCATCCTCGGTGTCGGCGGCTTCGTCGCCTACAACCTCTCTTCGGGCAGCGACGGCGGTACTGCGCCCGCCCCGCCCCCCTCGAGCATCCCGATCGAGCCGTCGCCGACCGACGAGACGCCGACCGGGCTGCCGACAGCCGTGCCGTCCCCGACGCAGCCCCCCAAGCTGCCGACCCGGCCACCGACGAAGGCGCCGACCCAGCCGGTGCCCAGCAAGCCGGTCGGCGGCAAGGGCACCAAGACCGCCGCGATCGCGCTGGCCGGGAAGTTCGTGGCGCAGCTCAACGCCGGCAACTCCGAGGCGGCGACCGCGCTCGGGTGTGCCGACACCAAGGCGATGATCCCGACCCTGATCACCGTCTGGATCAAGGCGCCGACCAGCCTCAAGCTCGGCGATGTCGCGCTCGGCCAGGACCCGTACATCATCTCGATGTCCGGCACCACCGGCGGCAAGAAGATGGACGGCATGGTCATCGTTCAGGGGTCCTGTGTCCGGGTCTTCCAGCTCTCACCTGCCTGATCTCCAACTGCCGTCGCCGGTGACGGAGCTCAACGACGACCGGCTGAGCCATATCCGCGTGCTGCTGAAACGGGACGACCTCATCCATCCGGACGTCCCGGGCAATAAGTGGCGCAAGCTGAAATACAACATCGAGCCCGCGCAAAAGGTCGGCACCCTGCTGACCTTCGGTGGCGCGTACTCGAACCACCTCCGGGCGACCGCAGCGGTCGGCCGGTACGCCGGATTCGCCACGATCGGCGTGGTGCGCGGCGAGGAGCACCTGCCGCTCAATCCGTCGCTGGCCTACGCCGCTGCCCAGGGGATGCGGCTGACCTATCTCGATCGATCGGCGTATCGGTTGAAGACGTCGGCGGAGGTGATCGAGGGTCTGCGTCGCGACTTCGGTGAGTTCTATCTGCTGCCCGAGGGTGGGAGCAACGCGGCGGCCGTGCGCGGGTGCGCTGAGCTGCCGGGTGAGATCGGCGACCCATTCGACGTCTTGTACTGCGCGGTGGGAAGCGGCGGGACGTTGGCGGGGGTTGCCGCGGGACTCAGACCGAAGCAGACAGCGATCGGCGTACCGGTGCTGAAGGCTTCACTGGAAGACGACGTGGAGAACCTGCAGCGGGCGGCGTACGGGGAACGGGTCGGCGAGTGGCGGCTGGAGAGCGGCTATCACTTCGGCGGGTACGCCAAACGGACCCCGACGCTGGATGCCTTCGTCGACGACTTCGAGGCCAGGCACGGGCTGCGGCTGGACTGGGTCTACGAGGCCAAGATGATGTACGCGCTGTTCGACCAGGCGCACCTGCTGGCACCCGGGACGACGGTCGTTGCCTTGATCAACTAGTCGGCGCCAGCGCGCGGGCCGTCTCCAGCAGGTCGGCGCCGGTCGGCAGGCTGGCCAGGATCGGCGTGTCCAGACCGTTGGCGACGTACTCGTTGATCTTGGCCCGGCAGTCGGCGGCCGACCCGTGCACGATCAGGTCGTCGATCACCTCGACCGGTACTGCGGCCATCGCGGCATTCCGGTCGCCGGCCGCCCAGGCGTCGCGCATTGTCTTCATCGCCTCGCCGCGCCCGAGCCAGTCATGGAAGGCCGCGTAGCCGGGCACGGTCAGGTACGTCGCGATCAGGAACCGGCCAATATTGCGCGCCATGTCGGCGTCCTCGGTGACGCAGACGAAGATCCGGGCGGCCAGCTCCTTCTCGTCGCCGAGCTCGGCCCGGACCTGCCGGACGTCGTCGGCCGACAGCCAGTTGGTGATCGCGCCGTCCGCCTCGCGAGCCGCCAGCCGGAGCATCTGCGGCCGAAGCGCGGCGAGCATGATCGCGGGCGCGACGTCCGGCGCCTTCTCCAACCGGAACCGCTTGATCGTGAAGCTGTCGAACTCTCCGTCGACCTTCTCCCCCGCCAACGCCTGCCGCAGGAACCGCAGGACGTCGCGCGTACGAGCGAACGGCGGGTCGTAGGCGATCCCGTTCCACCCGGTCACGATCGTCTCGGACGACGCCCCGATGCCCAGCACGAACCGTCCCGGCGCGAGATCAGCCAACGCCGCCGCACTCATCGCGAGCGCGGCCGGCCCGCGGGTGTGCACCGGTACGACGGCCGTCCCCAGCCGCAACTTCTGCTCCCACTCCGATGCCAGCACCAGCGGCGTGAACGCGTCCGCGCCGGCCACCTCGGCCGACCACAGATCGGTGTAACCCAGCGCGGCCAGCTCGGTGATCAGCGGCTTGTGATCCCTGATCGGTACTCCGGTCAGCGGAACGGTGAGACCCCAGCGCATGTCAGACCATCCTCTTCAGCAGCGGCAGCGGTGCGTACTTCAGGAACCTTGCCATCACCACCCACGGCCACGGCGGCGCGAACGCCTTCGCCTTCTCCGCGTCGATCGCCGCGACCATCGCCCGGACCCCGGGCACGGTGTCGACGATCAGCGGCGTCTTGGCGACGTGATCGTTGAGCTCGGACTTGATGTAGCCGGGGAAGATCGTGCTCACCTTGATCGCCTTGCCGAGCAACTCCATCTGCAGCCCCTCGGCGAGAGTGGCGATGCCGGCCTTGGTCGCGGCGTACGTCGCGACCGATTTCGGCAGGCCGCGCATCGCGGCGACCGAGGAGATGAAGACCAGGTGGCCGGCGTTCCGGCCGCGGAACAGCTCCAGGGCAGCCTCGGCCTGCGCGAGCACGGCGGTGAAGTTGGTCTGCGCGGTGATCAGGTTCGCGTCGAACCGGCCGGTGCCGAGCGGCGCGCCCTTGCCGATCCCGGCGTTCACGATGATCCGGTCCAGCGGCAGTTCGGCGTCGACCGCGCGGAACGTCGCGAAGACGGCGTCGTGATCGTTGACGTCGAGGGTCCGGATCAGGACGGTGAGGTCAGGGTGAGCCGCGGTCAGCTCGGTCTGCAGCGCCTTCAGCCGGTCCTCGCGACGAGCGGTCAGCACCAGGTGGTGGCCCTTGGCAGCGAACTGCCGGGCCATCTCCTCGCCGAGCCCCGAGCTCGCCCCGGTGATCAGGATGTTGCGTCGCATCGGATCGCCTATCTGTAGGAGAGCAGTTCGGTGCCGTCGAGATGGCTGTGTTCGTTGTAGCTGATCAGGGTCAGCCCGCTGTGCCCGGAGGTCAGCTTGGTGATCGCGGTGTTGACCGTGACCGGGTTGAGCTTGAGCCACAGGTCGTCGGTGCCGGCCAGCAGGCGGCTCGTGACAGCGGCGATCGGTCCGCCCGAGGTGAAGACGATCGCCGACTCGCCTTTGCCGAGGCGAGCCGCAGTACGGCGTACTGCGGCTTCCGAGCGTTGGCAGAAGGACTGGAACGACTCCGGGTACTCCGTGCCGTCGCCCTCGGCCCAGCGCTGGGTGGCGGCGCTGAACATCTCCTGGAACGCGCGCTGCGGATTGCCGGTCCGGGCCAGGTCGGCGAGCAGCACCGCACGTCGCTTGTAGGCCGGCTTGTACGCGACGATCACCTGGTCGTGGTCGAACTCGTTGAGTCCTTCGTCGACCTCCGCCGTCGCGTCGAGACCTGCTGCTGTCAGCGCGATCTCGGCCGTCTGCGCATGCCGACGCATCGCGCCGCGGATCACCAGGGTCGGCTTGATACCGCGATCGGCGAGCGCCTTCCCCAGTACTGCGGACTGCTGCTCCCCCTGCGGCGAAAGCCGGTCGTAGTCGCTGCGCCCGAACGACGCCTGCGCGTGCCGGATCAGGTAGATGGCCGGCATCTCAGCGGCTCATGATCCGGCGACAGCGCCGCTCGAGCAGGTTGACCGGCAGCCAGAGGTTCTTGAAGCGTGGGTTGCGGGTCTGCTTGTGGTGGTAGCGGTAGTAGATCTGCTGCGCGATCACGGCCAGCCGGAACAACCCGAAGACCTCGTAGAACGCCCAGTTCGAGGCGTCGAGCCCGGACTTTTCGCAGTAGTAGCGGACGATCTCGTCGCGGCTGATCATGCCGGGCGCGTCGGACGGCTGCATCCTGAACCAGCGGAAGGCCCAGTCGTCGTCGGCCTGCACCCAGTACGCCATCGCGCTGCCGAGATCCATCAACGGATCCCCGAGCGTGGCCAGCTCCCAGTCGAGCACACCGACGATCTTCAGCGGGTCGTCGGGCGCGAGCACGACGTTGTCGAGCCGGAAGTCGTTGTGGATCACGCAGATCCGGACGTCGTCGGGGCGGTTGGCCTCCAGCCAGGCCATGACTTTCTCGAAGCTCGGCACGTTCCAGGTCTTGGCTTTGCGGTACCGGCCGGACCATCCGCTCACCTGACGCTCGACGTACCCCTCGCCCTTGCCGAGATCGCTCAGCCCCGCCGCGGCCGGATCCACCTGATGCAGGTCGACGAGGGTGTCGATCAGCTTGTAGCCGAGCAGTTTGGTCTTGCCGGGGGTGATCTCCACACCCAGCTCGGCCTTACGCGGGATGGTGCCGGCGACCCGCTCCATGACGTAGAACTCGGAGCCGATCACCTCGGTGTCGTTGCAGTGGGCAACCATCCTCGGCACGTACGGGAAGACCGGCGCCAGCTGCTGCTGGATCCGGAACTCCCGGCCCATGTCGTGCGCCCCTTTGGCTTTGGTGCCGGCCGGGGGCCGCCGCAGGATCAGGTCCCGGTCGGGATAACGCAGGAGATAGGTGAGGTTGGAGGCGCCGCCGGAGAACTGCTGCACCTCAGGGAGCGCGTCCGGCAAGGAGGTCTGCTGCCGGAGCCAACTGTCCACCGTGCCGACGTCGAAGGCGTCCTCGTCGCGGACTGGGCGGGCGCCTTCGACCGGGGGCTGCTCTGGGGGCATCAGCGCTTGGTCGCGCTTTCGGTGCGGGCTCGGGCCCGGGTGGCGATCTTGCGCATCTGGCGATCGTAGAGCGGGCGGGCGAACCGCTTGGTGCGCCAGGCCATCAGCGCCGGGCGATCGGGGATGATCAGGAACTGCTGCTTCTTGATCCCGGTGATCACGTTGGCCGCGATCTCGTCCGCGGTACGGGGTGACTTCTCGATCAGCCGGCGTGCGGTGGAGGCCATCTCGGCGTCGTCGCCCTGGATCGAGTCGCCCAGGTTGGTCTTGAAGAACGACGGGCAGACGACCGAGACGGTGACGCCGTACGGGTGGAGTTCGTGGGAGAGCGTCTCCGACAGCGCGACGACGCCGGCCTTGACCGTGTTGTACGAGCTCATCATCGGCGGGTGCACCAGGCCGGCAGCCGAGGCCGTGTTGACGATGTGGCCCGAGCCCTGGCGCTTGAACAGCGGCACGAAAGCACGGCAACCCCGCACGACACCCATCAGGTTGATGTCGACGACGCGGTCCCACTCGTCCAGCGACTCGACGTCGATCCGCCCACCGGTGGCGATCCCGGCGTTGTTGACCAGGATGTCGAGCCCGCCCCAGTTCTCCTCGCACCACTTGACCGCGTTGTCCCAGTCGGCCGCATCGCGCACATTCAACTGCCGGTACTTCGCGCCAGCTACCGCAGCAGACTCCGCCGCCACGTCGGTACTGAGCACTTGGTGGCCTTCAGCAACGAACTGGGCGACCAGCGCCGCCCCGAGTCCACTGGCGCCACCGGTGACGAGAACCCTGCTCATTCGGACTCCTTGTACTTCGCCAGCTCGATCTTCGCGACCACTCCACGATGCACCTCGTCCGGCCCGTCGGCCAGCCGCAGCGCCCGGGCACTCGTCCAGGCGGCGGCCAGTGGGAAGTCGTCGGACAGCCCGCCACCACCGTGCAGCTGAATCGCCATGTCGATCACGTCCTGCGCCATCCGCGGGACCGCGACCTTGATCTGGCTGACCTCGCTCAACGCGCCGGCCAGCCCCTTCGTGTCCAGCAGGTACGCCGTCTGCAGCACCAGCAGCCGCGCCTGGTTGATCGCGATCCGCGCGTCGGCGATCCGCTCCCGGTTGCCGCCGAGGTTGACCAGCGGCTTGCCGAACGCGGTACGGCTGGTGCCGCGCTTGATCGCGAGCTCGAGCGAGTGCTCGGCCAGGCCGACCAGCCGCATGCAGTGGTGCACGCGACCGGGGCCGAGCCGTCCCTGGGCGATCTCGAACGCGCGACCGGGGCCGACCAGGATGTTCGCGGCGGGCACCCGGACGTCGGTGAAGGAGACCTCGCCGTGACCGTGCGGTTCGTCGTACCGGCTCATGGCGGGGAGCAGTCGCTCGACCTTCACGCCGGGGGTGTCGCGCGGGACGAGCACCATCGTGTGGCGTGCGTACCGGTGGGCTTCGGGGTCGGTGAGGCCCATGAAGATGAGCAGTTCGCAGTCCGGGTGGCCGATGCCGGTGCTCCACCACTTGCGGCCGTTGATGACGACCTCGTCGCCGTCGACGATCGCGGTGGCGGCCATGTTGGTCGCGTCGGAGGAGGCGACGTCGGGCTCGGTCATACAGAACGCGGACCGGATCGTGCCGTCCAGCAACGGCTCCAACCAGCGCTGCTTCTGCTCATCGGAGCCGTAGCGGAGCAGGACCTCCATGTTGCCGGTGTCGGGAGCGTTGCAGTTGAACACGTACGGCGCGAGGAACGAGCGGCCGGTCAGCTCGGCGATCGGCGCGTAGTCCAAATTGCTCAGCCCTTCGCCGTACTGCGTATTGCCGTGCTCGGCAGGCGGGAGGAAGAGATTCCACAGCCCCTGCTTGCGGGCCTTCGCCTGCAGCTCCTTGAACGCGGGCTGCGGCTGCCACGGATCCTCGGCGGCCTTGGTCGCGGCGTGCAACTCAGCCTCGACCGGCTCGATCTCGGTCCGGATGAACTCGGCGACCTGCCCGATCAACTCCTGCGCCCTCGCGGACGGTTCGAACCCCATCACGGCTCCCAATCTCCTGGCGGCTTCCTTGACGGTAGCGCACCTACTGAGCAATGCTCAATAGCGTGAAGGCAGGCGAGACACGGAAACGGCTGACGGCGGAGGACCGCCGCAAGCAGCTGGTCGGCATCGGGCTGATGATGCTGCGCACCCAGCCGATCCACGAGCTGTCGATCGACGCGGTCGCGGCCGAGGCGGGGATCTCGCGGGGGTTGCTGTTCCACTACTTCCCGACCAAGCGCGACTTCTACGTCGAGGTGATGAGCGCGGCCGGCCGCCGGTTGTTGCGGGTCACCAAGCCGGACCCGTCGCTGCCTGCCGACGAACAGCTCCGGCAGATGCTGCTCTCCTTCGTCGCCTTCGTCACCCGCCGCCGCGACTCGTACATCTCGTTCGTCCGCGGCGCCGCCGGCGGTGATGTGTACGTCGTCGAGATCTACGCGGCCACTCGAGCCGGCCTCACCGCGCGAGTCCTCGACCTACTCGACGAGCCCGCGCAGGCGCCCGCATCCCAGACCCGGATGGCGGTGCACGCCTGGCTCGCCTACGTGGAGGACCTGACCATCGAGTGGTCCGGCCTGCCGGAAGCCGATCGTCCGAGCAGTCCCGATGATCTGGTCACCCACTTCATCGCAGCCCTCCAGGCCCTCCGCGCGCTGTAGGGGTCGGACAGCCGCGCACACCCAACCTTTCCGACAGGCGGCGACGCGCCGAGGTAAGCGTTGTCCTGCGAGGTTGTGTGTGCGTGGCTGACCGGGGGCACCGCCTCAACGGGCCGCTCCGGTCGAGCCGCGGACGACCAGCTCGGTGGCCAGCTCGACGTGGAGGGCTTCTACCTCGTGGCGGTCGAGTAGGCGGATCAGCAGGCTCACCGCCATTCGGCCCATCTCCTGCAGGGGTTGCCTGACGGTGGTGAGGGTCGGCGTGGTCGCTCGGCTTACGTCGAGGTCGTCGAAGCCTGCGATCGACAGGTCGTCGGGGATCGACAGGCCTCGGGTGGTGGCGGCTTGGAGGGCCCCTACTGCGGCTTTGTCGTTGAAGGCGATCAGGGCGGTGGGGCGGTCGGGGAGGTCGAGGAGTTGGGCGGCGGCTTGGTGGCCGTCTTCGGTGGTGGGCTGGATCGGGCGGACCAGAGCGGGGTCCGGGAGGATGCCTGCGTCGGCAAGAGCTGCCGCGTGGCCGCTCAGGCGGGCGTCGCTGGCCAGCCATTCGCTGGGGCCGCCGATGACGCCGATCCGGGTGTGGCCGAGGCGGACCAGGTGGGAGGTGACCTGCCGCGCGCCGTTGAAGTGGGCTGCGGAGACTGCGGCGATGTCGCGCGGCAGCGGAGTACGGGGGTCTACGACGACGAACGGGAAACGGCGGGCGCGGAGCTGGATCAGCTCGTCGCTCGTCTCCGGCGGCAGGATCAGGATCGCCCCGGCGAGATCGCGGTGGGCGGGCAGCCTGGGGAGGACCTGCTCGTGCTGGGTCGCCTCGCCCGCGTTCAGCACCAGCTGGCGGCCGTGCCGGTCGAGCGTCTCCGCGATCGACGAGACGATCACGCCGAAGTAGTCCGTCAGTACGTACGGACAGCGCAGATAGACGGCCCCGCCGACCGGCTTCGGTGCGCCACCCCGCGGACTCGGCGCCCGCACACCCAGTCGCTCGACCGCCTGCTCGACCAGCTCGCGGGTCTGCTGCGCCACGTTGCCCTGCTGGTTGAGCACCCGCGAGACGGTCGCGATCGACACCCCGGTCTCGGCCGCGATATCCCGGACGGTGGCCCGGTCAGACATTTGTTACATCGCTTTGTTTCACACTCAGCACGGTAGCTGATCTTGACAGTCTCCGCCTGTCAGCGTTTCCTGAGGCGCAGATGTTGCGTTCGTGTTTCATTTGTTACATCGGGGTTGACCTGAGGAGAACGATGAAGAGACCTGCGATCGGCGCAGTCGTGGCCGGCTCGGCCCTGCTGCTCAGCGGCTTGTCCGCCGGCGCCCAGGCGGTCGAGCCGCCAGCTGCCAAGGCGACGCCCGCCACCACCACGACCGGCACGAGCTCGGGGACCAAGGCGAACGTCTGGGTGACCACCCCGGACCGCGCCGAGCTGCTGCACCAGCGCGCCCCTGTGGCTTTCACCAAGGGGCAGAGCGCGCAGACGACCATCACGGTCGACCCCAGTACGAAGTACCAGACGATGGATGGCTTCGGCGCCTCGATCACCGACTCGTCGGCCGCGGTGCTCTACCAGCTGACGCCTGCCGTGCGGGAGCAGACGCTGCGCTCGCTGTTCGATCGCAACCAGGGGATCGGGGTGAGCTTCCTCCGTCAGGTCCTCGGCTCGTCCGACTTCACCGCGGCCCCGCAGCACTACACGTACGACGACGTCCCGGCCGGGCAGACCGACTTCCCGCTGCGGCACTTCAGCATCGCCCACGACCAGGCAAAGATCCTGCCGCTGGCCCGCCGGGCCAAGCAGCTCAACCCGTCCCTCAAGGTGATGGCGACGCCGTGGAGCCCGCCGGCCTGGATGAAGACCGGCGACTCGCTGGTCGGTGGCCGGCTCAAGGACGATCCGAAGATCTACAACGCCTACGCGCGCTACCTGGTGAAGTTCGTGAAGGCGTACGAAGCGGCCGGCGTCCCGGTGGACTTCCTCTCGATCCAGAACGAGCCGCAGAACCGCAAGCCGAGCGGCTACCCGGGCACCGACATGCCGGTCCGCCAGGCGGCCGCGGTGATCGAGCAGCTCGGCCCGATGCTGCGCGCGGTCAGCCCGCGGACCAAGATCCTCGGCTACGACCACAACTGGACCACCCACCCGGGTGACGTCAACGGCACCCCGCCCGGCGAGGACCCGGAGACCGACTACCCGTACCAGCTGCTCGACAGCCCGGCCGGCAAGTGGATCGCCGGTACGGCGTACCACTGCTACTCCGGCAACCCGAGCGACCAGACCGCCCTGCAGAAGACCTTCCCGAACAAGGGCATCTGGTTCACCGAGTGCTCCGGCTCGCACGGCGCCGACGACACCCCGCCGCAGATCTTCCGCGGCACGCTGACCTGGCACGCGCGCACCCTGATGCTCGGTACCACCCGCAACTGGGCCAAGTCGGTCGTGAACTGGAACATCGCGCTGGACGACAAGGGCGGCCCGTACAACGGCGGCTGCACCACCTGCACCGGGCTCGTCACCGTGCAGCCGGACGGCACGGTGAGCACCGACGCGGAGTACTACACGATCGGGCACCTGTCGAAGTTCGTCCGCACGGGTGCGCAGCGGATCGCCAGTACGTCGTACGGGACGACCGGGTGGAACGGGCAGCTCATGTCGTCCGCCTTCCGCAACCCGGACGGCTCGACCGCACTGGTTGTCCACAACGAGAACGACGACCCGCGGACCTTCGCGGTGGCTGTCGGCGACCAGTCCTTCGAGTACACGCTGCCTGGCGGCTCGATCGGGACGTTCACCTGGGACCGGTCCCCCAAGACGTCGCTGACTCCGGTGTCGCTGGACGGCGCGACGGCTTCCGCAGTACCGGCTGCTGATGCTGCACTCGCCTTTGACGCCGACGGTTCCACTGTCTGGCAGTCGAAGGCAGCGCAGGCTGCCGACCAGTACGTGCAGGTCGACCTCGGTATGGCGAAGCAGTTCCGCCGGATCGCGATCGACAGCGGCGGCAATGCTGGTGACTACGCCCGCGGCTGGCAGGTGTCGACCAGCTTCGACGGCACCACCTGGCGGCCACTGGCCTCCGGTACGGGCACTGGGCAGCTCACCAATGTCGACGTGAAGCAGACCCGAGCCCGCTACGTGCGGATCGCGTCGACTGGCACGGCCGGCAACTGGTGGTCCCTTGCCGACGTGAGGCTCTACAACTGAGCCTCGATCCACGCTGCAACGGCGCCGGCCTTCTGGTTGTCTCTGGCAATGAGCTGGAGACCTACCGGGAGGCCGGCGGTCTGTAGTGGCAGGGTGATCGCGGGGAAGCCGGTGAGGTTGGCCAGCCGGGTGTTCTGCATCAGCCTCGGCCGGACGTCAGCTGCGTCGAGTAGTGGAGCAACGATCGGCACTGTGGGCAGGAGGACGGCGTCGACCTCGTGCAACAGCTCGGACAGCTGCTCGGTCAGGTCGGCAGCTGCGGCCCGTGCCTGGACATACCGCCAGGCTGGGACCTCTGCCGCCTCACGGAGTCGCAACTGCACATCAGGCTGGTACTGCGTGATGTCTCGACCCATGTGGTTGGCAACAGCCTCTGGCCCTTGCAGGTCAACCCCGGCTCGCAGGGTGGCCTGCCAGTCCGGCAGCTCTACTTCGACGGTCTCCAGCTTCGCCAACGCTCGGGACCACGCCTCACCAACCTGCACGTCGATCTCCCGGTACTGCGGGTTGCCCGCCACCCCTAGTCGAGGCGCCTGCGTCAGCGGCGCAGTAGCCGAGTTGGAGAGCACATCGATGGCGTAAGCCGCATCGGCAACCGAATTGGTCAGCACGCCTACCTGGTCAAGGCTCTGGGCCAGTGGGAACACCCCGTCGACCGGCAGCGAGTGCCGGCTCGCCTTGAAGCCGACCACCCCGCACAGGGCAGCTGGCATCCGCACTGACCCCGCAGTGTCAGTGCCGATCGCCAACGGCACCACCCCGGCAGCCACTGCGGCCGCGGCACCCGAGCTCGAGCCGCCAGTCATCCGGGTCTGGTCATGCGGGTTGAGGCAAGGCCCGACGCGGTTCGACGTACCGGTGCAGCCGTAGGCGAACTCATGAGAGTGACTGAGCCCGATGATCACGGCACCGGCCGCGCGCAAGCGGAGTACCACCTCGGCGTCGGCCGTCGCGAGGCCGTCCATCGAAGCCGAGCCGCAGCGGTACGGCATACCGGCGACCTGGATGATCTCCTTGACCAGCACAGGGATGCCTGCCAGCGGCCCGGTCAGGTGTTGCCTTGCCGCTGCTCTGGCTCCCTCGGCGTCCAGGTGGACGACCGCATTCAGCTCAGCTGTGTCGACGGCTCGCTGCAAGGCCTGCTCGACCAGGGCGACCGGATCCAGCTCACCGGCGCGGACGGCGGCAGCGGTCGCCTCTAGGGTCATCTGCCCATCAGATCACCTCGACTGTCGAGCTGCCGCGCGCAGTACGGACCTGGTAGCTGGTGTCGACGCCGGCGTTGGCATGCAACTTGTCCACAGCTCGGTAGGAGAGGGTCGCGTCGTCCTGCGTCACCTCGAGTACGCCGTACCCGTGCTGGCGCATGTCGACCTGCTTGAGATGCGGGTTGTACTGCAGCCGCTTCTGCTCCTCCGCCTTCGCGCCGGTGACGCCCTTGGTGTCGCCGGTGTTGGTGGACGACACGGACGGTACGACGAACTCGACACCTGCCCGCCGCGTCCCGCCGGGGTTGCCCGGCGTACCGGGTGCGAAGCCGGTGTCCCACAGCTCGCCGGAGAACGTGTCGTGGTCGTCGCCGGTCACCACGACCAGGTCGGACACCCGCTCGGCGGCGAGCGACAGCAGCTCGGTGCGCTCGGCGCCGTACCCGTCCCAGGTGTCCATGAAGGCGCGTTCGCCGGCCGCGCCGGTGACCATGCCCATCATCATGTTCGGGTTGGCGAGCACCTTCCAGCGAGCGCCTGACGAACGCAGTCCATCCTCGAGCCAGCTCTTCTGGGCGGCTCCGAGCATGCTGCGGCCGGGGGCGTCCGCCGCCTCGCAGATGATGCTGCCGCCGTCGTCACACGGCTGGTCGTCCTTGTACTGCCGGTTGTCGATGGCGAACAGCTCGACGGTCCGGCCGAGCTTGAGCGACCGGTAGGTCCGCGTCATGTCGCCGCTGTAGCGCGGTACCGGCATCCGCTCGAACCAGGCGTGCCAGGCGGCGCTCTTCTTCTCCTGGAAGAACAGCTCCGGCAGCGTCCAGTTGTCCTTGCTGTAGTTGTTGCGGAACTCGTGGTCGTCCCACAGCGGCAGGAACGCGTGCTGCGCGTGCATCGCCTTGAGGTTCGGGTCGCTGCGATAGAGCGTGTACTTCGCCCGCATCGTCGGCAGGATCTGTGGATAAAGGTTGAGATCGATCCCCCGGACGCCGGGCACGGTGGCCTCGTAGACGTAGTCGCCGAGGCAGACCACCAGGTCGAGATCCTCGGCGGCGAGGTGGCGGTGCGTCGCGTAGTACCCCTCGGTGAAGCCTTGGCAGGTGAAGAAGCCGATCCGGACCGGCTGGTTGGAGTCGGCCGGCCGCAGGGTCTGGAAGCGGCCGACCGGGCTGACGGAGTCCTTGCCGCGGAACTGATAGAAGTACTCCGCTCCGGCGGCGAGCCCGGTCGCCTGGAAGTGCACGCAGCCGTCCCACTGCTTCTCCGCGATCACCGTCTGGACGATCTCCGGGCGGCCCAGGTCGCGCTGCTTCGAGACCACGATCGCCAACTCGGCATCCCCGTCGAACAGGCCGCGCGGCACCCGGGTCCACAGCGTCGCGCCATCGGTCCGCGGAACTCCGGCCATGATCCCTTCGGGGAAGGTGGCGCCCCGGACGAGCGTCGGCGAGGCATCGGCGGCGGTGCGGAGCAACGGAGTACCGGTGGCGCTCCAGGCGGTGGCCGGAGCTGCTGCGGTGACACCGGCGACGCCCAAAGCGCCGAGAACGGTCCTGCGGGTGAGGTCAGCCATGGAGAAATACTGAAAGGTAATGATGAATCTGGGAAGACCTCAGCGCAACCGATTGGTGACAGTCGGTAGACCTGACCAAAGCCCGCCGGATCAGTCGGGGAGGTCGAGCACCAGGTTCTCGCCGTCGCGGTGGAAGCCGAGCTTCTTCAGGTAGCCGGCCGAGTCGCGCATCCGCGGTGGGGCCATCACCTGGTGGAAGCCGTGGTCGGTGAAGACGTCGCTGCGGCGGTAGACGAACTCGCCGGGGGTGAAGTCGCGGTACTTCGGCAGGACGTAGTCGAGGTCGATCTGGGCCCGGCCGGAGCCGGCGTCGTGGGCCAGCACCACGCCGATGGTGCGCTCGCCGCGCTGGACCAGGAAGGCGTACGGGCTGGCGGCCTTGGTGAAACCCGGATTGAACTTGCTGATGTCCCGCTGATGCTCGGCCAGCACGTGGCCGAGGTACGCGTCGGCGCTGTTGACCTCCAGTACGGCGTACTCGAGGTCGTCGTGGCGGTGCCGGAGCAGACGCCACAGGTGCACCACGTTGATCACGGCGAGGACGGCGTTCATGCCGACCATCGGCCAGACCGGGATGGCGAGGTTGAAGCCGACCAGCACGATGCAGCCGACCAGGTTCAGCACGCGCAGGCGCAGGATCCGGGTCTGCAGCAACGACACGACGACGAGCGCCGAGCCGCCCCACCCGATGATGCTCAAGAGGTCCACGCCGTGAGACTAGACCAGACGGCACAGTGGACTGGTCAGGCCAGACTGGGACTGTGACCCACCTCGTGCAGTTGAACGACGCGCCGCTCGCACTCGACGACCCAGGGTTGCTGACCGCGACGACCTACGGCCACTTCACCTCGATGCAGGTCCGCGCCGGCCGGGTCCGCGGTCTCGACCTGCACCTGGACCGCCTCGACCGCAGCTCCCGTGAACTCTTCGGCCACGGCGTCAGCCCGGATCGCATCCGCGGCCACCTCCGTACTGCGCTCGCCAGCTCGGCGTCGGCTGACCTGTCGATCCGCGTCACCGCCTTCAGCCGGGACAAAGCCTTCCTCGACGGCCCGGTCGAGCCCGACCTGCTGATCACGGTCACCGATCCGATCGAGCCCACGACCGAACCGCCCCGCCTGCTCGCCGTCGAGCACGAGCGCGCTGCCCCGCATCTCAAGCACACGGGCACCTTCACGCTCACCCACGAGATCCGCCGCGCCCGCCTGGCCGGCTACGACGACGCGCTTTTCTACGACCGAACCGGCCACGTCTCAGAGGCGTCGATCTGGAACATCTGCTTCGTCGCAGCCGACGGCCGACTGGTCTGGCCCGCGGGGCCGGCGCTGCCCGGTATCGCGATGCTGACCCTGCAGGCGGGTCTCGACGCGCTGAATGTTGCACGTGAAACTGTCGACATTCCACTGACCGCCCTCGGTGACTACCGGGCCGCCTACCTGACCAACTCGATCGACCCCGCGCTGCCGGTCGCTTCGATCACCACGCCGAGCGGCACTACGCAGTACGGGGTGGATCGAGAATCGGCCGACCAGATCGCAACGGCCTACGAAGAGATACCGCTGCAGGAGATCTAGCGGGCGTTCCACCACTCCAGGAGCTTCTCGCGCGCGGCTTCCTCGCCCAGTGGACCTTCGTCCATCCGGAGCTCCATCAGGTACTTGTAGGCCTCGCCCACCTCGCGGCCCGGTCCTATGGCCAGGATCTGCATGATCTGGTTGCCGTCGAGGTCGGGCCGGAGCGAGTCGAGCTCCTCCTGCTCCTGCAGCCGCTCGATCCGCTTCTCCAGATCGTCGTACGCCGACCGCAGGGCATCCGCCTTGCGCTTGTTGCGGGTCGTGCAGTCGGCGCGGGTCAGCACGTGCAGGCGGCCGAGCAGGTCGCCGGCGTCACGCACGTACCGGCGTACGGCGGAATCGGTCCACTCGCCGGTGCCGTACCCGTGGAAGCGCAGGTGCAACTCGACCAGCTTGCCGACCTGGTCGATCTGCTCGTTGCTGAACCGCAGCGCCTTCATCCGCTTCTTGGCCAGCTTCGCGCCGACCACGTCGTGGTGGTGGAAGGTGACCTTGCCGGCGCCTTCGAACCGGCGGGTCTTCGGCTTTCCGATGTCGTGGATCAGCGCGGCGAACCGGACCACGAAGTCCGGTACCTCGACGCCGATCCGGGACTCCAGGTCGATCGCCTGCTCGAGCACGATCAGCGAGTGCTCGTAGACGTCCTTGTGCCGGTGGTGCTCGTCCAGCTCCAGCCGCAGCGCGGGCAGCTCGGGCAGCACGTGGTCGGCCAGCCCGGTGGCGACCAGCAGGTCCAGCCCGATCCGCGGGTACGGCGCGCAGACCAGCTTGATCAGCTCGTCGCGGACCCGCTCGGCCGACACGATCGTGATCCGCTCGGCCATCGCCGTCATCGCGGCCACCACCCCGGCGTCCGGGGTGAAGCCGAGCTGGGCGGCGAACCGGGCCGCCCGCATCATCCGCAGCGGGTCGTCGGAGAACGAGTCCTCGGGCGACCCGGGAGTCCGGATCACCTTGTTGGCGACGTCCTCGATCCCACCGAACGGGTCGACGAACTGGTGCGACGGGAGCAGCACCGCCATCGCGTTCATCGCGAAGTCGCGCCGGGCCAGATCGCCCTGCAGGTTGTCGCCGTAGGCAACCTCCGGCTTGCGCGAGGTGGGATCGTAGGACTCCGACCTGTACGTGGTGATCTCGAGAACCCAGTCACCCTTCCGACAACCGATGGTGCCGAAGGCCTTGCCGATGTCCCACACGTGGTCCGCCCAGCCGGCCAGCAACCGCTCCACCGCGTCCGGACGGGCCGAGGTGGCGAAGTCGAGATCCTTGCTCCCGCGACCGAGCAGAATGTCCCGGACCGGACCGCCGACCAGGGCGATCTCGTGGCCGGCGTCGGCGAACCGGCTGCCGAGTTCGTCGACCACCGGGGCGATCTTCAGCAGTGACTGGACACCTTGCCGCTGGACGGCGGACAACGATCCGGCAGAGGCTGAGCGGT
Source organism: Kribbella sp. NPDC056861 (assembly GCF_040687575.1). NCBI lineage: Bacteria > Bacillati > Actinomycetota > Actinomycetes > Propionibacteriales > Kribbellaceae > Kribbella > Kribbella sp. NPDC056861. The sequence goes on along the minus strand of NZ_JBFBNQ010000007.1, from coordinate 180,533 downwards.
CGGGAGTAGAGGACACGGGGAACTAGGTTACGGTGACGGCGTGTTGAGACGGCGACTGAGGCTCCCCGCGGCCGCGGGTGCGAGCCTGTTGATCGTTGCGTCGTCGGCTGTGCTGGCCTCGACGCAGGCGATCGCGGCCCCGGCGGAGGACAACCCGCTGGTGGACGTCACCATCGACTCGTTCATCCCGGCCGCCCCGATCCCCGGCCAGGCCGTCACCATCACCGGCCGGGTCACCAACACCAGCCAGACCACCTTCCAGAACTCGCAGGCCAACGCCTGTATCAAGCGGGAACGGCTCTCGACGGCGGCGGCGGTCGCGGCCATCCCGACCGAGCTCGACGTCCCGATGCAGGACCGCAACGACTGCGCGGGGCTGACCAACCCCGAGGGCACCACGCTGCAGCGGTACGACGCTCCGCTGGCCCCCAAGGCCTCGGTCGCGTTCAAGCTGGTGGTGCCGTGGAGCGAGTGGAAGATCTCGAGCCAGCCCGGCGTCTACTCGGTCGGCGTCCGGTTCCGCGGCGACGTCACCAAGATCAACCGCACCACCGCGGGCCTGAGCCGGATCCTGATGCCGGTGGTGGCCAAGACCCCACCGCGCAAGGTGAACACAGCGCTGGTGGTGCCACTGACCCACCGGCCCACCCTGCTCGGCGAGCGGCTCTTCACGAACGAGTCGCTGGCCCAGTCGATGGCCCCCAACGGCTCGCTCGGCAAGCTGCTCGCGCTCCGCAAGAAGGGCCAGGTCAGCTGGCTGGTCGACCCCGCGATGATCGACGAAGCCCTGCTGATCGCCAACTCCGAGTCCTACCGGGTCGCATCCGGCCCAGGCCGCAGCAAGCCTGGTACCGGTCGCCAGTTGGTCAAGGCCTGGCTGGACGCCTTCGACGAGAGCCGCCAGAACACCCCCGTCGTCCTGCTCCCGTACGGCGACCCGGACGTCACCAGCCTGGCTTCGGCGACTCCGACGATGAAGCAGATCGTCTCCAACTCGCGGACCCGGAGCGCGGGGTACGACCTGCGCGGGAAGTCCCCGAGCAACCCGACCGGCCTCTGGCTCGACGGCGGTGACGTGTCCGCCAAGACGCTGGACGCCGGCGCCTTCGGCTTCGCCGGTCTGCGCGGGGACGACATCAATCTGGTGCAGAGCTCCGCCTGGGCCGCCGACGAGCGGCCGAACCTGCAGCCCAGCCCGTACCAGCGGATCCTGACCCCGGACAGTCCGGCGCCGAAGCACGTCAAGGCCGTCATCGCGGACTCCACGCTGCTCGCGGGCGGCCCCGACCCGGCGACCGCTCAGCAGCCACTGCAGTTGCGGCAGCGGTTCGCCGCCGAGACCTCCCTGCTCGCAAGCACCGGGACCGGAGCGGCCACTGTCGCGGTCGTCCCGCCGCGCGGCTGGGACTCCGATGACGCTGCGCCGCTCTCCGCCGTACTCGACGCGATGGCCACCCCCTGGATCACCCCGGTGGGCATCGACAAGGTCGCCGTCGGCACCGGAACGCTCGGCGAACCCAAGGCGACCACCAAGCTCCCCGCCGCACCTGCCGAGTCGACCGGGCTGAACAGCGGCCAGCTGACCGGCATCCAAGGCCTGGTCGGCGCCACCGCGACGTACGACGCCCTGCTGACTCAAGCCACTGCCACCGACAGCCGCAACCGGATGTCGGAAGCCCTGATGCGCTCGTCCTCCAGCGAGTGGACCGCCTTCCCGGACGAGGCCCAGCGTTACGTCTCGTACCAGCGGGGCGCGGTCGAGTCCCAGCTCAAGGCCGTCCACCTGGTCACCAACACGACCAAGAAGGGCCAGCAGCAGGGCATCAAGGTGAACCTGTCGGGCAGCAAGGGCAGCTTCCCGCTGACCGTCGAGAACGGTCTCGACGTCTCCATCCGGGTCGGGCTCGAGGTCACCGCGACCGGTAACCGCAACGACCTGCGGATCACCATCGAGCGCCCGTTGACCCTGTCGGCCGGTCAGAAGGGCACCTTCCAGGTGAAGGCGAGTGCCGAGCAGAACGGCCTCATCAACGCCAAGGCGCAGCTGGTCACGCTGGACAAGAAGCCGGTCGGCGAATCGCAGCAACTGGTGATCCAGGCCGCGCAGTACGGCAGTGTCGGCTGGATCCTGGTCGGCGCCGCGGTCGCCCTGCTGTTCGGCACGTCGATCGTCCGGATCTACCGGCGGGTCCGGTCCGAACGACGCAACCCGGCCAAGCCCGAGGGCGACGCGCTGAACCCGGCGCCGCTGACGGCCGAGGACCTCGCCCCCGCCCCGGACGAGCTCGAGAACCTGAAAGAAGGAGTCGGAACGAAGGATGGCTGACCGCACCCTGCGCTCCGCGGCGGTGATGGCAGCCGGAACAGTGCTGTCCCGCCTGCTCGGATTCGTTCGCATCGCCCTGCTCGCCGCCGCCATCGGGATCGAACTGCGCGGTGACATCTTCACCGCCGCCAACACGATCCCGAACAGCCTCTACATCCTGCTGGCCGGCGGCATCTTCAACACCGTGCTGGTGCCGCAGCTGGTCCGGGCGATCAAGAACCACGACGACGGCGGCCGCGACTTCACCAACCGGCTGCTCACCTTCGGCTTCATCGTGCTGGCCGTGGTCACCGTGCTCTGCGTGGTGCTGTCGCCGCTGATCGCCGAGCTCTACCTGCCGAAGGAGCTGCACGACCCGTCCCGCGCGCAGGAGCGGTCGGCGATGCTGATGTTCGTCCGGCTCTGCCTGCCGCAGATCTTCTTCTACGGCGCCTTCGTGCTGGTCGGCCAGGTGCTGAACGCGCGCCGCCGGTTCGGCCCGATGATGTGGGCGCCGATCGCGAACAACATCGTCGCCTGCGCCTCGATCGTCGCCTTCCTGTTCATCTACCGCACCGGCGACTCCCCGGCGACCTTCACCCACGGCGAGGAGCTGCTGCTGGGTCTGGGCCACACGCTCGGCATCGCAGTACAGCTGCTGGTGCTGCTGCCCTACCTGAAGGCCAGCGGCCACACCTACGTCCCCAAGTTCGGCCTGCGCGGTACTGGGCTCGGGCGGACCGCCAAGCAGGGCCTGTGGACGCTGCTGTTCGTCGCGGTGAACCAGGTGACCCTGGTCGTGGTCACCAAGCTCGCGATCGCCGGTAGCGCCTCCCAGGGCGACGGTTCCAAGGCAGGTCTGGTCGCCTACAGCACCGCCATGCTGATCATCCTGGTGCCGCACGGCATCGTCACGGTCTCGCTCGCGACGGCGGCGCTGCCGCAGATGTCGTCGCTGGCCTCCGAAGGCGATGTCACCGAGGTGGCCCGGCTCTCCGCCCGATCGATCCGGCAGACGCTGGCGATCGTCGTACCGTCGGCCGCCGCGATGGTCGCCTTCGCGCATCCGATCACCACAGTGATCTCCGGGTACGGCGCGGGCGCGGGCAACACGCAACTGATGGCCTACACCTTGATGACGCTCGCGCTGGGCATCGTCCCGTTCACGGTGCAGTACTTCCAACTGCGCACCTTCTACGCGTTCGAGGACACCCGGACCCCGTTCTTCCTGCAGTGCGTGATCGCGGCCACCAACATCGCGGCCGCCACCATCGGCGTCCGGGTGCTGCTCGACGAGGAACACCTCCGGTACTCCGGTGTGGTGCTCGGCGCGGCGTACTCGTTCTCCTACCTGGTGGCTGTGCTGATGTCCCGCCGGGTGCTGCTGCGCAAGGTGCCCCGGGTGGCCGGCGCGGGAATCGGGCTGCCGCTGGTCGCGATGGTGATCGCCGCCGTGGTCGGCGCCGGGATCAGCCGGGCGGTGCTCTCGCTGATCGAGTCGGTGACCGACTGGAAGGGACCGCTGGGCGCCGTGATCGAGCTCGGGATCGCCGGCCTCGTGATGCTCCCGGTGTACGTCGGGGTGGCGCGGGTACTGCGTATCCACGAGGTCACCGACGTGGTGTCCGCGGTCACAGCGAAGCTTCCGGGGCGGGGTCGCAGGTCCTGATCGGCCCGCTTGTGAGCTCGTGCATCACTTGTCCTGTCAGCGGGGCATTAGCATGGGGCCTGCGATCGGCCCGCCAACCGCTCGCAGCCGGTTCCGGGAGATTCGGAGCCGGAGCGGAGACGCAGGACGACCAGTGCATCGAGGAGGGCGAGAGACACCGTGTCGAACCAGACCGTCAGTCCTGGTGCCTTGCTCGCCGGCCGCTACCGAATCGCGGAGTTGCTCGCGGAGATCGACGGTGCGCGGGTCTGGCGAGCAGTGGACGAGGTCCTCAGCCGAGCCGTGGTCGTGGATGTCCTGCCAGTCGGCGACCCACGCACCAACCTGCTCTTCGACGCCGCCCGGCGCGCGGCTGCGGCGGCGGACCCGCGATTCCTGCGGGTGCTCGACTGCGACGTGCACGAAGGCGTCACGTACTGCGTCCGTGAGTGGGCCGGTGGCCGGCCCCTGGAGCGGATGCTCGGCACTGGACCACTGACCGGCCAGCAGGCCGGCTGGCTGGCCCGCGAGGTCTCCGAAGCACTGGAGAACCTGCACCGCACCGGCCACTCGCACGGCTCGATCAGCCCGTCGACCGTCGTCGTGACGGACGCCGGAGCGATCAAGGTCGTCGGCCTCGCCACCGAAGCCGCCTTGCGCTCCACCGGCCCTGGTAGTCCGGAGGAGGACGTCCGCGCGCTCGGTGAGCTGCTCTACGCCTCCCTGACCGGCCGCTGGCCAGGCCCGGCTCCCGCCTGGGGTCTGCAGCCCGCCCCGGTCGAGCACGGTCGGCTGATGAGCCCGCGCCAGGTCCGCGCCGGAGTACCGCGCTCCCTCGACGACATCTCGGACCGGCTGCTCGGCGACCCGCCGCGGCACCACTCCGCCCCGATCACCAGTGCGGCAGGCCTGTCCGCTGCGCTGTCCGGCGTCATTGGCAGTTCGCACGAGCCGCCGAACCAGATGGACGAGACGGTCGCGGTCGCCCGGCAGAACGGCAGCGTCGACGACGCCACCCAGATCGCGCCGGCCGTGCAGCCGCCGCCTGCGCTGGATCCGCCTGCGCCGCAGTACCAGCAGAGCGCGTACCCCGACCACAACGGTCACGCCGCGCCGCAACCGTCGTACGCGACCGCCGCCGAGACCGCCCCGGTACGCCGCCAGCCGGCCGCGCCGCAGAACGGCGGCCGCCGCAAGCCGCCGCCGGTCGACGAGCCGAAGCAGCGTGGCAGTTGGGGCGGCCGGATCCTGATTCTGCTCGCCGTACTGGCGCTGCTCTCCGTGGTCGCGATGGCGCAGTTCCTGGTGAAGGGCGCGATCAACAAGGACCAGGGCAACGACGGCAAGACCAGCGCACCGCCGCCCTCCAGCGCACCACCCGCGGCCTCCGGCACGCCGATCAAGATCGTCGGCGCCAAGGACTTCGACCCGGAGCCGAAGGGCAACGGCGAGGAGCACCCCGAGGACGTCGGCAACACCTACGACGGCAAGGCCAGCACCACCTGGACGACGATGTCCTACAAGAAGCGGCCCGATCTCGGTGGCACCAAGCCGGGCGTCGGAATCATCTACGACCTCGGCTCGGTGACCGACGTCGCCAAGGTGACGGTCAGCCTGGTCGGCGAGGGCACCAGCCTCGAGCTGATGATCCCGAAGGCCGATCCGGCGGTGTCGGCCCCGGCCGTCAGCGGCTGGAAGTCGGTCGCCGCGCTCAAGGATCAAGGCGCCCAGGCCGCGCTGACGCCGACCGCGCCGGTCAAGACGCAGTACGTGCTGGTCTGGCTGACCAGCCTGCCGAAGGACGGCAGCAGCTATCGCGGCGAGATCTCGGAGGTCTCGGTCCAGAAATGACCCACGACATCTCCCGGATCGGTCCGCCCGACGGCGGACCGGCGACCATGCCGCCCGCCGGGTACGACGCGATGGACGACCACGAGCTGCTCCGGCTGCACGTGTCGGGCAACCCGGACACCTTCGGCGTCCTGGTCAAGCGGCACCGCGACCGGATGTGGGCGGTGGCGATCCGCACCCTCGGCGAGCCCGAGGAGGCGGCCGACGCGCTGCAGGAGGCGTTCATTTCGGCGTTCCGCCGGGCCGACTCGTTCCGCGGCGACGCCAAGGTGACCACCTGGATGCACCGGATCGTGGTGAACGCCTGTCTGGACCGGATCCGTCGCCGGCAGGTCCGGCAGGCCGATCCGCTGCCCGAGGACGAGGACCGCGCGGCCGAGCTGGCCGGGCCGATCGAGGAGGACGCCGCCGAGGCCCGCGAGCGCCGGCTCGACGTGCTGAACGCGCTGAAGCAGATCAACGTCGACCAGCGCAGCGCGCTCGTCCTGGTCGACATGGAGGGCTACTCGATCGAGGAGGCGGCGGCGATCCTCGGTTGCGCTCCGGGCACGGTGAAGAGCCGGTGCGCCCGCGGCCGGGCCCGGCTGCTGCCGCTGCTCAAGCACTGGCAGACAACTCGCGGCGGATCCGACCTGCCCGCGAAGACCGCGGCAGAATCGGTGGGAACCGAATGACCTGCGGTCCCGTCGAAGCAGAGTCGCCATCCTGCGACCCCGTGATCGCCGACCGGAGCTTTTCACCGATGACCACTCTGCGCACCTCCCGTGAGGGGGCGATTTCCCGATGACCGAATCCGGTCTGCCGACCAGTGAACACCTCGAGCATCTGGACCCGGACACCATCGCCGACCTGATCGAGAACCTGCTACCCGCGCCCGAGGCGCATCGCGCTCGTGAGCACGTGAAGGCCTGCCCGGACTGTCAGCAGACGTACGACGCGCTGCTGCAGCTGACCGAGGACCTGGCCGACGAGGGCCGCGCCGACATCCCGATGCCGACCCACGTGGCCGACCACCTGGACTCGGTGATCGTCTCCGAGTCCGTACTCCGCGCCTCCACGGTCGGCGTCCACTCGCTGGTCCAGTTGCGGGAGGAGCCTCGCCGGCACCTGCCGAAGCTGGTCCTCGCCGCGGCCGGCGTGCTGGTGGTCGCCGCGGTCGGGGTCGGCGTGGTGATCACCACCGCGAACCACAGCAACGACGGTGCGGCCGGGATCAACCCGACCGTGCCGATCGACTCGGTCCCGACCCTGGGCACCGACCAGGTCGGTCCGAACGTGCAGCGCTGGCTCGAGAACGCCAACGGCCCGCTGCTGCACGCCGGCCCGGCGGAGGTCGAGTGCGCCCGGAAGTTCGCCGCCGACCGCTCCAACCCCGACGTCCGGCTGGTCCAGCAGGCCATCGTCGACGGCAAACGGGCAACGGTGATCGGGCTGCAGGGCGGTTCGCAGCGCGACATCCAGATCTCCGTGGTCACCGGTTGTAGCGGCTCGGGCGACGTCGGAGCGCCGTTCTTCGAGACCTCGGTAACGTTGCGCAACCGCTGACCTGCCCCGGCGGGCCGATTGGTGGGTCATCCCGCTCATGGGTACCGTGGGAATGGTCGGCCTCTCGGATCCGTTGAGTACGACGTACCATCCCGTCTCGACGACCCCGAGGAACGCCTGAATGAGCGAGGCAGCAGTCCGCAACGTCATCATCATCGGTTCGGGCCCGGCCGGTTACACGGCCGCGGTCTACGCCGCGCGCGCCCAGCTGGCGCCGCTCGTCTTCGAAGGCTCCGTCACGGCCGGTGGCGCGTTGATGACCACCACCGAGGTGGAGAACTACCCGGGCTTCTCCGAGGGCATCATGGGCCCGGCGCTGATGGACGAGATGCGCACCCAGGCCGAGCGCTTCGGCGCCGAGCTGATCGCCGACGACATCACCGCCGTCGACCTGACCGGTGAGATCAAGTCCGTCACCGACTCGGCCGGCACCGTGCACCACGCCAAGAGCGTCATCCTGGCGATGGGCTCGGGCTACCGCAAGCTCGGCCTGCCCGACGAGGACCGGCTGTCCGGCCACGGAGTCTCGTGGTGTGCGACCTGTGACGGGTTCTTCTTCCGTCAGCACGAGATCGCCGTGATCGGCGGCGGCGACACCGCGATCGAGGAAGCCACCTTCCTGACCCGGTTCGCCGACAAGGTCACCATCGTGCACCGCCGCGACGAGCTGCGCGCCTCCAAGATCATGGCCGAGCGCGCCTTCGCCAACGACAAGATCGAGTTCGCCTGGAACTCCGAGGTCGCTGAGATCAAGGGCGACGAGAAGCTGTCCGGCATCGTGCTGCGCGACACCGTCACCGGCGAGACCCGCGACATCGCGGTCACCGGCCTGTTCATCGCGATCGGTCACGACCCGCGCTCGGAGCTGGTCAAGGGCCAGGTGCACCTGGACGAGGACGGCTACGTGCTGGTCCAGCCCGACAGCACCCGGACCAACCTGCCCGGCGTCTTCGCCGCCGGCGACCTGGTCGACCACACCTACCGCCAAGCCATCACGGCGGCCGGCACCGGCTGTTCCGCAGCCCTGGACGCCGAGCGCTTCCTGGCCACTCTGGAGTTCGAGGCGACTGCCGCGGCGGCTGAGGCCACCGAGCCGATCAGCGTCTGACTCCGAACCACCGCACACCACTTCGAGCACCAACCCCAGAAGGAGAGATCGCCGTGGGCGACAAGATGAACGCAGTGACGGACGCCGAGTTCGACCAGACCGTCCTGAAGAGCGACAAGCCGGTGCTGGTGGACTTCTGGGCCGAGTGGTGCGGACCGTGCCGTCAGGTCTCCCCGATCCTGGAGGAGCTGGCCGGCGACCACGGCGACAAGCTCACCTTCCTGAAGATGAACGTCGACGAGAACCCGGTCACCCCGAGCAACTACCGGGTGATCTCTATCCCTACCATCAACGTCTACGTGAACGGCGAACTCGCCAAGTCCATCGTGGGGGCGAAGCCGAAGGCTGCGCTGCTGAAGGAACTGGCTGCCTTCACTCAGTAGACGCAGTACCGGCTGAGATACTGCTTTTTTCGGCGGTCCCGCAAGGGACCGCCTTCCGCCGCACGGCAGCAAGGAGCATTGATGGCAGCCTCCCAGGGCATCTACCGAATCGGCGACAGCGGCGAAGCCGTGGCCGAGATCATCGGGAAGCTCCAGCGGCTAGGGCTGCTGGAACAGGGCGATCACTACGTCTACGACGACGCGACCGCCCGTGCCGTGCGAGGGTTCCAGCAGCAACGTGGGCTGATGATCGACGGCATCGTCGGCCCGATGACGTACCGGGCGATCGACGACGCGCGCTGGCGGCTGGGCGACCGGCTGCTGACGTTCGTCGTCTCGCACCCGCTCACCGGTGACGACGTCCAGGCGCTGCAGGCGAAGCTGCAGGAGCTGGGCTTCGCGGTCGCCCGGGTGGACGGCATCTTCGGACCGGACACCCAGCGCGCGGTGACCGAATTCCAGCGCAACATGGGCCTGCCGGCCGACGGCACCTGTGGCCCCTCGACCTTCAAGGCCCTGCAGCGGATCCGCCCGATGGCGACCGGCGGCCGGCCTGACGCGCTGCGTGCGTCCGAGGCGGTTCGCGCCGCTGGACCGCGGCTCTCGGGCAAGACCGTCGTGATCGATCCCGGCCACGGTGGTTTCGACTACGGCTGGGAGGGCTTCGGACTGCGCGAGTCCGACGTGGCCTACGACCTGGCCTCCCGGATCGAGGGCCGGCTGGGCGCCACCGGAGTACGGGCTTATCTCTCCCGGGGCCGCGACCAGGGGCCGGATGAGCTGGCCCGCGCCGCCTTCGCCAACGAGACCGACGCGAACCTCTGCGTCTCGCTGCACACCGACGGGTCGATGAACCCCGAGGCGCAGGGCATCGCGACGTACTACTACGGCTCCGACCTGCACGGCGCCTCGTCCAGCGTAGGCGAGCAGTTCGCCGGCCTGGTGCAGCGAGAGATCGTCGCCCGCACCGACCTGCTGAACTGCCGCACCCACCAGAAGACCTGGGACCTGCTGCGCCGTACCAAGATGCCCGCGGTCCGGTTGGAGATCGGCTACGTGACGAACCCGCACGACTCGTCCCGGCTGGCCGACCCGGCCTTCCGCGACGTGATCGCCGAGTCCATCGTGGTCGCGATCCAGCGCGTGTACCTGCCGCCGGAGCAGGACGCCGCCACCGGCATGCTGCGCTTCGGCCAGCTCACTGTCTGACCTCAGCCAACTCCTCCCGTACTACGTCCCCCGGCTCGTCGCGCTCCAGAGCGACGGCCGGGAGCACCCGATCGAGCCACCCCGGCAACCACCAGGCACGGTCACCCAGCAGGCGTAGCACGGCCGGGACGATCACGCAGCGGATCAGCAACGCGTCGAGCAGCACCGCGACCGCGAGGCCGAGACCGAACTGCTTCAGCATCCGGTCCGGGCTGAGCAGGAACGCGCCGAACACGACGATCATGATGGCGGCCGCGGCAGTGATCACACTGCCGGTATTGGCCAACCCCTCCCGCACGGCCTCTCGCGCATCGCCGGTGCGCCGCCACTCCTCGTGGATCCGGGAGATCAGGAACACCTCGTAGTCCATCGAGAGCCCGAACACGATCGCGAAGATCATCACCGGCACGAACGCCTCGATCGGCCCTTGCTGCGCGCCGAACCAGCCCTGCTGGAAGACGAGGGTGATCACCCCGAGCGAGGCGCCGATGCTGAGCAGGTTGAGCAGCGCGGCCTTGAGCGGGATCAGCACCGAGCGGAAGACGGCCATCAGCAGCAGCGCCGACAAGCCGACCACGATCAGGACGAAGATCGGCAGCCGCTTGCTCACTGCCCCAGCGAAATCGTCAGCAGCCGCGGTCGATCCACCTACCAGGTACGTCGCCTGCGTCTGGCCGGCCAGCTGCGGCAACGTCTCGTCCCGAAGCCGCTGCACCAGCTCGCTGGTTGCCACGTCCTGGGGCGCCGACTTGGGGAACACCAGAACTGTGGCGACCTTGCCATCGGCGAGCAGTTGCGGTGGCGTCACCGCGGCGATGCCCGGATCCGTTGCCAGCTTGGCGTTCAGCGCCTGTGCTGCCTCCGGCGATCCCTTCGCGACCACGATGAGCGGACCGTTGAAGCCCGGGCCGAATCCGTTCGCCAGCAGGTCGTAAGCCTTGCGGCTGGTCTTGGCCGGCGCATCCGTACCGGCGTCCGCGAATCCGAGGCGGAGATCCAGTGCCGGCAGGCAAAGCGCCACCAGGGCAAGGGTTCCGAGGACGAGCGGTGCCCAGGGGCGACGCTGGACCATGGTCGCGAGCTTGCGCCAGCCGTCGCCGGGGTGACGACGCGACTTCGCCGCGTGCTTGCGAACACTGCGCTCGATCCGCCGGCCGAACAACGTGAGCAGCGCGGGCAGCAGACTCACGGCCGCGAGCATCGTCATCAGCACGGTGACCGTCACTCCGAGCGCGACACCTTGCAGCGAGCCGAGACCGAGGAACAGCAACCCAAGCAGGGCAATCACGACAGTGCAGCCTGCGAAGAGGACAGACCGGCCGGCAGTGTCGAGCGCTATCCGTGCTGCTGTCGGCCGATCGGCGCCCTTGAGCAGCTCGCTGCGGTAGCGAGAGAAGATCAGCAGCGCGTAGTCGATGCCGACGCCGAGACCCACCAGCATCATCACCGGTGCGGTGTAGTCGGGGATGGTGAAGAGATGCGAGGCCAGTACCAGCAGGCCGAGCGTGCTGCCGACAGCGAAGACCGCGGTCAGCAGCGGCAGGCTCGCGGCGAGCAGCGATCCGAAGAGGAAGACCAGGATCACCAATGCAGCAAGGATTCCTGCGCCCTCGGACGCACCGCCCGCGCTCTCCTGCGCACTGCGAACCAGATCGCCGCCGAGCTCCACCTGCAGCCCGTCGCCGGCGATCCCCTGCGCCTTGTCGATGATCGCCCGCACGTCCTCGGCCGGCATCTCCGCCGCGGCCACGTCGAGATCCACCGTCGCGTACGCCGTGGTGCCATTAGTCGACAAAGAGCTTTTCGCGAACGGGTCGGCGACCGTGTCGACATGCGGTAACTGCCCGACCTCGGCCAGCATGCCGGCGATCCGGGACTTCGACGCGGCCAGACCGTCCTCGTCGTACAGCACGATCTGGACCGAGTCGGTCGCGCCCTGCGGCTGGTGCTCGCGGAAGGTGTCGACCACCCGCTGCGAGTCCGTCCCAGGGAGTGAGTTGTCGTTCTTGTAGGCGTTGCCCACCAGTGTCGATCCCGCGGTCACCGCAATCAGTGCCACCAGCCACAGGGCCACGGCCAGCCCGGCCCGCCGCATCGCCCACCCCACCACCCGATGCAACATCACTCCGCCTCTCTACATGTAGCGTCTCTACATGTCGCCTTCCGACACTAACACCGCTATGGGTAGACTGCCTACATGAAGGCGGATGCGCTCCGGGGACACCTGGACCCGATGATCCTGGCCGTGGTCGAGGCCGAGCCGCTGCACGGTTACGCGATCATGGAAGCCCTGATGGAGCGCAGCGGCGGCGCCGTGGACCTGCCGACGGGGACGCTCTACCCAGCGCTCAGACGCCTGGAGAGAGCCGGCTACCTGGCCAGCGAGTGGAGCACAGTGGGCGGCCGCAAGCGGCGTACGTACCAGTTGACCTCGGCAGGGCAGAAGATGCTGGCCACCGGGGTCTCCGAGTGGGACGCTTTCCGCGCGGTCGTCGAAGGCGTACTGCGACCTAAGCCAGGCGCAAGCAGCGGTGAGCTGAGCGGCTGACCAGCAGCAGCGGCGCAATCACGAAGCCGCTGACCACGAGCAATCCCTGGAGTCCCGTGCCTTCGGTCGTCGTGCTGGCCGTTGCCAGCAGCAGTGCGATGCCGCTCACGGCCGCGCAACTCGTCAGGGCGAACCGCGCGATCACCTTGGTGGCTCGGTCACGGACCGCCGGATAGCGCAGGCCGACCCCGCTCGCGATCAGCGCCAGGACGCTGCCTGCGATGGACAGCATTCCAACCACCTTCACCAGGTCGTTCAGAATACTGACCACCTGGTTGCCGGAGTCGGCGTGCTGGGTCCAGGTCCAGGCGCCTTCCAGCCAGACGATCGGCTGAGCCAGCAGGACGAGCACCAGCAGTACCGCAGTACGGCGTCCTTGGGAGATCCCCAGCTCGGCCCGGTACCCCGGTGCGATCTCCGCCAGCTCGCCGAAGTCCTCGACTGCTCGCTCGGCAGCTTGCCGTGGGCTGAGTCCATCGGCCTCGAAGGCCTCGGTCGCGTCGACGAGGCTGTCGCGAGCCTCGGCCAGCAGGTCGGCCTTGCGGCGCCTCGGGCCTTGCAGCGCGCGACTCAACCCAGCGAGATAGAGCTCGACCGGGTCGCTGACGACAGTTGCGTGGCTGGGCACGGGATCAAGTATGGGGAAGATTCAGTGGAATCACGTCCGGGTCTCCACTGAGCGACCCCTGGTTCGCCGGCTGACGAAGTACAGGCCGAGGTAGGAGATCACCAGCAGGCCGAAGCCGATCTGCTCGGCCAGCCAGGTGTAGCCCTCCGGGTAGACGGTGCCGTCGACGTAGTGCTGGATGTAGCCGCCTTCGTACGGCTGCTCGCCGCCCTCGCGCCGCCAGTGCTTCTCGAGCGACGTCACCGGGCAGTCGAAGTCGAGGATCACGATGGCCAGGTTCCAGATCGCGACGAAGAGGTGGGCCCAGATCACCCGCCGCCACTTCCAGGCCAGGAAGCCGCCGATCACGAAGAAGATCAGCATGGCGCCGTGGAAGATCATCACGAGGTCGGCGAGCACGCGATAGACCATCTACTGCTCCGCCTGACTGGTCAGAGTGTCGCGAACCGCGGCCGGCACCGGGCGGGCAGGCTCGGGGCGGATCGCGCCCATCAGGCGTTCGACCGCGGCCTCCATCTCGCTGCGCCAGGTGATGGTGGAGCGAAGGTCGAGCCGGAGCCTCGGGTGCCTAGGATGCTCCCGGATGACGCCGAAGCCGACCGCCTGCAGGAAGTCGGTCGGCCAGACACATCCCGGCCCGTCCCAGCGGGAGTCGCCGAACGCCTCGACTGCGCGGAAGCCACGCTTGAGTACGTCCTTGGCGACTGCCTGGACGAGGATCTTGCCGAGCCCCATCCCGAGGTACCGCGGCAGAATCCGCCCGGTCGCCAGTACTACGGCATCCGGGCTGACCGGAGCGGTCGGGAAGGCCTGGGTCCTGGGCAGGTACGACGCTGGGGCGTAGAGCACGTAGCCGGCCGGGACCTCATCGACGTACAGGACTACTCCGCCGGTCCCCCAGTCGAGCAGCAACTGGGACAGCCAGGCTTCCTTCTCCAGCTGGGTGTCACCGGTGCGGCTCGCTTGCTGCGACGCGACCGGGTCGAGCTCCCAGAAGACACACGTTCGGCAGGGCAGCGGCAGCTCGTCCAGATTGGCGAGCGTGAGCGGTTCCAGCCGGCGCGCCATCAGAGCATCCGCGGGCTACCGGGCCGCCGGCGCCGGCGTCCGGGCGTCGGGGGTTTCGGCCGCCTCGGGGGCGACATAGCGCTGCTGGATCTTGGCCGCGGGCTGCTGTCTGAACAGCTCGCCCGCAAACCCGGCGAGGACGCCGAAGAGTAGTCCGCCGAGCATCCATCCGACCGTCTTGCCCACGCTCATCCCATCCTGCCTTCCGCCGCGCACCAGGCCGTGCTCCGGTCCGGTGGCCATCTCAGCCACCAGTCGGCACCATGGTCGAACCTGGCCCTATAAGGCATGGTAGTGAGAGGTTGCTCCGATCGGCAGTCCGGGCGCGCGAACACGCTCGGCTACTTCGGCGTAGCCTGGTGCCTTCCCCGGCATGCCCCTCGTCGCCCGTTCTTGGAGCCGCTTCGTGAGTGCTGACCTGCCCGATGTCCGGCAGACCCGTCTCGACAACTACGTCGATCGGTACGCAGCACGGACCAAGGGCATGACCGCGTCGGAGATTCGAGCCCTCTTCGCGGTGGCCAGCCGCCCGGAAGTGGTCTCGCTCGCGGGGGGAATGCCCAATATCGGTGGGCTTCCGCTCGACGTGGTCGGCAGCGCGGTCCGCGATCTGGTGATCGACAACGGCGCGGTCGCGATGCAGTACGGCTCCGGCCAGGGCGATCCGACCCTGCGCGACCAGATCTGCGACGTGATGCGGCTGGAGGGGATCGACGCCCATCCGGACGACGTCGTAGTGACGGTAGGTAGCCAGCAGGCGGTCGATCTGGTCACCCGGGTGTTCTGCGATCCAGGCGATGTGGTGATCTGCGAGGCCCCGTCGTACGTCGGTGCGCTCGGGGTTTTCCGGGCTTACCAGTGTGAGGTCGTTCACGTTGCGATGGACGACGACGGTGTGGTGCCGGAGGCGCTGGAGCAGGCGATCGCCTCGGTCCGGGCGGCCGGCAAGAAGATCAAGTTCTTCTACACGATCCCCAACTTCCACAACCCGGCCGGTGTCTCGCTGTCCGACGAGCGGCGCCGGCGGGTGCTGGAGATCTGTCAGCGCGCTGATCTGCTGATCCTCGAGGACAATCCCTATGGGTTGCTCGGGTTCGACGGTGACCCGCAGCGGGCGTTGCGGGCGGACGATCGCGAGGGTGTCATTTACCTCGGGTCGTTCTCCAAGACCTTCGCGCCCGGCTTCCGGGTCGGCTGGGCGGTCGCGCCGCACGCAGTACGGGAGAAACTCGTGCTGGCGCAGGAGTCGGCGACCCTGTGTCCACCGGTGTTCAGCCAGCTCGCCATTTCGTCGTACCTGACCCGGCACGACTGGCTCGGCCAGGTGAAGCAGTTCCGGGAGATGTACCGCGAGCGCCGCGACGCGTTGCTGGCGGCGCTCACCGAGAAGATGCCTGCAGCAACGACATGGACCAGACCTGGTGGTGGGTTCTATGTCTGGCTGACCCTGCCCGAGGGCCTCGACGCGAAGGCGATGCTGCCGCGCGCGGTCACCGCCCGGGTCGCCTATGTACCCGGCACCGCTTTCTTCTCGGACGGTTTCGGCTCGCAGTGCATGCGGTTGTCCTACTGTCACCCGACGCCCGAGCGGATCACCGAAGGGGTTGCCCGGCTGGCCGGTGTGATCAACGAGGAGCTCGAGCTGCGGCAGACCTTCGGTCCGCTCAAACCGGGTGCCGGCAGCGACTACGACGCACCTGGCCCCGAGCTCAGTTAATGCTTGTTTTACAGGGCACTGGATAGATCGGCCCAGAAGTAGCGGTACCGTTCAAATGGGCCTCGGGACCGGCGCCCGCCGGAGTCGCCCACTAGTGATCGGGAAGTTTCTATGAGTGATCTGGGTCGAGTGCTGGTACTGGCCGGTGGACTGTCGCACGAGCGGGACGTGTCGCTGCGCTCCGGTCGCCGGGTCGCCGATGCCTTGCGCAGTGTCGCTGTCGAGGTGGAGCAACGCGACGTCGACGCCAGCCTGGTCGAGCGGCTGCGCGACGACCCGCCGGACGCGGTCTTCCCGGTCCTGCACGGCGTCACCGGCGAGGACGGCGCACTCCGCCAGGTCCTCGACCTGTACGGCGTGCCGTACGTCGGCGCCGATGCGGCTGCCTGCCGGACGGCCTTCGACAAGCCGGTGGCCGCGACGATGGTCGGAGCGGCCGGGCTGCACACGCCGCCATCCGTCGTACTGGGGCACGACACCTTCCGCGAACTGGGCGCCGCTTCGTTGATGGAGGCCATCATCGGCCAGATCGGGCTGCCCTTGGTGGTGAAGCCTGCTCGTGGTGGATCGGCTCTGGGCTGCTCGATCGTTCGCTCTGCCGGCGAGCTGCCGACTGCGATGGTGAACTGCTACGCGTATGGAGCGGTCGCGTTGATCGAGCGGTACGTCGATGGCATCGAGGTCGCCGTGACGGTGGTGGACACGGGTGACGGGCCCTGGGCGCTGCCGGCTGTGGAGATCCAGCCCGACTCGGGGTTCTACGACTATGAGGCTCGGTACACGGCGGGGGCGACGCAGTTCGTCGTACCGGCTCGGTTGGATGCGGCCGTCGCAGTTGCGTGTGCTGAGGCTGCTGTAACTGCGCATCGGGCGTTGGGGCTGCGGGACTTGTCGCGCTCGGATCTGGTTGTGGACGCTGACGGGGTGCCGTGGTTCCTTGAGGTGAACGTGGCTCCGGGGATGACTGAGACGTCGTTGGTACCGCTGGCTGCTGAGGCTGCTGGGATCGAGCTGGGTGTGCTGTGCCGCGATCTGCTGGCCGCGGCTGCTGCTCGTTGAGGTTCTGATGCCTGTCGCTTCTCCTGTGGCTGCCGACCCGGTGCCGCCTGCGGTGCCGCTGTGGCGGACTGTGTTGACTCCTCGCTGGACTGGGCTGCTTGTGCTTGCCCTGGCGATCGCTGCGACGATGTCGATGCTTGGGGTCTGGCAGCTGGACGTCTATCAGTCGAAGACGGCGGCCGCGACGGCGAAGCGGGCTGAGGGTGCGCCGATTCCGCTGCAGTCGTTGTTCTCGATCGACGATGGGTTGCCGTCGAAGGCGGTCGGGCGGAAGGTCACTGTCGACGGAACCTGGGGGCCGGCGGCGGATCAGCTGTTCATCACGGACCGGCGGTTCGGGGATCGTGATGGGTTTTGGGTGGTTACCCCGCTGCTGTTGAACGCCACTGCGTCTGGCTCCGACAGCTCGGCCGGTGCCGCGGATGGCTCGGCGGGTGCGGTGATGGTGATCCGCGGCTGGGTGCCGACTGTGTCCGACCCAGCGGCAACTCCACCCACCGGCCAGGTCTCGTTGGCCGGCGCAGTCGCTCAGTCCGAAGCTCAGGACGCCTCTGGCGACGCTGCCAAGGGCCGTACCCTCCAGTCGCTGCGGATCCCCACCATCGTGCACCTGGTGAACTACCGCATATACGACGCCTTCGTCGTACTCTCCTCGATCGACAAGTCATCCACCACCCCCACCTCGGCCCCCGCGATCGTCCCGGCGCCGACACCGCCGACCGATCACGCCGGCCTGCGCAACGTCGCCTACGCGTTCCAATGGTGGATCTTCGCCGCCTTCACGCTCTGGATGTGGGCCCGGATGGTCCTCGACGCCCACCGCGGCGACGACTCCGACGACCCCGACCAGCCGGACGGCGAGCTGGAGCCAAGCGGTACCGTTTCAGCGTGACCTCCCCCGTAGAACCCGCCGCCACCATCTCCCCTGCGGTGAAGAGCGCCCTGACCCGGTACCGCGTGATCGCCTACATCGTCGGCGTGATGCTGTTGATCCTGCTGTTCGTCGCGATGCCGCTGAAGTACCTCGGCGACAACCCGGCAGCCATGAACGTGGTCGGCCCACTGCACGGCTTCCTCTATGTCGTCTACCTGCTCGGCGCCTTCGACCTGGCCCGCCGCGTCCGCTGGAGCCTCCCCAGGCTGGTCCTGGTCGCCCTGGCCGGCACCATCCCGTTCCTCTCGTTCTACGCCGAGCGCAAGGTCAGCCACGAGCTCGACCCCTCGTAACTCTCGTAATTGCAGTGCCGGTGATGCCCCTGCTGCTCTAGCTTCGGCAGCATGACCCTCGAACACATCACCGAAGCGAACCGCGCCAGCTGGAACCAGATCGCCGCGGTCCGCCACGGCCGACCTGCCGAATTCTTCAAGGCAGGCGGCCTCGCCCTCGAAGACCTGGAGTTGACCCTCGCCGGCGACGTCACCGGCAAACGCGTCCTCCACCTAGCCTGCTCCTGCGGCGACGAAGTCCTCTCCTGGGCCAACCGAGGCGCCACCGCGATCGGCGCCGACATCTCCGACGTCGCGATCACCATGGCCCAGCAAAAGGCGGCCGCCGCCGGCATCACCGCCGACTTCCGCCGCGCCAACATGTTCGACCTCCCCCCAGACCTCGTAGACCTAGACCTCATCTACCTGAGCTGGGGCGCCATCTGCTGGGCCCCCGACCTGACCCGCCTGGCCACCGTGATCGCCACCCGCCTACGCCCCGGCGGCGCAGTCCTCCTCGCAGACCACCACCCCCTCTGGGAAGTGCTGGCCGTCCGCGCCCCTAACCACCTCGCAGTAGCCGGCGACTACTTCGGCCGCGCCACCTCCCGCACCGACACCGACAACACCAAACGCCCCATCGGTGCCCGGGACACCCCCACACCTCCCCCGTTCCAAGCTTTCGTCTGGCCAGTGAGCGACGTCATCATGTCCTTCCTCCAAGCCGGCCTGACCCTGACCTCCTTCACCGAACACCCCGCCCCCGACAGCTACCCCGCGCTTGGCCCGGCTGCCTCCCACCTCCCCGCGTACTACGTCATCAAGGCCACCAAATCCTGATGTTTCACATGAAACATTGCGGCCGATACGTCGCTAAAGCGCCATGTCGACAAATCCCGCCCGCGGCTCTTCGGAGGCCACCGAGACTGGGTTCGCCCAGATTCCCCGCTCTGACACCACCAAAACCGAGCTGACGACGTGCGCCGAAGATCCGACCTGACCACCACCCGCAACACGACCGCCTCCTGAACACCGACAGCGGGCACGGTCACCTCCCCCAATCCGCCCCTAACCCAGCTCCCTCAAGAGCCCTCCCAGCCAAATTCCCGCACCACCCTTGCGACGCTGCCCACGCCAACCGCCCGGAGAATCGCTCCCACAGAACCAACCCGCCGCTTCCCACCCGACCTCCGAAGCTTCATGCCCGTGTTGACAACCAACGCCCTTGAGAACCAACACCCCTCGCCCATCCGGTGCCGCCCTGTCGGTGGGCTCGTCCGAACCCAGCCACTCGCACTAGTCTGCGTAGTCATCTCAACGCCGATGCCGCCAGGACTTGCCAGCACGTCCGCATCGCCGAACAATCCACTCGGCTCGATCCGGCTCAGGCCGGACACAACTTGCCAACGCCGTACGCCGGCCACCGCGCCGCGGTCTTCAGCCCGATGCCAATTCAATGGCCAACTGCATGAGACGCTAGCGCGATGCCGCCGGCCGGTACCGAGCACCACAATCCGCCTCGCTCATTCGACGCGGACACCGCGCCAGCTATCTGAGCACCAGCTCCGGCACTCCACCCGCGCAATCGGCAACCTAGGCTCCGGCACCTACGGAGCTCATGCGCTGACACCAGCTTCGTCCTGCGTTGCGTGCCTAGCTCAGCCGCAAGCCGACGCCTCTGCTGTCATGCGTTCTGACACGGCATTCTGCCGATTGCTCGCCGGCGGTAGCCGACCATCGATCAAGAAGGACTTGCTGCGGCCAATACAGATCCGGCCGCATAGGCACCGGGCGCAGCCGCCGACTCCGCCGCACTGCGTCGTACGGCGACGGCGCCTGTACTGCGTGCCGCATCCAGCACAATCACCCTGCATCCGAACGCCAGGCACTTCACGCTTGGCTCCATCTTGAGCGCCGCCTTAGCGCAATCTCGCGCCTAGCCTGATTCCGATCTCGATCGCGAAGCGCCACGGATCTCGAATACGCGCGGCAGGACGGTCATGTGCCGGCATTCGCAGAGATCTCCGGCAGAAGGGTTGGCTTGTACTCTTCCCCGGTTCGCCCGTCGCCTCGGGTCGCACTCTGTGCCGGCTTCAAACTCAGGCCCCGAGCGATCCGACGCCCGTACCGCGCACTCGCCTGAGTCGCTTATGAGGTACCGACATCGAGGCGGTTCGTACCGGTGTCTGAGTCGATCGCGTACTCCGAGCCCGCGCCCGTGCTGAAGCAACTGGCGGCCCATAGATCAGGCAGACACGGCCTCCGACTGACCGCGGCCACACTCCAGCCCGGCACCTACTTCCACTCTCAAAGCTATCCCGGTCGTACACCGACAAGGCAGGCGTCCACCGAGCTGTTCGAGTTCGCCTGGTGCCGGATCGAGGGCCAAACCGGCGAGGCTGTGAACGCACGATTCGGCCGAGCCGCGGAGGACCGTCAGCGCTCCTGCCTCGCACCCTCTCAAGTGGTGGATCTTCGAGGGGCACGATCCACGCTGGCGGTCCCGTGCTGGGCGCTCGTGGCACCGCGCTGATTTCACCAGCGGTTCGGTCCGGCCATCACCTGGTCGACCAGGTCGTTGGTCGGTGTTCAGCGGCGCCGCGGGGGCCGAAGTCGGTAGCAGCGTCACGGCGGCCGCGACCTCGCAGTACCGATTGATCCATGGGTGCGCCGACCTCCAAGGCCAGACGCGGTTCTGCACTGACCCTCAAAGCAGACGGGAGATGACAAGCGCCCTGCCCCATCAGAAGACATGGGGCAGGGCGCTGTCTAGAGCCGTGTGGCGGCTAGGACTGTTGTTTGTTTGGGTCCATCAGGCTGACGATTCGCTCCAGGTCATCGATGGTGGCGAACTCGACGCTGATGCGGCCCTTCGTCTTACCCAGCTCGACCTTCACCCGGGTCTCGAAGCGATCCGACAAGCGGTCAGCCAAGTCGACCAGCCGCGGGGCGACCGGCTTCTTGCGTCGGCGCGCGGGAGTGGGATCGTCGGCGTCCATGTCGCCCATGGAGACGATCTCTTCGACCGTGCGAACAGACATTCCTTCGGCGACGATCCGCTGGGCCAGGCGCTCGATGGCGTCTCCGCTAGGGAGGCCGAGGAGGGCTCGGGCGTGGCCGGCGGAGAGGACGCCGGCGGCTACGCGGCGCTGGACCGAGGCCGGCAACTTCAGGAGGCGGAGGGTGTTGGAGATCTGGGGGCGGGAGCGGCCGATGCGGTTGGCCAGGACTTCCTGGGTGCAGCCGAAGTCGTCGAGCATCTGCTGGTACGCGGCGGCTTCTTCGAGCGGGTTCAGCTGGCTGCGGTGCAGGTTCTCGAGGAGGGCGTCGCGGAGCAGGTTGTCGTCGGCGGTGTCGCGGACGATGGCCGGGATGGTGGTGAGGCCGGCCTGCTGGGTGGCACGCCAGCGGCGCTCTCCCATCACCAGTTCGTACGTCGTGTCCGTCAGGCGACGGACCACGATCGGCTGCAGGAGGCCGATCTCCTTGACCGAGTGCACGAGCTCCGCCATCGCGTCTTCGTCGAAGACGCTGCGGGGCTGCTTCGGGTTCGGGGTGATCTTGTCGACGTCGATCTCGGCGAACTCGGCGCCGGGTACGGCGGCCAGTTCGGGGCCGGCCGGTTCCGGCGGAGCCCCTGGAATCGACTTCGACTTCGTCCCCAGGCTGTTGCTAGCTCCAGGAGCAGGCGTGCTGGGGATCAGCGCACCGAGTCCGCGTCCGAGTCGGGTGTTCATCGCCGCTCCCTCGAGTTCAAGTGCTTCGGATCGATCTGTTTCATCGACAGCAACTGCGCCACGGTAGCTGGTCCCCCGTTTCACGTGGAACGTCGCCCCTGGCCTTTCGTGTTTCACGTGGAACGCGGCCGGTCGGGCTCGGGTGTTTCACGTGGAACGGACCACCGGTAAAGCAAACGGCCCGCC
This sequence comes from Kribbella sp. NPDC056861, assembly GCF_040687575.1. Classification (NCBI taxonomy): domain Bacteria; kingdom Bacillati; phylum Actinomycetota; class Actinomycetes; order Propionibacteriales; family Kribbellaceae; genus Kribbella; species Kribbella sp. NPDC056861. The sequence continues at coordinate 158,335 of NZ_JBFBNQ010000007.1, read as the reverse complement.
GACACCAGGGTGCCGACGAGCCGTCGAATTGTTCAGCTCAGGAAGGAGTGTTGCGCATCGCGATCTCGCGCGACGCCTCCAGGTAGGACAGCGCACCGGCCGACGCCGGGTCGTAGGCGAGCACGGTCTGGCCGTGGCTCGGGGCCTCCGAGATGCGGACCGAGCGCGGCACCGCGGTACGCAGTACGGAGTCCTGGAAGTGGTTCCGTACTTCGGTAGCGACCTCACCGGCCAGCTTGGTGCGGGCGTCGTACATGGTGAGGAGAATTGTCGATACATCGAGAGTTGGATTCAGGTGCGACTTCACCATGTCGATGTGGCGCAGCAGCTGGGACAGACCCTCGAGGGCGTAGTACTCGCTCTGGATCGGGACCAGTACTTCGCGGGCCGCGGTCAGCGCGTTGACGGTCAGCAGGCCGAGCGACGGCGGGCAGTCGATGAAGACGTAGTCGTACCGTTCGCCGGCGGCCTCGGTCTCGGCCAGGTGCGCGTCGAGCGCCTTCTTCAGCCGGCTCTCCCGGGCCACAATGCTGACCAGCTCGATCTCGGCGCCGGCCAGGTCGATGGTGGCCGGGACAACCACGATGCCGGGGTGCTCCGCACAGGGGTACACCAGCTTGCTCAGCGGCTCTCCCTCGATGACCGCCTCGTAGACACCTGGGGTGCCTTCCGAGTGCTCGATCCCGAGGGCCGTCGACGCGTTGCCCTGGGGGTCGAGGTCGATCACCAGGATGCGAGCGCCGTACAGGGCGAGGCCCGCGGCGACGTTGACCGTGGTGGTGGTCTTGCCGACGCCACCCTTTTGGTTGGCGACCACGAAGACCCGGGTCTCTGCGGGCAGCGGGAACTCGCGGCCCATCGTGCGTCCTTCATTCACCAGCAGGGTCCGTTCGGTGGCGGCGGCGATCGGAGTTTCGAGAAGGCGTCGCTGAAGCTCGTCCGAGGTGGCCCGCGCGGCGATCTGTGCGGCAGTCATAGCGCCCATTCCGATAGATGCGGTACTTGGCCCGAAGAGGATGTCGGTCGGGGTCAGAGGCTTACCCCCAACTTTATCCACAGGTCGCTGTGGATGAATTCCCGCCTGGGGAGGGGTCTCCAGGGGGTGGTCATCCACAGGTGGGGGTGATTCGGGGAACTCTTCCTCAGGCTCGATCGGGGCGGCTGGGGCGGCCGCTTCCGGCTCTGCGGTTTCACGTGAAACAGGTTCGTCAGGGGTGGCGGCCGGGTCGGCTCCCAGGCCGATCGATGCAGCGGCGCGGAGGGCGGACGGCTCCTCAGCGAGCTCCACTGCGGGGCTCTCGCCGACAGAAATCGCAGACCCGGCTGAATCAACGCTGCTCTCAGGGCGAACCGGAGGGCTGAACACCGGAGCAGGCGCTGGGCTGTGGGCCAGCGCGGCGCTCTCGATGCCGCTGACAGAAGCCGGAGCCTCGGTTGTCTCGGCATCAGGCGCTACCGCGGTCGTGCTGATAACAGCCGGAGCGTCGGTCGTCGCGCTAGCGGCGGGAGCCGCGGTCGCGTCGAGAGCAACCGGCGTCTCGGTCGTGCTGGTGGCAGCCGGCTCCTCAGCCGCATCCGCGATGTCCGGAGCTACCTGGAGGGTGGCCGCGGGTTGCTCGACCGGCCAGCCGATTCCTTGTGACACCAGCGGTTCACCGGTGCTTTTCTCAGGCCATCCGAGCGCACGACTCACCAACCCGATCACCTCTCGCGTCTCCTGTGCTGGGATCCCCGCGCAGCACGTCCGGCCACAATACTCACGACAGTCGTCGGCTGGGCCAGTTCATCGACACCGAGTTGATGTACGTGCCATTCCTCGGCCCCAAGAGCCTCGAGTTCCTCTTCGGAGGCAGCGAGTTCCTCCTCCGCGGTGGCACCCTTCATCGCCAGCATCAGGCCGCCCTCGACCGTCAGCGGCAGGCACCAGCCGGCCAGCTTGCCGAGCGGCGCGACCGCGCGAGAAGCGACCACGTCGTACGGCGCCTTGCCACCCGGCGCAGACCGTCGACCAGGAATCAGGTCCTCAGCACGAGCGCGAACCACCTCGGCGTTCGTGCAACCGAGCAGCTCCACCGCCTCGTCCAGAAACGTGGTGCGTCGGAGCAACGGCTCGACGAGCGCCACCTGGAGATCCGGCCGAACGATGGCGAGCACGATCCCCGGGAGCCCGGCTCCGGTGCCGATATCGGCGACCGAGGACTCCTCGGGGATCAAACGCTCCAGCACCGCGCAATTCAGCAGGTGCCGGTCCCACAGTCGCGGGACCTCGCGCGGGCCGATCAGCCCGCGCAGTGTTCCTTCGGTGGCCAGCAAGTCGGCGAACGCCGCAAGCCGCTCCGCCGCTCCTGGATAAAGCTTCTCCACGAGCGGCGGGGTTTCACGTGAAACGTCGTCCGTCACGAGCGGGCCACGGCGATCATGCGGGCTGAACGACGACCCGGCGACGCGGCTCCTCGCCTTCGGACTCGCTGGTCAGACCAGCCGCGGCGACGACGTCGTGGACGACCTTGCGCTCGAACGGCGTCATCGGCGCGAGCTTCACCGCGGCGCCGGAGGCCTTGACCTCGTCCACCGCCTTGCGCCCGACCTCTTCCAGCTCGGCCTTCCGGTTCGCCCGGTAGCCCGACACGTCCAGCATCAACCGCGACCGCTCACCGGTCTCCCGGTAGACGGCCAGCCGGGTCAGCTCCTGCAGCGCCTCGAGCACCTTGCCGTTCTCGCCGACCAGGTTGCTCAGGTCGGCTCCAACGATCGACACCGCGGCCCGGTCGCCATCGATGTCCATGTCGATGTCGCCGTCGAGATCGGCGATGTCCAGCAGCTCTTCCAGGTAGTCGGCCGCGATGTCGCTCTCGGCCTCCAGGGCCTTCAGCCGGTCACCCGGCTGGCCTGCGGGCGCGGACTTCTCCGTCGTCTCGGTGTCCTGCTTGCCGTCGCTCACGGCCACTCCTTCACGTTGTGAGGTCCGCCCCACGGGGACCAGGTCGTACACAGCAGAGAAAATCTTGGGGCCGGTCGCCCGGCCGTTCCGACGCCGAGCGTCAGGAGCGACCGGAGGAGCCGCCGCCGGGCTTCTTCTGCGCGGCCTTCTTCTGTGCGGCCTGGCGAGCGGCCCGCGACTTCGCGGCCGGCTGGCGCTTCGCGTTCGAGCCCTGCCCCGAGGTCTGCTTGGCAGCGGCGGCCTTCTTGGCCGGCTGCCCGTTGCTCGACGCCTTCGGGGTCTCCTGCACCGCAGGAGTGTCCTGTACTACGGACTCCCCGGCCGCCGGAGCGACCGTCTTCCGCGTACTCCGCGACTGCCGCTTCGGCTGCTGCCGGTTGGCCGGACGACGGTCGGTCGCGACCGAGCCCTCCTCCTGGCCGGCGATGCCCTCGTCGGCCGGACGGCCGGCGCGCAGGTTGTGCTCGCGCTTACGAGCCTCCAGAGCGTCGAAGGCAGGCGTGCCCGGGGCCGGGTTGCGGCGAATCACGTAGAACTGCTGCCCCATCGTCCACACGTTGGAGACGAACCAGTAGATCAGCACACCGATCGGGAAGTTGAAGCCACCGATCAGGAAGAACACCGGGAAGACGTAGAGCATGATCTTCTGCATCTGCGCCGCCTGGCCCTCGAGGGCCTCCTTCGGCATGTTCTTGCGCATCAGCTGGAGCTGGGTGATGAACATCGTGGCGGTCATCATGATGATCAGCACGATCGCGACGATCTTGACGTTGGTCTCGCCGTCGCCGTTCGCCTTCAGGAAGGTCTGCGAGATCTCCGCGCCGAAGATCTTCGCGTGCTGCAGCGAGGAGACGTGCTCGTCCATGATGCTGCTGTGCGTCTTGCCCTTCGACGCGTAGTCCAGCACCCGGAACAGGGCCAGGAAGATCGGCGACTGGAGCAGCAGCGGCAGGCACGAGGAGAACGGGTTGGTGCCCGTGTCCTTGTACAGCTTCATCATTTCCTGACCGAGCTTCTCCCGGTCGTGGCCGTACTTCTTCTGCAGCTCCTTCATCTTGGGCTGCAGCAGCTGCATGTTCCGGCTGGAGCGGATCTGGCGCACGAACAGCGGGATCAGCAGGGTCCGGATGACGATGGTCAGGCCGGCGATGGACAGCGCCCAGGCCCAGCCGCTGTCCGGGTCGAACACCTGCGACAGCAGCCAGTGCCACCCCACCAGCAGCGCCGAGACCGCCCAGTACAGCGGTGTCATGACGGCGTTGAAAACGTCTACGATCCCGTCCCACAAAGCGAGCTGGGGGATGGCCAGATCAATCACTCAAGCACCTCGCTGCACAGGCCCGGCGTCCGCTGACGGCCCGGGCTGATTGGCGGAGACGACGTCTCCGCACTGGTCGACATCTGTGGGTGGAACGGGGTCGTAGCCGCCGGGGTTCCACGGGTGGCAGCGGGCGAGTCTCCTCGCCGCCAGCCAGCTACCGCGCACCGCGCCGTGGCGTTCGACCGCTTCCAGGGCGTAAGCAGAACAGCTGGGGTAGAACCGGCAGACCTGCCCGTACATCGGGCTGACGAACTTCCGGTACACCTTCAGAAAACCGATGATCCCGTACTTGACGGGCGCGATCTTCATCGCCCATCACTGGTCGGGACCGTGCTCAGGGGTGCCGTGCCCGCGGGAGCGGCCTTGACCGGCTCCGGCAGCACCCGGCGCAGCGCGCCGAGAACGTCGGCCACCAGTTCGTCGTACGACGAAGTGGCCGACGGGGGCAGTGCCCGTACGACGGTGAGGCTGCCGGCCGGCAGGCCGGAGAGCTGCGTCGCCATCACGGCGCGCAGACGGCGGTGGACGCGGTTCCGCAGAACCGCATTGCCCACCGCCTTGTTCACCACGAATCCGACACGAGCGGGCTCGGCCGCAGAGCCGGGCCCCGGCAACAGATGGACCACCAGGGCACGCCGACCAGCCCGCCGTCCGGTCCGGACAGCGCGGCGGAATTCGTCGGACCGGCGGAGCCGGTTCGACGCGGGTAACACGAGGTGGTCACCGTCGCCAGCTCAACGGCGTCAGGCCGCGAGGCGCTGGCGACCCTTCGCACGACGGGTTGCGAGGATGGCGCGACCGGCACGGGTGCGCATCCGAAGACGGAAGCCGTGCTTCTTGTGCCGACGACGGTTGTTCGGCTGGAACGTCCGCTTGCTCACTGGAATGACTCCGGTTACTCGAGATCACGTTTGTCGACAAATCCACTGATAGATCTGTCGCTGGTGCAGGTCCTGCCCACCGTCCAGAAACCTTCACAACAGGAGGGTCTCGCTGGGAGCGCAGCACGAAACGGCCGGCTCAACACCGACTGATCCACGGTACGTGGCGGCCTGTGGACAGGTCAAACCAGCCATCCCCATACTTTTCCACAGGGCCTGTGGATGGAACCGCCTGTCAGGTCGTCGTCACTACCCGCTCACCGGTACCGCGAACGACCACCTGAACCCCGACCCCTCACCACGACTACCCTCCGGCGTCTACCCGACACGCCGGAGGTTGCCCCCAATTTACGCCCTATAGCCTGTGGATGACGGCTTGAAGCGGGGTGGTCGGGCTTGTTAGCGTCAGCCCCTCACACCAGAGGTCCCACACCCCGAGACCGGTAACCAACTGCCTCCGCGCTTCGTTCACAACTGTGGACAAGGATGTGGACAATGAGGAAAACCGGCTGAGGAGAAAGCAACTGCTACGTGCGGCCGACCGGCGGCACGGGCGGCGTGTCGGGTCGAATGGCCGCACTGCACCGGGAACGAACCCGGGAGCGCCGGCCACCGCAACAAAGGATTCGGGGAGCAACGCGTGGTCGAGGACCAATCCGCCAATGCGGAAAGCAAGGCGGAAGTGAATGATCTGGACGTTGCCTGGACCAGGGTCCTTGCCGGACTACCACCGAACCAACGCGCCTGGCTGACGAATTCCCGGCCGGTCACCCTGCACGAGAGCACGGCGATCGTTGCCGTCCCGGACGACTTCACCCGCGGTCAGCTGGAGACGCGGCTGCGTCCCGACCTCGAGCGGATCCTGACCGAGAGCTTCGGCCGCGACATCCGGATCGCCGTCACCGTCGACCCGACGCTCGATCCCGAGCTCCGCGAGCCGACCCCGGCGCCGAAGCCCGTAGTACGGGAGCAGGCGCCGGTCTTCCACTCGCCGCTGAACCAGCCGCCGAACATGCCGCTCACCCAGCCGTTCGGTCAGCCGATGCACCAGCAGCACCAGCAGCCGGTCCAGCACCAAGAGGTCCAGCAGCCCGCACAGCAGCAGCCGCAACACCAGCCGGTGCAGCGGCAGCCAATGCACCAACCTCTGCATCAGCCCACGCACCAGCAGCACGACCATCAGCAGCCGAACCACCAGCAGGCCCCGCACCAGCAGCCCCAGCACCAGCCTCAGCACCAAGAGGTCCAGGAGCAGCAGGAGCCGGCGCCGATCCAGCAGCAGCCGGAGCCGGTCGCCCAGATCACCCCGCCGCCGCTCGGCTCGGTCGCACCGCCGCCGAACGGCTCGGCCCAGTTCCAGCCGCCGATCAACTCCCAGGGCGAGGCGCGACTCAACCCGAAGTACACCTTCGAGACCTTCGTCATCGGCAGCTCGAACCGGTTCGCTCACGCGGCTGCTGTGGCCGTCGCCGAAGCGCCGGGCAAGGCGTACAACCCGCAGCTCATTTACGGGGACTCTGGGCTGGGAAAAACGCACCTTCTGCACGCGATCGGCCACTACGTCCGCAGTCTCTACACCGGGGCCCGGGTCAGGTACGTCTCCAGCGAAGAGTTCACCAACGACTTCATCAACGCGATCCGCGACGACAAGGCCGCCCAGTTCCAGCGCCGGTACCGCGACGTCGACGTGCTGCTGATCGACGACATCCAGTTTCTGGAAGGCAAGATCCAGACCCAGGAGGAGTTCTTCCACACCTTCAACACGCTGCACAACGCGAACAAGCAGATCGTGATCAGCTCCGACCGGCCGCCGAAGCGGCTCGAGGCGCTGGAGGACCGGCTGCGGAACCGGTTCGAGTGGGGCCTGATCACCGACATCCAGCCGCCCGACCTCGAGACCCGGATCGCGATCCTGCGGAAGAAGGCCGCCACCGAGCGACTGACCGCGCCGCCCGAGGTGCTCGAGTTCATCGCCAGCAAGGTGCAGACCAACATCCGTGAGCTCGAGGGCGCGCTGATCCGGGTGACCGCGTTCGCCAGCCTGAACCGGCAGCCGGTCGATCTGTCGCTGGCCGAAATCGTGCTGAAGGACCTGATCCCCGAAGGCAGCAAGCCCGAGGTGACGGCCGGAATGATCATGGGCCAGACCGCCTCGTACTTCGGCCTGTCGATCGACGACCTCTGCGGTCCGAGTCGCAGCCGGGTGCTGGTCACCGCCCGCCAGATCGCCATGTACCTCTGCCGCGAGCTGACCGACCTGTCGCTACCGAAGATCGGTCAGCAGTTCGGCGGCCGGGACCACACCACCGTGATGCACGCCGAGCGGAAGATCCGTCAGCTGATGTCGGAACGGCGCAGCGTCTTCAACCAGGTGACCGAGTTGACCAACCGGATCAAGCACCAGGCCAAGCAGCAATGAGGCGTCGTGTGACCGGGTCGAAACGCGTGTACGCCAAGCGCTACGACGCGGTCACACGAACCGCACAGGCTGGGGACAGAGCTGTGGATAACTATGGGTATCTCGGTGGACACGGGGACCACCTCTGTGGATTGGCTGTGTGCAAAGAAACCGTCGTACCCAGGCACCCCCAAGTTGCCCCCATTTCGTCCACAGCTCGTCCCCAGGGCAAAACCGGGTCTGACCTGCGAACTCACCGCTTTTCCACACAATCCACAAGTGCTAAGAACCCTATGGAATCCCTAAGAGGTTCCAAGTCAAGAAAAGTTTCTGGCGGCCAAACCTGGGGAAAACTCGGATTTCGGGCCTGGCCAACGGCCTCCGAGGACGACCTGTCAGGCTGTCCCCCCGAGCACCTCAGCGGGCACCGCTGTGAGCACCTCAGGGCGCATCACAGCGAGTCCCACGACCAGCACCACCGCGACGGGGACGCGACCCGCCCGAACCGCCACGTCAAGCCCGGTTGGCGCACATCACATCTGTCCGTGGCAGGATTCGCCTGGCACACAGCCGATACAGGAGGCACCCAGCGGTGAAGTTTCGCGTCGAGCGCGACGTACTGGCCGAGTCGGTGGCCTGGGCCGCGCGCAGCTTGCCCAGTCGTCCCAGCGTTCCGATCCTTGCCGGCCTTTTGGTCGAAGCCGAAGAAGGCCAGATCACTCTGTCCGGCTTCGACTACGAGACCTCCGTCCGAGTGACCGTTCCCGCCCAGGTGGCGGACGCCGGAAAGTGCCTGATCTCCGGCCGGCTGGTCGCCGACATCTCGAAGAGTCTCCCGAATCAGCCCGTGGACTTCGCGGTGGACGGCGCCAAGGCGCAAGTCACCTGCGGCACCTCGCGCTTCACGCTCCAGACGCTTCCCACAGAGGAATATCCGGCTCTGCCGGATCTCCCGGCGGCCAGCGGCACGGTCCGAAGCGACGTTTTCGCCCAGGCGGTCGCCCAGGTCGTCACTGCTGCCGGCCGTGAGGACACACTTCCGGTGTTGACCGGCGTTCGGGTCGAGATCGAGGGCTCCACGATCTCGCTGCTGGCCACCGACCGGTACCGCTTGGCGATCCGCGAGCTCGAATGGAGCCCGGAAAGCCCAGATGCCTCTGCTGCAGCCCTTATCCCAGCCAGAGTGCTCTCCGAAACCGCGAAAGCGATGACCGGAACCACCATCACCGTCTCGCTGGCCTCCCCTGGCAGCGGCGAAGGCATCGTCGGCTTCGAGGGCGAGGTGTCCGGTGGCAACCGGCGCGCCACCACCCGGTTGCTCGACGGCGAGTTCCCGAAGGTCCGCGGCATCATCCCGACCGACGCGGCGATCGCGACCCGGGTCCGGATCGAGACCGCGACCCTGGTCGAGGCGGTCAAGCGGGTCGCCCTGGTCGCGGAGCGGAACGCTCCGGTCCGGCTGACCTTCGCCGACGACACCGTGACGCTCGACGCCGGCAGCGGCGACGAGGCGCAGGCGTCGGAGTCGATCGAGGCTCGCGTGGTTGGCGAGCCGGTTACGGTGGGATTCAACCCGACGTACCTGCTGGACGGCCTGAACGCGATCGGCACCTCGGTCGCGCACCTGGCCTTCACGCAGGCGACGAAGCCGGCCGAACTGACCGGTGTGAAGGATTTCGACGGTGACCCGATCAGCGAGTTCCGGTACGTGCTGATGCCGGTTCGCCTGAACAGCTGACGCCAGTCCCGCTGACCCGCGAAACGCCAACAGAACAAGGGGATTCACGATGGAGCTCGGCCTTGTCGGTCTCGGCAAGATGGGCGGCAACATGCGCGAGCGAATTCGCGCGGCCGGCCTGACCGTCGTCGGTTTCGACCACAACCAAGCCATCTCCGATGCGACGGACCTGGCCGACATGGTCGGCAAGCTGACGGCGACGGACCAGCCGAAGGTGGTCTGGGTGATGGTGCCGGTCCAGGCCATCGACCCGGTGCTCACCGAGCTGGCCGAGTTGCTGTCCGAGGGCGACATCGTGATCGACGGCGGCAACAGCCGCTGGACCGACGACATCCGCAGGGCCGAGCTGCTGTCCCACAAGGGCATCAAGTTCGTCGACTGCGGTGTCTCCGGCGGCGTCTGGGGTCTCGAGAACGGCTACGCGCTGATGTGCGGCGGAGACGCTGAGACAGTCGAGACGGTGATGCCCATCTTCACGGCGCTCAAGCCTGAAGGTGAGTTCGGGTTCGTGCACGCCGGCAAGGTCGGCGCCGGCCACTTCGCCAAGATGGTCCACAACGGCATCGAGTACGCGATCATGCAGGCGTACGCCGAGGGATTCGAGCTGCTCGAGGCCGCGGACATCGTCGAGAACGTGCCGGAGGCGTTCGACTCCTGGCGCGAGGGCACGGTGATCCGGTCCTGGCTGCTCGACCTGATGGTCAACGCGCTCAAGGAAGACACCCACCTGGACAAGATCCGCGGGTACGCCGACGACTCGGGCGAGGGCCGCTGGACCGTCGAGGCCGCGATCGACCACGCCGTACCGGTGCCGGCCATCGCCGCTTCGCTGTTCGCCCGGTTCGCCTCCCGGCAGGACGACTCCCCCGCGATGAAGGCGATCGCCGCCATGCGCAACCAGTTCGGCGGCCACGCCGTCAAGGGTGCGGCCGCGGACCCGTCGTACGCGACTCCCCCGGTCAAGCACTGAGCGCATAGTCCCGGGTCGCCGCTCGATCGGCGACCCGGCGACCTGCCTCAGAATTCGCCCAGCAGAGGAATATCAGGTGTTTGTCACCGCTCTCGGCCTGATCGACTTCCGGTCGTACCACCAGGCGGAGGTCCAGCTCGAGCCGGGCGTGACCGCTTTCGTCGGCCCGAACGGCCAGGGCAAGACCAATCTGGTCGAGGCGATCCACTACACCGCGACCCTCGGTTCGCACCGGGTGGCCAACGACGCGCCACTGGTCCGGGCCGGCGCTCCGCGCGCGATCGTGCGGACCGAGATCCGCTCCGACCAGGAACGCGACCTGGTGGTCGAGCTGGAAATCAATCCTGGGAGGGCAAATCGGGCCCGGCTGAACCGTTCGCCGGTGCCCAGGCCGCGCGAAGTGCTCGGATTCCTCCGTACGGTGCTTTTTGCGCCCGAGGACCTGGCGCTGGTGAAGGGCGATCCGTCCGAACGGCGGCGCTTCCTCGATGAGCTGCTCACCCTGCGCAGTCCCCGCTTCGCCGGCGTCCGGTCGGACTACGAGCGGGTGCTGAAACAGCGCAACTCGTTGCTCAAGAGCGCCTCGATCGCGCGTCGGCAGGGCCGGTCGGCCGATGCCCAGTTGCGCACCCTCGAGGTGTGGGACGACAACCTCGTCAAAACCGGCTCTGAGCTGCTCGCTGCGCGACTCGACCTGCTGGAATCCCTGCGCCCGTTGGTCTCCGGCTCTTACGATGCCGTTGCCAGAGGCAAAGGCGATGCGCGGCTGGAGTACAAGTCGTCGGTGCCGCTGGAGCCCGGGGTGTCGAGCCGCGAGCAGCTCGGCGAGATCATCAAGGCGACGGTGCTCGCGCGCCGGGGCGACGAGCTCGACCGCGGCGTCTCGCTGGTCGGGCCGCATCGCGACGACGTGGTTCTCGGGCTCGGGGACTTGCCGGCGAAGGGGTATGCGAGTCACGGTGAGTCCTGGTCGTACGCGCTCGCGCTGCGGCTGGCGTCGTACGAGTTGCTCAGGACGGACGGGGGTGAGCCGGTGCTGATTCTGGACGACGTGTTCGCCGAGCTCGACACGAGTCGCCGCGACCGGCTGGCCGAACTGGTCGCACCCGCCGAGCAGGTGCTGGTCACCGCCGCGGTCGGCGCCGACGTGCCGGCGGAGCTGAGTGGCGCCCGGTTCGACGTCGGCAATGGCTCGGTACAGCGTGCCTGACGAGCTGCTGCCCGAGACGGACCCTGCCGGGCAACCTGCTCAGAGTGCCTCAGAAGGCCAGAATTCCTCTGAGAGCGGCGTCGAGAGCGAGTCCGTCGAAGAGCCCGAGCACGACAAACGCGGCCTCGAGCTGGCCAAGACGCTGGCCAGCAGGCTCAAGGGCGCGGGTCCGATCCAGCCTGTCAAGAAGACGCGCCGACGCCACCCGACCGGCAACCAGGTCAGCAGCGCCCGCGCCGACGACCGCGATCCCCAGCTGCTCACCAACACCCTCGGCCGGCTGATGCGCGAACAGGGCTGGGAGGTCGACGTCGCCGTCCACGGCGTGATGGCCCGCTGGGCCTCGATCGTGGGCCCGGAGATGGCCTCGCACTGCCAGCCGGAGACGTACAAGGACACCGAGCTCACCGTCCGCACCGACTCCACCGCCTGGGCGATCCAGGTCCGCCTGCTGGCCGCTGACCTGGTCCGCCGGCTGAACGACGAACTCGGCGACGGCACGGTCACCCGAGTCAAGGTCGAAGGCCCCAACGCCCCCAGCTGGCGCAAGGGCCAGCGCACGGTCCGCGGCGGCCGAGGCCCCCGCGACACCTACGGCTGACCGCATCCGGTGACGGCGTACCAGAGGACCCCGGCGGTCGCCTAGGATCGGGCCCGATGCGCACGATCGTTGATGGATTTCGCGAGATGGTCCACCTGCTCGGAGACACCTTCCGGCTGTGGTGGCGCAACCTGCTGCCGTTGGTGACCTGGTTCCTCGCGGGGTACGTCGGATTCCGGGCCTCCATCCAGGGCGCGATCTGGCTGGACGAGCACCAGCACTCGAGCCTGGGTGTCGGGGTGTTCTCGACCGGCGTACTGATTCAGATCGCGGCCACCATCGGGATGATCCGGACCTGTGCCACCTCGCTGTACCGCTGGCGCGACGCGGCCGGCGACCAGGCCGAGGAGACCTCCGACCCGACCCAGCAAGGCCTGATGGAGTTGCTGGCCGTCACGCTGCTGCCGATGATCGCGGTCTGGTCGGCCTGGGGATTCCTGGACGAACGGATCTCGGAACTCTCGATCAGCAACATCGTCCAGCGGGGTCTCGGGCCCGGCGCCGCGTTCCTCGAGGTGAACAACGGCGCCTGGCACGCCTACATCCCGGCGATCGTGATCCTGCTGGTACTCCGCCGGGTGCTGGAGGCGATCGACGACCGCTGGCCGAGCCGGCCGGTCAGGTTCGCCCAGGTCTGGGCCGAGGCGTTCTTCCTGCTGATCACCGTGGTGGTCACGCCGTACGCCGTCAGCGACCTGAAGGGCTGGATCGAGGGCCGCGACTTCTGGTACATCTCGGTCAACTGGTGGGACGGGCTGAAGGACTTCTTCGCCGGGATCCACATCCCGATCCCGGCCGGGATCGAGTTCCTCTGGGGCTTCTTCTGGGAGAGCCTCTGGCCGTTGTTCAGGTCCGGCGTGGCCGAGCCGCTGACCTGGCTCGCGATCACGACGGTCGTCTTCGGGCACCGGGTGATGACCAGCAGCGGCGTCTTCAAGGGCACCCGGATCGAGCGGCGCCTCGGCAACCGGGCGGTCCCCGACGCCGACGCGGCGAAGCCCAGTCGCCTGGTGGCGTTGACGAATCAGGCCCCGAACCTGCTGCTCGGCGGTCTGCGGGAGAAGTTCTATCCGACCCTGACCGCGTTCCGGCTGCTGGTCCGAGTCGGCCCGGTCTTCCTCGGTGTGGTCTGCATGGTCTACACGTTCTGGATCCTGGGCGAGCAGTGGGCCAACGTCGGCCTGGTCCGGCTGATCGGCGTGCACGGCACCGGCTCCGACTGGAACCTGATGAACCACGAGATCGCGAGCCTGATCCGCGACGCGCTCTTCGAGACGCTCCGAATCGCCTTGCTGGCGGCGGCTTTCGACCTCTGCATCTCGGTCGGCGCCGAGCGTCGTGCCGAGGCCGCCGAAGCCGCCGCCGTACAGAAGCAGGCGGAGGCGGAGTCCGTCCAGGCCTGACCGCCGGTACTGCGAGGTCGGCTCAGCGCGTCATCAGGACCCGGCGGAACTCACTCAGATCCTCGACCTGGATCCCACTCAGGTGCGGCACCGCCGACTCGGGCACGACGAAGATCTGCGCGACCTCACCCGCCTTGTTCCGGGTGAACGGGAAGTCCGAGTCGTTGCAGTTCGTCGGCATCGTCAGCCCGAACGGCGACTGGGTCTTCCACACGTTGCCGCGATCGTCGCGGAGCTTGGCCGAGCAGGTGAAGCCGTTCTCGGTCATCCGTACTCCGTCCAGCGCGGTGACCGAGGCCTTGGCGACGATCACCACCGAGCCGGCCGGCTGCTCCAGCGCGACCTTCTTCTTCTCGGCGTTCACCAGCTGGGAGTAGACCTCGAGCGACTCCAGCTTCCACTCGACCTTGCCGACGGTCACCGGCCCCTGCTGGACCACTTCGGTGATCTCGCCCTGCCGGAAGAGCTTGTCGTCGTCGGCCAGGTAGGTGCGGAGCAGCAGGAAGGCGCTGGTCGCCATCAGCGCGACCAGCAACGAGATCTGGGCGGTCAGCCGGGCCGCGCGCTGTGACTTCATCATGAGGCCACCCGCTGGACGCCGTGCGGAATGAGGTACTCGGGCGCGGCCGCGTCGATCAGCTGCTTGGCGACCTTCTCGTCCGGTACGCCGAGGTCGACGGCCACGTCCTGGGTCAGCACGGTGAACAGCGGACCGGTGCGGACCTGGAAGGTGAGTCCGTTGACGTTCGTGGGATTCACCTCGAAGACGATCGCGCTGGTCACGCCGAAGCCCGGCTCGGCGAAGTCGATCCGGCTGCCCCAGGTCTCGGAGATCGGGGCGTAGACGGTGCCGTCGTCGGTGACCAGCTGGGTCGACGGGTACGGGACTTCCGGCGTACCGCGGACCGTGTCGTACTCGACCGCGACGAAGATCCCGTTGGACTGCACCGGCTTGTCGTCGCTGCCGCCGGTCAGGTAGGCCCGGGCGAACTTCACCCGCTGCACGGTCACGGTCGAGCCGTTGTAGTCGAGCGTCTCGCCGATCGTGCCGCTGACGACCACCCGGTTCGTCTCGTCGTCGTACACCTGATCGGGTGCGGCCAGCCGGCTCAGGCCGCCGATCAGGACGAACATGATGCCGATCACCACCGTGGCGGGCCGGTAGAGCTTCACTCGGTCTCCGTCTCGATCGTCGTCGGCACCCGGACCACGGCGACCGCGGTCTCCTGGTGCCAATAGGCGTTCTCCGATGCGCCGAGCAGGCCGCTGTCGGCCACGTAGCGCTCGGCCAGGACGCCGATCTCGGTCTTGTCGGTGCTGAAGTTGGGCGACACCTCGAACTCCGCGACGCAGTTCTCGGCCGGCAGTCCGTAGACCAGCACGTAGCCGATGTTGCGGTCCTTGCAGCTCACGTTCGCCGGCTTGACCGGGTCCTTGCCGGGGATCACCCAGCGCAGCAGCTCGCTGCCGTCGAAGGAGGTGCTCTTCTTCTCTTCCTCGTCGATGTTCTTCAGCTGCAGCTCGACCGCGAGCCGGGCCTTCGCCGGGCTGTAGTCGGTCTTCGGCGTCCGGATGATCTTGGCGGCGCTGACCCCGACCTCGAACCGGCCGGCCTTCAGCGTGGTCGGCGCGTCCAGGGTGTCCACGGTGCGGCCCTTGTGTTCCTTCCAGCCGCCGGTGAGCAGGATGACGAGCGCGAGGACGAGGACGACGCCGAGGGCGATCAGCCATTTCCGGCGGTGCCGATGGATCACCCGATCGGCGATCATGGCGTCGATGACGTCGTCGAGACTTTCCACGTCAGCGATCCTAGAGGGCGGCGGGGGCGGTGTCCCCGCGGCGGCGCAGTCTCGGTTCTCAGACGGTCAGGGGCGATCCGGTCAGAAGCCACTGAGCGGCGTGAGCGCTTTCGGAGCCCCCTCCCCGCGTGGGGGGACATGGCGAGGAGTCCGAAAAGACGTTCTGTCCGCGACTAGGGGCGGCTGGTGGCCGGTTCTGCTTCGGTCGACGGGTAAGATGGAGCTGTTGAGAAAGCCGCACCACTGATGAACACAGTAGGGGCGGCTTCTACTGTGCATCGATGCCCCGCGCACGCGGGGTCCGAGGAGGACAACAGCCGGTGACCGACGAGCCGACCGAGATCGACGAAACACTGTCCGCCGACAGCACCGGTATCGCAGAAGAAGAAGCACCGCTGACCGAGATCACCTCAAGTGTGGTCGAACGGACGTACGACGCAAGTGCGATCCAGGTCCTCGAGGGCCTCGACGCCGTGCGCAAGCGTCCCGGGATGTACATCGGGTCCACCGGTGAGCGCGGTCTGCACCACCTGGTCTACGAGGTGGTCGACAACGCGGTGGACGAGGCGCTGGCCGGGTTCTGCGACAAGATCGTCGTCACCCTGCTGCCCGACGGCGGCGTCCAGGTGGTCGACAACGGCCGTGGCATCCCGGTCGACATCGTCGAGTCCGAGGGCAAGCCGGCCGTCACCGTCGTACTGACCGTGCTGCACGCCGGCGGCAAGTTCGGCGGCGGTGGCTACAAGGTCTCCGGTGGTCTGCACGGTGTCGGTGTCTCCGTCGTGAACGCGCTGTCCAGCCGGCTCCGGGTGGACGTCCGGAAGAACGACCTGGCCTACATGCAGTCCTTCACGATCGGCGTCCCGGACGCCGACCTGGCCGAGATCGGCACGTCGGACAGCAACGGCACCACGATCACCTTCTGGCCGAGTGCCGACGTGTTCGAGACGACGGTGTACTCCTACGAGACGCTGTCCACCCGCTTCCGCGAGTACGCCTTCCTGAACAAGGGCCTCGAGCTCGTCATTCGCGACGAGCGCCCGGACCACACCGCCGAGGGCATTCCGGTCGAGCAGTCGTTCAAGTACGACGACGGCCTGGTCGACTACGTGAAGTACCTGACCGGCATCCGCGAGACCGTGCACCGCGACGTGATCGCCTTCGAGGCGGCCCAGGGCGACGACAGCCTGAGCCTCGAGGTGGCGATGCAGTGGAGCGGCTCGTACCAGGAGTCCGTGCACACCTTCGCGAACACGATCAACACGCACGAGGGCGGTACCCACGAAGAGGGCTTCCGGGCCGCGCTCACCTCGCTGGTCAACTCGTTCGCCGAGGACCAGGGCATGATCAAGAAGAAGGAGGACAGGCTCACCGGTGACGACATCCGGGAGGGCCTGACCGCGATCATCTCGGTCAAGCTGGGCAACCCGCAGTTCGAGGGCCAGACCAAGACCAAGCTCGGCAACACCGAGGTCAAGGGCTTCGTCCAGCGGGTCGTCAACGACCGGCTCGGCGCCTGGTTCGAGCAGAACCCGGCCGAGGGCCGCGACATCATCCGCAAGGCCACCGCGGCCGCGAGTGCCCGGATCGCCGCCCGCAAGGCGCGCGAACTGGCCCGCAACCGCAAGGGTCTGCTGGGTGGCGGCGGGCTGCCGGGCAAGCTGTCCGACTGCCAGTCGACCAACCCGGAGGAGTGCGAGGTCTACATCGTCGAGGGTGACTCGGCCGGTGGCTCCGCCAAGGGCGGCCGCGATCCGAAGTACCAGGCGATCCTGCCGATCCGGGGCAAGATCCTGAACGTCGAGAAGGCGCGGATCGACCGGGTCCTGCAGAACAACGAAGTACTGGCGATCATCTCCGCCCTCGGCACCGGGATCCACGAGGACTTCGACGAGGAGAAGCTGCGGTACCACAAGATCGTGCTGATGGCCGACGCTGACGTCGACGGACAGCACATCCGGACGCTGCTGCTGACCCTGCTGTTCCGCTTCATGCGGCCGCTGATCGAGCGCGGTCACGTGTACGCCGCGCAGCCGCCGCTGTACAAGATCCGCTGGAGCAACCAGACCCCCGAGCTCGCCTACACCGAGCGGGAGAAGGACGGTCTGCTCGAGGCCGGCTTCGAGGCAGGCAAGAAACTGCCGAAGGACAACGCGATCCAGCGCTACAAGGGTCTGGGTGAGATGAACGCGCAGGAGCTGTGGGAGACCACGATGGACCCGGCCAACCGGGTGCTGCTGCAGATCACCTTGGACGACGCCGCCCGCGCCGACGAGACCTTCGCGACGTTGATGGGCGACGACATCGAGGCCCGTCGCAACTTCATCCAGCGCAACGCCAAGGACGTTCGGTTCCTTGACATCTGAGTGGTGCCCGGGCGCGACCCGGGCCACCCTCGCGCAGCGCCGACCTCACCGACGTACTGACACGAACGGGACGAGCACCAGATGACCGAGACCCCCATTTCTCCGGGACACGACCGGATCGAGCCCCTCGATCTGCAGACGGAGATGCAGCAGTCGTACCTCGACTACGCGATGGCCGTCATCGTCGGCCGCGCGCTGCCCGAGGTCCGTGACGGCCTCAAGCCGGTGCACCGCCGCATCCTCTACGCGATGTACGACGGTGGCTACCGCCCCGACCGTGGTTTCTCCAAGTGTTCGCGCATCGTCGGTGACGTGATGGGTCAGTACCACCCGCACGGCGACTCGGCGATCTACGACACCCTGGTCCGGCTCGCCCAGCCGTGGGTGATGCGCGCGCCGATGATCCAGGGCCAGGGAAACTTCGGCTCACCGGGTAACGACCCGGCCGCCGCGATGCGGTACACGGAGTGCCGGCTGGCGCCGCTGGCGATGGAGATGGTGCGCGACATCGACCAGGAGACGGTCGACTTCCGCCCCAACTACGACGGTCGCTCGCAAGAGCCCGTCATCCTGCCCAGCCGCTTCCCGAACCTGCTGGTGAACGGCTCGGCCGGTATCGCGGTCGGGATGGCGACGATGATCCCGCCGCACAACCTGCGCGAGGTCGCCGCCGCGGCCCAGTGGTGCCTCGAGCACCCGGAGGCCACCCAGGAAGAAGTCCTGGCCGCCTGCATGGAGAACATCAAGGGCCCGGACTTCCCGAACGGCGCCCTGATCGTCGGCTACAAGGGCATCGACGACGCCTACCGCACCGGTCGTGGCTCGGTCACGATGCGCGCGGTGGTCGACATCGAGGAGGACGCCAAGGGCCGGACCAGCCTGGTCGTCAGTCAGCTGCCCTACATGGTCAACCCGGACAACCTGGCGCAGAAGATCGCCGAGCTGGTGAACACCGGCAAGATGACCGGGATCGCCGACATCCGCGACGACACCTCGTCCCGGACCGGCCAGCGCCTGGTGATCGTGCTGAAGCGCGACGCCCAGCCGCGCGTCGTACTGAACAACCTCTACAAGCACACCCAGCTGCAGGACACCTTCGGCTGCAACATGCTGGCCCTGGTGGACGGTGTGCCGCGCACGCTCAGCGTGGACCTGTTCATCACGCACTGGATCGACCACCAGATCGAGGTCATCCAGCGCCGGACCCGCTACCGCCTCCGTGAGGCCGAGAAGCAGGCGCACATCTACCGCGGTCTGGTGAAGGCGCTGGACGCGCTGGACGAGGTGATCGCGCTGATCCGCCGCAGCCCGGACGTCGAAGAGGCCCGCAGCGGGCTGATCTCGCTGCTGGAGATCGACGAGATCCAGGCTCAGGCGATCCTGGACATGCAGCTGCGCCGGCTGGCCGCTCTCGAGCGGCAGAAGATCATGGACCGGTTGAACGAGCTCGAGATCGTGATCGCCGACCTCGAGGACATCCTGGCCG
Source organism: Kribbella sp. NPDC056861 (assembly GCF_040687575.1). Lineage (NCBI taxonomy): Bacteria > Bacillati > Actinomycetota > Actinomycetes > Propionibacteriales > Kribbellaceae > Kribbella > Kribbella sp. NPDC056861. Next base: position 139,221 of record NZ_JBFBNQ010000007.1, on the reverse strand, counting down.
ACCCGGTCCGGCAGCGGACCATCATCCGCGACGAGCTGGCCGAGATCGTCGAGAAGTTCGGCGACGAGCGGCGGACCGAGATCATCGCCGCCGACGGCGACCTGTCCGTGCAGGACCTGGTGCCGGACGAGGAGGTCGTCGTCACGATCACCCGGGGCGGCTACGCCAAGCGCACCAAGACCGACCTGTACCGGACCCAGAACCGCGGCGGCAAGGGTGTTCGCGGCGCGACGATGCGGGCCGAGGACGAGATCGGCCACTTCTTCGCCACCACGAACCACCACTGGATGCTGTTCTTCACCACCAAGGGCCGGGTCTACCGGGCCAAGGTGTGGCAGCTGCCGGAGTCCGCGCGCGACGCCAAGGGCTCGCACGTGGCCGGCCTGCTGTCGTTCCAGCCGGACGAGGAGATCGCCCAGGTCCTGACGCTGCGCGACTACCAGCAGGAGCCGTACCTGCTGCTCGCCACCAAGCGTGGTCTGGTGAAGAAGACGGCACTGACCGACTACGACTCGGCCCGGCAGAGCGGCATCATCGCGGTCAACTTCCGCGACGAGGACGACGAGCTGATCGGCGCCGAGCTGGCATCGGCCGAGGACGACCTGATGCTGGTCTCCAAGAAGGGTCAGTCGATCCGCTTCACCGCCAACGACGAGCAGCTTCGGCCGATGGGCCGGGCCACCTCGGGTGTGACCGGGATGAAGTTCCGCAACGGCGACGAGCTGCTGTCGATGGCGGTCATCCGGGCCGGTTCGGAGGAGGACGCGCAGTTCGTCTTCACCGTCACCAACGCCGGCTACGCCAAGCGCAGCCGGGTCTCGGAGTACCGGCAGCAGGGTCGTGGCGGTCTCGGTATCAAGGCGGTCAAGCTGAACGACGAGCGCGGGTCGCTGGTCGGCGCGCTGATCGTCGTCGACTCCGACCAGGTGCTGGCGATCAAGAACAGCGGCCAGGTCGTTCGCAGCCGGGTGGACAGCGTGCCGGTGAAGGGCCGCGACACGATGGGCGTGAAGTTCGCCGGTGTCGGCGAGTCGGACGCCGTCGTCGCGATCGCGCGTAACACCGACCTCACGGTCGGTGACGACGAGGCCGAAGCGGTCGAGGGCACGGAAGAAGTTGCCCAGGATGTGGACGCTTCGACAACCGAACAGGCCCCCACGAGCGTCAGTTCAGATGACCAGCATTCGACGGACGTCGACGGCGCGGCTACCGTCGAAGACGACGAAGCCGGCCAGGAGGGCACCTGATGACCAACCGCGCGAGGCCGACATGGCCTGATGGAGCGGACAGCCCCAAGTCCCAGCGGCCGCAAAGCGGCTCGGGCAAGGGTCAGTCCACCCCAACTGCCACCCCGGCCTCCAACGGTCGTAACACTCCGACCGGCAACGGCCAGCCCAGACCCGGTACTGCGAACGGCCAGCGACCCGACGCGCGGCAGCAGCCGCGCCCGGGTGGGCCGTCCGCAACCCCGTCCATGCCGGCTCCGACGTCGTCGCCTGCCGGTAACGCGGGGAAGCCGTCCCAGTCGTCGCAGTCCTCACGGCCGCCGCAGCAGCCGCCTGTCCGGCCGCTGTCGGGCAAGCCGCCGGTCTCGTCGAGCCCGTTCGCCGGCTCCGGCGCTTCGTCGGCTGGTGCTCCGGCGCCGGCCACCTTGCGGCCGAGCAACCCGACTCCCACGGGCAACCCGAGTACTCCGGGTCGCCCGGAGCAGCGGGTGCCTTCGAGCGGCGGGCAGCCCGGCACTTCGTCGTACGGGCAGGTCGGGAAGTTGGCGACGCCCACGCACACTCCGGCGGAGTCGTTCAGCGACAAGCTGAACGCGGCCAAGCAGGCCGTCCTCGGCCGGGCCTCCGCGCTGAAGGACTCCGCGGTGTCGGCGACCTCCGGGACGCAGACCGCGGAGCCGAAGGCCAAGGTCGAGAAGCGGGACGACTTCAAGCCCGCGGCCGAGCCGAAGACCTCGTCGCGGCCGCAGACCCGGAAGGCGCGGCTGCGGTTGTCGCGGATCGACCCCTGGTCGGTGATGAAGACCGCGTTCCTGCTGTCGATCGCGTTCGGCATCGTCACCTGGGTGGCCGTCTTCATCGTCTGGTCGGCGATCGGCGCGGCCGGCGTCTTCGACAACATCAACAACACCGTGCGCGAGGTCCTGGGCAACCAGGAAGGCACCGACCCGTTCCAGATCGAGACGTACATCAACACCGGCAAGGTGATGGGTTTCACCACCCTGCTGGCCTGTGCCGATGTGCTGATCATCACGGCCCTGGCGACGCTCGGATCGTTCCTCTACAACATCGCGGCCACCCTGCTGGGCGGCCTCGAAGTCACGCTCGCCTCGGAAGACTGAGCCTCCGGACCCGGCTTCGATCGGGCCGTCCAGCGGCCCGATCGAATCCAATTTGGGAGCCAGGCACCGGGTGCGGTAATCTCTCCGAGGTTCGTCCCCGCAGTTGCGGGCCTATAGCTCAGTTGGTTAGAGCGCTGCCCTGATAAGGCAGAGGTCACAGGTTCAAATCCTGTTAGGCCCACCCCTGTTCGTCAAAGATCCAAGGGAGATCCCCGATGCTGAAGAAGATCACGCTGGTCCTGGTGGCGAGCATCGGTGGATACTTCGTCTACAAGAAGTCCCAGCAGTCCCGCGCCGAGCAGGACCTGTGGGCCGAGGCCGTCGACCCGGTCACCCCAGGTCGCTGAATCACCCCGCGGGGGCGTAGCTCAACTGGCAGAGCACTGCCTTTGCAAGGCAGGGGTTAGGGGTTCGAGTCCCCTCGTCTCCACAACCTTGAGTCGAGAGCCGGTTCCTTTCTGGGGCCGGCTTTTTGCTTTGTACTCCGGAAGTGCCCCGCGCGCCCGGCGCCCGCTCGCTCCTTCGTCGCTCCCCGCTCTGGGCGCTCCCACCCACCCTTTGCGAGGACCGCTCCTGCGTCGCGCGAGTGCCGCTCCTGCGTCGCGCGAGTGCCGCTCCTGCGTCGCGCGAGTGCCGCTCCTTCGTCGCGGTGGGTGCCTGGGTGCGGGTTGTCTTCTGCCGTGGGGTCAGCGGCCGGATGTTGGCTCTGGCAGCATGCCTTGGTGACAAGTGAGGAGTGGGCGCAGACGTCGATCTCGGTGTTTAACTCTGCGGGCGGGATTGTGGAGAGCGCTGACATGCCGGGTGCTGGGCTGGAGCAGCAGTTGGATGCCGCGGAGGTTTGGTTACGCGAGACCCACCTCCCGCGAGTCGTCAGCGGTGACGGATCTACTGTCCGCTTGTTCTGCAGTTGGAGTCCTGCGGTGGGGCAGCGCGCGATGACTCTTCCGGAGACGCTCGTCAAGGCTTTGGCCAGCGTGGATGGATTTGTCTGGTTGGACTTCTATCCGCCGGACGACTGACGGTCGGCTGTCAGGCTGTGCTGTCGGCGGCGGAGGGTCAGCAGGGCGACGCCGGCGACTGCGGCCGCGGAGGCGCTGCCTACGGCTAGGGCGAAGCGGTCTTTGCCCGCTTGGCGGCAGCGGTGTGCGATGTCTTCGCCGTCTGGTGGGGGTTCGCCGCCGGGGAAGTTGTTGGCTTTGTTCAGCACTGTGTCGTAGGGCGCGAGGCAGGTGTAGTCGTCGGCTCGGCTGGTGCCGTGGATGTCGGGGTTGTCGAATACCAACCAGATGCCCGCGAGGGCTAGGGCGATTGCCAGCACCGCAAGCACTCGTCGGACGGTGGTCATGGTGGGAAGCCTGGCACATGCGACCAGGGGTGCGCACCGCGATTGCATGGACCTGCAGCGATCTATTAAGGGGCGCAGATCGCCTGTAAATGCTGGTGTCGGTGGGCTCGGCCGGTCGCCGGTGAGTGCGGCCGGCGAGCCCACGGATGGCTACTTGGAATCTGGGCGGGGCTTGAAGCGGCGGACCTCGTGGGGCCAGCCGCAGCCTTCGGAGATCTTGCCGGCCCAGTGCTTGGCGGTTTCGTCGTCGGGCACGTTCACGATGGCGAAGCCGCCCAGGAACTCCTTGGACTCGACGTACGGGCCGTCGGTGAGCACGACGTCGCCGCTGGTGGGGTCGGCGTGGTAGACGGGGCCGTCCTCTTCCTCCAGGCCGCCGGCGAAGACGTAGACGCCGGCATCCTTCATCTCGTTCACGACCGCCATCGCGAGCGGTCCGCGGCCGCGGAACCATTCCTCGGTGTGGTCACCAACCCACTGCTGGTTGAAGTAGAGAAGGTATTCGGGCATGTCTGCTCCTTCAGCTAGCGCGGACCCGCTGTCCGCCTCCACCTACGCAACGAACGGCGCCCGGCGGATACGACAGGGCGTCAGCAGAAGTTTCACAGATGCTCGGCTGGGCGCGAGAGATCGCCTCAACCGGGTGGCAGGCCGGTGCTCAGGTAGGTCTAGTTCTTGGAGATGTTGCCGACTATCCACAGGTGGGTGCCGTTGAGGCAGCCTGGTTCTGTCCAGGTGTCCTGGTACTTGTCGCCGCCGCCTCCGCCGAAGGTGAAGGTTGCTCCGGACTGGGCGACCACCTTGTTGTCGGCGTCGAGGATCTCGAAGGACTTCGGATCGCCTTGCACGGTGTAGCCCTGCGGCCAGACGGGGGTCGTTTCGTACTGTCCCGACGTGCCTGAGGTCAGGCGGACGCAGTTGTTCTCGTCGGCGGTCAGGGTGCCGGTCAGGGCTGCTTCCATGCCACTCCGGCTCGAGGTGTCGGACTCGATGATCCGGAGGGGCGCCAACTCGACGGAGGCGCGTGGGGGTGTTGGTGGGGTAGGCGGTGTGGAGGATGAGCAGCCGCTGAAGGCAGCCACCAGGGCTGCAGTCGATCCGAGAGCCGTTAGACAGCAGCGAATGCGCATGGCAGCAGTATCTCCGTCAGCGGAGGGGTTTGCTGATAAGCGTGGGGGAACTCCTTACCAGCCGTGGATCCGGGGCCAGTAGGTGTCGCCGAGGTGGTAGCCGTCGTGTTGGGCTGCGGTGGCGCAGGCGTGGTTGGGGAGGATTCGCAGGCGGGTGCCGATCGGGAGGTCGGGGAGAACGCTTGTGCTGCCGGGGCGGATGGAGAGGATGCCGTGTTCCTGGCTGGCGTCTGTCATGAGTAGGTCGGGGAGGACTGTGCCGTCGAGGCTGGTGACTACGCCGTAGTACTGGTCGACAGGTTGTCTGGCGGTGGAGCGGTCTCGGGAGGTTGCCATCCAGCCGGCGTCGGTAAGGATCCAGCCTTTGTCGGGGCGGTGGCCGATGACGGTGGTGACGACGGAGAGGGCGAGGTCGGCCTGGGTGCAGACGCCTAGGCCGGTCATGAAGAGGTCGAAGAAGACGAAGTTGCCGGCGCGGACTTCGGTGACGCCGGTGAGGTCAGCCGCGAAGTGGGCGGTGGGGGTGGCACCGACGCTGACTACTGGGCAGGGGTGGCCGGCGGCGCGGAGGTCTTCGGCTACCGAGACTGCAGTGGCTCGTTCGTGTTCGGCGGCTGCGGTGAGGTCGGCTGTCGAGGGGGCGAAGTAGGACTCGCCGGCATGGGTCAGTACGCCGGTGAGGTGGTCGCCGAGGATGTCGGCGATCCGGGCGATGGTGGGGTCGCCGCGACGGAGGCCGCCTCGGTGGCCGTCGCAGTCGATCTCCAGGAGAGCCGGGATGCCCTGGGCAGCGACCGCTGAGGCTTGGGCGACGCTGTCCAGCAGGACCGTCACGTGGATGCCGCGGTCCCGCAGGGTGCGTACGCGATCGAGTTTGTCCGGCGCGATGCCAACGGCGTACAGGATGTCGGTGAAGCCGGCGTCGCCGAAGACTTCGGCCTCGCGCAGGGTCGAGACGGTCAGCGGGCCGGTGCCGCCGTTGAAGAGCAGGCGGGCGACATCGATCGACTTCGCGGTCTTTACGTGCGGGCGGAGCGGGACGCCGAGCGAGCGCAGGTGGGTCGAGAGCCGGGCGATGTTGGCCTCGACTCGGGAGCGGTCGAGACTCAGGTACGGCGTGGGCGGGTTGGTCATGGGCGGCGGCATTCTGCGAGGTCGGCGTACAGGGAGGCGCGGGAGATCCCCAGGGCTTCGGCGATCCGCGGAGCCGCACGTCGTACTGCGAACGCGCCGCGCTGGTCGAGCGCACGCAGTACGGTCATCCGCTCGGGGCGGGTCAGCGCGGTGACCGGCTTGCCGAGCTCGTGGGCCTGCTTGCGCAGTACTGCGTCGACGACGTCGTCGAAGTCGGAGCTGAAGGTGGTGGTGGGCAACTCGGCCGGTTCGTCGCCGGCCAGGTCGCCGAGGAGATCGCGGGCCTGCCAGAGCGGGGTGACGTCGACGTTGAGGCACAAGGCGCCGAAGAGGTGACCGCTGCGGTCCTTGAGCGGCAGGGTCGAGGACTTGAGGACCTGACCATCGGAGGTGCGGGTGAGGTAGTTGAGCTCGGCTGTGGCGCCGTCGCCCTTGGCGAGCACCGACAGGCCGATCTCGCTCATCGGGCTGCCGACCTCGCGCGCGGTCAGCCGGCCGGCCACGGCGACGACCGAGGCGTCTGCGCGGCGGTAGTCGTGCAGCACGACCTCGCAGGACCGGCCGAAGGTCGCGGCGATCCCGTCGACCACCTGGGTGAGCGCTGCGAGTACTGCGTCGGGCTCATCGTCCGCCGAGATCTCCATGCGGACGAGTCTAGACGATTAGTCCAGATTCAAGACAAATCGTCAAGGGAGGTGTGGTTGAGAGCTCTGCCGGAGTCGGGTGGCGTCGGCACCAGGCGGTACGCCGAACAGCCGGCGGTACTCGCGGTTGAACTGCGAAGGGCTGTCGTAGCCGACCAGGTGGCCGACTCCCGCGACATCACCGGGCTGAGCGGTCAGCAGCGAGCGGGCTTCCTGCAGTCGGATCCGCTTCTGGAACTGCAGCGGGCTGAGCGCAGTGATGGCGCGGAAGTGCCGGTGGAAGGCGGCAGGGCTCATGCCGGCCAGGCTGGCGAGGTCGGCGATGCGCATCGGCTCGGCGTAGTTGTCGCGGATCCAGCGAATCGCGCGACTGATGTGGGTCAGGCTGCTGTCGGCCAGGCCGATCTGGCGGATCACGTCGGCGTACTGGCCAGTGAGCAGGCGCCAGAGGATCTCTCGCTCGATCATCGGGGCGAGCACGGGGGCGTCGTCGGGTGAATCGAGCAGGCGGAGCATGCGAGCCGCCGCGTCGAGTAGCTCGGGGCTGGCGGGGCCTGTCGCCATCGCTGGGCCGGTGGGCGTCGCCCGAGCTCGCTGGCCGGCGGCGGACTCCAGGAGGAGCGGGGCGATGGTGGCGGGGCGTAGTACGAGACCTAGGCCTAATGCCGGCGTCTGTGGGGTGGCTTCGATGAAGTGGCCGGTGATGGGGAGGTCGGCGGTGACCACCAGGACCTGGCCGGCGCGGTACTCGAAGATCTGGTCGCCGAGCAGCAGTTGCTTGCCGCCCTGGGCCATCACCACCAGCAGCGGCTCGGTCAGCGAGTGCTCCTGCGCCGAAGTCTCCACCCGTGAGACGAACAGGCCGTCGACCGGCGTCCGCAGGTCGGGGCGCGCGTGGGTCGCGATCAGGTCGCGGATCTCGGTGAGCAGGGCTGCGCTGTCGGGCATCTTCACATCAGAGCACAGAGCGGCCTGATCCGGGCCGGAGTGATCGGAACAGGCAAGAACCAGCGAGGAAAGATCAACCTCTCCCAGCTCCTGGTCGTCGACCTGCGGGCAGGTGAGCCCGGGCGGGGGTGGAAGTTGCCTCAGGCTCCTAGTTGATTGCCTTGCGCATCGATCTAAACAATGCCGCCGTGACAGTTCGTGTACGGATTGTCACGGCGTGCTCACTGTTTGTTTGCGGGTGCGTGCAGATGTCCTGGGTGGCCTAGCGGTCGTGTGTGCGCACCCCGGAGTGTCTGTTGAGGAAGGAACAGCGGGCTCAACCACTGACGACGTGATTCGCGTGGACACCTACCGGGACTGCGCGGGCCGGCGACTACGGAGGTTCCGGACGCGTGCTCGAGACCTATCGCGGCATTCCGCATCTGCTGGACACCTGGATCGTGCTGACCGGGATGGCGGCTCCGATCGCCATCTCGTCGATGCGCCGGTCCGGTGCCGCGGTGCCCCGGATCGCGTCGCTGCTGATGCCTGCCGCTTTCGCGCTGATCTTCGCGGCCACGCTCAGCCCGACCGCGCATCGGGTGCCGGGGATCGGCACCTGTGGCACTCACCTGACCACTACTGGCGGGCTCACCTCGATGCAGGGGTTGCTCAACGTGCTGTTGTTCATTCCTGCTGCTGCGCTGATCACGCTGGCGAGCGGGCGGCCGGCTGACGGGATCGCCGCCGGGATCGGGATGTCGGCGGCGGTCGAGGCGATTCAGGCGTTGATTCCGACGCTTGGTCGCTCGTGCCAGCTACATGACCTGATCACGAACACGCTCGGTGCCTTCGTCGGTGTCGGCCTGGCGGCGGGAGTGCAGGTTGCCCTGCGAGCTGCGATCCGGCCGGTCCCGCTGGTGAGTCCCGTGTATGTCGTGGAGCACGGCGCGATCCTGGTACGGCGCCCCGCGGCGAGGCACCGCCGCGGCGAGCTGGCACCCGCCCTGCCCTGGGCCCTGACCTCGGCCCGGGCTCCGGCTCGAGCTCCCGCTCAGACTCCGGCCGGGGCTCCGGCCCGAGCTTCGGCTCTGACTCCAGGCCGGGCCTTGACCCCAGCGCGGGGCCCGGCCCCGGTGCAAGCCCCGTCCACCGGCGCGCCCCCGGCCCCGGCCCTAACCCCGGCTCAGACTCCGGCCTCGGCCCAGACTCCAGCCCGGGCTTCGGCTCTGGCCTCGGTGCGAGTCCCGGCCCAGACTCCCGCCCGGCCCCCGGCCCGACCTGTTGCCCGGGCCCGGTGAGGATGCCTGGATGGTTTTCCACAGGTTGTGGATGAACCGGGGGATGAACGGTCATAACCCTGAAGATATCCACAGGCACGCCCTCGTCCGGGGGCAGTTCAGGGGCGTACTTCCAACCCGAGCGAGGTGGCGATCACGATGGCCTGGGGCAGGTCGACAATGACGTCCTTGAGACCGACCGTGAGTGGATCGACGGTCGACAGGTCGGAGCCGCGCAGGTCGGCGCCGGTGAAGTCGGCTCGCTGCAGCGATGCGCCGGACAGGTCGACGTTGCGCAGTACGGACTTGCTCGCGCGCAGGCCGGTGAGATCGGCCTCCCGCAGTTTGGTGCCGGTCAGCTCGACGCCGCGCAGGTCCGCGCCGGGCAGGCCGACGAACGACCAGTCGCCGCCCTCGACCTTCATCAGGTTGTAGGTGCAGTCGTCGAACATGCTGCCCATCAGCTTGCACCGGGTGAAGGTGCTGTCGAAGAACGAGCACCGGACGAAGGTGCAGTTCACGAACGCGGCGTCGGTGTGCGTCGACGCGTTGAACCGGACGCCGCGGAAGACGCACTCCTCGAACACCCCGCGCTGGTTGTCCACCTCGGTCAGGTCCGAGTCGATGAACAGCACCCGGGTGTACGTCTGCCCGGACGGGTCGGCGTCGTCCCAGTCCCGGATCGTCGATTCGGTCTTCGGCGCGGTCCTGCCACCGCTGCGGTCTGCCATGCGTCTCCTTGAGGTTGCGCCGAAGTCTGCCCTGACCCACCGACAAAGTGGAGGATGAGTGGTGTGACCGCTTCAGAGAGAGTGATGGTGTTCGGCGCCGGTGGATTCTTGGGCGGCGCGATCTGCAGGCTGCTCAAGGAGCGCGGGATCGAGCACCGCGGCTTCACCCGGAGTACCGGTGATCCGCATCGGCGCTTCGACCTGGCCACCGGGCACTGCTATGCGCTGGACGCTCAGCTCGGCCTCTACAAACCGACGGTGATCATCAATGCCGCGGCCGCTACCCATGGTGATGTTCTCGAGCTGACCCGGGGCAATGTGGTCGCCGTCCAGTCGCTGCTGTCCGCGATGAACAGTCATGCCGGCAACGCGCGATTCATCCAGATCGGCTCGGCCGCGGAGTACGGCGGAGCGCCGCGCGGCAGCAGTCAGGACGAGCAGGCTGAGCTCAAGCCGGGCGGTGCCTACGGGTACACCAAGCTGGCCGGCTCCGAGCTCGTACTGCGTGCGCAGCGCAACGGCGCCGACGCGATCGTGCTCCGCTCCTTCAACATCACCGGACCCGGTTCGCCGCCGAGCACTTTGTTCGGCCGAGTACTGCGTCAGCTCGGCACCACCGACACGATCGAGCTCGGCTCGCTGGAGGCGTGGCGCGACTATGTGGACGTTCGGGATGTCGCGGAGGCGGTGGTCGCCGTCGCATCAGCGGAGGGCAAGCTACCGGCGGTGCTCAACGTGGGATCGGGTCAAGCGACGCTCGCCCGCGACGCTGTCCACAGGCTGATCGAGCGCAGCGGGACGACCACGAAGGTCATCGAAGGCCAGGTCCACGCCGGCCACGCGGGCTCCCCCGCCGATGCGGTCGCCTGGCAGCAGGCCGACACCACGCTGATCAGCAAGCACCTCGGCTGGTCCAGCAAGATCCCCCTCGACCAATCCCTCGCCGACACCTGGACCGCCCGCCCCACAGAATGAGCCAGGGCGTGTCTCCTTGCCTCGTGCGTGCTGCGCGGCACTCGGCACGGCACCTCGACGCACTGGAGCAAAGACCACGATGGAAAAACATCGAGGCCTTCGCTCCAGCACGCCGAGCTACCGCACCGAGCACCTGCTCGCGACTGCACGAGACAAGGAGACACGCCCTGTGGATATCTGGTCAGTCTGTGAGCCAGCACCTGATCGGTCAGGGCCCAACGAAGACCTGGTGATCAGCGGGCCGGACTTTGTGGTCGTGCTCGACGGGGCGACCGCGCCGGCTCAGCTCGACTCGGGGTGCGTGCACTCGGTGGCCTGGTTGGTGGCGCGGTTGGGGACCCAGTTGGCGCTCCCGCTCCTCGCGCGATCGGAGGCGCCGTTGGCGGATCTGCTGGCCGACGCGATCACCGCAGTACGGCGTGCGCACGCTGACACCTGCGACCTGGCCAACCCCGACAGTCCGTCGTCCACAGTCGCGATGGTGCGAGTTGGTGACGAGCAGGTCGAGCATCTGGTGCTGGCCGATTCGCCGGTTGTGCTGCGCGCTCCCGACCGCAGCGTCACCGTGCTGGCCGACAACCGGGTCGACCTGCTGCCGGAGTACACCTTCGAGGCCGTACGCCGGTTGCGTAACCAGCCGGGTGGCTTCTGGGTCGCCAGCACCGAACCCAAAGCGGCCTACGAAGCAGTCACCGGTACGACGAACCGCGCGGCGGTCGAGCTGGTCGCGCTGCTGACCGACGGCGCCTCCCGCTACTCCGAGCGCTACGGCCACTCCTGGGAGGACTTGGTCGACCTCATCGATACAGCTGGTCCGAAAACCCTCATCGACCAGGTCAGGCAGTACGACGCGGCGGCGGATCCGACGGCGTTCCGGGGCAAGCGGCACGACGACGCGACCGCCGTCCTCTGCCGCTTACGGCAGACAGAGCCGCCGCAGGCGGGCCAACCGCAGCCATAGCCTGGCTGCCAGACCTACCGCTGCCATGCCTACCGCAGGCATAGCCTCGCTGCCAGGCCTACCTCGCTGCCAGACCTACCGCTGCCAGGCCTACCGCTGCCACGGTGATCGCTGCGTGTACGACGGAAACTCCGGCCGTGGCACGTACTGCGGCGGCCCAGCCGGAGGTTGGGAGAACCGCGCCGCCATCCGCCCGTCCTGCCACGAGTTGGTGCGGATCATCAGCAGCACGATCGCCGCTCCGGCGACGGCCAGCAGCACCGCGGCGATGGTGAAGCCGATGTTCACCACGAGCGCCAGCCGGACCATGAAGCTCTGCAGGTCGTAGAGGTCCAGGTAATCACCGCTGTCCTCGGCGGCCTCCGCGCGGTCGACCACCCGCACGATCCAGACCAGCACACTGAGCATCGCAAAGCTGCCACCGCCGACGATGATCACCCAGAACGTCGACCAGGCGGTCCACCAGCCGTAGAGCAGCGTCTTGACCTGCCCCCGGCTCTGCGGTGGCTCGTCGGCCGGTTGGCTGGCCCGCACGACGTCCTCGACCACCTGCAGCGGATACCAGAACTGGACGATCGGGCAGATCCAGCCACCGATCACCCACCCGTGCTCATGCCGATGCCCACCCAGCCGCTGAGCACCAGGCGGACCAGGCGGACCAGGCGTCAAAATCTCACTGTTCTCCCGAGCCCGCCACAGCCAGACCAGAAAAACCACCGTGGTCCCGAGGAACAGCAACCCCACCAGATTGAGCAGCGGACCAGCGCCGGCCACCGACCCGACCGCCCGATCGAGCTCGTCATCGGAGAGCAACCCGAAGATGAACCGCTTGACCTCGTCGTACGACCGCCACATCAGCACCGCCTGCACAGCGGTGACGATCGTGGTCAGCACCATCAGCACGACGAAGGCCACCGTGATCCGCCGCAACGACTGGTAGACCTTCGGTGCCAGGGCCGGATAAGGCGCTGGAAAATAACCGGGCGGTCCCGGGTACTGCTGGCTCATGCGCCTCACCTCCCCACACCAACAAGTTAACCCGCTGATGGGAGCCCGGCGCAGTTGTCCACAGGCCAATAGCTGCAACTCACCCAGCAAACGTCACACAGCCGCGAACGCCTCCCGCGCCGCCGGCAGCGCCAACGCCCGATCCACCGCCGACAACCCGATCCGGGTCCGCCGATCCAGCAGATCGTCCTCGGTCAACGCCCCCTCATGCCGTACTGCGAACCGCAGCTCCGCATGCGTGGTCAGCAACCCAGGAGCAACCGGCTCCAGCAACTCCGGCTCGACCGCGATCACGTCAGTCGCCTCCACGCCGTACCGATCGACGAACCGCGACGGCGCCCGCACTGCCGCCAACTGCACCCGATCAGCCGCCCCCACCAACGGAATCCGATGCGTCAGACAAGGCCGCCGCACCTCGACCGAGGACTGGGCCAGCGCGGCATCAAGCGCGTCCTGCGCCATCCGCCGGTACGTCGTCAGCTTGCCGCCCACGATCGTCACCACCCCATCGGGACTCGTGATCACCGCGTGCCGCCGGGAGATATCAGCAGTCTTGTGATGCCCGGTATCGAGCAGCGGCCGCAACCCCGCATAGGTCCCGAGCAGATCGGCCCGAGTCAGCGGCACCCGCACCGCCGCGCTGATCGTCGCCAGCAAGAAGTCGATCTCAGCCTCGGTAGCCCGTGGCACATCACTCACCGGCCCAGGCGCGTCCTCATCGGTCAACCCGACATAAACCCGCCCATCAGGCGCCGGAATCGCCATCACCACCCGCCGCAACTCCCCCGGCACCGGCACGGTCAGTACTGCGGACAGCCCACCGAACGCCGCCTGCGGAAGCACCAGATGCGTCCCCCGGCTCGGCCGCAATTTGATGCCAGAGGCAACTTGATCGGCCCAGATCCCGGTCGCGTTGATGACGATGCCGGCGTCCAGCTCCACCGATCGGCCGGACAACTGGTCGACCAGCACCGCCCCACGCCCGGTCACCTGCTCGGCCGCGCAATGCGTGATCACCCGAGCCCCGTACGACGCCGCGGTCCGCGCGATCGCGACGACCAGCCGCGCATCGTCGTACAGCTGACCGTCCCAGGTGAGGAAGCCGCCTCGCAGCTTGTCGGGTCGCACGGTCGGCGCGTAGCGCAGTACCTCGGCGGAGCTGATCCGGCGGGAGTGCGGCAGATAGTCGTCGCTCGTGCGGGCGAAGGTGCGCAGTACGTCGCCGCCGAGGAACGCGCCGCGCAGCATGGCGGCCTGGGCATATCTGGCCTGTGGAAACCAAGGCGCGACCTGCGGCACCGGGTGGACCAGGTGAGACGCAGTGGTCTTCATCAGGATGCCGCGCTCGACTGCGCTCTCGTACGCGATCGCCACGTGCCCGGAGGCGAGGTACCGCAGGCCTCCGTGGACGAGCTTCGAACTCCAGCGACTGGTCCCGAAGGCCAGGTCGTGCTTCTCGACCAGTGCGACGGTCAGGCCGCGGGCGGCCGCGTCGAGGGCGACTCCGGTGCCGGTGACGCCGCCACCGATGACCAGCACGTCGACCCGGCCGGTCGTGTCGAGCCAGTCGAGCTCACGCGTCCGCCGGGCCGCGTTCAGGCTGGAGTTGCCCACCGAGATCATGGCCGCAGATACCTGACCAGCATGACCCGCAGCTCCTCGTCCAGGTCGGCGTACTCCTTCGGCTCGGCCAGCACCGGCCCGGACACCGCCGAGGCGAGCGAGACCAGGATGATCTGCCGTGACAGCCAGTCGGGATCGCCGGCCCGGATCGAACCGTCGGCCTGACCTGCCTCGATCCCGGCCTTCACCAGCGCGAGGTGCGCGACCGTGCTGCTGCCGCGCCGCTCCAGCAGGTACGGCGTGAGGAACTCGGGGTCCAGTTCGATGATCTTGCGCATCAGCGGGTGGGTCCGGGTCTTGGCGACCACCTCGACCACGCCCTCGACCAGCCGGGCCCGGCCGTCGACGGCATCGGGCTGGAAGGCGGAGACCAGCGCGGTCGTCCACTCGCGCGTCATCAGCGCGGCGACCACGGCCTGCACGTTCGGCCAGCGCCGGTAGAGAGTCGCCCGGGAGACCTCCGCGTGCCGGGCGATGTCGGCCATCGTCATCCGGCGCATGCCGATCGCGAGCAGCAACTCGTACGCCGCGTCCAGGATCCGCTCCTCGCCGATGGCGTTGGCCGGGGTCGGGCGCGACGACCCGGTCGAGCTGGAGGAGGTATCGGGTTCGCTGCTACGCTGAGACATCACACGTCAGAGTGTATCAGCGACTTGGCTGACGACAAGGGCTGTGACCCTTGCGTGACGCTACCTCCGAACACCCCAGAGCGGGAGCCTCCCATGACCGAGTCCGACCTCCTGGTGGTCAACCTCACGCCCGGCCGCTGGGGCGACCCAGCCCAGGTGGTCGAGTTGCCCGCCGCCGCGCTGGAGGCGCTCAAACACCTCGGCGTACGCCGCCCACGCGCCAAGACCGCGCCGAAGGACGAGGCGGGCACTAGTACCGAGGTCACGGCTGCGCTGGAGAAGCTGCTCGGTACCGAGCACGTGAAGACCGACCTGGACACCAGGTGGGCCCACACGCGCGGATACTCGACCCCGGATCTCCTGCGCCACCGTGCGGGCGACACCACCGACATGCCGGCCGCAGTCGTCTACCCCGGCTCTCACGACGACGTACAGGCTCTACTGACCGCCTGCTCCGAGCAGGGAGTCGCTGTCGTCCCCTATGCCGGTGGCACGTCGGTAGTCGGCGGCCTGGCGCCGCAAGGCACACAGTTCGTCGCAGTAGACCTGCAGCGGCTCAACCGGCTACGAGAGGTCGACGAGGTCTCCAGGACGGCGACGATCGAGGCGGGCGTTCGCGGTACCGCTGCTGAGGCACTGCTCGCGGAGCGCGGCTACACGCTCGGGCACTTCCCGCAGTCCTACGAGGGCGCCAGCATCGGCGGCTACGCGGCGACCCGGTCGAGCGGCCAGGCCTCCGCGGGGTACGGGCGCTTCGACCAGATGGTCGTCGGCCTCACCCTGGCCACGCCGAGCGGCACGATCGAGCTCGGTCGCGCGCCGATGTCGGCGGCCGGCCCGGATCTCCGCCAGCTCGTGCTCGGCTCGGAAGGCACGCTCGGCATCATCACCAGCGTCGTACTCCGGATCCGCCCGCGTCCCACCGAGCGGTCCTTCGAAGGCTGGCGGTTCGACTCCTTCGATCAAGGCCTCGCCGCGCTGCGCCAACTGGCTCAGGACGGACCACTGCCGACCGTACTGCGCCTGTCCGACGAGGCCGAGACAGCGATCAACCTGGCCGACCCCAACGTCCTCGCCGGCGGCCCCGGCGGCGCACTGGCCATCGTCGGCTTCGAAGGCCCCCGTACTCCGGTACGCCGCGCCGAGGCGGCCGAGGTCCTGACAGCGGCCGGCGGCCAGTCTGTCGGCGAGGGACCTGGCGAGACCTGGCGGCAAGGCCGGTACCGGGCTCCCTATCTCCGCGATCCCCTGCTCGACGAAGGCGCGTTGGTCGAGACGCTCGAGACAGCAGGCTTCTGGTCGACGCTGCCGGCCCTGAAGGCAGCCGTCACCGATGCGCTGGTCAGCTCACTGTCCGGGCAAGGCACACCGCCGGTCGTGCTCTGCCACATCTCGCACGTCTACGAGACCGGAGCCTCGCTCTACTTCACCGTGCTCTCCGCCCAGACCGACGACCCGGTCGCCCAGTGGCGGCAGGCGAAGGCCGCGGCCAGCCAGGCGATCGCGGCCGCCGGCGGGACCATCACCCACCATCACGCCGTAGGCACCGACCATCGCGATGCCTACGTCACCGAGGTCGGCCCACTCGCGATCGAGGCCTTGCAGGCGGTCAAGCAGGTGCTGGACCCGAACGGCATCCTCAACCCCGGCATCCTCATTCCAGCGCGATAAGAGAGTCCTTGCCCCGCGCCAGCACGACATTGCCGACAGCTTCGACGCCCTGATTGCACCGGACCTCCTTCGGCACCGGCACCGCGCGGTAGCCGGACTCCTCGACCACGTCCAGCCGGCAGCCGCTCGGCAGCTCCACGAAGGCGACCACGCGGCCGTCCTCGGTGACTGCAGGCTTGGCCGACGTGTCGATCGGCGCGGTCCGTTGCCAGGCGAGCTCGCCGGTGCCGGCGTTGATCACGGTCACCGTCGTCTGGGTCTTGTCCGTGTTCGACGGGCAGTTGAGCAGCACGATCTGCGCGCCCGACCGGTGGAGCTTGGTCTCGCAGGCGAGCGCCGCGGGGAGCGGCCAACGCCACTTCACCTCGCCGGTCCGGGCCTCCACGCCGACCAGTTCCCGCGCCGACTGCAGCCCGACGATCAGGCTGCCGATCGCCAGCGGGTCTGCCTTCCAGTCCTCGGCATGGCTCCACAGCTTCTTGCCGCTCTTCAGGTCCAGCCCGGTCAGCTCGTCGGGTTCCTTGTTGCAGCTGCGGTTGAAGGACGCCACTGCGGTGTCCGCTGTCGCCACGGCGGTGATGCTGGTGCAGCGACCGGGCTCGACGGTCCAGCGGTGATTGCCGTCGGTGTCGGTGCCGTACAGCTTGTCGGAGCCCTTGCTGACGGATCCTCCGGTGACCAGCGGATCGGCGCTCAGCACATCGTTGTCCCGAGCACCGCCGGGCCAGGCGGCCTTGCGCTCGCCCGTGTCGGCGTCGAGCACCAGGAAGCCGACATCGTCGAAGGACACCAGCAGCTGGCTTCCGTCACCGGTCACCCAGATGTCAGGCAGGCCGTCGGAGTCCGACCGCGAGTACCGCCAGCGCAGCTCGCCGGTGGTCGGATCGAGCATCTCGACGCTGCCGATCGTCCGGCTGGTGGCGATCCCGTACGCCGTACCGACGGCCTTGCGGAAGCCGTCCGAGTTGTAGCCCTTCGACGTACTGGACCAGGCGACCTCGCCGGTCAGCGCTGAGCGGGTGCTCGGCGTGACCGGTCCCCGGGTGCCGCTGACGTACTCGTTGGTGGTCAACGCAAAGGAACGCCACAGTGGCGCGACCCCGAAGATCATCGCCAGCACGAGCACCACCGGTACTGCGATCCGGGCGAGCAGTTGCCCGAGGTTGAGGGAAGGCGCCGGCTCGAGCCTGGACGCGACCATCGACGCGACACCGGCGACGGCGAGCAAGACCGATGCGGTGAGCAACAAAGGCACTCGCAGACCGATGCCCACCGCCGGATTCGTGTCCGGCGCGAGGAACAGGACGGCAATCACTCCGAGGGCTCCTGCCGCGGTCACTGCGCCGTCCACTATCCGCGCAGTACGGCCTTTGCGGCGGGAGAAGCGGAACAGCAGCGGGACGGCCGCCAGTGCGACGACCAGCAGGACGATGGCGAGCCAGAGTTGGTCCGGCGGGAAGTCCGGAACCCGCCAGGACTCCTCGAGCGACGCGAGGGCGAGCCCGAAGGCGAACAGAGCGCCCAGCACGGCCAGTGCGACCAGCGCCGCCCGCTGCCAACCGCGCCAGGGTGCATTCCGTTGATCTGCTGA
Organism: Kribbella sp. NPDC056861; assembly: GCF_040687575.1. NCBI lineage: Bacteria > Bacillati > Actinomycetota > Actinomycetes > Propionibacteriales > Kribbellaceae > Kribbella > Kribbella sp. NPDC056861. The sequence goes on along the minus strand of NZ_JBFBNQ010000007.1, from coordinate 121,222 downwards.
GCTCGTCACCTCGTCATCGTGTCAGAGCCGAGGGTTCCGGCCGCTATCCCAGCAGCCGGGCGAGCTCGACCCGGGAGCGAACCTCCAGCCGGGCGAAGATGTTGCGCAGGTGGTGCTCGACGGTCCGATGGCTGATGAACAACTGCGCCGCGATCTCCCGGTTGGTCGCGCCCTCGGCGACCAGGTGGGCGATCTGCGACTGCTGCGGCGTCAGCTCGGCGGCGACGGCGGTCCGGGTCGGCGCGATGGTGTCGCCGGAGGCCCGTAGCTCCGCGCGGACCAGGCCGACGAAGTGCTCGGAGTCGTACTGCTGGAAGATCCGCAACGCGTCGCGCAGATGCTCCCGCGCGGCCTTGGGCTGACGATCGCGACGGAGCCGGTGGCCGTAGAACAACTCGGTCTTGGCCAGCTCCATCGGAGTACCGCCTGCTCGGTGCAGCCGGATCGCCTCGCGGAAGTGCTCGTCGGCCGCCGGACCGGCACCGGCGAGCAGGGCGTGCGAGCGGTGAGACAGCGCGAGTCTGGCTGGGCAGCCGGTGCCGACCGCCCAGCCCTCGAACTGCTGCAACACCTTGGCGGCCGAGGCTTGCCTGCCGCAGGCAACTGCTGCCTCGACGAAGTGCGGCGCGGTCATCACCTTGATCCCGGGATGCACGCGACCGGTGTCGACGGCCAGCAGACGCAGCCGGTTGAGCGCGTCGGCAGGACGGTTGTCGACCAGGTCGACGCACGCCAACGTCCAGGACCCGAACGTGCTCGGCCGACCGAGGCCACGACGCGTGACGTCGGCGGCGGCCAGGTGCAGCCGATGAACGGCGGTGGTCTTGTCGCCCTGCAACGCGGCCATCAGCGCGAGGATCGTCAGATGGTCGACCACGGTGTTGGGTTGTCCCATCGAGGTGGCTTCGCGCACGCCTTCGAGCGAACAGTCCAGCGAGATCGAGTGCTGGTCGAGCAGCAGCGCGGCCAGCGACTTGTAGACCAGCGCCCACGGCACCAGCGAAGTCATCCCGGTGTCGCGAGCCGCGGCGACCGCCTGGGTGGCGAGCTCCAACGATCGGCTGGCACGCCCCAGCACGTACGCCGCCTGGCTCCCCCAGATCTTCGAGCGCGGATCAGGCAGCTCGGTCGCCAGCCGGATAGTCCGCTCCAGCGCAGGCCCGGCAGCGAGGTGGTTACCGGCGAAGGTGGCAGCCATCCCCTCGAGGTGGTCGAACATCAGCGCCGTGGCCGGCGGTTCGTCCGTACGGCGAAGTGTCGCCGCGCGCGCCGCAGTGGTGGCGTGATCAGCCTGGTCCCCCGCGATGCTGGCTGCCTCCGCGGCGAAGACCAGAGCGGTGATGGCCAACGGGCGGTGCGAGTCGAGCAGTTCGTCGGAAGCCTTGAGCAGGCTGCGGACCGCAGTACCGGGGACGCTGTCGCCCAGCTCGATTCCGCCGCGCACGAAGTCGGCCAAGCCACGCAACTCTTGCCCGCGCACGTGGATGGCTGCCTCGCGGAGGATCGCGCGGGACCGTCGTGGCTTTCCGGTCGACCATTGATCAGCGGCCGCGGCGATCAGGTGCGCGGCCTTGTCCTGTGGCGCCCTGGCCAGCGAGGCAGCGCGCTCGGAGGCCAGCGACGCCGCCGGATAGTTCCCCGTACGCCGTGCCCGCGCGGCCGCGGCGCCGAGTTCGTCGGCTTGACCCTCGATCACCTTGCGGCTCATCGCGGCGCGATGCCACAACCAGCGCGAGGTGTGTTGCTCGGAATCGAGGACCGAAGCCAGTAGCGCGTGAGCCTGCCGGTGGTCGGCCACCGGGACCTCGGTCCGCAGTACGGAGCGGGTGAGTTGGGTCGCCAGCTCGACGTGCTCGCCGCGGAGTACGAGCAGGCCGCTGGCGCGAGCCTCCTCCAGCGCCTCGGTCTCCAGCTCGGCGCGGATCACTGAGTCGAGTTCCAGGTCCTCGTCGGCCACTGCGAGCAGGACCAGTCGCTGGGCATCGTCCGACAGGGTGTGGAAACGGGCTCGGAGGCGAGCTCGCAGCGCGCTGTCCGGCGGTAGCTCGCCCGTGCCGGCCAGCTCGGTCAGTGCCAGCGGGTTGCCGCCGGCGAGGCGAAGGACCTCTTCGGCGAAGTCTTCCGACAGGCCCAGCGGACTGAGGTCGGACAGGATCTCCATCGCGGCTGGGTCCTCGAGCGGTCCGAGGGCCAGCACGGGAAGACCGGTCAGCGGATTCTCGCCTCGCTGTGGCTCGAGGGTGAACAGCACCGCGAGCCGGTGGTCGGTGGCTCGGCGAGCCAGGAACGCCAGGGCTTCCAGCGACGAACGGTCGAGCCGGCCGGCGTCGTCGACGAGGACGAGAACCGGCTGCTCGGCCGCCAGTTCGCAGAGCAGTCGATGGACCTCGGTGTGCAAGGCGAAAGTGTCAGGCGGAGTCCCCGGGGCCAGACCTGTTGCCTGGCGCAATGACTCCGGGAGCTGGTCGGCCACTGGTTGCAGCACGCGGTGCAGGCCGGCGGGTTCGAGCGTGGACTCGGCCGGCACGCCCTGCGCGGTCAGCACGCGGAACCCGGCCGTCGAAGCGTCCTTCAGCAGCAAGGACTTGCCGGTGCCAGGGCCGCCGGTGATCACCAAGGCGGATCCCTGACCGGATCGAGCGGCGTCCAGCAGTTCCTGCACGGTGGCGCGCTCCTGGTCACGCCCGCGGAGTACGACCTCGGCAGACATACCCATCAGTAAAGATCGCCATCGCCGCGCACGGAAGAGCCCAGGCCGAATTACCCCCTGTGACGATTCAGGACCACATGACTGGTGGTTCCACCGATGCCCCCCAGCAGGCGGTCGGCACAGACTGCTGCTCACAGTCGCCCGGTGGGAAGGAGTCAGATGACTAACGCTTCCCCAGAGAAGCTTCTGGACGTCGCTGGGGTCACCGTCCGGTTCGGTGGCCTGATCGCACTCCGTGAGGTCTCGCTGAGCATCAAGCCGCGCAGCGTGGTCGGCGTGATCGGCCCCAACGGCGCCGGCAAGACGACCCTGTTCAACGTGGTCTGCGGGTTTCTCCGTCCGGAGGCCGGCGAACTGCGCTGGAAGGGCCGGGCGCTGCCCGCCCATCGTCCGGACCAGCTCGCCCGGCTCGGCATCGCACGCACCCTGCAGGGTCTCGGCCTGTTCGGCGGGCTGACTGTGCTGGAGAACGTGATGACCGGCGCCGGCAGGTTCGCCCGGACGGGGTCGGTGGCCGCTCTGCTCGGTACGCCGAGAGCCGCGCGGGACGAGGACGAGTTGCGGACCCGAGCGCTTCGGCTGCTGGCGGAGCTCGATCTCGCCGACGTCCGGGACCTGCCACCGAGCGCGCTCCCGTACGGGTCCCGCAAACGGGTCGCGCTCGCCCGGGCGTTGGTGTCCGAGCCGGAGCTGCTGCTGCTCGACGAACCGGCGAGCGGGTTGTCGATGGCGGAGACGGACGAGCTGGCCGCCCGGATCCGCGCGTTGACCGGCAGGACCGCGGTCGTCCTGGTCGAGCACCACATGGATCTGGTGATGGGGGTCTGCGACGAGGTGGTGGTGCTCGACTTCGGCGAGGTGATCGCGACCGGCACCCCGGACGAAGTACGGGCCGCGCCGGCCGTCGCCGACGCCTATCTGGGCCTCGCACCCGGGGAGCCGTCGAGTGCTTGAGATCGAGGGACTGACCGTTCACCACGGACTTGTCCGTGCGCTCAAGGACGTGACGCTCCGGGTCGAGGAGGGCAGCATCACCGCCGTCCTCGGCGCCAACGGCGCGGGCAAGACCACGCTGCTGCGAGTGATCAGCGGCCTGATCCGGGCCACCTCCGGCCGGATCAGCGCGTTCGGCCGGGACATCACCGCCCTGCCGGCCGACCAGATCGCCCGGTCCGGGATCGCCCACGTTCCGGAGGGCGGCGGCGTGATTCCCGAGCTCACGGTGGCGGAGAACCTCCGGCTCGGAGCGCTCTGGCGGCGCGACCGAGCCGATCGCGCCGCCGCCCTGGCCGAGATGCTCGAGCTGTTCCCGCCGCTGGCGCCGCGGCTCGACAAGGCGGCCGGCACGCTGTCCGGTGGCGAGCGGCAGATGCTGGCGATCGGCCGCTCGCTGATGGGCCGGCCGCGGATGCTGCTGCTGGACGAGCCTTCCCTCGGGCTCGCGCCGCTGGTCACCGCCAAGATCATGGCCGTCCTTCGCGACCTCCGCGCGGAGACCGGCCTCACCGTTCTGCTCGTCGAGCAGAACGCGCACAGCGCGCTGTCCGTCTCGGACCACGGCTTCGTGCTGGGCCTCGGGGAGCTGGTGGCGTCGGACGACGCTGCCACGCTCCTCGCAGACGAACAGCTGAGCGACGCCTACCTCGGCCTGCGGCTCAAGGGGACCGGATGACCACCTTCCTGAACCTGACCGTGGCCGGCCTGTCCAGCGGTGCCGTGTACGCCGCACTGGGGTTGTCGCTGGTGATCATCTACCGCGCGACCCGCGTGGTGAACTTCGCCCAGCCCGCCCTCGCCCTGATCTCCGGCTACCTCGCGTACTCCGTGACCAAGGGCACCGGCAGCTACTGGCTCGGGTTCGCCGTCGCCATCGTCGTGGGCACGCTGCTCGGAGTCACCGTGGAGCGGCTGCTGATCCGGCCGCTGCGCAACGCGGGTGAGCTGAGCGCGATCATCGTGACGCTCGGCCTGCTGCTCGTGCTGCAGGCAGTAGCGGGGATGATCTGGTCCAACGAGCCGCACTCGTTCTCGTACGCGTTCGACTTCCGCGGCCGGTTCTCCGCCAGCGATCTGTTCGCCGTACTCGCGGTGGTCGTCACAGCTGCGGGAGTCCTGCTGCTGTTCAAGTTCACGGCGCTCGGGCTGCGGCTCCGGGCGGCCGCGTTCAATCCTGAGGTCGCGCGGCTGCTCGGCGTACGGGTCAGGGTGATGCTGACGATCGGCTGGGGGCTGGCCGCGGCCGTGGGGTCGCTGGCCGGAATGCTGGCGATCCCGCCGTTCATCTCCCCGACCGTGCTCGACGAGGTATTCGTCTACGCGCTGACCGCGGCCGTGGTCGGCGGGCTGGACAATCCGCTCGGCACGATCATCGGCGGTCTCGCGGTTGGTCTCGGCCTGTCCTACGTGTCGGGCTTGCTGGGTCCGGAGCTGGTGCCACTGGCCGCGCTGGCGATTCTCGTTGCAGTGCTCGCGATCCGGCCCACGGGTCTGTTCGGCCGGGCGACGGCCAGGCGGGCATGATGAAACTTCCCCCGGTGGTGGTTCATCTGCTCGCGGCGCTGGCCGGTCTGGTGCTGCTGGTCCTACTCACCTTCGCCACGGATCCGTTCACCAACCTGCGGATCGCGACCGTCGGCTACTACCTGATCGCGGTCGCCGGACTGGCCTTGCTGACCGGCTTCAACGGCCAGATCTCCTTGGGCCACGGCGCTTTCATGTTCATCGGCGCCTACACCGTCGCCCTCCTCGTACTCCGGGTGCCGGCGCTCCCCATCTGGGTCGATCTCCTCCTGGCGGCCGTCGCGGGTGGGCTCGCCGGGCTGCTGGCCGGTGCTGCGGCCGCCCGGCTGCGCGGTCCCTACCTGGCAGGCGCGACCTTGGCGCTAGCCGTCGGGCTTCCTGCTGTCACGCAACGGTTCCCGGACCTGCTGGCGGGCAGCAACGGGCTGAGCTTCACGGTCAACAGTCAGCCGGCCGGGCTCAGCGCAGTACCGGCTACTCGGTGGCAGGCGTGGATCGTTTGGCTGGCGGTCCTGCTTGCCCTTGTGGTGTTGGCGAATCTCGCTCGCGGTCGGCTGGGCCGCACGCTGCGGGCTGTGCGTGACGACGAGGTCGCCGCGTCACTGGCCGGAATCCATGTCGGCCGGACGAAGATCCTCGCGTTCCTCGTCAGCTCGGCGTGCGGTGGCCTGGCGGGTGGCCTGCAAGCGTTCCTGCTCGGCACTGCCGCACCTGGTTCCTTCACCCCGGCACTGTCGCTGAGCTTGCTGGCCGCGTTGGTACTCGGCGGCCTCGGCAGTCTGTGGGGCGCGCTCTGGGGTGCGATCGCGCTGGTCTACATCCAGGTCTGGACCGATGACCTCGCCGAGCTGTTCAGCCTGCGCAGCGATTTGTCCGACAACCTCCCACTCGCCCTGTACGGCGTGGTGCTCATCGTGATCGTCCTCGCTTTCCCGGCGGGGATCCAAGGCGGCCTGCGCAAGGTCTGGAGCCGGGTACGACGCCCGGCTCCCTCTCACCGAGGAGAACAATGAGAAACAAACGTTCTGCCGTTGCGGTGGCCCTGGCCTCCGCGCTGGTGCTCAGTGGTTGCGGCGGAGCCGGTGAGACGCCGGCCAACGACGGCGGCCAGAAGGGTGAGGCTGCTCCTGGGGTGACCGACACCGAGGTGGTGATCGGCACCCACCAACCGCTCACCGGGCCGGCCGCGCCGGGGTACAGCAAGATCTCCGTCGGCGCCAAGGCGGTCTACGACCACCTCAACGACGGTGGCGGGATCAACGGCCGCAAGATCACCTACAAGGTCGAGGACGACGGCTACAACCCGACCAGGACCGTCGAGGTGGTCAAGAAGCTCGTCCTGCAGGACAAGGTCTTCGCGATCGTCGGGGGCCTGGGAACTCCGACGCACTCGAAGGTCCTCGACTACCTGACCGCCGAGGGCGTGCCGGACCTGCTGGTCTCCTCGGGCGCGTTGATGTGGAACTCGCCGGACAAGCACCCGAACACCTTCGGCTACCAGGTCGACTACACCCGCGAGGGCAAGGTCCAGGGCCAGTACATCAAGGAGAAGTTCGCCGGCAAGAAGGTCGGCCTGCTGGTCCAGGGCGACGACGTCGGGGCCGACACCCAGAAGGGTCTCGACCAGTTCATCAAGCCGCAGATCGTGGCCCGGAAGACCTACGACCCGGCGAACACCGACGTGACCCCGCAGATCTCGGCCCTGCAGGCCTCCGGCGCCGAGGTGGTCGTCTGCGAGTGCATCCCGGCCTTCACCGCGCTGACGATCCTGACCTCGCTGAAGCTCGGCTACAAACCGCAGCTGGTGGTGAGCAGCATCGGGGCCGACCCGGCGACACTGACCGGGCTGGTCGAGCAGTTCGCCAAGCAGGGTGGCACCCAGGTCTTCGGCGCCGCGCTGCTGACCGGCCTGATCGGCACCCGGTACCTGCCGAGTTCCCGCTCGGCCGACGACCCGTGGACCAAGTTCTTCCGTGGCATCCACGACAAGTACATCCCGAAGGAGCCGTTCACCGACACGCTGCTCTACGGGATGGTGCAGGCCTACACCTTCGGCCAGGTGCTCAAGGCCGCCGGCAAGGACCTGACCCGGCAGAAGCTGATCGACGCGATGAGCTCGGGTGAGCTCAAGGGCCCCGGCCTGACGCCGTTCGCCTTCAGCAAAGACGACCACGCCGGCTACACCGGCGCCCTGGTGTTCCAGCTCGCTGCCGACGGCAGCATCAAGACGCTGCAGGAGCCCAGGGTGACCGATCGTGAGTCCGGCGAGGTGACGCCGTACGAGGAGAAGCGATCGACTCCGGAGGAGATCAACCTCGTCGGCCAGTGATGTCCACCGCCCCAACCCAGAAGGATGTGTACGCCATGAAACTTCGCAACGTACTCACGACACTGACGCTGACGGCCGCCCTGGTCGGCGCCGTCGCCGTCACCGCGCCTTCCGTCCAGGCCGCCGACAACCCGTACGAGCGTGGCCCCGCCCCGACCAACTCCAGTATCGAGGCCAGCCGCGGCTCGTTCGCGGTCTCCACCACGACCGTGTCGTCGACCGTCTCCGGGTTCGGCGGTGGCACCATCTACTACCCGACCAGCACCTCCGCGGGGACCTTCGGCGCGATCGCCATCGCACCGGGCTTCACCGCCAGGCAGTCGTCGATCGCCTGGCTCGGCCCGCGGATCGCCTCCCAGGGCTTCGTGGTCTTCACCATCGACACCAACACCACCTCCGACCAGCCCGACAGCCGGGCGACCCAGTTGCTGGCAGCACTGGACTACCTGACCCGGACCAGTTCGGTCCGGACCCGGATCGACGCGACCCGGCTCGGCGTGATGGGCCACTCGATGGGCGGTGGTGGCACGCTGCGCGCCGCAGCTCAGCGGCCGGCTCTGCAGGCGGCGATCCCGTTGACCGGGTGGCACACCGACAAGACCTGGGGTGAGGTCTCCGTGCCGACCCTGGTGATCGGCGCGGACGGCGACACCATCGCGCCGGTCTCGTCGCACTCGTCGCGGTTCTACACCTCGCTGCCGTCCTCGCTGGACAAGGCGTACCTCGAGCTCCGCGGCGCCAGCCACTTCACCCCGAACAGCTCGAACACCACGATCGCGAAGTACAGCATCTCGTGGCTCAAGCGGTTCATCGACAACGACACCAGGTACGAGCAGTTCCTCTGCCCGGCGCCCTCGGCCAGCCTGACGATCGCGGAGTACCGGGACACCTGCCCGCACTCCTAGATCACTGTCTGTTAATAACTTGCAAGACGTAGTCGAAGTCTTGCAATGAGTTATGTCCTTCCTTAAGGTGTGCGGACATTGCCCTCCGTCCGCCCCCCAGGAAGGCCGTACCACTCATGCATAAGTATCCGTATCTGGCCGTCGCGCTCGCGACGGCCGCCGGAGCCGGCCTGACCGCGCTCCCTGTGCAGGCGGCGCCGGCCGCGATCCAAGCGGCCGGCGCCTCCCTCCCCTTCACCATCCTCGAGGCCGAGAGTGCCGCCACCAACGGCAGCAAGATCGGCCCGAGCTACGCCCAGGGAACGCTCGCCGCCGAGGCCTCCAACCGCCAGGCGGTCACCCTCAGCGGCGGCCAGTACGTCGAGTTCACCGCCCCCGGGACCACCAACGCCATCAACGTCGCGTACTCCGTTCCGGATGGCCGCACCGGCACGCTGTCGGTCTACGTCAACGGCCAGAAGCTCTCGCAGTCCCTGGCGGTGACGGCGAAGTACAGCTTCGTCGACACCGGCTGGATCGCCGGGTCGCGCACTCACAAGCTCTACGACCACGCCCGGCTGCAACTCGGCCAGACCGTCAACGCGGGCGCGAAGATCAAGCTGCAGGTCGACGGCGAGAACACCGCCGGTCCGTACACGATCGATGATGTCGAGTTCGAGAACGTGGCCGGTCCCGCCGGTCAGCCTGGTGGCTCGATCTCGATCACCGATCGCGGCGCGGATCCGAACGGCAACAACGACTCCACCGGCGCGATCCAGAGTGCCATCGACAGCGCCCGCGGTTCTGGTGGAACCGTGTGGATCCCAGCCGGCCGGTTCCGGGTCGGCGGCACCATCAACCCGGACGGGGTGACGCTGCGCGGCGCCGGCCGCTGGCACTCGACCCTGCTCAGCAGCCACCTGATCGACCGCCCGAACGGCGGCGGCAACGTGAAACTGCACGACTTCGCGGTGATCGGGGAGGTGACCGAGCGCAACGACAACTCGCCCGACAACTTCGTCAACGGCAGCCTCGGCCCGAACTCGGTCGTCTCCGGCCTCTGGCTGCAGCACCTCAAGGTCGGGCTGTGGCTGACCGGCAACAACGACAACCTGGTGGTCGAGAACAACCGGTTCTACGACATGACCGCCGACGGCCTGAACCTGAACGGCACCGCGTACAACGTGCAGGTGCGGAACAACTTCCTCCGCAACCAGGGCGACGACGCGCTGGCCGCCTGGTCGCTGCACGCGGCGAACCGGAACAGCACCTTCGCCAACAACACGATCGTGCAGCCGAACCTGGCGAACGGCATCGCGATCTACGGCGGCACCGACCTGACCGTGCGGGACAACCTGATCTCCGACACCAACGCGCTCGGTGGTGGCATCGCGATCTCGAACCAGTCCTTCGCGTCGCCGTTCTTCCCGCTCGCGGGCACCATCAACGTCTCCGGGAACACGCTGATCCGGACCGGCGCGATGAACCCGAACTGGGGCCAGAACCACCCGCACGGCGCGATCCGGGTGGACGCGTACGACACCCAGATCAACGCGCAGGTTCGGTTCACCAACAACCGGCTGGTGGCTAGCCCTTGGTCGGCGTACCAGTTCGTTGACGGTGGCGGCGCCGGTCGGCGGGTCCAGAACGTCACTGTGGACGGCGGTTCGATCGAAGGCGCCGGAACCTTTGCCTTCCAGGCGGAGACCACCGGCGCGGCGACCGTCACCAACGTCGCGGCCAGCGGGATCGGCCGAGCCGCGGTCTACAACTGTGCCTACCCGAGCGGCACGTTCTCACTGACCCGCGGCTCCGGCAACAGCGGGCTGGACTCCACCTGGAGTGGCTGCAGCTGGGTCGAGCCGGGCAGCGGTGGTGGCACCGACCCGGGTCAGCCGACCGGAAACCTTGCTGCAGGCAAGCAAGTCACCGCGACCAGCTTCAATCAGAACTACGTTGCAGGCAACACGGTTGACGGGAACGCCGGCAGCTACTGGGAGAGTGCCAACAACAGCTGGCCGCAGTCGCTGACCGTCGACCTCGGCAGCAACCTGAACGTCAAGCGGCTGGTCCTGAAGCTCCCGCCGGGTTGGGGTGCGCGGACGCAGACCATCCAGGTGCTCGGCAGCACCAACAACTCGGCGTACACCCAGTTGGCCGGAGCAGCGGGTCGCACCTTCGATCCGGGTGCGGGCAATGCGGCGACGATCACCTTGCCGGCCACGGTGAACACCCGGTGGGTGCGGCTCACCTTCACCGGCAACACGGGCTGGCCGGCCGGCCAGCTGTCGGAGTACGAGATCTACGGGAGCTGACTGCTTGACCTCAAGTTCGCTTGAGGTATGAGGGTAACGGGCATGACCTCTGAATCTCTGACTCGTCCCGTTGCCCTCATCACCGGCGCCAGTGCGGGGCTCGGCCTCGCGCTGGCGCACGGTCTGGCCGAACGTGGCTGGGCGTTGATCATCGACGCCCGTGGTGCCGATGCGCTGAAGAACGCGGCCGACGCGCTGGCCGCCCGAACCGAGGTGGTTCCGCTGGCCGGGGACGTCACCGATGCCGAGCATCGGGCCGACCTGGTCGACGCGGTGGGTGAGCTCGGCCGCCTCGACTTGCTGATCAACAACGCGAGCTACCTCGGGGCCAGTCCGCTGCAGCCGTTGGCGGGTGTGGATCTGGAGGAGTTGCGGCGGGTCTACGAGGTCGACGTCGTCGCGCCGATCGCATTGACCCAGGCGTTGCTGCCCGAATTGAGCAAGGCCGCGGGGATCGTGATCAACCTCAGCTCGGATGCCGCGGTCGAGGCGTACGAGGGTTGGGGCGGGTACGGCTCGGCGAAGGCGGCGCTGGACCATGCGAGCGCAGTACTGGCGGCGGAGCATCCTGGGCTGGCTGTCTACGCGGTCGATCCGGGTGATCTCCGGACGGCGATGCACCAGGCGGCGTTCCCTGGTGAGGACATCTCGGATCGGCCGGAGCCGGCGAGCGTAGTACCGGCGTTTCTGCGGTTGCTGGACAGTCGGCCGGCCAGTGGTCGCTACCGTGCCGCTGAGTTCGCTGCGGCGGTGGCGTCGTGACAGTCCATCCGCAGACCAGATTCACGCTGCCCGACGAGCTGAACGCGGTCGAGCCGCCGGAGGCGCGCGGGCTGGCTCGGGATCAGGTCAAGCTGCTGGTCGCGGAGGGGGCGAGCGTCACGCACACTCGCTTCGACCGGATCGGTGAGCACCTGCGACCGGGTGACCTGTTGCTGGTCAACACCTCGGGGACGCTGGGGGCTGCGGTCGACGGCTCCTGGATCACCGGCTCCGGTGTCGCGCCCGTGGTTGTGCACTTCTCGACCGCACTGGACGACGGCAACTGGGTGGTCGAACTCCGCAACGGTGGCCTGCCGTTGTTCGGTGGTGCAGCAGGCGATCAGGTGGAGTTGCCTGAGGGAGTGTTGACGCTGCTTGAGCCCTACGAGCCGAGTGGTCGCCGGTTGTGGCGGGCCAAGCCGCCGGCGGCGGACGTGGTCAACTACTTGTGGCGGAACGGGCGCCCGATCACCTACAAGTACGTCGGAAAGCAGTGGCCGCTTGCGCTCTACCAAACGGTGTTTGCGAACCAGCCTGGCTCGGCTGAGATGCCTAGTGCCGGCCGGCCGTTCAGTTTCGAGCTGGTGAGTCAGTTGGCGGCTGCCGGAGTACTGATCGCTCCGATCCTGCTGCACTGCGGAGTGTCGTCACTGGAGAGCCACGAACCGCCGCTGCCCGAGCGGTACGAGGTATCGGAGCACACTGCGCGGCTGGTGAACTGGACCAAGGCCAACGGCGGCAGAGTGATCGCAGTCGGTACTACGGCAGTGCGGGCGATCGAGTCGGCTGCTCGGCCGGAGGTGGTCGCGTCGAAGGGCTGGACCGACCTGGTGCTCGGCCCCGATCACCCGGCGACCGTCGTCGACGGGCTGATCACCGGCATGCATGCGCCGGAGGCCTCTCACCTGCTCCTGCTGGAGTCGGTAGTCGGAGGCGACGTCGTCCAACGTGCGTACGACGCCGCCCTCGAGCACTCCTACCTGTGGCACGAATTCGGAGACGTCAGTCTTTTGCTCCGTCAGTGACCTCAACCTTGTCGACCTTGACGACGGCCTGCTCGGCGGTGTCGAAATCGGTCGCGCTGAGGGTCGATGGTGGTCCGGCCGGACCTGGGGTGGCGTCGTTGCCGGGCCGGGCCCGTTTGTCGACGGCCCGTGGGCTCACCTCGGCCACCGCCCGATGTCGAGAGGCATCATGAATGTCCTTACCTGCAAGGTCCCCCGTTGGGACTTCACTCCTTAGACGAGTGATAGGTGCCCAACGTCATGCGCCGACGCGAAATTGTGGCCTAGGCCAGCCAGGCGCGGGTGGCGGGCAACGCTTCGGCGAGGGGCGGCAGGTGCGGATGCCACTTCAGTTCCCACTCGAGGGAGAGCCAGTAGTCGGTGCCCTCGAGGGTGGTCAGCAGGTCGGCGATCGGGTAGCCGCCGGTACCGATCGGGACCGGCCGGTAGTCGACCGGGTCCTCGTCCTTGATCTGGATGAAGTCGATCCAGGGTTCCAGCAGCTCGAACGCCTCGGCGGGCGTCTCACCGTGACTCCAAGTGTGGGCGCTGTCCCAGATCACCTTCGCGTTGTGCCCGGGCGCCTCGGCGTCGAGCAGCCGGCAGAGCGCGGCCATCTTGGCGCCGGCCGAGTGTGAGTCGTGGGTCTCGAGCAGGATGCGCGAGTCCTTCGAGGCGGAGGTGACGCGGTCCAGTGCGCGGATCTCGCCGGGGCTCGGGGACGCGCCGGTGAACTCGGGATCGTCTCCTGGGAAGACCCGGACCCCACGGGCACCGAGGTCGGCGGCCAGCTCGAGGTGGGCTTCGAGCGGCTGCTCCTCGACTGCGCACAGGTGCACGTAGCTGTTGACGGCGAGGATCTCCAGACCGGCGTCCTCGATCCGGGTGCGCAGTTCGCGTCGCTCGGCGGCGGTCAGGCCGACGTGCGTGAACTCGTCGTCGGCGGTCCGCAGTTCCAGGCCGGTGAAGTCGTAGCGCTTGGCGAGTTCCAGGACGTGGTCCAGGGGCTCGCCTGGGCAGCCGAGCGTGGAGAAGCCGAGTGAAGCCACTCGGTCAGACCCAGCGCCGACGCGGGTGAGTGCGGGGTGCGGTGATCTCCGAGTCGTCCTTCTCGGAGTCGCTCTTCTCCGGTGCGGCCGGCTCGGCCGGGGCCTCGTAGGAGTACGGCTGGTCCGCGGCCGGCTGGTCGGAGTAGGTGCTGCTGTAGTCCGACGAGTAGTCGCTGGAGTAGCTCTCCTGCGGGTAGGTCGGGCTGTAGGAGCTGTCGTAGCTCGGGGTGCTGTAGTCCGGCGCCGTGTAAGAGGTCTCCGGCGTCTCGGTGGCCGGGGTGTACGAGTCGTAGCTCGTGTTCGAGCTGTACGTGTCGTACGAGCTCTCCGACGAGTAGCTGTCGTACGACGGCGAGGTGTAGCTGGTGTCCGACGTGTAGGTCGGCTCCGGGGCGGCCGGGGCTGCCGGCTCGGAGTACGAGTAGCTGGACGAGTAGTCCGAGGTGTACGACGTGTCGTAGTCCGGGGTGCTCGGCGGCACGGCCGGGCTGTCGTAGCTGGTGTAGGTCGGCTCTGGCGTGTAGCTCGGGGCCGGGCTGCTGTAGCTGGTCTCCGGCGTGTACGTCGGCTCCGGGCCGTACGACGGGACCGACGGGAGCGGCTTCGACGGGGTCAGGTAGTCGTCCTGGGCGGGGAGGGACGGTGCCTGCTGGTAGTAGCTGTCCGAGTCGGAGACTGCAGCCTGCTGGACCGTCGACGGGCTGTCGACCGCGACCCGAGCGGCCCTGCGACCAGCGCGCGCAACGGGTGCGGGCTCAGGCTCGGGTGCGGACTCCGTGGAGGTCAGGTAGTCAGAGGTGGTGTCGCTGTACGACGACAAGCCGGCAGAGTAGGGCTCGGAGTACGAGCTGGACCAGGACGGCTCTTCCGTGGCGCGGGCGGCCGGCTGGTACGCGTACGGGTCGGGCTGGGCCGGGGCGAGCGACGGCGGTGCAACGGTCTCGGCCTGCCAGCTCGGCAGCGGCGCGGAGAGCAGGTCGTTGGCCGGGGTCGGCGTGTACGGCGCGGAGGGGGTCGACCAGGTCGGCGTCTCCAGGCCGGAGGCGGTCTGCTGGTACGACGGGGTCGCCTCGATGACCTGGCCGGTGTCCTCGCGCCAGCTCTCCACCGGGCTGAACTGCTCGGTGGCGGGGCCGGTCTCTTCCCAGGCCGCGGCGGCGGGCGCGGGGGCGACCGGGGCGGCAGGGGCTGGTGCTGCGGGGGCTTGAGCTGCGGGGGCGAACGGGCTCCACTTCGGCGCTTCTTCGGCGACAGCGGGGGGAGCGCTGAGCGGGCCGCCGACTGGTCCGCCGGCTGGGCCGTTGAGCGGGCCGTTGAGTGAGCTGCTGGCGGGGGCTGCGGGGAGGGCCCGGGTCGGCTGCGGCCGGGAGACAGGGGCGGCGATCGGCTCGGCGATCGCGGGCTGCTCGGAGGTGTCGTCGTCGGCGGCCACCCGGTACGACGGGACGGCGACCAGCTTCGGCTCGCGCTGGTCCCACCAGGGCATCCACTCGCGGGTGGTCTGCATGGTGTTGATCTTGCGGATGATCAGCGTCGCGGCGACGGCGGAGACAGCGGTCAGGATCAGCGACGCCGTACCGGCCAGGGCGATCCCGCGCAGGGAGCCGATGGTGGCTTCCATCCACATCAGGGCCCGGCGGATCACCACGTCGAACACGAGAGCGCCGACCCAGGCGACCCACCACACGTTCGTGAGGAGAGGCTTCCTGAGCCGGCGCAGGTCGTCGGCGTAGACCGGGGTGGCCGGATCGCTGGCCAGCCAGATGTCGTCGACGATCTGTTTCGGATAGATCAGATTCGGTCCGGGGCAGAACCAGCTGGCCAGCACCCAGCCGTGGCTGCGGCGGTGGTCGGCCTGGCAGAAGACCTCGGAGTTGACCCGGACCCGCCACAGCCAGATCACGAAGACCACGGCGGCGGCGACGGAGATGATGACGTTCGGGATCGCGGTGACGCGGGAGATCGCGTCGGCGCGGTTCAGGTCCGGGTTGTCGACCCCGGGACCGCCGCTGAGGTACGTGTTGACGACGCCGTATGTGTTCCAGTCGGACCAGGTGCAGAGCAGGTGCGTGACCGTCGAGGCGCCGAGCAGGCCGATCGCGATCTTGCCGACCGTGCTGACCTGCTGGAACTCCTCGGCGGCATGTGGTTGCCACTCATCTCGATCTTCAACAGCAGAGAGAACTGCTCGTTGCGGGTGGCTCACGTCTTGCGTCCCTCGCGTTGCTGGAACTCCGTCTGTTCGGCGTTTCGGTCGAATCCTGCCCCCGCGTGACCGAGCAACATTGATACCACGAAGTAAGTACCCCTGTGGAGCCGATGCCAGCACGGAGGGTATCGACTTAACACGGTCTTTTCGTAGGCCCATCACCACTTGTAACGACTGGGTCGACCGTCCGTGACGGTTCGGTTTACCCCGCGGGCGGCTGGAAACCGCGGCCGAGCGGGAAATCCGCCTGATCCTGGGCCCACCAAGGGGTCCACGGGCGGCGCGCCTGAAGCTCGTTGACGCGCTGAATCAGCATTACTGCGAGTACCGCGGCCGCGGTGGTGCTGACCGCGGAAATGAACGACATCACAGCATTCGTCCGGAGTTCGGAGAGCTGCGGCTCGCCGTCCAGCACGCTGCGTTGCGCGACGTTGTCGAGCACCAGCCCGACCACCCAGGTGAGCCACCAGGCCCACACCAGCCGGGTGCCGGGGATGCCGCGCAGGGTCTGCGTGTGGGCCGGCGTCCGTGGGTCGCTGGCGGCCACGACGTCGTCCACCACCCACTTCGGGTACCAGAGGTTCACCACCGGGCAGATCCAGCTGCCGAGCACCCAGCCGCGGGTCAGCCGGTGCTCGCCGCTGCAGAACATCTCCGCGTTCCAGCGGACCCGCCAGAGCCAGACGATGAAGACCACGGCGGCGGCCAGCAGCGCGAGGGCGGCGATGATGCCGAACAGGCCGGAGACCAGGTCGGCCTGGTCGAGCCGGCGCTCGTCACCGGCGTACAGGCGCAGGGTCCGGTAGGAGTACCAGTCGGACCACGCGGTGGCCCAGCCGAGCACCGTGACCACGCCGATCAGCACCGAGGCAGCCAGGCCCATCGCCTGCTCGGAGCTGAACCACCGATCCATCGGCGGCTGACCGGTCATCCGCACCTCCTGGAAAGAAGAGGAAAAACAGAAATAGCACACAGACAGTGATCGGACGAGAACCTTGGGTGCGGTCTGGAAAGTGTCGGTCCCGGGCTGGACGATAGAGCCATGCGCTGGTCTGTGCTCGATTCTCCGGTCGGGGAGCTGTCCCTCGCCGTCGACGACGACGGTCTGTGCCGGCTGCGGTTCGGCGCCATCGACCTCGGGCCGGACCGGGCCCGGGACGAGTTGCTGACCGCTGCCGAGGAGCAACTGAAGGCGTACTTCGCCGGCGAGCTGACCCAGTTCGACCTGCCGCTGTCGGTGCGCAGCGGGTCGCAGTTCGAGCGCGCTGTCTGGGAGCGACTCAAGCAGATCCCGTACGGCGAGATGCAGACCTACGGGGACGTCGCCAAGGCGCTGGGTGACCCCGGCGCCGCCCGCGCGGTCGGGGTGGCCTGCAACCGGAATCCGATTGCCGTGGTGGTGCCCTGCCATCGGGTGGTCGGCGCCGGCGGCAAGATGGTCGGCTTCGGCGGCGGGATTCCGACCAAGCGTTTTCTGCTCGAGCTCGAGGCCCGGATCACGCTCGAAACCGCGTGGCTCTGAACAATCTGTGAAGAAGTTCCGGCCGGAGCGTAAAGAAGTTTCCGATCGGGCCGGACCAATGGCTGTGATTGATCGGTCAGGCGCTAATGTCGCCGTGTGCGATCGGGCTGACACGGTTCGATCACGCCCTGGTTCCGCCCCGACCTGCCCGGAGACGACACAGATGACCCAACCCCCATCCAGCTCGGCGCCGCACGACGACCTGAGCGATCTGATGGACAAGAGCGCCGAAGAATGGTCCGCTCCGGAGATCCAGGAGGCGGCCCGGTCGGCTCTTCAGCTGCACGCTCCGGACCGTGAGCCGCTGACCAAGATCAAACGGTTCGGCGTCCTTCCGTGGCTGCACCGCAACCACGCCGTCTGTCTCGAGTGCGGTGGCACGTATCCCTGCATCACGCACCGCTACGCCACCCAGTTGCTGTCGGCCGGCCGGATCCACAACAGCCGCCCGGACCGCCAGGAAGACGACCCGGCGGACGCGTAACTGCTCAGCACGGAGACGATCCGGCCGCCGGTCTCGCGAACGGGCGGCCCGTGCACGCAACGAAGGCCGCGACCTCCACCTGGGGGTCGCGGCCTTCGCCGTTGCGGTGCTGGTCGGCAGGCCTGGAACAGCCCGCCGACGATCAGGAGTCGGTCGGCTTGGTGTCCGTCGACTTCCGCGGCGCGGCCGGCTTCGGCTTCGCCGAACCGTTGGCCGTACCGTTCGACGAAGCCTTGGCGGCCTCCTCGACCTTGGTCTCGGCCTTGGCGTCCTCGGTCTTGCCGTTGGCGGACGTGGTGCCCGCCGTCGACTCGGCCTTCGGCGCGGCAGCGGCCGGCTTGTCAGCAGCGGGGCGCGACGTCGTACCGGCCGGGGCCGAGCTGTAGTCGCGTCCACTGGTCGGTGTCGACTGCCAGGCCGGCTCCGGCGGAGTCAGCAGCTTCTTCACTGCCGCGGCAGCAAGCGCGCCGAAGCCCAGGAAGAGCACCACCTTCCGCAGCTTGTGGCTCTTCTTCGGCACCTCGATCTCGCCCTTGAGCGCGGCCGCGGTGGCCTTGCCCCGGCGCGAGCTCTCCTCGATGACCGGCTCAGCCGCGGCGGCCAGCGTCGCGAGGGCGGCGGTCACCTTCGGCAGTACGTCGTCGTTGAACCGCTCCCGCGCCTTCTCCGCCGCGTGCTCGGTGGCGGGACCGACCTTGCGCAGCGCGTCGTCGATCACCGGCCCGGCCTTCTCGACCGCCGCGTGCGCGACGCTGGCGCCCCGCTCGACCGCCTTCTCGGCGTACGGCGACACCCGGTCGACGGCCTTCTCGGCGTACGGCGACACACGGTCCCGTGCGCTGCCCACGGCTGACTCGGCCAGCGGTCGGACCTTGTCCTTCGCGGTCTCGACCCGGCCCTTGGACTTCAACAAACCCACGGTTCCTCCTCGTGCCGCCCGTCTTGGTGGACGGCTCTTCAGCCCATCGGCGGCATGGACGCTTCGATTCGACTTCTGGACAGATCCGGCTTCTTCTGCATCGTACGACGTACCCGGCCGATAAACGTTCCGACCGCACCCTGAGATGCCCCTGGATCACAGGCTGGGCACGTCGATGAGGCCGGAACTTGAAGGCCGTGACAGGATCGAAGTCGTAAGCCGTAACCGATGAGGAGTATTTCGTGGCCGAAGAACTGTTCGCGACGCTGCAGACGACCAAGGGCGACGTCGTCATCAAGCTGTTCCCCGATCACGCCCCGAAGACGGTGCAGAACTTCGTCGGTCTGGCCGAGGGCACGAAGGAGTGGACCGACCCGACGACGGGCGAGGCGAGCACCGCGCGCTTCTACGACGGCCTCGGTTTCCACCGGGTGATCGACGGATTCATGATCCAGGGCGGCTGCCCGCTCGGCACCGGGACGGGTTCGCCGGGCTACAGCTTCGACGACGAGATCCACCCGGAGCTCCAGTTCGACCGGCCGTACCTGCTGGCGATGGCGAACGCGGGCATCCAGTTCGGCAAGGGCACCAACGGGTCGCAGTTCTTCGTGACCGTGGTCCCGACCCCGCACCTGAACCGCAAGCACACCATCTTCGGCGAGGTCGTCGACGACGACTCGAAGAAGGTCGTGGACGCGATCGCGACCGCCGACACCACGGCGGGCGACCGGCCGACCGAGCCGATCGTGATCACCAGCGTGAAGATCGAGCGCAAGACCGTCTGACCACAGACCGTCTGCTGTAAGGCACCGTGGGCCGGCCACCGTCGAGGTGGCCGGCTCGCACCTTTCCCGACCGCGGAGGACCTGGCGTGATCGAGACCGTCTGCTACCGGCACCCGGATCGACCGGCAGGAGTCCGCTGCCAGCGGTGCGACAAGCCGATCTGCCCGGCCTGCATGAACAGTGCGGCGGTCGGTTTCCAGTGCCCGTCGTGCTTCAACGAGGGCGTGAAGTCGGTCCCCAGGACCCGTACGTCGCTGGGCGGTGTCGCCCGCGGCAACACTCCGATCGTCACGTACACGCTGCTCGCGCTGAACGTGATGGTCTTCCTGGTCGTGCAGACCGGCACCGACCAACTACTCAACGACCTGGTGCTCTACCCGTTCCTGGTCGAGTCCGAGCCGTGGCGGCTGCTCACGTCGGCCTTCACCCATGTGCAGATCTTCCACATCTTCTCGAACCTATTCATGCTCTTCCAGGTCGGCCCGATGCTGGAACAGATGCTCGGACGGCTCCGGTTCGCCGTGCTCTACCTGGCGTCCGCTCTCGGTGGCGGCGTGGCGGTCTGGCAGCTGAGCGCGCCGGGTCAGGGGACCCTTGGTGCCTCCGGCGCGGTGCTGGGTCTGGTCGGCGCGTTGCTGGTGATCAGCAAGGCGCGGGGGCTGGAGACCACGTGGATCCTGGTTTACGTGGCGATCACCGCGGTGATTTCCTTCGCGATCCCGAATATCTCGTGGCAGGGGCACCTGGGCGGGTTTGTCGTTGGTGCTGCTCTTGCTTGGCTGTTTCTGCAGGATGCGAAGCGCCGGCGCTCGAAGGTCAGGTAGAAACACGCCCCCGCCGGCTCCTTCGTCGCCTGCTCCCCACCCCCCAGCTCCCTCGCTCCTTCGTCGCTCGTCCCGCTGCCGTGACAGCACTGACGGCGGGGTCAGCCCGAGGCGCTCACCGCCGGGTGGGTCAGTCGGCGAGGTTCGTCGGTAGTGAGTGGGGTTAGTCGGCGAGGCTGCCCGTCAGGTAGCGGGTGATGGTGGGGCCGAGCCAAGCGATCGCTTCCTCGCGGCTGAGTGCTGCGACCGGCGGTAGCGCCAGGACGTAGCGGCAGAGCGCGAAGCCGAGTGCTTGGCTGGCCACCAGCCCGGCCCTCGTACCTGCGGTAGCGGGATCAGCGAGCGTCATGATCACCGGGCCGAGTTGGTCGGCGAAGAGTTGCCGCATCCGGTCGGCCGCCGCCTCGTTGGTGACGCTCGCCCGAAGCAACGCCTTGAGTGACTCGTCGTCCTCCCACCGATCCAGGAAGTGGTTGGTCAACGCCGGCCCGACCTCCTCGCGTGGCAGTCGGCTCAGGTCGGGCAGTCGCAGATCGAACTCCGCTGCCGCCGCGAAGAGCTTCTCCTTGTTGCCGAAGTACCGCATCACCATCGCCGGATCGATTGCCGCGTCCGCCGCGATCGCCCGGATCGTCGCGCGCTCGTACCCGTCCGCGGCGAACCGCTCCCGGGCGGCGGCGAGGATCACGCCTCGAGTTCGGTCGGCCGACCTCTTCTCCGGTGCTGCTTGACTCATGTCCCCACCGTAGGTCAACAGGTGTTGACCCGGCTAGCCGACTCCTCTACGGTGAAGTCAACAAGCGTTGGCCAACAACTGTTGATCTCCCCTTCCAAGGAGCGTCGAGATGATCCCGGAGCAGACCGAGGTGGTCGTCGTAGGAGCCGGACCGGTCGGCCTGGCAGTAGCCATCGGCCTGGTCGAGCACGGCCACGACGTGGTGGTGATCGACCGCCTGACCGCCGGCGCGAACACCTCGCGCGCCTGTGTCATCCACCCCCGTACGCTCGAGATGCTCGAACAACTCGGCGTCACCCAGCGACTCACGTCGGCAGGCATCCACGCGAAACAGTTCGACATCCGCGACGGCGGCCGCACGCTCATCCCGCTGCACTTCGGCAACCTGGCGTCGGAGTACCAGTTCGTTCTGATGGTCCCGCAGCAGATCACCGAGCAGATCCTGCTGGATCGCCTGGAATCGCTGGGCGGTTCAGTACACCGCCCGTACGCCGCCGTCGACGTGACCCAGGATGCCTCCGGTGTAGAGGTCACCCTCGATTCCGGCGACGTACTCAAAGCCCGGTACGCCGTCGCCGCCGACGGCATGAACAGCAAGATCCGCGACGCCGCCGGCCTCGGCTTCGACCACCGGGACACGCTGCCCCTCAACTTCACCCTCGCCGATGTCCGCGTGAAGGACGGCCTCCCGCACGACATCGTCCAGCTCTACCTCTCCCGCCCCGGCATGCTGGTGGTCGCCCCACTCCCCGACGGCTCGTTCCGCCTGGTCGCCGAGATCGACAACCCACCCGAGCACCCGGACCTCCCCTACGCCCAGCGCCTCCTCGACCTCCGCGGCCCCCAGGGCACCGCCGTCCCTGTCACCGAGGTCGTCTGGGGCTCCCGCTTCCGCATCCACGAGCGAGTAGCCGACCGGTACCGCGACCGCCACGTACTCCTGGCAGGCGACGCCGCCCACACCCACAGCCCAGCCGGAGGTCAAGGCATGAACCTCGGCCTCCGCGACGCCGTCACCCTCAGCTCGGCTCTCTCGTCGGCTTTGACCACAGGCAACGAGACCAAGCTCGACGACTACGCACTCACTGGTCGCGCCGAAGCCCTCCGCGTAGTAGCGCTCGCCCACCGTCTGACTCGGGTAGCCACCGTCCCGACTCTCGCCCGCCCGCTCCGCAACGCCGTACTGCGCTTGCTCTCCGCTCTCCCCGCGTTCCGCCGCGGCTTCGCCGAACAACTCGCCGGAATCGGCCGCCGCTGACCGACAGCTGCTCTTCTGCTGTGCGCGACGCGGGTGCCCGCGCGAGCCCGACCGAGGGATCCTCCGAGGGTTTCCCCGCGCTCTTCGGCGAAGCGCTTCCGCCAAAACCTCTCGGACCCCTACCCTCCAGTTACCCATCGCAACAACCTCACTACTGGAGGTCACCGTGTTCCATCCCGCCCGATGGCACCGACTTGTCCCCCTCGCGATCGCGGCCACTGTTGTGGTCGGCGCTGCCAATGTGCAGGCTGCGCCGCCGCCGGACCGCAAGGTGCAGGCTTACGAGCAGGCCGAGTTGATCCAGTTGCTTCGGATCAACACCCCGACTACGGCCGATCGCAAGCGGTTGACCAGTCTTGATCTCGATCTGGCCGAGTCGGCTGGGCCGGGGTACGTCGATGTGGTTGCTTATGGCAATCAAGATCGCAGGCTGCTGAAGCTGGCCGGGTTCAGCTGGTCGGTGATCGAGGACGATCTGGTCGGCGCCGACAAGGAGCGTGAGGTGGCCGACGCGGCCTATGCCAAAGCGGTGAGGAGTCGCGCGATCCTGGCCACCCTGCCGAGCGGGCGTACGGCGTACCGGCAGTTGGCGGACTTCAACAACGACCTGACCAGCCTGGCCCAGCAGTACCCGACCAAGGTCAAGCCGATCACGCTGAAGAACACCTCGCTCGAAGGACGCACGGTCCGCGGTATCGAGATCAGCCGGGACGTCAACGTGAGCAGCGGAAAGCCGGTCTTCATCATGATGGGCCTGCACCACGCGCGGGAGTGGCCGTCGGGTGAGTTGACGATCGAGTTCGCGTACGACCTGCTGCGCAACGACGGCGTGGTCCCGCGGATCACCAACATCCTCGACAAGTCCCGCGTCGTCATCGTGCCTGTGGTGAACCCCGACGGCTTCAACCTGAGCCGCACGCTCGGCTACGAGATGAAGCGGAAGAACTGCCGGATCACCAACGGGCAGATCCCGTCGGCCGGTCAGTGCTCGCAGTCGTCCAACCAGTCGCGCGGCACCGACCTGAACCGCAACTACGCCGGTTTCTGGGGCGGTCCGGGCGCTTCGACCAGCCTGACCTCCGAGACGTACCGTGGCGCGAGTGCGTTCAGCGAGCCCGAGTCGCGCAACATCCAGGCGCTCGTCTCGGGCTACCAGGCGACCACGCTGATCACCAACCACACCTACTCCAACCTCGTACTGCGTGAGCCCGGCTACGCGAGCGCCGGCAAGACCCCCGACGAGACGCTCTACAAGTCGCTCGGCGACCAGATGGCGGCGCAGAACGGCTACTCCAGCCAGTTCGGCTACCAGCTCTACGACACCACCGGCACCACCGAGGACTGGTCGTACTATGCGACCGGCGGTCTCGGCTTCACCTTCGAGCACGGCGCGAGCAGCTTCCACCCGGCGTTCAGCAACATTCCGAACTACTACTTCGGCTCGGGAAGCACCGCGAACAAGGGGAATCGCGAGGCCTACCTGATCGCCGCGGAGAGCACCATCAACCCGGCTCGCCACTCGGTCATCACTGGCACCGGCCCGGCGGGCGCCGTACTGCGGCTGAAGAAATCGTTCAACACCAAGACCTGGAACGGCACCAACGTCGCGGACGTCCTGGACACCACGATGACCGTCCCGGCCGGCGGCACCTACACGTACCACGCCAACCCGTCGACCCGCCCGATCGTCGTGCAGCAAGGCGGCACCGAGTCGTGGACCCTGACGTGTGAGCGCCCGACCGGTCAGGTCCTGGAGACCCGGCAGATCACCGTGGCCCGCGGCGCCTCGGTGACCGCCAACCTCACCACCTGCGCAGCGGCGTTCTAACCCGCAGAAGACTCGCGGATCTGCAACGTATAGGGGACGGTGAGGTCGCGCCGAGCGACCTCACCGGTTCCCGCGATCCGGTCCAGCAGCAACCCGACCGCGTTCTCCGCCAGCCACTCCTTGTCCGGTGAGATCGTCGACAGCGACGGCGAGTGGTACCGGCCGTCCTCGATGTCGTCGAAACCGACGACGGCGACATCCCCCGGCACCGACAGCCCGGCATCAGCCAGCGTCCGCAACGCCCCCAGCGCCAGTAGATCGTTGAAGCAGAACACGGCATCCGGCGGCTCAGGCAGCGCGAGCAACTCCCGCATCGACGCGGCCCCGTCCTCGCGGTGATACCCCGTCCCGGCCAACTCCAACGCCGGGTCATGCGGCAACCCAGCGGCCTTCAAAGCCTTCCGATACCCCTTACGCCGTACGACGCCAGTCCCCGCGCCGCCGCCGACTCCGATCGCGGCGATCCGCCGCCGCCCGATCGAGATCAGATGCGTGGTCGCGTCGAAGGACGCCTGCACCGAGTCGACCGCGACATGGTCGAGCGTGCCGCCCGCGTGTCGCTCACCCAGCAGGACCAGCGGTTTCGCGGTCGCGGCCAGGTCGATCTTGGCCGGTGAGGTGGTGATCGGCGAGAAGATGATGCCGTCGATCAGCTGGCCGCGCATCCCGTCCAGGACCAGCTTCTCGCCGGCCGCCTCGCCCTCGGTCTGGTCGATCAGCACGGTGATGCCACGCTTCTTCGCGGCCCGGCTGATCGCGGCGCCGAGCTCCGCGAAGTACGGCGAACCCATCTCCGGGATCGCCAGCGCGATGAAGTCGGAGCGGCCCTTGCGCAGCGAGCGAGCACTCACGTTCGGGGTGTAGTCGAGCGCCTCGATCGCGGCCTCGACCTTGGCCCGGGTGTGCGCGGTGATGTGCGGGTAGTCGTTGATGACGTTCGAGACCGTCTTCACCGAGACCCCGGCACGTGCCGCCACATCACTCAATCTGGTCGCCATCTGGACTCCCTCCCGCGCGAACTGTCGCAGTCTGTCATGCCACCGCTGCGCTGAGCGTGGTCACAACACGGCGACAGGACCAGTGGACTCAATGGTCGGCTCTTTACAGCGCATGTCAATCGTTGTAGAACTCCATGTCAATCGTTGTAAAGATTTCTCTGGAGGATCTGTGGCGCGTCTTGCGGTTGATCCCGCGTTTGTCGTCGGTGCCCTGGACCGGCGCCTGTTCGGCTCGTTCGTCGAGCACATGGGCCGCTGCGTCTACACCGGGATCTACGAGCCGGGTCACGCCACGGCCGACCCGGACGGGTTCCGCGAGGATGTGCTGGCGCTGGTCCGCGAGCTGGGCGTGACCGCGATCCGCTACCCGGGTGGCAACTTCGTCTCCAACTACCGCTGGGAGGACGGTGTCGGCCCGAAGGACCAGCGGCCGCGCCGGCTGGACCTCGCCTGGCGCGCGATCGAGCCGAACCAGTTCGGCACCGACGAGTTCGTCGCCTGGTCCCGCAAGGCCGGCGTCGAGCCGATCTGGGCGGTGAACCTCGGCACCCGCGGGATCGCCGAGGCGGTCGAGCTGCTCGAGTACTGCAACCTCCCCGCCGGTACTGCGAACGCCGACCGCCGGGTCGCCAACGGCACCCCCGACCCGCACGCGATCAAGGTCTGGTGCCTCGGCAACGAGATGGACGGCCCCTGGCAGATCGGCCACAAGACCGCCGAGGAGTACGCCCGGCTCGCCGAGGAGACCGCGAACGCGATGCGCCGGGTCGACCCGCGGGTCGAGTTCGTCGCCTGCGGTTCGAGCAACCGGCACATGCCGACCTTCGGCGAGTGGGAGCGCACCGTCTTGGAGCGCACCTACGACCTGGCCGAGCACATCAGCCTGCACGCGTACTACGAGCCGAAGGACGGCGACCAGGCCAGCTTCCTGGCCGCGGCCGAGGAGATGGACCGGATGATCACCGAGGTGGTCGCCACCGCGGACCACGTCAAGGCGCTCAAGCGCAGTGACAAGGAGATCACTCTCTCGTTCGACGAGTGGAACGTCTGGCGGCAGCAGGACTTCCCCGGCGAGCTCGGCCTGGACATCCGCGAGGTCGGCCCGCTGATCGAGGACACCTACACCGTCGACGACGCGGTGGTGGTCGGCAGCCTGCTGATCACCCTGCTCCGGCACGCCGACCGGGTGAAGATCGCCTGCCTGGCGCAGTTGGTGAACGTGATCGGCCCGATCCGGACCGAGCCGGACGGTCGCGCCTGGCGGCAGACGATCTTCCACCCGTTCGCGCTGACCGCGAAGCACGCCGGCTCGACCGTACTGCGGACCGAGGTGGACGGCCCCGAGATCGACACCACGCAGTACGGGAAGGTGCCGGCGCTGTGGAGCACAGCTACGTACGAGGAGAGCACCGGTGAGGTGGTGCTCTTCGTGGTGAACCGGAGCGAGACCGACAAGGTCGACCTGGAGTTCCCGGTGTTCCCGGGGCTGCGGGTGGTCGAGCACCTGGCGCTGTACGACGACGACCGGAGCGCGGTCAACACCGCCGAGGACCCCGACCGGGTGGTGCCGCGACTCGTCGACGGCACCGAGGTCAGCAATGACAGCTGTACGGCCACGTTGCCCCCTGCGTCGTGGCACATGATCAGGCTCTCCCCTGGAGGTACACGGTGAACACCATCAACAGGCGGTTCGTGCTGAGCGGAATCGGCGCTCTGGGGGCGGCCGGCGCGCTGGCCGCTTGCGGCTCGGGCTCGGCCGGCAAGCCCGGCGCGGCGCCCGCGAACGGCGACGGCGGCGCGAAGGGGTACGACGGCCCGGCCGTCGAGCTCGACTTCTGGAACGGCTTCACCGGTGGTGACGGCCCGTTCATGCGCAAGCTGGTCGACTCGTTCAACGCCGAACACCCCAACATCAAGGTCAAGATGACCGTGATGCAGTGGGCCGACTACTACACCAAGCTGCCCACCGCGGTGAGCAGCGGCCGCGGCCCCGCGGTCGCGATCATGCACGTGGACTCGCTGGCCACCAACGCGGCCCGGAACGTGATCGAGCCGCTCGACGACGTGGCCAAGGCGCTCGACCTCAAGCAGGAGGACTTCGCCGACGTGGTCTGGAAGGCCGGCGAGTACAACGGCAAGCGGTACGGGATTCCGCTCGACGTACACCCGCTCGGGTTCTTCTACAACAAGAAGCTGATGGCCACCGCCGGCCTCGACCCGGCCAAGCCGCCGACCAACGCCGACGAGTACGCCGCCGCGCTGGAAGCCCTGAAGGGCAAGGGAATCCAGGGCCACTGGGCGACTCCGTTCCAGTTCACCGGTGTGCTCAGCGTGCAGGCCCTGATCTGGCAGTACGGCGGCGACCTCTTCAACGCCGACTCCAGCAAGGCGATCTGGCACGAGGAGGGTGGCGTCAAGGGCCTGACCTGGTTCACCGATCTGGTGAAGAACGGGCACAGCCCGAAGAACGTCGCCCAGGACGCCGACAACATCGCGGTGATGAACGGCAAGAATGCCTTCGTCTGGAACGGCATCTGGAACATCAACACGTTCAAGGAGAAGCAGGGCCTGGAGTGGGGCGTCGCGCCGATCCCGAACATCGGTGGCAAGAAGGCGGCCTGGGCCGGCTCGCACCAGTTCTGCCTGCCGAAGCTGAAGACCCCGGACCAGAACAAGTCCACCGCGGCCCGCGTCTTCGTCAATTACGTCAGCCAGAAGTCGCTCGAGTGGGCCAAGGGCGGTCAGGTTCCGGCCCGCAAGCAGGTCCGCGAGTCGACCGACTTCAAGGCGCTGACCGACCAGGCCGCGCTGGCGACCCAGATCGACGACCTGCACTTCCCGCCGCCGGTTCCCGGCATCGGTGACGCGCTGGCCGAGCTGAACAAGGCGGTCAACGAGGCGGTGCTGCTGAAGACCGAGCCGGCCAAGGCACTGTCCGACGCGGCCGGTCGCGCGGACAAGATCCTGGAGGCCAACCGCAAGAAGTACGGCGCGTGAGGGGATACCACCGGCTGACGCCGTACCTGTTCCTGGCGCCGTACGTCCTGCTGTTCCTGTTGTTCGTGATCGGCCCGGCGATCTTCGGCATCTGGATGTCCCTGCACGACTGGGACTTCCAGTTGCCGGGCAAGCCGTTCGTCGGGTTGCAGAACTACAAGGACCTGTTCGACTCGGAGTCGACCACGGCCGAGCCGTTCTGGCACGGCATGCGGGCGACCGGGATCTTCACGATCGCGTCGGTGCCGTTCCTGGTGACGTTGCCGCTCGCGCTCGCGGTACTGCTGAACCGCCGCTTCCCCGGCCGGACCTTCTTCCGGGCGGTGTACTTCGCGCCGTACGTGCTCGGGGTCGCGGTGGTCGGGCTGATGTCCCGGTACATCCTGGACACCAGTTTCGGGCTGCTGAACGCGATCATCGGGGTGGTCGGGATCGACGAGATCGGCTGGACCACCGAGCAGCCGTACGCGTTCGCCTCGCTGGTCGGGATGACGGTGTGGTGGACGATCGGCTTCAACGCGGTGATCTACCTGGCCGGGCTGCAGGACATCCCGGCCGAGCAGTACGAGGCGGCCGCGCTGGACGGCGCGGGGCCCTGGCAGGTCTTCCGCAACGTCACCATGCCAGGGCTGCGACCGGTCTTCACCTTCGTCGTGACGATCACCATCCTGGCGTCGGCCAACATGTTCGGCCAGGCGCTGCTGGTGACCCAGGGCGGTCCGGGTGACACCACCAAGACCGTGCTGATGGTGATCGCGGACACCGGGCTGGCGCAGTTCCGGATGGGTCAGGCGACGGCGATGAGCTACGTGCTGGCGGCCTGCCTGGCCGTCGTCTCGCTGATCAACTTCGCCCTGCTGAGAGAGAAGAAGTCATGAAGCGGCGTCCCTCGGTCGGCTTCTGGGTGCTGGTGATCTTCCTGACGGTGGTGTTCGTCGCGCCGTTGCTGTGGATGCTGATCACCTCGTTCAAGACGATCGGCGAGTCCCAGCAGGTGCCGCCGACGCTGGTGCCGGAGGATCCGACCGGCCGCGCGTACGGCGAGGTGCTCACCACCGGCGGCCAGAACCCGGTACTGCGCTGGTTCCTCAACTCGCTCATCGCCGCCACCCTGCACGCGGGGCTGGTGGTGCTGGTCGCGTCGATGGCCGGCTATGCCCTGGCCCGGATGGAGTTCCGGTTCAAGAAGCCGATCTTCGCCCTGGTGCTGTCGACGTTGTTCGTGCCCGGCTTCGTCTTCCTGATGCCGAACTACCTGCTGATGGACAAGCTCGGCTGGCTGGACACGCTGTCGGCGCTGGTGGTGCCGGGCGCGGCCGGCGCGTTCGGGGTGTTCTTCATGCGCCAGTTCTTCCTCGCGCTGCCGCGTGAGCTGGAGGAAGTGGCGATGATCGACGGCGCGAACGCGTGGACGGTCTTCACCCGGATCATCCTGCCGAACGCGAAACCGGCGCTGGCCACGCTCACCGTGCTGTCCTTCCTGGCCAATTGGAACGACTTCATCTGGCCGCTCTACGTGCTCTTCTCCCCCGAGCGGCTCACCCTGCCGGCCGGGCTGAAGCTGCTCCAGGGCGCCTACACCACCGACTACCCGGTGATCATGACCGGCGCGACCGTCGCGTCCGTCCCGGTCCTGATCCTCTACATCTTCGTCCAGCGCTACGTCATCGAGGGTGTCGCACGCAGCGGCATCAAAGGCTGAAAACTTTTGTGAGAGGAACCTGCCCGTGCCTCCTAAGCGCTTTCTAGCGGCAGCGCTTGCCGTCGCAGCGGTAGCCACCGGAACCACGGCTGCCGTCGCCGCGCCATCGCGACCACCCGTCACCACCCAGAACGACATCTCGAAACCGTTCGCCGACACCTTCGCCGACCCCTCGATCATCCAGGGTCGCGACGGCTACTGGTACGCCTACGCCACCTCCGATCCGCTGGTCTCGAACGGCCCGTTCGGCCTGATGCACATGGCCAGGACCAAGGACTTCGGCTCCTGGGAGTACCTCGGCACGGTCTTCAACGACGCCACCAAGCCCGCCTGGGCCGCGCCGGGATCGTTCTTCTGGGCCCCCGACATCCGGTACTTCGGCGGCCGGTACGTCATGTACTTCACCGTCACCGACACCGCGGCCAACCCGGGCAACGACAACGCGATCGGTGTCGCGACGGCCCCCACGCCGAGCGGTCCCTGGACCGCCACCGACGGCCCGGTCGTCGCCCCGAAGCCGGACGGCAACGGCGGCTACTTCGGCACCATCGACCCGGCCATGCTCACCGCGGCCGACGGCAACCGCTACATGTACTCCGGCGGCTTCTACGGCGGCATCTCCGTCACCGAACTGACGCCCGACGGCCTGCACTCGGTCGGTACGCCGACCCAGGTGACCATCGGCGACCGGTACGAAGGCGCGTACGTCGTCTACCGCGACGGCTGGTACTACTTCATGGGCTCGTCCAGCAACTGCTGCGCCGGCCCGACCACCGGCTACTCCGTCTTCGCCGGCCGCTCGCGCTCGCCGAAGGGCCCGTTCCTGGACAAGGACGGCGTCGACCTGAACGAGTCGCGGGTCGGCGGCACCACGGTGATCACCCAGAACGGCAACAAGTGGATCGGCCCGGGCCACCACGCGTTCATCACCGACGCGGCCGGCCAGGACCACATCGTCTACCACGCGATCGATCGCGCGACGCCGTGGCTGACCGACCCGTTCGGGATCAACCGGCGGCCGATGCTGATCGACCGGATCGACTGGATCGACGGCTGGCCGCGGACCCGGGCCGGCGCCGGTCCGTCCGACACGCCTCAGCCGGCGCCGACCACGGGCTCGGGTGCGGGGATCAACTCCGCTGACCCGGCCGGTGGGATTCGGGGCGCGACCAGGCTGGCTGGTGACTCGCTTGGTGGACCTACCGCCTCCATTCGTGGGGCTGCCGTAACGCGGCAGTCTGCGCCTGCAGGGTCGGTGCGGGTCGAGGCCAACGTCAAGGTGGGAAGCAGTTTCACCACCGTCGTTGGTGGTGGCGCGGTCGTGGTCAGTGTTGGTCGCGACAAGGTGAGCATCATCGCGGGCCGCAAGGTCGCGAGTGCTGCGCTGCCTGCGGACTTCGATCGGTCGCAGTGGAACAACCTTGTGGTGCAGGTGTCCGGGGATGTGGTGACGGCCCGGGTGAACGATGCCGGGCTTGGCGATCTCTACGCCGAGGCGCGGTTGGAGGTTCGTGGGCTGAAGGTGCGGTCGGCTCCGGTGAGTTGGCTGGGCACGGCTGAGGTGGACAACCTGACCGTGCGTCCGGTGGCAGCGCCGGTACGCCGTGAGGCCGTAGTACCGGTGGCTGGGAAGTTGCTGGCCGGCGACGAATTCAGTGGACCGTTGGGTGAAAAGTGGTCATGGGTTCGGCCGGATGCCCGCGCTGTTGTTGCTAATGGCAACTTGTCGTGGCCGTTGTCGAACACCGACCTGGTCGGCTCGGGCAACAACGCCGGGCTGCTCTTCCACCAGACGCCGGCCGGGAACAGCTGGATCGCGGAGACGAAGCTGCACCTCGACCTCGGGGAAGGCGACATCCGCAACTACCAGCAGGCCGGGATGATCGCGTACCTGAACGACGACGACTTCGCCCGGCTCGGTGACGTGTCGATCTGGCGCACCCGGCAGACCGAGTTCGGCCGCGAGCTGGTGGCTCGGGCCTCGGACGGCGCGACCAGCTACGGCGGTGCGGCGATCGGTCGGCAGGCGACGACGATGTGGATGCGGCTCGCCTACCACCGCAATGCGGCTGGTGAGCACGTCTATCGCGCCGGGACGAGTACCGACGGCAAGGCGTGGACCTGGGGCGCGTCCTGGGTGCTGCCGGCCGGGGTGACTCCGAAGCTCGGCCTGTTCGCGCATGGCGACCAGACCGGCTCGAACCCGCCGCCGGTCGCCACGTTCGACTACCTGCGGTTCTACGCGAGTAAGTGATGCCACGCTGGCCGGGGTTGCTGCTGCTGTGCTTGATCGCGGTGGGGTGCAGCAGCGACCCCGGCGGCGTTGATTCTGGCGGGGCTACTGAGGGGACGACGATGGGTTTCACGAATCCGGTGTACGACGGCAACTTCGCCGATCCGCAGGTGATCGCCGTCGGCGCGGAGTACTACGCGTTCGCCACCAACGGGCCGCTCGGCAACATCCAGACCCTGAAGTCGACCGACCTGGTGAAGTGGGACCAGGTCGGCGATGCGTTGCCGTCGTTGCCTGCTTGGACGTCAGCCGGAAAGGTCTGGGCACCCGAGGTCGCAGTACAGGGATCGGGTCGTTTCGTCATGTATTACACGACTTCCGACGATGCGTCCGGGCGGCAGTGCATCGGCGTCGCGGTGGCCACCGAGGCCAAAGGTCCATATGTCGACAAGTCGAGTAAACCGCTGATCTGTCAGGTAACCGAGGGTGGTTCGATCGACGCGAGCCCGTTCCGCGACTCGTCCGGCCAGTGGTGGCTGTACTGGAAGAACGACGGCAACGCGATCGACCAGGACACCTGGATCTACGTCTCGAAACTCTCACCCGACGGCCTGACCCTGGTCGGCGAGACCAAGCGCCTGATCAAACAGACACTGCCCTGGGAGGGCAACCTGGTCGAGGCGCCGTATGTGGTCGAGCGCAACGGCAAGTTCCATCTCTTCTACTCCGCCAACGCCTACGACAAGGCGGAGTACGCCGTCGGCCACGCCCTCTGCACCACCCCGGCCGGCCCTTGCGAGAAGACCCCCGACCCGATCCTGACGACGTCCGACGACGCCGCCGGCCCCGGCCACAACATGGTGCTGTTGAAGGACAACCGCTACTGGTTCGTTTACCACGCCTGGGACCCGGCCGCGGTCGGCCAGGAACCTCCCGGCCGCGCTATGTGGCTGTCCGAACTCACCTGGAACGGCGACATACCGGTCGTCCAACCCCCACTGAAGAACAACCCGGAAACGCCCTAACGTCTCCGGCCCAGCAAGTCGCAGAGGCGGGTCAGGGCCTGGTGGAAGTCTTGGTCGGTGGGGGTGGCGTAGCCGATCACCAGGCCTGGGGGGCCGGGGACGGAGCGGCGGTATTCGGAGAGTGGGGCTACTACGACTCCGGCGGTGCGAGCGTCTGCGGCGAGGGCTCGGTCGTCGGTGCCGGGGAGGAGCAGGGTGATGTGGAGGCCTGCGTCCTGGCCGACGATCTGGCCGTAGGGCGCGAGTACTTCGCAGGTGTGGTTGCGGCGGTCGGAGTACAGGCGTCTTGAGCGGCGGATCACCTGGTCCAGGTAGCCGTCGCGGAGCATGGCGAGGAAGGCGGCTTGCATCGGCCAGCCGGGCCAGTCGCCGACCTCCTCCCGGTACGCCGCCAGCCGGGTGACTGTCTCCGGGGAGGCGACCAGCCAGCCGAGTCGCAGGGCGGGGCTGAGTAGTTTCGACAGGGTGCCGAGGTGGACGACCTGGTCGAGGCCCAGTTGGGCCAGTGCGGGTAGCGGGGCTACGTCGTACCGGAACTCGCTGTCGTAGTCGTCCTCGATCAGTGTCGCCCCGGTACGCCGGGCCCACCGGATCAGCTCGTTGCGTCTGGCGACGGGCAGCCGGCCGCCGAGCGGGTACTGGTGTGACGGCGTGACGTAAACCGCCGACAGGTCCGGGGTTAGGTCGGAGACCAGTAGACCGTCTTCGTCCACACCGACATCCACAACCTCCAGGCCGTACTGCTGGGCAGCCGAGACGGCAGTGGCGAATCCCGGGTCTTCGATGGCGATCCGGTCGCCCTGCTGCAGGGTCAGCGACAGCAGGAGTCGCAGGCCGTGGGAGGTGCCGTCGGTGATCAACAGGTTCTCTGGGCCGCAGGCGATGCCGCGGACCCGGCCCACGTGCTCGGCCAGCGCTGCCCGTAGGTCCGGTAGCCCGGCCGGGTGGTCGTAGCCGCGAGTGGGCGGCTGGATCGACACCTCTCGCCAGGCGCGTCTCCAGCCGGCATCGACCGTGGGGCTGATGTACGGGATGCCTGGGCGCAGCGTGAGCAGTGGCGGCTCAGCAGCAGCCAGCGGGCGCGCGGCGGTTCGTAGTACTGGCTGCAGCGGTACTACGTCCGCCACGTAGGTGCCCGAGCCGGTCCGTCCCGCGATCCAGCCCTCGGCGTGTAGTTGGTCGTACGCCGCCTGCGCCACCGAGCGTGACACGGACAGCTCCCGGGCCAGGTCGCGAGTCGACGGCAACCGGTGGCCGGCCTGCAGTCGCCCGTCGCGCACGGCCGCGCGGAACTGCTCGGCCAGCTGCAGGTGCAGCGGGCCGCTGCCGGTGCGAGTGAGAACGAGGGGAAGCGAGCTGTCCAAAGTGGACTACCTGTTTCGTCGGTGAATGGACCGTGCCAGCATGCCATTGAGTCGCCACGCTGGACTCATGACCATCACCTCGCCGCTCCAGCCGACCGACCGGACCAAGCTGCGCCGGTCGAAGGAACGCGCCGCGACCGACCGGGCCGTGCTGCACAACGTCCTGCTCGACGGCATGTTCTGCCACCTCGGCGTGGTCGTCGACGGAGCCCCGCTGGTCCTGCCCACGGCGTACGGGGTGGATCTGGGGACGGGGCCGGACGGCACGCTCTACCTGCACGGCTCGGTCGCCGCCCGGAGTGTGGTCGCGGCCCCTGACCAGACCATCTGCGTCACGGTCACCCACGCCGACGGCCTGGTGCTCGCCCGGTCCGCCTTCCACCACTCGGTGAACTACCGCTCGGCGGTGATCTTCGGCGTACCGCGGCTCGTCACCGATCCCGACGAGAAGCTGCGCGGCCTCAACCGGATCGTCGACCACCTGGTCCCCGGCCGCTCCCACTCGGTCCGTCCGCCGAACCGCAAGGAGCTGGCCAAGACCTCGGTGCTGGCCCTGTCACTGACCGAAGCCTCGGTCAAAACCCGCGCCGGTGAGGCGAACGACGACGAGGAAGACCTCGACCTGCCGCACTGGACCGGCGTGATCCCGCTCAAGGTGGTCGCCGAGGAGCCCGTCACCAACTCCGACTGCGACCTGCTGATCCCGGCCCATATCAGGACCCGGGCCAACCAGCTCGGGGCGTCGGCCTCACGAGCTGAGTGGCTTTAGCTTCCGCTTGACCAGCCGGCTGGTGACCGGGCCGAGGTTGTCGAGCTCGGTCAGCAGCGTCTCGGTCAGCAGTGCGAGCTGCTCGAGCGAGGCAAGGGCCCGAGTTGCGCCGGCGGGGTCGACGCCGTCGAGTAGTTCGATCCCGACGAATCCGGCCGAGATCGCGCTGGCCAGTCCGCTCAGATCGACCAGTGGCAGCAGCGGGCTGTCGTCGAGCACCCGGCGCAGCGTCTTCTCGACCTCGACCACCCAGAGGTTGATCGCGTCCGCGACGGCGGCCCCGACGACCTCGTTGCCGCGGGCTCCGGCGAGCAGTTGCGCGAGGACGGCGACGTTGCCCTCGGCATGTTCGGTGACGTGCACCTTGCGGCCGACCGCGAGCAGTTCGGCGAAGGTCTTGGCCTGGTCGAACTCGTCGCGGTAGAGGGCGATCCGCTGCGCAGTACTGGTTCGGCAGGCTTCGGCGATCAGGTCGTTCACCGTGCCGAAGTGGTAGAACACCAACGCTTGATTCTGGCCGGCCGCCGCGGCGATGTGCCGGGCCGACGCTCCGGCGAAGCCCCGCTCGGCGATGGTCTGCAACGCAGCGTTCAGCAGCCCGTCCCGGGTGTCCTTCGCCATCAGCTCTCCTCAACTCTCGGCAGTTGCCGAGGACCACCACCCATCCCGTCGACCAGCAACTGCAGCAACGGACGGACCACAGGCAGCCGGATCGCCCAGCCGACATAAGCCCACACCGGGCCGCCGTGCTCTAGCCCTCGAGCCACAGCCGCCAGTCCGCTCGCCTGCAAGCCGTCCGGGCGCACATAGAGCGCCCGGCGCAGTCCAGTCACCGTATAACCCTCGGCGGCGCAGATGACGAGGTACTGCGGCTTGGTGGACTCCACCAGGCTCTTGGTCTGCTGGCAGATCGTGCAGGTCTCCGAGAGGTAGAGGGCAGCGGGCTCCGTCGCGTACGGCGTACGCCGCAGCCGCCACGGCCGCACTTGGGTGTCGTAGGCCAGCCACTCGTCGCCGAGGCGCTCCCGTAGGTCCCCACGCTCGTGGGGATCCGCCACAAACTGAGCAAACGCGACAGTGCCGACTGCGGCCACGGCCAACGACCAGCTGTGCGTGCCAACGGCAAGCAGCAAGAGCATCAGTACTGCGGACAGCTGCATCGGGTTGGCGACATAGGCATACGGCCCTGTCGTCACCAGCGCCCCTGGCGGGTCCCACGGGTACGGCGTACCGCCGCCGCGCGTAGCGAACTCCACCATCGCCGACAGCCCCGGTACCGCGGCCAAGGCCATCAACTGCAGCACGGTGGAGCTCTGCCACAGCGGTGCCTCCCTCAGGTGACTCCAGCTACCGTCGCCGCGAGACATCACTGCTGCCGGGAGCAACCAGAAGACCAGCCCGGTGAAGGTCGCGAGCTGCAGCAGCAGCCGTCCGGTCAGGTGGCGCTCGTCGGTCGTCCATCTGCCGATGAGCAGCGCGGGAGGCAGTCCCAGCAGCAGGGCGGTCAGTTCGCCGTACAGCCAGGTGTGGTTGAGCTGGAGCAGGGAGTCGAGTCGGGGCATGAGTAGGAGATCCAGCCAGCCGTAGGCGACCACCACTACCCAAATCGGCGGGCGGCGGCGGATCAGGAGCGGCACTGGTCCCCAGAGAACCGCCCAGCCGAGCCAGAGGTCCAGCGGTACGCCGAGGAAGAGGCCCTCAGTCACCTCGAAGCGCCACCACCCAGCGGCCATCGCCACCTGGTTGGCCAGGCCGATGGTGACGAATGCGGTCAAGAACGCCAGGAGTGCCGCACCTGCCATCCGTCGGCTCGGCCGCCGCCACAGGACCAGGGCCAGGCCGACCGGGACGACCAGGCAGAGCGAGCGCAGTACTGCGGTCTCAATCACGCCGGACCTCGACCAGACCGAGGGAGTCGGCGAAGTGGTCGAGACCGGCCCCCACCATCGCGCCCTCGATCGGGCCGAAGTACCAGCTCGGGTCGAGCCGACGGGTGAAGGACAGCTCCAGCCGTACTGCGGTGTCGCCGTTGGCCTGCGGGGTCAGCCGGACAACAGCGCGTTCCCAGCGGAGCCAGCGTTGCGTCTTGGACTGGTCGGAGACCACCACGAACTCGATCAGCCGGCTGTCCCGGGAGCGCACCTCGGTGACGATCGGCCCGCCGGCCATCGTGAAGGTCCACCCCGAACCGACCGTGAGTCCGGCGCCCTTGGCCCCGGTCGGAGTCGGGTAGCCGCTGAACCTGAGCAGGAACGGCCGCACCGCCGAGAAGTCTGGCCCGTCCTGCAGGCTCCGCTCGACCTCTGCCGGCGACATGGCCACCACGCGCTCGGTGACGGCGGTCTGCACCGGGTCGACCCGGTACGCCGTGCCTTCGAGGCTGGCGGCGAGCAGCAGTGGCACGAGGGCGAGCGCGGCGCGGCGGCGGGCGTCGTAGTTCCGTGCTTGCCGGACGATCTCGGCGACCAGGTGGCCGACGCCGTACACGAGCGGGGCGGCCATCAGCACGCAGGCGGCGCCCTCGTGCAGGAAGGCCGAGGTGATCAGCAGGCCGAAGGTGACCACCCGGAAGGTCAGGCCGTGCAGGCTCTTGGCCGGCGGCGCGAGGGCGATGATCACCGCCAGTACCAGCGGCACCCCGACGAAGAGGGCGGCGGTGTCGACGTGGCCGGAGCGGACGAGGAGAAAGGGGGCGGTCGCCGCCGTGACCGCGACGATCCCGAGCGCGAACGCACGACCGCCCCAGCTCCGTGATGGTGGAGCCGGGGCCGGTTCGGGCGCCGAGTACTGCGGTGGCTGGTAGGGCGGCAGGTCCGGTGGCGGTGTCATTTGGCCAGCATAGACCCAGTTTTGAGCGATCGCTCAAAACCATCGGATTCAGGCTGCGGTGCCCTTGTTGTAGTTCTTCTGCGCCCAGAAGTAGCCGACGATGCCGATGGCCAGGCACCAGGCCGCCGAGAGCCAGCCGTTGCCGGATTCGAGCGGGGTGTCGAGCAGCAGGTGGCGCAGGGTCTCGATGATCGGGGTGAAGGGCTGGTACTCGACGAACCAGCGCAGACCGCTGGGCATCGCGTCGAGCGGGATGAAGGTGGTGCTGAGCAGCGGGAGGAGCAGCGAGATCGGCAGCACGATGTTGCTGGCGCCCTCCGCTGTCTTGCTGACCAGGCCGAGGGCGACCCCGAACCAGGTCAGTGCGACGGTCAGTGCGACCAGCAGGCCGGCGGTCAGCAGCCAGTCCACCAGTGAGGCGTTCGGGCGAAAGCCGATCAGCATCGCGAAGCCGATCACCAGCGCCAGGCTGACGACGGTGATGATCGTGTTGGCCAGCACATGGCCGGTGAGGACGGCGGGACGGAAGATCGCCATCGTCCGGAAGCGGGCGACGATGCCTTCGGTCATGTCGGTGGCGGCGCCGATCGCGGGCGACATGATCCCGGACGCGATCGACATCAGCAGCAGGCCCGGGGTGAGGAAGTCGATGTACTCGAAGCCGTTGCCGCCGCCGAGGCCGGCCGAGAAGGTCTTGCCGAAGACCACGCCGAACAGCAGCAGCATCACCACCGGCATCCCGATCGCGCCGAGCGAGAGAGCGGGGTACCGCATCGCGTGCCGGAGTTGGCGACGCAGCATCGTCGCGGTGTCGGCCAGCGGGAAGGACTTGGTCTGCGTGGTCTGCTTGGTCTGCTGCAGCACGGTGCTCATTTGCTCGTCACTTTCTGGTCGGTGTTCGCGTCGGTGGTGGTGGGCTGGCCGGTGACGGCGAAGAACACGTCGTCCAGGTCAGGGGTGTGGACGGTCAGTTCGTCCACTTCGAGGGAGGCGTCGTCGAGCCGGGCGAGCAGAGCGCGCAGCGACTGCACGCTGCCGTCGCTCGGCACCTGCAGCACCAGCGCGTCTTCGTCCGGCGCGGCCGTCGGCAGGGTCCGGGTAGCCAGGGTGAACTGGTCCGGCGCGTTGAACCTGAGCCGGATGTGCCTACCCGGTACCAGCCGTTTCAGCTGCTCCGGAGTGCCTTCGGCAACGAACTTCCCGTGATCCAGTACTGCGATCTGGTCGGCGAGCTCGTCGGCCTCCTCCAGGTACTGCGTGGTGAGCAGCACGGTCACGCCGCTGGCGACCAGGTTCCGGGTGACCTGCCACATCTGGTGCCGGCTGCGCGGGTCGAGCCCGGTGGTCGGTTCGTCCAGGAAGATGATCCGCGGGCTGCCGACCAGCGTCATCGCCAGGTCGAGCCGGCGCTTCATGCCGCCGGAGTACGTCATCGCCAGCTTCTTGCCGGCCTCGACCAGGTCGAACTGCTCCAGCAGCTCGGCCGCCCGGCGGCGTCCCTCCACCCGGCCGAGGTGGTGCAGGTCGGCCATCATGATCAGGTTCTCCGCACCGGTCAGCAGGCCGTCGACCGCCGAGAACTGGCCGGTCACCCCGATCGCGGCGCGGACCGCGTCGGGCTCGCTGTGCAGGTCGTGCCCGGCGACCCGGATCCGGCCGGCGTCGGCGGTGACCAGGGTGGACAGGATCTGCACCGCGGTGGTCTTGCCTGCGCCGTTCGGGCCGAGCAGGGCAAAGATGGTGCCTTGGGCAACGTTCAGGTCGATGCCGTCGAGTACGAGCTTGTCGCCGTAGGACTTGCGCAGTCCGAGCACGTCGATGGCCGGGGTTGAGCTGTTCATGGGTCCTCGCTTGTTTTCGGGCAGGGGAAACCTGACCCAGGTGGCTTGGAAGGGTGGAAGGAGGAGATTCAGGGCGTGCGGATCCAGCCGGCCGGCTGTGGGTGGGCCGCCGTACGGGGGATCAGGTGTTCAGTTGGTCAGGGGGTCGAAGGGGTTAGATGTCGAGGTCCTCCACGGCCGGTTGGTCGGCCGCGTCCTCGACCAGGGTGTAGAGGTCCTCCGGGATCAGCTCCCGGAGCTCTGCCACCGTCTCCACCACGTGCAGCGTCGCCTCGCCCTGGGCCATGCTCCAGGTCTGGTTGGCGCTGAAGCTGCCGATCCAGCTCCGCCAGCCGGTGGGCTCCTGCTCGACCCCGTCGACGGTGCTGAGATTGCTGTACTGCTGACTGCGGTCGGCGTACAGGACGAACTTGCCGGTCCGGCTGCGATAGACCTTGAAGGCCTCGTAGCCGTTCTTGTTGGAGCGGCCGCCCTCGGCCAGCAGGACGCCGGAGAACCGCTGTTTGCGGCCCGCGCCCCGCCCGACCCGGACGGTGATCTCCTCGAAGCCCTCGAGCCGGCCTTCCTCCATCTCGACGTAGCGGCGCAGCGCGGTCGAGATCGCTTGGGACAGGTTTCCGGCCAGTTCCTGGGCCCGCTTGTAGAGGGCCAGGTCGTCGTCGGAAACGTAGATCGTCTTGTTCGGCATGATGTATCTCCTCCTACGTAGAACTATACGCACATCTCTACGTAGACGTCTACATATATGCCAAGATCAGTGCTGTGGAGACTTCTGAGGACCGCTACGACCACCTGACCGACCGCGTGAGCGCGCTGTACGACGAGGGCCTGCAGCAGGTCGCGCTGGATCTGCTGGACTCGGCCGGCGCCGACCTGGCGCCCTGGACGGCGGAGCTCGCCCATCTGCGTGCCTGTCTGCTGGGATCGATCGGAGAGTCCACGAAGGCGCTGGTCGCGCTGCAGGAGGCCAGCGCTGCTGGAGCTTGGTGGGAGGAGGGCATCCTCACCGAGGACGACGATCTGGCGGCGCTGCAGTATCTACCGGCTTTTCAGGCGGTGGTGGAGCTGTCCCGCGCTCGCAAGGTCACGGCGGAGGATCCGCCGCTGATTTCCTACTCTGAAAATCCTTGTGGTGTCGTGGTGGCCCTGCACGGGGCCGGGCAGCGGGCGGGGCATGCGATGCGCGACTGGGCGGCTGTGCTCGACCTCGGCTACGCCCTGGTCTGCGTCGAGTCCTCGCAGCTGATGTCCCCGATGTACCGGACCTGGCCGGATCCAGCGGAGTCGGCGAAGGACATCGCCCGGGCGCTCAGCCACCTTCCGGAGCAGCTCCGGGATCTCCCGCTGATCGCGGCCGGCTTCTCGGCCGGTGGGCGAGCGGCGCTCAACTGGGCCGTCGAGGCCGACCCGGAGCCGGCGGCCGGCGTCGTGGTACTGGCTCCGGCGCTGCGGGCTCTGCCGGACAAGGCACAGCAGGCGTTGTCACCGGCGAGCATCCTGATCGGGACCGCGGACGAGCTGCTGGAGGTTGTGGACACCGCGGAGCCGCGGTTGTCCGCCCTCGGGCTCACCGTGGACCGGATCCCGGGCCTGGCCCACGAGTTTCCCCAGGACTTCGCGGCCCGACTGGGGACCGTGCTCCCCAGCTGTGGATAAAACGGTGATCAAACCTTATTTATCCACAGATTTGGGCGATTTTTGCCCCGATTCGTCCCTCGCCCCGTGGAAAACCTGGGGAGAAATCCCCTGAAAGCTGTGCACACCTGGGGATACCCATGTGGATAACTACAGCCTCGCGGTCCCCGCGGACCCAGCCGGTTGCGCCCGATCGCCGACTGTGGGCCGCGGGGGAAACGTCAGCGAACCGCTAGATCCACTGGGTGGAGACGACGAAGCCGACGGCGATCAGGCCCATCCCGATCAGCAGGTTCCAGTTGTTCAGGTCCTTCATCACCGGGATGTTCTGACCGGCGACGTAGAAGACGACCAGCCAGATCAGGCCGAGCAGCCAGCAGCCCAGCATCACCGGGGCGACCCACACCCGGCTGGTGGTACGCGGCTTCTTCGGAGTCTTCTCCACCTTGACCTTCTCGGCGGACGACTTCTTGGTTTTGCGACTGCTCGACTCGGGCACGACTCGACTCCTCGTTACGGACACCTGACAGGATCACTGCTGGGGGCACATAAGCTAGCTCTGGCCTCGGTTAGCGTAGTGCAGACGAGAGCAAGGGGATCACGGGTGAGCAAGCTGCGGCGTTTTTCGCTCTGGCGCGCAAGTGCGCCGGTCGCGTTGCTGTGCGCCGGCCTGTTGTTCGCCACCAGCGCGACGAACGCCCGCGGTACCGATCTGCGTCCCAGTCGTAACACTACGCTCGCGGGCCTGGTGGAGGAACAGAGTCGGCGCAGCGCCGGTCTGACCCGCCAGCACGCCGCGCTGAGCCAGGACATCGAGAAGTTGCAGACCCAGCAGGGTTCGATCGAGCCCAAGCTGGCCAAGCAGCTGAAGGACCTGTCCAACCAGGTCGGCACCGTTCCGGTCACCGGGCCGGGCCTCACCGTCACGCTCAAGGACGCCCCGCCCGAGGTGGTCAAGGACAACCCGGACGTGGACGCCGACTGGCTGGTGATCCACCAGCAGGACATCCAGGCGGTGGTGAACGCGCTCTGGGCCGGCGGCGCCGACGCCGTCTCGATCCAGAACCACCGGGTGATCTCCACCACCGGGATCAAGTGCGTCGGCAACTCGGTCGTCCTGCACGGCGTGCCCTACCTGCCGCCGTACAAGATCACCGCGATCGGCGACCGGCAGAAGCTGCAGCGCGCGCTGGACGACTCGAAGTACATCGAGAACCTGCAGGACTACGTGGTCCGGTTCCAGCTCGGCTACGAGGTCAAGAACGACGCCTCGATCGCGATGCCTGCCTACGAGGGCACCCTGGAGCTGCAGAGCGCGACCGTGCCCGGCTTCGAGAAGACCCCGACCGCCAGCCCCTCCGTCACCGGGCGCTGACCGGGGTCCGGAGCCTCGGCCGGTCTGTGACAATGGTCCGCATGCCGCGGATCCTCGTCGTCGACAACTACGACTCCTT
This sequence comes from Kribbella sp. NPDC056861, assembly GCF_040687575.1. Classification (NCBI taxonomy): domain Bacteria; kingdom Bacillati; phylum Actinomycetota; class Actinomycetes; order Propionibacteriales; family Kribbellaceae; genus Kribbella; species Kribbella sp. NPDC056861. Next base: position 78,237 of record NZ_JBFBNQ010000007.1, on the reverse strand, counting down.
CGTCTACAACCTCGTGCAGTACCTGCAGCAGTTGCAGGCCGACACCACCGTGCTGCGCAACGACGAGGTCACCCCCGACCAGGTCTCGGAGTACGACGGGGTGCTGCTCTCCCCCGGCCCCGGTACGCCGGAAGAAGCCGGCGCCTGCGTCGAGATCGTCAAGCAAAAGGGTGGCGAGGTGCCGATCTTCGGCGTCTGCCTCGGCCTGCAGGCGATCGGCGTCGCGTACGGCGGCGTGGTCGGCCGCGCGGACGAGTTGCTGCACGGCAAGACCAGCGAGGTGTTCCACGAGGGCGCCGGCGTACTGGCCGGGCTGCCGTCCCCGTTCACCGCGACCCGGTACCACTCGCTCGCGATCGCCCAGGACAGCGTGCCGGACACTCTGCAGGTGACCGCGCGGACCGAGGCCGGCGTGATCATGGCCGCCCGGCACCGCGACCTGCCGGTCGAGGGCGTGCAGTTCCACCCCGAGTCGGTGCTGACCGAGGGCGGCCACCGGATGCTCGCCAACTGGCTGGAGATGTGCGGCGACCTGGGCGCCGTCGAGCGCTCCGCCGGGATGGCTCCGGTCGTCAGCTAGACCCGGAGAAGGCGAAGCGTCGCCTGAGCGAGACAACGAGAAGGGCCGCCGGAGCAGGTGCTCCAGCGGCCCTTTCATCGGTCAGGTCAGGTGCGGCCTGGTCAGCCGTCGCCCTCTTCGCCGTTTCCGCCGCCACCGATGATCGGGGTGTCGGTCGGTGTCGGAGTCGGGGTCGGGGTGGGCTCGGTGCGCTTGGTGGCGATCGAGAGGATCACCTTGGTGCCCTCCTTGACCTTCGTGCCGTCCTTGACGCTCTGCTTGGTCACGGTGCCCTCGGGAGCGGTCGGGTTGGTGTCGTCGTTGACGAAGCCGACGGTCAGCCCCAGCGCCTTGAGTTGCTGCTCGGCGTCGGCCTTGCTCAGCGTGGTGACGTCCGGCACCGGCACCTCGACCTGCCCGGTCGAGATGGTCAGGGTGAACCTCTGGCCCTTCGGGTATTGCTGGTCCGGACCCGGGTCGATCGCCACCACGGTGCCCTTGGGCGCCTCGTTGTCGACCTCCTTGGAGTTCGAGGAGACCTTGAACTCACCGGGCGAGTTCTGCAGCAGCTTCTTCGCCTCGGCCTCGGACTTGTTCAGCACGTCCGGCACCGAGAAGGCGGTCGGCTCGGCGCGGCCGGAGGAGACCACCACGGTGACGGCGGTGTTCTTGTCCACCTTGGTGCCGGAGGCCGGGTCCTGGCTGATGATCGTGCTCTTACCGACCGTGGTGCTGGTCTGGTAGCTCGGCTTGATCGTGAGTCCCTGGGCGGCGAGCAGAGAGGTCGCCTCCTGCAGCGGAAGCCCCTCCACCTTCGGCACGTCGACCTGGGTGACGACCGGCGTGTTGCTGGTGCTCGGGTCGCCCCCACCGGCGGTGTCCTTGTCGTTCATGCTCGTGATGATCGCGTAGGCGCCGACGGCGATCGCCACGATCGCCAGACCGAGCAGGAAGTACGCCAGGCCGCGGTTGCGCCGCGAGCGAGAGTCCTGCGCCAGGTCGTCGTTGCCGTTGTCAGGAGGGAGCAGATCGTTGGACTGCGGCTGGTACGCCTGGGTGGCGGCGGCAGCCGGCGCGACCTGGGTCGGCGCCATCGAGCGGGTCTCGGCGACGGCCGCCATCGGCGCGGTCACCTGCTGACCGGCCAGCACCCGGTGGATGTCCTGGCGCATCTCGTTGGCGCTCTGGTACCGGTGCTCGCGGTTCTTGGTCAGCGCCTTCAGGACGACGGCGTCGACCTCCGGCGGGATGTCCGGGTCGAACGAGGACGGCGGTACCGGCTCCTCGCGGACGTGCTGGTAGGCCACCGACACCGGTGACTCACCGACGAACGGCGGCCGGCCGACCAGCAGTTCGTAGAGCAGGCAGCCGGTCGAGTACAGGTCGGAGCGGGCATCCACGGTCTCGCCGCGGGCCTGCTCGGGCGACAGGTACTGCGCGGTGCCGATCACCGCGGCGGTCTGGGTCATGTCCGAGGTGGTGTCCGCGATCGCCCGGGCGATGCCGAAGTCCATCACCTTGACCTGACCCTTCGGGGTCAGCATCACGTTGCCGGGCTTGATGTCGCGGTGCACGATGCCGGCCCGGTGGCTGTAGTCGAGCGCCTCGAGCACGCCGGACGTCATCTCCAGCGCCCGCTCCGGCATGATCTTGCGGCCCTCGCGGATCAGGTCCCGCAGCGTCTTGCCGGCCACGTACTCCATCACGATGTACGGGATGGTGACGCCGGAACCGTTCGGGTCGGGTTCTTCGCCGGTGTCGTAGACCGAGACGATCGTCGGGTGGTTCAGCGAGGCGGCCGACTGGGCCTCCCGCCGGAATCTGGCCTGGAAGGTGGAGTCGCTGGCCAGATCGACCCGCAGCCGCTTGATCGCGACCGTACGGCCCAGACGGTTGTCGACGCCCTTGCGGACCTCTGCCATCCCCCCTCGACCGAGCGGTTCGCCTTCTTCGTAGCGACCGCCGACGAGACGTGCCTGCGATGTCATTACTCTGCCTTCCAAACTGCGCGGATCGAACTCGGCCAAATCTCACTCAAAGTGCCCACGGTAGCCCGGACCATCCACCGGCGCCCGTCGGCGGGACGCTCTGTCACCGGTTGGTATCTCGTCGTCATCACCGGTCGAGCATCGCTTCCATCACCTTCTTGGCGACCGGGGCCGCCAGGGTTCCGCCGGCGATGTCGTTGCGCGCGACGTTCGCGTCCTCGATCATCACCGCCACCGCGATCTGTGGGTTGTCGGCCGGCGCGAAGGCGGTGAACCAGGCGAACGGCGGCCGGTCCTTGGCCGTCTGGGCGGTCCCCGTCTTGCCCGCCACCTGGATGCCGTCGATCCGGCCCGGCTTGCCGGTGCCGTTGTTCACGACGTCGACCATCATCGCGGTCAGCTGGGCGGCGACCTCGGAGCTGACCGCCTGGTGCAGCGACTCCGGCTTCGTCTCCGAGACCGTCTTCAGGTCGGCGGTCCGGACGTTCTGGACCAGGTACGGCTTCATCACCTCGCCCTTGTTGGCGATCCCGGCCGCCACCATCGCCATCTGCAGCGGGGTGGCCCGGACGTCGAACTGGCCGATCGCGGACTGCGCGGTCTGCGGCTCGTTCGGGTCGCCGGGGAACTGGCTGGCGACCGCGCCGAGCTCGGGCAGCTGCCGCTCGCCGAAGCCGAACTTCTCGGCCTGCTCGCGCAGCGCGTCCGGCCCGAGGGCCAGGCCGATGGTGCCGAAGGCGGTGTTGCAGGAGTACCGCAGCGCCACCGTCAGGGTCGCGTTGTTGCTGCCACCGCAGTTCTGGCCGTTCTCGTTCACCAGCGGGGTGGTGGTCTGCGGCAGCGGCAGCGAGGCCGGCGAGTTCACCGCCGTCGAGGGCGTGAACTTCCCGCTGGCCAGCGCGGCCGCGGAGGTGACCAGCTTGAAGGTCGAACCCGGCGGGTAGAGCTCCTTGATCGCCCGGTTCAGCATCGGCTTGTCGTCGCTGCCGTTCAGCGTCTTCCAGGCGTCGCTGGCCTTGCCCAGGTCGTGCGAGGCGAGCAGGTTCGGGTCGTACGACGGCCGGCTGACCAGGGCCAGCACCTTGCCGGTCTTCGGATCGAGCGCGACCACCGCGCCCTTCTTGCTGCCCAGCGCGCTGTACGCCGCCTGCTGGGCCGCCGCGTTCAGCGTCAGCGTGACGCTCGCGCCCTGCTGCGGCCGGTTGGTGATCACGTCGACGATCCGCCGGAACGCCAGCGACGGGTTGAACCCGTTCAGCTCGCTGTTCTGGTTCAGTTCGATCCCGCCGCGGCCGAACTGGAACGAGTAGAAGCCGGTCACCGGCGCGTACAGCGGACCGTTGGAGTAGGTGCGCTGGTACTTGTACTGGTCGTTGGTTTCCTTGCTGTCCACGATCGGAGTGTTGCCGATCAGGATCGGGCCGCGGTCGACCGAGAACTGCTGGTCCCGGACCCGCCGGTTGTCGTTGCGGCCGTTCAGCTCACTGGACCGGAAGGCCTGCAGGTAGGTGGAGTTGGCCATCAGCGCGAGCATCAGGACGATCGCGGCCACGGCCAGCTTTCGGATGGCTGAGTTCATGCCTTCTGCACCGCAATCGCGATCGTTTCGTCGGAGACCGGCGCCGCAGGGGTCTGCGGCCGGCGGGCCTGGTCGCTGATCCGCAGCAGCAGCGCCACGATCGCCCAGTTGGCGACCAGCGACGTACCGCCCAGGGCCATGAACGGCGTGGCCAGACCGGTCAGCGGGATCAGCCCGGTGACGCCGCCGATGATCACGAACACCTGGAGCGCGAACGACATCGCCAGACCGGTCGCGATCAGCTTGCCGAAGATGTCCCGGCAGCCCAGCGCGGTCCGCAGGCCACGCTCGATGATCAGCGTGTAGACCAGGATGATCGCGATCAGCCCGGTCAGCCCCAACTCCTCGGCGAACGAGGAGATGATCATGTCGCTGTTCGCGTAGAGGGTCAGGTCCGGGCGGCCCTGACCGAGACCACGGCCGAGCACCCCGCCCCAGGCCTGGCCCATCAGACCGAGGGCGATCTGGCCGCCGTCGATCGAGAACGGGTCCTGCCAGTCGTCGATCCGCCGTTGCACGTGCCCGAAGGCGGTGTACGCGAAGACGCCGCCGCCGGCGAACAGCAGGCCGCCGATGATCAGCCAGCCGGCCCGCTCGGTGGCGACGTACAGCAGGAACAGGAACAGGCCGAAGAACAGCAGCGAGGTACCGAGGTCGTTCTCGAACACCAGCACGCCGAGGCTGGCCACCCAGGCGATCCCGATCGGTCCGAGGTCGCGGGCCCGGGGCAGATCGAGCCCGAGGAACCGGTGCCCGGCCAGCGTCAGCACATCCCGCTTCACCACCAGGTAACCGGCGAAGAAGATGACCAGGCACAGCTTCGCGAACTCACCGGGCTGGAACGACATGCCGGCGGCGCGGATCCAGATCCGGGCGCCGTTGATGTTCACGCCGAGGCCGGGGATCAGCGGCAGGATCAGCAGGACGAGACCGGCCAGTCCGGCGGTGTAGGTCAGCGCCTGTAGCCGGCGGTGGTCGCGGATCAGCAGGATGACGACCAGGAACAGGATCACCCCGACCGCGGTCCAGGTGATCTGCTGCGGCGCGGCGGCCGCCTTGGGCTCCAGGCCCTTGGCGATCCGGCCGTCGGCCAGGCCGAGGTCGATCCGGTGGATCATCGCGACGCCGAGGCCGTTCAGCAGCACCGCGCACGGCAGCAGCACCGGGTCGGCGTACGGCGCGCGGTAGCGCAGCGCCAGGTGCGCGATCAGGGCGAGCAGGCCGATCCCGGCCGCGTAGTACCCGGTGCTGGCCGGGACCTTGTCCTGCACGGTCAGGCCGATGTTGACGTAGGCGCCGACCGAGACGCCGATCGCCACGATGAGCAGCATCAGCTCCACCCCGCGCCGGGTGCGCGGGATGATCTGGATGACGGAGGTCGAAGCGATACTCATTTGACGCCGTCACAGTCGTCGGGGTTGACCGCGCCGTTGCTCGGCGTGCTGCTCGGCGTGGTCGCCGGTGTCGAGACAGGCGTGGTCGCCGGCGGCTTGGGCGGCGTCGAGACCGGAGTACTCGGCTTCGGAGTGGCGGTCGGCTTGGTGTTCGGCTGGGCCGCGCACTCGGCGGCGGCGCGCTCCAGCTCGCTGATGATCTGCCGGGCCGCGGCCAGGTCGTCGGCCTGGATGGTGCCCTCGACCTGCTCGCGGTTGTACGTCGGCAGCTTGTCGACCTGCAGCGCCTGCTTCTCGTACAGGGAGGACAGGTTGACTCCAGGGAGGACCTGGTCGACGCCCTTGTAGATCGCGACGTAGTCACCGTCGGTGCCGACGTAGTACTGCTTCTGGGTCCAGCTGTAGGCGAACCAGCCGCCTCCGCCGATCAGCCCGAGCACCACCACCAGTACTGCGAGACGCCGCAGCCACAGGAAGCGCTTGGGGGCCTGCGGGGCGTAGCGGAGCTCCTCGGGGTCGAGGTCCGCAGTACCGCCGCCTCCTGACCCGCTGCCTTCGCCGACAGCGCGCATGCTCGACGTGGCCGGGCCGGTGCTGCCTTGGGCGAGCTCGGCCGCGGCGCCGACCAGCTGCGGCTGGCTGCCGCTGGCAGGGTCCGTCTCGACCACGTCGGCCACCACACAGGTGACGTTGTCGTTGGAGCCCGCTTCGAGCGCCTGGGTGATCAGGTCGACCACGACGGAGTCCGGCGTACCGTCGGACATCGCGGTGGCGATCACCTGGTCGCTGACGTAGTCGGGCAGGCCGTCGCTGCACAGCATCAGCCGGTCGCCGGCCTGGACGTCGAGCATCTCCAGGTCCGGGTCGGAGTCCGGCCGGCCGTCGAGGACGCGCAGGATCAGGTTTCGGTGCGGGTGGGTGAAGGCCTCTTCCTTGGAGATCCGGCCCTCGTCCACCAGTGACTGGACGAACGTGTGGTCGTGGCTGAGCTGGTAGAGCAGCCCGTCGCGCATCCGGTAGGCACGTGAGTCGCCGAGGTGGGCCAGGCCGAGCTGCTGACCGTCGAAGAGCAGCGCGGTCACGGTCGAGCCCATGCCCTCGCGCTCCGGGTCCTCCTCGACCAACTCGGAGAGCCGCTCGTTGGCCCGGTGGACGGCGCCGGCGAGCGCCTCCATCATGTCGGGGCCCTCGATCCCGGGCTTGTCCAGGCGACGGATCACCTGGACGGCCGCGGCACTGGCGACCTCACCGGCCGCGGCGCCGCCCATCCCGTCGGCGAGCAGCAGCAGGTGCGGACCGGCGTACGCGGAGTCCTCGTTGTTGCGGCGCACCCGTCCGACATCGGACAGTGCGGCGTAGTCGAGCGATAACGTCATGACCGGCGCCTACTTCGCGATGTTCAGCGTCGTACGACCGATCCGGATGGAACCGCCGATCTCTGCCGGAACGGGACGGGTCACCCGCTGGCCGTCGAGGTACGTGCCGTTGGTGGAGCCCAGGTCCTCGACCCACCACTCACCCTCGGACAGGAAGACGCGGGAGTGCCGGGTGGAGGAGTAGTCGTCGTCGAGGCGGATCTGGCAGTCCGAGCCGCGGCCGATCACGACCGGCTCCTCGACCAGGGTCGCGCCGACGCCGGCCTGCGGGCCGTCGGCGATGGTGACCGAGCCGGGCAGGCCCTTGCGCTTCTTGGACGGCTTGGCCGGTTTCGGGGTCCGGCCGTTGGGCTGCGGTGACGAGGCCGGCGCGATCGCGCGGGCGTCCACCTTGGCGCCGAACAGGTCGGACCTGATCACGGACAGCACCGCCAGGACGAACATCCACAACAGGGCCAGGAACCCCAGTTTGATCAGGGTGAGAGTCAGTTCCGACATGGAAGTCCAGTCACCACCCGCTGCTCGGCGGCTGGGCGATCGGCTCGTCCGCTAGGCGCAGCGTCATGGTGGTGTTCCCGATCCTCACGGTCGATCCGTCGGTCAGTTCGGCCTCGGCGGCCCGGCGTCCGTTGACCAGGGTGCCGTTGGTGGACCCCAGGTCGACCAGGACCACCTTGACACCTCCGGGGCCCTCCGGCATCAACCGGATCTCCGCATGCCGCCGGGAGACGCCCGGATCGTTGATCTGGATGTCGGCGTCGGTGCCCCGGCCGAGCACCACGCCGGGCGGGTTGATCGGGCGGCGCCGGCCGTTCACCTCGAGCATCACCTGCGGGTGGCCGCGGCGGACCGGCGGCGGGCCGGGCGGCGGTTGCACCGGTGCGTTCTGCAGCACGGTCGCGTTCGGGTCGGGGGCCGGCTGGTACGACGGCTGCGGTTGCTGGGGCTGCGGCGGCCGCTGCTGGTTGCCGACGGTGGCGCTGACGACGCGGAACTTGCCGGTCGGCAGCTCGTCTTCCTGGGTCAACTCGATCTCGATCGGTCCGGAGAAGGTGTAGCGCTGGATGTCTGCGTGGTCGCGCAGTTCGTTCGCGAGCTCGTGGTTGAGCGTCCGCCCGTAGGCGTTCAGCCGCTCGAAGTCCCCCGGCCCGAGCTCGATGGTGAAGTGGTTCGGCACCAGCCGGCGGTCCCTGGACAGGATCCGGGCGGTGTTGTCGATCTCGCGCTTGAGGGCCGCGGCCAGCTCGATCGGCTCCACGTCGCCCTTGAATGCGCGCGCGAAGACTCCACTCACGATTCCCTCGAGGCGTCGCTCGAAGCGCTGCAGCGGTCGCACGCGTCCTCCTCCACGGTTCGGTCGTCGGGTGGACCCAACGATCGTGCTTGCCGTACGGCACCTTCAAGAGGCTCGCCGTACCCCGTGTCCACCGGTGCGCGGTGGACACACTGGGTACGACGATCGATCGTATCGGGAGGTTCGACCGAACCCGCAATGTCAGAGTCTGCCTGAGGCCGTGCTAGTGTTTTCTCTCGGTCGCAGTTAGCAGTTTTCTGGCTCTCAGTGACCAAGCGCGCGAGTGGCGGAATAGGCAGACGCGCACGGTTCAGGTCCGTGTGCCCGAAAGGGTGTGGGGGTTCAACTCCCCCCTCGCGCACTTTGACTCCCGGTCAGGAAACTGGCCGGGAGTTTTTGTTTTCCGGCCCGGGCGTGGCTGTGATCTAGCCCTCAGCTGCTGACCGGTCAGCGGTTCCAGAGTCCGGTGGTCTGGAGCAGGGTGTGGACCTGGGTCTCCAGGTAGCGGGCGTCGTGGGTGTCCGGGGTGACCGACCAGGCGACTTCGAGGTCGAGGCGGAGGACGGCTTCGCGGGCCCAGTCCTGGGCGGTCTTCGGGCCGTGGGCGCGGAGGTCCTGGAGTTGCTGCTCCAGCCAGACGGGATCGGCGAGGGCGCGGTCGAGGGCTTCTTCGCCGAAGCCGCTGATGGCGCCGCGGCCGTTGCTGTAGATCTTGAGGCGGCCGTAAAGGCCTTGGGGGCGGCCGGCTGAGGCGCGCTCGCCGGCCATTCCGACGTACCGGATGATGGCGGTGACGGGCTCGCGGAGGAGGTAGACGCCGGGCTCGCGAGGAGCACTCGGGATGGCGGCTTCGAAGGGCATCCAGTCGGACCACTCGGCCAGGTCGCGGACTTCGGCGTACCGGGCGCGGAGGCGGAGGTCGTGGACGGCGGACCAGCTCATGGACCCATCCTGTCGGCCGGGTCCGACAATCCTGACAGCTGTGTGACGCTCGCCGAGTCCGGGTGTGATTGTCGGCGCGGGATGGGACCGTGGGGCGATGACGGGGATTCGTATTGCTGTTGCCGAACCGACCATCACCAAGGACGCGGCCGAGAACGGGGCCAAGGTCCGGGAGCTGATGAAGTCCGCCGCCGCCGGGAAGGCGCGGCTGATCCAGTTCCCGGAGGGCCAGCTGTCGGGGTATCCGAAGGAGCAGGTCCAGGACTGGTCCGAGGTGGACTTCGCCGTGGTCGCCGACGAGCTGGAGAAGATCAAGAAGCTCGCGGAGAAGCTGAAGCTCTGGGTGGTGCTCGGCTCGGCCCACCCGCTGACGCCGCCGAACCGGCCGCACAACAGCCTCTACGTGATCTCCGACCAGGGCAGGATCGTCGACCGGTACGACAAGCAGTACCTGTCCAACACCGAGGTCACCCGCTTCTTCAGCCCCGGTTTCGAGCCGATCGTCTTCGACGTGGACGGCTACCGGTTCGGCTGCGCGATCTGCATCGAGATCAACTTCCCCCAGCTGTTCGGCCACTACGAGCGCCTCGGCGTCGAGTGCCTGCTGCTCTCGGCGTACCCGGTGGACTCGATCTTCGAGGTCAAGGCCCGCGCCCACGCCGCGATCAACAACTACTGGGTCGCGATGTCGCTCCCGGCCCAGACCGCCGACCTGATGCCGTCCGGCCTGATCGCCCCCGACGGCACCTACGTCGCCACGGTCACCGCTCCCGAGGAGCTGACCATCGCCACGATCGACCGCGACGACCCGGCGTACGCCACCGCCCTCACCAAGGCCCGCCCCTGGCGCAAGACCGCGACCAAGGGCGACATCTACGCCGCCCGCCGGATCACCGGCGACCCCCGCTCCACCAACCACACCATCAGCTAGCAGCAGCACCGCTCGAGGGTTGCTTCGGCAACGCCGCCGGCTCCGCAGACAGAAGTAGGTGTGCGGACCGGCCAGCGGAAGGAATCCTCAATGACACGACCAGCACCCGATCCGGCCCTGTGAGGGGTCAGGATCGGATGACCATGACGAGTACGGACCGGGTCCTGTGGGAGCGCGCGGCGGCCGGTGACGGTGAGGCCTTCGCCGACGTGTACCGCCGGCACGCCGGCGCGATCTACAACTTCCTGTACCGCCGGACCGGATCGTGGAGCGACGCGCAGGACCTGACCTCGGCGGTCTTCCTGCAGGCGTGGCGGCGGCGGAGCGAGATCGTCCTGCACAACGACTCGGCGCTGCCGTGGTTGTTGCGGACCGCCGACTACACCGCCCGCAACGAGTGGCGCTCGAAGCGGAGCTACCAGCGTGCGCTGACCGCCGCCAACCTGACGGCCACCGACGAACCGGACCACGCGGACGGAGTGATCGAGCGGCTCGACGACCGGCGGCAGTTGCAGCAGGCCCGCGCCGCGACCGCCAAGCTGCCCAGACACGAGCGCGAGATCGTCGAGATCTGCGTCTGGGCCGGCCTCGATCAGCAGGCGGCCGCGATCGCGCTCGACATTCCGCTGGGCACGCTGAGATCCCGGCTGTCGCGGGCCCGCAAACGTCTTCGCGAGCTGAACCTCGCCCCGTACGAGCCGTTGGAGAGCCGGCCATGACGACGCATCCCCCACAGCAGGAACTTCCGCCGCACGTGCTGGAGCGGCAAGCCGCCGAGCTCGCGGCGATCGTCGAGCACGAAGCCGCCTTCGATGACAAGCCCCGCCGACGCCAGTACGCCGTACCGCTCATTGCGGCGGCAGCGGTACTGGTCACTGCCGGTGGTCTCCTGGTGGGCCTGCCGGCGCTGCACGACGACGCGCCGCCGGCCCCGACCGCCCCCACGACCACCCCGGAGGCAGCGAAGTACCCGGTCCGCGATCTCACTGCCGCCGAGGTGGCCGAGCGGAAGCAGGAATGCGTGAGCCAGTACCCCCGGAGCACCACGGAGAAGGTCAAGGTGCTCGACGGGTTCGAGTTCACCGACGTACCGCAGACGGCGATGAAGACCTGGCTGATCCTCCAGGGCGTGCCGAACCTGCACGTCTGTGGGTGGGACGCACAGGGCAGAGGGACGACCAGCTACGACGACTTCCCCTACCTGTACTCGCTCGTGGAGACAGTGCTGCCGTCCGTCGGCCGCTACACCCAGCCGGTCGTCAAGGTGGTCGTCGAGCTGCCCGGCCAGGAGCCGGTGCAGGCGATCCTGCGCCAGGGCTACTGGTTCGCACCGTTGCCGGGCAAAGGGCCGGTGCCGGGTGGGCGCAGTGGATTCGGCGACCGGGGAGACACCCGCTACGACACCCGCGGGTACGACGCAGCTGGGAAGCTCGTCTACCTGACGTCCAGGAACCGCGTCTCCCAACGGACCTGCCTGGCCGACCCCACCGGTACCAAGGTGATCGAGACCGGCGAGTCAGGCAGCTCGGATCCCAAGGGTTGCCTTCGGATGCTGCCCTGGCCTCACTGAGTACTGCGCCCCAGGTACGTCACCACGTCGACGTCGGGGACCGGGATGTGGTGGAAGCCCAGGCGGTCGTAGAAGGCTCGGGCCGGGGTGTTCGACGTCAGCATGGTCAGGTGAATGGCCGGTATGCCGGCTGCGGCGAGGGCGGCCAGGAGCGTGTCCATCAGGGCACGCCCGTGGCCGGCCCGCTGGTACTGCGGGAGCAGGTCGATGTGGAGGTGGGCGGGATAGGCCGCCACCTCGGGGATCACAAGGCGCTCCGGGTCGTGCATCAAGCTGATCATCAGTTCGGTCGGCGTACCGGGTGGATCGGTCGGCGCTGGGTAGCGCTCGAGTAGGCCCGGTAGCCATTCCGTGCGGAAGCGCCGGGCGAAGGTCGGCGTGTCGGCGGTGCCGAGGATGTAGCCGACCGGGTGGTCGGCATCGTCGGCCAGCACGAACGCGAACTCCGGCTCCAGGACGACGTACGGGAGCGCGAAGATGCTCGGCATCAGGTCGAGGTCCGGGTAGAGCGATCGGGAGTCACCGCCGTTGTCGGCGGTGCGGACGCAGATGTCGGCGACAGCGTCCCGATCGCTCGGCCGGTACGGCCGGATCTCAGGCATGGACCCCTCCAACAGGCTTGAGAGCGCTCCCATGAGCGTAGTCCGCGGAGGGTTCAGTCAGCGGGCCTTCAGCCGGGTCAGCAGCCGTTGACCTTGGGCCCGGTGCCGGCCGGAGCCGAAGCGGTGCCCCGGATTTCCCAGATGTCGTGGCGTTCCGCGATGCGGCGTGGTGGTGTTGGTGCCCAGCAGCGTCCAGCCGGCCAGTACCGCGGCAGTAACCAGGCCGACGAGGCCGGCGTAGTCCGTCCAGTTCATGGTGATCTCTCTCGATGGCGGCTCGGGCGGGAGGTCCGCGATTGCGTCTTTCACCGGTAGTGACGGCGGAGGCTGGATTTCGTGACGGCAGTTCGGTGCCACGATTGGGTGGAGTTTTCGAGGAGGTGGGCTGGATGCACGACGGATCGCTGCTGGACGCCGACGAGGAGCAGGCATACCGGCTGCTGGTCGGGCTGTCGGTCGCGCGGTCGGCGGAGTTGGCCGAGGTCGCCCGGTTGCCGCAGCCGGAGGCGATCGAGGTGCTGCAGCGGCTGCAGGCGAAGGGCCTGGTCACGGTCACGGCGCAGCCCGGCGACGACCCGGTCTTTCGTGCGCTGCCGCCTGACGTTGCGCTCGGTACAACGTTGTTACGGCGGCAGGAGTCGCTCGAGTCGGCCCGCAAGACGGTGGCGTCGCTGAGCGAGGAGTTCCGGCTCAGCGCCAGCCGCCGGGACGCGCACCACCTGGTCGAGGTGATCGTCGGCGCGGCCCCGCTGCGCGACCGGCTGCGCGACCTGCAGGAGTCGGCGCGCTCGGAGATCCTCTGGTTCTGCCGTGCGAACCCGCTGGCGATGGCCGGCGCGGAGAACACCGAGGAGTACGGCGCGCTCAGCCGCGGCGTCCGCTACCGGGCCATCTACGAACGGGCGCTCCTGGAGACGCCCGGCGAGCTCGACACCATCGCCGAAGGCGTGAGCTGGGGTGAGGAGGCACGGACGCTGCCGACGCTCCCCGTGCGACTGGCGATCGTCGACCGGGCTACTGCGGTCTGTCCGCTCGTTCGGGACGAGGAGGCGGGCATTGGTGAGCCGACGGCCGCGGTGATCGGCCGGGGCCAGCTACTGGACGCACTACTCGCTCTGTTCGAGAGCCAGTGGGAGGCGGCGACCCCGGTGAAGCTCCAGTCCGCCGAGGCGCAGGACCCGGAGGGTCTGGACGACAACGAGCGCTTCCTGTTGTCCCTGCTCGTCGCAGGCGTCCCGGACAAGTCCATCGCGTCCCAGCTCGGCATCAGCCGCCGTACGGTCCAGCGCCGCCTCGACCGGATGATGGCGCTCGCAGGCGTCGACACCCGCACAGGCCTGGCCTTCCAGGCAGCCCGCCGGAAATGGCTGTAGCCGGGACCCGTGAGGGAGTCCCGGCTACAGCGGTCACCTACTTGAGCCCGTAGGCCCGGATGACGGTCTGGGTCACCTTGTTGCCGGCACTGTCACCAGCGACGACCTTCAGCGACACAGTCCCCTTACCCGCCGGTACTACGGCAACGTAGCGACCCAGAGCGCCGACAGTGATGATCCGGCGCCACGTCTTGCCCTCGTCGAAGGACACCGACGCCTGCAGTGAGGTGGACCGGGCAGCCGGCGCACCAGCCTGCTGACGAACGCTGAACCCGATCACATGCGGCCGAGCAGCCACCCGTCCGGTCAGGTCAGCCGGTACGTCGTACCCGACCTGCAGCAGCGGCAGCGCAACAGCCTTGTCCGCCGGAGCCTGCTTGGACCGGAAGTCCCAGACAGTGCGAGCGCTGGTGCCCCAGTTCCACTCGCCCTCCGTGTCCTTCCGCTCGGTCGCCAGCTCCAGCTTGTACGCCGCGTCGGCGCCACTCGTGATGACGTCCTCCCACGCGTCCGGCAGCTCCGCCACCACAGCGCCGTTGCGGCTCAGCACCGCGGACGAAGAGGTGGTCTCGCCGACCGTGTAGTGGCCGTCGGCATCGACGAACGCCGGCACACGCAGCGACAGACGATCGCCGGTGCGGGTGGAGACGATCCCAGGCGCGGCGGCCGGCCGGACGACCGGACCGAACCAGGTCTCGCTGGACGTCCCCGGCTTGTAGGTCCGCGGCAACGAGGTCAGGCCGCCGATCAGCGGGCCCATCTCGTTCCACGGGTAGAGGTGGTGCACCCGGTGCTGCCAGAGCGAGTCGCCGGTGGTGACCCACTCCTCCCGAGCCTTGGGGGTCTCGATGGTCCGCTGCGCGTCGTTCCAGGAGAACTCCTGCCACGGACGCCAGCCGAACCGCTGCTCCTTCGCCCAGTTGAAGCCACCGTTGTCGGCGTACGACGTGTTGACCCGCGCACTGTTGGCAGTGGTCACTTTGTAGTCGATCTTCTTCGGGATGAAGCTGCTCGACACCTGCTGGACGTCGTACAGGTAGGGGCTCGAGGTGGTCAGCGTCAGGTCGACAGTGGCCTTGCCCTGACGGATCCGGTTCAGGAGCTTCTCGCCGTCGTTGCTGCCGGTCACCATCGCCGGGATCGGCTCCCGGTCGCCGACGGGCGTCCAGACGGTCCATGCCGACCAGCCGGCCGGGCGGACCAGGATGACGCCCGCTGCACCCGCCTTGGCGGCCGCGGCAATCTGCTCCTGCTCACTGCCGTTGCCCCAGCCGTCCTCGCTGGAGTCGAGCACAGCGATCGCGCCCTTGACGCCCTTGAGGTCCGGACCGCCCGCAACCAGCGGGAACCTCTTCTTGCCCTCGTACGACGGCGAGTGGTGCAACAAGTTGATGTCCAGCGGCCCACTGATGCCGGGGATGGAGGTCTGCACCAGCGGCGCGGCCAACTGCCAGCGGGACGAGAACTCGAAGGTGCCTTCGGCGACCGGCTTGGTGCTGGTCACCAGCACCTGCTTGACGGTGCTGAAGTGCATGACGCCGTGGCTGATGCTGCGGCCGTTCGGGTAGACCCGGTGCACGTAGTAGCTCAGCACCGCCTGCTGCTCGGACGGCTTGGGCGTGGTGATCGTGATCGGCGCCGCCTTGCGGGCGTCGATGACGAGCTCCATGTCCTTGGTGACGGAGATGTTCGGGTCGGTGAACAGGCTCACCTTCTCGTCCTGGACGTTGTAGTCCTCGACCAGCCCGTGCACCAGGTAGTTGCCTTCCTCCAGCTCGACGGTGGCGGTCTCGCCGTCGTCGAGCCAGCCGAGCACGTCCGACCGGGAGTTGTCGCCGAACAGGCTGACCACCGGTACGCCGGTCGGCTTGCCGTCGCGGTCGACGGCCCGGATCGTCACCTTGTGCTTCGGTCCGGCCTTCAGGGTGCCGACCGCGGTGTGCGTCACCAGCCCGTTCGGGCCGGTGGCGACGATCCAGCCGCTGAACAGGCCGCGGGTGAGCTTGGCCGGGTCCAGGGCCACCGGTACGTCGACGCTGCCGCCGGCCGGCACGGTGACGGTGCCCGGCACCGTGTACGCGTCGGTCTCGGGCTGCTTCGTGTCCAGGTTGGTCACGTTGACCGAGAGGGTCAACGTGACCGCGGCCGCGGAGTCGTTCTTGTAGGTGACCGTCTTGGTCGAGCCCGCGCTGACCAGACCGAAGTCGGCCGTCGCGGTCGCGTAGACCTTCTGCGCCACGGCGCGGGCGACATCTACCCGGCCGGAGCCCTGGGCGTAGACGCTCAGGTCCAGGTTGGTCTTGGCGGTGCTGACCAGCGCGTCCTTGATCCGGTCGGCCTTCCAGTCCGGGTGCGCCTGGGCGAGCAGGGCGGCCGATCCGGCCACGTGCGGCGTCGCCATCGACGTACCGGAGGCTGCGGTGTAGAGGTCGTCGATCGGCTGGCCCATCGCCGTACCGGCCGCGCGGGCCGCGACAATGTCGACGCCGGGCGCGGTGATCTCGGGCTTCAGGCCGTCGTCGCCGAGTCGTGGTCCGCGGCTGGAGAAGTCGGCCAACTGGTCGTTGCGGTCGACGGCGCCGACGGTCAGCGCGGACGGCGCCGTACCGGGAGCCCCGACGGACTGGTCGGCGCCATCGTTGCCTGCAGCAACCACAAAGAGCGTGCCGGAGGCAGCGGTGATCCGGTCGAGCGCCTGGCTGAGCGGGTCGGAACCGTCGGTCGGGCCGCCGCCGAGGCTCATGTTGACGACCCGCGCGCCCTGCTCCGCGGCCCACTCCATCCCGGCGATGATGCCGGAGTCGTAGCCGTAGCCGTCGTCGCCGAGCACCTTGCCGATCAGCAGGTCGGCCTTGGGCGCGACGCCCTTGCGAGTGCCTCCTGCGCCCGCGCCGGTGCCCGCGATGGTCGCCGCGACGTGGGTGCCGTGGCCGAAGTGGTCAGCCGGGCCGGTCGGGCTGTCGGAGAAGTCCTTGGCCTCCTTGACCTTGCCCTTGAGGTCGGGGTGCTCGGCGTCGACACCGGTGTCCAGGACGGCCACCTTGATGCCGCTGCCTTCGAACCCGGCCTGCCACGCGGCGGGGGCGCCGATCTGCGGCACGCTCTTGTCGAGCACCGGGTGCACCCGGCCGTCCAGCCAGATCTTCGCGATGCCCCGGCTCAGCGCGCGAGCGTTCCTGGTCGGCTCGAGCGACTTCCACAGCGCGGGCAGCTCGCCCTTGGCCGCCTTGACCGCGGTGGCGCCGATCGAGTCGAGGGTGCGCGTGGTGGTCGTACCGGTCAGGGCCTGCGCCCGCGCGGCGGACGGATCGGAGTACCGGATGATGAGGGGGAGGGTAGTCCCGGCCGAGTCGCCGAAGCCATCGGCGATCAGTTCGTCGACGTCGAAGAGGTCGGCGTCCAGGACACCGGTCGAGATGTACGGCACGGCGTCGCTCGGCAGCACCCGCAGGCCGCCGTCGACCTCGATGGTGTGGAAGGCGATCCGCTCGCGGCCGGGGGCCGGACGGACGGCAGCCGCCTTCTTGCCGCCGCCGGCGTCGGTGACCTCGACGACGTCACCGGTGATCAGGGTGACGACCGAAGCCTTCGCCGGTACGCCGCCGGTCGCGCGTGGCGTGGTGGGTGGACTGGTGGGTGGCGGTGTGGCGCCGGCCGGGATCACCGCGGCGACGCTGAGCGCAAGGACGGCCGCGAGGGTGGCGGCAGCCTTCCTTGACGGCACAGGGACTGGGGAGGACATGGGCAGGATCTCCTCTTCGAGAGGCTGGGGGGCAGGGCACCTCTAACGAGTGAGTCTGCAACCGGAACCCGCGGTCGCGCCCTGTCCATCGCTGCCGTAGCTGCGACATGGCGCAACCGCGCCACGGCGCTGAATTCCGGGCGAACAGCGCGCTACTCGCCGATCTTCTTCGACCGGAGCACGATCTTGGAGTCGACCGCGGCGGTGGTGCCGGCCGCCGGCGACTGGGTGACGACCACCCAGTTGCGGTCGTTGACCAGCAACCGCCCCTGACCGGTGGCGTCCTCCTCGGTCAGGTAGAAGAAGCCGGCCGCTTGCATCATGTCCTGCGCCAACTGGTGGTTGACCCCCACCACAGCCGGTACTACGGCGCTCCGCGACTCCTGCGGCGGAGTGGGCGGCTTGGACGGCGGCGGCGCCACCGTCGAGGTCGGGGCAGCGGTAGGAGTGCTCGCAGGAGCAGTGACCGTGACAGTGGGTTGCTGCTGAGGCTGCTGGTCAGCACCACAGCCGGCAGCCAGTAGCAGCAGCGGCAAGCACCAAGCGATCTTCATCGGCGTTCCCTCTCCTCACTAAAGGTAACTGCTTGCAACAATCTGCGTATGACGGCACAGCAGCTGGTGCGCAGGTGGGCCTGGGTCGGGACGTTCTTGATCGGCGGCGGGCTCTATCTGGCCGTGCTGGCCGTCCTGACCGACACCGGCAACCCCAATCTCTTCCCGACGATGATCCTGCTCGGTGCGCTCGTCGTACCGCTCACGTTCGTCATGTTCGCGGCCGGCCGGTCGGGTCGGTGGCTGATCGACGGGCCGACGCTGGGCGGCTCGCTGCTGTTCGGTGGCGTCGTCGGGGTGGTGGTGGCCGGCCTGCTCGAGTACGACGCGATGCGCAAGCTCGGGGCGCTCCCGATGCTCGGGGTCGGCCTGATCGAGGAGGCGGCCAAGCTGGTTGTGCCGGCCGTCCTGGTGGTCTTCTTCGGCCACCGGTACCGGCGCTCGATCGGCAGCGGCATCATCATCGGCGTCGCGGTCGGCACAGGTTTCGCCGTACTGGAGACGATGGGGTACGCCTTCGTCGCGCTCCTGCAGTCGGGCGGCAACGTGGGGGCGGCCGAGCAGTCGCTGTTCATCCGCGGGCTGCTGTCGCCCGCCGGACACGCGTCCTGGACCGGCATCACCTGCTGGGGCCTCTGGCGCTTCGTCGTCCAGCCGACCAGCCGTCGATTCCTCGGCTTCCTAGGTCTGTACGCCGTCGCAGTCGCGCTGCACACCACCTGGGACGGCATCGGCGGCAAGCTCACCTACGCGATCGTCGGCGTGATCAGCATCGGCCTCCTCCTCACCGGCCTCCGGCACGCGCAGCGCCAAGACGCCACTCCTGGACAGGTTGTCTAATCTGGACGTAATGTCCAGGCATGCCCCATCGTCTGGCTCCGGTCTGTGATGCCATCGCGCGCCTGCTCTCCCCGCACGCCGAGGTGGTCCTGCACGACCCGGTGAAGGACGAGGTGATCGGCATCTGGAGCGCGTTCGCCGACCGCGCGGTCGGCGACCCGTCGCTGCTCGGTGAGCTCGAGGAACTGTCGGCCACCGGTCCCGACGTCTACGGGCCCTACCCCAAGTCCCTCGCCGACGGCCGGCGGCTCTCCAGCGTCAGCGCCGTACTCCGTGACGACAACGGTGAGCCGGATGTCGTGCTGTGCATCAACGTCGACCGGACCGCCTTCGAGACGGCGAGCAGAGTCCTGGCGGCCTTCGCCGCGCCGGTCGTCGGTCAGCCGCGCGTGCTGTTCGAGCACGACTGGTCCGAGACGCTCAACGAACTGGTCGCCGACTACGTGCGCGAGCGGCAAGTAGCCGTCGACCAGTTGACCAAGGAAGACCGGCTGGAGCTGCTCGTGCAGCTGGACAAGGCAGGGGTGCTCAGCCAGCGCCGCGCAGTACCGACTGTCGCGCGGGCGCTCCAGGTTTCCCGCTCGGCGCTCTATCAGCTGATCGCCCAGGCCCGTAAGGAGCCGATCGATGCCGACCCTTCCTGACTTCAAGCTGGAGACCTACTTCTCGCGCTGGGAGTTCAGCGCCCGCTACCACCTGACCGCCTCGGACGCGCAGACGATCGCGGTGTCCGAGCTGCTGGAGCTCGCCGACGAGGACGGCCGTCGGCGCTGGGACACGCTCGCCCTCGGCTACACCGAGACGCGCGGTCTGCCCGCACTGCGGGAGGAGATCGCCGGTACGTACGACGGTGTCGAGCCCGAAGACGTGATGTGTTTCGCCGGCGCCGAGGAGGCGATCTACCTGGCGATGCACGCGTTGCTCTCACCCGGCGATCACGCGGTCGTGCTGACCCCGAACTACCAGGCGGCCGAGACGATCCCGCTGTCGCTCTGCGAGGTCACCGGCGTCGCATTGGTTGCCGAGAGCAACTGGATGCTCGACGTCGACGCGGTCGAGCGGGCACTCCGGCCGAACACCAAGCTGGTCTCGGTCAACTTCCCGAACAACCCGACCGGCGCAGTACCGGAGCTTGCCGAGTGGCAGCGGTTGGTGCGGTTGTGCGACGAGCGGGGCATCACGTTGTTCAGCGACGAGGTGTATCGCGGTCTCGAGCTCGACCGCCCGTCGTTGCCGCAGGCGGCTGATCTGTCGGCGCGAGCACTCTCGCTGAATGTGATGTCGAAGGCGTACGGCCTGCCTGGCCTGCGGATCGGCTGGATCGCCTGCCGCAACCGTGCGCTGCTCGACAAGCTGGAGCGGGCCAAGCACTACACCTCGATCTGCAACTCCGCGCCGAGCGAGATCCTCGCGCTGATCGGCCTGCGCGCTCGCGACCAACTGCTCGACCGCAACCGCGGCATCGTCGCGACCAACCTGCCGCTGTTCGAGGACTTCTTCGGCCGGTATCCGGATCTCTTCGACTTCGCCCGGCCACAAGGCGGTTGTGTTGCCTATCCGCGCTATCTCGGCGCGGACGGCGTCGAGGCGATGTGCACGGAACTGGTCGAGCAGGCCGGCGTCCTGCTGCTGCCGTCGAGCATCTACCGCTCCGAGTTGACCGAGACCCCGCAGGACCGGTTCCGCGTCGGCGTCGGCCGGCTCGCGCCCGAAGAAGCCCTGGAGCAGTGGACCACCTGGTTGGAGAAACGCCGATGACGCTGCCAGTGATCGGGTTGGCCGAGATCACCGCGATCGCCACGCCCGAGGTGATCTTCACGGCCGTCCGAGAGGCGCTGATCGCACACGCCGAAGCCCGTACTGCGGTGCCGCCGCCGATGCTGCTCGAGTTCCCCGACCATGCCGGCGACTGCCATGTAAAGGCCGGTCATGTCGCCGGATCCCCTTATTTCGCGGTGAAGATCGCCAGCACGTTCGCCTCGGTCAACAACGGGCTGATCCTGGTCGTCGATGCGACCACCGGCGTACCGGCTGCGGTGCTCTCCGACGAAGGCATGCTCACCTCCTGGCGTACTGCGGCCGCGGGCGCCCTGATCACGCACGCTCTGACGCCACCCGAGGTCGATGAGGTCGCCGTCCTGGGAACCGGCGAGCAAGCCCTGCTCCAAGTGCTCTGGCTGAGCAAACTCCGCCCGATCACCCGGGTGCACGTCTGGGGTCGCCGACCGGATGCGGCCGCGCGCCTCTGCCAAGCCTTCGAGGCCGAGGGACTCGACGCACGCCCAGATGCGCTGGAGGCGGGTGCGCTCTGCGTCATCACCACCACAGCCGCGCGAAACCCGCTCCCTGCCGAGGCCTTCCGCAATGCCGTCCACGTCACCGGCGTCGGCACCGATATGCCCGGCAAGCACGAACTCCCGGTCGAGCTGTTCGAGAACGCCTTGGTCGCCACCGACGACCACGCCCAGTGCCTCCACCATGGCGACTTCGGCAACGCAGTACGGGCTGGTGTCATCGACGCCGACGCCGACGTCTCTGTCGGCACCATCCTGGCCGACACCAACCGCGCGCTCTCGCACTCGATCGCCGACCTGACCGGGATCGGCGCGACCGACGCGGCGGTCGCCTCAGCCGTGGTGGGAAATCGATTTTCGACCACCGTCGAATAGCTCTGGCCCGAATCCGGATCGTCTGCGAGATTCGTAACCGACCAGTGACACGTCGTCACCGCCCCACGACGTCTGGAAGGCCGAATCCTGATGAAACGACGCACATTCCTCGGCAGCATCGCGGCGGCCGGAGTCGGCGCCGCCGCGGCGCCGAGCCTGATCGCCCCCGCGACAGCGCAGGCCGCCACGTACAAGAAGCGCCTGACCGGCGCCGACCTCGACACCAACAGCCGTTGGCGGGTGGCCGGCACTGACCTGGGCATCCCCTATGTCCTTGAGAACGGCTCGATCGGCTACCTCTTCGGCGACACCTTCAACACCCCCTGGCCCGAGCAGCAGAACAACGACTGGCGCTCCCCGGTGATGCTCCGCTCAGCGGTCCACCCGGGCGCGGCCGGCGGCATCGTCTTCGACAGCGCGGCCCGGGCTGTCGGCAACAGCCGGGCCCCCGAGATCATGCACAACGGTCACAACGGCATCGGCATCGACGGCCTCTGGGAGGTCACGGTGATCCCGAACGACGGCATCAGCTTCCCCGAGACCGGCCGCCAGCTGGTCTCCTACATGAGCATCGAGAACTGGAACTCGGCCGGCCCGAACGGCCCGCAGTGGAAGTCCCGGTACGCCGGACTCGCGTTCACCGACAACGGCAACGACTTCGTCCGCACCAACTTGAAGTGGTTCAACAGCGGCGACAACAAGGACCCGTTCCAGATGTGGACCATGCAACGCCAGGGCGATTACGTCTACGTCTTCTCGGTCCGCTCCGGCCGCCAGGACGGCCCGATGATGCTGCGCCGGGTCCGCTGGGACAAGCTGTTCAACCCCGAGCTGTACGAAGGCTGGGGCTGGAACGGCAGCAACTGGGGCTGGGGCCGCCCGTGCACGCCGATCCTCAACGGCCGCTTCGGTGAGCCGTCGGTCCGCCGGCTCAGCGACGGCACCTGGGCGATGGCCTACCTGAACTGCGCCACCGGCAACATCGTCACCCGCACCGCGGCCGGCCCGGACCAGGCCTGGACCAACGAGAAGATCCAGGTCACCTTCGCCCAGGAGCCGTCCCTGTACGGCGGGTTCATCCACCCCTGGTCGACCAAGGCCGCCAACGGGTTGCACCTGATGGTCTCCAAGTGGACCCGCGGCCCGAACGGCGCCAGTACGGCGTACCACGTCAGCCAGTACGCCGGAACGCTCTAGCCGCCACCGCCCCAACGTCTGGAAGGTCAGCTCATGAAACGACGGACATTCATCGGAAGCGTTGCGGCAGCCGGAGTCGGCGCAGCCGTGGTCCCCGGCCTGATCGCACCAACCGGCGCCGAGGCCGCCACTTGGCGCAAGCGCGTCACCGGGGCCGATCTCGACACCAACAGCCGCTGGCAGGTGGCCGGTACCGATCTCGGTATCCCTTACGTGCTGGAGAACGGCTCGATCGGCTACCTGTTCGGCGACACCTTCAACAACCCATGGCCGGAGACGCAGAACAACGACTGGCGCTCGCCGGTGATGCTGCGCTCGGCCGTCCATCCCGGCGCGGCGGGCGGCATCGTCTTCGACAGCGCGGCGCGGGCCGTCGGCAACAGTCGCGCGCCGGAGATCATGCACAACGGTCACAACGGGATCGGTATCGACGGCCTCTGGGAGGTGTCGGTGATCCCGAACGACGGGATCAGCTTCCCCGAGACGGGCCGGCAACTGGTGTCCTACATGAGCATCGAGAACTGGGACGTGGTCAGCCCGAACGGTCCGCTGTGGAAGTCCCGGTACGCCGGGCTGGCGTTCACCGACAACGGGAACGACTTCGTGCGTACCAATCTGAAGTGGTTCAACAGCGCTGACAACAAGGACCCGTTCCAGATGTGGACGATGACCCGGATGGGCGACTACGTCTACATCCACTCGGTCCGGGCCGGTCGCCAGGACGGCCCGATGATGCTGCGCCGGGTCCGCTGGGACAAGTTGTTCAACCCCGAGCTGTACGAGGGCTTCGGCTGGAACGGCACCAACTGGGGGTGGGGCCGCCCGTGCACCCCGGTGCTGACCGGCCGTTTCGGCGAGCCGTCCGTGCGCCGGCTGAGCAACGGCATCTGGGCGATGTCCTACCTGAACTGCGCCACCGGCAACATCGTCACCCGCTGGGCCTACGGCCCGGACACCGGCTGGAGCAACGAGAAGGTTCAGATCACCTACCCCCAGGAGCCCGGCCTGTACGGCGGATTCATCCACCCCTGGTCGGGCTCGGGCGCCAACGAGCTGCACCTGATGGTGTCGAAGTGGACCCACGACGGGCCGACCACCTCGGCGTACCACGTCAGTCAGTACGTCGGCGCGCTCTGACCGCCGTGAGGCTGGTAGGACGTTGCCTGCCAGGTCAACTGGTCCGGTCAACGACTTACCAGCCTCCGAAGTGGTCTATTGCGTATTTTGCAACGCAAAATGCAACAAGCGCTCGAAAACAGCAGGTTTCGGCGAGGTTGCCGCGAGAGAGCGCAAACACAACTTAGTAACGGACCCTCCTGAACTATTGACGCCTCAGCGGATCCTGGGCAATTCTCTACGCCACTGAACGACAGGTTCATACCAGTCAGCCGGAGGCCGATCCGGCTACTTCGCCAGAGGTGGGATCCGATGAAGTTCCGCTCCCTTGCCGTCGCCGCAGTCGCGGCGCTATCCCTGACCGCGCTCGCCGCGTGTGGCAGCTCGGACGACAAGAAAGACGCCGCGGCCGACGCCGGTCCGAAGACGATCGATGTCTGGCTGATGAAGGGCAGCGTCTCCGACGACTTCCTGAAGCGGTTCGAGGCGGGCTTCGCCGCCGACCACCCGGAGATCAAGGCCAACGTCCAGATCCAGGAATGGAACGGGATCGGCCCGAAGATCATCGGCGCGCTGGCCAGCAAGGACGCGCCGGACGTGATCGAGGTCGGCAACACCCAGGTCGCGCAGTACTCGGCCAGCGGTGGCGTCAAGGACCTGACCGACAAGAAGTCCGACCTCAAGGGTGACGACTGGATCGAGGGCCTGGCCGGCCCGGGCCTGTACGAGGGCAAGCAGTTCGGCATCCCGTACTACGCCGCGAACCGGGTCGTCGTCTACCGCAAGGACCTCTTCGCCGCCGCCAAGGTGACCCCGCCGAAGACCCGCGAGGAGTGGCTGGCCACGACCGCCAAGCTGAACACCGGCGGCAACCAGGGCATCTACCTGCCCGGCCAGAACTTCTACGTGCTGTCCGGCTTCATCTGGGACGAGGGCGGCGACCTCGCGGTCAAGGACGGCGAGCAGTGGAAGGGCGGCCTGTCCTCCCCCGAGGCACTCAAGGGGATGGACTTCTACAAGCAGATCCAGGCGCTCGGCAAGGGCCCGAAGGACTCCGACGAGGCCAAGCCGACCCAGACCGACGTCTTCGCGCAGGGCAAGGTCGCGCAGATGATCGCCGTTCCGGGTGCTGCCGAGCTGATCGCCCAGGCGAACCCGGCGCTCAAGGACAAGCTGGGCTTCTTCCCGATCCCGGGCAAGTCCGCCGACAAGCCGGGCGCCGTCTTCACCGGCGGCTCCGACCTGATCATCCCGGAGGCCTCGGCCGACCAGGACGCGGCGTACACCTTCATCAAGGAGCTGGCCGGCGAGAAGTGGCAGACCGACCTGGCCAAGACGATGAAGTACGTCCCGAACCGGACCAGCCTGGCCTCGTCGGTCGGCTCGGACGAGGGCGTCGCGGCGATGGCGGCCGGCGCCGCCAACGGCAAGGCCACCCCGAACTCCCCGAACTGGGCCGCGGTCGAGGCGAAGAACCCGATCAAGGAGTACCAGACCAAGGTGCTGACCGGCGGTGACCCGGCCGCTGCGGCGAAGGCTGCCGACGAGATCATCACCCAGGCCCTGAACACCAAGTAGAACTATGGCTGTGGCTGAAGCTGAGACCACCACAGCAGCCCCCGCCCCCGGGACCGGCACACCGGTCCCGGCCCGGCGGGGGCGACCCCTGTGGGCCAGAGTTCTCCCCTACCTCCTGGTCGCGCCGACCATCGTCGGCACGGCGTACCTGCTGGCTTACCCGCTGGTCCGCAACCTGCTGATCTCGGTGCAGAAGTTCGGCATCGGCCAGCTGATCCGCGGCGGCGCCGAGTTCGTCGGCCTCGACAACTACCGGCAGATCCTGTCCGACGACATGTTCTGGGGCGTGGTCGGCCGGACCTTCGCCTTCACCGCCATCAACGTCACCCTGATCATGGTGCTGGCCACCCTGGTCGCCCTGCTGATCGGTGCCCTGGGCAAGTGGATGCGGTTCGCCGTGATGGCCGGCCTGGTGGTCGCCTGGGCGATCCCGGTGATCGCCGCGACCACCGTCTTCCAGTGGCTGTTCCAGTCCCAGCTCGGAGTGGTGAACTGGATCCTGGTCGCGCTCGGCTTCGAGCAGTTCGACGGCAAGGCCTGGTTCGCCGACGGCAACTCGACGTTCGCGATCATCGTCTTCCTGATCGTCTGGCAGTCGGTGCCGTTCGCCGCGCTGACCCTGTACGCCGCGATGACGACGGTGCCGAAGGAGCTGAGCGAGTCGGCCCAGATCGACGGCGCCGGCTCGGTCAAGACCTTCGTCCTGATCACCTTCCCGATCCTGCGGCCGATGTTCGGGCTGATCCTGTGCCTGGAGGTGATCTGGGTCTTCAAGTGCTTCGTCCAGATCTGGGCGATCAGCCAGGGCGGTCCGGGCAACGCCACCCTGACGCTGCCCGTCTACGCCTATCAGATCGCCCAGTCGCTGAACCGCTACGACCTGGGCGCGGCCATCTCGATGGTCACCGTGCTGATCCTGGCCGTGGTCCTGCTGGCCTACTTCCGGCAGATGTTCAAGGAGGAGGGCGAACTGTGAGAACCCGCCTCAGCCGCAAGATCTCGCTCAACCTGGTCGCCCTGGTGGTGCTGGCGTTCTCGGTCTTCCCCGTCTACTGGATGGTGCTGACCGCGTTCAAGCCGACCAAGGAGATCCAGGCCGAGACCCCCTCGTTCCTGCCGACCCACGTCACCTTCACGCACTTCAGTACCGCGGTGCACGCGGACGGCTTCTGGACCTTCTGGCGCAACAGCGGCCTGGTCGCGATCAGCGCCGTGCTGATGTCGCTGGTGGTCGCCTGCCTGGCCGCCTACGCGGTCGGCCGGATGAAGTGGAAGGGCCGGCAGGCGTTCATCCTGATGGTGTTCATCGCCCAGATGACGCCATGGGAGGCGCTGCTGATCCCGATGTACGTGATCGCCCGCGACACGGACATGCTGGACAAGCTGCCGATGCTGACGCTGATCTACTTCATGATGACGCTGCCGTTCACGATCGTGACGCTGCGCGGCTTCCTGAAGGGCATCCCGGTCGAGCTCGAGGAAGCAGCCCAGGTCGACGGCTGCAACCAGTTCCAGGCGTTCCGGCGGATCGTCTTCCCGCTGCTCGCGCCCGGACTGCTCTCCACCTCGTTGTTCGGCTTCATCACGGCCTGGAACGAGTTCGCCTTCGCCAACCTGCTGATCATCAAGAACCAGGACCAGCGCACGCTGCCGGTCTGGCTCTCGTCGTTCAGCAACACCTTCGGCACGGACTGGGGTGCGACGATGGCCGCCGCGACCCTGTTCATGCTGCCCGTACTGCTGATCTTCCTGGTCCTGCAGGGACGCGTGACGACCGGCGTCGCGGCCGGAGCCGTGAAGGGTTAGTCCTCGCTGAACGTCAACCGCGTCGTGATCCGGTACCGATCGCCCCTGTAGATGGAGCGGGTGTACTCGATCACGGCGCGGTCCGCGTTCCGGGTGGTGCGCTCGAACAGCAGCGCCGGCGAATGCAGCGGTACGCCGAGCAGCGCCGCCTCCTGCGCATCCGTCACCGTCGGCTCAGTCGTCTGTACTGCGTCCTTCGCGGCCACCCCGTACCGCGACTTCAGCAGCCCGTAGAGCGAGCCGATCTCGAAGTCCCGGCCGGCGATCCCCGGCACGAACGCGGCCGGGATCCGGATCCGCTCGATACACATCGGAGCGCCGTCGACCAGCCGTAGCCGGACCACCGAGACGAGTTGGTCGCCCGGCGAGATCTCCAGCCGCTGCCCGAGCCGCGCGCCGGCCGGCTCGACGTCGAGGCTGATCAGCCGGCTCTGCCAGGGCGTGCCCTCGGCCGGCGGCACCGAGAAGTCGCCCTCCGCGGTGGGCTCGAGCGCCTGGTGGATCTTGCGTGAGCTGGTGAAGGTGCCGCGGCCGTGCTCGCGGACGACCAGGCCGTCGCGGGCCAGATCGTCCAGTGCCGCCCGCAGCGTCGGGCGCGAGACCCCGAGCGACTCGCTCAGGGTGCGTTCGGACGGCAGCGGCTCACCTGGGTTGCGCAGCTCGATCAAACGCAACAGGCGATCCCTGGCCTCGGTCCTTCTCATCGGGCAACTCTAGCAATCTTTACCAGTGGTTGGACCAGTGAGAGCGTGATCATTCCGTACCAAGGCCTTGACTTGACCACTTGGATAGACCATTTTACTAATCAGATCTCCGCCCCGAGACGAAGGTGTGTAACCCCATGACTCGTTCACGCAAGCTCCGCGCCACCGCGACTGCGGTAGTTCTGGCCGCGCTGGCCGCGACCGGCGCCGGTACGACGGCCAGCGCTCGCCCCGCCCCCGAGAAGATGGCTGCCTGTGGCGCGTTCTTCGACGACTTCAACTACAGCTCCCGCACCGACCCCAACTTCACCGGCCACAAGTGGCAGGTCCGGACCAACGCCGGCGGTCCCGGTGTCGGCGGCGCGACCTGGGCGGCGAGCAACGTCACCTTCCCGACCGTGGACGGCCAGAAGTCGCTGCAGCTGCGCGCCGCGACCAACGGCACCCCCGGCGGCACCTCGCACTCGCAGGTCCAGCAGAAGGACCTGCGGTTCTTCGAGGGCACCTACGCGACCCGCTTCAAGTTCAGCGACACCCCGGTGAGCGGCGCCGACGGCGACCGGGTCAACCAGACCTTCTACACGATCTCGCCGCTGGACTACGACT
Source organism: Kribbella sp. NPDC056861 (assembly GCF_040687575.1). Classification (NCBI taxonomy): domain Bacteria; kingdom Bacillati; phylum Actinomycetota; class Actinomycetes; order Propionibacteriales; family Kribbellaceae; genus Kribbella; species Kribbella sp. NPDC056861. The sequence goes on along the minus strand of NZ_JBFBNQ010000007.1, from coordinate 49,817 downwards.
GGGAGCCGACCTACAGCGAGCTCGACATCTCGGAGTACCTGCCGAACGGCGGTTGGGGTGAGACCGGCCCGATCAACTTCCTGACCAGCTGGAACACCTACCAGGCCGACCCGTTCGACGGCTGGCGGATCAGCGCCTCGCGCCCCTTCAGTCACGCGGGCTGGCACACGCTGGTCGCCACCGTCGGCAGCGGCCACGTGAAGTACTACATCGACGGCAGCCTGGTCGCCGACCACACCACCGACGGTGCCGGCCACTCGGTCTATCCGCGGCGCCCGATGACGCTGAACTACAACCAGTGGTTCATCGACCTGGAGAAGCACACCGGCGGCACCAGCGCCTACGTGCAGTCGGCGGACTGGGTCTACTACGCGAAGAACGAAGTACTGTCGCCGGCGACCGCCAACGCGCGGGTGAACTCCTACCGCTCCTCCGGCGCCACTCACGCGGACACGATCAGCTGCTGAAACAGTGACCGGTCAGTAGCGTGAGACGGCCCTCACGACCCATGGACATTCAGTTCCGGACTGAGTACGGTCCGTAGCGGCGTCCGCACCACGCCATCGTCGGAGAAAGGCTTCCGGGCCCTTCTCTCACTCGACGGTGAGGTGCTGCCCGCCAGTAGCGCCTCACTGGTGGATGGGCAAGCAGCCCGCGGCAGCCGCCGCGAGCTGATGGGGGCCTGTACACCTAGGTGGGGCGGACGAGCGCATGCGCTCCCGCCCCACCGACTCAATTCCGACCACCCTGGTCCGAGCCGGGAGAACCGATGGTCCGCACCAGGTTGACCACCGCCGGGGTCGAGGCGGACTCGCAGTTCGAGGTCTGGCAGGCGCTGCTCAGCGACGCGCTCTACCCGATCGGCATCAGCCCGGTGAGTGCCCGGCCGACCGGCTTCCACGCCGACTTCACCGCGGCCCAGGCCGGGACCACCAGCATCACCCGCGGCATTCTCGATCCGATGCGCAGCGTGGTCTCGCCCGCCACTGCGGCCAACGGTCCGGACGAGATGCTGCAGATGGTCATGCACGGTGGCGACGACCGGCTGGTCCAGGCGCGCGGCGCGACCACGACCTTCTCCCAGCAGACCCTGCTGATCCAGGGCGCCGACGAGCCGTGCGCTCACATCCACCTGCGCCGCCATGACGTGGTCATGCTGAACGTGCCGATCGCCCGGCTCTCGTACGACGTATCGACCTTGCGCAAGTCGATGTTCGCCCCACTGCCGCTGCCCGATGCCGCCGGCGCAGTACTGCGGTCAGCTGCTCAGCATGTGTTGGCGCCCGCGTCCCAACTCGACGCCTCCGCGATCGAGCCCTACCTGCTGGGCGTCGCCGAACTAGTACTGCGTACTGCCGCCGGCGACGAGGCAGATCAGGCCGACACCGTCCCGGCCCGTCGCCAGCAGGTGCTCGACCACCTGGCGGCGCACCTGCACGACGAGACGCTCACCGCGCAGGACGTGGCAGCGGCGCTGAACATGTCACGCCGTCGGCTGTACCTGCTGTTCGAAGGCGAGGCGGCTATCGGCGAACGGTTGCGCCTGATGCGACTCGAACGCGCCCGCGCGATGCTGCGCGACCCCTCCAAGGCGGACTGGGGTGTGGAGCGGATCGCCCGCGCCTGTGGCTTCCGCAGCCGCTCGCACTTCTCCCGGATCTTCACGGCGGCGACCGGCGCGACTCCGCGCGACTTCCGCCGCTGACCCGTCCCGGCTGCACGGGATCGCACCAGGTCTGCACGGAGGAGCACCGACGGGGATCGTCGGCGGGCCGTCCAGGCGGAGATTCTTGACGAGTCAAGCCCCTCGTTCGGAAGGAATTCTCCCGATGACTGACTCCGCCCCGATCTCGTTACCGCCGGTCGCGGCTCGACGGCGCGTACGCCGTACCGCCGCTGTGCTTGCCCTCCCCTTCGCCACGCTCGCGCTGCTGGCGCCCGCCACCCAGGCCCACGCGGTCGACGTCAACCCCGACGGCCCGTCTGCCACGACGCAGCGCGGTACCGGCACCCTCACCGACCCGTGGGTGCCGATGCTGTCCGCCCGGATCACCTGCAACACCGCCACGCTGTTCGGCAACTACTCAGCTGGCACTGGTCACCTCAACCCGATCAAGGAACTGCCCGCCGGCACCTGGATGGGTGTCCGTTACATCGTCTCCGGCGGCTACTCCGCCAACGTGCTGTGGCACGGCGGCGACAAGTGGGGCTTCATGCGCAAGGACTGCATCTCCTACTGATCCGAAAGGCCTTTCGATGAAGACTCGCACCCTGGCGACCACCGTCGTCGCCATCGCCGCCGTGATCACCCCGCTCGCGGTCACCCAGACCGCCTCGGCCGCCACCCTCAAGACCGTCTGCGCCGACGACCTGTACGTCCGGGACACCGCCTCCGGACAGCTGATCGGCACCCTGTACCGCGGTGAGCACTTCAACCTGTCGCGCTACTCGGCCAGTGGCCAGTGGGCCGAAGGCGCTGCCTGGGGCAACGTCAACAAGTGGGGCTGGGTCCAGTCCGGCTGGTTCTGCTGACCTGTCCCAGACTTCTTCGCCCCGGCCCCCAACGTTGTGGGACCCCTCTTCGTCATGATGACTGACAGGGAAACCTACGGACGGTGCCAATGGCTGACTGGGAACACGCGTTCAACGAGTTGCTCGCGGCACGTGGCGCCTCGCTGCGGTCGTACGCCTATCTACTGACAGGTGACACGGCCGCAGCGGGCGACCTCGTCCAGGACGCGCTGCTGCGGGTCTTCAGCCGACTGCGGATCGGCGGCGACGTCGAACAGCTCGAGGGCTACGTCAGGCGCGCCATGCTCAACCAGTACCTCGACGGCCGCCGCCGCGACAAGCTGTGGCGCAGCAACCGGCACCTGCTGGTGGAGCTGCCCCCGCCGCCCAACGACGAGCGCATGCTGCTCGCCGACGAGGTCCGGCAGGCGCTCGCGACACTGTCGCCGAAACAACGCGCCTGCGTGGTACTGCGCTACTACGAAGACCGCACCGTCCCCGACATCGGTGAACAACTCGGCTGCGCCGAAGGCACCGTCAAACGCCACCTGGCCGACGCGAGAGCCAAGCTGGCCGCCCAGCTCGGCGTGACCGAGGAGAGCATGCGATGACGTCGAGCGAACTCAAGAACCTGCTCCAAGCGGCCGCCGACGGCAGCGAGACAGTCGACCTCGCCGAGCGCGCCCTGGTCCCGAGGATCCAGCACCGCCGCCGGCGCCGGGCAACCCTCAGCGTGGCAAGCGGATTGGTCGCCGCGGTCGCGATCGGCGCCATCGCGTACGGCGTACAGCCTGGTGAGAGTAAGCCTCAGGTAGCCGCCAGCCCCTCGGCCGAGGAGTCCATCGGTCGTGGGCCAACCTGTGGACAACCGGCGATCGGCCGGTCGCAGGTCGACTCGCCGCTCAGGCTGACGGTGACCCAATCGGTCCTCGTCGGCAATTCCGGTGGTTGGGCGGCGAAGGTGACGACAGTGCTCACCAACACCACGAAGAAGTCGATCAAGCTCACCGCCGCGCCGTCCACGGTTCTCTACCTGGCCGACGAGAACGGGAAGGTCGCCAGCCAGCCCACCATCTTGGACGGCAGTGCTGTCGAGCTGGTGCTCCAACCTGACGAGAGTCACTCCTTCTCGTCGATGGTCAACATCCAGCGGTGCGACCCGCCTTCCTCCGAACAGCCACTGGGTTATGGCAGCTACCAGCTGTACGGAGCGCACACCATCTCTCAGCACGCAGGAATCTGGGACGACCTCCCCGGCGGCCCCTGGCCGGTCACGCTGAAGTAGTTAGCCAGCCGGTCACCTCTTCCCCTGCTGTTGGTTCTGGTTTGCCGGATTGTCGGACAAGCTTTGCCGAGCTTTGACGTTCAAAGGCCGCCAGCCGGGGCAGACTGTCCAGCGATGCAGTAGTTCCCAACCGCCCCTGGGAGATTGCCGTGCCTACTCTTCGTGCCCTACGTCCCGCGCTGGTGGTCGGCGTGCTGATGGCGTTGCTCGCCTTCGGCATCAACCCCTCGACCGCCGCGACCACGGCCAATCTCACGGTCAGCGCCGCGATCCAGCAACAGAACGGATCCGTCGGCACGGTCGAGGGCTACGTCGTCGGCCAGCCCACAGCCGCGAACACGGTGATCCGGAGCAACTTCACCGGTGACACCGCGCTCGCCCTGGCCGACTCGGCTTCGCAGACCAGCACGGCGTCGATGCTCTACGTGCAGATCCCGAGCGCCTTCCGCTCGCAGTACGGGTTGAAGTCGAAGCCGGCCTTGCTCGGCACGAAGATCAGCGTCACCGGCACGCTCACGCCGTACTTCACGCCGCACGCGGGACTCAAGGACCCGACCGCGTTCGGCGGTGGCGGCGGCACCGACCCGGGAGACCCGCCGGACCCGGACCCGGCTGACTACTACGCACCGGCAGCCGGCAAGACGGGCGCGGCGCTGAAGGCCGCGCTGCACACGATCATCTCGAACCAGACCAAGCTGACCTACGACCAGGTCTGGAACGCGCTGAAGGACACCGACCAGGATCCGGCCAACGCCAACAACGTGATCCTGCTGTACTCCGGCCGCTCGCAGAGCAAGACCACCAACGGCGGCGGCGTGAACGACTGGAACCGCGAGCACGTCTGGGCCAAGTCGCACGGCGACTTCGGCACCGCGACCGGCCCCGGTACCGACGTACACCACCTGCGCCCCGAGGACGTGTCGGTCAACTCGGCCCGCGGCAACCTCGACTTCGACAACGGCGGCTCAGCGGTCGCCGAGTGCTCGGGCTGCGCCGCCGACAGCGACTCGTTCTCGCCGCGTCCCGCAGTACGGGGTGATGTGGCGCGGATGATCCTCTACATGGCGGTCCGCTACGAGGGCGGCGACGGCTGGCCGAACCTGGAGCCGAACAACTCGGTCGGCAACGGCTCCGCGCCGGCGATCGGCAAACTGACGGTCCTGAAGGCGTGGAGCGCGGCCGACCCGCCGGACGCGTTCGAGAAGCGCCGCAACCAGGTCATCTTCGACACCTGGCAGCACAACCGGAACCCGTTCATCGATCACCCCGAGTGGGTCAGCTCGATCTGGCCGTGACCCGTAGGTTGAAGGTATGAGCCCTTCAGTCCCACGCTTCCACCTGGCCATGCCGGTCGACGACCTCGCCGCCGCCGCGGAGTTCTACGGCTCCGTGATCGGCTGCGAGCAAGGCCGCAGCTCCGACACCTGGATCGACTGGAACCTCCGCGGCCACCAGTTCGTGACCCACCTGGCCCCCACCCGCCCACAAGCCGTCCACAACCCGGTCGACGGCCACGACGTCCCCGTCCCACACTTCGGCCTGATCCTCGAGATCCCCGACTTCCACACCCTCGCCGACCGCTTCCGCGCCGCCAACACCCCCTTCGTCATCGAGCCCTACCTCCGCTTCGAAGGCCAACCCGGCGAGCAATGGACCATGTTCCTTTACGACCCAGCCGGCAACGCCCTCGAATTCAAAGCCTTCGCCAACGACGACGACGTCTTCGCCACCTGACCTGCCCGAGGCTGCCCGTCGATCTGCCCTCCCCTGGCACGACGGCCCCTCCATACGCTGAACCAACAGCTAACGATGGAGATCGGGTGAAGATCGGCATTCAGGAACTACGCGACAACCTCAGCCTTTACCTCGCCGAAGTGGAACGTGGCAAAACCATCACGATCACCCGCTACGGCAAGCCGATCGCCCAGCTGGTGCCGATCAGAACGGAGACCATCAGGACGCCGGCGGCGCCCGGCGCCGATCCCGTCCCGGACAGGCGAAACGGTGAGTGACTTGGGTGGCACGTGCTCCTGGCGGCCTGTCGTGATCTGGGGATCGCGACAGCCGACGTCAACAACCCCGGCTACTTGTAGATGCGTAGGTAGTCGACGGTGAGGGTGGCGGGGAACTGGGTGGCTGGGGTGGGGGCGCCGGGCCAGGTGCCGCCTACTGCCAGGTTGAGGAGGGCGTAGAAGGGGCGTTCGAAGACCCATTGTCTGCTCGGTGGGAGGGACGCCGGGGTGGCTTCGAAGAACTTCTTGCCGTCCAGGAACCACTGGATGTGGTTGGGGCGTTTCTCGACGGCGAAGAGGTGGAAGTCGTCGCTCAGTGGAGCCGAGGTGGTGGTGGAGCCCTGGAGGCCGGCGTCGTCGGAGTAGCCGGGGCCGTGGATGGTGCCGTAGACCTCGGTGGGTTCGGTGCCGACCCACTCCATCGCGTCGATCTCACCGCCGGCCGGCCACTCGTCGGCGCCGGAGCCGAGCAGCCAGAAGGCGGGCCACAGGCCTGCGCCGGCCGGCACCTTCATCCGGGCCTCGATCCGACCGTTCTCCAGCGTGACCTTGCCCTCGGTGGTGATCCGGCCCGAGGTGTAGCCGCAGCTCTTGCCGTCGAAACAGGGCAGCGCCTCGCCCGGGTCGGCCTTCCGGGCGGTGATCGTCAGATGGCCGTCGCCGAGCGCCAGGTTCTCGTCCTGGTAGTACTGCAGCTCTTCGTTGCCCCAGCCATCGAACTCACGGTTGCCCTTAGCAACATTCCAGTCGGTCAGGTCGAGCTCGTCGGCCTCGAACTCGTCCGACCAGACCAGTCCGCTGTCCGCGCTGGGCGCACCGGCGTCCGGCTGGCAGCCGAGCAGCAACAGCAGCGGCAACGCCAGCATCCATCGTTTGTTCACCCGGCCCAGTGTCCAGCACCCCTTGGAACTCTTGATGCACCAACACGTGCGAAAGTTGCGATAAATTCCAGGGAATTTCTTTGCTATTCATGAATGGCAATTGTCGCGATTGCGTGCCATCCTGCGGAAATGAACACAGGGGTGGGGCGGTTGCGCGCCGGAATGGTCGCGCTGGTGGGAATCACGGCGATGCTGGTGGCGGCTCCGACTGCCACCGCGTCGCCCCAGGCGGCGCAGACGGCGCAGTCGCCGGATCCGAAACTGACCGTGACGGCAGTGACACTGGGCCGATCGGCGGTCGCCGTTTCCGGGCTTAACAAGGTGGCGGTGCCGGTCACCATCAAAGCCGGTTACAACTCCGACGACCCGGCGGACAACAACACTTTGCTGAATGTGTTCCTGAAGCGCACCGGCGGCGTCGGCTATGTCCGGCTGATGGTCGCGGGCCACCTGACCCGCACGGACGGAACGCTCAAGAACGGCACCTGGACGGGCACGGTAGAGGTGCCGTCAACAGCTAACGGGACGTTCAAGGTTTTCGGCGTGATCCCCGGCTTCACGCTCGACGGCTCGGACGGCAGCATGACCTCCGAGACGCCGTTCGACGGCCCGAGCATCACGGTCACCGGCCTCCATCAGCCGAAGCTCGGGGTCTCGGTGATCCCGCGGGTGGTGCCGTTCGGTTCGGCTTACCAGGTGAAGGCCGCGATCTACGACTCGGCGACCGGCAAGCCCTACGGCTCCCGGATCCTGCTCCAGGTCGTCTACGACAACCTCTGCGCCGAGTACGACGGCAGTACGGGATACACCAACACGGCCGGCATCCTGATCACGCCGTTCCCCGCGTCCGCGGCCGAATGGGTGAACTGCGTCCGGGTCCGCGGCAAGTTCTTCGACACCCTGGGCCTCGGCTTCTCCCCGCTCCGGCCGGGCATCGTCGGCGCGACGCCGTCGAAGACCAGCGCGAAGGTCGGCACGATCGTCCCCGTGAACGGCAGCGTCGCCGGCGCCCCGTCGAACTGCCCCGTCGTCCTCCAGCGCCTGTACGGCGCGAGCCAGTGGCGTGGCGTGAGTCAGGACCTGGTCCGGCAGAGCGGCCGGTTCACCGTCCTGGCCCAGCCGCCGTACGCCGGGAACGTGGTCTACCGGGTGTACTTCGCGGCCTGCTACCAATACCAGGCTGGAGTCAGCAAGAGCTTCGTCATCAGAGGCGTCTGATGCTGGCCAAAGCGCTGGTCGCGGCCTTGGCCGTGATCATGGTGGCGCCCCCGGCCCAGGCGGCTCCGGACCCCAACCTGACCGTCACCAGCGTCACGCTGGGCCGCACAGCAGTAGCCGTCTCCGGCCTCAACACCGTCGCTGTACCGGTGCGAGTGAAGGCCGCCTACAACTCGACCACCGCCCCCAGTACGACGCTGGTCGTCGTCCTGCAGCGCACAGCCGGCAGCGGCCAGCTCCTCACGATGGCAACCACCGACCTCGAGCTGTCCTCCGGCACCGTGCAGAACGGCGAATGGCTCGGCACCCTCGACGTACCGTCCACCGCCAACGGCACCTTCAAGGTGTCCGGCGTACGCACCGGCCCCTACTGGCGACCGGGCCCGAGCGACCCGACCCCGTTCGACGGCCCGAGCCTGGCGGTCACCGGCGTACACCTGCCGAAAATCACCGCCCAGGTGATTCCCCGCACCGTTCCGTTCGGCTCCGGCTTCACCGTCCGGGCAGCCGTGACCGACTCAGCGACCGGAAAGCCTTATGGCACAAAGATCCCGCTCCGGTTCGTTGCCACCACCGCCTGGTGCCGCCAGATGGACCTGACCGCATTCGACCTCACCGACACCGCGGGGATCGCCCAGAAGGCCTACCAAGGCGGCCTGGCCGACGTCCCGAACTGCGTCCGGCTCCGCAACGGCGCCTTCGACAAGCTCACCCTCACGCTCACCCCGGCGCGGCCGGGCATCGTGGCGGCAACACCCGCAGCGACGAGCGCACGAGTCGGCGCGATCGTCGACGTCAACGGCTCGGTACGGGGTGCCCCGGCCGGTTGCGGCGTCACCCTCCAGCGCTTGTACGGCGCATCGCAGTGGCGCGGCGTGAGCGCGAGCTCGGTCCGCACCAGCGGCCGGTTCACCCTCAAAGCCCAGCCCCCGTACGTCGGCAACCTCGCCTACCGCGTCTCCTTCCCAACCTGCGGCCGCTTCCAGGCAGGTCTCAGCGCCACCTTCGCGATCAGGGGGATCTGATGGGCAAGCTCCGCGTGCTGATCGCCGCGTTGGCAGTAATCGGCTCGACGACGATCACCTTGCCGGCCACAGCCGAACCCGAGCCCTGGTTGACGATCACAGCAGTCACGTTGGGTCGTTCCGCCGTCGCAGTCTCGGGAATGAACACGGTCGCCGTACCGATCACGGTCAAGGCCGGCTACGCCTCCGACGACCCCTGGACCGTGAGGATGCCGCTCTTCGTGACGCTGAAGCGCACCGGCGGCATCGGACCGATCGACCTGATCGTCGCGGGCGACCTGTCGCGGACCGCCGGCACGGTCCGCAACGGCACCTGGACGGGCAGCCTGAACGTCCCCTCGACCGCCAACGGAACCTTCAAGGTCACCGGTGTCGGCAGAACCACCAATTACGACGACTCCGACGGCAGTATGCCCAGCCCGACGCCGTTCGACGGACCGAGCATCGCGATCACCGGCGTCCACCTGCCGAAGCTCGGCGTCGCGGTGATCCCGCGGGTGGTGCCGTTCGGCGCGGCGTACCAGCTCAAGGCGGCGATCTACGACTCCGCGACCGGCAGACCGTACGGCACCCGGATTCTGTTGCAGGTGGTGCGGGACAACCTCTGCGCCGAGTACGACGCCGGCTCGAAGTACACGACAACGGCCGGAATCCTGGTGACGAACTTCGCCGGAGTGGGCGGCGACGTGAACCACTGCGTCCGGATCCGCGGCCGGTACGTCGATGTCCGGAGTCTGCACTTCACGCCACTCCGGCCCGGCATCGTCGCGGCCGCGCCGAGAATGACCAGCGTCGAGGTCGGCATGGTCGTCGAGGTCAACGGCTCGGTGGCCGGCCGGAGCTACCGCTGCCAGGTCGATCTGCAGCGGCTCTACGGCGCGACCCAGTGGCGGATGGTGAGCAGCGGCTCGGTCCGGGCCAGCGGGCGGTTCACGCTCAGGGCCCAGCCGCCGTACGCCGGGAATCTCCGGTACCGCGTCGCCCTGCCGACCTGCGGCCGGTACCAGGCGGGAGTCAGCAAGAGCTTCGTGATCCGCGGCAACTGACCGGATTTGGGTGGGGTGGGTTAGCCTAACTTAGGTATGCCTAACCCATTCCGCCCGAGGTCGAGAGGACCGTGGTCGCGTGAGCACCCCCGCACCCCGTAACCGCCGAGCAAAGCTGGCGGTCGTCCGCCGGACCGAGCGCGTCACCCCGCACATGATCAGGGTGGTGCTGAGCTCCGACGACTTCGTCGACAACGGCACCACCGACCACTACGTCAAGCTGCTCTTCCTGAAGTCAGGCGTGGAGTACCCCGAACCGCTCGACATGGGCCAGGTCCGCGAGCAGTTCCCGTCCGAGCACTGGCCCACGATGCGGACCTACACCGTCCGCAACTGGGACGAGGCGGCCAAGGAGCTGACGATCGACTTCGTTCACCACGGCGACGAGGGCGTCGCTGGTCCGTGGGCCGCATCGGCTCAGCCTGGCGACAAGGTCTGGTTCACCGGTCCGGGCGGTGCCTACAAGCCGGAAGAGACCTCCGCCTGGCACCTGCTGGTCGGTGACGAGAGCGCGCTGCCGGCGATCGGCGCCGCGATCGAGGGCCTCCCGGCCGGAGCGAAGGCCAAGGCGTTCGTCGAGGTCGAGGACGAGACCGAGGAGCAGAAGTTCAGCACCGCCGGCGAGCTCGAGCTGACCTACCTGCACCGCGCGGGCGGCACCGGCGACCGCGGCGACGGCCTGGTCAAGGCGGTCGAGGCGCTGGACTTCCCCGACGGCGTCCAGGTCTTCGTGCACGGCGAAGCAGGCTTCGTACTGCGGTTGCGCAAGCACCTCTTCGGCGAGCGTGGCCTCGCGCGCGACCAGGTCTCGCTGTCCGGCTACTGGCGACTCGGCAAGAACGAGGACGGCTGGCAGGCGGAGAAGGCCGAGACGGTCCGCAAGGAGCGCGAGGCCGCAGGCAACTAGTTGCCCGCCGGATGATTCACGGCTGCTCCGGTGTTGTCGCCTGTGGGGGACAACTTCAAAGGAGCAGACGTGAAGATCGGCATCATCGGCAGTGGCAACATCGGCGGCACCCTGACCCGGCGGCTGTCGGCGCTCGGTCATGACGTCTCGGTGGCGAACTCCCGCGGACCGGAGACGCTGCGTGACCTCGCGGCGGAGACGGGCGCGACGCCGGTCGACGTGAGTCAGGCCGCCGACGGCGCCGAGCTCGTCGTCGTGACGATCCCGGAGAAGGCGGTGCCGGTGCTGCCGAGCGGTCTGTTCGACCGCGCCGCCGACGGCTATGTGGTTGTTGACACCGGCAACTACTACCCGCAGCGCGACGGCCGGATCGGCGCGATCGAGGACGACGGCCTGACCGAGAGTTCCTGGGTCGCCGAGCAGCTCGGCCGGCCGGTCATCAAGGCGTTCAACAACATCCAGGCCCAGCACCTGCTCGAGAACGGCGTACCCGCTGGCCAGCCCGGCCGGATCGCGCTGCCGGTCGCGGGCGACGACCAGGCGGCGAAGGACAAGGTCCTGCAGCTGGTCGAGCAGCTCGGCTTCGACGCGGTCGACGCAGGCACCCTCGACGAGTCCTGGCGCCAACAGCCCGGTACGCCGGTCTACGGCACCGACCCCGACATCGACGGCCTCCGCAAGGGTCTGGCCGCAGCCAGCCCGGAGCGCCCGGCCGAGCTCCGCGGCTAGCCGCACTCATGGGCGCCGGCCAGCCGCCGCCGCCCAGGCCGTCGGCGGGTCCGCCGCCGCCCAGGCCGTCGGCGGGTCCGGCCGGCGTGACTAGCGGGTGCGAGCAGTAGCGATCCGGCGCTGAAGGATCTCCGCGACCGCGGCGGCCTGGTTCTGCGGCAGCACCCAGTCCTGGCCCTGAGCTTGCAGAATGAGCGCAGGGCCAGGCGTGCCAGCCGGCGGCAACGTCAAACTGACCGGATAGCGCAGCCGCTCAGCTCCCGACAGGTCCACCACGTGCACCCCGGTGACGGCCGCCAAGGGGAACGTCGTGGAGTCGGTCGACCAACTGTCTTCCCCATGGGCCGCCTTGACCCGGACCTTCTCTCGCAAGCTCACCGAGTCCGCCCCGATGACGAGCCGCAACCTGGTCAGCCCGCGCATCCGGTAACTCAGCTCGTACTGCGTATCGGCAAGCTCGGCAATCGGCGGCTGGAGCAGCGTGTGCGCGCCGTACCGGCCCCCGAGCCACCCGACGACGCCGAACCCCACAGCGGCCACCCGATAGAGCACACCTGGCACGTCCAGCTGATTCACCAGCAGCACCGTGGCCAGCGCGGCGATTCCACCGACCATCATCCCGGTCCCGCTCCAGCGATCCGGGGTGAGCCGGCCGCCCCTCCACCACACCCACCCCAGCGCCAGCAACGCCAACGGCACCAGCACGGCCCACCACGCGAAGGTGTCGGCCTGCGCGCTGATCCGGAGCGTCAGGGCCAGAAACAGCAACGGGACGCCGAGGTAGAGCATCGCCACGATCACTCGCGTCCGCCGGATCCGCTGGGTCAGTTGGGAGCTCACCGCAAAACCCAAGCACATCGCCCGGCTGACAACTAATGTTGCCGGCGATGACCGCCCTGTTCGAAGTACCGGCACCGCTTTTCAAGACCCTCTCCGACGAACTCCCCTGGCTTCAGGCCGCGCCCGCACTGGCAGCGCAGTACCTCGATCGCTGGAAGCTGAGCCTGGACGGCAGACCGTTGCACGGGATGGCCTCGGTGATCCTGCCGGTCGTCCGCGCCGACGGCAGCCCGGCGATGCTGAAGCTCCAGCCCACCAACGAGGAGAACGCGGCCGAGGCGCTCGCGCTCCGGAGCTGGCCCCGCGACGCAGTGGTGGAGGTGCTTGAGGACGACCCGGCGACCGCCACGATCCTGCTCGAGCGCCTGGAGCCCCGCTCGCTCAGCGATGTCGCCGACGACACCGAGGCGACCCGCATCCTGGCCGGATTGCTGCGCCGGCTCAACGAAGTACCGGCTCCTCCGACGGTACGGCGGTTGTCCGACGTCGTGGCCGAGATGCTGGACGCTGCGCCATCCCTCATCCCGCGGCTTGCCGACCCCACCCAGCAGTCCTTCGTACGCCGGTACGCCGCGCTGGCCGCCGAGCTGGCCCAAGAGCCAGGCGACCGCCTCCTCCACTGGGACCTGCACTACGACAACGTGATGGCCGGCCGCCGCGCCCCCTGGCTGGTGATCGACCCCAAACCCCTCGCCGGCCACCCAGGCTTCGAGGTGTTCCAAGTCCTCCACAACCGCTGGGACGACCTGCTCGGCACCGGCGACCTGCAACGCGCCATCCGGCAACGCTTCGACCTGATGATCGAGGTCACCGGCCTGGACCGCGAACGCGCGATCGGCTGGACCCTGGTCCGGATCCTCCAGAACGTCCTCTGGGACCTGGAAGACGGCGAAGAAGACGAGATCGACCCCGACCATTTGCAGATCGCCCAGGCGCTGACAGGGACCCTAGTCGTCTGATTACATGATTACATGACGACGACCCCGACGGTGTATGAGTGGGCGGGCGGTGCGGAGGCGTTTCTCCGGCTGACCGAGGTGTTCTACGACAAGGTGCTGGAGGACCCGATCCTGGCGCCGGTCTTCGCGCAGATGAGCGACCAGCACCGTGAGCACGTCGCCCTCTGGCTGGGCGAGGTGTTCGGCGGCCCGAGCCGCTACACCGACGAGCTGGGCGGGTACCCCGCGATGCTCGCCCACCACCTGAATCTTGGCCTCACGGAGGAACAGCGCTCCCGCTGGGCCGCCCTGATCGCCGCGAGTGCCGACCCGGCCGGGCTGCCCGACGACCCGGAGTTCCGCTCGGCCTTCGTCGCGTACGTCGAGTGGGGCACCCGCCTCGCGCTGGCCAACTCCCAGCCGGGCGCCACACCGCCCCCACAAGCCCCCGTCCCGCACTGGGGGTGGGGCGAAGCGCCGCCGTACCAGCCCTGACAGGTGTGACCTAACCGATGCGGCGGCGGGCTTTCGGGGCGGTCGGTGCGGGGTAAGACCTGGTAAAGCTTGATCCATCAGACACCCGCGGGGGAAGTCGGGACCTATCGTTTCGATATTGTCGGCGGTTCACGACGAACCCGGTGGCCGGGATGCGAGGGTGAACCATTGTGACCGCTCAGCTCGAGTACCCCGACTTGCAGGACAGCGAGGCACTGCTGTCGATCCAGGGTTTGTGGAAGGTGTTCGGGCCGAAGGCTGCCCGGGTGCCCCGCCGACCGGAGCTCGCGGCGCTCAGCCGCGCCCAGTTGCTCGACCGGACCGGCTGTACGGCGGCCGTCCGCGACCTGAGCTTCAACGTCGCTCCGGGCGAGGTGTTCGTGGTGATGGGCCTGTCGGGCTCCGGCAAGTCGACCCTGGTGCGCTGCCTGACCCGGCTGATCGAGCCGACCGCGGGCAGCATCTTCTTCGAGGGTGAGGACCTGCGCGCCGCCGACGAGAAGCGGCTCCGGACGCTGCGCCGGAGCAAGTTCTCGATGGTGTTCCAGCACTTCGGCCTGCTCCCGCACCGCAAGGTGATCGACAACGTCTCCTACGGCCTCGAGGTCCGCGGCGAGAGCAAGCCGGACCGCAAGCGCCGCGCCCAGGAGGTCATCGACCTGGTCGGCCTACGCGGTCACGAGAACATGTACCCCGAGCAGCTCTCCGGCGGCATGCAGCAGCGGGTCGGCCTGGCCCGCGCGCTCGCCTGCGACCCGGACGTGCTGCTCTTCGACGAGCCGTTCTCCGCGCTCGACCCGCTGATCCGGCGCGAGATGCAGACCGAGGTGGTCCGGCTGCACCAAGAGGTCGGCAAGACGATGGTCTTCATCACCCACGACCTGAACGAGGCGCTCAAGCTCGGCGACCGGATCCTGCTGATGCGCGACGGCGAGGCGATCCAGCTCGGTACCGGCGACGAGCTGGTCGGAGCGCCGGCGGACGACTACGTCCGCGACTTCGTCCGGGACATCCCGCGGGCCGACGTGCTCACCCTGCGCTGGATCGTCCGGCAGCCGCGGGACGGCGAAGAGCTGGCCAATCTCGAGCTCGGCCCGGACGTCCTGGTCCGGGAGGCGACCCGGCAGGTGCTGGAGTCGCCGCACCCGGTGAAGGTCGTGGCCGACGGTCAGTTGCTCGGCGTGATCGGCGACGAGGAGATCCTCGCCGTCGTCGCGGACCGGGTCGCCTCGCCTTCCCCCGTGCGTCCCTGACATGGCGTCCATCACCGGCAACATCGAGATCCTGGTCCGCAAACCGCGCCGTGGGGTGATCGTCGGCGTCCTGCTGGTCGTCTGGGTCGCCGCCTGGTTCGTGCTGAAGGGCATCAACACGCTCGCCCTCGGCGGCCAGGAGACCACCGGGCTGCACCGCTGGCTGACCGACCAGCGCGACTTCCTGGGCGGCGGCAACGCCTTCCTGGACGCGATCCGGGTCGCCGTCGACCAGCTCGTCATCCTGCTGCAGGCGGTCATCGCGCAACCGTCGTACGGGCGGCCGGTACCGGTGGTCGGCTGGCTCGGCGTGGTCGCCGTCGCGGCGTACCTGGCCTGGGCCTTCGGTAACTGGAAGGTCGCGGTGCTGACCGCGGCCGGCCTGACCTTCCTCGGTCTGCAGGGGCTGTGGCAGCAGAGCATGGACACGCTCTCGCTGACCATCGCGGCCGTGTTGCTCGCGCTGCTGGTCGGCATCCCGCTCGGCATCTGGGCGGGGTTGTCGAATCGGGTCTTCAAGGTTGCGACGCTGATCCTCGACCTGATGCAGACGCTGCCGACCTTCGTGTACCTCGCGCCGCTCACCTTGTTCTTCGCGATCGGTCCGGCCGCGGCGACGATCGCGACCCTGATCTACGCCTCCCCGCCGGTGATCCGGCTGACCGCGCACGCGATCCGCTCGGTGCCGCGGGAGAGTGTCGAGGCGGCCCGTTCGCTCGGCTCGTCCGGCGGCCAGACGTTGCTGAAGGTGCTGCTGCCGATGTCGCGCAGCACGGTCGTGGTCGGGATCAACCAGACGATCATGGCCGCGCTCTCGATGGTCACCGTCGCCGCGCTGATCGACGCTCCTGGTCTCGGCCAGACCGTTCTGAAGGCGCTCCAGACGCTCGATGTCGGGGTCGCGTTCAACGCCGGCCTGGCGATCGTCGTGCTGGCGATCGTGCTCGACCGGGTGACCACCGCCGCCGGCGACCGTCCCTGGCGTACTGCGAGCCTGCGGCGCAAGGTGCTGCTCGGCGCCGGCGCCGTGGCCGCGTTGGTGGCCGTCTGGTTCTCGCGCACCTACCTGTGGGCCGCCGAGTTCCCGACCGGCGCGAACATCGGCTCGAAGATCGCCGTCGCGGCGACCGACGTGACCACCTGGGTGCAGGACGTCTTCGGCGGCTTCACGTACGGCGTACGCGATGCGGTGACCAAGGGCGTTCTCAACCCACTCGAGGCGCTGCTGACCGAGTCGCCGTGGTGGCTGGTCGCCGTGGTGATCGTGGCGCTGGCCGGGCTGCTCGGGAGTTGGCGGGGCGCAGTACCGGCTGCTGTTTGTCTTGGTTTGCTGGTCGCCACGGGTGTCTGGCACGACAGCATGGTGACGCTGGCGTCGACGCTGCTGGCGACTGTCGTGGTCGTCGCCGTCGGGCTCGTGCTCGGCGTGTGGACCGGGCGCAACCATCGCGCCGACAGCTGGCTCCGGCCGGTGCTGGACGCCGGCCAGACGATGCCGCCGTTCGTGTACCTCGTGCCGTTCCTGGCGTTGTTCGGGACCAGCCGGTTCACCGCGATCGCGGCAGCGGTGGTGTTCGCCGTACCGGTCACCACCAAGATCGTTGCCGACGGCATCAGAGCGGTGCCGGTCGCGACCGTCGAGGCGGCCAACTCGGTCGGCTCCAGCACCTGGCAGGTGATCAGCAAGGTGCAGCTCCCGGTCGCCCGGCGGGCCATCACGCTGGCGATCAACCAGGGGCTGATCTACGTGCTGTCGATGGTCGTGGTCGGCGGACTCGTCGGCGCCGGCGCCCTCGGGTACGACGTCGCCGCGGGCTTCGCGCAGAGTGAGCTGTACGGCAAGGGACTTGCCGCCGGGCTGGCCATCGTGCTGCTCGGCGTGATGCTGGACCGGATCACGCAGGCCGCGGCCGCGCGCACCCGGAAGTACAAGGGATCATCTAGAGGAGACAACCTGTGGTGACCAAGAGGCTCCGTACTGCTGGAGTTCTGACCGCTGTGGCCCTGGCCCTGACTGCTTGTGGCGGCGCGAAGGTCGGCGACGCCGAGAAGCCGGCCGGTGGCAGCAGCAGTGGCAAGGAGTGCGGCACCTTCAACCTGGCCGTCAGCCCGTGGGTCGGGTACGAGGCGAACGCGGCCGTGGTCGCGTACGTGGCGACTAAGGAACTCGGCTGCAAGGTGGTGAAGAAGAACCTCAAGGAGGAGATCTCCTGGCAGGGCTTCGGCACCGGCGAGGTCGACGCGGTGCTGGAGAACTGGGGTCACGAGGACCTGAAGAAGAAGTACGTCACCGACCAGAAGGTCGCCGTGGTGGTCGGCCCGTCCGGCAACAAGGGCGTCATCGGCTGGTACCTGCCGCCGTGGCTCGCGGCCGAGAAGCCGGAGCTGAAGGACTGGAAGAACCTGAACAAGAACGCTGCCTTGTTCAAGACGTCGGAGTCCGGCGGCAAGGGCCAGTTGCTCGACGGCGACCCGTCGTTCGTCACCAACGACGAGGCGCTGGTGAAGAACCTGAAGCTGGACTACAAGGTCGTCTACGCGGGCTCGGAGACGGCGCTGATCCAGGCCTTCCGGGACGCGGAGAAGAACAAGAAGCCGGTGATCGGGTACTTCTACGAGCCGCAGTGGTTCTTCAACGAGCTGAAGCTGGTCAAGGTCGACCTGCCCGCCTACGCGGCCGGCTGCGACGCGGCGCCGGAGAAGGTGGCCTGCGACTACCCGGCGTACGACCTGGACAAGATCGTCTCGAAGAAGTTCGCCGACTCGGGCAGCCCGGCGTACGAGCTGGTGAAGAAGTTCAGCTGGACCAACGACGACCAGAACGTGGTCGCGAAGTACATCGCCGAGGACAAGCTGACCCCGGACGCGGCCGCCGAGAAGTGGGTCAAGGACAACCAGTCCAAGGTCGACGCCTGGCTCGGTAAGTAACCGCTAGAAGACGTTCGGCCCGGGCGTGAGGATGCCGCCCGGGTCGATCTTCTGTTTCAGGGCCTGGAGCTGCGGCCAGCGGTCGCCGTAGTGGTCCGCCCAGTCGTCCGGGGTGAAGGCGACCGATTCGATCGGGTACCGCGTGCCGCCGGCCGCGCGGGCGCGGTCGTACAAGCGGCGGTTCCGGGCCAGCATCTCGTCGGCGAACTCCGCGCTGGGCGGGCCGGCCGTCATCAGGGTGAACAGGTAGACCCACTCGCCGTCGCCGGCGGGCAGGCGGAGCGACGGCCGGGTGAGCTTGGTTCTGCGGTGGGCGTAGAGCAGGACGAAGCCGCCGGTGCCGACATCCTTCGGGGTCAACTCGCGGACCACCTCGGTGACGTAGTGCTCGACGGTCTCCTCGGGGAGCCAGACGGTGAACCAGGGCTTTGCCAGGTTTCCCCAGTCGAGGGAGTTGTTCAGCTCGTCCACGGCGACGTCGATCCGCGCGACGTGCGGGAGGAAGTCGGCGTGGCTGATCTCTACGGCACTCGTCTCTGCGGCACTCGGCGTGAGGCCTCGGAGTACGTGCTGGTCGTCGGGTGGCTGCTCGGTGGAGTGGAAGGTGAACGCGCTGAGGTGCTGGACCTCGCCCTGCTCACCCGGCCGCCACCAGTCGCCGTAGATCTCGCTGATCTCGGCCCGCTGGAGCAGGGTCCTGAAGTCGTGGAAGAAATCGGCGATCTCCGGATAGGCCAGCTCGTACCCCGTGACCTTCTCCGGCGCGGCGCCGAGCCGCACGGTCGCCTTGGTGATGATCCCGAACTGCCCCAGCCCGCCGAGTACCGCCTCGAACAGCTCGCTGTTCCGGTCCGCTGAACAGGTTGTGATCTCGCCGGTCCCGGTGACCACCTCGAGCTCGATCACGCTGTCGACCTGAGCCCCGGACTGGATGGCCGGCGGGACGCCACCGAGCGACAACGTGCCGCCGAGCGTGAGTCCGAGAAACCCGGTCAACGCGGGCGGCGTCAGGCCTTTCGCGTGCGCCGCGTTGGTCAGCTGCAACCAGTCGACGCCAGCGTCCGCGGTGGCCCGATCGGCGCCGATCTCGTGGATGGTGTTCAACGAGCGCATGTCGATCAGTACGCCGTCGACCAGGCCCTGGCCGTGCGTGGTGTTGGCGAGTCCGCGCGCTGCCACCGGGATCTCGTGCCGCGCGCAGAACCGGACGATCTCCTGGACGTCGGTCGCCGACTCCGGCCGGACAACGGCCTGCGGGACCTGCCTGCGGTAGCGCCCGGCATCCGCGGAGACCGACTCCCGAACCGCCGGATCGAACTCGAGATTCACCATCCTCAGAACTTACCGAGGTCGAACATCCGCCTCCCGTTCTCCAGCGATTCGGTCACCGCCGCCATTCCGTGGGTCAGCATTTCCTCCCGGTACGCCGCCAGCTCTCGGTGCGTGGTTAGCGCTTCGGTGAGCCGCGCGGCATCCCACAGTGCGGTGTTGGCCCCGGCGCCGGCTGAGGGGAGCATCGGATGGGCTGCATCACCCAGCAGGACGACCGGCCCGTCGGGCCACGGCAGCACCGAAGTACAGGTCCGCAAAGTGATCGGAAAGGCAGCCGACGCGTCCGCAGCATCAACCAACTCACGGACCGCCGGACTCCAGTCCGCGACCTGCTTGATCACCAGACTCCACAGCTGCTCCAGCGGCATGCTGAACAGCTCGTCGTCGCTCCGACCCAACTGCTCCTGAGTGCCAGTCAGAACGGCCATCAAGTAGTCGCCGTACTCCGCCGGCGGCGTACGGAACAACACCGGAGCGAACGCAGCGCCGGCCCCGACCCCGTCGCTCACGAAGCAGAAACCACGCAGGAACTCCGGCGGCGTCACCGCCCGGACAGCATCGGTCAGCGGAATCTTCCCGTAGATGCACCGAACTCCGCTGTCGTGCACCTCGAACTCAGGCAGCAACTGCGCCCGAACCCGCGAACCGACTCCATCCGCCGCGACCAGCACATCGGCGGTCTCGCTCGTGCCGTCGGCGAACCGGATCTCGACCTTCTCGTCGGCCCGGTACGACATGAACTCTTTGCCAAAGGCAAGTACTCCGTCCAGTCCGGTCATCATCGCCCGGCGGAACGCGTACCGGTCGATCGAGCTGATGGAGTCCGGACCGCCGACCTGGAAGGTCTGCGCGAACTGCTGGTTGAGTTGCGGGTCGAATCCCGCGACCAGGTCACCCGGATGCGTCGAGGTCTCGATCACCCGACGGTGAACCTTCTCCGGGAGCACAGCCGCGAGTGCCTGCTCGCCGACCTCGCTGAGATGGATCCGGAACCCCTGCCGACGGAAGGCCGGCGACGGGTCCCGCTCGTACAGCCGTACCTCGACGCCCGCCTGCTGCAGACCCTGGGCCAGCGCCAGCCCGCCGATCCCGGCTCCGATGATTGCGACCTTCATCCTGTACTCCAATCATCTACCTGTCTTGCTTAGTCATCCGCCTGGATGATTAAGTTAGCACGGCGGATGGTTCAGTTAGAGTGACGACCGTGCGGAGATCACCAGGACCCGATGAGCGGCAGCGCGACGCGGAGCGGACCAGGCAACAGTTGCTCGACGCTGCCGTGATCGAGTTCGGCGCGCTCGGTTTCAGCGGTGCCCGGGTGAGCGCGATCGCCGACCGCGCCGGGGTGAACAAGCAGCTGATCTCGTACTACTTCGGCGGCAAGGAAGGTCTGTACCGAGCCGTCGCCGATCGCTGGCGAGCCGGCGAACCGGCCGTCACCGACGGCGCGGGGACACTCGGCGAGGTGGTCGGCGCCTACGCTCGCGCGGCGATCGAGCAGCCTGACCTGCTCCGGTTGCTGATCCGCGAGGGGGTCGATCGCGACACCGCCGGGGGCGACGCGGACGCGCAGTACGAGCGGTTCCAGGGCGTGCTCGCGGACTTTCGTCGGCGGCAGTCCGAGGGTGAGCTCGCGGGCGACCTCGATCCGGCGTACGCGGCGCTGGCGCTGTTCGGGATCTCCGCGGCGCCGGTGGTCTTCCCGCAGCTCGCGCGGGCGCTCGGGCTCGATCCCGAGGGGGGCGATTTCGCCGCGCAGTACGCGGAACAGGCCGCCCGGTTGGTGTCTCACCTGCAAGCCGGTCAGTAGGCGCTCGGCGTACAGGTTGAAGGGCGGTTGAGCTTGTTCGGGGCTGCAGCAAATATCACGCGGCACGCGAGCAACGCCGACGACACGCCGGAAATTGGGTCGAAGCAGGTAGCGTCGGTCCCATGATCATCGTGACAGCTGCACTGAAGGGCGGGGTAGGTAAGACAACCACGTCGGTGTATTTGGCCGCGCTGGCATCTTCCAACCGTCGCACAGCCACCCTCATCGACGCCGATCCACAAGGCAGCGCGGCCGACTGGATCGCCGACTCCGACGACGCCCACCTGGCCAGGATCGAGATCGCCGAGGCGCCGACCGAGCGGCTCCTGACGAAGGCGCTGGACCGAGTGCCCCCCGAAGGCATCGGGGTGGTGGACATGCCCCCATCCCACGAACGCCTCCTCAACAAGGCCCTCGAACGAGCCCGGATGGTGGTCATCCCCACCCGTATCGGCGGCGTCGAAACCCCCCGAGTCAAAGCAGTCCTGGAACTGGTCCCCAAGGAGATCCCGGTCGGTCTGGTGATCTGCTCGGCGCGCACCTACACGCGCAGCTACCAGGAAGCCATGCAGCAGTACGCCGACGAAGGCATCCCGGTCTGGGGCACCATCCCCGAGCGAGTCTCCATCACCGCTGGGCCCACTGGTCCGTTGGCCGAAGACGGCCTGGAGTCGTATCGCAAGGTCTGGCGCAAGATCTTGGCGGCTGCCCGCAGTTGATCGACCCGCGCCGCCCCTTCAGCTCCCAAGCCGAAGGGGCGGCCCTCTCGCTTCGGGCTCGTGACGCTGGGCGTCACCTCGCCATCAGATGGGTTGCGGGAAGCACGGTGTGCCCACCACCCACCGCGGGCCACCACCCACCGCGGGCCACCACCCACCGCGGGCCACCACCCACCGCGGGCCACCACCCACCGCGGGCCACCACCCACCGCGGGCCACCACCCAC
>NZ_JBFBNQ010000007.1:0-27564 GCF_040687575.1 Kribbella sp. NPDC056861 | reverse complement strand
ACCGCGGGCTCGTGACGCTGCGCGTCACCTCGCAACAGATAAAAAGCAAGGTGGACCTTGGCGGGCAGCGGCCTCCGTGGGCTCGTGACGCTTCGCGTCACCTCGCAGTGCCAGATGCAGGGCGAAATAGCACAGCATCCGAGTTCCTCCGTGATCAAGCACCCGCCGCCCCTCGCACCCGCCCGCCTCCGGCTCGTGACGCTTCGCGTCACCTCGCGAGGCCAGATACAAGCGAAGTAGCACAGCGTCCGGGTTTTTCCGTGATCAAGTGCCGCCACTCGCCAGCCGCGCCGACCACCCACCGCGCCGACCACCCACTGCGCCGACCACCCACTGCGCCCACCACCCACCGCGCCCACCACCCACCGCGCCCACCACCCACCGCGGGCTCGTGACGCTGCGCGTCACCTCGCAACAGACAAATGCAAGGTGGACCTCGGCGGGCATCAGCCTCCGCGGGCTCGTGACGCTGCGCGTCACCTCGCAGTGCCAGATGCAGGGCGAAATAGCACATCATCCGGGTTCCTCCGTGATTAAGTGCCGCCACTCGCCCGCCACTCGCCCGCCACTCGCCCGCCCCTCGCACCCCCGCCGCCCCTCGCACCCGCCCGCCTCCGGCTCGTGACGCTTAGCGTCACCTCGCCGTCAGATGATCTGCGAGAAGCACACCCGTCGCGACCCAGCGCGGTCGGGTGCAACATCGCAGTACGACGCCCCCGCCCGCCGCGGGCTCGTGACGCTTCGCGTCACCTCGCAGCAGGCAAAGCAAAGGTGCACCTCGCGGGCAGTGGCGGGTGGGTGCGAGGTGTGGCGGGTTGCGGGTGCGGTGCTTGGTCACCTGACGGGCAGGTGCTGTGTTACTTCGCTCTGCATCTGGTCTTGCGAGGTGACGCGCAGCGTCACGAGCCGGTGGGTGCCGTCGCGGGCTCGTGACGCTGAACGTCACCTCGCAATAGGAGGGGCAAGCTGGGCCATCACCGTCGTACTGAGCGCAAAGCAAAAGGCAGACCCCAGCGCACTCCGGCACCCGCCACACCTCCCACCCGCCTCCACCAACTCCCCAAAACAAATATCCGCAAAACTGTCGGATCGAAGCACGCCCCTTCGTAGCAGTGATGAAAGGCAGCCAACCGAACCACCAACCAAACAGGAGACCAAAATGTCCAAGCTCGTAGCAGTAATGTCCATGTCGCTCGATGGATTCGTTGCCGACAGCACCGGCGGTCTGGGCGAAGTGTTCGCCTGGAACTTCACCGGCGACGTGACGGTAGACCTCGGCGGAGCAGCGCCCATGCCGCTCAAGATGTCCCAGCCCAGCGCCGACCACTTCCAGGCCCTCTCGGCCAGCCTCGGTGCAGTGCTCACCGGGCGTCGCACCTTCGAGACGGCTGACGGTTGGGGCGGCAACCACGCCTGGGGACCGGCCTTCGTTCTCGCCCACCAGATCCCCGACGGCTGGCCGCGGGCCGAGTCGACCGTCAACTTCGTCACCGACGGCATCGAGAGCGCGGTGAAGCAGGCCAAGGAGGCAGCCAACGGGAAAGACGTGGCGGTGCACGGTGCTGACACGATCCAGCAGTGCCTGAACGCCGGGCTGCTGGACGAGATCAACGTCGACATCGCGGCTGTGCTGCTCGGGTCGGGGGTTCGGCTGTTCGACCACCTTGCGACCACGCCGGCGATCCTGGGCGACCCGATCGTGATGGCGGGCGTCGGCGTCACGCACCTGCGCTACGCCGTTCGCAAGGCATAGCAACAGCAAACAGCAACAGGCAGCAGCAATAAAGAGGGTCAGCGAGTGAGCGGCGGTTCCCCGCGGACGTACGAGCGGATGACCGTCGCCGCAGCTCCTCGGGCCCAGTCGTCGAAGGTGTGTGAGCGCAGCATCAAGCGGCAGTCGCCGGCAGCGCCGAAAGCGTGCTCGGCAAAAGCCTGGCGCATCCGCTGGTCGTACAAGTCGTAGTCGGCGACACCCTCGCCGGCGATCACCACGAGCTCCGGTCCGACCAGGTTCACCATCGCCGCCAGGGCCGAACCGATCACCTCGCCGGCGCGGTCGAAGGCCTCCCGAGCCTGCGCGTCACCGCTGCGGGCCAGCTCAATAGCCCCGGACAGATCCAACTCCGGACGCCCGGTCGTCTCCCGCACCCGTGCCAGGATCGCGTCCGACGAAGCCACCGTCTCGACGCATCCCCGGCGTCCACAGGTGCAGACCAGGTCGCCAGGCGCGAGCGGCAGGTGCCCGAGTTCACCCGAAACCCCGTGCGCCCCGGACACCACCTCGCCGTTGATGTAGAGCCCACACCCGACCCCGGACCCGATCGTCACCACCGCAAACGAGTCGGCATCGACGCCGACCCCGAACCAGTGCTCGGCAACGGTCAGTGCCCGTACGTCGTTCGTCACCACGACCGGCACCTTCACCTGGTCGGTCAGCAGCGTCGCCATCGGGACATCGCGCCAGCCCATGAACGGCGAATCCCGGACCACGCCGTGCCGCGCGTCGACGTCACCCGACACCGCGACGCCGATGCCGATCAGCGGTCCGGCGGGGTCGAGCGGGTCGTCGAGCGTCTCGATCAGTTCCTTCGCCAGCTCGGCCAGTCGCTTGATCACCGCCTCGGCGGACAGGTCGGTCACCTGCTGATGCCGTACTGCGCGAATCCCCGCCCGGAAGTCCGTCGTCACCCCGATCAGGTCCGTCGGCGTCACCTTCAGCCCGATCACCGAGATGCTGTCCGGCACCACCGTCAGTGGGCTGACCGGCCGGCCGATGCCCAGCTCGGCCCGGCTCGGCGCGTCGTCGTCAGCCGGTACTGCGACCGGCTGGTCGGTGACGAAGCCGGCCTCGATCAGCGGCGCGACGGCCTTGGTGACGGCGGCCTGGGACAGCCCGGTACGGCGCGCGATCTCGACCCGCGGGATGGGTCCCTGGGTCAGAATCCTGGTCAGCACCTCGACCCCCGCCGGAGTAGCGAGCGGCAGCGGGCGGTTCGAGCGCGTCGGCACGGGACCAAGCTACCGGCGACCGGAGCCATTCAGCGCTCCAGGCGCACCCCAGAGCGCAAATCGGCGCAAAGTCCACGAGGTGATCATCGGTCGGTTCAGCCTCCCCGGCGGAGGGAAAGCTACCGGAGGCCGACCGAAACGAGGTACTGAATGCCGGAGCCCGCGAGCGGTCAGGACCCAGTGGTGGCCCCAGGTGTCGACGTCAGCCGGCCGAGCATCGCTCGCGTGTACGACGCGTTCCTGGGCGGCAAGGACAATTTCGAATCCGATCGCGCCGTCGTCCGGCAGATCCTCCGGATCGCACCCGAGCTACCCGCGTGGACCCGCGAGAACCGCCGCTGGCTGGCCCGCGTCGTCGAGTGGCTCGCCCGGGAGGCGCGGATCACCCGGTTCCTCGACCTCGGCTCCGGCCTGCCGACCGCGCAGAACACTCATCAGCTCGCCCAGCGGGTCAACCCGGCGGCCAAGGTCGGGTACGTCGACAACGACCCGGCCGTGATCGCGCACGGCCGCGCGCTGCTGCTCGAGAACGCCAACACCTTCTTCGTCCCGGCCGACTTCACCACGCCGGACCAGCTCCTGGCCGACCCCGTCGTGGCCGGCCTCCTCGACCGCCCGGTCGGCCTGATCCAGGCGCTGATCCTGCATCACGTCGAGGACCTCGACCAGACCCGCGAACTCGTCCGCCGGTACGTCGAAGCGCTGCCGTCCGGCTCGTACCTGGCGATCAGCCACGCCTGCAATCCGCGCGACGGCAGCGAGCCGGCCCTGCTGGCGACGGCGCTGGAGGAGAAGTTCCGCGAGCAGTTCCCGTCCCTGCGCTTCCGCACCCCGGCCGAGATCACCTCGTACTTCGACGGCCTGGAGCTCCTAGAGCCCAGCGTCGTCCGCCTCTTCGACTGGTGGCCGCCCGGCGTCGACCATGACGAAACCACCGCCGCAAGTCTCAGCGAGGCTGCCGGCCAGATCTTGTACTGCGGCCTAGCCCGCAAACCCTAGAGCGACTTCTCCACATCGACCTCACCGATCACCGGCGAGGTCAGCGCCCAGCGAATCGTCCGGGTCAGCCCGAGACCCGCAGCTCGCACCACCGTCCCCTCGGCCAACGGGAGCAGCGGCAACCGCAGCGGCCAGCGCGTCCACCAGGGCAACAACCCGATCGCCGCAGCAGTCAGTACTGCGTACGCGGGTCTCGCGGCGAGCGGTACCGGCGGGTGCACCAGGATGAAGCGTGCTGCCTGCCGTGCTTCCGCAGTACCGCGTAGCTCTGGGCGGTACTCGTACAGCATCTGCCGCAACTCCACCTGAGTCGTCGGCGGGTCCACAACCCCCAGCGCCCGGGCAACCCGAGCAGTGTCCTCGACATACCCGTCCCGCTCGGCATCGTCGAGCGGCGCGGCGCCGTACCGCTGGTGAGCCTCCAGGAAGCTGTCGATCTCAGCCAGGTGCACCCACTTCAGCAGATGCGGGTCGGACGCCCGATAGGGCTCGCCGTCCGCACTGCTCCCGCGCACCCGCTCATGCACCCCACGCACGCGAGCGACCGCCTCCTCCGCGTCCGCCTCGGTGCCGTACGTCGTGACCGCCAGGAAGTAGCTGGTCCGCTGCAGCCGTCCCCACGGATCACCCCGGTAGCCGGAGTGCGCCGAGACCGCGGACATGGCCAGTGGATGCAGCGACTGCAGCAGCAGCGCCCGCAGCCCACCGGCGAACATCGAGGCGTCCCCGTGCACTCGGCGGATCGGCCGGTCGGGCGCGAACCACCTGGGTCCCGGGGTGTTGTGGATCCGATCCCGCACGACCTGCGGGTCCGGCCCGGCCACCTTCGACATGACCATCCGGGCAAGCCCGTCGCGCAACGGGTTGAACACACTCTCCTGCGGGGTGGCGGACATATGTCTCCGGTTCCCACCGGCTACACAGAGACGTCCACGAACACCGGGTTCGTGTAGAGCCAGGTGTCGAGCCACGGGTCGCCGTCGCCGTTCGGGTGCCGAATCGGCCCGGCCGGGTCAATGCTGCGACCCAGGTAGCCGGGACCGTTCCGCTTGCCGTCACTGCCGCGCAGGCGCAGGTAGTGGGACCGCTCTGCCCGGCCAAGCGGGATGCGGAGCGTGTACGTGCCCGTCTTACGCCGTACGTCGACCTGCTCGACGACCCGCGTGTCCGGTGCGCGCCAGCTGTCCTTGTCGGGCGCAGTACCGGTCACCACGCCGCGAATGACGTCGAGGTGAGCGAGTCGCGGCAGTAGGCCGTGGAAGTTCGGCCGGGTCGCGCTGGTTACCGTGACGCGCAGCTCCAGCCGCTCAGTACGGCGTACCTTCAACCGGCCGCCCAGCGTGACCCCTCGCTGCGACGACCCCGCCGGAGCCACCCGTACGTCGATGCCGTCCACCAGTTGCCCGTGATCCACCCAGACCCGCCCAGCTCGCAGGCCGGCCATCACGTCCAGGTAGCCGTACTTGGTGACTCCCACGTGCGTCCGGCTGAACTGACCGGGCCAGAAGTCACTACCGGCTTGCGGCGTACCAGCGTCGGTCGGGGACGGCTTCCACCCGAGTGAGTCGAAGTTCTGGCCCTCTGGGAACACCCCGTCCTTCCAGGTGTCCCAGATGGTCCGGTGGTTGTCGCTGTTGGAGGTGATTGAGAACAGCTGCCCCTCGGCGAGCAGGGAGTCCCACAGGCCGCCCACTGTCGCCGTCGCCCAGTCGAAGCCGCCGTACGTGCGATAGGCGTCGTTCGGGTACCCCGGGAAGCTCCCGGCGCCTGGGTTGTTCACATACTCGCCGCGCTGCGAGTTCGTCGTACCGCGGAAGGCGACCCAGGCCGGATCGGCGTCACCCTGCGAACCAGGCGCGCCCTCCATCCCGATCAGTACGCCGGTGTCCCGCCAGCCCCTCAGCTCGTGCGGGGCGTCGATCCCCAGTCGCAGCGGGTGGTTCGCGATCGCGAGCACGTCGTCGACGAATCCGCTCTTCTTCTGCGTGGCCAGCCAGTGCAGCGCCTTGATCGCGTGCAGTTCGTTCTCGGCGGTGTCGCCCGCGCGGCCGGTCAGCTTGCCGTCGTACTCGCGCTCGAACTGCTGGAGCAGCGCCACGTTGTTCGGCCCCGGCGCGACCAGGACAGTGCCGTGCTCGGCGGCCGGGATGTACCACTCGAGGCCCTGGAAGATCAGCATCCGCGGGTTCTCCGCCCGCGCCTTGACCACCTCGGCGTTCTCCGCCTGCGCGCCCTTGTCCGCATGCCCGAAGTTGCTGTGCTCGGTGAACGCCATCCAGTCCAGCCCGAACTGCGCCCCGCGCTGCGCGAGCTGGGTGAAGTCGTACTTCGCGTCATGGCTGTACCGGCTGTGCACATGGTGATCGCCGACCAGATACACCAGCTCCGGATCGCCAGTGGCCGCAGCCTCCGCAGCGCCCGCACCGGCAGCAGCGAACCCAAGCCCCAGCATCCCCGCGCCCCGGATCAACCCGCGCCGCGAAACCCCCTGCGGATCCAGCGCCTCTTCCGGAACCTCAGGGTCGGCCCAGGTGGGAACCTGCTGCTTCGTCATGCCCAGCAGCGTACTGGTCCGGATAGCTCAATGATTGTCATATACCGATCATCTGACTATTGTTCATCGCATGTCCTCCTCCGAGATGCGCGAGCCGACGTTCCTCGTGCTGGCCGCGCTCGCCGACGGCCGCAAGCACGGCTATGCGGTGATCACCGAGGTGGCCGGCCTGTCCAGCGGCCGCGTCACCCTCCGCCCCGGCACCCTGTACGCCGCCCTCGACCGCCTCCGCGAGGAGGGACTGGTCCGCCCCGCCGGCGAGGAGGTCGTCGACGGCCGCCTCCGCCGGTACTACGAACTCACGGACGCCGGTGCCGAGTCGCTGGCCACCGAGGCGGCCCGTCTCCAGTCCAACGCCGACCAGGCGGTCCGCCGCCTCCGGCTCCGGCTGGGCCCGGCGACCGGGGGTGGTGTCGCATGAGCGCGCTGCACCGCGCAGTACTGAGGTGTTATCCGCGCTGGTGGCGCGAGCAGCACGGCGAGGAGGCACTCGGCCTGTTGCTCGACTCCGCCGAGGCCCGCGGGCGTACCGATCTCAGAGACCTGCTCAACCTGGCAGTCCACGCGGCCCGCCTCCGCGTCACTCAGGCAGGCCCGCCGACCATGACCCAGGGGGTCCGCAACCGGGTGTCGGTGATCGCGGTGCCACTGCTTGCCGCGGTCAGCAGCACGTTCCTGATCTTCGGCGAGTGGGCGCCCTGGGATCCGCAGACCAGCATGGAAGCCTCCCCGCTCGGCAACCTCACTACCGGATCGATCTGCTTCCTCGCCGGCCTACTCGCCGCAATCGCGGCGACCCTAGGTCGCGCAACCGCCGCCCGCTGGCTAGGCGCCTTCAGCGGCGCGAGCGCCGTGGCGCTCATGTTCCCGCCGATCGACCAGTTGGCTTCAGCCATGGCTTCTCCCGTCCTCCCGGCGGCGTCCTGGCCTTCATGGCGCTGATCAGCGCCCTCGCAGCCCTCGGCGAACCCCGCCTGTCGACCGACCGCTCTGAGTACGCCGGGTCCCGCAGTCTGCTGAGCTGTCTCGGGGCGCTTCCGACGATCGGCGCAGTACTCATCAGCGCGTTGTCCCTGCACAGCGACTCGTGGTTCTACTACCGGTCACCCGAGCAGACCTCGGTGCGAGTCAGCGCCGGCATCTTGCTGGGCATCGCCCTGCTGGCAGCCGCCATCGCCGTCCTGCTGACCGACGGCAGCCGAAGCTGGGCAGCAGCACTCGCAGTGAACTCAATGCCCTGGCTGCTGCTCTTCTACACCGCCGCCACCCTGGGCACCAGCACTGTCGAGCCGCGCCAAGACTTCGCCCTGCTGGCCGCTGTCGCCGCGCTGGCCACCTTGGCCGGAGTCGCCGCGGTCAGTCTCGGTCGGCGCTCAGAGTCCCGACGATCTCAGTCGGCGCGGAACTCGGTCGCCAGCAGCGAGTAGAGCAACGAGTCGCGCCAGTCGCCGTTGGTGAAGACGTGGTGCCGGATTCGGCCCTCGTAGCTGAAGCCGAGGCGCTTGACGACGGCGACCGAGGCCAGGTTCTCCGGCCCGATCGCGGCGCTGACGCGATGCAGCTTGAGTGACTCGAACGCGAAGTTCACCAGCGTCCGGGCCGCATCGGTCGCATACCCGTGCCCCCAGTACTCCGCGGCGATCGCGTAGCCGAGGTGCGCCGCCTGGACCCCGGTGGGTCCGAGGCGGGCGAAACCGATCAGCCGATCGTCGTCGAGGCGGGTGACGGCGAGTGCGTAGTCCGGCCGATCGGCGAGCGCGGCGCGCTCCACCATGCCGCCGAGTTGCTTCTCCGCGGCGGCGCGGTCGCGGCTGTCGAAGGACAGCCAGCTGGTGACCCGGTCATCACCGACGACGGCAAGATAGTCCTCCAGGTCGTCGAGCCTGAACTCGCGCAACCTGGTGCCGCCGCCGGTGAGGGGATCCATCCCGCCTGCTACTGCGGGAAGGTCTGCATCGGCGTACGGGTGAACATCTCGATCTCTTCCTGCAGCTCGCGGGCGTCTTCGCCGTGTCCGGACTGCCGCAGTGCCTGATGCACTCGGCGGGCCGAGTGTACGACGCCGTTGATGCGACGCTCGGCAGGAAGACCGAGCACCGGCGCGATCGCGTCGGCGGCCCCGTCCAGCTCGCCGCTGGCGATCCGGGAGATGGCCATCGCCGCCTGGCTGCCGGCGGCGTCGCCGAAGGCCCACTCAGGGTGCGACTGGTCGGTGTACGCGTCGACGGCCTGGCGGGAGTACTGGTCCGCCGTGTCCACCTCGCCCGGGAGCCAGGCGAGCGCGTCGGCCGCGTAGTACAGCTGGCGGTTGCGGCCGAAGGTGCACAGCCCGCCCATCTCGTCGAGATCGTCGTTCTGGACCGAGCTCCACGCGTTCTCCGCGCGTTGCAGGGCGGCCCGGGTGGCGTCCGCGTTGCCCAGGGCGGCCCAGGCGCGGGCCTCGCTCACCGGGAGCCAGACGCTGGTGGTGCTGTTGGCCTGCTCGGCGTAGCCCGCGCCCAGCTGGGCGTACCGGACCGAGTCGTGTGGGTTGCCGGCCCAGTAGGAGACCAGCGACTGCAGACCACGGACCCAGGCGCGCAGCCCGTGGTGGTCGGCGTTGTCGGCGCACAGGAACGCGGTCCTGGCCTGGGTCAGCGCGGCGTGCGGGTTGCCGAGGTCGTGGGACGCCTTGGCGAGCAGACCACCGGTCACGCCGCCGAGGAAGTAGAGCTGCCGCAGGTTCTCCGGACGCTGCCGGCTCTCCAGCAACGCGAAGACCAGGTCCTGCGTCTCGACCAGTTGGCCGAGGATTTCCGGCAGCGGGCGCTGCGGGTAGGCCTTCGCGACGTGTCTCACGTCGTCGTACACCTGTTCCATGGCCTCGCTTCCGAGACCTGTCTGGGCCGCGAGGGCGAAAGCCCGCGCACGGCTGGCAGCCATGTCGAGTACCTCCATCTCATTACCTGTCGTGATCCGTCCACTTGCAGCCGCCGGCGCCACCTCGACGGCCTGCTCGGGGACGTACGGAGCGAGGAGTTCCTCGACCGGCTTGCCGAACATGCGTTGCAGGGTGCGCCGAGTCTGAGGCGTGGTCCCCGCCCGCTCGCCCGATGCGAGACGCCGCAGGTGCCGCTCGGTGATGGTTCCACCCAGCTCGACGAACTCGGCGACGATCTCGGAGTAGGTCTGGTTCCGGCGCTGGATCAGGTGCGCCAGGACCGTTCTTGGCGTATACCTACCCGCCATCGTTCCTCCCGTTCACGTCAGGTAGACGTTGTCTCGACTCGTGCCCCACTACAAGGTGCAGTCACCCAGATGTCCGCCAGAGGTCCGGAAGAGGTCCGGCAAAGGTCCTCTCCAGGTCCTAGAGCGGTCACGGTCGGTCTGTGCACCATTACTGCCATGACAACCAGTAAGTCCAACTGGTTGCAAGGGCTGAGAGTTACGGGGTGAGCAAGCAGTGACTGTTGCGGAGATGACGTCCAGGCAACACCGGCGCCGAGTGCGGGTCTGGTTCGGCGAGCACGTGATCGCTCAGTACGTCGCGGAGGCCCCGTTGGCAGCGCGGTACGAGCAGGCCATGAGGCGCCGTTTCGCCGGCCTGCGCGTCACCAACGACCTGCTCGGCCCGCTCCAAGAAGCGGACATTTAAAACACCTGCTTCCGGGTTCCTCAGACCCGGAGTTGCTCCTGGGGTCTCCTCACGCTCAGGAGTAGCGATCGAAGGTCCGGAGCACTCCTCAGTTCCGGACAAACCAGAGGTGCGGTCCGGGGCCTCCTCAGCTCCGGACCGCACCGCCCACAAAGCCCGGCTGGGCTGGCGGCTGAGTCCCTGTATCGCCGCCGCCCAGCCGTTCCAAACCACCTCCTGGCCGACACCTCGGGCCGGGCGGGGCAAGTGTCCTTCGCCGGACCTCCGGGGCAAACGCACGGACCTCCGGCGAAGGACACGGTGGCTCCTGACACCTCACCAGGAGCCACCCTCCGAGGTGGCCGAATCCGCTGTGTGACCGCCGCGCCTGGGCGGTCACACAGCGGAGTTATTTGTGCGTCCAGGTCACCCGACCAGCGTGAAGGCCGTCGTGTACCAGGTGCTCGAGCTGGCCGACTTCATCCCGGTGGTGGTGTGCAGGATCGTCTTGTGGCTGGTCCCCGACGTCCCGCGCAGCGACGTGTAGGTGAAGCTCGACGAGTAGTACTTCACGGTCTCGCCCAGCGACGCCTTCTTGGTGCTGAACTGGCCGCCCGACTTGGTCAGCACCGCGACCGACAACCGGACGGCGTTGTTGTTGCCGACCGTGTTGTCGGTCTTCTTCAGGTAGGTGCACCACTTGTTGCTGTTCGCGCCGGTCTTCCGCAGCGTCCGGAGCTCGCCGATCTTGTTGCCGAAGCCGTCCTTGCGGAGGTTCGTCACGTTGACGACGGTCGTGTAGCCGAGCGCTTCGCACGCCTGCGCGTACTTGACCGGTCCGCCGGCCGCCTGCGCCGGGACCGCGGTGGCGGCCAGCAGTCCGGCGGGCAGGGCGAGCGTGCTGAGGGCGACCAGGATTGTCTTCTTCATGCCCCGCTCGTACCCACCGGTATGCGGACAGTTCAGGCGCGCGCGAGGTACACCGCGAACGGCGCGTCGGGGTGGATGCCGGTGCTGCCCTCGACCAGACCGCCGGTCCGGATCTCGCCCACGAACCGCATCCCCAGCCGCTCCATCACCGCTCGCGACGCCGTGTTGTGCTGCTCGGTCAGTGCGATCACCGACTGCGCGCCCAGCGCTCCGAAGGCGTGATCGAGCGCGGCCCGGCCGAGTTCGGTGGCCAGCCCTTGGCCCCGAGCCGAGCTCAGCAACGCCCACCCGAGCTCCAGCCGATCAGCCAGCCACGCGCCGCCGTCGTCGAGCAGAGCCCCGACCTTCCCGACCAGTTCGTCGCCAGGAGCCCACCGCTCCATCCCGCCCCGCCCGACCAGCGAACCGTCCGAACGCCGATAGGCCATCCACTTGCTCACCCCGTTGGCCTCCCAGCGCGCCTGGAACTCGGCGGCCCGGCGTACCGACTCGGCTGTTGACCACGCTCCGGCGTACCACTCGGCCACCCACGGATCGGCGTGCAGCCGCTCCAGGTCCGCCGCATGTCCGGGGAGGACCTCGTCAGGTCCGGTGATCGGGACCAGGCTCAACCGCTCGGTCAACACAGCCCGTACGGCGTACGCGACGATGTCTCGCAGCCGCCGATCCCCGTCGGTCCGATTGACCATCAGCAGCTCCAGGTCGTCCGGCCCGACCCAGGCGCTCGCATCGTGCTTGCCCTCCTCCAGCCGCGGCCGGGTCAGGTCCCCGTCGACGGTGATCAGGTAGTCGAGCTCCCGGCGTACCCGGCCCTCGTACTCCCACTCCCAGTCGGTGACCGCCAGGACGATCTCCCTGACTCGCCAGCCGGTCTCCTCCTCGACCTCCCGGGCCAGTGCCTGCTCGGGCGTCTCCCCGTCCTCCAGGTGACCGCCGACGATGTCCCAGATCCCCGGCAGCAACCGCCGCTCCGCAGTACGCCGGTGCACGTACACCCGGCCCTGCTCATCGCGGATCAACGCCCCGACACAGTCCACAGCCCGCATGACCAACCAACCTAGGGGGCCTAGTCGCGTGGCGCTTCGGTGACGCGGTTGGGCATGAACAGCACGGCGACGACCAGCAGTACTGCGGCCGCCGCGGCGCCGTAGTACACGTCGTGGATGGCGGGAGCCAGGATCTCGCCGGGCAGGTGCTCCAGATCGTCATGACTGTCGCCGACCCGGGACGCGACCACCGCGTTGGCGACCGCGCCGAAGATGGCGACGCCGACCGCGCTACCGACTGAACGAGCGAACATGTTGGCGCCAGTCACCACGCCCCGGCTCTTCCAGTCGACTGACGACTGCGCCGCGACTATGCCCGGTGAGGCGGAGAAGCCGAGGCCGATGCCGATCACGAAACAGGCGAAGGCGAGGTAGACCACCGAGCTGGACGGCTTCACCGTGAGCAGCAGCCCGGCGCCGATCACGACGAACACCGAGCCCATCACCATCGTGTTCCGGAACCCGACCCGCAGGTAGATCCGGCCCGCCAGCGACGCGGCGATCGGCCAGCCCAGGGTCATCGCGGCCAGCGCGAAGCCGGCCACCAGCGCCGACGTACCGAGCACGCCCTGGGCGTAGAGCGGCACGTAGGTGGACAGCCCGATCATCAGTACGCCGATCAGCAGCGCGGCCGAGTTGGCCGAGTTGAGGACGCGCTTGCCGAGCACCCACAGCGGCAGGATCGGCTCCGGCGCGCGGCGCTCGACGAACCCGAAGGCGATCAGCAGCACGACGGCGACCGCGAGGATCGCGGTGCTGGCGACCGAGTCCCAGGCCCACATCACGCCGCCTTCGAGCAGCCCGAGCAGCAGCAGCGAACCGCCGACCGCGAGCAGGATGGTGCCGGCGTAGTCGATCTGTGGCCGGGCGGCCCGGGCGACGTTCTCCTTGAACTTGCGCAGGAACACCCAACCGGCGGCCAGGCCGAGCGGGACGTTGACGAA
The DNA here is from genome assembly GCF_040687575.1 of Kribbella sp. NPDC056861. NCBI lineage: Bacteria > Bacillati > Actinomycetota > Actinomycetes > Propionibacteriales > Kribbellaceae > Kribbella > Kribbella sp. NPDC056861. Next base: position 14,469 of record NZ_JBFBNQ010000007.1, on the reverse strand, counting down.
GAAGATCCAGCGCCAGGAGATGTAGTCGGAGAAGACGCCGCCGAGCGTCGGGCCGACGAACGAGGCGATCCCCCAGACGCTGGCGACGTATCCCTGGACCTTGGCGCGCTCGGCCACCGAGTAGATGTCACCGATGATCGTCATCGCGATCGGCTGGATCGCGCCAGCGCCGAGGCCCTGGATCAGCCGGAAGGCGATCAGCGCGGGCATGCTCCAGGCGAACCCGCAGAGCACCGAGCCGAGCACGAACAGCACGATGCCGAGCAGCATCACCGGCTTGCGGCCGCGCAGGTCGGCGAGCTTGCCGTAGATCGGCACGGAGACGGCCTGAGCCAGCAGATAGATCGAGAACAGCCAGGGGAACTGGGTGAAGCCGCCGAGATCGCCGACCACCGACGGTACTGCGGTAGCCAGGATGGTCGCGTCGATCGCCACCAGCCCGACGCTCAGCATCACCGCCAGCAGGATCGGCCCACGCTCGGACCGCAGTCCCACACTCGCTCGGTCGATCCGCTCAGTAGTCATGACAAATTGCAACTTACGTGACAAGACATCGATTCCCCATCCCCACCCCGAGAAACACCGCTCCCCGCACGCCGAGCACCCCCTGCCAGATACCCTCCGTAGGTGAGGATGCACGGACTCCTGCGCGTCATCGTGCTCATAGCCACCATCTCGATGACCCTCGTTCTCCTCCCCATCGCCATCAACGTGGGCACCGGCGGCACCGCCCCCGCCTTCCTCGCCCCCTACGTCGGCTGGACCTGGCCGACCATCGGCATCCTCTGGCTGATCGCGATCATCACCGGCCTGCTCCAGTACCGCAGCCGCCGAACCACAGGACTCTCCGCAAGATCAGCCGACCAGCCCCGCAACCGCCCCAACGCCCTGGCGCGCATCGACCGCTACCTGGCTGACCGCTTCACCGGCTCCCTGGCCTCACAAACCCGCCTGGCCCTGGCCCTGGACGTCAGCCCCGAGGCAGTGATCCGACCCTACGACCTGCTGGTCCAGCCGCTCAACAGCAGCGTCACCGAGGTCCGCGAGGACGCCAACATCGGCGCGGCCTTCGATGACCTCCAGGACTCCATGCTCATCCTCGGAGCTCCCGGCGCCGGCAAGACCACGCTCCTCCTCGAGCTGGCCCGCACCCTCGCAGCCAAGGCCCACGAGGACCCCCGCAGCCCAATTCCGGTAGTCGTCGACCTAGCCGGCTGGAACGCCCCAACCGCGAGGGAAGAAGACGACGCGCCAGGCGACAGCCCGCTGCTCGCCGGCTTCATTCGCTGGCTGCTGACCGAGCTGACCAACCGCTATCAGATCCCGGCGGCAGTAGGACGCGTCTGGCTGAGCAAAGGAAGACTAGGCCTGCTCCTCGACGGTCTGGACGAAGTAGCGCCCGCCCACCAGGAGAAGCTCGCCCCGGTGCTCGCCGAGCTGGGGCAGCGCTACCTGGTCGGCCAGGTCGCAGTCACCTGTCGCATCCACGAGTACGAGCAGTTGCAGCATCGCCTCAAGCTGTACGGCGCAGTGCGCATTCGGCCGCTCAGCCGTCGGCAGGTGATCGACTACTTCGCCTCCGGCGGTGAGGAGCTGGCCGGCGCGCTGGCCGCCATGGAGCGTGACGACGACCTCTGGGACCTGGTCAACTCCCCGCTGATGCTCAACGTCATGGCGCTCGCCTACCAGGGCAGGGACGCCCGCGACATCGAGACCGGCGTACTGGCCGATCACCGCCGAGAGCTGTTCGACACCTTCATCTCGGAGGTACTGGCCCGGTACCGGCCCAGCAGCCCGCAGTTCGAGTCGCGTGCGGCCGTCCGGTCGCTGTGGTGCCTCGCCTGGTGGACCCGCACCCGCGCGGGTGACCGCATCGAAGTACCGCGTCGCCTGACGCCCAACGGCTGGTACGGACTGGTGCTGCCCGCAGTCGGCTACCTGGCTCACATGGTCTGCCTCCCCGGCCTCTTCGCCGGCCTGGCCGCTGGAGCAGCAGTAGGAGCCACAGCCCTGTACGGCGTATCGGCAGGCCTGGCAGTCGGCGCAATCGCCCTGGTGCTGGTCCACGTGCGCCCGCACACCTGGTGGACCCTCCAGCAAGGCAGCGGCCAACCCCGCAAACAGCTGCTGGCCGTCATGATCTGCATAGGCGCCATAGCCGGACTCACCTCAGTACTGGCCGTCACCGCGATCGCCGAGAACCTGCCGCCGGCCCTGGGGCTGGCGGTCCAGGGTGTAATCGTCTGGATCTCCTACGGCTTGGAGTACATCCTCTCCGGCAACAACCGCCGCCGCGTCTGGCTCAGCATCCGGCTGCTCGGCGTCACCGCAGCGAGCTGGGCGGTCTTCACGCTCGTCGACCGTCCACAGGACTTCGTCGCCGGCGCCGCGATCAGCCTGATAGTTGCCCAGGGCATCCGTTTCGTCAAAGCGCTGCCGATGGACCATCTGGTCAAGGAGCAACACCCCGGCGACGGCTGGCAGATGGACAAGTGGACCGGCGGCGGCAGCTTGCTAGGCATCGCCGTCGCTGCAACTCTCGGAGCAAACCTCTGGTGGCCGCACGGTCCCGAGGTGGTCCTCGGCATCATCGCCGGCACGGTCGCCTCCAAGGCCTGGCGCCGCCGCGCTCCTGTCTTCGCAGGCGGCCTGTCCCGCGGTCTGCACGGCTTCCTGCTCCGCTGGAGCGGCTACCTGCCCTGGCGCCGCGGGGCCTTCCTCCGCTACGCCGCCGAGCGCTTCGTGCTCGCCAAGACCGGCCGAGGCCAGTACACGTTCATCCACCTACTAGTGCGCGACCACCTGGCCGAATGCGACCCAGACGCCCTGGCAGCCAAGGTGGACCAACGCATCGCCGCCCGAGCCGAGCGCAGCAACCTAACGCGCACTCGCTAACACCTGGTCGAGAATCACCGACCACTGCCGCACAATCCCGCGCCGCCGCACCGCATCATCGGTCAGCAGATCCGCCAGCCCCAACCCCCGAGCCATATCCAGCACCCCCTGCACAGTCTCCCGAACTCCCGGAGTCCGCTCCTCAACCTCCAGCACCTCCAGCAGCGCCCGATGGGCCTGCCGCCCGACATGCGCCTCCAGCCGAACGATCTGCTGCCGCAGCGGCTCCTCAGTAGACGCCGCTACCCACAGATGCAACGCCGCCCGAAACAGTGGACCGGTATAGACGTCAGCAAGCATCCCGACGATCGCCTCGGTCCGCCCCTCACCCACAGGCAGCCCAGACGCCTGCTGCCGGATCTCCGCCAGCCGTACCTCAGTCATGTACTCCACTGCCGCCGCAAACAGATCCGCCCGCGTCGGGAAGTGGTGCTGCGCAGCCCCGCGAGAGACACCCGCCCGAGCAGCCACGACCGCGACAGTGGTCGCCGCATAGCCCACCTGAGCCAGTGACTCGAGCGACGCCTCCAGGAGCTTCTGCCGGGTCGCCCGGCTCCGATCCTGTTGGGGCTCGCGCAGCACCTCACTCACAGCGAGTCCAGGAAGATGTCCGGCGCCAGGTCGGCCTCCGACGCCGCCAGCTGGTACGGCGACAAGTCGGTCACCCCTGCCTCGGCGAGCACCTCATCGTCGATCAGGAACTCGCCGGTGCGCCGCCGCCCCGTCAGTACGACGTACGCCGCATCCGCCACGATCTCCGGCGTCCGCGACCGCGACGTCGCCTCAGTGCCGCCCAGCAGGTTCTGCACCGCAGCAGTCGCGATCAACGTGCGCGGCCACAGCGAGTTGACCGAGATCCCGTCGCCCCGCAACTCCTCGGCGAGGCCGAGCGTGGTCAGGCTCATCCCGTACTTCGCCATCGTGTAGGCGAGATGCCCGCCGGCCCACCGCGGATCCAGGTTCAGCGGCGGCGACAGCGTGAGGATGCGCGCCTCCGGTGACTTCCGCAGCCACGGGATGCACAGCTTCGACAGCAGGAAGGTGCCCCGCGCGTTGATGTCCTGCATCAGGTCGTAGCGCTTCATCGGGATGTCCGCGGTCGGCGTCAGGTCGATCGCGGAGGCGTTGTTCACGACGATGTCGATCCCGCCGAACTCCTCCGCCGTACGCCGGACCGCCTCGGCCACCGACTCGTCCGAGCGCACGTCACCCACGATCGGCAGCGCCTGCCCGCCGGCCGCCTCGATCTCCGCGGCCGCCGTGTAGATCGTGCCCGGCAACTGCGGATGCGGCTCGGCGGTCTTCGCCAGCAGCGCCACGTTCGCGCCGTCGCGGGCGGCCCGCAGCGCGATCGCCAGGCCGATCCCGCGACTGCCGCCGGACATGATCAGGGTTCGCCCGGCCAGGGTCTCACTCACCCGTTGCCTCCCGTGCCCGCAGCTCGCGCCGCAGGATCTTGCCCGACGCGGCCTTCGGCACGGCGTCGATGAACTCCACCTGCCGGATCTTCTTGTACGGCGCGACCCGCTCCGCGACGTACTCGATCACGTCGGCCTCGGTCAGCTCCACGCCGGGCATCGCGACGACGAACGCCTTCGGTACCTCGTTGCCGTCAGCCTGTACTCCGATCACGGCGGCATCCGCGATCCGGTCGTCGGTCAGCAGCACGGCCTCCAGCTCGGCCGGCGGCACCTGGTAGCCGTGGTACTTGATCAGCTCCTTGACCCGATCCACGATGTACAGGTAGCCGCGCTCGTCCTCGCGACCCAGGTCTCCGGTGTGCAGCCAGCCGTCCGGGTCGATGGTCGCCGCGGTCTCCTCCGGCCGGCCCAGGTAGCCCTTCATCACCTGCGGCCCGCGGAACCAGACCTCGCCGATCTCGCCCTCGGCCACATCGTTGCCATCGGCACCGACGAACCGCATCTCGGTCGACGGGAAAAGCTTGCCGACGGCACCGGCCGGCGGATCGACGTCGTCCTGCGGCACCGAGTGCGTGCCCGGCGACAACTCGGTCATCCCATAAGCCTGCAGTACTGCGTGCAGCCCGAGCCGTTTGGCGCACGCCTCGGCCAGGTCGCCGTCGAGCGGAGCCGCGGCCGACGTGACGTACTTCAGCGCGGACAGGTCGACCCCGTCCACCGCCGGGTGCTTCGCCAGCGCCAGCACGATCGGCGGCGCGACGAAGGCGCGAGTGATCTTCTGCTCGTCCAGCACGGTCAGGAACTGCTGCAGCTCGAACTTCGGCAGCACCACCACGGTCGCGCCGAGCCGCAGCGGCAGGTTCATCAGCACGCTCAGCCCGTAGATGTGGAAGAACGGCAGGATCGCGATGATCCGCTCGCCCTCGCCCATGGTGAACATCGGGTCGGCCTGGCTCATGTTGGTGGCGATGTTGCGATGCGTCAGCATCACGCCCTTCGCGGCGCCCGTCGTACCGCTAGAGTACGGCAGTACCGCGACGTCGTTCGCCGGGTCGATCTCCACCACCGGCTCCGGCCCGGTCGATGCGAGCAGCTCCAGCACCGACCGGTAGCCCTCGGCCTGGTCGCAGACCAGGATCTCCTGCACGTCGGTGCCCTCCACCGCCGCGGTCGCCACCGGCAGGAAGAGCGAAATCGTCACCAGCAATTTCGCCTTCGAGTCCACCAGTTGCTTGTGCAGCTCGGCCGGGGTGTAGAGCGCGTTGACCGTCGTCACCGTGGCGCCCGCGCGGGTCGCGCCGTAGAAGACCGCCGGGTAGATGATCGTGTTCGGGCTGTGCAGCGCGATCGTGTCGCCGTGCACGATCCCCAGCTCGGCCAGCCCGGCCGCGATCCGCCGGGTCATCCCGTCCAGCTGGGCGTAGCTGATCTCCCGGCCACTGACGCCGTCGACCAGCGCGATCCGGTCGCCGTACTCCTGGGCGCGGCCGAGCACCGCGTCGTGGATCGGGACGTCCAGGATCTCGACGGGTGGGAACTGACTCTGGATGACCACGGCGGGGTCCTCTCTACGCGATGGGTTGGAGGAACGATGACGGAATCAGTACGACTTCGGTAGGCCCAAGCTGTGCTGGGCGACGAAGTTGAGAATCATTTCCCGGCTGACCGGCGCGATCCGGGACGCGCGGGCGGCCGCGACCAGTGACGCCACGCCGTACTCGACGGTCATGCCGTTGCCGCCGAGCGACTGGACGGCCTGATCGGTGGCCCGCACGGTAGCCTCACCGGCGGCGTACTTGGCCATGTTCGCCGCCTCGCCGGCGCCGAGGTCGTCGCCGGCGTCGTACAGGGCGGCGGCCTTCTGCATCATCAGCCGGGCCAGCTCGAGCTCGATCTTGTTCTGCGCCAGCGGGTGCGCGATCCCCTGGTGGGCGCCGATCGGGGTCTTCCAGACCTGGCGTTCCTTGACATAGGCAACGGCCTTGCCGAGGGCGTGCCGGCCGATCCCGATCGCGAACGCCGACGCCATGATCCGCTCCGGGTTGAGCCCCGCGAAGAGCTGCATCAGACCCGCGTCCTCGGAGCCGACCAGCGCCTCGGCCGGCAGTTGCACGTCGTCGAGGAACAACGAGAACTGCTTGTCCGGGCTGATCAGATCCATCTCGATCTGCCGGAACTCGACGCCCTCAGCATCGGTCGGCACGATGAACAACGCAGGTTTGAGCTTGCCCGTCTTGGCGTCCTCGGTCCGCCCGACCACGAGGACGGCGCGCGCGACGTCGAGGCCGGAGATGTAGACCTTCCGCCCGCTCAACGACCAGCCGTTCTCCGTACGCCGTGCCGTCGTCGTGATCCCGTGCGAGTTCGACCCCGCGTCGGGCTCGGTGATCGCGAACGCCATCGTGGTGGTCCCGTCAGCCAGCGACGGCAGCCACTGCTCCTTCTGTCCCTCGGTGCCGAAGCGGGTGATCACCGTCCCGCAGATCGCCGGCGAGACGACCATCATCAGCAACGGGCAACCGGCCGCGCCGAGCTCCTCCAGCACGATCGACAGATCACCCATCCCGCCGCCACCACCGCCGTACTGCTCGGGCAGGTTGACGCCGAGGTAGCCGAGCTTGCCGGCCTCCTGCCACAGCTCCGTGGTCTGCCCGCCGGAGCGCGCCCGCTCGTTGAAGTACGCGTAGCCGTACTTCTTGCCCAGCTCGCTCACCGCCGCCCGCAGCGCGCGACGTTCCTCGGACTCGACGAAGCTCATGCGCTCTCCTCCACTTGTACGACGGCCAGAACGGCCCCCACCTCGACCTGCTGACCAGCGGCCACCGCAAGCTCGACCAGGATTCCGTCGGCCGGCGCGGAGATGGTGTGCTCCATCTTCATCGCCTCCAGCCAGAGCAGTCCCTGCCCAGCGGTCACCTTGTCGCCGACCTCGACCCCGACCCGAACCACAGTCCCCGGCATCGGCGCCACCAACGACCCAGCGACCAACTGCTGCGACGGATCCGGGAACCGCTCGACCGGCGTCAGCGCCACCGACCCCACACACACCAGCCCCGGGTACGCCGCGACGCTGTGCGCCCGCCGTACTCCGTCGACCTCGAGCACCACCCGCACAGCACTCGCCTCGACCACCGTGGCGCCGTCCACCACCACGCCGTCCCGAGTCATCCGATAGTCGACGTCGTACTGCCGATCGCCGACCCGATAACTCTTCCGCTGCCCCTGCGACGCCAGATTCCGCCACCCACCAGGCAGCCCGCGCTGCACCCTCGCCGTCCCCCGCCGCGTCGCTGCATCCGCAAGCGCCGCCACAACCGCAGCCACCCGCTCCGCATCCCCATCCACCGGTGCTCCGACCCCGTGCTCGTCAAAGAACGCGGTAGTGGTGTCGCCGGCCAAGAACGCCGGATGCCTGAGAATCCACACCAGCAGATCCCGGTTGGTCCGCACCCCATGAATCTCGGCCCGCTGCAGCTCAGCAGCCAGTCGAGCCGCAGCCTGCGCCCGGGTCGCCCCCCACACGATCACCTTCGCCAACATCGCGTCGTAGTACGGCGAAACCTCGCTGCCGCTCACCACCCCAGAGTCGACCCGAATCCACGGCGCACCCTCCCGCGGACCGCCGGCCTCGAACGAAGTACCAGAAAGTGAAAAGCGGTGGAGGGTGCCGGTCTGAGGCTGCCAATCATTCAACGGATCTTCGGCATACAACCGCACCTCGATCGAATGCCCCACCGCAGCAGGCGGCTCAGCCGGCAACTTCTCCCCAGCAGCAATCGCCAACTGCCAAGCCACCAGATCCAGCCCAGTCACCGACTCAGTCACCGGATGCTCGACCTGCAGCCGGGTATTCATCTCGAGAAAGTAGAAACCACCCTCCTCATCAGCCAGGAACTCAACAGTCCCCGCCCCGACATACCCGATCGCCTCGGCAGCCTTCCGCGCCGCGTCGTACAACCGCTCCCGCATCGACGGAATCCGCTCCACCAACGGCGACGGCGCTTCCTCGACCACCTTCTGATGCCGCCGCTGAATCGAGCACTCCCGCTCGCCAACCGCCCAGACGGTCCCGTGCTGATCAGCCAGCACCTGTACTTCGATGTGCCGCCCGGTCGCCAGATACGGCTCGCAGAACACCGTGCCGTCCCCGAAGGCGGACAACGCCTCGGCCTCCGCGGACGCGATCTCCGAGCGCAGCTCCGCCAGGGACTCGACTACCCGCATACCCCGCCCGCCGCCACCTGCCGAGGCTTTCACCAGAACCGGCAGGTCCGCATCGGTGACATCACCAGCCGCGAGCTGCCGCAGTACCGGCACCCCCGCGGCATCCATCAGCTTCTTCGCCTCGATCTTCGACCCCATCGACGCGATCGCCTCGACCGGCGGCCCGATCCAGGTCAGCCCCGCCTCGATCACCGCCGCCGCGAACTCCGCGTTCTCGGACAGGAACCCGTACCCAGGGTGAACAGCATCAGCCCCAGCCTTGAGCGCCGCCTCGATCACCAGTTCGCCGCGCAGGTACGTCTCGGCAGGCGCAGTACCGGGCAAGTGCACCGCGGCATCCGCCTCAGCGACGTACGGCGCAGCGGCATCGGCGGAGGAATGCACCGCAACGCTCTGCAGGCCCAGCGCCCGCGCAGTACGGAACACCCGGCGGGCGATCTCGCCGCGATTGGCTACCAGTACCGACGTGATCATCGCCATCACATCCTGAAGACGCCGAAGTTGGCGCCATCGAAGCGAGTGCCCTCAACCGGGCCCGAGTGGATCGCCGAGAGACAGAGGCCGAGTAGGGTCCGGGTGTCGCGCGGATCGATCACACCGTCGTCGTACAGGCGTCCGGACAGGAACATCGGCAGCGACTCCGCCTCGATCTGCCCTTCCACATAAGCCCGCATCGCGGCATCGCCGTCCTCGTCGTACGGCTGACCCTTCGCGGCCGCCGCGGCGCGCGCCACGATCGACAGCACGCCGGCCAGCTGCTGCGGACCCATCACCGCTGACTTCGCCGACGGCCAGGCGAACAGGAAACGGGGGTCGAAGGCCCGTCCACACATCCCGTAATGCCCCGCGCCGTACGACGCTCCCATCAGGATCGAGATGTGCGGCACCTTCGAGTTGGAGACCGCGTTGATCATCTGCGCGCCGTGCTTGATGATCCCGCCCTGCTCGTACTCCTGCCCGACCATGTAGCCGGTCGTGTTGTGCAGGAAGATCAGCGGCGTGTTGGCCCGGTTCGCCAGCTGGATGAACTGCGCCGCCTTCTGCGACTCCTCGCTGAACAGCACGCCTCGCGCGTTGGCCAGGATCCCGACCGGATATCCGTGCAGCGACGCCCAGCCGGTCGCCAGCGACGACCCGTACAGCGGCTTGAACTCGTCGAACACCGACCCGTCCACCACCCGGGCGATCACGTCTCGCGGATCGAACGGAATCTTCAGATCCCCCGGCACGATCCCCAGCAACCCGTCCTCGTCGTACAAGGGCTCCCGGTACTCCGCTGCCGGCGCCGGCCCGAGCTTCTTCCAGTTGAGCCGCGACACGATCTGCCGCCCCAGCCGGATCGCGTCGCGCTCGTCCACCGCGAAGTAGTCCGCGAGTCCCGACTGCCGCGCATGCATCCCGGCGCCGCCCAGCGACTCGTCGTCGGCGTCCTCACCGGTTGCCATCTTCACCAGCGGCGGCCCGGCCAGGAACACCTTCGCGCCGCCGTCGACCATCACCACGTAGTCGCTCATGCCCGGGATGTACGCGCCGCCCGCGGTCGAGTTGCCGAACACCAACGCGATCGTCGGAATCCCCTCGGACGACAACCGGGTCAGGTTGCGGAACATCGCGCCACCCGGGATGAAGATCTCCTTCTGCGTCGGCAGATCCGCGCCGCCCGACTCGACCAGGCTGATCACCGGCAACCGGTTGGCCCGGGCGATCTCGTCGGAGCGCAGCGCCTTGCGCAGCGTCCACGGATTGCTCGCGCCACCCTTGACGGTCGGGTCGTTCGCGGTGATCAGGCACTCGACGCCTTCCACCACCCCGATCCCGGTGACCAGGCTCGCGCCGACCGTGAAGTCACTGCCCCAGCCCGCGAGCGGCGACAACTCCAGGAACGCGGTGTCCGGGTCGAGCAGCAGCTCGATCCGCTCCCGGGCCAGCAGCTTTCCGCGTTTGTGGTGCCGCGCAACGTACTTCTCGCCGCCTCCCGCCAACGCCTTCTGATGCTCGGTCTCCAGCTCCGCGAGCTTGTCCAGCATCGCCGCGCGATTGCTCATCCGGTGAACCCCAGTCGTTTAGCTGCCAAACCGGTCATGATCTCGGTGCTGCCGCCGCCGATCGCGAGGATCTTCTGGTCGCGGTACTGGCGTTCCACCTCGGCCTCGCGCATGTAGCCGAGCCCGCCGTGCAGTTGCAGCGCCTGGTCGCATACCCACTGCCCCGCCTCGACAGCGGTGTTCTTGGCGAAGCAGGTCTGCGCGATCACCTCTTCACCGGCGTCCGCTCTTGCCGCGATCGCGTGCACATAGATCCGGGCAACATCGATCCGCCGAGCCATCTCCGTCAGGGTGTGTTGCACGGCCTGCCGCGAAATGAGCGGCCGGCCAAAGGTCTCCCGCGTCCGGCACCACTCGACGCTGAGATCCAATGCGCGCTGCGCCCCCGCATACGCCTGTACTGCGAGCGTCAGCCGCTCGGCCACGAAGTTGACGGCCAGCTGGACGAACCCGCTGCCCGCCTCGCCGACCAGGTTCGCCGCCGGCACTCGAACGTCGGTGAAGGACAATTCGGCGGTGTCCGAGCACAGCCAGCCCATCTTCTCCAGCTTGCGCGACACCTCGAAGCCCGGCGTTCCCTTGTCGATGACCAGGAGGCTGATGCCGTGCGCACCCGGTCCGCCGGTCCGTACCGCGGTGGTCACGAAATCCGCTCGACAGCCCGAGGTGATGTAGGTCTTGGCGCCGTTGACGATGAAGTCGTCACCGTCGCGGACGGCCGTAGTACGGAGTGAGGCCACGTCGGACCCGCCGTCCGGCTCGGTGATCGCCAGCGAACCGATCAGCTCGCCCTCGAGCGTCGGCCGGACCCACTTGTCGATCTGCTCTTGATTGCCTGCCGCAACGATGTGTGGCAGGGCGATGCCACAGGTCAGGAGCGAGGCGACCAGGCCGCCGGATCCGCCCGCGTAGTGCATCTCCTCGACCACCACGATCCCGTCGACGAGCGACCCGCCACCGCCACCGACCGCTTCGGGGAATCCAACCCCCAGCAGCCCGATCGCGCCGGCCTTATTGTGCAGGTCCCGCGGCAGCTCGCCGTCCCGCTCCCACTGATCCAGATGGGGCAGCACCTCGGCGCTCATGAAGCGCCGCACGCTGTGTCTGAAGTCGCTCACAACAGCACCTCAGGCACATCGATGTACCGCGACCGCAGCCACTCGCCGACCGCCTTCGCCTGTGGATCGAAGCGTGCCTGCGAGGCGACGCCCTCGCCCAGCAGCCCGCCGACAACGAAGTTCAGCGCCCACAGATTCGGGAGAACATGCCTGGTCACGGGCAGATGCGCGGTCTCCGGCAACAGCTCCTGAAACTTCTCGACCGTCAACGTGTGCGCGAACCACCGCCAGGCCGTCTCGTTCCGCACCCACACCCCGACGTTCGCGTCGCCGCCTTTGTCGCCGCTGCGCGCACCCATGACGCGGCCCAGCGGGACCTCTCGCGTGAGCGATCTGGCCGGCCTGCCGGCCGCGACCAGTTGCGGCAACGGCATGGGCAGCGCGCCGCCTTCCGCAGGCTCCAGCTCCTGAGTGTCTGCCGCCGGCTCGATCGTGCGCCGCGTGCCGTCGGGGAGTACGACGACCTGCTCGACCTCGCGCGCATCGACGTACCCGGCCGTGAACACGCCGTACGGCGAACCGTCGCCGGGCGGCGCGGTCACGTGGAAGCCCGGGTAGCTGGCCAGGGCCAGCTCGATCGCAGCACTAGAGAAGGCGCGGCCGACCACCTTGGGATCGGGGTCTTTGACGATGCACTTGAGCAGCACGCTCGCCAGTTCCTCGGTCTCGGCGTTCGGCTGCTCGGTCCAGGCCAGCGACCACTTCAGCTCGGCCGGCTTCTTGCTGAGCTCCTCCTCGAGCTGCCACTTGACCAGCTCGGCCTTCGCCTCCAACTCCAGCCCGGTGAGGACGAACACCACCTCGTTGCGGAAGCCGCCGATGCTGTTCAGCGACACCTTGTACGTCGGCGGTGCCGGCTCACCTTCCACCCCGGTGATCCGGATGCGGTCGGGCCCGTCCTCGGACAGCTCGACGGTGTCCATCCGGGCGGTGACATCCGGACCGGCGTACCGGGCGCCGGTGATCTCGTAGAGCAGTTGCGCCTTGACCGTGTCGATCGTGACCGCGCCGCCGGTGCCGTCGTGTTTGGTGATCACGCTGCTGCCGTCGGCGTGGATCTCGGCGATCGGGAAGCCGGGTCGGCCGAAGTTGCGGAGTTCGTGGAAGAAGGCGTAGTTGCCACCGGTCGCCTGGCAACCGCACTCGATCACGTGCCCGGCGACGACGGCGCCCGCGAGTTCGTCGTACTGGTCGCGGCGCCAGCCGTGGTGCGCGGCAGCCGGTCCGACGATCACCGACGCATCGGTGACCCGCCCGGTGACGACGACATCCGCTCCGGCCTTGAGCGCCTCGGCGATACCCCACGCTCCGAGGTACGCGTTGGCCGTCAACGGCTGCCCGAGCCCAAGCTCCTCTGCCCGCTGGAGCAGGTCGTCGCCTTCGACGTACGCGATCTTGGGGTGCAGCCCGAGCTTGTCCGCGAGCCCCTGGATCGCCTCCGCCAGCCCCGCGGGGTTCAACCCACCCGCGTTGCTGACCACCTTGACGTTGCGATCAAGCGCTTCCCCCAGCCCGGACTCGAGCTGCTTGAGGAAGGTCTTCGCATACCCCAGCTTCGGATCCTTCAGCCGATCGCGGCCAAGAATCAACATCGTCAACTCAGCCAGATAGTCCCCGGTCACCACATCCAGCGGCCCCCCCGTCACCATCTCCCGAAAGGCGCTGAACCGATCCCCGTAGAACCCGGACGCGTTCCCGATCCTCAGCGGCTCAGTCACGCGAACTGCCCCCGCTGGCGACCCTTCCCCGGCATCCCGGCGAAGGCCTGAATCATCCCCAACCACTCATCAGCCTTAGCCCCCACAGCCCGTACGTCGAGGTCATCCCGATGCCGCCGCTGCGTAGCCAGCAAACAAAAGTCCAATGCCTGGCCGGTCACCCGCTGCTCAGCATCCTCCGGCCCCCACACCCACAGGTCCCCGTCCGGCCCGCTCAGTTCCACGTGGAACGGCTCCGCCGGCGGCTTCCGATCATTCAGCAGATACGCGAAGTCCCGAGTCCGGATCGCCAGATGCGCCACATGCCTGAGCCGATTGGACGGCTTCCGCTTGACCCCCAACGCATCAGCCACGTCCTGCCCATGCGCCCACGTCTCCATCAACCGCGCAGTCGCCATCGAGGTGGGACTCATCGGAGGCCCGAACCACGCCACCTTCTCCCCAGCCGGCACCGCCCGCAACGCCTCCTGCAACTCCCCCCGAGTCTGCCGCCAATAAGTCAGCAACTCCCCAGGCCCGAGCGCGACGCCTTCAGCAGCCCCGTCATCCACAAACCCAGTCGGGTTCTCCACAGCCTTCCGCAGCTCCACCTGAAACTCCTCAGGCTCCACCGCAGCCAACCGAGCCGCCTCATCCGTCCACGCCAGATGCGCGATCTGATGCGCGACAGTCCATCCATCGGCAGGGGTAGGCGTAGCCCACCCGTCGGCAGCCAACCCACCCACCAGCATGTCCAGCTCAACACTCTCAGCACTCAGATCAGCCAGCACCTCATCAAGCTGCACGCCAAGCTCCCGCCATCGTCCGGTCAACCGAGCCTCCCACCTCCCCACCCAAGAATCAAGCACACGTGCTTGTTTTTGAGCGGAGGGCCAGCAGGGGTGGCTCGACGACAGGGAAGGCAACGGCAACAAGAGCAAGAGCAAGAGCAAGAGCAAGAGCAAGAGCAAGAGCAAGAACAAGAACAAGAACAAGAACAAGAACAAGAACAAGAACAAGAACAAGAACAAGAACAAGAACAAGAACAAGAACAAGAACAAGAACAAGA
>NZ_JBFBNQ010000006.1:553693-723526 GCF_040687575.1 Kribbella sp. NPDC056861 | reverse complement strand
ACAAGAACAAGAACAAGAACAAGAACAAGAACAAGAACAAGAACAAGAACAAGAACAAGAACAAGAACAAGAACAAGAACAAGAACAAGAACAAGTCTAAAGGGGGAGGTGCCTGGTGGCCGAGCGCTTCAAGCGACCGCTCTTAGAGGGGCGGCAGGCAGGAGGGCCAGTGGCACGCGTGTAGGAAATCGTACCCCTCAGCATCCTCAAGGGGTACGATTTCCTACATGGACGCATCTCGGTTGGAGCAGCGGATGGCGGTGCTGCCTCCGACGTTCACCGCGGCACATGCCTACGAGGCTGGACTGTCTGACCGAGACCTGGTGACGCTGGTCAGCGATGAATCAGTGGATGAACTGTCGCGCGGTGTCTACCGGCGGACAGATGCTCCGGAGACCGCTCATCTCGATCTGCTGGCAGTGCACCTGCGTGTTCCCCGTGCCGTCATCTGTGGCGAGTCTGCCCTTGCCCTTCATGAACTGATCGACGACATCCCTGCTGCGGTCCATATCGCCGTACCGCGGGGCGCGCTACGCCCTGCAATCTCCTATCCGCCGGTTGTTGTCGCGCAGTACGCGGTCAAGAACTTCGACCTCAACATCGAGCAGTACGAAGCAGCCGCAGGGGAGTTCGTCCCGGTCTATGACGCGGCCCGGAGTGTGGTCGATGCCATGCGCCATCGTCATCGCATCGGCCAAACGCTGGCTGTGGCCGCACTCGCCCGCTACGTACGAACCAGCGGGCCAGATGGGATCGGCGCCCTTCAGCAGATCGCTCGCCAACTGAACGCACTCTCCATCATCCGACCGGCCGTCGAAGCGGTGCTTGCCTGATGGTCAATCCCACTCGTGACACCACCGCTGGTCGGGTCTACAACGACCTGCGTAATTCCGCACGTCGAGCCAAGCGCTCGACGGACGAGGTCATGATCGAGTACGTCCTCGAACGGTTTCTCTACCGACTGGCCACCTCTCCGGCCGGTGGTACCAACTTCGTCCTCAAGGGTGGCCTGCTGCTGGCGCAGTTCGGCGCGCGCCGTACGACGAGAGACATCGACATCCTGGGACAGGCCTTCAGCGGTGACGACGCTGAGATCGTCCGGCGCATCACGGAGATCGCCGGAACCGAGGTCGACGACGGCGTGCTGTTCGACGCCGCGAATCTGAAGACCGTCCCGATCCGTGAGGACGGCCGCTATCACGGTTTGCGCCTGGTGATGCCGGCCTCCATCGCCCGCGCGCGTCTCAAGCTGCAGCTCGACGTCAGTCTCGGTGATCCCGTGACTCCAGAACCGCAACTCATCGACTACCAGCAACTGCTGAGCTCAGAGACCTTCAGCATCCTCGGCTACCCGCTCGCAACCGTCATCGCCGAGAAGCTCTCGACAGCCATCGAACTTGGCGACCTCAATACCCGAGACCGGGACTACGGCGATCTCTACCGCCTGCTGCGGAGCAACGCCTTCGGCGCCGACGAAATCTGGACTGCGCTCGCGACCACTGCCGCGTACCGAGGGATCACCTTGAGACCGCTCAGCTCGGTTATCGCCGATCTTCCGCAGCAGCGGCAGTCTTCCTACGCCGCCTGGCTCCGACGTCAAGGCTCAGCCGCCAGCGGGTATCCGACCGATTTCACGGACACGGTCGCGCTGGTCGCAGCCTTTGCGGACCCGTTGATCAGAGGCGAAGCGCAGCGCCGGAAGTGGGACTCTGGCCACGGTCAATGGAACTGACCCGTCGGCGAGAGTGACGGTGGCACTAGTTCCGGCTTCGCCGAAGTAGATCAGCTACCGATGGAAGCCCTTCTGTGGTTGGTTTTTGACGTCCAGGCTCGAAGGTTTCACTGGTTTCGAAAGGGTTTGCGGGGACCCTTGGCCAGTGTTAGGGAGGGGGATGCACAGTTCACTGCCCGGGAAGGCCGCTGAGATTCGGGCGTTGTTGCTGAGCTTGATCGACACGTTGGCGGAGGGGGCCGCGCTGCCGCCTGAGCGGGAGTTGGCGGTGCGGTGGAACGTGGCTCGGATGACGTTGCGGCGGGCTGTTGACGAACTGGTGATCGAGGAGTTGCTGGTTCGCCGGCATGGGAGTGGGACGTACACGGCTCGGCCGAAGGTGGCCAAGTGGTTGGGGATAATGGGGTTCTCCGAGGACATTCGGCGGCGGGGGATGCGGCCGGGGAGTCGGATGCTGGAGTTTCGGCGGGGGAAGGCTGAGCGGGCGGCGGCGCGGCGTTTGCGGATTCCGGTGGGGGATCCGGTGGTCACCTTCACCCGGCTGCGGATGGCTGACGAGATGCCGATGGTGGTGGAGCGGACCACGTTGCCGGGGAGTTATGTGCCGGGGCTCGAGGCTGAGGACCTGAGTGGATCGCTGTATGAGTTGCTGGGGAGTCGGTACGGCATCGAGTTGGTGAGTGGTACGTCGAAGTTGGAGCCGGTGATGCCTGACACCAAGACGGCCGACTGGCTCAACATCCCGGGGACCCAGCCGTGCTTGGCCTTGCACGGGGTCAGCTTCGATCGGCGTGAGCGGGTCTTCGAGTACACGTCGGGTGTGTACCGCGGTGATCGGTACGCCTTCACCGCCGAGCTGCGGATGTCGCCGACGGTGCGAGCCGACGCCAAGGGGCTTTAGCGGTTCTTCTGGTGTTCGACGATGTCCTGGAAGGCTGCCTTGAACGCCGCGTACTTCTCGCGGCCCAGCCGGCGGGCGTGACGCTCCTGCATCGTGGCCAGGATCTTGTCGGCCGCGGCCATCTGGGCCTGGCCGCGTTCGGTCGGGCAGACCAGTTTGGCGCGCCGGTCGGCGGGGTCGGGGCGGCGTACGACGTAGCCCAGCTCCTCCAGCTCGTCGACCATCGTGCCGATCACCTGTTTGTGCTGGCCGGACTGCCGGGACAGCTCGGTGGCCCGGATGCCGTCCACCTCCAGATACGCCAGTACTGCGCCGTGCCGCGGGTGCAGGTCGTCGTACCCGAGCTCGGCGAGCTTGCCGAACAGCTCCCGCTGGACGGCGAACAGAAGCTGCCCGGACAGCATGCCGAGATCAGGGTTCGTCCGGGTGCGCTCCGCCCGGCTCATCAGCAGTCCAAACACTTGATAGTCACCGCACTTGACTATCACACACCAAAAGTAGTTGCCTCGTCACTCTTTTGGTCTGGTCCGAACTCTGTTGCTGTACTGCCTGTTCCGGTTAGCGTTCCTCATGGAGCGCATCGCGGTGGTCGAAGTCGACCTGGGGGTCGGTCGCGTTTACGAGCACGGGTGGCAGAGTTGCAGCCCGAGCAGTGATCAGCCGGTCACAGGCCGGGGTCATGGTCCGAGTTCGCCCGAGTCGCAGGCAACGAGTTGTCGCCCTGGGGTCGAGCGTCCGTCGACCGGATTCCAGGGTGAGGGGTTGCTGGCCGTAGTACCGAAACCTGGTACTACGCACGTCTTCGCGACGACCAGGCCCGACCTCATACCGTCGATCCGCGCGACCCTCACCGGTACGACGCTCGTCGTCGAAGCCGATGGTCCGGTGGAGCACGTTGTCATCGAACGGCCGCTGTACGACGCACTCGGGGTCTGGGCGGAATCGTTCGCAGCCAAGCCTGCGGTGATCCGCGCTTCGCCGACCGCGTGGTCGTCGTGGCACGAGTACGGCGCGGCTGTCACTGACACCGATGTCCGGGAGAACGTCGAGGGGATCGCGAAGTACGAGCTGCCCGTTGACGTGATCCAGATCGACGACGGATGGCAGTCGAACATCGGCGATTGGCTGCGGCCGTCCACTCGGTTCGATCGCTACAGCAGCTTCCACTTCCACGGGCATCGGCTGATCCAGTCGTCGCTGGAAGGGCTGACCGGGATCACCGACTTCATTCGGATGTCGGGGTACCGGCCGGGGATCTGGGTCGCGCCGTTCATCGCCGGCGCCGACAGCGCGGTGCTTCGGCGGCATCCGGACTGGGCTGGGGCGTCGATCGGGAATGGGTGGAATCAGGAGCTGTTCGCGCTTGATCTGGCCAACGCCGACGTCCGGTCGCATCTGGTCGAGGTCTTCGGTGAGCTGGCGCAGTACTTCGATTACTTCAAGCTCGACTATCTCTTTGCCGGGGCGCTCTCGGGGTTGTCGCTGTACCGCGAGGCGCTGAGCGAGATCCGGGCTGCGGTTGGCGATGCTTATCTGGTGGGGAGTCGCGCTCCGATCCTGCCGAGCGTCGGGCTGGTCGACGCGATGCGGGTCGGGCCTGATGTGGCGCCGCACTATGAGCCACTGGCTGCTGACGATCTGGCTGGTGCGTCGCAGAGGTCTGCCGCGCTGACCACCGAGGCTCGCGCTTGGCAGCACGGCCGGTTCTGGGTCAACGCTGCCGACTCGCTGATCGCGCATCCGTCGGTGGAGCGGCGGGCTGACTGGGCGGATGTTGTTGCGCAGTACGGGGGGCATCGGACCAGCTCGGACAATATCCAGGCGTTGGATGGGTGGGGGTTGGAGATCACGCGGACGCTGTTGGGGTCGGTGCCGGCGCCGGTGCCGTTCGGGTCCGACAGCTATCCACCTGTTCCGTCGGTGGTTGTGACAGGACCGACGGGGGTTGTTACGCCGGTGGTTCTTGCTACTGCGCCGCCGGACGGGCTGGAAGGTCTGCCTACTCCAGCTTGAGCTGCTATCCCGTGACGGAGTCGGGTGCTTCCACTCTTGCTAGTAGGTGTTCTGCGGCGTGGGTGGTGGCGGTGGCTATCGCGCCTACCAAGCTCGCGCGGTCGCCCAGTGCCGACCGGACGATAGTGGGAGGAATCGGCAGCGCCGAGGAGAGTTCCGCGACGCGTTGAGCGAGGAAGTCGTTGTCGCCGATGCCGCCGCTGAGGATGACTGTTTCCGGGTCGACGACGGCGCAGATGGCGGCGACGATCTCGCTGATTCGGCGGCACTCGTCCTCCACCAGCGACACCGCGGCGGGGTCGCCCAGGCGGGCTCGTTCGAAGAGCTCGGCGACGTCGGTCAAGGCGGGGTCGAGGGCTTGGGCCTCCCGCAACAGCGCCTTGCCGCCGGCCTCGTCGGCGCTCGACGGCGTACCGCGGCGGTGCGCGTGTCCGGTCGGCAGGAACGCGACCTCGCCGGCAGCGCCATGAGCACCACGCAGCAGTACGCCGTTGTGCATGATCCCCGCGCCGACCCCGGTCCCGATCGCGATCACCGCGAACATCGACGCATCCGCCCCGGCGCCGTGTCGCTGCTCGCCGATCGCTGCGAGGTTGACGTTGTTCTCCAGCAGCACCGGCCCGTCGATCGCGTCGGACAGCTGCGAGTAGAAGTCGTACGGCTGGTCCTCGCCGACGTTCCACGCATACCGAACCATCGGATCGTGCGGATTCACCACCCCAGGAATCGACACCCCCGCGGCCAGCAGCGGCACGCCGACCCGATCAGCTGCAACCCGCGCCTCGACGAGCAACTCAACAGCCTGCCGTACGACGCTCGCCGCGCCGCGCGCCCGAGTCGACCGCTTCAGCTCGACCAGCGGCGTCCCGCTGAGGTCGCAGACCGCCGCCCGAAGGTTCGTGCCGCCGATGTCCACCCCGGCGACACAACCAGCAGCAGCCGGTACGCCGTACAGCGTCGCAGTCCGGCCAGGTAGACCACTCCGCTGCGCCACCGGCTCGGCGAGACCCAGCGACTCGAGCCGCTCCATCGCGGCAAAGACAGTCGGGCGCGACAGTGCGCACGCCACCGCGAGCTCCGACCGCGTCTGTGGTCCAGCAACCGTCAGCAGCTGGGTCAGCACGACGCTCGCGCTGGGAGTGCCGCTCACAACACGGTTCATGCGTCACCTCCGGATAGGCCTTGACTCCCGCCTCGGAGCCTGATGATACTTCCGATAAGTTAGGCAGGCTGCCTAACAAACTCGGACCAGGCGGAGTGAGTGATGGCAGCGATCGACAGGCGGACCGTTCTTCAGGCGACCGGCGGACTCGGGCTCGCGGCGTTCCTCGCCGCGTGCGGCGGCGGCAAAGGCGCCGGCACCGGCGACCAGGGCAGCGGCAAGGGCGAGGTACGCGCGCTGTTCATGAAACAGGCGGGGTACTCCGAGGACGACATCACCAAGATGACCGCCGCCTTCACCAGCGCGAACCCGGACATCACCGTCAAGCCGGAGTTCGTCGCCTACGAGGCGCTGCACGACAAGATCGTCGCGGCCGGCCCGGCGGGCACGTACGACGTGGTGCTGATCGACGTGATCTGGCCGGCCGAGTTCGGCGGCAAGAAGATGGTCACCGACGTGACCGGTCAATGGCCGAGCGAGTGGAAGTCGGGCATGCTGGCCGGCGCGGTCGCCACCGCGGAGTACGACCAGAAGCTGTACGGCGTGCCGTGGATCATGGACACCAAGTACTTCTTCTACAACGAGTCGCACCTGCAGTCGGCCAAGGTCGACGCGGCCGGCCTGGACACCTGGGACGGCGTGCTCGCGGCAGCCCGGAAGATCAAGGCGACGGGCGCAGCGAAGTACCCGCTGATCTGGTCCTGGCAGCAGGCCGAGGCGCTGGTCTGCGACTACGCGCAACTGCTCGGCGCGATGGGCGGCAAGTTCCTCGACGACTCGGGCAAGGCGGCGTTCAACACCGGCGGCGGGGTTCAGGCGTTGGAGTTCATGCGGCAGACGATCGTCGACGGGCTGACCAACCCGGCCTCGACCCAGTCGCTCGAAGCCGATGTCCAGCGGGTCTTCCAGGCCGGGCAGGCGAGCGCGGTGCTCAACTGGACCTACATGTACGGCGCGGCCAACGACGCGAAGCAGAGCAAGATCGCCGGCCAGGTCAAGGTGCTCCAGACCCCCAAGGGCTCGGCCGGCCGGCCCGGTGTCAATGGCGGGATGGCGCTTTGCGTCACCACCGGCAGCAAGAACCAGGCGGCGGCGTTCAAGTACATCAGCTACCTGACCAGCCAGCCGGAGCAAAACAAGTACGCGCTCGACTCGCTGCCGGTGTGGAAGTCGTCGTACGACGACGCCGCGGTCGTGAAGACCAACCCTGCAGTTGTTCCGCAGGCCAAGAAGCAGCTCGACGACCTGATCCTGCGACCGCAGGCGCGCAACTACAACGCCATGTCCCAGGCGCTGCAGGCCGAGCTGCAGAACGCGTTGCTGGGTCGCAAGCCCGCTCAGAAGGCGCTGGACGACGCCGCCGACAAGGCAAACAGCCTCCTGCAGTCGTGAGCAAGACCTCAGCACGCGGCGAGGGAAAGTTCGCGCTCTTCCTGCTGCTCCCGGCCGCCCTCGTCGTCTTCGGTGTCGTCCTCTACCCCGTCATCCGCACCCTGCTGATCTCGCTCTACAAAGTCGACAGCGCCATGCCCGGCAGCTACCCCTTCGCCGGAATCAGCAACTACACAAAAGTTTTCAGCGACCCCTCCTTCTACCCGGTCCTCGGTCACACCGCGTACTTCACTCTCATCTCAACCGCCGTCGAGCTGGCGCTAGGCATGGGCGTAGCCCTGCTGCTCAACGCGCCGCTGAGATTCCGCTGGCTCTGGCGCAGCCTCGTCGTGCTCCCCTGGGCCCTCCCGACGATCGTCAACGGAGCCCTCTGGCGCTGGATCTACAACGGCCAGTACGGCGTACTGAACCAGCTCCTCGGCACCGACACCCAGTGGCTCGGCTCACCCGTGCTCGCGCTCAACATGGTGATCGTCGCCGACGTCTGGAAGAACACCTCGATCGTCGCGTTCTTCCTGCTCGCCGGCCTGCAGACGATCCCCGGCGAGCTGCGCGAGGCAGCCGTGATGGACGGCGCCGGCACGCTGCGCACCTTCTGGTCGGTCGTCGTCCCACTGCTCAAACCGAGCATCGCGGTCGTCCTCGTACTGCGCACGATCGAGGCGTTCAAGGTGTTCGACATCATCTACGTGATGACCGGCGGCGGTCCCGCCTCGGGCACCCAGACCGTTGCCTACTACACCTATCTGCAGGCGTTCTCGAACCAGCTCTTCGGGTACGGCGCCGCGCTCGCCTATCTGATCGTGATCGCGGTCGGCGCGCTGGCGATGTTCTACCTGCGGATCCTCCGGCAGAACCAGTTGGCAGGTGTCTGATGCGCACTCGACCTCATCCCGTGCTCTACGTCTTCTGCGCCGTCCTCGCAATCGTTGTCCTGGGCCCCTTTGCCTGGCTGGTGATCTCCAGCCTGTCGCCGGCCAGCGAGTTGACCGCAGGCACGCTCTGGCCGGACCACCCGACGCTGGAGCGGTACCGCGACATCTTCACTTCGTCGGCCGGCGGTGACAACGTGGCCGGCACCTTCCGGATCGCGATGCTGAACAGCCTGATCGTCGCCTCCTGCACGACGCTGATCTCGCTGGTCGTCGGCTCACTGGGTGGGTACGCGTTCGCGCGGCTGCGGTTCCGCTTCCGCCGTACGACGTTGTTCGCGTTCCTGGCGATCTACATGCTGCCGCCGATCGCGCTGGTGATCCCGCTCTACCTCGCGATGGCGAACCTGCAGCTGCTCGACACCAAGCTCGGCCTGATCGTCACCTACTGCTCGATCGTGACGCCGTTCTGCCTGTGGACGATGAGCAACTTCTATCTCAGCCTCCCGGTCGAGCTGGAAGACGCAGCGCGGGTGGACGGCTGCACGCGGCTCGGTGCGCTGGTCCGGATCGTCCTACCGCTGGCTCGGCCGGGGATCGTCGCCACCGCGATGTTCGGCTTCCTGCTGGCCTGGGACGAGTTCCTATACGCGCTGATCTTCACCTCGACGACCAGCGCGAAGACGATCCCGGTCGCGATCGCCGAGTTCACCGGCAAGTTCTCCTCGGACTTCGGCCTGGTCGCGGCCGGCGGCGTACTGGCTGCGCTGCCGCCGGTGATCCTCGCGTTGCTGTTCCAGCGCTACATCGTGAGCGGCCTGACCGCGGGCTCGGTGAAGGGATGACTGAAACCATGTCCGCTTCGGTCTGCTGCAAGTCTCGATAGGCACCGATTACTGCCCCAGCGGAGAGCCTGGTCGATCGTTGGGTCACAGACAGCCACCATCTTGCAGCAACCTGCAATCGAACAGCCTATCTTGAACGACTTTGTCACGCTTAGCCGGTGGCTCCTTCGGGAGCTACGCCTTTGAAAGGTGATGCATGGTTCAGTTGTGGCGTAGCTTCGGGGGACTTGTCCCGCTTTTGGGCTTGGTGGTGATCGGCCTGGCTGTCTTGCTGCCGATGATTAGGCGCTCATCTCGCCAACGGCGGCGGTTCATCATCAACGCCCTCCTTGTTGGATGGTCGCTTGGAGTGGCTGCGGTGACCTTGTCGCCGGCGGCCGGCCAGCGCGGGCGTGCAGTGGAGGCCATCCCGTTGATGAGCATTGCGGACCTGGTGACCAACTCGGTCGACTGGCAAGTTCCAGCCGCGCAGATCGGCGGCAACGTTCTGCTGTTCGTGCCGCTGGGCATCTTGTTGATGGCGAACGCTCAGAGCGGAAGTCTGCCGGCTGGGATCCGACGCGGCTGCCTCGTAGCAGCAGTGGTAGCGGTCGTGATCGAGGTCGCGCAGTACATGCTTGGGTTCGGCCGCGTCGCATCAGTCGACGACATCATCTTGGCAGTGATCGGCACAGCAGCCGGAACGCTCATCGCCGCGGTTGTAACTCGCCGCCTCCGTCCAGCAGGTACACGCAAGCCAGTTGTCCGGTCACTTCCAAATTGACGTAGCACCGGGTGAGGACAGCGCATCGACCATGACCTTCTGGCAGCACCGCTACGACGGCCGCATCAACTTCACCGTCTTGACCCAGCTGTGGCTGCGCGAGTCGCTAAGGCAGCCTTCGGCGCGCCGCTGACACAGTGTGATCAGCTGCTCACTATGCTCACAATAGTGATCACGTACGCAGAATTGTGGGCACGGTAGCGGTGGACTTCAGTACCCCGATCAGCACCGTCATCCCGTCCCTCGACGGCCCCGTCCTCCAGGTCCTCGCGCGCTCCGACCGCATGCTGTCCGGTCGCCAGGTGCACGCCCAGGCCGGCACCGGCAGCGTCGCAGGCGTCCGATTGGTCCTCCAACGCCTGGCCTCCACCGGCCTGGTCCACGTCGACGAAGCAGGCAGCTCGCTGCTCTACCGCCTGAACCGCTCCCACCTGGCAGCCCAAGCCGTCGAACTCCTGGCCAACCTCCGCGCCACCTTTGCCGACACGCTCGCAGCCAACATCGCCTCCTGGCGCATCCCACCCCTGCACGCCAGCCTGTACGGCGCTGCCGCCCGCGGCGCCGGCAACCACAAGAGCGAAGTCACCCTGCTGCTGATCCGCTCCGACGAGGTATCCACCGACAACCTCCTCTGGGAAGAACAAGTCGGCGGCCTGATGAGCGACATAGTCGAACTCACCGGCAACCCGGTAGACGTAGACGAACTAAGCCTCCGAGACCTCGCCAACCATCATCACGCGGCTGTCCCCGTCATCGAAGACTGGCTCCACCACCCCACGCTCCTGCACGGCCCGGCCCTCCAGGCCCTACTCTCCGGCCGAGCCAGCATTGAACGCCCCATCCTCGCCGACCTACCAACCCTCCCCGACCTGGCTAACTTCCCCACCTTCCCAGCCCTAACAGCCACCGCCACCCACTAGCTCAGTCCGAGCCGCAGGTTGTCTACTGGCGCGCGGCACGCAGGCTGTGGTTGCTCGCCGCCGGCGCGCAGGAGAGTGCCTGAGGGGTACGCCGGGTGGTGGCTGGCAGAACACCCCTGCGCGCCGGCGGCGATCAGTCACCGCGAGCGTTCCGCGCGCCAGACGCGGCGGGACGTGGAAGCCGCCACCCACCTACCAGTGCGACCTGCTCGCCAACACCTCCTGCGCGCCGGCGGCGATCAGCCACCGCGAAGGTGCCGCGCGCCAGACGCGGCGGTGGAGGGGGCAGGTCATCCACCAAGAAGAGGCGACATCAGGCGGGCGATTCGGCTGTTGCGGCGGGTTAGGCATTCCTCCGTGTCGGCGGCGGTCATCGCTCGCAGGCCGGCGTTGATGCCGAGCCAACGCAGAGGTTCCGGCTCCCAGCGAGGGGAGCGGTGGTCTACCCAGGGGAGGTGAATCAGCCGGGTGTCGCGGCGGAGGATCAGGTCGGTGAGGGTGCGGCCGGCGAGGTTCGTCGTACTGACGCCGTCGCCGACATAGCCGCCCGCCCAAGCCAGGCCCGACTGATGATCGATGCCGACCGAGGCGCACCAGTCGCGTGGTACGCCGAGGGGGCCGCCCCAGGCGTGGGTGAAGGCGACATCGTCCAAGCCGTCGAACAACGAGCGCAACGTCGACTGCAGGGCACCGAAGACTCGCGGCTCGACGTCGAAGGAAGGCTTGACGCGCGAGCCGAAGTGGTACGGCGCGCCGCGCCCGCCGAAGGCCAGTCGGCCATCAGCCGTCCGCTGGCCGTAGATCACCAGATGCCGATGGTCGCTGAAGGTCGGCCGATCAGCCAACCCGATCTGATCCCATGTTGCCTCAGGCAATGGTTCGGTCGCCACCATCAGCGAGTAGACCGGTGCCAGCGTCCGCGCCTCGCCGGCCAGCGACGGCGTGAAACCCTCGGTCGCTCGCACGACCACCTCAGCCCGCAGTACGCCGTACTGCGTCACTGCCTGCCCAGCCGAGATCGACACCACCGGCGTGTGTTCATGGATCGTCACCCCAAGCCGCTCGACCACAGCAGCAAGCCCGCGCACCAACTTCCCGGGATGAAGCGCAGCGCAGTGCGGCGTAAAGGTTGCCCCCAGCACCTTCGTCGCCCGCACCTGCGAAGCAACCTCGTCCGGCTCCAGGAACCGAAGATCACCCGGCCCCCACTCACCCGCCTCTGCAACCTCGGCCCGAGCGCGAGCCAGTTGAGCGGCAGTGCGAGCCAGCACGATCGTGCCGCCCTTGTGGTAGTCGCAGTCGATCCCCTCGGCCGCGCTCACCAGGCCGACCTCGTTCACCGACGCCTGCATCGCCCGGTGCATAGCGATCGCCGAGTCGCGGCTCGAGAGAGAAGCCAACCGCTGCGACGACACCGGAAACAGCGCCGAACACCAACCCCCATTACGCCCCGACGCCCCGAACCCCACCGTCTCCGCCTCGAGCACCACGATCCGCAGCGAAGGATCCGCCTTGGCCAGGTAGTACGCCGTCCACAACCCCGTGTACCCCGCACCAACGATCGCCACGTCAGCATCCCGGTCACCCGCCAGCGCCGGCCGACCCGCAGCACCCGAAGCCCCCGCAGCGGCCGAAGCATCCGGAGCCGCCCAGAGAATCAGCGCACACCCCACGAATACGTCTGCTTGACCAACTTCAAGTACACAAACGTCTCCGTCCCCTTGACCCCAGGGATCGCCCGCACCTGCTCCGACAGCACCCGCAGCAACTGCTCGTCACTCTCGCAAAGCACCTCGGCCAGCAGATCGAACGACCCAGCCGTGATCACCACGTACTCGATCTCGTCCATCGCCGCCAGCGCCTCGGCGATCGGCTCCAGCGCACCCTCCGCCTTGACCCCGATCATCGCCTGCCGGGCGAACCCCATCTCCAGCGGATCGGTCACCGCAACGACCTGCATGATCTCGGCCTCGGTCAGCCGCTGCACCCGTTGCCGGACGGCGGCCTCGGACAACCCGACCGCCTTCCCGATCGCGGCGTACGACTTGCGCCCGTCCAGCTGGAGCTCGCGGATGATCGCCTTGGCCGTGTCATCGAGCAGTACTGCGTTCTTGTCGGGGTTCCCCGTGCGTGCGGTCACCCTGCAGATCCTCTCAGCGCCCCCGGGCCTAGGCAAGCGGCCTTACCGGAATCCGTTGCGAAATGAGCATTCAACTGCGGAATCCCTTGTCTTGGCGGAAACCGTTTGACAGTATCGCCCGCGAACGACCCTCAGGAAAGACCCTGCCAGGGAGGTCAGATGAGCCCTCGTCCGCAGCCTGTCGTCGGGCGCCGGGCCGTACTCCGGGGCGCCGCGCTCGGGCTGGGCGCCGCGGGGCTGCTGAACGCCTGTGGCATCCCGGCCGCGAAGCAGAGCGCCGACAGTTGCCTCAGCACCGACAAGTCGGCGACCGAGAAGACGCTGATCTTCTCCAACTGGCCGAGCTACATGGACGAGTCGGAGGAGAAGGTCAACGGCCAGACCGTGCTGCCGACGCTGGTCGACTTCGAGAAGCAGTCCGGCCTGAAGGTCACCTACACCGCCGACGTCAACGACAACTCCGAGTTCTACGCCAAGGTCCGCGACCAGCTCGGCTCCTGTCAGCCCTGTGGCCGCGACATCTTCGTGCTGACCGACTGGATGGCCGCCCGCACGGTCGGTCTCGGCTGGATCCAGAAGCTCGACCACGTCAAGATCCCGAACGTCGACAAGCACCTGCTCAAGCAACTCAAGGCACCCCGCTGGGACCCGAATCGCGACTACAGCGTGCCCTGGCAGACCGGTCTGACCGGCATCGCCTACAACGCGAAGTACACGAAAGAGGTCGGCAGCTATGCCGATCTGCTCAGCCGCAGCGATCTGAAGGGCAAGGTCACGCTGCTGTCCGAGATGCCCGACACGATGTCGTTCATGCTCCGGCTGGACGGCGCCGACCCGGGCAAGTTCGACGACGCCGCCTGGAGCAAGGCACTCGACCGGCTCAGCGGGTACGTCGCCTCCGGGCAGGTCCGCCGCTTCACCGGCAACGACTACGTGCAGGACCTGAACGCCGGCAACATCGTCGCCTGCGAAGCCTGGTCGGGTGACGTGCTCGCGCTGCAGGCCGACAACCCCGACATCAAGTTCGTCGTCCCCGAGGAGGGTCTCGGGCTCTGGTCGGACAACATGCTGGTGCCGAACAAGGCCACTCACAAGACCAACGCCGAAGCGCTGATGAACTACTACTACGACCCGGAGGTCGCGGCCACGCTGGCGGCCTGGGTCAACTACATCTGCCCGGTCGAGGGCGCCCGCGAAGCGATGGAGAAGATCGATCCCGAGCTGGTCGACAGCCCGCTGATCTTCCCCGACCAGACCATGCTCGACAAGACCTTCGCGTTCATGCCGCTGGACACGGCCAAGGCGAAGCTCTACGAAACCGACTTCAACCTCGCGATCGGGGGCTGACCGCCATGACTGCTGACCTAGTGCTGACCGGGATCAGTAAGGAGTTCGCCGGTCACCACGCCGTCAAACAGCTGGACCTGACCGTGCCGCAGGGCGAGTTCTTCGCACTGCTCGGCCCGTCCGGCTGCGGCAAGACCACCACCCTGCGGATGGTCGCCGGCCTGGAGGAACCGACCACCGGGACGATCAGTCTCGGCGAGCAGAACATCACCGGACTGCGGCCGTACAAGCGGCCGGTCAACACCGTCTTCCAGAACTACGCGCTCTTCCCGCACCTGGACATCTTCGAGAACGTCGCCTTCGGGCTGCGTCGCCGCAAGATCAAAGAGGTGCAGCAGAAGGTCGACGAGATGCTCGAACTCGTCGAGCTCGGCAGCTACGGCAAACGCAAGCCGGGGCAACTGTCCGGTGGCCAGCAGCAACGGGTCGCCCTCGCCCGCGCGCTGATCAACCGGCCCCAGGTGCTGCTGCTGGACGAGCCGCTGGGTGCCTTGGATCTCAAGCTCAGAAGACAGATGCAGATCGAGCTGAAGCGGATCCAGACCGAGGTCGGCATCACCTTCGTGCACGTCACGCACGACCAGGAAGAAGCGATGACGATGGCCGACACGATCGCCGTGATGAACGGTGGCGTGATCGAGCAACTGGGCTCACCGGCCGAGCTGTACGACCTGCCGGCCACCACCTTCGTCGCCAACTTCCTCGGCCAGTCCAACCTGGTCCGGGCGACCATCGTCGGCCAGACCGACGGCAACCTGGTGGTCGACGTCCAGGGCAGCAAGGTGGTTGTGCCGGTACCGCGCTGCCGCGTCACCGAGGGCGATGTCTGGATGGGGATCAGACCGGAGAAGGTCTTCCTCGCCGAGGCAGGTTCGGAGGAGGACGCCGGCGCGAACGTACTCCGCTCCGCGGTGGTGACCGATGTCAGCTACATCGGCGTCAGTACGCAGTACCTGGCGAAGTTGCCGTGGGGGCAGGAGCTGACCGTGTTCGAGCAGAACACCGGGGCTCGGGAAGCGCTGAAGGTCGGGGACGCGGTGGATCTGCACTGGCAGCCGTCCCACACGTTCGTGCTCGACGCGGCACAGGACGCGAAGGCCGGCGTCGAGGACATCGCGGACGCGGGATGAGCGCCCTCGGTCAACTGCCCGGCCCCGCAGCGGCGGCGTCGGCGTCGGCGAAGCCTGAGCGGCAAGGACGCAGCCTGACCGGGTATCTGCTGCTGCTTCCCGGCGGGCTCTGGCTGATCCTGTTCTTCGTGGTACCGATCGTGTCGTTGCTGGCGGCAAGCCTCTACAACCCGGACGGCTCGATCGAGGCCGGTTTCTCGATGACCTGGAGCTTCCACAACTACGTGGACGCACTGGCCGACTACGCGCGCCCGTTCGGTCGATCGCTCTGGTATTCGTTGCTGACAACGGCTTTCTGCCTACTGCTCGGCTATCCGCTCGCCTACGCGATCGCGTTCAAGGCAGGGCGGTGGAAGAACTTCCTGCTGGCGTTGGTGATCGCGCCGTTCTTCACCAGCTTCCTGATCCGCACGCTGTCGTGGAAGCTGCTGCTCAGCGACAACGGTTTCGTCGTGGACGCTCTGAAGGCCGTGCACATCCTCGGCTCCGACGGTCGTCTGCTGGCGACCACGGCCGCGGTGGTGACCGGGCTGACCTACAACTTCCTGCCGTTCATGATCCTGCCGCTCTACGCCAGCCTGGAGAAGATCGACCACCGGCTGATCGAGGCAGGCGGCGATCTCTTCGCCGGGCCGATCACCACCTTCCGCACGGTGACGCTGCCGCTGTCGATGCCCGGCGTCGTGGCCGGCACGTTGCTGACCTTCATCCCGGCGGCGGGCGACTACATCAACGCCCAACTCCTCGGTACGCCGAAACAACGGATGATCGGCAACGACATCCAGCGACTCTTCGCGGCCGGTGCCTACCCGACCGCCGCCGCGCTGTCGGTCACGTTGATGGCGGCCATCGTCGTCCTGGTCCTCTTCTACGTCCGCCGGGCCGGAACGGAGGAGTTGGTATGACCAGAGTCGGCCGCTGGATCGGCCAGCACCTGATCCTGTTCCTCGGACTGCTCGTGCTGCTCTACCTGTTCGCGCCGATCTTCGTCGTGATCCTGATGTCGTTCAACGCGCCCAAGAGCAAGCTGTCCTACACCTTCGACGGCTTCACCTGGGACAACTGGCAGCACCCGTGCCGGCCGTTCGGCCTCTGCGACGCGGTCGGCACCAGCCTGCAGATCGGGCTGGCCTCGACCATCGTGGCGACCGCGCTGGGCACCCTGATGGCGTTCGCGATGGTGCGCCAGCGGTTCCGCGGCCGGGCGGCCACCAACCTGTTCATCTTCCTGCCGATGGCGTCGCCGGAGATCGTGCTCGGCTCGTCGCTGCTCGCGCTCTTCGTCTCGTCCGGCTTCGGCGGCCGGCTCGGCTTCTGGACGATCCTGATCGCGCACGTGATGTTCTGCCTGTCGTTCGTCGTCGTCACGGTGAAGGCGCGGCTGACCGGGATGGACTCCCGGCTCGAACAGGCGGCGATGGATCTCTACGCCAACGAGTGGCAGACGTTCTGGCGGATCACCTTCCCGCTGGTCTTCCCCGGCATCCTGGCCGCCGCGCTGCTCAGCTTCTCGCTGTCCTTCGACGACTTCATCATCACCAACCTGAACGCCGGTACGACGGTGACGTTCCCGATGTTCGTCTGGGGCTCGGCGCAGCGCGACATCCCGCCGCAGATCAACGTGATCGGTACGGCGATGTTCCTGCTCTCGCTGGTTCTCGTCCTCGGTGGTGAGCTGGCTCGCCGCAGACGAAACGCTCGTGTCAGATGAGCGAGCTGCCTGCGCTCCGCGACGCCCAGCCCCGCGTCTTCTGGCTGGACGACCCCGCCGCGCCCCGACCCACTGACGCCCTGGTCGGCGCCCAGCGCGCCGATCTCGCCGTCGTCGGCGGCGGCTACACCGGCCTCTGGACAGCACTCCGAGCCAAGGAGCGCTACCCCCACCTCGACATCGTGGTGCTGGAAGCCTCGACCTGCGGCAACGCGGCGAGCGGCCGCAACGGCGGCTTCTGCGACGCCAGCCTGACCCACGGTTTCGGCAACGGCCGAGCCCGTTGGCCGGACGAGCTGGAGACGCTCGAGCGACTCGGCGCGGAGAACCTCGACGCCATCGGCGCCACCATCACGAAGTACGGGATCGACTGCGGCTGGGAGCGCACAGGTGAGCTGACTGTCGCGACGGCGCCCCACGAACTGGCAACTCTGGCCGAAGAGGCCAAGGCTCGCCAGGCTCTAGCTCACGACGTCAAGCTCCTTGACGCTACCGAAGTCCGCGCCGAGGTCGACTCCCCCACGTACCTGGGCGCTTTGGCCGACTACACCGGCACGGCGCTCATCGAGCCGGCCAAACTCACCTGGGGACTCAGACAAGCCTGCCTCGACCTCGGCGTACGGATCCACGAGTTCTCACCAGTCACCGGCCTGAGCGGCAACTCGTTGCGCACAGCAACAGGATCCGTCCGAGCCGACCGGATCGCCCTGGCCACCAACGCCTTCCCGTCACTGCTCAAGCGACTGCGCCTCTACACCGTCCCCGTCTACGACCTCGTCCTGATGACCGAGCCGCTCTCACCCGAGCAACTAGCAGCGATCGGCTGGCAGCACCGCCAAGGCATCGGCGACGCCTCGAACCTCTTCCACTACTACCGCCTCACCCGCGACAACCGGATCCTCTGGGGCGGCTACCTCCCGCTCTACTACTTCGGCAGCCGCATCGACCCGTCCCTCGAGCAGCGCGACAGCATCCACGAGATGCTCGCCCGGCACTTCTTCGCGACCTTCCCCCAACTCGAAGGCCTGCGCTTCACCCACCGCTGGGGCGGCGTCATCGACACCAGCACCCGTTTCTGCGCCTTCTTCGGTACTGCGTCCGCCGGCCGCGTCGCCTACGCCCTCGGCTACACCGGCCTGGGGGTAGCGGCGACCCGCTTCGGCGCCGACGTCATGCTCGACCTCCTGTACGCCGAACAAACCGAGCGCACCGAACTCCAGTTGGTCCGCGACCGCCCGCTGCCGTTCCCGCCCGAGCCGATCCGGGCCGCCGGCATCCACCTGACCAGATGGTCGATGGCCCACGCGGACTCCCACGCGGGCCATCGCAACCTCTGGCTCCGAACCCTCGACCGCCTGGGCCTCGGGTTCGACTTCTAGAGCTTGGTTTCTGCTTCGGTCAGGACGGAGCGAAGAATCTGCTCCATCTCGTCGAAGTGCGCCTGGTCGCAGATCAGCGGCGGCGACAACTGGATGACGGGGTCGCCGCGGTCGTCGGCACGGCAGTACAGACCGGCGTCGAACAGCGCCTTGGACAGGAAGCCGCGGAGCAACCGCTCGGACTCCTCGCCGTCGAAGGTCTCCTTGGTCGCCTTGTCCTTGACCAGTTCGATCCCGTAGAAGAACCCGTCACCGCGGACGTCGCCGACCAGAGGCAGGTCGAGCAGTTTCTCGAGCGTCGCACGGAACTCCCCCTCGGTGTCCCGGACGTGCTCGTTGATGCCCTCACTCTCGAAGATGTCGAGGTTGGTGAGCGCGACGGCCGCGGAGACCGGATGACCCCCGAAGGTGTAGCCGTGGGCGAACGACGCGTGCTGCTGCAGGAACGGCTCCATCAGCCGGTCCGAGGCGATCATCGCGCCCAACGGGGAGTAGCCGGAGGTGAGACCCTTCGCGCAGGTGATCATGTCCGGCTGGTAGCCGTACCGCTCGGCGCCGAACATGTGGCCGAGCCGCCCGAAGGCGCAGATCACCTCGTCGCTGACCAGCAGTACGTCGTACTGGTCGCAGATCTCGCGGACCCGCTCGAAGTACCCGGGCGGCGGCGGGAAGCAGCCGCCCGCGTTCTGCACCGGCTCCAGGAAGACGGCCGCGACGGTGTCGGGGCCTTCGCTCTCGATCGCGACGGCGATCTGGTCGGCGGCCCAGCGGCCGAACGCGACCGGGTCGTCGCCGTGGATCGGCGCGCGGTAGATGTTCGTGTTGGGGACCCGGAAGGTCGACGGCACCAGCGGCTCGAACTGCTGCTTGAGCTCCGGGATGCCGGTGATCGAGAGCGCGCCCTGGGTGGTGCCGTGGTACGCGATGGCCCGGCTGATCACCTTGTGCTTCAGCGGCTTGCCGGTCAGCTTGAAGTAGTTCTTGGCCAGCTTCCAGGCGGTCTCGACGGCCTCGCCGCCACCGCTGGTGAAGAAGACCCGGTTGAGGTCGCCGGGCGCGTAGTTGGCCACCCGCTCGGCCAGCTCGATCGCCTTCGGGTGCGCGTAGGACCACAGCGGCATGAAGGCCAGCTCGGAGGCCTGCTTGGCGGCGGCCTCGGCCAGCTCGGTGCGGCCGTGACCGAGCTGGTTCACGAACAGGCCGGCCAGCCCGTCCAGGTAGCGCTTGCCGTGGGCGTCGTAGATGTAGGCGCCGTCGCCGCGGACGATGATCGGGACCTCGGCGGTCTGGTAGCTGCCCATCCTGGTGAAATGCATCCAGAGGTGGTCGCGCGCGGACTGCTGCAGGCGGGCGAAGTCGGCGTCGTCAAGGGCGTCGGACGGCATCATCGGATTCCTTATCTCAAGCTGACCTTGGTCGCCATCCTGCCTGCCGAGGTCACGGACTGGCAAGTGATTTCGTCTGCGTGTGGCCGATATCCTGCCGATGTCAGCAGTTGCTGAGGCACTTTTCTGCGGATTCCGTACAACAAGGAGGACACTCGGGTGGACACCCTGTTCGTCAACGGCTCGGTCTTCAACGGCCTGCGGTACCAACCAGGCTGGTCGGTCGTGGTCCGCGACGGCCGAATCCTCTCGGCCGGTCCCGGCAATGACCTCGGAGGCCCGAACGCCGAAGTGGTCGACCTGCAAGGCGGTCTCCTCGTCCCCGGCTTCGTCGACGCCCACATCCACCCGGTCCAAGGCGGACTCGAGCGAGCCCGCTGCGACCTCTCTCCGGTCTCCGGCCGGGAAGCGACCCTCGCCACGGTCTCGCAGTACGCCGAAACGCACCCCGATCGCGAGTGGATCCTCGGCGGCGGCTGGCACCAACCCGACTACCTCGGCGGCGCCCCGACCGCAGCCGACCTCGACCTTGTCACCGGCAATCGCCCGGCCTTCCTAGTCAACGCCGACCACCACGGCGCCTGGGTCAACTCCCGCGCCCTCGCCCTGGCCGGCATCGACGCCCGTACGCCGGACCCCGCCGACGGCCGGATCGAACGGGCACCCGACGGCACCCCGACCGGCACCTTGCACGAAGGCGCGATGGACCTGGTCGGCCGTATCGTCCCGCCGACCACTCACGAGGAGCAGGTCGCCGCGCTGCTCGGAGCGCAGGCCTATCTCCACTCGATGGGCATCACCGGCTGGCAGGACGCGATCCTCGGCGACTACGCGAACCTCTCCGACTCGACCCCGGCGTACGTCGAACTCGCCCGCTCGGGTCGCCTCACCGCTCGCGTGAACGGCGCTCTCTGGTGGCGCCGCGACCAGGGCGCTGAGCAGCTCCCGAGCTTGGTCGATCGCCGCGAAGCCCTCCGTGAGTTCCCGCGACTCAGAGCCGGCAGCGTCAAGATCATGCAGGACGGCGTCGCCGAGAACTTCACCGCCGGCATGCTCGACCCGTACTACGACGGCTGCGGTTGCCGCACTGCCAACGCGGGCCTTTCCTTCGTCGACCCACTCGCCCTTCGCGAACACGTCACCGCGCTCGATGCCGCCGACTTCCAGGTCCATGTGCACGCCATCGGCGACCGCGCGGTCCGGGAAGCGCTGGATGCCTTCGAGGCGGCGCGATCGGCCAACGGCGAGAGCGATCAGCGGCATCACATCGCCCATCTGCAAGTGGTCCACCCCGATGACATCGGCCGGTTCGCGGCGCTGGGCGTCGCGGTGAACATGCAGGCGTTGTGGGCGGTCTACGAACCGCAGATGAACGAGCTGACGATCCCGTTCCTCGGGCCGGAGCGGACCGGATGGCAGTACCCGTTCGGTGATCTGGCGCGGTCGGGTGCTCGGCTCGCGTGCGGCTCGGACTGGCCGGTGTCGAGCCCGGACCCGTTGGCCGCAGTACAGGTTGCGGTGAATCGGCAGACGGGTGACGGGGAGTACGAGGCGTTCTTGCCGGAGCAGGCGCTCGACCTGGCGACGGCGCTGGCGGCGTACACGTCGGGGAGTGCGTGGGTGAACCATGCCGACCAGACCGGGCGAATCGCGCCGGGGATGCTCGCGGATCTCGCGGTGCTCGACCGGGACCCGTTCGCGCAGCCGGTGGAGGAGATCGGCTTGACGACGGTGGTGGCGACCTTTGTCGAAGGTGAGTGCGTCTTCGGCGCGTGAATCCGTTGTCGATTGCCAGCAGGCCTACCGAATCCGTTGTGGATGCCATTAGGCTCCCGGCATGCAGACGCTCTCGAATCTTGTGGATGGCAAGCCGGCCGGCGCACTCGGCGGTGCGACGTACGACCTGATCGACCCGACCACCGGTGAGGTCTATGCGCAGGCGCCGAAGTCCGGCGCGGAAGACGTCGACCAGGCGATGAAGGCGGCGGACCGGGCGTTCGAGACCTGGCGGGACACGACGCCGGCCGAGCGGCAGCGGATGCTGCTGAAGATCGCGGACGCGCTGGAGACGCGGGCCGACGAGTTCACCCGGGTGGAGAGCGAAAACACCGGCAAGCCGATCGCGCTGACGGCTTCGGAGGAGCTGCCGCCGTGTGTGGATCAGCTGCGGTTCTTCGCCGGGGCTGCGCGAGTGTTGGAGGGGCGGTCGGCCGGGGAGTACATGGCTGGGCACACCTCCTGGATCCGGCGGGAGCCGATCGGTGTCGTCGGTCAGGTGACGCCGTGGAACTACCCGCTGATGATGGCGATCTGGAAGATCGCGCCGGCGTTGGCCGCGGGCAACACCGTGGTGCTGAAGCCGAGCGACACCACGCCTGCGTCGACCGTGCTGCTGGCCGAGCTGTGCAACGAGTTCTTGCCGCCGGGTGTTTTCAACGTCGTCTGCGGCGATCGGGACACGGGCCGGGCGTTGGTGGATCACGAGATCCCGCAGCTGGTCGCGATCACCGGCTCGGTGCGGGCGGGGATGGAGGTCGCGTCTGCCGCGGCCCGGCAGCTCAAGCGCACGCACCTCGAGCTTGGCGGAAAGGCGCCGGTGATGGTCTTCGACGACGCCGACCTCGAAGCGGCGGCTGAGGCGATCGCGGGCGCGGGGTACTTCAATGCCGGCCAGGACTGCACCGCGGCGACCCGCGTGCTCGCCGGCCCGCGGATCCACGACGACTTCGTGGCGGCCCTCACCGAACAGGCGCGAGCCACCAAGACCGGCCGGCCCGAGGACGACGTCGCGTACGGCGCTCTGAACAACGCCGACCAGCTCCAACGCGTCAGCGGTTTCGTCGACCGGCTGCCCGACCACGCCGCTTTGCAGACCGGCGGCAACGCCATCGGCGACCGCGGCTACTTCTACGAGCCCACCGTCGTGTCAGGCCTGAACCAGGACGACGAGGCGATCCAGCAGGAGATCTTCGGCCCGGTCATCACCGTCCAGCGCTTCTCCGACGAGGACGAGGCGCTCCGCTGGGCCAACGGCGTCGAGTACGGGCTGGCCTCCTCGGTCTTCACCCGCGACCACGGCCGCGCGATGCGGATGGCCCGCCGGCTGGACTTCGGCTGCGTCTGGATCAACACCCACATCCCGATCGTCGCCGAGATGCCGCACGGTGGTTTCAAGAACTCCGGCCACGGCAAGGACCTGTCCATGTACGGCCTGGAGGACTACACCCGGATCAAGCACGTGATGTCGAACATCGAGGTCTGAGGCACCATCGCCTGATGACCCACCTGGCCTTCGACGGCGGGCAGTCCGCCCTCCGCCTCCGAGTCCTGCCCAGCGGAGTCGTGGCGGAGGGACCTGGCCATACCCACAGCAGCAACAGCCTGCAAGCAACGCTCGACGCCGTCCGGCTGACAGCGGCCAAGGCGGACCTGCCTGGCGGCGAGCCGATTGAGGTCGTGGCGCTCGGACTCACCGGCTTCCCGGCGGACCCCGCGACCGCTCGCGAGCTTGCCAGAGGAATCGCCGAGATCCTGCAAGCCACCGAGGTCCGGCTCACCCAGGACATGGTGACCGCCCACTCCGGCGCGTTACCCGGCGGCTACGGCGTAGTGGTTGCCGCAGGTACTGGCCTCGTCTGCCTGGCAGTTGATCGAGACGGCTCCTGGCACAAGATCGACGGCCACGGCTACCTCTTCGGCGACGCCGGCAGCGCGTTCGCGATCGGCCGCGCGGGCCTCGTCGCAGTGCAACGTGCCAGAGACGGCCGCGGCCCCGCGACAATCCTGGCCGACACCGAGCTCGATCCGATCAGCCTCTACGGGGCCCCGACCATCGTCGACGACATCGCCCGCTTCGCCCCCGCAGTACTGCGTGCCGCCGCCGCCACCGATCCAGTTGCCCAAGGCATCCTTTCGTGCGCGGTCGCCGACGTCGCCGAGACGATCACCACCGCAGTGAGCCGTCTCGCGGGCCGCGAGCCGGTCCCGGTCGCCTGCGTGGGCGGGCTCTTCGCCGGCGCCGGTGACCAATTCACCGAGCCACTCCGAGCAGCCCTGCCTCAACGCGCCCAGCTGACCGAGGTAGCCGGCAACTCACTCGACGGCGCCGCCCGCCTCGCCACCGAACCACCCGGCCCGTACGCCGACCTGCTGGTGATCCACCGATGATCCCCCAGGCAGTCTCGTCGTGTCCTGCCAAGCCGCCCCCGGCAATCCACTCTTCTCCCCCGAGGCAATGGCCCTGATGGCCCGCGCAGCCGAAGCCGGTGGAGGTCACAACTCGGTTGGTAGCCGCGACATCCAGGTTTGGTGGACAGCGCTGTGACGCAGGGTTAGAACATGAGCGAGCTACTGCTGGCGGCGGCCTCGCTGGACGTGACCCCGCCGCCGGGTCACAACCTTGACGGGTACTCCGCACGCGAAGGCGTCGCGACCGGTACGGCGGACCCACTGCGCGCGACGCTGATCTGGCTCAGCACCGAGGACTCACCCGGCGTGCTCTGGTTGAGCCTGGACGCGGTCGCAGCCGGTACGGCGCTGACGGCCGAGCTGGCTGCAGCCGCCGGAGCAGCGGCCAGCATCCCGCCGGAGTGCGTACTGGTCTGCGCCTCGCACACACACTCGGCACCATCAGGCTGGACCGGCCAGATCCATCCGGTCATCCCCGCGCTGCGAGAGCCCGCCGTGTACGAGCCACTCGCCGCCGCGATCGCCGCGACCCCGCTGGACCGTCACCCCGTTCGCGCGACCTGGCGCTCGATCGAGGTGATCGGCGTCGGGACCAATCGCCACCGCCGGAACGGGCCGCACGACAACACCGCAGGCGTTCTAACGTTGAACTCCGTCGCCGACGGCACGCTCAGCGCAGTACTGCTCGACTTCGCCTGCCACCCCACGACGTACGGGCCCGAGAATCTCCTGTACTCCGCCGACTGGCCCGGCGCTGCCCGCGACGCCCTGGCTGCTGACGGGCAAGTGGTGGTGGGCTTTCTCCAAGGCGCTGCAGGCGACGTCAGCCCCCGCTTCACCCGCCAGGGCCGCGGTGCCCCCGAGGTCTCCCGCCTGGGCGGCTTGCTGGCAGCCCGAGTAGCCGAAGCCCTCGCCGAGCCAGGCCTCGACCTGCCGTCCGCCGCCCCCACCATCCATCGCGCGACCGTCAGCCTGAAGGTCCGCGACCTCCCCACCCCCGCCGACCTGGCAGCTGTCGTCAACACCGCCGAAGCAGGCCTCCGCGGCGGCCTCGACGACCCCACCCAACGAATAGCCCAAACCCGCCTCGACGGTGCCCGTGGCCAAGCCCTGATGGCCGCCGCCCAACTCCCGGCGGCTCTGGACCTCCCCATCAGCGTCGTCAAACTAGGCGACGTCGCCTGGGTCCACCTCCCGGTAGAACTCTTCGCCAGCCACGGCTGCTACCTCCAGGCTGACAGCCCCCACCCCATCACCCGGGTGATCGGCTACACCGACGGCTACTTCGGCTACCTGGTGGACCCCGACGCAGCCCACCACGGCACCTACGAAGCTCTCATCACGTACTTCGACCAGCCAACCACCCAACAACTCCTCACCAGCGCGACCGAGTTGCTGTCGAGCTAGAGGACTAGAGGACCAGCTCCGGTTGGAGCTTCTTGGCGGGCCAGACGCGTTGTTTGCGGGCTGCCAGGGAGGAGGCGGCGAGGCCGGCGGCCAGCCAGGCGAGCAGGACCAGGAGGTCCTTGGGGAGGCTGTCGCCGGGGCCGCCGTACATGAGGTGGCGGACGCCGTCGATCGCGTAGCTCATCGGGAGCACGTGGTGGAAGAAGTAGAGCGGGGCCGGGATCGTCTGCCAGGGGAAGGTGCCGCCGGCGCTGACCAGTTGGATCACCATCAGGACCAGGCCGAGGAACTTGCCGACCGCTCCGAACCAAGCCGACAGGGCGTGCAGGATGGCCACGAAGGTGATCGAGGTCAGCATCAGGTAGCCGACTGTCAGCCAGGGATGGGCTGTGTCGATGCCTAGGCCGAAGATGACCGCGGTGAAGACCAGTGCTGCCTGGATCGAGCCGAAGATGGCCGGGGGAAGCCAGCCGCCGAGGGCGACGCGTACCGGTGCCTGCAGGCCGGCCAGGGCACGGGGCGACAGCGGGCGGACCAGCAGGAAGAGGACGTAGGCGCCGATCCAGCAGGACAGGCTGAGGAAGAACGGGGCCAGGCCGGCGCCGTAGCTGTCGGCAGTGGCTTGGGAGTCGTTCTTCAGGCCGACTGGAGCGCCGAGAGTCTCCGCGACTGCCTTGCGGGCTTCGGGGCTCGGGTCCGGGATCTGCTTCGCGCCGTTAGTCAGCGCGGTGTTCAGCTCTGTTGCGCCGGTCTTGAGCTTGCCGACGCCGGTAGAGAGGCTGTTGACGCCAGTGAGCAACTGCCCTTGTCCGGTGACGGCCTGCTGCTCACCAGCCGCGAGCTGCGAGGCGCCGGACTGCAGGGTGCCGATACCGCTCTTCAGCTGCGTCGCACCAGTGTTGAGCTGACCTGCGCCGGTCGCAGCGCTGCTGATGCCGCCGGTCAGTGCCGGGGTAGCGTCTGCAAGCTTCTGCGCGCCGGTCGCGACCTGCCGGGCTCCCGATGCGAGCTGGGTCAGCTGCTTCGAGGTCGACTGGATCTTGGTGTTCGCCGCGACCACCGGGCCGCGGAGCCTCGCCGTCTCGGCGGCGACCTGGTTGATCTGCGTCTGGGTGAAGCCACGTGCCTTGAGCCGCGCAGCCAAACCTTGGTCGAACGTCGTCAGGTCGCTGAGCAGCGCGCTCGACGCGGTCGCCACCTGCTTGCCGACACCCGCGATCTGTTCGTTGCCATCAGCAACTTGATCGGCGCCGTTGGCCAGCTTCCTCGTGTCGGCGGGCAAGCTCGCCGTCTTGGTCTTGAGCGTGCCGAGCCCGGAGCTCAGCTGCCCGGCGCCGTTCGCGAGATCACCGGCGCCCTTCGAAGCCTGCGTGAGTCCACCATTCAGCTTGGTCGCACCGGCGGCCAGTTGCTGCTGTGCGGTGTTGAGCTGACCAGCCCCACTCTGGAGCTTGCCGACACCGGTGGCGGCCGACGTGAGACCGCTCTGCAGCTGCCCGGCGCCGCCCGCTGCCTTGGTGATCTGACCGTGGATGGTGCTGAACCCGGCCAGCAGCTTGCTCGCCGCCGTCTCGCTCACCTGCGCCGCGACCGACTTGGTCACCTGCGCGACGACCTGGTTGGCGATCGTGTGGGCCAGGTAGTTGTTGGCGTCGTTGGTCAGCAGCTCGAGATTCGCCTGCCGGGGCTGGAACTCCGCACTCGACGCGAGATCCGCCGAGAACGTCTTCGGCAGCACCAATGCGAACTCGTACGTCCCGTTCTCCACACCCTCGGTCGCCTCGGCGCGATTCACCTGGTGCCACTCGAAACTCTTCGACTTCACCAGCTCTTCGGCGACCTGCGGGCCGACCGACAGCTTCTCGCCGGTCGACAACGTCGTACCGGAGTCCTCGACCACGACCGCGGTCGGCACCTGGTCGAGCCGTCCGTACGGGTCGTGGTTGGCGTAGAGGTAGAGGCCGCCGTACAGGGTCGGGACGAGGATCATCGCGATCACGGCCAGCTTCGGCAGCCGCCCCGCGGTCAACCGCCGCAGCTCGCTCATCGCCATCCGGATCGAGGTCATGCTTCGTCCTTCTTCTCGTCAGTCTCTGGTGCTGCTTCTTCTGCGGGCTCTTCGACCTCGACCGGTACCACGGGCTCGACCTGCACGGGATCGGGCTGATTCACCGACCCCATCTGTGCCGCCTCGACACCCAGCAACCGCGCCGAGGCGTCGGCACACGTGATGATCACGCCGTACCCACGCGATGCCAGCTCCCGGCCCACCTCGTACCAGTCGTGCGGATCGCCGCCGAGCCGGTCCGGCATCGTCAGGATCACCACCTTGACCTCAGGTCGCGCCACGGTCAGCTCGGCCAGCATCCTGGTCCGCACTCCTACCGGCAGGTGCTCCCACCGCCGCTCCGCGAACTCCGCCCACTCGTGCTCCCTAAGCCACGCGTCGACCGCCTTGCGGCCGGCCTTGCGTCCAGCGATCGCCAGCTCCTCGCCGACCACGGTCGACACCGGCAGGGCGTCCTCGGGCTCGGTGATCCCCGGCGCATCGACCACGGCGACCCGCTGCCGCAGTACGCGCTCGTCGGTCGAGCCGTCCAGCTTCACCTCCCCGCCGTTCGGCTTCAGCCGACCGGAGAGTCCGAGCGCGACAGCGACATGACCAGGTCCGGGGTACCCCGCGAGCAGGACCAGCTGATGGTCACTGACATTCACCGATGTCGCGTGCAACATCGGCGCGTGCGGACCCTGCACGCTGATCGCGTAAGCCTTGAGTTCCATCGAGCGACCCCGTTCAATACGGTTGTGTATCCAATACAGAACTGTATCCTACTGTCATGGAACCGCCCAAGCGACGTCGCTCAGCCACCCGGGCCCGGCTGCTCGAAGGTGCCCTCGAAGTCTTCGCCGAGCGTGGTTTCCACGGCGCCTCGGTGGAGGACATCTGCGATCGGGCCGGGTTCACCCGCGGCGCGTTCTACTCGAACTTCGGGTCCAAGGACGAGCTGGTGCTCGCCCTGTTCCAGGCGACCACGGATCGCCTGCTGGAGCAGATCGCCGCGCTGCTGCCGGACCTTGCGAATCAGCCAGGGACGCTGCTGGACGCAGTACTGGGGTTACTCGACGAGGCC
Source organism: Kribbella sp. NPDC056861 (assembly GCF_040687575.1). NCBI lineage: Bacteria > Bacillati > Actinomycetota > Actinomycetes > Propionibacteriales > Kribbellaceae > Kribbella > Kribbella sp. NPDC056861. The sequence goes on along the minus strand of NZ_JBFBNQ010000006.1, from coordinate 695,108 downwards.
GCCCCGGACCAGCGGCAGTGGCACCTGATCTCCACCGAGTTCACCCTGCACGCGCTCCGGCATCCCGAGGCCGCGACGGCGCTGAACCAGCAGCGCGCGATGTTCCGCGATCAGCTGACCCGGCTGGTCGAGGAGATCACCCAGGCGAGCGGGCTGCGGCTGTCGGTCCCGCCGCAGCAGTTCGTCCGGCTGGTGATCGCCGTCCACGAAGGCGCCCGGGCGCAGAGTCTGCTCGAGCCCGATCTCGTACCGGCCGGCTCGCTGGAACACACCTTCCTGCCGCTGGTGCTGGACGCGATCTCCCGCAAATGAGGGGCGACATCGCCCGGGCGTGGCGGCCTCGACGGGTGTAGCGTCTTTGACCTACTCGCACCCGGCGGCGTCTTTGGGGGATGGACACCTTGAGCAAAGGTGGGGACCACTCGAGACGATCCGGCTATGCCTTCCTGCTCGACATCGAGGTCGAGCAGGGCGATGCCGGAGTCACGGTCGTGCGCCTGGTCGGCGTGCTGTCGATCGCGACCGTACCGCGGGTTCGCGCCGCGTTGCTGAAGTGTCTGGCCGACCGGCCGACGGCCGTCATCGTCGACCTGGAGCTGCTAGCGGTCCAGCACGCGGTCGCCCTGAACGTCTTCGCGGTCGCGGCTCGGCAGGCGGCGGTCTGGTCGGGCGCTGAGCTGCTGCTGGTCTCGGGCCCCGGACTGGAGGGCCGGCTGAAGCCGCGCGCTCGGGTGCTGGGCAGGTTCGTCCGGATCTACCCGAGCATGGCGGTCGCGAAGGCGTCGACACGTCGGCCGCCGCTTCGACGCCTGGCGCTCCGGTTGCTGCCCGCCGGCCCGTCCGCGGCTTGGCTCGCGCGACGTCAGGTCCACGAGATCCTGGCTGAGTGGAGTTGCGGTGGACTCGATGCAGACGCCGCATCGATTGCCAGCGAGCTCGCCACCCATGCGATCCGTTGCTCCGACAGCGAGCCGATCCTGCGCCTGGAGTTGCGCAGTGACCTGCTGACGGTCGCGGTGACTTATCACCAAGCACCGGGTGTGACCAAGGAACTGGAGCCTCTCGGCCTCAGCATCATCACGGCTCTCGCCAAAGTGAACGGGACCTCGCCGACGCACACGGGCGGGACGGTCGACTGGTGTGTCCTTCAGGCCGATCCGACCCCGAACGCCGAGCCGCCCGGTTAGCCGACCTTGATGTCGACGCTGTGCAGCCCGGTCGAGCCGTCCGGTGCGGGCGGTGCCTGCGACTCGACCTGAGGGTTGCCCTCGGCATCGAACGCGCGAACCTGCAGGACGTGGTTCCCCCGCGGCGCGTCCCAGCTCCAGTGCCACTGCCGCCAGGTATCGACGGACGCGTCACTGGCCAGCTCGGCCTGCTGCCACGGGCCGCCGTCGACCCGGACCTCGACCTTCGAGACCCCGACATGCTGATCCCACGCCACGCCGGCCACCGTGACCGGCCCGGTCGACGCCTTCGACCGCGGCACGTCGATCCGCGACGACAGCTTGATCGGCCCGAGAGCCGACCAGCCGCGCGGCGTCCAGTACCCCTCGAACTGGTCGAACCGGCTCACCTCGATCTCGGTCAGCCACTTCGTCGCCGAGACATACCCGTACAAGCCCGGTACGACGATGCGCACCGGGAACCCGTGCTCGACCGGCAACGGCTGCCCGTTCATCGCGAACGCGAGCATCGACTCGCGATCGTCGGTCAGCGTGCTCAGCGGCGTACCGGCGGTGAATCCGTCCTTCGATGTCGACTTGATCGCGTCGGCATCAGCGGATGGCCCGGCCTCGGCCAGCAGGTCCTTCAGCAGTACGCCGGACCAGAGCGCGTTGCCGATCAGGTCACCGCCGACCTCGTTGCTGACACAGGTCAGCGTGACCCACTTGTGCACCACCTTGCGCTTCAGCAGCTCCTCGAACGACAACTCGATCTCGCGGTCGACCATCCCGTGGATGCGTAGCTTCCAGTCGCTCGGCATGATCAACGGCACCGACAACGCGGTGTCGATCCGGTAGAAGTCCTCGTTCGGCGTCGCCCACGGACCAGCTCCCACAGCCTGTACTCCGGCCGGCGGGTCGAGGCTTGGCGGGAGCGGCAGCTTGAGCGCGTCGCGGGCATCCGTGACGGCTGCCCGGCGGCCACCGACGACCTTGCCGAGCGCGCCGACCGCGATCGTGCCCAGCGTCACGCCGGTGGAGAGTTGGAGGAAGCCTCGGCGGCTGACGCCGTCCTGAGGATCGCTGACCAGGCCGGCCAGCCTGGTGGCGAAGAGGCGGAGCATGAGCAGCGCGACGATGCCTGCCACGAACGACGGGGCGAAACCGGTCTGGCCGGCGTCAGGTCGCGTCGAGGCTGCCAGGACGGCAAGGCCTGCGAGGACGATGACCACCGCTGCGCCGGCGGCGTACCGGCGTACGGAGAGGATGCCGCCGAGTGCGGCGAAGGCGAGCAGGACGATCAGGATGCCGGTCTTGAGCGCGGTCTTGTCGTGCGTCCCGAAGAGGGAGATCGCGAGATCCTTCAGCCACGGCGGGACCCGGTCGATGAAGGCCGACCCGATCGCGACCACCGGGGTCTGACGGGTGCCGAGCAGCGCGGCGGCGACCGAACCGGCGGCCAGGCCCGCGAGGGCGGCGAGAACGCCGCCGATAGCCGATCTGAGGAGCAGCCCGCTCCGGGCGGTGCGTACGGGAGCGCCGCCCCCGGGGGTGCTGAACTCATGCGGCGATCGGACCAGAGGTTGGCTCACGTCTCAACAATTGCTCGATGCGGCGCCCGGCACCAGCCAGACGCCGCATCCGTTAGTAGCGGGTAATGCGATGACTTGATTCAGACTCGGTCTGCCGCGGGGAGCGGACCGAGGTTGGGCCGGCCGTTGGGCCAGCGACGGGCGTTGTCGCGAACGCGACGGAGTCGGCCGAGGACGAGTTCCTGCTCGTCCGCCAGCTGGGACATCCACAGGCTGTCGATCTCCAGGAGGTGGTCCGGCAGCGCTTCGCGCAGCCGCCGCTTTCCCTCCTCCGTGAGAACCGCATACGAGCCGCGGGCGTCATCGGGACAGGGCTCCCGGCGCACCAGACCGAGATTCTCGGCGCGGTCGACCAGCCGGGTGATGCCACCAGTGGTGACGGTCAACTCCCGGGCGAGTGAGGTGAGACGCTGCTTCTCCCCGTGGCTACGGGCGAGCCGCAGCAACAGTTCGAACATTGCCATTTGCAGACCACTGCGCTTCAGGGAATGGCGCATCAGTTGATCGAGTTCGGCTGCTGCTTCTCGCAACAGGCCGTACGCGGTGATCACGTCGCTTTCCCAGGGTTCCGCGACGTGAGTGGGTTCTGCATCGGCGAGCGCTAGGGGCGAGCAAAGCGAAGGCGCGATGGTCATGCGCGGACTCTATTAGCTGACCCGGTCACTTCGCTACACGGGGTGACCTTTCGGCTACAGGTCGAGACGCGATCGATGCCGGATCGAGCGTGACTCAGGCGTACTTCGGCGCTACCTGTGGATAACTTTCGCCGCGGTTCGCCGATTTTTGCCAGGCTTTCCCTTGTCAGCACGCAGACCGGGAAGCAGGGATCCGATGAGTGAGAACGAAGACCAGTCGCCGTACGGGCGCGGCTTCATCGCGGCCGCCATCGTAGTAGCCGCCGTCCTCGCCTGCGGCGGCCTGCTCCTGCTCACCGGCCCCAAATCAGCCTCAACTGGTCCAACCCACGACTCGGCCAACGTCGACTCGGCCCCCACCGACCGAACCAATTCACCCGCCTCCACCACCGCGAACCCCAACAGCGCCGCCGAGCCGCAAAACCCTGCCGCCCCCTCCACTCCAGCGGCAACCCCCACCATCGCCCCCCTCCCAGACCAATCCATCCCCTCCACCAAACCCCCAACCCCCGACAGTTGGGAAGTCAGCCGCCGAGTAGTAGTCCCCCGCTCCACCACCAACGGCCCAACCACAACCGACCCCGACGGCTACCGCCACGGCTTCGCCCACTCCCCAACCGGCGCCCTGTACGCCGCCTACAACGCCATCGCAGCCCTGGCCGACCAGTCCAGAACCATCCCCACCACCCGCAAACTGATGCTCCCCGGCCGCGACACCAACGCCCTCATCGAGCACCTCAAAACCGAGCCCACCAACACCAACTCGGCCCCCACCCAACTAGCTGGCTACCGAGTCCTCGACGCCAGCCGAGACCGCGCCACGATCATGCTCGCCCTGCCGGTCGAGTCGGAGTACATGAGCGCCACCCTCACCCTCGCCTGGTACGCCGGCGACTGGCGCCTGGTGCCACCCACCAACGACAACCCCGTCGGCGCGCCGTACTCCCAGCACCGCGACCTCGACGGCTTCGTCGCCTGGAGCGGTGTCTGATGTGCGGCCAGATGGATCTCGGCTGCCACATCGAGGAAGGCTTCAAGTCCGTCGTCAGCAACCAGTTCGACGCAGTACTTCGTGAGCTGAACGAGGCGGCCCTGCAAGGCCTGCACTCGCTCTCGACCTTCTGGATCAAGGTCCCGAGCCCGACCCTCGCGAGCGGCGACGGCCAGGACTGGACCAACAGCGCCCCGGTCGCCTTCCTGCAAGGAAACCTGCACTGGCTGACCGCGACCATCTTCACCCTCGCCATCCTGATCGCCGGCCTCAGGATCGCCTGGGAGCAGCGCGCCGAACCAGTCCGACAGTTGCTCAAGGCAATGATGTTGTTCGCGCTGGTGGCGAGCGCCGGATCGGCCGTCGTGCAACTGCTGACGCTGTGGGCGGACGAGTTCTCCCAGCATCTCGTCAGCACCGCGCTGCCCGCGCGGCAGACCTTCGACGGCACCCTCGCCAACGTGGTGATGAACGGCGGCCAGACCGCGCAGAAGCTCCCCATCCTGATAGCGATGTTCGCCGGCATGATGGCGCTGGTCTCGTCGCTGATCCAGATCGTCCTGCTGCTGATCCGCTCCGCGATGCTGGTCCTGCTGGCCGGCGCCTTCCCACTGGCAGCCGCGGCCACCAACACCGAGGTCGGCAAGGCGTGGTTCAAGAAGTTCTGCGGCTGGGCGCTGGCCTTCATCGCCTACAAACCGGCCGCCGCCCTGATCTACGCCGCCGCGATCCGAATGAGCTACGACGGCATGTCCAACGAAGCAGGCGACGGCCTGGTCCAGGTCCTCACCGGCCTGATGATGCTCGCCCTGGCTGTCGTAGCGCTCCCCGCTCTGCTGCGCTTCACCGTCCCCCTTACTGCGGCTGCAGCCGGCGGTGCCGCAGCCTCCGGCGCCTCAGTAGTAGACCCCGGCGGCCTCGCGTCCGGCGCGATCAATGTCGGCCGCTCCTCCAGCTCCGGCGGCGGATCAGGTGGCGGCTCAGGCGGGCCATCCTCCCGTGGAGGCGGCATCTCCACTGCCACCGGCGCAATCGGCGTAGCTGCAGGCGGCGGTTCCGGCTCAGGCTCGGGCTCGGGCGGCGGTTCCGGCTCAGGCTCGGGTTCGGGCGCCGGTTCCGGCTCAGGCTCGGGTTCGGGCGCCGGTTCCGGCTCAGGCTCGGGTTCGGGCGGCGGTTCCGGCTCGGGCTCGGGTTCGGGCGGAGGCAGCGGGGGTGGTGGAGGAGGTGGCGGCGGCGGCGCAATCAGCGCCGCCGCAGGCGCCGCCGGCTCCGCGCTCTCAGCCTCCAAGAAAGCAACAGGTGCCATGTCCGGCGCCGTCTCCCACTCAGCCGGTGAATCCGGCGGCGGCTCCGCCTCAGGCAGTTCAAGCCCGCGCACCTCCGGCCCCGGCTCAACCTCCTCCCGCCCCAGCCCCCGAGGCAGCTCCTCTCCCCGCTCCAAACCTCCGCCGCCCCCACCACCGCCAGCCCCACCCTCACCACCAAGCGCCCCCACCTCCACCCCAACAGGCCCCACCGGCAACTGGTAACAACCACGCCTCACCCCACGGGGAACCCTCCGCGACTACCGCCACGGCCAGCTCCTGCTGCTGTCCAACAACCAACGCTTTCGGGAGATCCACCACCCCCGCCAGCGTGAGGTCAGGCTGTTGCGTAGGTCGGAAGGGTCAGCGCAGAATTGGCCGACCGGCCCGCGGTACCGGCGTCGAGGGCCGGCTCATCCGAGGCAACGGTCAGGGCTTTGTTGCGAAGAGCAAGTTCTTCGGACGTACGTGGCGCGACGGCGGCAGCTCCGGCGTATGCCAAGGCTTGGTTGAGTTCGACGAATTGCCGGGCAGCTTGTTCGTAGGCGGTGAATGCGACCGCATGATCAGCATGGGTCGCGAGCTCGCCGGCCAACAAGTACGCGGTGACCAACGCGATACTCGATCCCTGGCCCGACATGAAGGACGGCGCAGCAGCGGCATCCCCGACCAGGACCACCCGACCCTGCGACCAAGCAGGCATGTGGATCTGGCTGACCGTGTCGAAAAACAGATCGTCGGCGCAGCGCATCGCGGCCAGCATCTGGGGGAGTTGCCACGCGTTCTCCGGGAAGCGGGCAGCGACGAGTTCGCGCTGGGCCTCGGGGTTACGGAAGGCGCCGTACGGCGGGACCTCCTCGGCGAAGGTCAAGAAGCCGTGCAACGTCTCGGCCTTGCCGGGGGCGTAGAGCACGGCCGCGCGGCCAGGCACGTTCCACATCAGCGCTTCGTGCTCGAGGCCGAGCTCATTGGGCATCGTGAAGCCGGCGAAGGAGTAGCCGAGGTATCGGTGGTACTGCTCCTCAGGGCCGAAGACCAGACCGCGAGTGTTCGAGTGCAGTCCGTCCGCCCCGATGACCAGATCGAAGGTCCGCCGAGCCCCGCTGCGGAAGACCACCTCGACAGCATCGGCCCCGTTCTGCAGCGTCGCGATCGAGTCCTCGAAGATCACCTCCACCTCGTCCCGGATCGTCGCGTACAGGACGTCGGCCAGATCCCCGCGCCGTACTTCGAGATCACGCCCCTCGACCCCGCCGGTGATCGCCTCCGGGCGGATCGCCGCGATCAGGCCGCTATCCGCGTCGAGGAACGACAGCTTGCGGCTGTCGACGTGCGCCTCTTGCAGCCGCGGCAGCAGCCCCATCTGCTCGACCACCTCGATCGCAGTACCGCGGATGTCGATCGGGTAGCCCCCGCCGCGGACGGTCGCGGCCTTCTCGACGACCGTGACCTCGAATCCGTACCGATGCAGCCAATAAGCGACGGCCGGGCCGGCGATGCTGGCACCGGACACCAGGATCTTCTTCATCAGAACTCCCTCGAAAGATGTGTACTTTAGGTATCCTTTTGCAGAGCGCCACGGGCCCGTGAGTGCTGCTGCTCTCCACCATATAGATACCTAAGGTAGGTAATCAAGTGACCGAGCTGTACGAGCTGATGCCGCAGCTGACCCAGCTGAGCAACGCGCTCAACCGCGGTCACCTGGTGGAGCGCGCCATCAAGGCGACCGGGCTCCAACTGGACCGCCCCGCGATGTCGATCCTGCTCGCCCTGCAGATGGCCGACCGGCCGCTGCGGATCGGCGAGATCGCCGAGCGGATGCAGGTCGTCGGTCCCCATGTGACCCGCCAGGTGCAGGAGTTGGAGCGCCGCGGCCTGGTCCAGCGCATCGGCGACCCGAACGACCGCCGCGCCAGCCTGATCGAACCGACCCCCGTAGGCGCCGACGCGGCCCAGCTCTACCTCAAGACCCTGCTCGGCTGGCTATCCGGCGCCACCGCCGACTGGCCGGCCCAAGACCGCAAAGACCTCAGCCGCCTGCTGGCCCGATTCACCACCGACCTGTCCGCCCACCTGGCAACCCTCGAAGACTGAGGAACAACCCAGGTCGGCAGGTAGAGACGCCCTCACGTACCAGCGCCGACGACTGCCTAGTGCCGCACCAGCAGTGCTTCGGCGCCGATGGGTTGGTAGCCGGCGGCGAGGAAGGTCCGGGTGGAGGCGGCGTTGCCTGGGCTCACCTGCGACCAGATGTGAGTGCCCGCTGGGATGAGGGCCCGGGCAGCGCGGGCTAGGTGACGGCCATGGCCGGCGCCGCGGACAGCGGCAGGGACCTCCAGCGCGACCTCCAGGCGACCGGCTAGGCCTCGGCCGGTGAGCACCAACCCGCCGTATGGCGCTGAGTAGGCGCGTACGTCTTCGCGGTACCGCCAAGCCCGCTCGATCCGGGGATGCCCGCGGTCAGTCACCTCGACCAGGCCCTCGACGGCGGCAGCGCGCTCGGTGGGGTCAGTGAGCGCGGGAGCAAGGAGCATCTGGTCGATTGCGTTGACGCGGCGGCCGCTGAGTTGCTCCAGGGCGAACAGGAACGGCGGGTTGAGCGGAGCGGACAGATCACCGTCCGGGATCAGGCCAGCCACCCAGTCTGGGGAGACGTCCGCGGCGATCACAATGTGCGCGGTGAACGCCACCACGGCCAGCTCGCGCTCGGACGGCGCCGGGACGACCGTGATGCTCAGGTCTGGGGTGGGGAGGACTCCGCCTTCGACCCCGCGCAGAATGTCAGCCAGAGTTGTCATCACGAGCCATTGTGGAGGAGACCCCTCCCGGCCCTGAGAAGGCGCCAGGCTCACGAGACGGAGGCACACAGTGCGCAAGCCTGAGCTGGTCGGGGCCGAGGGACTGCCCGAGCGGGTGACGATCTACGAGGTCGGACCGCGGGACGGATTGCAGAACGAGGACGCGATCGTCGACGTGGCGGTGAAGGCAGAGTTCATCCAGCGGCTCGCCGCGGCGGGGTTGACCACCATCGAGACGACCAGTTTCGTCCACCCCAAGTGGGTGCCGCAGCTCGCCGACGCTGCCGAGCTGCTGCAGCGGCTGGACCTGCCGGAAGGCCTCCGTACGCCGGTGCTGGTGCCGAACGAGCGCGGTCTCGATCGCGCCCTCAAGGCGGGGGTCAGCGAGATCGCGATCTTCGCCAGCGCGACCGAGACGTTCGCCGCGAAGAACCTGAACTCGACGGTCGACGAGCAGTTCGCGATGTTCGCGCCGACCGTACGGCGTGCGCTGGACGAGGGTTTGAGCGTTCGCGGGTACGTGTCGATGTGTTACGGCGATCCGTGGGAGGGCGACGTACCGATCGATCAGGTGGTGAAGGTCGGAGCGCGGCTGGTCGAGCTCGGCTGCCACGAACTCTCCCTCGGCGACACGATCGGCGTCGCGACGCCGGGTCAGGTCGTCGCGCTGATCAAGGCGTTCGAGGGTGCTGGTGTGGGGGTCGACAAGCTGGCTGTGCACTTCCACGACACGTACGGGCAGGCGCTCGCCAACACGTTCACCGCGCTGCGGGAAGGCGTCACGGTGGTCGACAGCTCGGCCGGCGGACTCGGCGGTTGCCCGTACGCCGAAAGCGCGACCGGCAACCTCGCCACGGAAGACCTGCTCTGGCAGCTGGACGGCCTCGGCATCGAGACCGGTGTCGACCTGGAAAGCCTCGTCACCACCAGCGCCTGGATGGCCAAACAACTGGGCAAACCCTCCGCCAGCCGAGTCGTCCAGGCCCTGGCCGGCTGACCTATAACTGAATCAAAATAACTGAATCAAACCTCGGCCGGTTCGCGGCGGGTGAGTGGCAGGCGCTCCCGGGTGCGCTCATCCGCGGGCGTCTCCACGAACAGCATCAGGTCGGCATGAGCCGGCACCCCCAGCTCGGTGACCGTGAACGACAGCTCACCAGCAACCGGATGCAGCACCCGCCGCAGCCGGGGCTCGCCGTCCGCGACCTCGTGCTTCGACCAGAGTTGCTCGAACTCCGGACTCAGCTTCCGCAGCCGCGCCAGATCGGTCTCCCAGTCAGGGTCACCGATGTGTTCGACGTACGCCGAACGCATCCGCGCCACCAGATACGGCACCTCGGTGTCGTAGTTCAGCAACTGCTGGCGGGCCAGCGGCTCGGTGACGATGCACCAGAGCAAGTTCTTGTGGATACAAGGCAGCGTGTGCCAGTCGTGGAAGAGATCCTCATAAGCCTTGTTGGGCTGGAGGATGTCGAAGCGCCGGTTGGTGATCAGCGCCGGCAGCGGGTCGAGCGCCGCCAGGATCTCGGCCAGCACCAGCTCGTCGGCGCAGACCCCGGTCTTCGTCCGGACGGGCGTCGCCTCGGCCAGCGAGTACAGATGCGCCCGCTCCAGATCGTTGAGCCCGAGCGTCGTCGCGACCGCGTCGAGCACCTGACCGCTGACGTTGATCGACCGGCCCTGCTCGAGCCAGGTGTACCAAGTCACGCCGACCCCGGCCAGTTGCGCGAGCTCCTCGCGCCGAAGGCCCGGAGTACGGCGTCGTCCGCCCGGCGGCAGGCCAACGGCCTCGGGGGTCACCTGGGCGCGGCGCGCCTTCAGGAACTCCCCGAGCTCGGCTCGACGAGAAGTACTCACCCGATCATGCTGACAGCCGCCGCCGACAGTTTCACCCGGTTTCCCGAACTGCCACGGCTTCCCCAAACTGCTACGGCTCGATCGGTCGCCGGATCCGCCGTACCAGGCTCTCGTCGGCGTACCGCCCGATCCGGTACGTCGACCAACCGTCGACCCCCGCACCCACGGCGCCACCGAGCAGCGGAACCCGGCGCGTCACCATCAGCCCCATCCGCTTGCCGCTGATCCGCGCGATCAGCTCCCCGACCACCTCACCGGCCACCTGCCGGTCAAGCTCCGGGTCGAACACCGGCGCGGTCGCGATCGCCAGCGGCGACGTCGGCAAGCTCGATTTCTTCAGCCGGTCGGTCACCCCGTCCTCGCCGAGCAGGCAGGTGATCACCGCGGTACGAACCCGCGGATCGTCCAGGTCGTATCCGCGCAGGTGAGCGATCGACGCAACCATCCGAGCCTGTACGACGGCCAGCCCGGTCAGGTTCGCAGGCAGCGCGACGGGCAGCGTGACCAGCCCGCCGATGCTGGTGACGAACCCCTGCACCGAGGCCAGCCGGATGTGCTGCTCGATCACGGTGTCGACCGCGAGCTCCGGGTCACCGCCCTGTTTGGCCAGGTGCTTCTCGGCCACCTTCTCGGCGCCGGGGAACCGTTGGTACCCGTCGATCGCGATCTCCAGCACCTGCCGGAGTACGCCGGCCGCGGCTTGCGGGGCGAACCGCTGGGCGGCAGGCGCGAGACTGCTGGCAACGAATCTGGCTACTCCGGCCACAGCACTCCTTCACAACTCGGACACCCACCCCCGGAGTCCGGCGGGCGGGCGCAGCACTCACAACTCTACGTGCCACACCAGCGCACGCCACTCGGGAAGAACCCCGGCCGGTCCCTTGGTGACGCAGAGCCAGCAACCGGCTCGGTACCCTTCGAGCCGCTACGACAACCGTGCCCGCGTGCAGCGCGTGACGTAGGGCATCGTGAGCTTCTTGCGGCCCCGCAGGTCGAGATGCGAGTCGAGCAGCTCGGTGACCTGGTGCAGCAGCTCGTCGCGATCCTTGGCCGGCATCGTGATGACGTACGACCGGGACGCGACCAGGTCCAGCAGCTCGGCCCGGGTCAGCGGGTGCTCCCAGCGCACCTCGAAGCGCTCGGCCAGCCGGAACGGCGTACCGATCGGCGGTGCGGAGTCGATCTCCTGCCGAGCGTGCCGATGCAGCACGCGATCCAGCTCGGCCACCCACGGCACGGTGTGGTCGCGGATGTTCCAGACCAGCCCCAATGTCCCACCCGGCTTCAGTACTCGAGCGATCTCCGGCAACGCCTTCGCCGCGTCGAACCAGTGCCACGCCTGTGCAACCACGACGGCGTCAACCGCCTTGTCCTCCAGCGGAATCGCCTCAGCCGAGCCATCCCGTACGTCGGCCGACGGCACCGCCGCGACCAGTTCGTCGCGCATGGCCGCCAACGGTTCGACAGCCGTCACGGCCAGCTCCCGCGCGGCCAGCAACTGTGTGAGCTTGCCCGTGCCGGCGCCGAGGTCCAGCACCGACTTCGCAGTACCGGGGATCAGCCAGTCGACGGCAGACTCCGGGTACGGCGGTCGCCCGCGTCGGTACGCCGCTGCTGCGTCGCCGAACGAGGTCGCCTGCGCCTGCTGCGACCACCGGCGGCTCGCGCCTTGCCGGGTCATGCCGCACGCCTGCCCGATCTCCTCCCAGCTCGCCAGCCGCTGAGACCTCAGCTGCTCGATCAGCTCGGTCCGCCGGTGCTCCAGCGCCGCGATGGCCTCGGTCATCCGGGCGAGTCCGGCCAGCCCGCCGGACCCCTCGATCTGCTCGACGATCTCCATGCTCGGCAGCATATGTTGCCTATCATATCCACTGTCAACAAGTGTTGCGGTGGTGGCCGGGCGTTTCGGTCGGCGAGCGGTAGGCCAGGATGGTGACGTGCCAGTTGAACCAGCTGCCTCCGTGTGGGACTTCCCGCCGGTCGCGGTCGCCGGAGCCAGCGATGTCGTCGCGGCCGGAGCGGATCTCGAACCGGGCACCGTGCTGGCGGCGTACCGGCGGGGGCTCTTCCCGATGCCGGACAGTCACGGGCCGCTGCTGTGGTGGTCGCCGGTGGATCGCGGCGTGATCGACGTGGCCGGTTTCGCGCCGTCGCGGTCGCTGCGGCGGGCTCGGCAGCGGTTCGAGATCCGGGTCAACACGGCTTTCGACCAGGTGATCCGCGCCTGCGCCGATCCGCGTCGGCCAGGTTCGTGGATCGACGCCGACATCATCGCGGCGTACACGAAACTGCACGAGCTCGGCTGGGTCCACTCGGTCGAGGCCTGGGACGGCGACGAGCTGGCCGGTGGCCTGTACGGCGTCGCGATCGGCGGGCTGTTCGCGGGCGAGTCGATGTTCCATCACAAGACCGACGGGTCGAAGGCGGCGGTGGCCGGGTTGGTGGAACTGCTGAACGACAAGTACGCCGCCGAACGCGTGCTGGACATCCAGTGGGTGACCAGTCATCTGTCGACGCTCGGTGCGGTCGAGATCCCGCGCGAGGACTACGTCCAGCGGGTCGAGCGGGCAGTGGGGCTGCCGCTGCCCGACGCCTTCAGCGGTTGAGCCCCAGGAACGTGGCCAACTGACCCGTCGCCTCGGCGAAGAACTCGTCGGCAGGATCCATCCACCCGGCGAACTGGCCGAACAGCTCGAAGCTGATCATGCCGAAGAGCTGCGTCCAGGCGATCGCCGTACGGGCCAGGACTGACAGCGGTACGCCGGGTGCTGCGTCAGCGAGCACTTTGAGTTGCTCGGCGAGTGGTTGGCTCGGTTCTGGGGCTGTTGTTGGGGTCAGTACTCCGGAAGCCTGTGCCTGGGCGAGGATGCCGAGCAGGACGAAGGCGACTCGGCCGGCTGGCTGGATCGTGCTGTCGGGGGCTTGGTAGCCGGCGACCGGTGAGCCGTAGATGAGCGCGTACTCGTGGGGGTGTTGCCTGGCCCAGGCGCGAATGACTCGGCAGACGGCCAGCCAGGCTTCGCGGGGATCGTCCTGATGCTTGGCGGCAGCCTCCGCCTCGGCGCCCAGGGCGTCGTACGCGTCGATGATGAGTGCGGTGAGCAGGTCGTCGCGGCTGGGGAAGTAGCGGTAGAGCGCGGACGAGACCAGGCCGAGCTCGCGGGCGACGGCGCGCAGCGAGAGACGTTCGGCGCCCTCGACGGCGAGCTGGCGTCGCGCGGCGGCCTTGATCTCCTGGGTCAACTCGGCCCGGGCGCGATCACGGGCGGTCTGTCCGGCGTTCATGCTGCGCAGTCTGCCATGAGCGGCGCTCTAAAACGAGAGCACTGCTCTTGACTTGTCGAGTCGGCCTGGTGTTCACTGGTGACAACAGAGAGCACCGCTCTCGCAAACTGGGAGGTTGGGTCCGATGCAGGAGTACAACGACAAGCGCGTGGTGACCAGCGGGCACCAGAGCATGCTGGTGATGAACAAGGTCGTGGCCGGTATGACGAAGCTCGGCCTCAGCCTGATGGGCAGTCGGGTGCTGTCCGTCCAGGGCCGCAAGTCCGGCGAGTGGCGCAGCAACCCGGTCAACCTGCTGGTGATCGACGGCCAGCGTTATCTGGTGGCGCCGCGCGGGCACGTCCAGTGGGTCCGCAACCTGCGGGCCAGCGGCCACGGCAAGCTGCGGGTCGGCCGGCGGGTGGAGCTGTTCCGCGCGGAGGAGCTCGCCGATTCCGACAAGCCCGACATCATCCGGCTCTACCTGAAGAAGTGGGCCTGGGAAGTGCAGGCCTTCTTCGGTGACGACGTGCGCGCCGACTCCTCGCTCGAGACCCTGCTGCACGTCGCCCCCGGCGTACCGGTCTTCAAGATCCACACTGCGTAAGGGTTTTCAGTACTCGTCGGGCAGCCGCAGATTCGGCCCACCGACCTGAAGCCCCAGCGGCGTCGCGCGCCCCTTCGGCTCCTCCCACTCCTCCTGCCGCCCGAGCGCGGTGAGATCGAGGTACTGGTAGCCGTTGTGAAACTCCTCGATCCCGCGCCCGAAGGTCGAGTAGGTATGGAACACCTCCTCCCCGACCCGCAGAAACGCGCTGATCCCCGGCATCTCCTCGCCGTTCATGTCACTCGTCCACGGCCCACCCGTCCACGGCGTACCGACCTGGGCCAGTTCGTCCGCAGTACGGAAGTGCAGCTGGATCGGCGCTACCTGATCGTCAAGCGTGGCGTGAAAGTCGTAGTTGAACGGGCTCCCGTACGACGAGTACCACGGGAACTGCCACCCCATCCGCTCCCGATACGCAGCCAACTTCCCGTACGGCGCCCTGCTCACGGCCACCAGCGACGTGTTGCGCACATGTAGTTGCCGCAGCCGCCCGATCCCATCAGCCGCCGACGAGCAACTCGCACATCCCGCCTCCCACCCCGGCGCAAACATGAAGTGATGCATCACCAACTGCTCGCGCCCCTCGAACATCTCCAGCAACCCGACCTCCCCATCAGGCCCCTCGAACCGGTAGTCCTTCTCCACCCGAACCATCGGCAACTCCCGCCGCGCCGCATTGAGCCGATCCCGCGCCCGAGTCACCTCCTTCTCCCGCTCCAACAACTCCCGCCGAGCCCCCACCCACTCCTCCCGCGAAACCACCCGCGGGAGGTTCTCCTTGTCAGTCATCCCATTTCTCCCTTCGTCATCCGTCCCGTTCCCACCACTAGGTCGGAACAACCTGCTCCAGCTTGCGCCGCGGGCGGTCGTGCCCGGGGTTTGCGCAGCACGCTCTGCGCAAACTCCGGACGAGGGGGTGCTACTTCTGGCGATGCAAATTGGTGGTGAGGTTTTCGAGCAGGGTGGCTCGGGTCCAGGTGTCTTCGACGGCTCGTCTGGCGTACCAGAGGCGGACGTTGAGGTCGTCGAGGCGGTGGAGCAGGAGGAGGTGGTGGTGCCACGGGAGTTGCGAGAGCGGTCCGCGGGCGTAGGCCTCGTACGGCCAGGCTTCGGCGAAGTCGCGCATCTCCCGGAGGTTGCGGGGCGACAGACTTCGGTCGGTGGGGAAGCGGGTCTTGAGGTCGATGGAGAGTTGGTCCAGGACGTGGTTCGCCCAGCCGTCTCGCGATTGCCAGCGCAGGATCTCCTGGCCGATCGACCAGTTGACCAGCAGCCATTCGTTTCTCGGTCGTTCGGTCGGGATGACTGCCACGACCGCGTCCAGGAAGTCGGGGTACCAGGGCGGCATCGGAGGTCGTTCAGGAGGTTCGGCGCGAAGGCTTTTGTTGTCCATGGAGCAAAGGATGGGACCGCATGGGCCGGCGACACGAAGGCCTTTTCGGGGCAGATCAGGTTGCCCCGCGAAGGCCTGCGAGCGGAGGGTTGGCGGTCGCTCTCGAGGGCGATGCGGTGGCGCCACATCGCTCCGGCAGGAGGCTCGGCGCGCCCGGGCACCCGCGCGACGTAGGAGCGGTACTCGCGAAAGGGTGGGTGGGAGCGCCCACAGCGGTGAGCGTGCGGCGGGCGCGCGGGTCCGCAGTACCGGGGACATGAGGGCCAATTCGGCGGTGGGTTGGGGCAAGATGGCGGGATGATTACGCAGGAGGAGTTGAAGGTCGCGCCGAAGGTTTTGTTGCATGACCATCTGGATGGTGGGTTGCGGCCGGAGACTGTGCTGGAGTTGGCGGCGGAGATCGGGCACAAGTTGCCGCGGACCGATGCCGGGGAGTTGGGGCAGTGGTTCGTCGAGTCGGCAGACTCGGGGTCGTTGGAGCGGTATCTGGAGACGTTCGACCAGACCGTCGCGGTGATGCAGAACGCGGAAGCGATCAAGCGGGTTGCCAGTGAGTGCGTTCAGGATCTGGCCGCGGACGGGGTCGTGTACGCCGAGATCCGGTACGCGCCGGAGCAGCACCTGACGGCCGGGCTGAGTCTCGAGGCGGTGGTTGATGCGGTGCGTGAAGGTTTCGAGGACGGGATGGCCCGGGCCGAGCGGCCGATCGTGGCGCGGCAACTGCTGACGGCGATGCGGCATCAGGCGCGGTCGATGGAGATCGCCGAGTTGTCGGTCGCCTATCGCGACGGTGGCGTGGTCGGCTTCGACATCGCCGGCGCCGAGGCCGGGTACCCGCCCACCCGTCACCTGGACGCCTTTGAGTACCTGCAACGCGAGAACGCGCACTTCACCATCCACGCCGGTGAGGCGTTCGGGCTGCCCTCGATCTGGCAGGCGATCCAGTGGTGCGGCGCCGACCGGCTCGGCCACGGCGTGCGGATCATCGACGACATCTCGTACGACGAGAGCGCGGGCCTGGACGGCAAGGTCGAGCTCGGCCGGCTCGCGGCGTACGTGCGGGACCGGCGGATCCCGCTGGAGATGTGCCCGAGCTCCAACCTGCAGACCGGCGCGGCCGACTCGATCGCGCAGCACCCGATCGGCCTGCTCGCCAAGCTGAAGTTCCGGGTCACCGTGAACACCGACAACCGGCTGATGAGCGGTACGTCGATGAGCCGCGAGCTGGCCCTGCTGGCGGACGCCTTCGACTACGGGCTCGCCGACTTCCGCTGGTTCGCGATCAACGCGATGAAGTCCGCCTTCATCCCGTTCGACGAGCGGCTGGCCATCATCGACGGCATCATCAAGCCCTGGTACGCCGAGGCGCTCGGATAACTGCGTGGACCCGCAGGGCACGCGGGGGAAATCATCAGCGGTATGAACCCACCTCATCAACTCCGCTTCGCCGAACTGTCGGCGAAGACCATGACCGCCCTGCTCGCCGGTGATCTCGTTGCCGCGCGCACCGAATCGGGTGTCGAGCTCGGCGGCCTGTTCGTCGGCGACCGGGCGAAATGGCTGTGGAACTATCGGCTCGAGCAGCTCAGGACCCAGCCCGAAGCGGCGCCGTGGATCGCCCAGGCTGTGTTGTCCGGTCCGTCCGACACGGTGGTCGGTTACGCCGGCTTCCACGGTCCACCGGATGCCGACGGGATGGTCGAGGTCGGGTACACCGTCGACCCGCGGTACCAGCGGCAGGGGTACGCGAAGGCGATCCTGGCCGCACTGATCGAACGGATCACCGCCGACCCGGCGGTACGGGTGCTACGCGCCACGATCAGTCCGGACAACGCGGCATCGCTCGCGACCATCGCGCCCTTCGGCTTCACCCAGAACGGTGAGCAGTGGGACGAGGAGGACGGGTTGGAGCTGATCTTCGAGCGGCCGGTTTGATTACTTGACATCGGATACTCGGGAACTAATACTCGATTTCGAGTACTTGAGATCGAGGAGGTACGCCATGGCTCGGCGCAAGGTGGCCAATCCGCTGGCGTTCGCCGTGCTGGGGAGCCTCGGCGAGCGGCCGATGCACCCGTACGAGATCTCCACGATGCTCAAGAGTCGCGGCAAGGGCATGAGCATCAAGCTCAACTACGGCTCGCTCTACTCGGTCGTGGGGGCGCTCGAGAAGGCCGGGTTCATCGAGGCGGTCGAGACCGTGCGCGACGGCAACCGGCCGGAGAAGACCGTGTACGCGATCACCGCGGCCGGCCGGGCCGAGTTCGACGACTGGCTGGCCGAGCTGCTGGGCAAGCCGGAGCGCGAGTTCAGTCAGCTGGAGGCGGGCCTGGCCTACCTCCCGGCGTTCTCACCGGACAGGGTGGTCGAGCTGCTCGACCAGCGGGTGAAGGGACTGGTCGCCGAGGTCGAGCAGCTCGAGGCCGCGCACGAGTCGATGACGTCGATGAAGCTGCCGCGGATCTTCTGGGTCGAGTCCGAGTTCCGGCTCGCGCTGGTCCAGGCCGAGCTCACGTATGTCCGGCGGCTGGCCCGTGCGATCCGCACCGACGGCCTGGAGGGATCCGGCTTCTGGCGCCAGACCCACCAGCTCGTCGAGAAGCTCGGCCTCCAGCCGGCCGACCTGCTCAAGGACCCGGTCAAGTACTTCGGAGAGGAGTTCCCCTGGCTGCAGGAGATTCCACCGGACGCTAGATAAGGACGGCCCCCGGCCAGGGAGCGGCAACTCCCGGGCCAAGGGCCGCAGTTCCTCGAGTCGATCCCGCAAGCGAGACCTGGCACCCAAGGCGCAACCATCAGGATAGCCAGCTCACCCGGTATCGACTCCCAAGCCACTCAGCAAGAGGAGTCGCACCGCCATGTCACCAACCCCTGCCCTCGAGGCAACAGAGCTGGTCAAGACCTATCCCGCCGGCCGCAAGAAGCCACCGCTGCGGGCGCTCGACGGACTCAGTTTCACCGTCCCCGAAGGCGTCGTACTCGGGCTGCTCGGCCCGAACGGCGCCGGCAAGTCCACCACCGTGAAGATCCTCACCACCTTGTCGCGGGCCGATTCCGGTACTGCGCGAGTGGCCGGCCTCGACGTCGTCCAGCAGCAGGCCGAGGTCCGGCACGCGATCGGCTATGTGCCGCAGAAATCCAGCTGCGACCCAATGGCGACAGGTGTCGAGAACCTGGTCCTGAGCGGCCGGATCTACGGCCTGTCCCGCCAGCAATCAGTACGCCGGGCCGCCGAGCTGCTGGAGCGTTTCGACCTCCAGGAAGCAGCGACCCGTCAGGTTCGCACGTACTCCGGCGGCATGCAGCGCAAGCTCGATGTCGCCCTCGGCCTGGTCCATCGCCCACGCGTCCTGTTCCTCGACGAGCCGACCACCGGTCTCGACCCGGAGGCCCGCGCGGACCTCTGGAACGAGGTCGAGCGACTCTCCGGCACCGAAGGCCTCACCGTCCTGCTGACCACGCACTACCTGGAGGAAGCCGACCGGCTGGCCGATCAGCTGGCGATCGTCGACCACGGCAAGGTTGTTGCCGAAGGCACTCCTGAAGGGCTGAAAGCCGAACTCCGCGGCGATTCCGTCCAGGTCGAGCTGGTCGACCCCGATGCCGATGGCAACGTCCGGCGACTGCTCGGCACGTTGCCGGGGATCGGCGAGATCGTTGTCGAGGGCAACACTCTCAGGGCGCGGGTCGACCGCGGCGCGACGGCAGTTCCCGCGGTACTGGGAGCCCTTGAGGAGAAGGCGATTCCAGTTGCCGCCGTGACGGTCTCTAGGCCGTCACTTGACGATGTCTATCTGCAGTACACGGGTCGATCCTTCAAGACAGCTGACAAGGAGCAGGCGGCATGAGCGCGACAGTGGTGACGCACACCGGATTCGTGACCGGCCGCTGGCTGCGGGCGCAGTACCGGTCGCCTGCGCTGATCGCATTCACGTTGGTGCAGCCGGCGATCTGGTTGCTGTTGTTCGGGCAGTTGTTCAAGGGAGTCGTCGCACTGCCGGGGTTCAACGATTCGTCGTACATCGCGTTCCTGACGCCGGGCATCGTGATGATGACGGCGCTGATGACGAGCGGCTGGGCGGGCACCAGCTTCATCGCCGACATGGAGCGCGGGGTGATGGACCGGATGCTGACCTCGCCGGTACGCCGCGGCGCGCTGATGGCGGGGCAGCTGATCAGCAACGGGACCACGACGGTGATCCAGACCGTGCTGGTGTTCGCGATCGGGTTCGCGGCCGGCGCCCGGTACGACGGGGGCGTGCTCGGGTACGTCGTCACGATCGTCGCGTCGATGCTGGTCGGTACGGCGTTCGGCTCGCTTTCGAACGCGGTCGCGCTGCTCACCCGTCAGCAGGAGGCGCTGATCGGCATCTCGCAGTTCGTCTCGCTGCCGCTGACGTTCATGTCCTCGATCATGCTCGACCCGAAACTCGCGCCGCACTGGGTCGGTGTCGCGGCGCGCTACAACCCGGTCGACTGGGCGGCGATCGCTGCTCGCCAGGCGCTCTCGGCTGACCCGGACTGGGGTTCAGTCGCCCGCCATGGTGCCTATCTGCTGGCGTTCACCCTGTTGGTCGGCTACCTGTCCACCCGAGCTTTCCGCACCTACCAACGCTCGGTCTGAGCTGTCAGCTGGCGGTCTGAAACGTACGGCGATAGTCCTGCGGTGGGACGCCGACAACCCGGCGGAAGTGGTGGCGCAGCAGCGCCGCCGTGCCGAAGCCGGACTCGGTGGCGATCTGCTCGATGCCGAGTTTCGTCTGCTCCAGCAGGGTTCTGGCGTGCAGGACGCGTTGGGTGGTGACCCACTTCAGTGGGGTGGTGCCGGTCTCGGCGACGAAGCGGCGGGCGAAGGTGCGGTCGGACATCTGCGCCCGCCGGGCCAGTTCGGGCACGGTGT
This sequence comes from Kribbella sp. NPDC056861, assembly GCF_040687575.1. Taxonomy (NCBI): domain Bacteria; kingdom Bacillati; phylum Actinomycetota; class Actinomycetes; order Propionibacteriales; family Kribbellaceae; genus Kribbella; species Kribbella sp. NPDC056861. Next base: position 674,601 of record NZ_JBFBNQ010000006.1, on the reverse strand, counting down.
GCTCGATGGTCAGGTTGCCGACCATCCAGTCGAGCACCGGCTGCAGGCTCTCGCCGGACGACTCGGGGACCGGTACTTCGACGTACTGGCGCTGGCCGCCGTCTCGCTGCGGCGGCACCACCATCCGGCGGGCGATGCGGGTCGCGACCGCGCTGCCGAGCTCGCGGCGTACCAGGTGCAGGCAGGCGTCGATCCCGGCGGCGGTGCCGGCGCTGGTGATGATGTCGCCGTCGTCGACGAACAGCACGTCGGCATCGAGCTTGGCGTCGGGGAACTGCTCGCGGAACTTGTCCGCGTACCGCCAGTGGGTGGCGCAGCAACGGCCGTCGAGCAGGCCGGCCGCGCCGAGCACGAAGGCGCCCGAGCAGACGGTCAGCAGGATCGCGCCGCGCTCGTGGGCCTTGCGGAGGGCGTCGAGGATGCGTTCGTCGTACGAGCCGCGCCAGGTGGTGGCCGGCAGCGCGACCAGGTCGGCGTCCTCCAGCTCTTCCAGCCCGTACGGCGCGATCACGGCGGAGTGGCTGCTGGTGTTCATCGGCACGCCGGGCGTGGTCGAGCACACCTTGAAGTCGAACGGGGGGCAGCCGTCGTCGGTCCGGTCGATCCCGAACACCTCGGCCAGCACCCCGAACTCGAACAGAGCGACGTCCTCCATCAGGACGACAGCGATCTTCCGGAGCATGGAAGTCAGTATGGCAGGAATTAGTGCAAGACTGTCAATAGTGCCAATTGTGGCCGGATCTAGCAGGTAGCATGATTACTGCCATGACCGGAATCGTTGTTCTCGTAGTACTCGCGCTGGTAGTGATCGCGGCTCTCGAAGGCAGCAACAGGCGCAACGCCACCGGGCTCGGACACGGGCCCGACGGCAGCTGGGTTGCCGACGACCGCGATCTCGCCAGGTCCAAGCTCGACCTGCTCGCCCTCGGTGGCGCGGCAGAGCCGTTCTCCCACAAGCCCGTCGCCAACACCGGCAGCGTGACCAGCATTCGGCACGCCCGGGTCTTCAGTCACCAGCACGGCCGCCACGCGGCCTGATGCCCGCTAGCAGGTCAGCAGTAACAGCAGTGGCGGGGAGAGACCGCGAAGTCCTCTCCCCGCCACTTGTCTTGTCCGGAGGGGCTACGGGCAGGTGCCGTTCACCGGAGACGCCACCCCGGTCCACATGAACGCGTCGGTCACCCAGGTGCCGTCGCTGAGCCGGTTCCACAGGCTGGTGGTGCCCCAGCGGCCGGTGTGCGAGGTGCCGTTCTTCGAGCAGGAGACGTTCACCGTCGTGCCGTCGGCGACGCTGCCGGCCAGGGCGTAGTTGGTACCCGGTCCGGTCCGCTTGTTGACCGAGGTGCCGCCGAACGAGTCGATGATCCCCTGGGTGAAGCCCAGTACTCCGTAGTTGTAGAGCTGCTGCCCCGGGCTGCGCAGGGTGCTCCCGTGCAGTGCGGTGCCGTTGTACGCCGAGGCCGCGTTCTGGAACACCCAGCCGCCGACGTTGTGCCCGGCGATGCCGACGTACGCGCTGTTCTGCCGCAGGGCGAAGTGCACGTGGTTGCCGCTGGCCGAGCCGCCGCACGAGACGTCCGTACCGATGTTGCCGAGGAACGTGCCCTCGCTGACGGCTAGTCCGTTCGCCGCGATGTTGTTGAACAGGTGGTAGTAGTCGGTGGCGTAGCCGCGGTCGTGGATGACCCGGATCCAGCCCCTCCCGTTACCGCACATCGTGTACGCCGTACCGCCGCGTGCCGCGAGCACCTGGCCGTTGCCACCGGCCAGATCCACTGAGCTGTACGGCGTATCGGTACCGGCCCAGCCGTGTGCGCCGCCCGGCATGCTCCAGGAAGCGCCGGACGCGTACGGGAGTCGCATGCCGGTCCGGTAGTCACCACCGGCGGCTTGCGGGGCGAACGACTGCCCGAAGAGCTGCTTCTCCTTCGCCGAGACCACTGGTGAGGCTGCGGCCAGGTCGTTGAAGGCACGCTCGCCTTCGAGGCCGACCTGCCACTTCCCGTCGACCAGCTTGGCGGCGAACAGCCAGCCCTCGGGGTGGGTGTCCTGACCCTTGGGGGCCAGCGAGACGGTGGTGCCGAACACCGAGTCGCTCCCGGCGCCGCGGGTCACGTTGACCTGGATGCCGGCCGTCCTGGCCTTGCTGGACTTGGCGGCGTTGACCTTGGCGGTCACGGCTTGCTGCAGGTTGGATTGCGGCTGCGCGGCGGTCGCTGCTTGGGCTGCAGGCACGGCCAGAGCGCCGGCGAGCAGGCCGGCGCTGAGGGCCATTCCCCAGCTCCGGCGATTGTTGAACGTCATAACGAACCTCCTGATGGGGCGGAACAGGATTGGTGGCTCGAAGCTATCGATCGATTACTGAGCGTCGGTTATGTTTTGGGCTGGATGCTGTCCAGAGACTGTCCATCGGGGCGAGGTGAGGGAATGGACAGCTCAGCCCTGGTAGCGCTCGGCGCCGCCATGCTGCGCTACCGGTTGGCCCGGGGGTTGTCGCTGCGGCAGCTTGCTGGGCGGCTCGGCATGCAGGGGCACGGTGGGTTGTCGGACTACGAGAAGGGGCGTCGGCTGGCGCCGGCTGATCTGATCGAGCGGTACGAGGTCCAGCTGCGGATCACCGACGGGGAGCTTCGCGCGCTGCACGCGGCGGCGCTGGCGGAACGCGCGGTGCAGAAGACGAACGAGCAGGTGGTGCCTGGGCTTGGTGATGTGGCGCCGGCGATTGCTGAGTTACCGGCAGCGCCACCGGACTTCCAAGGCCGCGGGGCCGAGCTGGCGAGTGTGCTGGCGGCTGCGGCCGACTGCTTGGCCGGGAGTGGTCCGATCACCGTGGTGGTTGCAGGACAGCCCGGCGCAGGCAAGACGACCCTCGCGGTGCGTGCAGCGACCCAGGCCTTCGCATTGGGGCTGCGGGACGCGCAGTTCTTCGTGGAGCTCGGGGCGACTGAGCCTCAAGTGGTACTGCACCGCCTGCTGCGCGCCCTGGGAGTACCGGACGCGCAGTTGCCGCCGGACGTGAGTGGAGCGGCAGCGATGTTCAGATCGCGGTTGGCCGGGCGGCGCTGCGTGCTGGTGTTGGACAACGCTCGCGATGAGGCGCAGGTGCGAGCACTGCTGCCAGGAGCGGGACCAGTGCTCGTCGTCGTCACCAGCAGGAAGAGGCTGACCGGCCTGGCAGGAGCTAGGCGGGTAGACCTTGCAGAGTTGGCAGAGGACGACGCACGCGCCTTACTGACCGACATAGTCGGCACTGAGCGCGCAGCGGCTGAGCCGGAGGCTGCAGCGGAGGTGGTAGCGGCCTGCGGGAGGCTGCCATTGGCAGTGCGGATCGCCGGCAATCGCCTGGCCGGCTGGCCCGACTGGTCGATCGCCCACCTTGCTGAGTTGCTGCGCGACGAGCAGGGGAGGCTGGGGCGACTCACTGCGGGCGACCTGGCTGTGCGGAGCGCTTTCGCCTTGTCCTACAGGGAGATCTCGCCAATCGCCGGACGGTTGTTCCGGCGACTGGCACTCGCGCCTGGCGACGACTTCGAAGTACAGGCGGCTACTGCGTTGCTAGGTGAGCCAGCAGAGGCGGCGCTGGAGGCATTGGCTGGTGCGAGTCTCATTGGACTCGCAGTGACGCCGGGCCGCTATCGCATGCACGATCTGCTTCGCCTCTACGCGTCCGAGCTGCTCCAGGAAGAGGGGCAGCGCTGCGAGGCCGAGAAAGCCTTATTTGGTTGGCTGTTCGGGCAGGCGAGGCTAGCGGCCGCTGCGCTCGCGCCCGAGGCTCCGGAGTACCCGGGTGGTCGCACTGCTGCCTTGGCGTGGCTCGATGCCGAGGCGAGTGCACTGCTGGGCGCAGTACGGCGTACTGGTGAGCGTGTTGACGGAGAGCTCGACCCGTTGTTCAGCGACCTCACCCAACGCATCCCCTGGTACTACGACCTGCGCTGCCGCTGGTCCGACATGGTGGAGGTCGCCCAGCACGCCTGCGTCGTCGCGGATCGGTCAGGTGACGTGGCGGCGCGTGCCTTCGCCTACAGCATGCTTGGGCTCGGGCAGCTCGGCCAGCACCAGTACCGCGCGGCGCTAGTCTCCTGCGAGCTCGGATTAGCCGATGCAAGAGCAGCAGGACTAGCGGCCGAGGAGGCGGAACTGTTTGGCCGACTGGGACTCGCCTATGAAGGCCTCGGCCGGTACTCCGAGGCTGAGGCGCGCCACGCCGACCACGCCGAGCAGTGCAGGGTGCTCGGCGACAAATGGGGAGAGGCCGCCGCGATCGGCAGGAGGTCGCACGCGCTGCGCATGCTCGGCAAGCACAGTGAGGCGGCCGCCTGTCTCCGCCTGGCCCTGAAGATGCGCTCCGACCTTGGCGACGAGCGTGGAGTGGCAATGGCGGAGTACCGCTTCAGTGCTCTCCGGAACGACCAGGGGAACTACGACGAGGCGCTGCAGCGAGGGCGGCGGGCCCTGGCCGTCTTCGAGGCCCACGACGACCAGTGGGGCATCGCTGTCGTCCACTATGAGCTAGGCCGCTCGCTGGCCGGCCTCAACCGCCTCCGCGAGGCCGCTGCCGCCTATCGGACCGCAGTAGTCCGCCTCGATCAGGTTGGCGAGTGGCAGCGCCTGGCAGAGGCTTCCGCGGCCCTCGCTGACGCCCAGGCCAGGGCCTAGCAGAGATCCATACCATACGGTATGGTCTGGTCCATGGCGCAGCAGCTTCCGTGGATCTGGCAGGCGACCGCCGACGAGGTGGCCGCGGAGTACGCGTGCGATCGGTTCATTACCGGACCCACTGTCGGTTGCTGGCGAGCTGCCGACTCGACCGCAAGCGCTGAACGCCTGTTCCGCTGGCTCTGCCAGCTGCGGGTCGCGCCGTACAGCTACGACCTGGTGGACAACTTCGGCAAGGCCAGTCCGCGCACACTGACGGCCGACGTCGACCAACTGGAGCTCGGCCAGACCTTCATGACCATCTTCGAGCTGGCCGACTTCGTGCCCGGCGAACAGCTGACCCTGAGGATCGCCGATCGGCGGGCGCTCGGACTCTTCGGCGACGTCGCCGTCACCTATCTCGCGGCGACGGCGCCCGCCGGGTCGCGGCTGGTCGTCAAGCTCGCGCTCCCGGCGCGAGGCAACGCAGTACGCCGGACCGTGCTCGCCTGGGGCGACCTGCTGATGATGCGCAAACAGGTCCTCGAGCTGACTCGCCTGGCGGCCGGATAACCCCGAGACGACGCGCCACAGGCTGTGTCACAGTCTGAGCCATGCACGACTACCGCACGGTGAACCGGGCCAGCTGGGACGAACGAGTGCCGGCGCACGCCGCCTCGCCCGACTACATGCTGCAGAGGTTCGTCGACGACCCGGAGTTCCTGAGTCAGGTCGTCCAGTTCGACGTGCCGCGGCTGGGCGACATCAGCGGTCTGCGCGGGGTGCATCTGCAGTGCCACATCGGCACCGACACGATCTCGCTCGCCCGGCTCGGCGCCAGGATGAGCGGCCTGGACTTCTCCGGGCCGGCGGTGGCTCAGGCGCAGAAGTTCGCCGATGAGCTCGGGCACGACGTCGACTTCCACCAGGCCGATGTGTACGACGCGGTCGGGGTGCTCGGCGGGGCGCAGTACGACCTGGTGTTCACCGGGATCGGCGCGCTCGGCTGGCTGCCGAGCATCGAGCGCTGGGCCGCGGTCGTGGCGGGACTACTGAAGCCGGGCGGCCGGTTGTTCATCCGCGAGGGCCACCCGATGCTGTGGTCGCTCGGCGTCTCCAAGACGAGTGGCGAGATCGTGCTCGAGGCCCCGTACTTCGAGACCGAGGCGCCCCAGGTCTGGGACGAGGGTGGCACCTATGTCGAGACCGAGGTGGAGTTCAACCACAACGTGACCCACGAGTGGAACCACGGGCTCGGCGAGATCTTCACGGCGCTGCAGAAGGCCGGCCTGGAGGTCACCCACCTGGAGGAACACGACAGTGCCCCGTGGATGCCGCTGGCCGGCCACATGACCCGCGACGAGCAGGGCGAGTGGCGCCTCACGGATCAACCGGAGCGTCTCCCCGCCACCTACACCCTGCAAGCGCGGCGTCGTTAGGGCCTCTTAGTGGGCGCTCCGGCGCTGCTGCAGCTTCTGGAACAGCTCCTTGGCCTTGCGCTGGTTCTCCGGCTTGCTGGCCTCACGCTGCGCGACCTGCAGCAGCTTGGCGACGACAGCACCCTTGACCAGTGACTTCACGAAACCCATCGGGGGCCTCCTTCTTCTCTCTTACGAAGGTAGCGGTACCCACAACCATTCCCCATGGGTGATCACCCGCAGTAGACCCTCAGACGTGGTCGCAGTACGCCAGGTGAGCGCCGCAGTGCCGGCACTGGAACAGGTAGCCGGTCGACTCACCGGTGGCGGACAGGGCGCGGAGGTAGGTGTCGCTGACACCGCGCTGGACCATCTCCAGCGCCTCGGGGATGGCCAGCAGCTCCTCGTAGCCCACCTTGCCCAGGTACGCCGCCGCGTCGGCGCAGTGGAACATCCAGTGCTCCTGCTGCCACCCGCTGAACCCAGGGGTCCGGGTCAGTACTTCGGTGAGCACAGCCCGGGGCACGTCGTCCGGCACGTCCGCCACATCGGTGAACTCGGCCTCGAAGAGAGTCGCAGCCGAGCCGTCCGCGATGCACCACAGACAGAGCTCCTCGACCACTTCCTCGGCGCTGTAGACCGGCCCGGTGTAGATGAATCCCCGCTGCCGCCCACAGCACCGGCAGGGGGCGTTGCCGGTGATCACCTCGCCGGTGGCCACCGGATCCGGGTGGTAGCGAAACGTCGGTACGTCGGTCACACCCTGACCCTGGCCGACCGGCGTACGGCGTGCAAGTCACTCGGCACTGTCCGTGCCATGAGGCACACTGGGAACGTGCCCGAGTTGCCGGAGGTGGAGTCGCTGGCGGGGTTCCTGCGGGAACGTGCCGTCGAGCGGGCGTTCGTACGTGCCGACATCACCGCGATCAGCGCGCTGAAGACCTACGACCCACCGATCTCGTCGCTGGTCGGCCTGCTGATCGACGACGTGCAACGGCACGGCAAGTTCATCGACATCTCCGCGCAGGGCGTCCACCTGATCATCCACCTGGCCCGCGCCGGCTGGCTGCGCTGGCGCGAGGAGCAGTCCACCGGGCTGGTCCGCCCCGGCAAGGGCCCGATCGCCTGCCGGGTGGTGCTGGACGACGGCTCCGGCTTCGACCTGACCGAGGCCGGCACCCAGAAGAAGCTCGCCGTGTACGTCGTTCGCGACCCGGCCGAGGTGCCCGGCATCGCGAAGCTCGGTCCGGACCCGTTCACGCTGACCGTCGAGCAGTTCGGCGACATCCTGAAGGCGGCCGGCCGGGTCCAGCTCAAGGGCGTGCTGCGCAACCAGTCGGTGATCGCCGGGATCGGCAACGCGTACTCCGACGAGATCCTGCACGTGGCGAGGATGAGCCCGTTCAAACCGGCTTCGAACCTGTCCGCCGACGAGCTGCAGCAGCTCTTCGACGCGATGCACGACACCCTGCGCGACGCGGTCACCCGCTCGGCCGGCCTCGCGGTCCAGGACCTCAAGTCGGAGAAGAAGAGCGGGATGCGGGTGCACGGCCGGAAGGGCCAGAAGTGCCCGATCTGCGGTGACCTCGTCCGCGAGGTCAGCTTCGCCGACTCGTCCCTGCAGTACTGCGCGACCTGTCAGACAGGCGGCAAGCCGTTGGCCGACCGCCGCCTGTCCAAGCTGCTCAAGTAGCTCAGCTAGCTCAGGTCATCTGGTTGAACATGTCCAGCACCTCGGAGTTGAACGGGGTGGCCAGCAGGATCTGCGGACCACTGGTGGTCCGCCGGGACGTCGCGGCGAAGATGTAGCCGAGGTCCTGGTTGATCCGGTCCTTCAACCACGGGCCGCCGCTGGCGCCGCCGTTCATGTTGCAGCCGAGCGCGGCGTCGGTCGAGCCGTAGGCGTAGGTGCCGCCGTCGCAGTAGTACGGGACCTCACCGTTGAACGGCGCCTCGGCCGGCCAGCCCCAGATCCGGGTGTTGCCCTGGTCCCGGCTGTTGTTGATCGCCAGGCCGTTGCCGCCGACCGCGTCGATCAGGTTGCGGCCGTTGCGCTGCTGGAACGAGACGAAGGCCTGGTCGTAGCTGAAGTTGCTGTTGTTGATCCAGGCGTTGAAGGTCCGGGCGGTGTTCCAGTTCCACAGTCCGGCGCCGGACTGGCCGTTGTAGTACGACGGCGCGAAGACGATGTTCGCGTGCCAGCCGGCCCCTTGGCCGCCGTGCACGCAGTGGCCGGCGGTGACGATCAGGTTCTTGTAGTTGTTGTTGACCGCGGCGCCGGAGCAGACGTAGTTGGCGCCGTTCTTGGTGAAGAAGATCTTGCCGGCGGTGGTCGGCACCGGGTCGTTGAGCGGTGCCCGGCCCTGCGGCGCGACCGGGTGCGAGGCGACGCTCGGCGGTCCGGTCGGCCGTTGCGCGGCGGGAGCCTTGGCGTCACCGGGCAGGTCGGCCGGGATCGCGGTGCGAAGCTTCTCGGCGGTCCAGTAGCCGGTCGCCTCGAGCGCGCCGGCCGGCGCCTTCGATGGCAACGCGGGAGCGGTGACCGAAGAGGACGCGCCGGCGTTGGCGGCGGGTGTGTCGGTCGGAGTGGCCGCGACGGCCTGTGAGGTGGCCGCGGCGGCGAACAGCAGACCGGCGACGGTCAGCTGGAGCGATCTTTTTCCGGGCAGGACGAAATGGCGCATGGTGGCTCCTTGAATGGGCGGGAAGAGTCACTGCGTGATCACTGACAGTAGAAATGAAACGTTCCCAGAGTGCAAGGGATCGACAAATGAACGTCAGAGACCGGGACCGCCGGGTGTGCCGGCCGGCCGAGGCTGCGATGATCGAGCCATGACTCCGGAGATTCCCGCAGTGGTGGTTGCTGACGTCGATGACGCACTGCTCGCCGAAGCGTTCGTGCTCGATGTTCGCGAGCCGGACGAGTGGGCCCGCGGGCACATCGAGAACGCGGTGCACATCCCGCTCGGCCAGCTGCAGGAGCGGGTCGGCGAGGTGCCGCTCGGCCAGAAGGTGCTGTGCGTCTGCGCGGTCGGCGGCCGGTCCTCGATGGCGACCCAGTTCCTCGCGTCGCAGGGCCGGGACGCGATCAACCTGGACGGCGGCATGCAGGCCTGGGAGAGCGCCGGACGCCCGGTCGCCCTCGACTGAATCTGGCAATAATCTTCCGGTTGCCGATCAAAGACGTTACTTTGTCACCGATCGGTTGACCGGCGTACACCTACGCCTCACACGGCGGTAGGTCCCACGGCGTCGGATGGCCATGTCACGTCATGTCCGCCCGCGTCGAGGAGCCCCTGTGTCCAGGCATGCCCCGTTCCGCCGTACTGCGATCAGCGTCGTGCTGGGCGGCCTGCTGGCCGGCTCCGCCCTGAATTCAGCCGCTGCCACTCCTTGGCCGGGCCCGGACCAGCCGCCGGTCGAGGCGCAGCGGCACTCGTCCAGCGCCTCCGACATCGCCGATGTCGCGATCGCGCCGGCCGGTGAGGGGCTGGTGACCAGTCGGCAGGACAGCCCGGTCGCGCCCGGGGTCGGCTACACGGCGTTCGAGCGACTCGACGCGCGTGGCTGGTTGCGCGGTGACTTCCTGGTGGCCGACCTGGACAAGCACGGCGTGACCGTCGACTACGTGAACACCGGCAAGGTCTCGGGTGGCCAGCCGCTCAGTCAGCAGCTCGCCCGCAAGGGCGCGATCGCGGGCGTCAACGGCGACTTCTTCGACATCAACGACACCACCGCGCCGCTGGGCGTCGGGATCGAGCGGAACGGTCGCCTGATCAACGCGCCGGCCGCCGGCCACAACGACACCGCGGTGATCGGCAAGGACGGCCTCGGCCGGATCGCCCAGGTCTTCCTGCAGGGCACGGCCACCGACGACGACGCCACCAAGCTCGACCTGACCAACCTCAACTCGCCGGGCGTCAACGCCAACGGCATCGGTCTCTACACGCCCGAGTGGGGCGAGGCTGCCCGCACCAGGACCGTGGACGGCGTACCGGCTGTCCGTGAGGTGCTCCTCCGTGACGGGGTCGTCGTCTCCTCGGCCACCACCCCCGGTACGACGCCGCTGGCGGCCAACGAACTGGCTCTGATCGGCCGCGACACGGGCGCGACGGCGCTCGCCGCATTCGAGACCGGCGACAAGGTCGAGGTCCAGTACGGCCCGCGCGCCGACGCCGTGGACGCGGCCGTCGCGATCAGCGGAAACGTCCAGCTGGCCCGCGACGGGAAGGTGCCGGACGACGTACCGGATGCCGATCTGGCGCCGCGGACCGCGGTCGGGTTCACCGCGAACGGCCGCCGGATGGTGCTGCTCACGGTCGACGGTCGCGCGACCGGCTCGCGGGGGTTGTCGCTGAAGGAGATGGGGCAGCTGATGATCGGCCTCGGCGCCGACGACGTGCTGAACCTCGACGGTGGCGGCTCGTCCACGATGCTCGCCCGCTCCCCGGGCGAGGCCGCGCCCGGGATCGTCAACGACCCGTCGGACGGGGGCGAGCGGCTGGTCCCGAACGGCCTGGGACTCCTTCCAGTCAAGGGATCCGGCAAACTCAAGGGCTTCCAGCTCGAAGCAGCCGGTACTGCGGCCGAGGAAGCCGACACGGACATCTCCAAGAGCTCCCGCGTCCTGACCGGCCTCAGTCGCGTGCTGACCGCCCGCGGCCACGACGAGACCTACGCACCAGCCACCGGTACGCCGTACTGGTCGGCCGGCAGCAACGCCAGCGTCTCCAAGGGCGTCGTCACCGGTCGCCGTGCAGGCGACGTGATCATCACTGCGTCCAACGGTTCAGCCCGCGGCCGCTTCCCGATGACAGTCCTCGGTACGCCGATCCGCCTGGCGCCGTCGACCCGACAGGTGTCGGTGCCCGACGCGACCACCAAGGGTTTCTTCACTGTCAACGGCTACGACGCGGACGGCTTCTCCACCTGGATCGAGCCACGTGACGTCAAACTGAGCTACAACAGCAAGCTCGTCACAGTGGTTGCGCGAGGCAACGGATTCGACGTGACGGCGGTCGGCGCCGCGGCGGTGGCGACGGTCGTCACGGCCAAGGTGGGGTCGCTCACCACCCAGCTCAGCGTGACGGCCGGCCTGACCAGCCAGATCGTGGACGAGGTGGACGACCCGGCCCGCTGGCTGGCGAACGCAGTACCGGCCGGTGCCGCGACGGCATCGCGATCGGTTGCCGAGGGCCATGACGGCGGCCAGGCGATCGCGCTCGACTACTCCTTAACCGGCAGCACCGCCACCCGGGCGGCGTACCTGGCGCAGACTCCGCAGCAGACGCTGCCCGGGCAACCGCAGAAGCTCGGCGCCTGGGTGTTCGGCGACGGCAAGGGCGCCTGGCTGCGCGCGAACGCGTACGACGGCGCGGGTGGTTCGGCGCAGACGCTCAACTTGGCGGCGGCGGTCGACTGGACCGGCTGGAAGTACGTCGAGGCGGACATCCCGCCGGGCCTGACGATGCCGCTGCGGTTCTGGCGGATCTACGTGGTCGAGACGGTGCCGACCCGGCAGTACTCCGGCCGCATCGTGATCGACGACCTGACCGTGCGCGGCGCGCCGCCGGTCACGGTCGCGCCGCCGGCCAAGGTGATCGACCCGATGGTCGTCACGGACGGTACTGCGACGGGTGGCGGCCGCTGGAAGTTCGCCGTCATGTCGGATGCGCAGTTCACCGCCGACGACCCGAACTCGGATTTCGTGAAGCAGGCTCGCCGGACGATTCGCGAGGCACTCGCGCAGCAGCCGGACTTCCTGGTGATCAACGGTGACTTCGTGGATCGCGGGTTCGACCGGGACATCGCGCTGGCCAAGCAGATCATCGACGAGGAGGTCGGGGGCAAGGTGCCGGTGCACTACGTGCCGGGCAACCACGAGAGCTACGGGCCGGGTGACCTGTCCGAGTGGACGAAGGTGTTCGGCGCTCCGACCAGCACGTTCGACCACAAGGGCACCCGGTTCATCCTGCGTGACTCGTCGCTGGGGTCGCTGCGGGCCGGTGGGTTCGCGCAGATCCTCGACCTCAAGCAGCAGCTCGACGATGCCCGCGGCAACCGGTCGATCCGCAACGTGGTGGTGATGGCGCATCACCCGATCGACGACCCGTCGCCGACGCAGAACTCGCAGCTCGGCGATCGCAAGGAGGCGGAGCTGCTGGTGCGTTGGCTTGCGGACTTCCGCGCGTCGACCGGCAAGGGCGCGGCGTACATGGCTGCGCACGCCGGTACGTTCGCGGCGACTCGGACTGACGGAGTACTGCTGCCGATCACTGGCAACTCCGGCAAGGGGCCGGCGGCTGCTCCCGACGCCGGTGGGTTCACCGGGTGGGCGCTGGTCGGTATCGACCCCAATGCGCGGGAGGCGGCGGCCGGTGAGCGTCACTGGTCGGCCCCGGAACGCTCCTGGTTCCAGGTCGAGCTGCGGGCACACGTCGACAGTCTGGAGCTCGTTGCTCCGGCGTCGCTCAAGCTGGGCAACACCGGGCCGGTGGCGGCGACCGTAGTACAGGAGAGTCGTCGGGTGCCGGTGTCGTTCCCAGTGTCGGCCGACTGGTCCGGATCGTCCCTCCTGCACATCGGCCCGATCCGTACTGCGCCCTTCTGGGCCGTGGCCTCCTACGACCCGGCTACTGGCCTCATCACCGGTCTGCGACCCGGCACGGTCCAGCTGACCGTCACCGTCAACGGCACCACCAAAACCACCCCTGTGCGGATCTACTGGTAGCCCCCTCACACGATCGCGAGCGTCGACGTTCTATCGAACGTGAAGCGAATCGTGGAACCCAAAGTCCTGTACTTCGGTACGCCGGTGGTGTTGATCAGCTCCCGCAATCCCGACGGGACGACCAATCTCGGCCCGATGTCGTCGGCCTGGTGGCTGCATCGATCGGCGATGCTCGGGATGGCCGTCGGGTCGCAGACCGTGCAGAACCTGATGGAGCGGCCGGAGTGCGTGCTCAACCTGGTCGAGCCGGCCATGGTCGCCGCGCTCGACCGGATCGCGTTGCTGACCGGGTCCCGGGAGATGTCGGACGCCAAGCGGGCGCGGGGGTATCGGTACGAGCCGGACAAGTTCGCGGCGGCCGGGTTGACCAGGTCGCCGGGCAGCGCGGGAGTGGACGCGGTCGAGGAGAGCCCGATCAACCTCGAAGGGCGGATCGAGGCGATCCACCAGATCGGCGGCGCGGACTCGACGCTGCGGGCGCTGGAGATGTCGGTGCAGCGGGTGCAGGTGCGCGACGACCTGTTGATGAACGACGACCGCTATATCGACCCGCTGCGCTGGGACCCGTTGATCATGAAGTTCACCGAGTACTTCTCCGGCGGCGTACCGGCGTACGAGTCGTCGCTGGCCCGCGGCTGGCAGATGCCGCCGCTCCGAACCGGTGAGCTAGCGTCTGGTGCATGACTGAGGTGAGGCGGCCGGAGCGGCTGCGGGCTGGGGATCGGATCGCCGTCGTCGCACCGGCCGGGCCGCTCGACGCCGAGCGGCTCGAGCTGGGTACCAAGTACCTGCTGGACTGGGGTATCGAGGTCGAGGTGATGCCGTCCGCGCTGGCCCGCGACGAGCGACTGCCCTATCTCGCAGGGGACGACCGGGCGCGCGCCGCCGACCTTCGTGCGGCCTGGCTGGACCCGTCGTTCAAGGCGGTCTTCGCAGGGCGCGGCGGGTACGGCGTACAGCGGTTGCTGCAGCACCTCGACGTCGAGGAGCTTGCCCCGGTCACCAAGATCCTGGTCGGCTTCAGTGACATCACCGCGCTCCATGAAGTCTTCAATGCTCGCGGACTGGTCACAGTGCACAGCCCGATGGCGGCCGGGATCGGGCAGCTGCGGGTGCAGGAGTCGCATGACCGACTGCGGGACCTGCTGTTCGCTCCCGAGACTGTTGAGGACCTGCTGGCTCCCACCGGTGCCCGGACCGTCGTAGCCGGTACTGCGGAAGGCCGGCTGCTCGGGGGCAACCTGGCGCTCCTGGCCACCAGCCTGGGCAGCCCGACCTTCGCTAAGCCGGCCGGGATCGTGTTGCTGGAGGATGTCGGCGAGGAGGGCTACCGCGTCGACCGGATGCTTACCCAGCTGCTCAGGTCGGGCTGGTTCGACCAGATCACCGGGCTGGTGATCGGTGACTTCAGCGAAGCGGGTGACCGGGAGTTGGTGGCCGACGTGATCCGGGAACGCCTCGAGCCGCTCGGGCTGCCGATGGTCGAGGGCGCCGCGATCGGCCACGAGGACCTCAACCTCGCAGTACCGCTGGGGCTTCCGGTGGTGCTGGACGCTGCGGCCGGGACACTCAAGCCGCAGCTGCCGGCGTTCAGTTAGCCAGGTGCTCCCGCAGGAAGGCGAAGGCCTGCGGGTAGGCGTCCAGCCGGTTGCTGCGCTTGGCCAGGCCGTGGCCCTCGTCGGGGTAGACCAGCAGCTGACATGGGACGTCCCGCTTGCTGAGCGCCTCGGCGATCTGCTCGGCCTCCGACAGCGGCACCCGTGGATCGTTCGCGCCGTGGATGACGAACAGCGGCGCCCGGATGTCGTCCACCCGGTTCAGCGGGCTCGCGGCTTCCAGGAACTCACGATCAGTCGCCAGTACGCCGTACTCCCGCTCGCGGACCACTCGCCGGTAGGCGGAGGTGTTCTCCAGGAACGTCACCAGCGAAGCGATCCCGACGATATCCACCCCGGCCGCCCAGCGTTCCGGCTGGAAGGCGAGACCCGCAAGCACCATGTAGCCGCCGTACGAGCCGCCCCACAGGGCAGCGCGCTGGGGGTCGACTCCGATCGACGGCAGCCAGTCGTGGATCGCGCCGAGGTCCTTCACGGAGTCGAGCCGCAGGTGCTTGTCGTCCAGCGAGTACCAGCGCTTCCCGTACGTCGCTGAGCCGCGCACGTTCGGCACGATGACCGTGTGGCCGGCCGCGGCCAGTGCGGTGACCATCGGACTCCAGATGCGCATCGCCGACATCTCCGGACCACCGTGCGCCCACACCACTGCCGAGCCGTCCCCACCGCCGATCGGCCGGTACACGAACACCGGGACCTGCTCACCGTCGAAGGAGGTGACCCGGTGGCTCTCGGGATGCGCAAGCCCCTCCGGGAGCGCAGTACTCGCGGGCGCCTGCACAGCGGTGACCTCACCGGTCGCCCGCGTGTACCGGAACACGGCCAGTGGGCTGACCGGCGAGCTGTGGTTGAGCAGCGCGTAGCTACCGTCGGACGACCACAGCGGATCGGGGGCGCCGTACTGCCGGGCAGCGCAACCACCGGTCGGCAGGTCGAGCTCCGCGACGAAGGATGCGTCTGCGAGCTTGTGCAGCGCCAGGGAGACGACACCGTCATCGGTGGTGCCCACCAGCAGGTGTTCGCCGTCAGGGCAGACCCACGCAGTCAGGTCGTGCTGGTCGTCGACCAGGAGATCGGCCCAGGACGCAGTACTGAGGTCGTAGCGGCGCAGGGCCATCCGGTCGCGGCCCTCGTCGGTGGCGACCACGAACGCGGAGGAGTCGGGCAACCACGACGGCCCCTCCTGGTACGTCGGATCGTCGTACGCCGTGAGCTCGGTGACGGTCTGGGCGATCGCGTCGACCAGCAGGAGCTGCACCGAGTTGCCGGGGCCACCTGCGAGGGCGACAACCACCCAGTGCTCGTCCGGCGACACGTGTGCCGTCGACAGGTAGCCGCCGCCGTCGTACAGGACGGTCTCGGTGCCACTGGCCAGGTCGCGCATCACCAGATCGAAGTCCACCTGGTTGCGGCGGTTGGTGGTGTAGAAGATCCTGCCGGGCTTGGCATCCACCAGGTGATGGAAATGGGCCAGGTCGAGCACGAGCGGGGTGAGCGCAGGCAGCCCGTCCGGCCCGCTCGTGTCGTCCAGGTCGAGTAGCGAGAGCTGCCCTCGCTCATCGCCACCCGTGTCGTGCTCCACCACCACCTGACGACTCCCAGGCACGAACCGCGCTGCCCGGGCTGAATCGCCCAGCGCAGTCAGCGCCCGCCAACTGCCATCGGCCGCCACCTCGTGAACCTGCCGGGTCCCGCTGCCGTCGTACGCAACGAGCAGACTGCCCGCCGGGTCGACGTCGAAGGCGATCACGGTCGGCAGCGAAATCAGTGTCGTCAGCACCCGCAAATCTTCACACGCAGGAGGAGGGGCAGGCTCGTCGAGCCTGCCCCTCCACTATCAGCGTTCGCCGTGCCAGGAGTGCCAGAGGGCCGCATACGGCCCGTCGGCGCCCACCAACTCGTCGTGGCCGCCCAGCTCGACGATCCGGCCGTCCTCGACCACGGCGATCACGTCCGCGTCGTGGGCGGTGTGCAGCCGGTGGGCGATCGCGACGACCGTCCTGCCTTCCAGTACTCCGGCCAGCGACCTCTCCAGGTGGCGGGCTGCTCGCGGGTCCATCAGGGAGGTCGCCTCGTCCAGCACCAGTGTGTGCGGGTCGGCCAGGACCAGTCGGGCCAGGGCGACCTGCTGTGCCTGTGCTGGGGTCAGCGAGACGCCGCCGGAGCCGACCTCGGTGTCGAGGCCGTGCTCGAAGCCGGCGACCCAGGCGTGCGCGTCGACGGCCCGCAGTGCCGTCCACAGCTCCGCGTCCGCTGCGGACGGCCGGGCCAGCCGCAGGTTGTCGCGGACGCTGCCGACGAACACGTGGTGCTCCTGGTTCACCAGCGCCACATGGCTGCGCACCTGCTCGGCTGACATCTTGTCCAGCGCTGCCCCGCCCAAGGTGATGTCACCCACGCGCGGTGAGTAGATGCCGGCCAGCAGTCGGCCGAGCGTCGATTTCCCTGCGCCAGAAGGGCCTACCAGCGCGACCCGGGCTCCGGGCTCGACAGTCAGCGTGACGCCGTGCAGCACGTCCCGCCCTTCCAGGTAACCGAAGCGGACCTCGTCGGCCAGGACAGTGCGGCCTTCCGGCTCGTCCTGCTGACCAGCGGCCTCCTCCTCGATCTCGCGCACGCCGACCAGCCGGGCCAGCGAGACCTGGGCCACCTGCAGTTCGTCGTACCAGCGGATCATCATGTTGACCGGCTCGACCAGCATCTGGATGTAGAGCGCACCGGTGGTCAGCGCGCCGACGGTGATCCACCCCTCGATCGCCAGCCCACCACCGATCACCAGTACTGCGGCCAGCGCGACCGTGTGGGTCATGTTGATCACCGGGAACAGGATCATCCGCAGGTAGAGCGTGTAGCGCTCCCAGGCGACCCACTGGCCGATCCGGGTGTCACCGAGCTTCACCCGACGGTTGCCGAGCCGGTGCGACTCGACAGTCCGCCCTGCGTCGACAGTCTCGGCCAGTGCCGAGGCGACGGCCGCATAGCCCGCTGCCTCCGACCGGTACGCCTTGGGCGCCCGGCGGAAGTACCAGCGGCCACCGATGATCAGGATCGGCGCAGCGATCACCACTGCCACCGCAAGCTCCGGCGCGGTGACGATCAAGGCACCGATCAGCAGCCCGGCCCAGATCACCGCGATGGTCAGCTGCGGCACCGCGTCGCGCATGGCATGCGAGAGGCGGTCGACGTCCGTGGTGATTCGGGACAGCAGGTCACCCGTCCCGGCGCGCTCCAGCACGCCCGGCGGCAGCGCGACTGCCCGGACCAGGAAGTCCTCACGCAGGTCGGCGAGCATCTCCTCACCCAGTACTGCGCCGCGCAGTCGGGTGAGCCGCACGAACACCGTCTGCACGGCCAGAGCGATGACGAAGCCCATCACCACGTACGGCAGGTCGACGTCCTTCTCACCCAGCGACAGCTTCTCCACGACGTTGCCGAGCAACCAGGGCCCGACCATGCCGCTCAGCGCCGCCACCGCGTTGACCAGGGTCAGCCAGCCGAAGGCACGCCGGTGCCTGCGGAACAGGGTCTTCAGGTAGGCCCGCACTGTCGCAGTACCGGCCACCGGCAGGCGAGCCGCCTCCTGCGGGGCTGCCGGGTCGTACTCCGGGGGCTTCACAACGACTCCTCGAGAGTTGGCTCTTCTTCACGGGTGACGACCGCGCGGTAGCGCGGATTGCTGTGCAGCAGCTCGTGATGGGTGCCGACGGCATCGACCTGGCCGTCCGGAACGAACACGACCCGCTCGGCCCGGTCCAGCATCAGCGGGCTCGAGGTGAACACCACGGTGGTCCGGCCCGAGCGGAGGAACCGCAGGCTGTCCGCGATCCGTGCCTCCGTGTGGGCGTCCACAGCGCTCGTCGGCTCGTCGAGCACCAGCACTGCCGGGTCGACGTACAGGGAACGGGCCAGTGCGACCCGCTGCCGCTGCCCACCGGACAGGGAGCGTCCACGCTCGGTCAGCACGGCCGCGGTGGCGTCCGTGCCGCCGTTGGGCAGCGACTGACGCAGTACGTCGAGAATGTCCGCGCACTGAGCCGCATCGAGCGCTGCCTCGACCGAGACACTCCCACTCGCCGGTACGTCGAACAGCTCGCGCACCGTGCCCGACAGGAGCACCGGGTCCTTGTCCTGCACCAGCACCGCAGTCCTGGCGGAGTACAGCGGGAGGTCGTCCAGTGCGACGCCACCCAGCAGGACCGACGGGTCCTCCAGCTCGGCCTCAGGGCTGTGGCCGCCAAGGCGATCCGCCAGCCGGCCACCGGCATCCGGGTCGCCGGAGACCACGGCAGTGAAGCTCCCGGCCGGGACGAGCAGGCCGGACTTCGGGTCGACCAGGTCGCCCTCCGGCACCGATGCCTCCGCCAGCCCCTTGCTGCCGTCCATCCGCTGCAGCGACAGCACCCGAGCAGCGCGTCGCGCCGACACCTTGGAGAAGATGAAGGCGCTCGCCGTCTCCTCGAACGTGTGCAGCGGAACCAGCATGAAGGTGATAAACCCGTACGTCGTGACGAGCTCACCGACGCTGATCCGGCCGTCGGTGACCATGCCGACGCCGAGCCAGACGATCAGCACCAGGAACAGCCCGAACAGCAGCACCTGGATCGCCGCGATCAGCGACCACATCCGGGCGCTGCGGACCGCACTGGACCGATATTCCTGCGAGGCGTCGCGGTAGCGGTCGAGGAAGAGCTGCTCGCCACCGATGCCACGCAGTACGCGCAGCCCGGCGACGGTGTCGGCGGCCAGCTCGGTGGCGCGGCCGCCCTTGGCCCGCTGCGCGTCGGCGCGACGCTCGGCCGGACCCATCAGCGGAATGATCGAGAAGGCCAGGATCGGTACTGCGATCAGCACCACCAGCCCGAGCTGCGGCTCGTAGAAGAGCAGCCCGACGACCACGGCGAAGCAGGTCAGCAGCGCGGCCGCGAACCGGCCGAGCACCTCGACGAACCAGCCGATCTTCTCCACGTCGCCGCTGCTCACGGCGACCACCTCACCGGCTGCGATCCGGCGGGTCAGCAACGAGCCCAGCTCGGCCGCCTTGCGGGAGAGCAACTGCTGCAGGCGTGACGCGGTACAGATCCAGTTGGTCACCACGGCGCGGTGGAAGAACGCGTCGGCACCCGCCTTGGCAGCGCCCATCACGAGCAGCAGCAGGCCGGCCAGGAACAGCTTGGTCCAGGACTTGTCGATGACGGCCTGGACGGCCATCCCGACCGCGACCGGGGCGGCAGCGATGCCACCGAAGTACAGGAGTCCCCAGCAGAGCGCCACGGCCTGACCACGCAGCTGCTGGTGTTCGAGCCAGAGAATGAGTCGGAGACCGGACCGGGTGTCTGGCACACCTGGGTCGGCGAACGGAATGAGGCGCAGCGACATGACGTCCCAAAGGAACTAGTGGGTTTGTTCGAGTGACCTGAGCAGGCGAATAGAGCCAGCGTAGGCGGGCCTGCCGACAGCCCGTCAAACCGTTTATCAGCCTGTGGGCAAGGGCTGTCCACGCGCATTCCGGGCCTTGGGAGAGGGTGTCCGCTGCCCGGCCCGGCCGTCGAAGTTGCTTGACAGACCGTTCCCGCTCGCCTTCGATCGGTAGTCGAAGGGGGCGAGATGCTGCGAGTGATCTTCACCGAAGCCGACCTCGACCAGGTCCGGGTCGCGACCGCCCCTGACCCGCTGTGGGAGATCGCGAACAGCCTCGACCGGCTGCAGACCCGCCGCGGCCGCTGGGCCTACGCGCCCTGGTACCGGGCCGCCAGTGAGACCCTGACCGACTCGGTACTGCGCAAGATGGTCGGCTCACTCCTAGTGCCACTCTTCCCGCGGGCGGCGTACTTCCCCGACTTCCTCACGCCGCCTGCCTCGCTGGACGGTCTGGACGCCGGCATCGACGCAGTACTGGCTACTCCGGCCGAGCGGGTGACCAGTGAGCTCAAGACGCTGGCGCTGGTTCACCAAGCACCTTCGTGGGCGCCGCGTCTCGCCGCCGGTGATCTGCGCACCGAACTCGAGGTCGGGCTGCGGACCTACCACCAGAAGCTGATCCAGCCGCATCACCAGCTGATCGAGAAGGAGTTGGCGGCAGACCGGGCGACCCGGGCGAGGGCGTTGAAGCGGGGCGGCGTCGACCGGCTGCTCAGTGGGTTCCAGCCGCTGATGCGGTGGCGGTCACCCGTGCTGGAGGTCAGGTATCCAGTCAACCGGACGATCCGCCTCGAAGGCCGCGGCCTGCAACTCATCCCGTCGTACTTCTGCTGGCACAACGCCGTGACGCTGGCCGACGCGGACCTCTCCCCAGTCCTCATCTACCCCGTACTGCGTGAGCTCGCGACCCCCAAGGCCGGTGAGCCAACCACCGCCGCGCTGCTCGGCAAGACCCGAGCTGCCGTACTGCGGGCTACCGCCGCCGGGCTCACCGCGGGCGAGATCGCAGCGCAGGTGGGAATCGGGGCGCCGACCACCAGCCACCACCTCACGGTGCTCCGCGACAGTGGGCTGATCACGACCCAGCGCGCGGAGAAGACGGTCTTGCACGTGCTGACCCCGCTGGGCGCGGCGCTGCTGCGTCAGCGACCCCGGAGCTGAGATTCAGCTTCTCTGCAAGCCTGCGCGGGCCAGCGCCTTCAGCCGGCCGCGCAGGATCTTCTGCCGGCGTTCCTCTTCAGGAAAGAGCTCCACGTACTCCGTCCCCTTCGCCGCCAGCAGGTCGTCGTCGAGCCGCCGAACCGTGCCGGCCGGGAACCGGTGCGTCATCGCCGCCTGCACCGCCTGGCTGTCGATGTCCTGCAGCAACTCGGTCAGCTGCTCCTCGGTGGTGACGCCGAGCTGCGCCAGGATGCCGAGAATCCACGCGTAGTGGTTCGTCTTGGCATGCGGCGCGTCGGGATAACGCCTGGTCAGGTAGGTGGTCAGCGTTGCCGTGGTCAGGTCCATCGGCTCCGCGTCGGGCTCGGCCGCGGCGAGTTCGCGGTACAGCTTGTCGATCTCGGCGAACTCGTTGTCGGCCAGCTCCATCAGCGCCGCCGCGAGCAGGAACCGTCGGTCGAACTCGGGTTTGCGGTCCGGCGGGATGTCCAGCTTGTAGCGGATGTCGTGCTCGAACTCGGCCCACGCGTGCTGGACCGCGGTACGGACCTGGATCTCCATCGTCAGGTTCTTCAGCACGGCGTACTCCGGCAGCTCGCGGCGGTGCGCGTTGAGCCGGACCAGGTAGTGCTTGCTGGCGTACCCGAAGGCGCCCTGCGCGCGGGTGTGCGCGCCCATGTCGGTGTGCTCGACGATCTCGAACTCCGACTCGATCACCTCGCAGACCCGGTCCACGGCCTCGACCAGGAAGGTGATGATCCGGGCGGCGACCAGGTCGGTGATCTGATCCAGCGGGTCGTCGTACTTCGGTTTGCCGGCGTCGTCGGGATGCGGTTTCGAGGCCTTCGCCAGGAACGACTCGGGGTCCTTGGCCCGGGCGGTGGCGGAGAGGTAGTTGATCCCCTCCTCCTCGCCGATCAGCTCGTTGATCAGCGCCTCGAGCTTGCGGGCGCCGCCGACGTACTGCTGGTGCGTGCGCTCGTACTGCGCAGCGGCCTGCACGGTCCAGACCTGCAACTCAGCCCCACCCATGCGCAGACCTTAGTGCGCCTGCTGGTTCCTAGGGAGCGCTAAGCGTGTCTAGCAGAATCTAGTGTTTTCGCTAGAGAAGGTAGGAAACTGACAGATCAGCGACACGCGATCAGGTTGGCTAGCGAAATCTAAGGAAAACGCTAGACAGGCTCATAGAGTGAAATGCATGGATCCGATCCGGAATCCCTATGCGCCCGGCGCCGGTCAGCGCCCGCCAGAGCTGGCCGGTCGCGACACCGAGGTGCGGCAGTTCGAGGTGGTGCTCGAACGTGTCGCGGCGGGACGGCCGGAGCGGAGCCTGGTGCTGTCCGGGCTGCGCGGGGTCGGCAAGACGGTGCTGCTCAACACGCTCCGCAGTCAGGCGATCAAACGTGCCTGGGGCACCGGCAAGATCGAGGCCCGGCCGGACCAGAGCATCCGGCTTCCGATCGCCCAGGCGCTGCACGCGGCGATGCGCGAGCTGGGCCACCGGCACCGTGACTCGGATCGGGTCGACGAGTTCAGCGCAGTACTGAAGGCGTTCGCGCTGTGCACCGGGCTGAACGATCGCAAGGGCATCCGCTGGCAACCCCCGGTCGACGTGGTCGCCGCGAAGGGCCGCGCCGACTCGGGCGACCTCGAGATGGACCTGATCGAGCTGTTCGCGGATGCCGCCGACCTGGCCGGCGACCTGTCGGTGGGAGTCGGGCTGTTCATCGACGAGATGCAGGACATCAGCGCCGACGACCTGTCAGCTCTCTGCGCCGCCTGTCACGAGATCTCCCAGCAGAGCGCCGCACTGGTCGTCGTCGGCGCCGGGCTGCCGCACCTGCCCGCAGTACTGTCTGCCAGCAAGTCGTACTCCGAACGACTCTTCCGCTACGTCCGCGTCGACCGGCTCTCCCGCGAGGCCTGCGACCGGGCCCTGATGATCCCGGCCGAGACCGAGGGCGTCGTCTTCGACGAGGAAGCCCTGGACGAGCTCTACGCCCAGACCGACGGCTACCCGTACTTCGTCCAGGCCTTCGCCCACGCCACCTGGGACCACGCCCCGACCAGCCCGATCACCATCAAGGACGTCGCCGTAGCCGCCCCCGAAGCCTCCGCCGAACTCACCGTCGGCTTCTTCGGCTCCCGCTACGAACGAGCCACCCCCGCCGAACGCGAGTACATGCGCGCAATGGCCGAACTGGGCATCAACGCCGACGACGGCGCGGTCCCCACCTCCGAGGTCGCCACCACCCTCAACCGCAAACCCCAGTCCCTCTCCCCGGCCCGCGACGGCCTGATCAAGAAGGGCCTGGTCTTCTCCGCCGAACGCGGCACCGTCGCCTTCACCGTCCCCCACTTCGGCAAGTTCCTCCGCACCCGCACGGGCTAGTAGCTGACGGCGCACAGCCGGTGCGGGAAGTTGCTCTTTCGTGATCTAAGGCTGAGTCGATAGGGTGGCGGTCTTATGTCCATCCGGCGGAAGTGCAGCGCATGAGCGGTCGCGCGCGCCGGAGTCGTGGTGGGCGGCACAGCAGGCGTAAGTCGTACAAGGCGCAGTGGTTCTCGGTGACCGCGCTGGCGGTGCTCGGGACGGTGATGGTGGTGCATCCCGATGCCACCCGGCAGACCAATCTGGCGGCCCAGTTCAGTGGGAGTGCGGTGGCGGCGAAGGAGCCGGCCAAGGCTCCGATCGTGGTGCCGACCCAGGTGCCGTCGCCCTCGCCGACCCTGACCCTGCCGTTGCGTCCGGCACCTACCTTGACCCGGCAGCCGAGGGGCTCCAAGCCGAACGTGACGGTCTCGACCGGTCGGCTGCACGTGGTACCCGGGTTCGCGAAGGCGAGCGGGGTGCGCGACAAGCTCACCTACCGGGTCGAGATCGAGGACGGGCTGTCGGTCAACGACGCGAAGATCGCGGCCACCATCCACCAGACGCTCACCGACCCGCGCGGCTGGCAGGCTTTGCACCCAGTCAGCTTCGAGCGGTCCGACAAGGCCGACGTCGATCTGCGCATCATCGTCGCGACGCCGACGCTCACCGACAAGCTCTGCCTGCCGCTCGACACCGGCGGCGAGGTCTCCTGCCGGGTCGAGAACCGGGTGGTGCTGAACGCCAAGCGCTGGACGTACGCCGTCCCCGCGTACGCCGGCAAGATCGACCTCTACCGCAGCTACCTGGTCAACCACGAGGTGGGGCACGCGCTCGGCCACGGTCACTCGACCTGCGTCAAGGCCAACACCCCGGCCCCGGTGATGATGCAGCAGACCAAGGGCCTGGGCGGCTGCAACGCCAACGCCTGGCCGACGATCAAAGCCACCTGAGGCCGCACTCGTGAGAGCCTGTCCGGAGACGGTCTGAGCGAGCGGGCGAGCGGGAGGGTGTAGCGAATGTCGTCACAGGACTTCCCCACCTACGGCCGGGGCGACAGCCCCGATGAGCCGCGCGAGGGCGAGTACTACGCCAAGCCGGCCCCGTACGGCGGCAACACGTTCGGCCAGGGCGCCTACGCGGACCCGACCCGGCAGCAGCCGGGCCAGCAACAAGGCCAGCCGGGTCAGCAAGGCCATCAGCCCGGCACCCAGCAGTACGGCGACGCCACCCAGTACGACCACACCTACAACCAACCCCCCACCTACCGCCCCGGCCAGCCCTACGGCCCACCGGTAAACCCCCAACCCCACGAGCTGCCGACCTACGGCCGCGAAGGCGAACCAGCCCCCCGCGACCCCCGCGCAGCGCGGGTAGTCCTGCTGGCCGCGATCATCGCCGCCGTCTACGGCCTCCTGGTCATCTCCGTGCAGCGCGTCTCGCTCCGGGAGATCTCCCAGTCACCCGGCTCGCCCCTGAACCACCCGCTCCGCACCGACGTCATCGACACCATCGGCCAGCTCCTGATCGTCTTGGTCGGCTTGGCCGCCGTCGGTATGTGGCTGCGCGACGTACTGAACCGCCGCAAGGTCAACCGCCAGCCGGACCCGTACGAGCTGACCGGCCTCGGCCTGGTCGCCGTCTCGCTGGTCCCCTTGCTGATCTGGCTCATCATGGTGCTGACCACCGGCATGGGCGCGATCGACGACTCACTCGACCGCCTCCCCACCGCGTACGGCTGGGGCGGCTTCGGTCTCCTCCTGCTCGCAGTGGGCTTCGGCCTCGGCTATCGCGAGCTCAAGCCGGCCGTCCGCAACCCTGTGGTCCAGCAGGCCCCCGACCGCGCGCCTTGGGAGTGACTACCCCAGTAGTGCTGCTGCCTGGGCTGGGGCTCGGGCCGGAGTCCTATGCGCCGACAGCGCAGTACCTCAGTACGCCGTACGAGGTGGTCACGCTGCCTGGCTACGGCCACAAGGTGCACCGAGACGACGACCTACGGACAGAGGCGTTGGCAGAGCGGCTTGCCCGGCACCTGACCGAGCCCACGGTCCTGGTCGGTCACTCGGCAACCTGTCAGGTCGCAGTAGCAACAGCGCTCGCACACCCGGACTTGGTGACGGCCCTGGTGCTAGTAGCGCCCAGCGGCGACCGACGGGCATCCAGCTGGCCGACACTGATTGGCAGGTTGCTGCGCTCGGCAGTGTGGGAGTCGCCGCGGCTGGTGCCGGTTCTCCTGAAGCAGTACCTCCGGACCGGCTTGGCGTCGATGGCCAAGGCGATGGACGTCGCCCGGCGCTACGACCTCGCCGCGGCGGCCGAGAAGCTGGAGTTGCCGACCACGATCATCCGCTCGAGCCATGACCGGATCGCCCCGGAGCACTGGACCCACCAGTTGGCCGAGCGAACCGGTGGCGAGGCCTGGACCTTCCCGACCGGCTCGCACCTGCCGGTCCTGACGAACCCCGGCGAGCTGGCCGCGTTCATCAATCGGGCGGCCGGTGTATACAACCGTCAGTGACGCGTTATCGTTGACGAAGTAACAAAACCTCCGCGGGAGCTCGCACCGAATGTTGGCGGGCTGAGAGGGCGACGAGCTGATCGCAGCCGGGTCGCCGACCGCCTGAACCTGACCGGGTAATGCCGGCGTAGGGAGCAGGTCAGCCATGACCACTACTGCTGCACGCACGTCCACGTCCACCGAGGCGCCGCTGGTCCTCACCACGGACACCCCGCGCACGTTGGGATTCCTCGACCAGTTCACGCTCTGGGGCAACTTCGGCATCTCGCTGTTCGGCCCGGTGACCGGCGCGCTCGTCGCGGCGTACACGGGATCGCTGGTCAAGGGACTGCTCGCGGTCGTCGTCGGCTGCGGGCTGGGCGCGCTGGTCGTCGGTGGCGCCGCCGTCTTCGGATCGCACACCGGTGCGCCGGCGATGGCGTGTCTGCGCGGCATGTTCGGCCGCCGCGGCTCGGTGGCGCCGACGGTGCTCAACATCGCGCAGAACATCGGCTGGGCCACGATGGAGATCATCGTCATCTCCCAGGCGGCAGTGGCGGTGACGAGTGAGCGCTGGCGCTGGCTGTTCGTGCTGATCGCGGGGCTGATCGCGACCGCGATGGCCGTGCGCCCGCTGGGCAGTGTCAGGCTGCTGCGCAAGTTCATGGTCTGGCTGGTACTGCTGGCCTCGGTCTACCTGTTCATCCAGGTGCTCAGCAAGCCGGTGCACGACCTGCCGCAGGACGGCATCTTCGGCTTCTGGCCGGGCGTCGACCTGGCCGCGGCCGGTGTCGTCTCGTTCGCGCCGCTCGCCGCCGACTACACCCGGCACTCGCGCACCAACAAGGCCGCCTTCGCCGGCTCCTCCCTCGGCTACGGCCTCGCCGCGATCCTGTACTACGCACTCGGCGTGATCGCCGTCGCCACCTTGCAGACCAACAGCACCGACGTGATCACCGCGCTGGTCACCCTGCCGGCCGGCGCGATCGCCCTGTTCGTGCTGCTGGTGGACGAGGTCGACGAGGCCTACGCGAACGTCTACTCGACCACGATGGCCGCGCACAACCTGGTCGGGCACATCGACCGGCGCTGGATCTCGGTCGCGATCGGCGTGCTGGCCACCGGCCTCGCCCTCTTCGTTGATCTGGGCAACTACACGCAGTTCCTCTACCTGATCGGCTCGGTCTTCATCCCGTTGTTCGCGGTCGCGATCGCCGACTTCTTCGTGGTCAGCAAGATGAACTGGGACGTCTCCGACACCGCCCGGTTCCGCTGGCAGCCGACCGTGGCCTGGGTGTTCGGCTTCGTTGCCTACCAGCTGGTCAACCCCGGCACGGTCGAGGGCTGGTCGCCGTTCTGGCTCGACCTCCAGCAGGCGGTGTTCAACAACCAGCCGGTACCGGGCTGGCTCGGCGCGACGTACACCTCGATCGTCGTCTCGATGCTGGCCGCGATCGGCCTCGGCCGGATCGGCCGCAAGACCGGGAAGGTCTCGATCTAGCAGCTTGTACTGACAGTGACCCAGCGTGGCCGGAATACTGGCGCAATGCTGAACTCTGCACTGCGCAGCCGGGCCGAGTACGAAGAACTCGGGGTCGAGGGGCTGGCCAGTCGCACCACACCCGAACGTGATGCCGCCGTCATCACCGCCGTCGAGGAGCTGCTGGAGGGTCGCGAGTCCGTCCTCGACCTGTGCTGTGGCTACGGCCGGATCAGCCTGCCGTTGCGGCGGGCGGGCAAGGTCGTGAGCGCACTGGACATCTCCCCGAACCTGGTCGAGGCCGGCCTGGCCAAGGCCCGGGAGGAGGAGTTGTCGATCGACTGGGCGATCGGGTCGATGACGGACCTCCCGTACAAGTCGGACTCGTTCGACGCGGTGATCTGCCTGTGGACGGCGTTCCACGAGCTGTTCGCCGAGGACGAGCAGATGTCGACGATCTGGGAGATCTCCCGGGTGCTCAAGCCGGGCGGGCTGGCCGTGATCGAAGGGCCGGTCTGGGGACCGGCGACGGCCTCGGAGATCGCCAACGGGCTGCGGCAGGGGCCCGAGCACCGGATCGTCACCACCGAGCACTTCAACAGCAGCAGCGTGCACTTCATCCACGACGAGGCCAGCTACGGCCGGCTCTGCTCCGCCGCCGGGATCAAGGACTACAAGGTCTACAAGCGGGAATGGGGCGGCCGCCGCCGGCTGATCCTGGAAATCCACCAACCCAGTCACGACTAGTACGAAAAAACAGCAGGCCCCCACTCCACATTGGGGGCCTGCTGCTTTCTCCGCAGCATAAAGGAAATACCGCGGCCGCCGGAAAACTCAGCTTTTCGATTCAAGATTCAGCAAAAAACGTTTGGCCTCCAGACCGCCGGCGTACCCGGTCAGCGCCCCGCTCGCGCCGATCACCCGATGGCACGGAATCACCACACACAAAGGGTTTGCGCCGAGCGCGGTACCGACGGCGCGAGCTGCCTTGGGCCGATCGATCTCCCCCGCGACCTGCCCGTACGTCGTGGTGCGGCCGTAACTGGTGTGGTCCGGAAGATCGGTCAGCACGAGCCGCTGAAATGGCGTCGCGAGGACCAGGTCGAGCGGCAATTCAAACGCCTTTCGTTGACCAGTCAGGTATTCGTCCAGCTGTCGCCGTACGTCGTCCAGCGCGGCCGGCTGCCGTAGTACGCGGGGGGAGATCGCCCGGGCGAGACGGTTGGTCAGGGTCTCCTCGTCGCCGAAGGAGCTGGCCACGACTCGACCGTCCGCGGTGGCGAGCAGCAGGGTGCCGATCGGGGTCTCGTGCAGCGCGTAGGAGACGTCGGCGGTCGGCAGTACCGGCGGGCGGGCGGCTCCGGGAGTCAACCGGCTCAGCCGGGCTTCGAGGTCAGTCATGATCCACTCCGAGTTCGGTGCGCAGGGTCGCGAGCGCGTCGCTGACGAGTCGGCGGGATGCGGCAGGCGTGGTGTCGAGGGCGGCGGCCACGCCGTGGTGGTCCAGGTCGCCGACGTACTTGAGCGTGACGGCGACGCGTTGTCGCTCGGGCAGGTTCTGCACCGCGCCCCACAGTTCGGGATCCGGGAAGTCGGCGGCCTCCGGGCCGGCCACGGCGATCGGGGGCGCGTCGTCCAGTGGGGTCTGCGGTTTGCGGGCCCGGTGCAGGTCGGTCGCGCAGCGGGCGGTGATGGTGAGCAGCCAGCCGCGAAGGTTCTTAGCCGAGGTGAGATTGGGGTAGGCCGCGAACGCCTTCTCCCAGGCGCGTTGGGCCACGTCGTCGCCGTCGACCGGGCCGGCCAGCGCGCGGGCGAGCCGGGCGACATCGCGCCAGTGCTCGTCCACCAACGCCTGGAACGGCGGCAGGGTGACCTTCTCCGAAACCATCACGCCAGTACAACGCACTCACGCTCGGGGATGTGAGGGCAACCCGTGCGCGTGTCGTTCCAGCAGGCGGTCATTTTGGGACCGGTGTCCCGAATACTGGGATTGTCTAGTTCTTCAGTCGACTTAGATGAGAGAGTCGTTGACATGACGACGACCTTGCCGGTGCTGATCAGCAGTCTGCTGACGCGCCGTCGTGTCATCGATCAGATGCGCACCTCCAGCGCCACCTGTCGCTAGTACCAGCGCACTACCGCCTGTCCGTACGACGGCGACGACGCTCCCTGGCCTCGAGAGCCAGCTGTACCTTCATCCGCCCGGTCGCGGTGCGTTTCGGCTTGTCCGCAACCGGTCGTCCCTGCCCCGTCCCGAGGGAGAGACATGTCCGTCCATGCGTTCAACCCTGCCCTGCCCACTCGTCCCGGCCTCAGTGTCGTGCCCCCACCAGAGCCAGAGCTGGAGCGGACCGTCGATGCCGACATCTTCCGCTCGGTGTTCCGCCGGCACGCCGCGTCGGTGGTGGTGATCACCGCGGACGCGGGCAACGGCCCGGTCGGCTTCACCGCCACTTCACTGGTCTCGGTCAGCCTGCTGCCGCCGCTGGTGTCGTTCTCGATCGCCACCACCGCGTCGAGCTGGCCGACCGTGCACCGGGCCGACAGCCTGGTGATCAACTTCCTGGACGCCGGCCAGCACGAGCTCGCCGGTCAGTTCGCCACCAGCGGCATCGACCGGTTCGCCGAACCGACCCGCTGGTCGCGGCTGCGGACCGGGGAACCCGTCCTGGACGAGGCCCCGAGCTACCTGCGGGCTCTGGTCGAGCACCGCTTCGCTGTGGCCGATCACCACATCGTCGTGGCCCGGCTCGCCACCTACGCCGAACGCCGCGAGCACGAGCCGTTGCTGTACCACGACGGCCGTTACGCCACCACCGACCGGCCCTCCTGAACCCCTGTCTGGAAGAAGCTCATGCCTAACAAATCCCTTGCCGCAGTCACCGCCGCCGCCCTGGCCACCCTCACCCTGCTGTCGGGTTGCGGCGGTGACGCCACGGCCGGCGCCGGCCAGAAGCTCGCACTCGACGCCGCGCTGCCCACCGACGTACCGGACGGCGCCAAGATCGTGGTCGGCGATCCGGCCACCCAGGTGGCGTTCAAACTGTCGGGGCAGCTCGACAAGGTCTCGAAGTACGTCCAGTTCGCCAATCTGAGCGGCGGTCCGCAGACCACCGAGGCCTTCCGGGCCAAGGCGCTCGACCTCGGCTCGGTCGCGGAGATCCCGTCGATCCACGCCACCTGGACCGGTTTGCACGTGAAGATCGTCGCGTCCAAGTTTCGGCAGGACCCGCTGAACCACCCGATCTACGAGCTCGGCGTGGCGCCCGGCGTACAGGTGAAGACGCTGGAAGACCTGCGAGGCAAGAAGATCGCCTACAGCCCGGGCCAGGCGCAGGGAGCGCTGGTGCTCAAGGTGCTGAAGAAGGCCGGCCTGACCAAGGAAGACGTCAAGCTGATCGAGCTGCCGAGCACCGGGGACATCTACCCGAACGCGCTGGCGGCCAAGCAGGTCGAGGTCGCGCCGATCGGCGGCGTCTCGATCAAGCGCTACCTGACGAAGTACGGCAAGGACGGCGCGACCACCATCCGGCACGGCATCCGCGACGACGCCGGTCACCTCTACGGGCCGACCGAGTCGCTCGAGGACGCCAACAAGGCCGCCGCGATCAGGGCGTACGTCGCTGCCTGGGGTGTCGCGCAGGACTGGATCGACAAGCACCCGAAGGAATGGATCGAGGGGTACTACGTCAAGGACCAGGGCCTGACCGCGGCCGACGGCCAGTGGCTCGTCGACGCCGCCGGGCACCCGGACATCAGTGGTGACTGGAGCGAGGCGATCAAGCGGCAGCAGGAGACGATCGAACTGCTTGCCAAGGAGACCGACAAGCCGGTGATCCAGGCGAAGGACCTCTACGACCTGCGCTTCCAGCCGATCGCGGCCGATGCGATCAAGGCGGCGGCCAAATGACGCAGCTGGCGATCCCCGGCATCCGCGCCCGGGAGGAACGCGCAGTACCGCAGTCCGTACGCCGTCGGCGGCGGCTCGGGCCGGGCAATCCGATCAAGTTCGGCGCCGCCATCGGGCCGGTCCTGCTGCTGGTCATCTGGTCGATCGGCTCCGCGACCGGCCTGCTCGACCCGCGCATCCTGTCGGCGCCCTGGACCGTGGTCACCACGACCGGCGACCTGATCGCGGACGGCCGGCTGCAGTCGAACCTGTGGACCTCGTCCCAGCGTGCCTTCGCCGGTCTCGGGCTCGGCATCCTGCTCGGCACCGTGCTGGCGCTGCTGTCCGGTCTCAGCCGGATCGGCGAGGCGATCCTGGACGGCCCGATCCAGATCAAGCGCGCGATCCCGTCGCTCGCCCTGCTGCCGTTGCTGATTCTCTGGCTCGGTATCGGTGAGTCGATGAAGGTCGTCACCATCACGCTCGGCGTCTTCGTGCCGATCTACATCCACACTCACAACGGGCTGCGCACGATCGACAGCCGGTACGTCGAACTCGCCGAGACGGTCGGCCTGTCCCGCTGGGAGTTCATCCGCCGGGTGGTTCTGCCCGGCGCGCTGCCCGGCTTCCTGCTCGGCCTGCGGTTCGCGGTGACCGGCGCCTGGCTGGCGCTGGTCGTGGTCGAGCAGATCAATTCGACCAGCGGGATCGGCTACATGATGGAGCTGGCCCGAACCTACGGCCAGACGGACATCATCATCGTCGGCCTGGTCCTGTACGGCGCGCTCGGGCTGCTCTCCGACGGAGCCGTCCGGCTGATCCAGAGGAGGACGCTGTCATGGCGACGCACACTGGCGGACTGAGGACACTCGACAAGGCCGTGGAGGTTCGCGGCCTGACCCGGCGCTACGAGGATCGCGCGGTGCTCGACGATCTCGACCTGAGCATCAAGCCCGGGGAGTTCGTTGCCCTGCTGGGGAAGAGCGGTTCGGGCAAGAGCACGTTGCTGCGGGCGCTGGCCGGGTTGGACTACGGCGTCGAGGGGTCCGGTGAGCTCGGCGTACCGGAGAACGTGTCGGTGGTCTTCCAGGACTCGCGGTTGTTGCCTTGGGCCCGGGTTCTCGACAATGTCGTGCTGGGCTTGAAGAACTCCGACGAGCGCGGCCGGGAGAGTCTCGCCGAGGTGGGGTTGGCGGGACGGGAGCAGGCCTGGCCGAACGAGTTGTCCGGTGGTGAGCAGCAGCGGGTCGCGCTGGCACGGTCGCTGGTTCGCGAGCCGGCGCTGTTGCTGGCGGACGAGCCGTTCGGCGCGCTGGATGCGCTGACCCGGTTGAAGATGCACGTCCTGCTGCGAAACCTGTGCGCCAAGCACCAGCCCGCAGTACTGCTGGTCACTCACGACGTGGACGAGTCGATCGTGCTCGCCGACCGGGTGATCGTCCTCGACGAGGGCCGGATCGTCGCCGAGGAGACGATCGACCTCGCCCAGCCGCGCAGTCCCGCCGACCCAGGCTTCGCGGCCGTCCGCACCAAACTTCTTGACGCCCTGGGAGTCACGCTGTGAGCCGCCACCTGCACCTGAACGCGTTCCTGATGAGCACCGGCCACCACGAGGCCTCCTGGCGGCTGCCCGAGAGCAACCCGGTCGCCAACACCGACGTGGCGCACTATCAAAACCTGGCCCGGATCGCGGAACGCGGCAAGTTCGACTCGATCTTCTTCGCGGACTCGCCCCAGCTGATCGGCGACGTGGGTCGCCGCCCGGCCGGCTCACTCGAGCCGACCGTGCTGCTGACCGCGATCGCAGCGGTCACTACGCGACTCGGGCTGATCGCGACTGCCAGTACGACGTACAACGATCCCTACAACCTGGCCCGCCGCTTCGCGAGCGTCGACCATGTGAGCGGCGGGCGCGCGGGTTGGAACGTCGTCACCACGGCCGGCCCGGATGCGGCGAAGAACTTCAACCTGGCCGATCAACCTGCCCACGCGGAACGCTATGACCGCGCAGCGGAGTTCCTGGAGGTCGCCTACAAGCTCTGGGACTCGTGGGAAGACGACGTAACCCTTGCAGACAAGGAATCCGGCGTCTGGGGCGACAACTCCAAGGTCCAGGCGATCGAGCACGTCGGCCGCCACTTCCAGGTCCACGGCCCTCTCAACCTGCCGCGCTCGCCGCAGGGCCACCCGCTGATCGTGCAGGCCGGCTCATCGGAAGACGGCAAGGGCCTGGCCGCGCGGTACGCCGAAGCTGTCTTCACCGCCCAGCAAACGTTGGAGGACGCCCAAGCCTTCTACGCCGACCTCAAGGCCCGCACCGCCGCCCTCGGCCGCGACCCCGCAACCATCAAGATCCTCCCCGGCATCGTCCCGGTCATCGGCGGCACGGTCGAAGAAGCGCTCCGCCTGGAACGCGAACTGGACGACCTCATCAAGCCCGAATACGCCCGCAAACAACTAGCCAAAACCCTCCGCGTCTCCCCCGAGGACCTCCCGCTGGACCAGCAACTCCCCGCAGACCTCCCCGACGAAGACGAAATCGAGGGCGCCAAGAGCCGCTATACGCTGATCGTCACCCTCGCCCGCCGGGAAAAGCTCACCGTCCGAGAGCTGATCGGCCGCCTAGGCGGCGGCCGCGGCCACCGCACCTTCAGCGGCACTCCCGAGCAGGTGGCTGACGCCATCCAGGACTGGTTCGACGCCGGCGCTGCTGATGGCTTCAACATCATGCCCGCGGTGTTGCCTTCGGGTCTTGAGGTCTTCACGGATCAGGTCGTCCCGATCCTCCAGCAACGCGGCCTCTTCCGCACGGAGTACACCGGCACCACCCTGCGAGACCACTACGGCCTGGCCCGCCCTGCAGGCCGCACGCGGTCTCTGCAGGAGGCTGTCAGCTAACCACCCCCACAGACTTGCCCACCGCGTCCACTCCTCCAGGAACGCGGTGGGCAACTGTGGTTTGAGGCTAGTTGCTGTTCCGGGGCAAAGCAGTGAAGTCTCGAGAGCGAGAGCGAGAGCAAGAACATGAATTTGAAAGATGAGCTTGCTGTTGGGCTGTCCGCTCGGGTGGCAAGTGAGTACTAGTTCCAGACGGCAAGGCGCGGATCCCACTCGCGCCCGGCGACGTCGGCGCGGAGTGGTTCCTCTGCGAATCGGAGCACATCGTCGAGGACGTCGCCGAATTGTTCGGGGAGGTGGTGTGAGGTGTTGCGCCGGCGCCATGCTGCCCATCTGGTCTGGGCGATCGCTGCGTATCCGTCCAGGATCTCCGTCAAGGGGGCCAGGGTCGCGTCGCGGCCGTGGGCGACCTCCTGGATCGCCCGTTGCAGGTCGGAGCCGTTGGTCGGGTGGCGTCTGGCTAGGGTGTAGATGTCGCCGAAGTCGCGCCAGCGGGTGTTCGCGGTACCTCGCTGAACGGCAGTGACGATCTTCTCCGCGTGGACCATGTGGAGCGGATAGCCGGCGATTCTGATCGGATCGCCGCCGCGAAGTCGCGGCACCTCGACAGGCGTCGGACTGGGCCAGATCGGATCGCCCACGTTGACGTCGACATGGAACGGCAGCCGCGCGCTGGCCAGCCGGGCGTCGACGTGTACGCGCACACCGGAGTACTGGTCTTCGTCGCGGATCACCGCCGCGGTGGCGGTGCCGGGGAAGAACTCGATGCCGTCGTCGAGGTGGGCGACCGTGAGCACGGACTGTACGAGTTCAAGGACTGCTTCGGTGGAGTTGGCCAGGTTGCGCCCGGCCAGGTCGACGTCTTTGGTGGCACGGCGGGTGTCGAACGCCGCGAGCAGAACGCCGCCTTTGAGGACGAAGTTGTCGCGGACGGGACTGACAGCCAGTCGTGCGAGGAAGCCTTCGAGGACGTAGAGCTGGAGGAGTTCTTGAGTAGTGCGTCCGGTGCGCTGTGCTTGGCTTTTGAGATCGAGGTAGGCATCGCCTGCCGATGTTCCTCGCGAGACGGGGTTCAAAGAAGGATCTCCAGTGTCTGGCGCAGTGATGTCAGCGTGCGGGGGAAGGCCTTGGCCAGCCGCAGGAGTACCGATGGTTGTCCTCCCCCGCGCAGCCAGCGTTTGAGTGCTTCGTTGGCCAGGTCGGCGCCGTCGATGTGGCTTAGCCGGAATGCGTCGATGATGCTGCGCTCGGCGGAGTAGATCCCGATCGTCCGGCCTGCCCCGATGTCGAGAGAGTCTCGGCCGACGGTGAAGGTGGCGGGATCGAAGTTTCGCCATCTGACCGGGGCGGCGGTCTCTGGTGTCCAGGCGCCGCGCGGGATCGCGATGTCGATCTCCGCCGGGATGTCATCGATCAGGTCATGGCGGGCCAGCGCGGACCGCAGGCAGAGAGTCGCCTGTGAGGATTTGGCAGCGATCTCAATCAGGTCGTCGTCGCCCAGCCAGTCTGTCTTGCGATAGATCCCGCGAGACAGCGAAGTGATCTGACCGTGGGCGATCAGGTTGCGCAGCTGGCGCTCGCTGATCCGTTCGATGGCCTCGGAGTAGCGGAAGGTCTCGGGCAGCTCGCCGAGCAGCTCGTCGTCAGTAGGCACTTCACCCCCTCTCCGGCGGTAATCCTCTACAGCAACGTAACTAGTGTAGAGGATTACCTACACTTCTCGCGCGGTTGTCGGAGCCGGACTGTAGCGTTCGTCGGACAGGAGACAGGGGGCGGTTGATGGCGCAGGAAGCTGTGGAGGGATTGTGAAGCTCCTACTCACCTCCGGAGGCATCACCAACGACAGCATCCGTGAGGCGTTGGTCGGGTTGCTGGGGAAGCCGATTGCCGAGGCGCATGCGCTCTGTATTCCCACCGCACAGTGGGGGCATCCGATGCTCGGGCCTGGCACGGTACGTCGCTCTGTTGCCGGGGAGCCTCCGTTTGACCTGATGACGAGCTTGGGTTGGGCGTCCTTAGGGGTTCTCGAGCTCACTGCGTTGCCCAGCATCGGTGAGGAGCGGTGGGTGCCGTGGGTTCGCGAGGCCGACGTGTTGTTGGTGGATGGCGGCGACGCGGCGTACCTGGCCCACTGGATGCGAGAGTCCGGCCTGGCAGGCGTCATCTTGTCGCTGCCCGAGACGGTCTGGGTGGGGTTGAGTGCCGGCAGCATGGTGATGACGCCGCGGATCGGTGAAGACTTCGTCAACTGGCCTGCCGCGCCGGACGATCGCATGCTCGGGGTTGTCGACTTCTCGATCTACCCGCACCTGGACCACGAGCAGATGCCGTCGAACACGATGGCTAGTGCAGAGCGATGGGCTGCGGATATTGCCGGCCCGGCGTACGCGATCGACGACCAGACCGCCATCAAGGTGGTCGACGGGACCGTCGAGGTCATCTCCGAGGGGCAGTGGAAGGCATTCGCCGGCTAGCAAGTACTTCTAGGCGTCGAGGATCCGCTCCCACAGGAGCCCGTCTCGCCAGTTCCCGTCGAGGAAGATCGAGGAGTGCGCGACGCCGTACGGGCTGAATCCGTTGCGGCGTAGCACGCGCTGCGACGGCACGTTCTCCAAGTTCGTGGAGGCCTCGGCGCGATGCAACCCGAGTTCGTCCGACATCACCTGGAGCACCAGGCCGACGGCGTTCCCCGCGTGCCCTTGATTCTGGGCGACACTGGCGATCCAGTAGCCGACGGAACCGCGGCGCAGGTGCGGTTGCGGGAGGATTCCTCCGACGGTGACCTGCCCGATCACCTGGTCGTCGGCGAGTACCACGCCCGGCCAAGCGGTGCCGGCACGGTGTCCGGCCAGCAAGGTCTCGATCCGCTTCGCTTGACCCTCGGGTGTGAAGAAGTCGGCGGGCTGGGCGGGCTCCCACGGCCTGAAGGCCTCGACATCTCTGGCCCGATGCGCGGCGATCGTCGCCGCGTCGGCGGCCTCGATCAGACGGATCCTGGTCCTGCTGCGCATGGGCTGGTCCTTTCGAGAGGCACGACCCTACGTGATGATAGATATCAAGCTTGGCTTATATAAGTGCAAGCTGCTACGCTTTCGCTCGTCCGGCGTCGATGGATCAGCGAAGGGGACCTGACATGAAAGACGTACTGGATGAACTGGCCGCCGCGCGCCGGGTGATGGGCAAGGGCAATGTGCCTGCCGGTGAGGCGTACACCATCGAGGTGCGGCGGCGGTACGACGCTCAGGTCGACGACGTCTGGGACGCGCTGACCAGCCCGGAGCGGTTGCAGCGCTGGTTGAAGCCGGTCACCGGGGATCTGCGGCTGGGCGGGAAGTACGCGTTGGACAGCGGTGAGTGCGGCGAGATCCTCCGCTGCGAGCCGCCGCGGCTGCTGAAGGTGTCCTGGCTTTACGGGCCGGACGCCTACGCTTGGTCCGGCACGAGTGAGGTGGAGGTGCGGCTGGCCCCGGGGCCGGACGACGACACCGAGTTCGAGTTGATTCATGCGGCGATCGTCGGGGAGCCGCTCTTCCCGACGTACGGGCCTGGGGCCGGCGGCGTTGGCTGGGACCTGGCTCTCCTCGCCCTGGCCCGGCTGTTGGCCGATGGTGACACCACCGACCACGAGGGGATCGAGAAATCCCCTGAAGGACGCGAGTTCATCCGGCGCAGTGCCGCGGCTTGGGGGCAGGCTCACCTGGCCGGTGGTGGCGAGCCGGAGTTTGTCGCGGCTGCGGTTGAGGCGACCACCAAGTTCTACGCACCCGACCCGGCCTGACCGCACCTTGTCCTAGACCTAGAAGGAATCCGCGTCTTGAAGTACACGAATTCGATCGAGATCGCCCTGCCGCTGGAGAAGACGGTCCAGTTGCTCTCCGACCCGGCACAGCTGCCGATGTGGCTGCGCGGCCTGGTGCTGCACGAGCCGGTGAGTGGGGTCCACGGGGAGGTCGGTACCAAGTCCCGGGTCGTGCTGCAGTCCGGGA
Organism: Kribbella sp. NPDC056861; assembly: GCF_040687575.1. Lineage (NCBI taxonomy): Bacteria > Bacillati > Actinomycetota > Actinomycetes > Propionibacteriales > Kribbellaceae > Kribbella > Kribbella sp. NPDC056861. The sequence continues at coordinate 636,502 of NZ_JBFBNQ010000006.1, read as the reverse complement.
AGCGAGAGATGGAGCTCGCCGAAACGATCACCCGCCGGGAGCCGGCGGACCTGCACGGAATCCCTCAGGGGACCGTCGTGCGCTTCGAGCGCGAGATCGTCGGCGGGGGCATGTGGAGCGCCGCCCGCGATCGGCTGACCGAGGCTGGTCCGGAGACGACGCTCTGGGAGAGCGAGAGCGAGTACCGGTTCAGTGGTCTGCTGATGCGGCTGGTGGGGCTTGTGATGCCGAGCGCCTTCCATAAGCAGTCGCAGCAGCACCTGGAGGACTTCAAGGCGTTTGCCGAACAGGGGAAGGATGTCCGCGAAGAGGCGAAGTGATGGGAACTAGCTGATGCGGACCACGAGTTTCCCGACCGCGGCGCCGTCCTCCATGATCCGGTGAGCAAGCGCGATCTCGTCCAGAGCGAAGACCCGGTCGATCCGGATCGGGAGTTTGCCGGAGGCAACTAAGTCGACATAGCGCTGGAACGCCTCGGCGGGGAGGTCGCTGCTTTCGCCGCTGTAGGCGGTGAGGCGGACGCCGTTGGGCAGGTAGCCAATCGGGTAGAAGTCCGGGATCGTCCAGGCGTCGCTGAGCATGCCGGTGAAGCAAACAGTCCCCTGTACTGCGGTGGCTCTCAGAGTGTCGGGCAAGACATTGGTGCCGACCAGCTCCAGCGCTGCGTTGACACCCGAAGGCAAGATCTCGCGTACCTGCGCCGCGATGTTGCCGTCGTCAACCAAGGGGTGATCGACACCGAGCTCGCGCAGGAGATCGAGACGCTTCGGGTTGCGAGTGGTGGAGAAGACCGTCAAGCCTTGCTCCTTCGCCAGGACCGCAGCGGCGACCCCGACGGACGACGTACCGCCGCGGACCAGGATCGATTGTCCTGCCTGGATTCCCAGGCCGGTGTGCAGTGAGCCGTGAGCGGTCTGGAGCATCTCCGGCAAGGCGCCGAGCGTCGCCCAGTCGAGCGAGGTCGTCACCGGGGTGACCGAAGCAGCCGGTACTACGACGTACTCCGCGTAGCCGCCGTCGTAGCTGCGGCCCATCCCGCCCATCATCGCGACGATCTGCTGCCCGGGCTCGAACTCGCCGCCCGGTGCGAGGTCGATCGTGCCGGTCGCCTCGATGCCGGGGATGATCGGGAACGTCGCGCCGGTCGCCAGGCCAGCGCGGAGGTGGTACTCGGAGCGGTTCAGGCCGAACGCCTCGACCTTGATCCGGACCCAGCCCTCGCGTGGTTCGGGCCGGTCGACGGTGCTGACCGTCAGCGACTCCGGCGGGCCGGGCTTCTCCAGGACAACTGCTCGCATCTGTGTCACCGGATCAGTGTGACTCAGCAGCGCCTGGAAGACCTCGGAAGGATTCGGGGTGGGACTGGTTTCGGTTCTCGCGGATGGTGCCGTAGTTCGCCGATGCCCAGCGGATCAGTGGTACGGCGGAGTCGAGAAGGGTTTCGCCCAGCGGGGTCAGCGCGTACTCCACCCGAGGCGGTACTTCGGCGTACGCGGTACGGGAGATCAGGCCGTCCTGGGTCAGCTGGCTGAGCGTCAGGGTCAGCATCCGCTGCGAGATGCCTTCGACGAGTTCGTGCAGGTGGGAGTAGCGCTTCGCGCCGTCGTGCAGGTTGGCGACCACGAGCAGGCTCCACTTGTCGCCGATGCGATCCAGGACCTGGCGAACGAAGTCACCGTGCTCGGCCGGTAGCCGCCCGCACGCCTCACGCGCCGCTGGCTCTGTCGTCACTACGCACTTCCCGTTCCTTACGGACATCCATGTGCATTTTGTAAGGCTTCCGATTCCTACTCATCATGGCACCGGCAACGAGAAGACAGGAGCAAGATGACACCGGACGACACCCGAACCATTGTCCTGACCGGCGTCTCGCGCGGGATCGGGCTGAGTGCCGCCGAGTTGCTGGTCCGCCGCAGGCCTCAGGACCAGTACGTCGTACTGGCTCGCAAAGGCGCCGCCGCCTGCGCCGCGTCGCTGTCCAAGGCGGTCGACGGAAGCCGCGTGGTCGGTGTCGACTGCGACCTGAGCTCGCTGCAGCAGGTCAGGGATGCCGCCGGATGGATCGGTGCCGAGCTGGACGCAGGCCGGTTGGCGCCGCTCGGTGGCCTGCTGGGCAACGCCGGCGTGGTTCTTCCGACGACCAGCACAGCCACCGTGGAAGGTCACGAGACGATCTTCGGCGTCAATGTGCTCGCGCACTATCTGCTGGTCCGGCTCCTCCTGCACCACTTCGTCGCGCCGGCCTGGATCGTGCTCACCACGAGCGACACGCATTTCGGGCAGTTCCGCTACACGCTGGGCGCCGTACCGAAGCCGCGCTGGGAGTCCCCGAAGAGCTTGGCGACTCCGCGCCCGGGCGGCTTTGCGGACGGCTCTCGAGCTTATGCAACGAGCAAGCTCGGCACCATCTACCTCGTCCATGCCCTGGCCCGTCGAGTGCCGGCCGGAGTCGTCGCGTTCTCCTACAACCCGGGTCTTGTCGGTGGTACCGAACTGTTCCGTGGTGCGCCGGCCTTCATGAAAGCGGTGCTGCGCGTGTACTACTCGTCGCAGCTCGCCGTCGGCCGCGGCACGAGCACCCAGAAAGCAGGCGAGCGGCTGGCGACCACCCTGCTGGCAGATTGGTCCGGCGACAGCGGCTCGTACCTCGACCGCGGGCGCGAGACGCCTTCGTCACCAGAGTCCTACGACCTCGTCCGCGAGGAAGAACTGTGGACCGAAGCCGCCCGGCTCGCGGGGCTGGAGGAGACGACTTAGGACCAGGCGACTGCCTGTTGGGCCGGGGAGCGGCGAGTGGTCCAGACGAGGATCGCGCCGACCGTGAGTTCCCAGACCAGGATCGCGTAGAGCGCGCCGCGTTCGAGGGCGCCCTCACCGAGGATGCTGATGCTGGTGTTGGCCTTGTCGATCGAGAGCAGCGCGAGCGAGGTCAGCCCGAACAGGCCCAGCGCGATGCTGGTGGCACGGGCCACCAGTGGCGCACCGAAGCGGCGGGCGGCGATACCCGTCACGATGAGCAGGGCGTTGCCCGAGGCTGCGAGTAGTCCGCCGCCCAGGAAGTGGAGCGCGACGGTTCCGTCGGCCTCTGCCTGCTCGGAGCCGTGGAAGATCGCGATCGTCACGAAGCCGATGGCGAACACGGTCGCGAGCGCGAGGAGGACCCGGCGCCCCCATCCGTCGCGCAGTGCCGGGAACAAGGTGGCGGTGGCGGCGAGTACCAGGAGGCCCTGGGCGATGAAGCCGAGGTTCATCAGCCACGCGAGCGGGGAGTCGATCGCCCGGCCCTCGAACTGGCCGACCTCCGGCACGCCCAGGTCGCTGACGTAGTTCGTCGCGTAGCTGTAGCCGGGGAACGCGGATGCGACGGCGGCCTCGATGGCGAACAGGAGGACGCCTGCGGCGAGGTACAGCCCGCCGGCGATCGCAGTACGGCGGGAGCTGAGCAGGTTGGTCATGTGACCATAATAGTCATAAGATGATCAAAATGGTTCGCTCACTATGCTGACGGCATGATCCACCGCCCGACGAGTGCCGAGATCGACGACGCCATGCTGGATGCGGCGGCCGCGCTGTTCGCTCGACGGGGCGTCAAGGACACGGCCGTTCAGGCGGTCGCTGACGAGGTCGGCTACTCGAAGGCGGCCGTTCTGCAGCGTTTCGGCAGCAAGGCGCACCTGCTCGAGCGGGTGATCGCCCGCTGCGTCTCACTCGCCGAATCGGTGCTCGCGTCGGTCGCCGACCTGCCCGCGGGGCCGGCCCGCGACGCGCGCGCCATCGCTGTTCTCACCGACGTCGCCCTGGCGAACCCGGGATTCGTGGCGATGCTGATCGGCGCGGCCACCAATCAGCGCGGGACCGAGCTCGCCGACGGCATGGAGGCTGCCGGACTCACAACGCTGCGGGCCTTCGGGATCGACGGCTGGGACGCGTCCGCCGACGGTGCTGTCCGGGCGGTCCGCGTGGCGGGCTGCCTGGGTGCGGTGACGGTGCTGTCCGTCGTCCACGAGCCGTATCTCTCGAGCGACGACGCCCGGCCGCAGATCATCGCTGCCGCCTACGCGACCCTCCATGGCGCCGGTCCGCCGCCGGGCCTGGACGGCCCGGCGGCGACTGCGTACCGGAGTTCAGCGACTAAAGGTGCGTCTTCCGTAGGGTGATCTGGCCCTCCCAATGCACCACACCTGTCACGGCGCTTCCACCGTGCCCTCCACCGAGGCAGTCGTGGCCGCCGCCTCCGGTCGCCCCGGTGTACCGGCCGGTGCTTCCCGGCAGCACCGACCACTGTCCGTTCACGATCTCGGTGCCGCCGGGCGGAATCGATCCCTCGCTACGGACCTTGATGGTGCCGTCCTTGCACTTCCAGTCGACGATCAGCAACGAGTGGATTCCGCCGTTGGGCTCCTGCGTGACTGTTCCGGTCCCGGTCTGACGGCAGGTGCCTGCGAACTTCGAGTCGATCGTGCCGCTGACGTTGGTCGGATCCTGGACCTGATCGGCGGTGCCGACGAAAGCGACCTGGTAGGTCTTCGTGGTGGTCTGTGCCGACGCGGGTCCGGGTTGCAGCCCCAGCAGTGCCACCGCAGCGGTCGCGCCGACCGCGAACACCCTGAATTTCATTGTCCTATTCCGAGTCATTCTTTCTCCTAGGGTTGATATGCGGTGGCTTACTGCTGCAAGGCGCCGCCATTCCATGATGCCCAGCGGAAAAGGGCCCTGCAAAAGGCACATGAATGTTCGTGGTAAAGCGGGAGTCGTCGAGGAGGCTCGTCCGCCCTTCACTGCAAGGAGTCTGCGCCGGTCGGTCCCCAGCCGGGCAGCTTGGTGGACAGGCGTCCGGGATCGTTGACCTGACGCACATCAATGTGCGTTGCGCACCTCGGTGTTCGCGACCGTCGTCACCTGAATTCGCGCTCTCGGCCGTACCTCGCGGTGGTAGCGTCGAACCTGAAGGAATTCCGCGGCACCAGCTGAGGAGAATGCAGATGGAGCTCGATTTCAGCCGGGCCGTTCCGGGCGCAGGTGACTGCGGGCAGCTGCCGGTGGAGCACGGGGACTTCGTCCGTCAGGTTCTCGACCGGATCGGCGACAAATGGTCCTTGCTGGTGGTCGCGCACCTGCACGACGGCCCACGGCGCTACTCCTACCTGCACCAGGCCGTCGCCGGCATCTCGCAACGGATGCTCACGCTGGCCCTGCGTCAGCTGGCCGAGGACGGGCTGGTCGGCCGCACCGCGTACCCCGAGGTCCCGCCGCGGGTCGAGTACTCGTTGACCCCGCTCGGTCGGAGCTTCCTGACCGTGGCGACCCCGTTGGTGCACTGGGCTTCTGTTCACTACACCGAGATCCGGGAGCATCGCGAGCTGGTCCTCGCCGAAGCCCACTGAACCGGCAAACAGACTGGCCTGGGCCAGATCCGCCCAGGTAAGAGCCTTGCGGCAGGTCGGCGAGCCTGCGTGAGTTATTCACAACGCGGCGTGCCAGAGTTGTCTCCATGGCGAAACGCCCCAGCGTGGTGGCCCATCGTGGCGCCAGCGAAGTCAGTCCCGAGCACACGTTGGCGGCGTACCGCCGAGCCGTCGAGGCCGGCGCGGACGGGCTGGAGTGTGACATCCGGCTGACCGCGGACGGGCACCTGGTCTGCGTCCACGACCGGCGGATCGACCGCACCTCCAACGGCCGCGGGGTGCTGTCCACGATGAGCCTGGAGGAGCTGGACGGCTTCGACTGGGGCTCCTGGAAGAACCCGTGGTCGGAGCTCGACGACGAGGCCGAGCTGCCCGACCCGGACCTGACCAAGGTGCTCACGCTGGAACGCCTGCTGGAGACCGTCCGGGAAGCCGGCCGGCCGCTGGAGCTGGCGATCGAGACCAAACACCCCACCCGGTACGCCGGGCTGGTGGAGCGGCGGCTGATCGAGATGCTCGACCGCTTCGGCTGGGCGCACCCCCGGATCGGCTCCGAGTCGCCGGTGCGGGTGATGAGCTTCTCCTGGCTCTCCCTGCGCCGGATGCGCGTCCTGGCGCCCGGTCTGCGCACCGTGCTGCTGATGGACCGGGTCCCGCTCCGGTTTCGCGACGGCTCGCTGCCGACCGGTGTCTCGTACGCCGGTCCGAGTCTGGAGATCGTCACCGCGCACCCGGAGTACGTCGACCGGGCTCACAAGCACGGCCACCAGGTGCACGTCTGGACGGTGAACACCGAGCAGGACGTCAGACACTGCGAGAGCATCGGCGTGGACGCCCTGATCAGCGACCGTCCCGAGCTGGCGATCCAGACCCTCGCCACGCCGCCGACCTCGCCCGCGCTCCCGGTTCAGCCGCAGCGCCGCAAGCTGCACCTCCCGCTGCGCCGGTCCCAGCGCCACGACTAACGGCCCTGACCATTTCCGCGCTCATTCGAGCGGACCAGGTCCGTCCCCGGTTGCGGAGAGTTCGTGAACTGCGTCTCACTTTCGCCGTTCTGCGTGACGAACCGAATGCAATGGGTAATTTGCACGTTCAATTCTGTCGATTTCGTCTCGATTCCTCAGCTAAACGTGTGATCTTCGGCGTCGCTATGTAACGGAATACCTGCAGGGGTTTTCGCGGCCTGGATCGGGGGCAGAAGTGGGAGTGTTGTACCGACCTGAGGAGACCCTGCTTGTCCTCTGCGACCTTGCCTGCCGACGTCACTGTCGTTGACGTCGTTCTGCCGCATGAAGCGTCCGCCGTGGCGGACGCACGCCGACGTCTGGCCGGATACCTCAAGCGTCACCGGATCGCCGTCCGCGCCAGCGAGGACGCGCAACTGGTTCTGTCGGAGCTCCTCTCCAACGCGATTCGCTATGCGCCGGCCCTGCCCGGCGGCGAGGTGCGGGTCGCCTGGTGGATCGACAAGGCCGGCATCCACCTCGAGGTCGTCGACGGCCTCGGCGACACAGAGCCGCTGCGGATCACCGACGCCCACCCCGAATCGATCGGCGGCCGCGGTCTGGCGATCGTCGACATGCTCACCGCCGACTGGGGAGTCCGTACCGCGAACGACCGCCGGACCGTCTACGCCGTCGTGCACCGCTGACGCGAGTTGGTGACCGGCAGCCGGGTACTGCCAGACTGCGGGTATGGGAAAGAAGTCGCGCAACCGCGCCAACACCACCACGACCGTCACGCTGGATCCGGCCGACCTGGTCGACGTCGGCCCGCGCGAGCCCTGCCCGTGCGGATCCGGGAAGCGGTTCAAGCAGTGCCACGGCCGTGAGCAGGCGCAGGCGGCCGACAGCTTCGTGGTCCGCCCGTTCGAGGGCCTGCCGTCCGAGTGCGACCTGATCGCCTTCCGCGAGATCGTCCCGGCCGGTACCGCGGAGCTGACGCTGGCCGGCGAGCACAAGGGCAAGACCGTCAATGTGGTCACCCTGCTGCCGATGGCGATGCCGGGCCTCGTCCGCGACGACGAGACGATCTGGATCGGCCTGCAGACGCACGCCTCCTCCGGTGACCCGAGCCGCGATGTCGCGCACGCCATCACTGCGGCCCTCAAGACCGAGCCGGGCAACCCGATCCAGGTCGGCGACCTGCTCAAGGACGGCCCGCGCCTGCAGGACCTGATCGACACCTCCAAGCCGATCACCGTGAAGGTGCACGACGGCTTCGACTACTGGGTCGGCGAGAACGTCGACGACCCGACCGGCGAGGTGGCGGCCGGCCTGGAGCGCGCGAACGCGGCGGCTGCTCCGACCGTCCGGCTGGAGTCCGTCGACGCGGCGTACTGGACGCAGATCGGCGACCGTCGCTACCTGCGCTGGGTGCTGCCGCACGCCGAGGACACGGTGCTCGACGCCCTGGCCCGGCTGCACGCCGCCGGTTCGTCCGCGCTGACCGACGGAAGCCGCCTGATCGGCTCCTTCCGCGCGCTCGGTGTGCTCGCGCCGGTGTGGGAGCTGCCGGCCGACACCGAGGCCGCTGACCTGGAGAAGCCGGCGGCCGAGTTCGCTGTCGCTCTGGAGAAGGCGCTCGCCACCGAGGCGCCGCTGAGCACCGAAGAGCGCGCTGCCCGTGCGGGTCTGGCCAGCCGTCAGCTGACCATCCGCTAGTCGCTCGACCCGACACGAAGGCCCCCGCACTCGACGAGTGCGGGGGCCTTTCACGTGGACGGCCCAAGTCCTGCTGACGGGGGAGCAACAGGGCCTGGGCCTAGGCATGAAGAGTACTCATATCGGGCCCTGGCGACAACCCCCGATTTCACTCCGCGTGTCGCCGCAGATAGTTGCCTTGTCAGTCAGGTCGCTGGATGCGGCATCGCTGCCACATCCAGCGCTCGACTAGGCGGTCGTCAGCGGGTCCCGGAGTACCGGGCAGGACATGCAGCGAGGACCGCCACGACCGGAGCCGAGCTCGGAACCCGAGATCCGGATGACCTCGATCCCCGACTCCTCCAGCCGTTGGTTGGTCTCCTCGGTCCGCTCGTAGGCGATGCAGACCCGCGGTGCCAGCGCGAGGGTGTTGTTGCCGTCGTCCCATTGCTCGCGCTCGGCGGTGACCGGGTCCAGACCGGTGTCGATCCGCCGCAGGGTGTCGATCCCGAGCGCCTTGGCCGCGGCGACCAGGAACGGCTCGGACTCCGCGACGTGCAGCTCGTCGCCCTCGGCCGTGACGGCCAGTGCGCGCATCTCCTCGGCCATGTTCGGATACATCAGTACTGCGTCGACATCGACCATCGTGCAGACCGTGTCGAGGTGCATCGTCGCCCGCTGCTGCGCGATCGGCACAGCGAGAACGGTGTGCGCCAGGCCCTTCGTGAACACCCGCCGGGCCAGCCGCTCGACGCCGGCCGGAGTGGTCCGCTCGCCGACCCCCACCGCCAGTACGCCGGGGCCGAGGGCAAGCACGTCACCACCCTCGACGTGCTCCAGGCTGTGGTCGTAGACCTTCGGCGCTCCCGCGAAGCGCGGGTGGTACGTGTAGATCAGCTCGGTCAGCTGCGACTCGCGGACCCGGGCCGGCATCGCCAGCGAGGTGACGGCGACGTGATCGCGGATCCACAGACTCGAGTCCCGGGTGAAGAGCAGGTTCGGCAGCGGGTCGATCAGGAAGTCCTCGTGCGCGAGCAGTGACGTGACCAGCCCACCGGCCCGTACTTCGTCGTTGCGCACGCCGGCCATCAGAGCCTCGGCGAGCTGCTCCGGGTCGAGTGCGGTCAGCGCGGTCTGCAGGTACTCACGCAGGCTGTCGCCGAGACGAAGGTCCTCGGTCGCGCCGCTGACGGCCTCGGCCCGAGCCGCCGGGTCGGCAAGTGCCTGGGCGAGCAGTTCGTGCAGGTAGAGCACCTCGACGTTGCGGTCCCGGAGCACCTGCGCGAACGCGTCGTGCTCCTCCTGCGCGCGGCCGACCCACGGCAGCCCGTCGAAGAGCAGCTTGTCGTTGTTGCGCGGAGTGAGTCGGCGGAGCTCGTTGCCTGGCCGGTGAAGCATCACCGTCCGCAGCGGTCCGACCTCGCTGTCGACGCCATACGCCTGGGTCATCTGCCTGCCCTCTCGTCCGGATCCGGTCCCCACCAAGCTACGGCAGCCCCGCCGCAGACGCCGGGATTCGCCGTGATTCTGTCTGATTGTCCGACAATCTTGCCGGATCTCCAAGTCGGTCGTGAGGAGGACCGGCTCGATCGAAAGAACGAGATATCCACAGAGCCCGGGGACGGAGGCGGGGGATCGGCCGCCGAACAACTAGGCTGCGGTGCTGTGTCCGGTACTGATCTGCCTTCCGTCGAGCCCGTCCAGGGCGCCGTCGCGTGCGTGATCCCGGCCAAGGACGAGGCCGAGCGGATCACCGCGACGATCGACGCGGTGCGCAAGATCGCCGGTGTCGACCTGGTCGTGGTCGTCGACGACGGCTCGACCGACGGCACCGCGGAGGTCGCTGAGCGCGCCGGGGCGGTGGTTGTCCGGCACCCGCGCAACCGCGGCAAGGCGGCGGCGATGGAGACCGGAGCAGCGGCCGTGGCAGAGCGCGACGGCGCGCAGTTGCGCCATCTGTTGTTCCTCGATGCCGACCTGGCTGACTCCGCTGCCGGTGCCGAGCCGCTGATCGAGCCGGTGCTCGCGGGGCGCGCCGACATGACCATCGGGACGCTGCCGGCCCAGGTTCGGCCGGACGGCAGCAAGGCCGGCGGCCACGGATTCGTCGTACGGCTGGCGCGGTCCGGGATCGAGCAGGCCACCGGCTGGGCGCCGGAGCAGCCGTTGTCGGGTCAGCGCTGTCTGACCAGGGTCGCCTTCGAGGCCGCGCTGCCGCTGGCCCGAGGCTTCGGCGTCGAGGCCGCGTTGAGCATCGATCTCGGGCGCAAGGGTTTTCGCATCATCGAGGTGCCGATCGACGTCCGGCACCGCGCGACCGGCACCGACTGGCGTGGCCAACTGCACCGCGGCCGCCAGTTCCTGCACGTACGCCGTGCGCTCGCCGCGCGCAGCGCGCTCCCCAACCGGTCGAGCCGATGAGCACCGACAAAGCTGAAGAGGTCGCGGTCACCTCGCCGACGGCAGATCGCGACGGCAAGCGGGCGGTCGCGCTCTACCTGGCGTCGACAACGCTGATGGTCGCGGCGGGTCTGCTCGGCCCGTCGGTGGTGGTCCTGACTCTCACCAACCGGCACACCTGGCTGCCGTCGTACTGGGTGAACGCGAAGCCGAACGACTGGCTCGTGACGATGATGATCTACGTCGCGATCCTGGTCGGTGGGTACGGCGTCTTCCTGGCGGCCAAGGCGATCAAGAACGGCTGGGCCCCACGGGTCAACCGATTAGTTGCCTTAGGCATCGGCACGACGGCCGCCGTCACGCTGGTGCCGCCGATGGCGTCCGGCGACGTGCTGATCTACGCGGCGTACGGGCGGATCATGTCGCTCGGCGGCAACCCGTACACGACCGCTCCGGCGGACACCATCCGGCTCGGGTACGACCCGGTGATCGCTGCGACCGAGCGGCCGTGGCAGGGCGCGAAGAGCGTCTACGGCCCGATCGCGACCTGGATCCAGTGGTTCTCGTCCTGGGTCGGCGGCGACTCGATGCAGCTGACCGTCTGGATGCTGCAGCTGTCCGTCGCGGTCAGCCTGATCGTCTCCGGGCTGCTGCTGATGAAGCTGGTCGGCTCCGACCTGGTCGCCAAGCGCCGGGTCGCGATGCTCGCCCTGGGCAACCCGCTGCTGTTGTGGACCGTGCTGGCCGGCGCGCACAACGACGCGATCGCGGTGATGTTCGCGATCATCGCGCTGGTGCTGTTCCGGCGGCATCTGTTCTGGGCCGGCATCGTGCTCGGGATCGCCGGCTGCACCAAGCTCTCGATTGGCCTGGTCGGTGTGGCGATGCTCTGGTCGCTGCGTGCCGACCGGCGCAAGGCGCTCATCTTCTGCGGCGGCGCCGCAGTCTCGATGGCCGGCCTGTACGCCGTGGTCGGTCTCGAGGCGCTCCAGCAAGCCCGCTCGAACAGCTCGTTCATCTCCACCGGCACGCCGCACAAGGTGCTGCTCAGCTTCTTCACCCTGTTCCTGCCGAACGGCCTGGTCCGCACGGTGCTCGCGATCGCGGCCTGGGTCGGCCTGATCGTGGTCGCGATCCTGCTGTCCCAGGTGTTCCCGAAGTCGCTGGTCCCGAAGACGCATCCGGAGGACCACGCCCCCGAGGCGATCCGCTACACCGCGATCTACGGGATCGCCTGGATCGTCACCGCGATGTACTCGCTGCCCTGGTACGACGTGATCGCCTGGGTCGCGCTGGCGGCAGTGGCCGCGTCGAAGGTGGACAAGTGGATGGTCATCCGGACCACCATGATCGCGATCGCCTATGTGCCCGGCCGGGATCCCAACGCCCGGCAGGTCGCGCCGTTCCTGTCGGACTCGCTGGAGTGGTTCAGCACCCGGCTGCGGGACACCATCTGCCCGGCGGTCGAGCTCGCCGTGCTGATCGGCCTGATCGTCTGGGCCCGCCGCGGTGGCGCCCAGTGGTGGCCGTACGACTGGCCGAAACGCAAGACCCAGCCAGAGACTTCGAAGGTCGAGAGCAACTAGTCTCTGCGGATGCAGAAGCTGGTGGGGGCGGGCGAATTTCAGCGGGTCGAGCCGAATCATTTCGCGGAGCAGCTGAGGACCGAGTCGTTGTCGGTGGGGACGTACTCGATCCCTGCGGGTGGCGTCGACGATCAGGCGCCGCATCACGAGGACGAGATCTACGTGGTGACCGCCGGGCGGGCCACGATCGTGACGCCGAGCGGCGCCGAGCCGGTGGGGCCGGGGGACGTGCTGTTCGTGGCGGCGGAGGAAGAGCACCGCTTCACCGACGTCACCGAGGACCTCGCGCTGCTGGTGTTCTTCGCTCCGCCGTACTCCGGGCGCTGACGGAGCCGCTGACCGAGGCCCCGAACCGAGGCGCTGACTAGCTCCAGAGGTCGTGGCCGGCCGCGATCGCCTTGGCGAGCACGGTCTTGATCGGCTTCTTCAGCACCGCGGCGGCCGCCGCGACGTCGTCGTACTCCGGCTGCACGTTGACCACCTGACCGCCGTACCGGGCGATCTTGACGTGGATCCGCTGGCCGTCGACCTCGACGCTGGCGAACTCGCGATCGGCCGCGTGCTTGCGCACCTGCGACTCGCGCAGCCCGATCGCCGACGTCTCGGACAGGATCACCGAGCGGACCTCCTCGGCGTTCGCGCCGCCGACCAGCACCGACAGGGTGTGTGCCGGACGGCCCTTCTTCATCAGGATCGGGGTCAGCCAGGCGTCGGCCGCGCCGGCCTCCATCAGCCGCGCCAGCACCTGCGGCCAGATCCGCGGGTCGAGGTCGTCGACGTTGGTCTCGTAGACCAACTCGGTGGCCGGGCGGTCGAGTGCGTCGCCGACGATCACGCGGACGATGTTCGGCACCTCGACCGGGTCGCGGCCGCCGGCGCCGACACCGGTCTGCTGGATCCGCATCGGCGGCAGCAGCCCGAAGTCGTCAGCCAGCGAGGCGAGCAGCGCCGCGCCGGTCGGCGTCGTCATCTCGTACGGCGCGGTGCCGCCGACCACGGGCGCGTCGGCTTCGGACAGCAACGCGAGTACTGCAGGCCCCGGCACCGGGATGCCGCCGTGTTGGCCGCGCACCTGGCGGCCGCCGCCGAGCGCGATCGTTGAAACGATGATGCGATCAAGCTCCAACGCGACCGACGCGGCGGCGACCCCCACGATGTCGGCGATGGCGTCGAGCGCCCCGACCTCGTGGAAATGCACCTCGTCGGGCTCGACGCCATGAGCCTGTCCCTCGGCGCGCGCCAGGCGAGCGAAGGTGTCGAGTGCTCGGTCGCGCACCGCATCAGCCAGCCCAGCAGCCTCGATCAGCCGCCGAACCTCAGCCCAAGTCCGCGTATGCCCACCAACTTCAGCATCTTCATGCCCATGTCCGTGCCCGACATCATCATGTCCATGACCATGTCCGTGGCCGACCTCGGCATCCGGAAAGTTCTCAGGGTGGAGCTCACCAGCGACTCGAACTGAAGCTTTGGTAGCAGCGATCTGGTGCCGGCTAGTCCGCTCGACAGTGACCGACAGCGAGGCATCCACCGCAGCAACCGCCGCGTTGACCACCTCCAAATCAGCCCCGGCCGACAAGAACGCGCCGAGCAGCATGTCACCGGAGGCACCGGCCGCGCAGTCGATCCAGGCGACTCTCACTGCGACTTCACCTCCGCCGGCGCCGCGCGTCGCGCCACCCGGGCCGCGAACACCCCGGCTCCGAACCCGTTGTCGATGTTCACCACGGTCACCCCGGGCGCGCAGGAGTTGAGCATCGCCAGCAGCGCGGCCACCCCGCCGAACGAAGCGCCGTACCCGACAGAAGTCGGTACTGCGACCAGCGGCACCCCGACGAGCCCGCCCACCACGCTCGGCAACGCGCCTTCCATCCCGGCGACCACGATCAGGCAGTCGACGGCAGCGAGCCGCTCCCGCACGCTCATGATCCGGTGCAGCCCGGCCACGCCGACATCGGTGATGAAGTCGACGTTCGCCCCGAACACACCCACAGTGGTGGCAGCCTCCGCCGCGACCGGGGCGTCCGACGTACCGGCTGCTACAACCGCCACTGTCCCCCGCAGTACGGGAGCGGACCCGAGGGTCGCAGTACGGCCGACTGGGTCGACTACGGCGTCCGGCAGCGCGGCAGTGACGGCAGCCTGCGCCTCCTCACTCAGGCGGGTCGCCAGTACGGCGTTGCCCGGGTGGGTCTCGTGCAGCGTCTTGAGGAGCTCCACGACCTGCTCCGGCGTCTTGCCGGCGCCGTAGACCACCTCCGCGTCACCTGTGCGCTCCAGGCGATCCGTGTCGAGGCGGGCGTAACCGAGGTCGTGTACTCCGGGCAGGGGGCCGCCGCCGGGGCTTGAGTCAGGCAAATGAGTCACCCCGCGAATCTACGTGGCCCAGCAGCAAACGCCCGATTCGGCCCTGGGCCGACACTCAGCGCAAGCTCTTGACCACGCAGCCATTAAGCTGCGGGCGTGTCTTCGACGTTAGCCGGTGCTTTCGGGATCGCCGCTCTGTTCGTGGCGGTGCTCGCCCTCGTGTTCGCCATCCAGGCGCTCAGGGCGCAGTCCGGTGCGCCCAAGGCCGCGGCGAAGCTGCCCGCGACCCCGCAACCGCAGCCCCAGGTCCAGTCCACGGCAGCACCCCAGCCGGAGGCCAAGCCCGGCACGGTCAAGTCGGAGCTTCGCCGGCTGAGCAAGGAGCTCGAGGACGCCCGCAGCGAGCTGCGCGACACCCTGCAGCACCTGGCCGTCGTCCGGTACGACGCGTACGGCGACATGGGTGGCCGGCTGTCCTGGTCGATGGCGCTGCTCGACGACAACGGCGACGGGGTGGTGCTGACCTCGATCAACAGCCGCAACGACGCCCGCTCGTACGCCAAGGAGGTCAAGGCCTTCGAGAGCGAGTCGAAGCTGTCCCCCGAGGAGACCGAGGCCCTCGAGAACCTGCGCAAAGAGGCAGCGCAGCCCCGGCACACCCCGGAGAGCTAGTACCGGCGTTTGGGCACCCGCACGACCAACGAGCCTGGCTCCACCTCGGCGGTGAGGTTCCGGCCCGGGCCGATGCCGTCGCCGTCGAGCTGACGCTGCACATCCGCCGTGGCGACGATCTCCACCTTCCGCCCGGTGAAGCGCTCCAGGTACATCTCGGTCCGCTTCGTCCGCGTCATCACCCGCCAGAACACCAGCGGCCACTGGGTCACCCGGCGCGGGGCGATCACCACCACGTCGATCAACCCGTCGTCCGGCCGCGCGTCCGGCAGCAGCGGGATGTTCGCCTGCAGCATCCCGACGTTGCCGATCACCACGGTCCGGACCCGGCGCTCGACCTGCTCGTCGTCGTCCAGCGTGATCCGGACCTTCACCGACGGATGGTTGATGTTCTTCGCCGCCGACACCAGGTACGCCGTCCAGCCGATCTGCGCCTTCAGGATCGGCGGCGCCCCGGTGATGATCGCCGCGTCCAGCCCGAGCCCCGCCATCACCGCGAACCGGTCCGTGTCCAGCCCGTCGCCGGACACCTTGACCAGGTCGATCCGCCGGTCGCGGCCGTCCAGGATGCGCTCCAGCGCGTCGTCCAGGTCGAGCGGGATGTGCAGGTTGCGGGCCAGCAGGTTGCCCGTACCGGCCGGGATCACTCCGACCGGGATGCCGGTGTTCGCCAGCGCGGAGCAGACCACCCGGACCGTCCCGTCGCCGCCCGCGACCAGCACCAGATCCGACTCGTTCTCGATCGCGCGCTTGGCCATCGCGTTGCCCGAGTCGTCCTGACGCGTCTCCAGCCAGAGCGGATCGTCGAATCCACGGACGGCCAGCGCGCGAGTCACCTTGCGCCGGAACGCGACCCCGTCGCCGACCTTGATCGGGTTGACGATGACTGCGGCCCGCGGCGGCGTCGACGTACCGTTCCCATCCGCCGGAGTACGCCGCCGGCGTCGTCGCAGCCCGGGACGCAGCCCGAAGCCGATCGACGTCGCGGTCAGAATCGCCAGTCCGAGCGCCCAGCCACCGAGTACGTCGGAGACCCAGTGCGCGTTCAGCAGCACCCGGTCGACCGACGCGATCCACACCACCGCGATCGTCGGCAGCGTCACCAGCAGCCGGAAGCGGCGCCGCCAGCCGCGGACCGACGGCAGCACCACGCCGAGCGCCCCGGCCATCACGAAGGCGGCCGTCGCGTGCCCGGACACGTACGACCAGCCGCTGGTCTCGACTAGCGTCTGGGCAGGCCGGCTCCGGTCGAAGATGTGCAGGACCGCCTGGACCAGGCCCAGTTCGGCGCCGGCAGAGACGATCAGCCAGACGGTGAGCAGCCGTGCGCGCCGGTGCCACAGGTAGACGGCGACGATCAGGATGACGGCTCGCGAGGTCCACGGCAGGATCACCGCGCCGATCACCTGCCAGACGTCCACCATGCTCTCGTGCGCTGCGCCGTACGTCGCCACCCGGGACGCCACCGACTCGTCCCAGCGGCGCAGCGGCGGCCAGCCCCCGAAGACCAGCAAGGTCACCACGGTGAACGGCAACGCACCCAGCACGACCGTCAGCGCCCGGCCGACGTGAGTTGGTGGGTGGTGGTTCATACCCGCTGATTTCCCCCTGAAATGGCCGCTGGTGATCCGCTGGTGCCAGCTCATCATCCCGAATAGACTTCGCCGCCGCTGACACGCCCCGATACCCTGCACGTGTGATCGATGCCAAATTGCTCCGTGAGACCCCCGATGTCGTCCGTGCGTCCCTGACCAAGCGCGGCGAGAGTACCGACCTGGTCGACCAGGTGCTGGCGGCCGACAGTGATCGCCGATCGGCCATTTCGGCGTACGAGTCGCTACGGGCGGAGCAGAAGGGCCTCGGCAAGCAGGTGGCGCAGGCCAAGGGCGACGAGCGCACCGCGCTGCTCGACCGCACCAAGGCGCTGGCCGGCGAGGTGAAGGCCAACGAGGCCGCTGCCGCCGAGGCCGAGACGCGCTTCGACGAGTTGGCCGGCAAGCTGCCGAACCTGGTCGCCGACGAGGCTCCGGTCGGCGGCGAGAAGGACTTCACCGTGCTGGAGGAGATCGGCAAGCCGCGCGACTTCGCCGCCGAGGGTTTCGAGCCGCGTGACCACCTCGAGCTGGGCGAGCTGCTCGGCGCGATCGACATGGAGCGCGGCGCCAAGGTGTCCGGCGCCCGGTTCTACTTCCTCAAGGGCGTCGGCGCGCTGCTCCAGCTCGGCATGCTCCAGCTGGCGATCGCCCAGGCGGTGGAGAACGGCTTCACCCCGATGATCACGCCGAGCCTGGTCAAGCCCGAGATCATGGGCGGCACCGGCTACCTGAACGCCCACGACGACGTGTACCGGCTGGCCGAGCCTGAGCTCTACCTGGTCGGCACCTCGGAGGTGCCGCTCGCCGGGTACCACATGGACGAGATCCTGGACGTCTCCGCCGGCCCGATCCGGTACGCCGGCTGGTCGTCCTGCTACCGCCGCGAGGCGGGCTCCTACGGGAAGGACACCCGCGGGATCATCCGCGTCCACCAGTTCGACAAGGTCGAGATGTTCTCCTACTGCAGCCTGGACGACGCGGCCGCGGAGCACCAGCGGCTGCTCGGCTGGGAGAAGGAGATGCTGGACAAGATGGAGCTGGCCTACCGGGTGATCGACACCGCGACGGGTGACCTGGGCGCCTCGGCGTACCGGAAGTTCGACTGCGAGGCCTGGGTGCCGACCCAGGGCGCGTACCGCGAGCTCACCTCGACCTCGAACTGCACCGACTTCCAGGCCCGCCGGCTGAACATCCGGCACCGGGACGCGGACGGCAAGCCGCGCCCGGTCGCGACGCTGAACGGCACGCTGGCCACCACCCGCTGGCTGGTCGCGATCCTGGAGACCCACCAGCTGGCCGACGGCTCGGTCCGGGTGCCGGCCGCGCTGCGCCCGTACGTCGGTGGCCGCGAGATCCTCGAACCGGTGGGCAAATGACCCAGGGCTGGCGGCCGAAGGCCGTTGCCCTCGACATCGACGGGACGTTGATCGACCACGACGAGCGGATCTCGCCCGCCGTGGTCGACGCGGTCCGCCGCGCCGCCGCGCAGGTTCCGGTGATCCTGTGCACCGGCCGGTCCTGGCAGACCACCAGGCCGGTCGCCGAGCTGCTCGGCCTGCCGGACGGTTTTGTTGTCGCCAGCAACGGTGCGCGAACCCTGCGGTACCCGTCCGGCGAGGTGGTGGACGAGCGGACCTTCGACCCGACCACGGTGATCGCGTCGGTCCGCGAGCACGCCCCGAACGCGCGGATGGCGGTCGAGGAGCACGACGGCGGCTACCTGGTCACCGCGCCCTTCCCGGACGGCGATCTGGGCACTGCCGCGACGATCAAGGTGGTCACGGACGCCGAGCTGGCGCCGCAACCCGTGACCCGGTTGATCATCCGCGACCCCGACCAGTCCGAGAGCGACTTCGTGCAGCTGGCCGAACGCCTGGGCCTGCACGGCGTCGCCTACTTCGTCGGCTGGACGGCCTGGCTGGACATCGCGCCGGAAGGCGTCGACAAGAGCACCGGGCTGAAGGTTGCGCTGGCGCAGTACGGGCTGGAGGCGGCGGATCTGCTGGCGCTCGGCGACGGCCGCAACGACATCGAGATGCTCGTCTACGCCGGTCTCGGGGTGGCGATGGGCGCGGCGCCGGACGAGGTCAAGGTGAAAGCCGACGAGGTCACCAAATCGGTGACCGACGATGGTGTCGCCGCTGTGCTCAATCGGTATTTCTGAATCGCATCTGAGCGAACTATTCGACCCTGATCGAATAGCCGCCGGAGATAGTTTCCCCAGGCAACCAAAAAGCCCGGCCCTCCCGCAGTGACAGGAGGGCCGGGCTTTGCAGTTGTCCGATCGTCTGTTGCCGATAGTCCGCTGGCGGGCCGAGTATCGGTGTCAGGCGACGCGGGTGTTGCCAGGACGAGGTGACTGCCGCGGCCGGTCCACCACGGCGTCGAACGCGTCCAGGACGGCGCTCACCTCCGGGCGGGCCCGCGGTGCCTTGATCGCGGGGCTCTGGCCCCGACGGGCCCTGCGCAGGTGCCGCTTGACGGTGGACAGCGAGCAGCCCAGCCGCATGGCCAGGGATTCCAGGCTGTCGTTCGGGTACTGCGTCCGCAGCCGCAGCACCTCTTCGTGGCTGACCGGCCGACGCGTGCCGCGGGCACCGGCGAGCTGGTCGAAGTCGTCTGCCTGGACCTCTACGTCCAGCAGGTTCCGCATCGAGCGTCGCTGCGCGGCCGTGGTGCCGGCGACGAAGCCGCTGACATCGTGCTGCGCGACGGCGCTGAACAGGCAGTCGGTGAACAACGGGCAGGACGCGCAGACGGCCCTGGCCTCGCGGACCAACTGGTCATAGCGTTCCCGGGTCCGCCTGGTCGCCGAGGCGGGCGGCGGTTCTTCCATCAACCGGTGCTGGAAGATGTCCGTGCGTGCGGTGCAGCCGGTCATCGCCCCCTCCACGATGGAAGATGTGTCGACAGCCGCACGAGAGCTGTTGCTCCCTTGCCCCGCTATCTTGGCGCTGTTGACGATCATCATGGCTCCCCAAGTTCCAGGACCCGGATGAACGAACGATGAAGCACGCCCGAACACCTGAGCCCACTAGCTGATGGGATCGATCTGTCGCCGACCCACCCTGGTCGCCCCGCGGTGGGACGCACCGATCCATAACTCTTGACGCTGTGGATGAGGATTTGGTTGCACCCAATTCCACATCGGTATCGCGTTGGTGTTTGCCGAGGTGGGACGCATCAGAATCGTCGCTGGTTCCCCACTGGCCACCGCATGAAATCACACGAAAACCCTGCTGTGCATGGGAACGGGCTGCAATTGCAGCTTCCTGCCGTAACGGTCTGGTGACGTTGTTCAACGGTCAACCAGATTGCATGGAAACCGATGTCCAAACGCTTGCCACCGAGCCCCGAGTAGGGGTATAGGCGACTCGGTCGCAGCAGCTACGGTGGTCCGGTGCCGATCCCCGAAGCAGTTCGCCCGCCCCGTCTGGTCGCCACCGATCTTGACGGAACCTTAGTACGCAGTGATCGTTCGATCTCGCCACGGACGAAG
Organism: Kribbella sp. NPDC056861; assembly: GCF_040687575.1. NCBI lineage: Bacteria > Bacillati > Actinomycetota > Actinomycetes > Propionibacteriales > Kribbellaceae > Kribbella > Kribbella sp. NPDC056861. Next base: position 616,399 of record NZ_JBFBNQ010000006.1, on the reverse strand, counting down.
GCCGCGGTGCTCGCGGTGCAGGAAGCCGGCGCCCAGTTCGTGATGGTGACCGCCCGGCCGCCGCGCTGGTTGCACGACCTCGGTGATCTGGTCGGCGCGCACGGTGTCGCGATTGTTGCCAACGGCGCCATTCTGTACGACGTCGTGCAACGCAAGGCGATCCGGACCGCGCTGATCGAACCGGCCGTCGGTCTCGAGGTCGCGCGCGCGATCCGGGCCGCGGTACCGGAGGTCGAGTTCGCGATCGAGCGGGCCGATCGTTACGGACAGGAACCGACCTATCTCAATCGGTGGCCGACCCCGGACGACACGTTGATCGCCGAGCTCGACGAACTGCTGTCCGAGCCGCTGGCGAAGCTGCTGGTTCGCCATCCCCAGTGGCATTCCGACGAGCTGCTGGCCAGAGTCGGCGCGGTGGTCGGAACGCGGGTGACGGCCAGCCACAGCGGCGGCCACAGCCTGGTGGAGATCTCGGCGAGCGGGGTGTCGAAGGCGGCGATGCTGGCGGAGTTCGCGACCGGCTTGGGAATCACGGCCGACGAGGTGATCGCGTTCGGCGACTCGTTGAACGATCTGCCGATGCTGGCCTGGGCCGGGACGTCGTACGGGATGGGCAACGCGCACGCCGACGTGCTGGCGATGGCCGACGTCATCTGCCCGACAAACGACGAGGACGGTGTCGCCACCGTCCTCGAAGACCTCTTCAACCTCAGGTGAACTAGAGGTACATGCCTCCGCTGCCCGGGCCGTCGGTCGCGCCCGGCTGCGGCGGGCCGGGGAAGGGCGAACCCTCCTCAGGCGCAGCGCCCGGAGGCAACTGCTGGCCGCCAGGGAGTGCGCGACGCATCTGCTCCAGCTGCTGACGCGCGGCCATCTGCTGCGCGAACAACGCGGTCTGGATGCCGTGGAACAAGCCTTCCAGCCAGCCCACCAGCTGGGCCTGCGCGATCCGCAGCTCCGCCTCGGTCGGCGTGCTGTCCTCGGTGAAGTCGAGCGTCAGCCGCTCCAGCTCCTCGACCAGCTCCGGCGCCAGCCCACTCTCCAGCTCCTTGATCGACGCCTCGTGAATCGCCCGCAGTTGCTGGCGGGAAGCCTCGTCGAGCGGCGCTGCCTTCACCTCGTCGAGCAGCTGCCGGATCATGTTCGCGACCCGCATCACCTTGGCCGGCTGCTCGACCAGTTCGGTCACCGAGCGCGGCTCGTCGCTGTCGCGCTCGTCGCTCCGGTCCCGCGGCGGCCCTTCGACAGCCATGCCGTCCGGACCGACGATCAGGATCTTGCCGTCCTCGGTCTGGGCGCCGGTCATCTGGACACCCTCGTTCTCGCCGCTGCTCTCGCTCATTACCCCATCCTAGGTCGCCAACAGTGACAGGCTTTAGGAGGTCTTCGAGCGATGTCTTCGCACTGCGTCACGGTTCGCGCACGCAGGGCTGCAGTAGCGCTGACGTCCACCGCGCGACAGGTCGGCGTACACGTTGTCGCAGCCGTCCGTCGCGCAACGGCCGAGCCGGGAGATGCCGCGGCCGGCCAGGTGCAGCGCAGTACCGGTGCTGATCAAGGTCGCGACCAATCGCCCGACCGGTACGTCGTCGGGTCGGTAGTGCATGTGCCAGCCGTCGCCCGCGTGGTTGGTGAGGCGTGGATGCTCCGTGTGCTTCGCCAGCATCGCGTTCACCAGTCGCACCCGGCTCTCCTCGTCAGGCGCATCCACGACCTCGAGCCACTCATCCAACGCAACCCGTACTGCGGCCAGGTCGGCCGCCGTCACGCGCCTGCTCCGCACGAGCCGGCTCTCGACGCCGCTCTCCTCGCAGCGCTCGGCCAACTCGATCGCGGTCGCGGCCGGATTGGTGGCCAGGTTCACGGCCAATAGGACGGCGTCGGCGCCGTAAGGGTTGAGATGCACAATGCCATTACAGCACGATGGAGTCATGACCACCAGAGACGAAGTCCACCGGCACAGTTGGCGGGTCGCGTCAGCGCATCCCGTCAGCGAAGGTCTGCTCACCTACCAGCAGTGCGAGTGCGGCCAATGGCGCGTCACCAGCACGCCGCTGCACCCGATCGCCCATCCCGACCTGGCCAGAACCAGATAGGTGCTCTAGGCAACAAGTTGCAGCGGCGTACGCGGTACTAGTCGAGCCGGCTGACCATCGGTAACCGCGACCTGGTCAGCAACCAGGCCAGCAGGCCGGCGAACAACGGCACCACGATCACGATGCCCGCGAGCTCCCGCCAGGGGATCTCGAAGTCCGGCGAACCGAACGCCGCATGCGCGGTGTAGCCGTAGAGAGCGCCAACTCCCACGCCGAGCAGGCATCCGAGCTGACCAAGCACCCAGGCCTGGGCGGCGGCGAGACTCCGTCGACGGCGCGGCGGAGCGCCGATGGCCGCCAGGGTCGCGAGGTCTGCGCGCCCCTCCGCCGCGGACAGCGAGACCGAGATCGCGACTCCGAGCAGCGTGACTACGGCCGCCGCGCCCATCAGGCCGAGAAACGCCAGCCCCGCAGGACTCTCGTACCCCTTCTCCACCTTCAGCAGGTCGTCGTACCCGAGCAACGTCGCCACCGCGTCCAGTTCGTCGTCGGTCGGCTCGCGCTTCAGTTCGTACACCGCCCGGTACGGCGTGATGGTGCCGAGCTTCTTCGCGGCCTCTGGGCTGATCAATGCCGTAATGGCCAACTGCCCGACCGTCGGGGCCGAAGTGACCAGCGCGGCGGGGTGCGGTCTGGTCGACTTGCCCTCCGAATCGTCGTCCGTCGTCAGCCTGACCGACCCGCCGGAGATCGCGGCCGCGGCCGGGACGACCACCTGGCCGGCCCGCATCGCCGCGGCGGCCTTCGGTCCGTAGTCAGGGAAGCGCTCGATGTACGCCGGGTCGACGACGACCACTGGGTAGGCCGACTGTCCCTCCGGGTTGGGCATCGGAGCGATCGCTGTCAGCGACGGCGTGTAGCCGTGATAGCTCTTCTGGCCCACCCGGACGATCTGGCCGAACTCGTACGCCGTCTTGGTCGGAAGGAGCGCACCCACCTTCTCGACCGTGGCCGGTGAGTAGGGCACCTCGCCGGCGAAGAGCAGCACGGCATCACCGTGCAGGCTGTCCGGGACGTAGTCGGCGGAGTCGGCGGCGATCGAGTTGGAGAACGCGAAGGCGATCGCCGCCGTCGCTCCGACCGACATCATGATCGCCGCTGCCGCGGGGCCGGTGCGGTGCCGATGGCGGGAAGCGTCCCGCAGCGCGAGGCGTCCGCTCAGCGGCAGGAAGCGGGCCAGTTCGGCCAGCTTGGCGACCAGGCCGGGCAGCAGCCAGACCAGTCCGATCAGTACTGCGGTGATGCCTAGCAGCACCAGGGCGATCGGCCCGGTCGGCGTCACCGAGTTGCCGTACACGTTGCTGCTCTCGGACGCGGCTTTGCGGGCTGCCCCGAGTACGCCGGCCATCCAGACGCTGCCGAGGACGCTGCACGCGATGCCGGCTCCGACCAGGATGATCGCGGGCTTGCGGAGTCTGACCACCCCGGCCGCGGCGGCGAATCGACCGCTGAGCGCCGCCATGGGCGCCATCCGTCCGGCGCTGACGGCCGGCACGACGGCCGCGGCCAGGCCGGCCAGAAGGCCCAGCAGTGCGATCGGCAGCAGCTTCGACCAGGGAATCTGGAGATCGAGCAGCAGCGACGAGAAGAGCCGCTCCCACAACGGCCGGCCCGCGAAGGTGACCACGATGGCGAGCAACAGTCCGCTGCCCGATCCGATCGCCCCCGCGAAGACGCCCTGCGCGAGGACGATGCGCCGGATGTCTCGAGGTGTCCCGCCCGCCGCGGTGACCAGGCCGAGCTCGCGGGTCTGCCGTCGCGCGCCGACCGCGAACGCAGTACCGGCCAGCAGGACGATCTCGAGTACGCCGAAGCCGATCACCAGGGCGATCACCGCGGTCGCGCCGGCATCGGCGGCAGTGCCGTACATGCTCGGCGGCGGGTCGACAATATTTGCTCTAGGCAACAATGCGAGGCCGTTGCCGAGTAGTTGGTCGCTCAGTGCGTCAGCGTCGGTGCCGGCCGGCAGCTCGGCCAGGTAGACCAGCGGAGTCTGCGGATCGACGGTGGTCAGCGGCGTGTTCGATGGACCGAAGATGGTCCGGTCGCCCGGGCCGGAGAGACTGCGGGCCAGCCCAACCACGGCGTACTGCTGGTCGGTCGGCGTGGTCAGCTTGGCGCCGGTCCGCAGCTTGTCGCCGTCCAGCAGTCCGAGGTACTTCGCCAACGCGGGCGAGATCGCGACCTCGGTGGGCTTGCCGGGCATCTGCCCGCTGTCGAGCTTGAAGGTCCCTGCGGTCAACGGGCTCCGGCCGTCCCCTGTGATCAGCCGGGCCGAGGTGATGGTGTGTGGCCCACGGAGAGAAGCCTGGCCGACCTCCTGCAGTTTGCGGGCCGTCGTACTGCCGGCCGGCAGCAGCTTCAGCGGATCGACCTTGCTGGTGTCGCGCGGCCGCTGGTTGCCGCCCAGTGGGCCGGGATCGCTGATCATCAGACTCGGTCGCTCGGGCCAGGGATTCAGCTTCCCGTACTGCGTCACGGTGACCTCTGCATCGGCCGTCCCGACGGTCTGCCGGGCGAGGCTCTCGCCGGTGGGACTGTCAGCCGTGTTGATCAGGGTGATCCAGGACGCCGCGAACACCGGTACGCCGATCAGCGCGGCGACCAGCAGAGTTCTGCCAGGGGAGCGCCGGGCTGTACGCCGGGCGATCCGCAGCGGGGGTCCCCAGCCGCCCATCAGTGGGTTTCCAGCAGGATGTCGACCTCGGGCAGCGGGCCGGACTGGCCTACCAGGACGCCATCACGCAGGTAGACGACGCGATCGGCCCAGGCGGCGTGCCGGGCGTCGTGGGTGACGAGGACGCCGGCGACGCCGTGCTGGTCGCAGCGGTCGCGGAGGAGCTGGAGGACGGCTTCGCCGGTCTCCGAGTCGAGTGCGCCGGTGGGCTCGTCGGCGAGCAGGATCCGGCGTTCACCGACGATGGCCCGGGCGATCGCGACCCGTTGCCGCTGGCCGCCGGACATCTCGTCGGGAAACCGGTCGGCCAACTCGGGGATGGCCACCTCCGTCAGCGCGGCCTCGGCGTATTTGCGGGCAGTTCGGGCGCGGGTGCCGTCCAGTTCGAGCGGCAGCATCACGTTCTCGGCGGCGGTCAGGGCCGGGATCAGGTTGAAGTCCTGGAAGACGTACCCGATCCGGCGCCGGCGCAGAGCCGCGACCGCCTTGGCGCCGAGGGTGGCCAGGTCGTTGCCGTCGACCAGGATCTCGCCGCTGGTCGGCCGGTCGAGTCCGCCGGCGCAGGTCAGCAGCGTCGACTTCCCTGAACCCGACGGGCCCATCACGGCGACGAGTTCGCCGGCTGCCACGGACAGGTCGACGCCGCGGAGGGCGTGCACGGCCTGCTCGCCGGTGCCGTGCACCCGGGAGAGATTGCGGATGTCGAGGATCGTGCTCATCGGTGGGCCCCCGCCTCTAGGTCTGATGGGTCGTCGGTGTGCACGGCCGCAGTACTGGGCTTGGCGGTCCGGCGGTGGCGGGAGAGCATCGACTCACAGTGGTCCAGCCAGCGGATCTCCGCCTCGGCGCCGAAGATCATCGACTCGAGCACCAGCAGCCAGGAGATCTCGCCATCCCGGCCGCCGCGCTTGAGCCGGGTCAGCTCCTGCATCGTCTGCATGGTCGAGGCGCGCTGCCGCTGCAGCACCGCCGTCACGTCGATCCCCGGTACGGCGAGCGCCAACGCGAGCTTGATCGCCAGCTCGTCGCGCGGCCGCGACTCCCGGGTCACCGGCGTCTCGAACCACCGCGCCAGCTCGTCCTGCCCGGCCATGGTGATCTCGTACAGGGACCGGCCGTCGTCGTCCTTGCCGGTCTGACTGGCCTGCACCAGCCCGTCGCGTTCGAGCCGGGTGAGCGTCGTGTAGACCTGCCCGATGTTCAGCGGCCAGGTCGAGTTGGTGGCCGCCTCGAACTCCCCGCGCAGTTGGTACCCGTACTTCGGCTCCGTCCGGAGCAGCGCCAGCAAGCCGTGTTTGATCGACATAGATACTGAGTATGCATACTCAGTATTCAGTGGTCAACCGGGTTTTCAGTCCTCCCGGACCAGTCGGCGTACGAGCCGCGCGGTGATGGCGTCGACGTCGTACCGGCGGCCGGTACCGGGGGTGAGTTGGTCGAAGACGAGGCCGTCGATCGCGAACCGCAGCAGCCGGACCTCCTCGGCGCCGCCGGGCAGGCCGGCTTGGACGTGGAACGAGACATCGGTGTCGAATCCCTGCTGCAGGGTGCGCGAGAGGATCTCGTTGAGCCCCGGCCGGCGGGCCGCCTCCAGGCGCAGTTCGAACAGGGCGAGGGGGAGCTCGGGGCGGCCGAGCAGGCGCTCGACGATGTAGCGGACGTAGTCGACGACCAGGTCGATCGACGGCGTCCGCTCGGCGAGTGGGGTCAGCACCGTCTCGTCGGGGGCGAGCCGCTCGAAGATCCGCTCGCCGAGGGCGCCGAGCAAGGCGTCGCGGCTACGGAAGTAGTTGGACGCAGTACCGGCCGGGAGGCCCGCGGCGGCATCGACCGCGCGGTGCGTGAGGCCTCGGGCGCCCGACTCGGCCAGTACGGCGAGGCCGGCGTCGGCGAGCTGGTTGCGGCGTTCGGGATTGCTCGGCATGTTGACAAGCCTAGCAGCTATGCACTACAACTGTTGTACTCAACCACAACAGCTGTAGTGATCAAGGAGATCAATTGCATCCCGCTTCTTTTGGCGCGACCGTCGTCACCGCACGTCCGGCCGAGGTCGCCGCGTTCTACGAACGGCACTTCGACCTGAAGATCACCCTCGATATCGGCTGGTTCATCTGCCTGCGCCGCGGCGAGGTGGACTGGGAGTTGGCCATCACCGAGCGCGGTCACGAGTCGGTGCCGGCCGCCGTCTCGGCGCTCCGGGACAGCTCGAACATCTTCGGCTTCGTCGTCGAGGATGCGGATCAGGTCGCCGCGGCCCTCACTGACGGCGGCGTCGCGTTGGAGACCGAGGTGATCACCGAGGTCTGGGGTCAGCGGCACTTCTTCGTGCGCGACCCCGAAGGCACCTGGATCGACGTCATCCAACTGGTCGCCCCGGACCCGGCCTGGCTGGCCGCCAACTTCTCCACGCCGCAGTAACCGTCAGATGGTCAGCAGGATCTTGCCGATGTGGTTGGACTCCTCGAGCGCCTGGTGCGCCTGGGCGACGGCCTCCAGCGGGTAGGTGCGGTGCACGATCGGCCGCACCTTCTTCGCTGTCACCAGCGGCCAGACATGTCCGACCACCTCGGCGAGGATCTGGCCCTTCTCCACCACCGACCGCACCCGCAGACCGGTCCCGGTGATCGAGCCGCGCCGCGACATCAGCCGCCCGAGGTCCAGCTCGCCCTTGGTCCCGCCCTGCATCCCGATCACGACCAGCCGGCCGTCGTACGCGAGCGTCTTCACGTTGTCCTGCAGGTACTTCGCGCCCATGATGTCGAGGATCACGTCGGCGCCGGCCTTGTGGGTGGCCTCGTTGACGACCGAAGCCCACTCGGCTTCCTTGTAGTTGATCGCGACGTCCGCGCCGAGCCGGGTGCAGAAATCCATCTTGTCCCGGCTGCCGACCGTGCAGAGCACCCGGGCGCCGTGCGCGACCCCGAGCTGGATCGCCATCGTGCCGATCCCGGACGAGCCGCCGTGCACGAGCAGCGTCTCGCCGTCCTTCAGGTGCGCGGTCATGAACACGTTCGACCAGACCGTCGCCACCACCTCGGGCAGCGCGGCCGCGCTGACCAGGTCGATGCCCTCCGGCACCGGCATCACCTGCGGCGCCGGGACGACCACCTTCTCGGCGTACCCGCCACCAGCGAGCAGCGCGCAACACTCGTCACCGACTGCCCACCCCTCGACCTCGGAGCCGACTGCGGCAATCGTGCCGGACACCTCGAGCCCGATCGTCCCCGGCGCCCCGGGCGGCGGCGGATAGTGCCCTTGCCGCTGCAACAGGTCGGCGCGGTTAACGCCCGCGGCGACCACATTGATGACGACCTCGTCCACCGCTGGAGTCGGATCCTCGATCTCACCGATCGTCAGCACCTCGACGCCACCGGCACCCTCACAAACGACAGCTCGCATGCCAGCCACGGTACTGCGTCAGGCTTGCGGCCGGACGATCTCGCCCATGTCGCCCGCGATGCTGTCGAGCGGATCGACGGTGCCGATCGACTTGAACCAGTCCCAGAGCTCGAGCGAGTGATAGAGCCGGTACAGCGTCATCCGCGGCCGCCAGTCGGCCGGCAGCTCGCCGTACCCATCGGTGAGCCCGCCGAGCTTGTCGGCGTTGCCCCTTCATGAAAGTTGGGTGGCAAGGAACAGGCTTCGTGGCGTTGCCGAACAGCGGGTCGAGCACTTGGTCGGTCAGATACCCGTACGCCGGTTGCGGGATGCGATGGATCTTCGCGAGCAGCTCGCCGAGTTGCCGGTAGACGGCCCGCCAGTCCGGCGGCTCGGCCTCGGACAGCGGTACTCCGTCGAGCTTCGTCAGGACGGTGAAGGCCGGGCCGACGTGCACGACCTCGGGGATCGAGCCGGCGAGTTGCTGCTGGAGGATGCCGTAGACGTAGACCTCTTTGGCCTGCTTCCAGGCCCACTCGGGCTCGTAGAGCTTCACGATCAGCGGCGCCGCGGCGTACCGGCGTACCTCGAAGACCGTGCTCAGCTGGCCACCCGACCGCGGCACGATCGCCGCGATGTCGCTGCCCGGGCAGGCCTGCTCGACCATCGCGGCGATCTCCATTGCCGCAAAGCTAGAGGCCGGGCTGGTCCGTTGTCGACGGGTTTTGGTCGTCGAGGTCTGCCCAGGAGTCGACGTCGTCGCCCGCGCGGGTCGGCGCCGACCAGCTGAGGTCCAGGTCGAGGAAGAGTCTGCGGACCGACTGGTTCTGCGGATCGCCGATCCGCTGCAACGCCGCCACCAACGCAGTACGCCGGTACGCCGCCGCCAGCCACTGCTCGCGGCTCCCCGTATCGAGCAGCCCAAACCCATCATGCTCGCCGACGCCCTCGACCAGTTGCCCGACCTCTGCGGCGGTGATCCACGGCAGATCGCAGGACAGCAGCACCACGATCGGCGCCTGGCCAACGGCGATCCCAGCCGCGATCCCCGCGACCGGTCCACCTCCGGCTGGCTCCTCCCGGGTCCACTCGACCGGCCGGCAGACCGCGCGCTCCGGCCCGACGACAACTGTCGACCTCGCCGCGATCGTTGCTGTGAGCACCCGATCCAGCAGGGACAGCCCGTCCAGCACCAGCAGCGCCTTGTCCACCCCGCCGAACCGGGTGGACCCGCCGCCGGCCAACACGACCGCATCGAACTCCATCCCCTCAGTCTGCCTCCCGTCGCCGCGAGCCCGGGTCAACTCCGCCCGGATGGGGCACCATGGAGGCGTGAAGATCGCCGTGGTGCAGACCGCCAGCTCGCACGACAAAGCCGCCAATCGTGAGTCGGTCGCGCGGCTGGTCGCCGACGCGGCGGTCGACGGAACCGACCTCGTCGTACTGCCGGAGGCGATGATGGCCGACTTCGCGAGCGAGGGTGGTTCGGTCGGCGACCTGGCAGAGGCGCTCGACGGGGAGTTCGTCGGCACACTCCGCAAGGCCGCGGCCGAGCACGGCGTCGCGATCGTGGCGGGCATGTTCGAGCGGAGCTGCGACGAGGCCCGGCCGTACAACACGCTGCTCGCGGTCGGCTCGGACGGCGACCTGCTGGGTGCCTACCGCAAGATCCACCTGTACGACGCGTTCGGCTACCGCGAGTCGGATCAGCTAACCGCGGGAGACGTGGCGCCGGTCGTCGTCCAGGTTGCCGGGCACAAGCTCGGGCTGATGACTTGTTACGACCTGCGGTTCCCCGAGTTGTCGCGGGCGCTGGTCGACGCGGGGGCCGAGGTGTTCGTCGTACCGGCTGCTTGGGTGCGTGGGCCGCTCAAGGAGCACCACTGGACCACGCTGCTGACGGCGCGCGCGATCGAGAACACCTGTTATGTCGCCGCCGCCGCCCAGAACGGCAAGAAGTACTGCGGTCTGAGCCAGATCATCGACCCGCAGGGCATCGCAGTCGCCGCCGTCGGCGAGGCGGACGGATTCGCCGCTGCCGAGATCTCGGCGGACCGGCTGGCCGAGACCCGAAAGCGCAATCCATCGCTGAAGAACCGGCGCTTCACGGTGACTTCTCGTTAGGTCTTCACGGTGACTTCTCGTTGGGTTTCGCCTCTTGTCAGGACTTTGCGGCTAGCCTCCTGCGTGTGACGCAACGGCCGGACGGTTTCGATCTCGACCACCATGGCGACCTCGAGGTCGGCCACGGCCTGGTCGACCTCGCCGTCAACGTCCGCGCCGGTACGCCGCCCGGCTGGCTGATCGAGGAGGTCGGGGCGAGCCTCACCGACCTGGCTTCCTACCCGCGACAGGACGCCGCGCTGGCTGCCGTCGCCAACCGGCATCAGCGTGACCAGTCGCAGATTCTGCTCACCGCGGGGGCGGCCGAGGCCTTCGTGCTGATCGCTCGCGCGTTCCGGCCGCGGCACCCGGTCGTCGTCCATCCGCAGTTCACCGAGCCCGAGGCCGCACTGCGGTCGGCCGGACATTTGGTCGATCGAGTCATCCTTAGTGCGGAGAACGGGTTCGTCTTCGATCCCCGCTCGGTGCCGGCCGACGCGGACCTGGTTGTGGTCGGCAACCCGACCAACCCGACGTCGGTGCTGCACCGGGCCGACGATCTCCGCGAACTGGCTCGGCCCGATCGCATTCTGGTGGTCGACGAAGCCTTCATGGACGCCGTGCCCGGTGAGCCCGAGTCGTTGGTCGGGGCGTCGATCCCGGGGCTCGTTGTGGTGCGCAGCCTGACCAAGACGTGGGGGCTGGCCGGACTTCGCGTTGGGTATGTGGTGGCGGCCCCCGGGCTGATCGAGCAGTTGGCCGCAGTACAGCCGCACTGGCCGGTGTCGACTCCTGCGCTCGCGGCGGCGGTTGCTTGCTGCAACGAGCGTGCGGTGGCCGAGGCGGCGCAAGCGGCAATCGAGCTGGATCGGCAGCGTGCTCATCTGCTGGCAGGGCTCTCGGGGACGGCCGGCGTTTCGACGTACGGGGTGGCTCGGGGGCCGTTCGTGCTGGTGCATGTGGCCGGCGCCGCAGTACTGCGGGAACGGTTGCGGGAGCGCGGTTTCGCCGTACGGCGGGGAGATACGTTCCCCGGACTGGGGGCGGATTGGCTGCGAATCGCTGTCCGTCCGGAGGAGGTCACCGACGGGTTCCTGAAGGTCTGGCAGGACCTCGCCGGGTGAGTCGTCGATCGGAGCGGAACCGAATGGCCGTTGTAACGCGGGTGCAGGTTTAGCTCGGGTCTACTTTGCGCACTGGGAGGTCGGCAAGACACTTCGGGCAGTGCGAAAGGAGCACCATCATGGGCTTGAACGACGACGACATGACGACCTCATCGGCCGACAGCGAGGGGCCGGCCGACGGCGGAGCATCGAGTGGTACGACCGATGGCGGTGCTGACGGCGGTGCCGGCGGCAACGTCTCCGGTGGCTCCGGTGACGGCGAGGGGCTGGCTGACGGCGGGACGACGGTCGGTGGTCATGACGGCGGCGCCGACGGTGGCGCTGATGGTGGAGCCGGGTCGTCCGAGGGACCTGCTGACGGTGGCGCCGTAGGTGGCGGAACCGACGGCGGTGCCGATGGCGGCGCTGGGGAGGGTCCCGCTGATGGCGGAGCTTCTCCGGGCGCGACCGACGGTGGCGCCGATGGTGGCGCTGGCGGCTACGGCTCGTCTGAGGGACCTGCCGACGGCGGCGCCGTAGGCGGCGGAACTGATGGCGGTGCCGATGGCGGCGCGGACGGTGGAGCTGGCTCGTCTGAGGGACCCGCTGACGGTGGCGCTGTTGGCGGCGGAACCGACGGCGGCGCAGACGGTGGAGCTGGCTTCGGCTCGTCCGGCTCGGGTGACGATGCAGAAGGACCCGCGGACGGCGGCGCCTCGCCTGGTGTCAGCGATGGCGGTGCTGACGGAGGTGCCGACAGTGGCGCCGAAGGACCTGCTGATGGTGGTGCCTCACCGGGTGCGACCGATGGCGGTGCTGACGGCGGTGCCGGCGGGAACTCCGGGAGTTGGTGATTCCAGTGCCGGAGAGCGGGATGCTGCCGGACGAGCGTCCCGCTCTCCGGCGCTGTGTAGCGGGTGGTCTGGACCTCGACGAGTTCGGCCGCTCCTACTGGGGTGCCCGGGCGCTGCTGTCGCACGGCGGCGACTACAGCGACCTGTTCAGCCTGCAGGACGCTGACGAGCTCCTGTCCCGCCGCGGCCTCCGTACGCCGTTCCTGCGCCTGGCCAAGAACGGGACTGTCGTCAACGACAGCCAGTTCACCGGCCCGGCCGGAGTCGGTGCGGAGATCAACGACCAGGTCCGCGACGACAAGGTGGCCGCACTCTTCGCGAGCGGCCACACCGTCGTACTGCAGGCTCTGCACCGCACTTGGCCGGCACTGGTCGACTTCGCGACGCAACTGTCGACCGACGCCGGGCACCCAGTGCAGATCAACGCCTACATCACCCCGGCCGAGTCGCAGGGCTTCTCCGCCCACTACGACGTCCACGACGTTTTCGTCCTGCAGGTGGCAGGCGAGAAGCACTGGACCGTCCACGAGCCAGTACACGCGGACCCGCTCCGCAACCAGCCGTGGACCGACCACTCCAAGGCAGTAGCCGCCGCAGCCCGCGACCGGGCCCCCGTGATCGACGAGGTACTACGCCCCGGCGACGCGCTCTACGTCCCCCGCGGCTTCCTCCACTCGGCCAAGGCACTCGGCGGCGTCAGCGCCCACCTGACCGTCGGCATGCACACGTTGACGCGCTATCTACTCGTCCAGGAGCTAGCAGCCCTAGCAGCCGACGAACCGTCTCTCCGCGCCGCGCTACCCCTCGGTTTCGACCCCGGCGACCCGTCGCAGCTCGCCACGGTCCTGGACGACGTGGCCTCGCTCCTGATCAAGCGGATCGAGCAAACCACCCCCGACGCCCTCGCCCCGCGACTGCGTCGCCGTACGTGGTCCGGCAACCGCCCAGCCCCGCTACCCCCGCTAGCCCACGCCGCCGCGATAGCTGGCCTAACCGCTGGTACGACGGTCCGCCTCCGCCCCGGCCTGCGCTTCCACCTGGTCGAGGGCGACCCGGTCCGCCTGCAACTAGCCGACCGCACAATCTCCTTGCCCAAGGCAACTTCTGCCGCTCTTTCCGTCCTCTGCTCCGGCGCGACCGTCACAGTAGGCGACCTCCCGGACCTCGACGAAGCCGACCAGTTGGTCCTGGTCCGCCGCCTCCTCACCGAAGCGGTCCTGACCACCGCCTAACCTGACCCTGTGGACCCCGACCACCCACCACTGAGATGCGCACCCGCGGCAGAACAGCGCGCCGACCCCCTGTACGCGACCGCCCCACCCGCAACCCGCTGGCTCCTAGTCGAACACCGAGGCGCCTGGCCCCGAGTAGCGCTCACCGCGCTGCGCTCCAACCCACCCGAGCCCGCCCTCGGCTCCAGCTCCAATGCCGCTCCCATGACCGGGTCCAGTACTAGCGCTGCCACCGGCTCCAGCCCCGCTCTCGGGGCCAATTCCACTCTGCCGAGCGACGATGGGCTGTCGGCTGAGGTCTTGCGCCTGTGTGCAGCAGCTGGCATCCGACCCGTACTGATCCGGCGCCACGGCCGACCCGACCGCGACAGCCCTCGCCGCTGGGCGCTCATCGATAGCCGCCCCGGACAGGAATCGATCCGCTGGGGCGACCTCCCCACCGACGAACACGTGCTGAAAGTCCTGGACGGAACCGACCCAGGCACCCCAAGCACAGACCCGATCTACCTGATCTGCGCCCACGGTCGCCACGACGCCTGCTGCGCCATGCGCGGCCGGCCCGCCGCAGCTGCTCTCTCCGCCGCCTTCCCCGAACGCACCTGGGAATGCAGCCACATCGGCGGCGACCGCTTCGCCGCCAACCTTGTCTTCCTCCCGCACAGCATCTTCTACGGCCACGTACCGACGGAGGAGGCCGTCAGCCTGGCGACCACCTACAACGAAGGCTTCGTCGTACCGAAGTACCTGCGCGGCTCAGGCGCTCACCCTGCTCCTGTCCAAGCAGCCCAACACTTCGCCCGCGAAGCCGGCGCCTCGTTGGCCGTCGACGCGTTGCTGCCGACAGCCGTACTACGTCCAACCGCCAACACCTGGCGAGTCCACCTGGACTCCGGCCAAGCGGTAACCCTCACCACCACCTCAACCAAAATCAACGCGGCGATGACCTGCAGCGCACTGCCTCCAGGGCAGTTGATCAGCTACTCGCTGACATCCCTCGAGTAGCCGACACCCGCGCAGGCTCCTTCGTCGCTCGTCTGCTGCCATGAAGGCGCGATGGCTGACAGGAGAAGGCATTTGCGGCCAACAGCTAGCACCAGAGCATGAAAGTCAGTCCTGTGTGGGCAGTTGCTGGTCGTGTTGGTGTTCGCCGAAGTACGCAGACTGCCTCGCCATGATCTCGCGCATACCGGCATCTCGGCCTACGCCGTAGACAGTGCCCGGGAAGTCGAGAGTCCGCTGGATCTCCCAGAGCTCTTCGTGCCGGTCGGGCGAGAAGAGTTCCGCAGGATTGCCGACTGCGATCCAGCCGATGGGCAGGACGGTGCCGGGGAGAAGGCGTGAGTTGACCTGGAGAACGCTGTTGATGCGGAGTTCGGCACCGGTGCCGGCGTGTGAACCTGGGAACAACGAGGCGCCCGTGGCGATGAAGACTTCGTCCTCGACCGTGGCGCCGTTCACGTGGGCGTGCGGGCCGATCAGGACCGCAGCGCCGATCATCGCGGGATGGGACGCCCGGCCGCGGACCAGGGCGTTCTCCATCACCACGGTGTTCTCTCCGAGGTGGATCTCACCGTCTTCGGCCGTCAGTACTGCGCCGTGCAGCACTCGGCTTCCTTCGCCTAGTACGACGGCTCCGCACAGCACGGCTGAGGGCGCCACGTACACGGACGATGGCACGACCGGTCTCCGGCCACGGTGTTCCAGCAGCATGGTGAATCCTCTCGTCGTGCATCACCTCGGTCTTCCTCTAGCAGTTGTACTGGGCAGGCGGGACTTCACGAAACACTCCACAGCCCGGGCCCTCACTGCCCGGGCGGCCAGCGCCGGCATCGGCTGTCCACATCGAGGTGGGAGGTCCAGCCGCTGGCGGCGAAGGTTTGGGGTGGGAGTGAAATCCGCGAGCTACGAGTAGGACATTAGAACACCTGTTCGAAGAGTGCAAGAATGCTTGACTCGTCAGGTGAGGCGTGTCGCGGCGGCCGAAAGCGAGGCTCAGGTACGCCGAGTCGCGGCGTCCGGCAGCACCCGCTCGAGCACCACGATCGCGCCTGCGGCGACCAGCGCCAGTACCGACAACGTCACCCAGGGCAGCTCGTGCCGTACCTCGAAAAGCTGCGCGAAAAACGCCGGCACCAGCACACTCGCGAAGGTGAACGAGTACTGCCAGTACGACAGGTACTTCCCCCGCCCGTTGTCAGGCGCCACCGCAGCAGCCAGCGCGTTCCCCGTAGCCGCATGCAGTACGTCGGCCCCCGCGAACACCACACTCGCCAGGATCAACCCAGGCACCACCAGGACAGCCGGCAGATGCAGCAGCGCGGCCATCAGCACACCCCATACCGCCCACAAGACTCCGGCGACGACCAGTACCGAAGTACGCCGCCGGTTCTCGGTATGCCGCACTACTAGCGTCTGCCCGGTCGCCAGTACGACGGAGATCGCCGCCAGCAGCACGCCCACGATCCACTTCGGCGCCTCCGGCAGCGCTTCGGTCACATAGACCGGGAGCCCCACACCGATCATCATCGTGCACAGCGCCAGGACGGTGTTGACGGCGATCAGTACCAGGAACGCCTTGTCCTTCCGCAGCAGCGGAGCCGGCCCACTGTCCTGCACCACCGAGGCTGCCTCATGCAGAGCCCGGATCCGCAGCAGCAACACCCCAGCGACGAAGAACGACACTGCATTGGCCCCGATGCCGATCAGGAACGGCCGCTCCCCGTCGAAGCTCAGCAGCACTCCCGCCGCCAGCGCACCGAAGCCGAACCCGGCCGACTGCATCATCCCGCCGAGCCCGAACCAGCGATCCCGATCACCCGGATCCGCCACGTCCGACAGCAGACTGAAGATCGCCGACCAGAACACCCGCTGCCCGGTGGTGGAGACCAACGCGCAGAGGAACAGCAGCCACAACGAGCGCCCGAAGAAGAAGCCGGTGAAGGCCAACCCCTGTGCGAACTGCGCCCCGATCACCAGGTTGCGCGGCCCGACCCGGTCGATCACCAAGCCGACTGCGGCCGGCGCCGCGATGGAGAACATGGTCGCGACGGTCAGCACCAACCCCGCAATACCGAGCGGGATGTCTGCGACGCGTACGAAGAACAACAGCATCAGCGGTCCAGCGCAGCCGCCGCCGAAGGAGTCGACGGCGAGCCCGGCGAGCAGCGGTACTCGACCTCGAATATTCGGCAGTCCGAGGGATGTAGCTGATGGCATCTGATTCCCCGACCGCAGTGTGGAAGCTCCCGACCGGGCAGAGTAACAATCCCCGGCCGGGAGGCTCCAACCAATTAGCGCGCAGCCGACTCCCGTACTGCGATATGCCGCAGCGGGCGCCAAGCCAGGGCGGTCACGATCACCATGCCCACGAAGGCGACCACGAACGGCGTCGCCAGACCGAACCGCTGAGCCAGTACGCCGCCCAGCAACGCCCCCGCGGCGGCACCACCCACGGAGGCCAGCGCGTAGACGTTGTTCACCCGCCCCATCAGCACGTCAGGCGTGGCGAGCTGCCTGGCCGTGGTCGACACGATGCCCCAGACAACGGCATGGACCCCGAACACCGTCATCGTCACGACCACCAAACCCGGACTCCTGGTGACAGCCAGGACGAGATGAGTGACTGTCTCCACCACCAGCCCCGCCCGGAGCAGCGTCAGACTGCCGACCCGGGGTTCGAGCAGGTGATAGACGGGCATCCCGGCGATCGCACCGATCGCACTCGCCGAGATCAGCAACCCGAACTGGGTCTCGCTCAACCCGAGCCGCTGCTTGGCGTACAGCACCCAGGTCGCGAACCCCGCCATGAAGGTCAGGTTCATCACCAGGATCGTCCACCCGAGCGTGCGAACGCCGGCGTGATTCCACACCCACTGCACGCCCTCACGGATGTCGGTCCAGAGCGCAGTACGGGGTGTGGGTTCAGCGGTGGCCGGTATGCCACCCGCGAGATCAAGGCGGCAGCCGCTGCGAACGTCACGGCGTCCACCAGCAACGGAACTCCGGTGCCGAGGGCGAACAACAGGCCGCCGATCGGCGGCCCGACAAGCTGGTTGGCCGTCGTACCGGTCGCGGTGAGGCGCGCGTTCGCCTTGCCGAGATGCTCTCTCGGTACTGCGTTGACGAGCAGCGCGCCGGCCGCGCCATCTGCCATCGTCTCCGCAGTACCGAGCAGGAACAACGTCAGGTAGACCAACCACAACGGCGAGAAGCCAACCAGTACTGCGATGCCGAGCGAGCCCAGCACCGCAGTACGGAAGATGTCGGCGGCAATGACCACCACACGGCGATCGAGCCGATCGACCAAGGCGCCGCTGAACAACGCGAACAGCAACCACGGCAACTGCTGAACGAATGCAGCGGCGCCGACGGCCAATGGATCATCGGTGATTGAGGCAACCAACAACGGGCCGGCAGCAAGCATTGCGCCATCGCCGAGATTGGAGATGGCCGCAGCCGGCCAGATCTTGCGGAAATCCTGCCCCAGTTCAGCGGGCAGGAGGAAAATGCGAAGAGAACGCATCGGAGACTCCCAGAGGGCACGACTGGACGGGTGACGTCGACCGACGCCACCGGACAGTCCGGTCAGTCACCCCGCGTCAGCAGCAGCTGATCAACGAGCCGACCGGACGGCAAAGCCATGTCCCCGGACCACTGAGCCATCACTTCCACCTCCCGTCTCCGATGCAGGACAGGCGGCAGCTCCGCCCATCACGCCGAAACCCTACCCACCGGCCACCTGGCGTGTCTCGTGGTTTGCTCGTCGGGTCAGACGACGTACGGCGCGTAATCGACGCTCGCGCCGACCCGGCGCCACTCGATCACACCGACCCGGGCATGCCGCTGCCCGGCGCCGTCGCGGAAGTGCCAGGCGATCCCCGTCTGGTTGTTGCCGATGCCCGCCACCTCGGCACCGCCCGGTCCACTGCCGAAGCCCTGGCCGGTGGCCATCACAGTCCGCAACAAGCGGAACTGGTCATGGATGGTGGGCGCGATGTAGACATCGGTGTGGTAGCTGCTGTTGCGGTAGTCGCCGCGCGAGATGAACAGATAGACCTTGTTGTTGTAGCGGATGAGGTCGGGTGCCTCCATCACCGCCTTGTTCTCCACGCTGAGCATCGTGACCCGCGCCGCGCCAGGAGCCAGTGAAACCGTGCTGCCCGAGAACCGCAGCATCACCGCCTGGATCTTGTAGTCGCCGACCGGGAAGTCGGCGGGCTGGATGTGCCCCGAGCGCCAGACCAGATAGGTGTTGTTGGCGGCCGTCTCGAAGGTCGACGGGTCGATCGCCTCCCAGCTCTCACCCGGCCGGTTGGCCGCACAGAGCAGCAGTTTCGGCGCGCTGTAGCTCTCGGCGGCGTTCGTCGACGAGACGGCCCAGTAGATGCAGTGCTCGGCGCCAGGCCGGTCGGCCGCGAAGAACAGGAAGTACTTGCCGTTGCGCTGGGTGACGTGCGGCGCCCAGACGTTGGTGTATCCACTGAGGCGCGCCGCCGTGAACGCGTTACCGACGAAGCTGAACCGAGTGCTGAGAGCCGTGCTCTTGTACATCGGCACCCGCCCGCCGGTGCCCTGCACGTGGTACGTGGCTCCGAACTTCGAGAAGCCGGGGTCGGCGATGGAGTTCGTGCTGATGTCGTGGCCGGTGGCTCCAGCGGGCACAGCGGCCAGCAGACCCCCGACGCTGGCGAGAGCAGCGATCGTGGCAACGGCCGCCAGTCGGAATCGTGGTCGCATCCGCACTCCTAGGTCAACCAGTAGGGAGTGGAAACGTACAAGCCAACCGGGTCTTTGCTGACCGATCAGGTAGCCGAACGGACCGTCCGGGGTACCGCCGACCGGACGACCAACATCGCCAGACCCCGAGCCTCGATCTGAATCCGCTCCTCTATAGTCACTTCTGGCGGTCGCGAGGCTGCCCGGGAGGGCTCGCATAGTGGCCGAGTGCGCTGGTCTTGAAAACCGGTATGGCGGGTGACCGTCATCGTGGGTTCGAATCCCACGCCCTCCGCCGGTTAAGTCTCAAAAATATTTGGGTTACCCAAAAATTAGAGCTACCGTGTCTGCATGCCCAGAGAACAAGGCCTGCGGGAGCGTAAGAAGGCCGAGCAGCGCGAGCGCATCGCGGACATCGCGGCGAGGCTGTTCGCGGAGCACGGGTACGACGGTGTGTCGGTGCTCGACGTCGCTCGCACCGCGAACGTGTCCGACCAGACGATCTACAACTACTTCCCGGCCAAGCACGACCTCGTACTCGACCGGGCCGATGAGTTCCGCGACCTGTACGGGCAGGCTGTGCTCGCTCGAACCGACGGGGCCAGCCCGGCAGATGCTCTGCGTCCGCTCGTGGCGGTGGACATCGAGCGCTACCGGGGCGACGATCCGGCGCTTGCCCGGGGCCAGTTCCCCGTGTTGTGCCGCGAAAGTGGTGCGCTGCGCCGGTTCGCACTGGAACTGCGCGAACAGCAGGTGGATCGCGTCGTGGCCGCCCTCGGGACGACCGACGCGGGCATTGCCGCGATCGTGGCCCGCGTGCACGCCGCTGCGCTGATCTGCGTCGTTCAGACCATCACCGACGAGATCGGTGCTCACATCGTCGCCGGCACCCCAACAGGCACAGCCGCGGCCGAGATGAAGCACACCGCCACGATCGCGCTCGATCATCTCGACCGTGCCTTCCGCAGCGTGCTCCAAGCAACAGGAGACTCCTCATGAAGAACACTCGTGTACTCATCTCCGGTGCCAGCCTCGCCGGCCCGGCCCTCGCCTTCTGGCTGGAGCGGTACGGATTCGAGGTCACCGTGGTGGAGAAGGCCGCCGAACTGCGTCCCGGTGGCCAGGCAGTCGACTTCAAAGGTCCCGTCCATCTCTCGGTCCTGCAGCAGATGGGCATCCTCGAGGCGGTCAAGCAGGCAAGCGTCGAGGACAGCGACGGGACGTTCGTCAACGCCAAGGGACGCACGATCGGTGTTGTCCCAGGTGCCTTCTCCGGAGGAGAGATCAACATCCCCCGCGGCGATCTCGCGCAACTGATCTACAACCTCACGGCCGGCAAATGCGAGTACGTCTTCGGCGACTCGATCACCTCCCTCACCGAGACCAGCCACGGCGTCGATGTGACGTTCGTGCACGGCTCTGCCCGTACGTTCGACATCGTGATCGGTGCCGACGGCATCCACTCCAACGTCCGCAAACTGGCCTTCGGGCCGGAGACGGACTACGTCACCCACCTCGGCTACTACTACGTCCTGGCCGACCTCGACCTCGATCTCGACGACGTCGCCTACAACGAACCCGGCCGGATGGTCGGCCTCGGCGGCAGCAAAGCCCCGGCTTTCTTCGTCTTCGCCTCCGAGCTGTTACCCCGCACCGACGACATCGAGGTGCAGAAGAAGCAGCTGATCGACGCATACCGCGGCGGCAAGTGGCGTGTGCCTGAGCTGATGGCGAAGATTCCCACCGCGTCCACCTTCTACATGGACTCGATCAGCCGCGTCACCACCCAGCACTACAGTCGAGGCCGCGTCGCCCTCCTCGGTGACTCCGCCTACGGCAATGCCCTGGGCGGCTTCGGTACCGGACTGGCCATCGTCGGCGCCTACGTGCTTGCCGGCGAACTGCTGCGCGCCGAGGGTGATCACACGAACGCCTTCGCCCAGTACGAGGCGAAGTACCGCGACTACGCCTCCGTGTCCCAGAAGATCAACGCCGGCCGCCTCCTCGCCCCCAAGAGCCGCCCCGGCATCGTCGGGCGCAACCTCCTCTTCACCACCATGAAGGTCTTCAGCCCGGCGATGAAGGCGCTCGAAGGCCCCGCCAAAAACCTCGACCTCGAAAACTACTCGGCGCTGACCACCCACTGATCTCCCACCGGCGTGCACCTGCTGATCCTGATGACCGGATCGGACCGCGCGGAGACCAGGACGAGCCTGGTCCCGGGAAGCGGCGCACAGCATCGTTGAACCATGAGCGATGACTTGATCGACCAGGTCCAGCCGAGGCTGCCGAACGCGGTGTTCATCGACGCGATCGAGCCGACCGATCTCGCGCCGGGGATCCTGCGCCGCGGGCTGCCGTCCAACGGGTTCGGGCGCGCGTCTTCGACCTGGAGCCGGGGGTGACTTGGCCGGAGGTGGACGTGCACGACCGGGACGAGCTGATCTACGTGATCTCCGGCGAACTCCTCGACCACGGCCGCAGCTACCCGGCCGGCACGTACCTCCACTACCAGAACGGCAGCCGGCACCAGCCGCGTACCGAGTCGGGCGTCCGGATCTTGGTGTTCGGCTCCGAGACCGTTTGACGAACCCGGGTTGCTCAACCGGGAGGCCGAGTCAGAAGCGCCAGCGGGTGGCGGTGAGTCCAGTTTCCTTGCCGAAGGCGAAGGCTTAGTCCGGCTGTACTGCGTAGACGTGGCGGGGGTTGTCGAGGTCGGCCGGGTCGTAGAGCTCGCCGGCTGGCCAGCACCGGTACTACGTGCGGTCGCCCGCTGGGTCTGTGGTTGCGAGCAGCTGCGAACCAGCTGTGACCGGTTGGTCCAGCATCCTGGTGGGATGAGCGGACGACTTGAGCTTGCCGTCGAAGGCCGGAAGAGCGTCGAGGGCTGGGCCGCCGGGGCGCAAGTACTGGCGTTGCTGTCCACAATCCACGAGCTCGGCTGGACGCGCTACCTGGCCGAACCGCGTGAACTCGCCGAGCTTGCCGCGTACTCCGGGCTGCCGCCGACGCGGGTGAGCGACCTCGTCGCCGTGCTGGCGGAGTACGGGGTTGTGGTGGATGACAATGGGCGGGTTCGGCTGAGTTCGCAGTACGAGGCGTTTGCTGCGGATGACGCGTGGATCGGGCTGGGCGAGATCCTTGATCGGTCCGCGGTGATGTCGAAGTTGATCGACACGGCTGTGCGGGAGCCGGGGCCGTTGCCGTTGAGTGAGGACGATGCGCTGGTGATCGCGCGGGCATCGGGTGGCCGCGCGACGGCAGAGACTCGGCGGTTGTTCGAGCAGGTGTTCCTGCCGCAGCTTCCCGAGCTGGCCGACTTGGTGCGTCGCGAGCGGTGGCTCGATGTCGGGTGTGGCGTCGCCGGGTCGAGTCTCACGCTGGCCACGCTGTTCCCAGAGATGCGATCGGTCGCGGTCGAGCTCGTACCGACGGTCGCCGCCGAAGCGCTTCGCCGGGCTGAGGCTCAGGGCGTGGCCGACCGCGTCGAGATCCGTTGCCTGGACATCCGGGAGCTGAAGGAGACCGATGAGTTCGGCGGCGCCTTCTGGGCCCAACCGTTCTTCCCCGAGTCGACCAGGGCGGAGACGCTGGCCGTGATCCGGCGCGCAATCAAACCCGGCGGGCTGCTCTTCCTGCAGGAAACGGAGCCCGAGCCGCAGCCGAGCGGCGGGCTCGCGTACGCCGTACGCCGGCTCGTCACGCGCGGGTGGGACGTGCCCTTCGGTCGAACCGCGGAGCAGTTGGCCGCGGAGGCAGAGACGGCTGGATTCGACCTGGTCAGGCTGGCCGTCACCGACGTCGGCCGCTACGTCGTCGCGCAGCGGCCGGGCCGGTGAGGCAGCTGCCGGTTCAAGACCTGCGCATCAGCGGGTTGCCTTGGCGGCCTTCTCGATGACGTTGGCGACCTGGCCGGGGTGGGAGACCAGGCTGAGGTGGCCGGCCGGTACTCGGGTGATGGTGGAGTGGGCGCGGGTGGCCATGAACAGTTGGGCGGTCGGCGTGATGATGCGGTCGCCGGTGCCAAGCACGTACCAGGACGGGATCGTGGCGTACGCCGGAGTACCGGAGAGGTCGTTGCCGGCACTGAGAGTGAGCGGCCGCTGGGCCGGGTACAGGCTCTCCGCTTCGCGGCGCGGTACGCCGGACGCGAAGGACGTCACGAAAGTGTCGTGCTTGAGGTAGAGGTCGACGTCGCCGGGTGGCCCGCCGGGATACGGGACGAAATCGAAGACCGTGGTCGGATCGACGGCCAGGGCGGAGTCCGCGCCGGCCAGCGGGAAGATCGATTCGCCTTGAGCTGGGGCGAATCCGTCGACGTACACGAGTGCTTTGACGTTCGGGTTGCCGGTCGCCGCGTTGGTGATGACGGCGCCGCCGTACGAGTGGCCGACCAGGACGATGGGTCCCGAGAGAGTGGCCAGGAAGTTGCGGACAGTGGCCGAGTCGCTGCCGAGATTGCGCAGTGGGTTCGGGGGGACTCGGACCTGGTAGCCGTCGTCCTGCAGGCGGCGAGTCACCTTCGACCAGCCGGATCCGTCGGCCCAGGCGCCGTGCACCAGGACGATGGTAGGTCTGGGTTTGCTCTGATGTGACGCTGCTGCGGGAGTCACCGCGGTCGCCACCAGGGCGAGGACGGCGAGGAGTACGCCGGCTGTCCGGCGATAGCGTTCGCTCTTCATTGGCTCAAATCCCTTCCAGGACTGGAGAAACTCCAATAAGTCGGTCTCCGGCACCGATCGTCCCCAGCCCGAAACCCTTTGTGAGCAAGGGAATTGGCCGCCTCGCCGCCCCAGGTCACGATAACGCGCCGCCGCCGATCTGAGGAGTGCGTCCGGCGGGGTCACTTTTTGCGCCGAGCCGTCGCGCTGAGTAATCTGCGGGTATGACTGCTGACCCGTATGGTGACGAACGGCTGGTAGGCCTGTACGACGAGGACAACGGCAGCGGTGACGATCACGACTACTTCCTCAAGCTCGCCGACGATCTGGCCGCCACGAAGGTCGTCGACCTCGGCTGCGGCACCGGACTCCTGACCCGGGCGTTCGCCGCGCCGGGTCGCGTTGTCATCGGCATCGATCCGAGCCCGACGATGCTCGGGTACGCGCGCCGGCAGCCGGGCGCGGACGCTGTCACCTGGATCGATGGTGACGCCGGCGCGATCGAGGGCACCGGCGACGCGGACCTGGCGGTCAGCACCGGCAACACGATGATGCACATCAGCTCCGACGATCTCCCGCGAGCCCTCGAAGCCCTCGCCGCGGTACTACGCCCCGGCGGCGTCCTCAGCTTCGAGAGCCGCAACCCCGCCGCCCGTGCGTGGGAGGAGTGGAACCCCGACGCGACGTACTTCGAACGCGGCATCCCCGGCGCCCCGGTGCGCGAGTGGATGGAGGTCACCGAGGTCGACAACGGGCGGGTCGTGTTCGACGCGCACAACGTCTTCGAGGACGGCTCCGACGCCGTCTCCACCTGCACCCTCTACTTCCGTACTGCGGAGGAGCTGACCGCCGCCCTGTCGACGGCGGGCTTCACCGACATCCAGATCTACGACTGCTGGCACCAGCAACCGGTGACCGAAGAGACCCGCCTGTTCGTCTTCCGCGCCACCAAGGCCTAGGCGAGAGTTGGGCCATGCGAGATCTGGTGGTGACCGAGAACATCACGGTCGATGGAGTGATCGACGCGAGCGAGGGCTGGTTCGGCCCAGGTGACGACGGGGAGGTGGACCAGTCCGACCTGTTGGCGGCGCTCAAGCTGCAGCGGGAAGCCGCGGACGGGTTCCTGGTCGGGCGGCAGACCTTCGAGGACATGCGCGGCTTCTGGCCGCACCAGACTGACGACCAGACCGGCATCTCCGACTACCTCAACCAGGTCACGAAGTACGTGGTCTCCACGACGCTGCAGGATCCCGACTGGGAGCACAGCGTCGTACTGCGTGACCTAGCTGCGGTAGCGGCCCTGAAAGACCAACCAGGCAAGGACATCGTCGCCACCGGCAGCATCAAGCTGGTGCACTCGCTGGCGGCCGCCGGGCTGGTCGACGAGTACCGGCTGTTCGTCTACCCGGTGGTGCTCGGCAAGGGGGAGCGCCTCTTCGCTGACGGGAGTCCTCGCGCCAACTTGCGTCTCGTGGAGTCGCTGCCCTTCCGCTCCGGCGTCACCCTCCTCCGCTACCGCTCCTGAGTCGGGAAGGACAGGTGCTGGTGGATCATCTTCCAGCCACCTTCCTCCCGCCGGAAGACGCGGGTAGCGCGGGACCAGCTGTCGACTGATCCGGCCTGCACGTGGTCGCGACCCCAGGCGACAGCCAGGTCGCCCTGCGTCTCCACCTGCAGCTCGGTCGTCTCCAGACTGACCTCATCCGCCGACTTGAGACCTGACTCGCAAACCTCCCGTACTGCGGCCTTGCCCGCGTACTCCCCGGCGTGCTCATAAGACACGACGTCGTCCGCGATCCCGTCCATCAGCCCATCGAGATCCTTCGCCGCAGTCCGTCCGCCCAATGAGTATGAAGATCCCGTACTTCGGACTTCGCGGCAGTCGTGTCCGCCAAGGCAAACGAGTGGTGCTCATGCGACACCAACCACCGGCCGTTCTCCTTGCGCAGCCCCAGCGTCAACCGCAGCCGCGACGCATTCGCCGGAAACTCGGCCGCCTCACCACACCGCAACAACGCGAAGGCGAACGCCACCTCAGCCCCGGCCGTCACGTCCAGCGACTCGATCTCGAAGACGGCGCCGGACGCCTGCCACTCGAAGAACGGCGGCCAGGTCTCGCGATATGCGTCGAGTCCACGCACCCCGGCGTACGGCGGTGGCACGTCGAACATGACGATGTCGGCCGTGTGATCCTCGAGGACCACCGCCAGGTCGCCGGTATGCACCGCGGCGGCCCAGCGCTCGATCAGCGTGCGGATCTCCTGCTCGTCGGTCATCGTTCCAGCTCTCTGTAGGAATCACTGTCACGACTAGAACCCTGGCCGAGCGCAAAACTCATCGCGGCAGCGAAGCCGGCAACCCGAAATCGGCGAAGTCGGCCTCCAGGAACGAGACCACCTCAGCGATCGCCGGCCCCCGCAGTACGAGCAGGTCCAGGCCGGCCGGCACATAGCGGTCGTTCTCCAGCATGTAGGTGCCGACTGCGAGCTGTCCGTTGGCCGACGCCGGCAGGAACCTCCACGGCACCCGCAGCGGCCCGTCGAGCAGGAACCCGCGAATCCCGTCCCGCCCCTCGAACCACTGCGGCAGCGGCGGCATCGAGTACTTCGCATCGTCGGTCAGCAGCGCCACGATCGCCTCGACGTCGCCCGCCTCCCAGGCAGTCATGTAGCGGCGAACCAGCTCCCGCTGCGCAGGCTCCCCGAGATCGGCCAGGGCGGCTTGCTGAGTCGGTGCGCCGCCCACCACCTTCCGCGCCCGCTGCAGAGCGCTGTTGACCGCAGCAACCGTCGTGTCGAGCTGGTCGGCCACCTCACTGGCAGCGAAAGCGAGGACGTCCCGCAACAGCAGTACTGCGCGTTGCAGCGCCGACAGGTGTTGCAACGAAGCCACGAAGGCCAACTCGACGCTCTCCAGCGCAACCAGGCGAGCCTCTGGGGTCAGCTGAGCAGTCCAGGACAGCCGGGACGACGGGTAAGGCTCCACCCAGCTGCCTTCAGCCGCTGGTGCAGCCACGTCGGCGGGGAGCTCCCGGCGACCCCTGCGCTCGATCAGCGTCAGGCAGCGGTTGGTGGCGATCTTGTAGAGCCAAGCCCGCACCGCCTCGCCCTCGAACCGTCCCCGGCTGTTCCAGGCCCTGAGCAACGTCTCCTGCACACAGTCCTCGGCGTCGTGATCCGAACCGAGCATTCGATAGCAGTGCGCGTGCAGCTCACCCCGCAACGGGCCGACCAACTCCTCGAAGGCGTCCTCGAGCTCTACGCGGTGATCCACCGAGCCAGTGTTTCAGCCGCACGGCCGCTGTCAATCGCCTCCGCGCAGTCGGCCAGCCCGGCCGCTAGTTGCTCTGCCAGTGGCCGGGAGGTCAGCCTGACGGCCGCAACGGCAGCAGCCGCATTGAGCAGTACTACGTCGCGCACGGGGCTGGCGTCGCCTGCCAGCACCGACTGGAGTACCTGGGCGTTCGCGGCCGCAGTACTGCCGCGTAGGTCGGCTGGTGACGACAGGGGAAGACCCAGTGAGCGGGGATCCAGCAACTCGGGTACTGCGTGGCCGTCGCGGACCACCCAGACGCAGGACGAGGCAGTAGTCGTCAGCTTGTCGAGTCCGTCATCTCCGCGGACCACTAGTGCGGTCGAGCCTCGACCGGCGAGTGCTGCGGCGATGACCGGCTGCATGCGCGCATCTGCCACGCCTACCAGCTGGTGCTGAGGGTCTGCGGGGTTGATGAGCGGTCCGAGCACGTTGAACGCCGTCGGGACGCCCAGCTCACGCCGTACTGCGGCGACGTGCCGTAGGCCGGGGTTGAAGCGTGGTGCGAACAGGTAGGTGATGCCGGCCGTTGCGGCGACTCTGGCGGCATCAGAAGGCGACAGGTCGAGGGGGATCTGGAGGTGCTCCACCAGGTCGGCTGAGCCGCCGGTCTGCGATGAGGCCGCTCGGCCGCCGTGCTTGACCACTGTCACGCCAGCAGCCGCGGCGACGATCGCTGCGATGGTCGAGATGTTGACCGCGCCGCTGCCGTCGCCGCCCGTGCCGACGATGTCGACAAATCGCCCTGGGATGGTGACGGCGGTCGCGTGCCTGCGGAGGCCGTCGGCCATCGCGACGATCTCGTCCGGTGTTTCGCCCTTGGCGCGGAGCGCGATCAGGAAGCCGGCCGCCTGCGCCGTCGTGGCGTGCCCGAGGACGACCTGGTCCATCGCCCACCAGCAGTCCGCCGGCGTGAGGCCGCGGCCGGTGAGCAGGCCGGAGATGAGCGCGGACCAGGAGCGCTTCGCAGTACGGGTGGTCATGGGCAGTCCTCGGGATCGGGCCGACCCGACGAGGCTGGGGTGCAGAGATCACAACGGCCGCCTCATCGAGGCGGCCGGTTGGTTTTACGCGTACGAGCAAGGTGGCCGCCTAGTCGACGGGCCACCAGCTGCTCAGACGCATGATCACGCTCGGACGATAGCAAAGGCGATCGTCACGCCACCAGTGCCGTCGCCAGCTCCCAGAGCCGCTCGGCGTTGCCCGGGTCGAGCGCGAACGGCGCGACTCCGCCGCCGAACATGACCGGTGGGCCGGTCAGCACGGGAGCCTCGGCGCAGTCCTCGTAGTACCGGCCGCCGGTGGTCAGGGTGGCCGCCAGGACCGAGGTTGCCGCGCCCTGCTCGATGGTCTTGCGGCGTTCGACCGGGGTCCGGAGGCCGCCGGTGTGCTGCTGGAGTCTGGTGGCGATCGCACCCGGATTGACCGCGTTGGCGACGATGCCGTCACTCGACCAGCGCCTGGTCGCCTCGACGGCGAGGAGGACGGTCGCGGTCTTCGAGTCGCCGTACGCGCCGATCGGGCTGTAGGGGCGGTAGACCCAGTCGAGGTCGTCGAAGACCGGCGGCGACATCAGGTGGGCGTTGGAGCTGAGCGAGACGATCCGCGCGCCGCCGGACCGGGCGAGGGCGGCGTGCAGGCCGGTGGTGAGGGCGAAGTGACCGAGGAAGTTCACGGCGAACTGGAGCTCGCGGCCTTCCGGCGTCCGGGTGAGCTCGGGGGTGGCCATGATGCCGGCGTTGTTGACCAGGATGTCGAGCGGTCCGTCCCAGCCGGCGACGAACGCGCGGACCGAGGCGAGATCGGCCAGCTCGAGCTCGGCGACCTGGGCGTTCTCAATGGTCGCTGCGATTTCCTTGCCTGAGGCAACGTTTCGGACGGCGAGCACGACCTCGGCGCCGGCCGCGGCGAGGGCACGGGCGGTTTCGACACCGATCCCCGAGTTGGCGCCGGTGATCAAGGCCCGCTGGCCGGTCAGGTCGAAGCCGGCCAGTACTTCGCTTGCGCTTGTTGTGAATCCGAAGGAGTTCATGTCTCGATGCTGCGCCGTGGCCGGCCGGTGAAGAAGACTCTGCTGACACTGGTACTAGCAGGGACAGGATCTGGTCGCCGGACGCAACTACTCTGGAAACGTGAGCAACCTCGGTGAGTACCTCAAGGTACGGCGTGAGCGGCTGCGCCCTGAGGACGTCGGCCTGCCAGGCGGCAGTCGCCGGCGGGTGCCCGGGTTGCGGCGTGAGGAGGTCGCGCTGCTGGCCGGCATCAGCGTCGAGTACTACCTACGGCTGGAGCAAGGCCGCGACCGGCACCCGTCGGACCAGGTGCTCGACAGCCTCGCCCGCGCGCTTCAGCTCGACACCGATGCCGAGACCTACCTCAAGAAGCTCACCGCCCCAGGGAAGCCGATACGCCGTCGCGCCGCGCGCCCCGAGCAGGTCAGCGCCGGAGTACAGAGCCTCATCGCCAGCTGGCCGACCACCCCGGCCCTTGTGCACAGCCGTTACATGTCAACCCTGGCAGCGAATCCGATAGCCGTTGCCCTAAGCCCCTTCTTTGCTCCGGGAGTCAACACCCTGCGCGCGGCCTTCCTGGAACCGGAGATGCGCGAGTTCTACGTCGACTGGGACGACATGACCGCCAAGGCGGTCGCCTACCTCCGCTCGATCATCGTCCCCACCATCGATGACCCCGAACTGGTCGCCCTGATCGGCGACCTCAGCCTGCACAGCCCTCGCTTCCGCACCCTGTGGGCCAAACAGGACGTCCGCCAGAAGTCCAGCGGGACCACCCGCTTCAACCATCCCCAGGTCGGTCCGCTGACCCTGAACTACGAAAAGCTCGCGCTCCCCGGCACCCCGACCCAGATGCTGATCACCTACCACGCCTCGCCCGGCACGCCCTCACACGAAAAGCTTGAGCTACTCGCTCACCTGTAGCCGCGGATGTAGTCGATGGTGAACGACGGGACATGGTCGGCAGGACCTTCTTCGCTGGGGAAGTCGAAGGTGGCGAGCATGAGCTGCATCGGGTACTTCGGCGGGCTCTGACAGCTGCGGACGAGAAGGTTGTCGACGTAGAAATCGGCCCGGGTGGGGGACCAGTCCACGGCGTACAGGTGGAAGTCGGTGGGATCCAGGGCAAGACGCGGCGCCTGGAAGTCTTCGGGAACGGAGGGATCGCGGAATGTGTGCAGGCCCATGCCGACCTCGACCGATTCGCCGGCGACCACGGATTTACCGAACATCTCGGTGACACAGATCTCGGCGCAGCGCTCCGGGGTGTCCTCGAGGCCGACCAGCCACAGGGCCGCCATTGAGCGCGGCGAGAGGTCGGCGCGGGCGCGGAGTTCGAGATAGCCGCCGGTCGGGGTCCAGCCCCAGAACGGCGGTTGCTCCTCGCGGACCCGCAGGCCGTCGCGGTACGGCTGCTGGCCGATCGTGCTGCCGACCGGTCCGGAGAAGTTGCCGGACTGGATACCCGAGACACGCGTCGGTGGCAGGTGGTCGCCCTCGCACCAAATGCCCTGGTCGGGCGGGACGAAGAGTCGCAGGCAGGAGTCCTCCACCTCGTACTGCGCTCCCGCCGCGGCGCGTGAACTCCACTGCGGCAGGTAGTACGGCGACCAGACGGCGGGATCGAGGGTAGGTCCGTCGAAGTGGTCCTCGAAGATCAGCTCACGCTCGGCCATCCCTCATGATCGGCGGCTGACCGCGTGGTTGTCACATGATGGGCGCTCCGATCGTCAGAGCTTTGACGGACCGCGATGGGAGATTGTGACCTGTGGATGATTTCGACCGACTGGCCGGCCAGTTCGAGCAGCATCGCGCCCAACTGCGGTCGGTGGCGTACCGGATGCTTGGGTCGGTCAGTGAGGCCGAGGATGCGGTGCAGGAGGCGTGGCTGCGGTTGAGCCGGTCGGAGGCGAGTGAGATCCAGAATCTCGGCGGCTGGCTGACCACGGTGGTCTCGCGGATCTGCCTCGACCAGCTGCGCAGCCGCAAGACGCGGCGCGAGGACCCGCTGGACGACGTCTTCGTGCCGGATCCGCTCCTGGGTCCGCTGGACCCGGAGGAGGAAGCGGTCCGGACCGACGCGGTCGGCCTGGCCATGATGGTGGTGCTGGAGCAGCTGTCGCCGGCCGAGCGCCTCGCCTTCGTGCTGCACGACATGTTCGGCCTCAGCTTCGACGAGGTCGCCGAGATCGTCGACAAGAGCCCTGCCGCCACCCGGCAGCTCGCCTCCAGGGCCCGCCGCCGGGTCCAGGTCGCACCAGTCGCTGACAACGACCTGAGCAGGCAGCGCGAAGTAGTGGACGCCTTCCTCGCCGCCTCGCGCAGCGGCGACTTCGAGGCCCTGCTGGCTCTACTCGACCCGAATGTCGTCCTCCGAGCAGACGCCGGTACTACGGCCGACGGCCCCGCCGTCTCCAAGCTGGTCCGCGGCGCCCTCGCAGTAGTCGAGCAGGCCCTCACCTTCACCCGCCTGGCGCCGCATACCCGCCCGACCCTCGTCAACGGCTACCCCGGCGCAGTGACCGTCGTCGGCGACACCTTGATGGGAATCATGGACCTCACCCTCCGCGACGGCAGGATCACCGAGATCAACATCCTCGCCGATCTCCCGCGGCTGAAAAAATTTCTGCCGATCGTGTCTATCTGAGCCGATCTCCTTCGACGTGTGTGTAAGAGGCAGGCACATGGCGAAGGAGCAGCGGGATGAGCGCGCAGGCGATTTACGAGGTCACTGGTAGCGATGTAGTCGCTGGACTGCTCGGCAGCGGGTTCAGCGGTGAGTTGCACCAGCCCGGCGACGCGCAGTACGACGTACTGCGGCAGTCGGTCGTCCCTACCTTCGACTCGAAGCCGCTGGTGGTCGCGGAGGCCTGCAGCCGGTCTGACGTGCAGGCGGCTGTCCGCACTGCCCGGCAGTACGGGTTGCCGCTCGCAGTACAGGCGACTGGGCATGGGACGCGGGTGCCTGCTGACGGCGGCATCCTGCTCAAGACCTCGACCATGACCTCAGTACTCGTCGACCCGCAGCGCAAGGTTGCCAAGGTCGGCCCTGGCACCCGCTGGGGCGCAGTGATCGACGCTGCCGGGCAGTTCGGTCTTGCGCCGCTCGCGGGCTCCTCGCGAGACGTAGGAGTCACCGGCTACACGCTGGGTGGAGGTGTTGGCTGGCTGGCTCGCAAGTACGGCTTCGCGGCCGACAGCGTGATCCGGGCCGAGGTAGTCACCGCAGACGGTCGAGTAGTCACCACCAGCGCTGACGAGCACCCCGACCTGTTCTGGGCGATCCGCGGTGGCAGCGGCAACTTCGGCATCGTCACCTCGCTCGAGTTCCGCCTGTACGACGTGCCGCAGGTCCACTCCGGCGTCGTGTACTTCGGCATCGACAACGCGGCCGAGACGCTCAAGTTCTACCGCGACTGGTCCGCCACCATCCCCAACGAGCTGAGCACCGCGATCCTGCTCACTCGCCTCCCCGGCACCACCACTCGTGCCCTGGCGATCAAGGCCTCGTACTCCGGTGATGCCGACCTGGCCGAGCACCTCCTCAAGCCGCTGTTCAACCAGGCCGGCCCGATTCTGGCCGGCGAGCTGAAGACCACGCCGTACGGCGAATCCGCGATGGGCGGCACCCCGGCCCGCTACCTGGACATGCTCGACACCCTGCCGGACGACCTCCTGGACGCGCTGGCCGAGCTGCCCACCGAGACCGTCGAGATCCGCCACTGGGGTGGCGCGATGGCTCACCCGGGTCCCGGCGCCGGTCCGGTCGGCCACCGGGAGGCGGCGTACTCGCTGATCATCGACCAGGAGGTCCCGGAGCTGGCCCCGGTACTGCGCAACACCGGCCGCACGTTCCTCAACTTCGTCGCCGACCCCGGCCAGGCAACCTCGGCGTACGCCGCAGCCGACCTGACCCGCCTCCGCGCGGTCAAGCGGGCCTACGACCCGGACAACTTCTTCCACCTGAACCACAACCTCAAGCCCTGAGAACAACGAAACGGCCCGGCCTCTCTTGAGAGGGCCGGGCCGTTTCGGTGAGGCAGGATCAGGCGGTGCCGGAGTTGCCGTACACGCTGACGTGCACGTGGTCGTAGTGGTTGGCCGTGGCGCCGCCACGGTCCTCCATCGCGCGCCAGCCTTCGCTGCTGCGCTGGACCGTCCAGATGTGCTGCTCCCAGAGCAGTTCGCTCACGCCCAGGGCCTTGCGGTTGGCCTTGAGGTAGTCGGCGATCTCCTGGCCGGTCTGGCCGCTGACCATGATGTCGAGCGCACGGCCGCTGGAGTGCTCGCTGCCGGAGTCGCCGCTGCGCAGACCGCCGTACGACGTGACGGAGGGGAACAGGTGGCAGATCGCGCGGTGCACCCGGATCGCGTCAGCCGTCAGGCCGTCCTCGACGCTGGAGCCGGACTTGCAGGCTGCCTGCGACGGGGTGCCCTCTTCGACCGGCTTGTCGACCGGCTTGGTCGCGGCCAGGTACTGCGCCTTGACCCAGCGGGAGACGCCGTCGCGGACGATCTCGGCGAAAGCCCCCTGCACCTTGCCGGTGACGGAGACCTTGCTGCCCTTCTCCAGGACGGTCAGCAAGGAGCCGGTGACCGGTGCGGACCAGACGTTGACGTCGGTGGTGGTGAACTTGCTGCCGGTGATCTTCGGCGGCAGCACGGTCTTCGCGCTCTCGGCCGCCCGGGTCTTCACCGAGCTCGGCTTCGGAATCGGAGCCTGCTTCTTCAGGTGCTTCGCGACCGGCGCGGTCTTCTTCTGCTGCTGCGGCGCCTGGGTCGGGCTCAGATCGAGCGGGGGTCGAAGGGCGTCCCGGCTGGTCGGCGCCTCACGCTTCAGCTGCAGGGGCGAGCTGGCGGCAGACACATCCTGCTGCGGGGCCTCATCGGGGAACGCGACTGCGGATCCGGTGGCCAGTAACGCCACCGCGGCGCCGGGAATCGCGACCTTCACGATGCCGGGGCCGATCACCTTCGGGCGCGCCTGGCGATGCCGCGCCTGTCTATGCCGTCCTTCAGCCACTTGAACTTCCACCCAATCCTTGCCGAGATCAAAACGTTATCGACCGGAGGATCAAAGCACACTTCCTGACGAGTCCACCAACCGACGCGGAGTTTTAACGCATTGCGAACATGCCGCACGCTCAGCGGGTGTGATCCAGGCGGCGGCATCACAGTGAGGTCTCTGCTTGACTGCGCGTTATGGACGACCTCGGGTTCACTGTCGAGACCGGCGCGGTAGCACGCTTGGTGATCGACCGGGCACCCAAACGGAACGCGCTCACCCGGGCAATGTGGGAGGCGCTACCAGGTTTGCTGGCCGAACTGGCCGCGGATCCTGCGGTCAGGGTTCTCCTCGTGACCGGCGCCGGGCCGACCTTCTCGGCGGGCGCCGACATCGGAGAGCTGGTCTCCGGGAGTGATCCGGCCGACCCGATGGCGGAACTCCGGGCGCACAATCTGCGGGCGCAGGTCGCGCTGCGGGAGTTCCCGAAGCCGACTGTCGCGGTGATTCGCGGACACTGCATCGGCGGCGGGCTGGAGATCGCGATCAACTGCGACTTCCGGTTCGCGGCGAGCGGTTCGACGTACGGGGTGACGCCGGCGCGGATCGGCGTCGTCTACCCGCCGGCCGCGATCAAGGTGCTGCTCGCGCTGGTCGGGCCTGCTACTGCGAAGTACCTGCTGTTCAGCGGTGACCTGCTGACGGCCGAAGAGGCTTATACGAAAGGCCTGGTGGACAAGGTCTTTCCCGAGGACGAACTCGACGCCGGTGCGGCCGACTTCGCCGCCACCTTGCTCTCCCGCTCCCAGCTGACCATCCGCTCGGCCAAGGAGACCGTCAACGCGCTGCTCGCCGAGACCGATGCCGACCAGCTCGCCTTCCAGCGCTACCAGGAGACGATCACCGACGGTGAGTTGGTCGAAGGCATCGCCGCGTTCCAGGGCAAGCGCGCGCCGCGTTTCCCCTGGCAGGGCTGACTCCCGGTACTCCGTTCCGCCTGGCGTGCATGCCGACGTTTGGGGCTGGGCACCAGACATCGGCGCCGCCAACCCCCGTCCTGGCGGCCAAGGAAATTAGGAGGCTTCATGCTTGTCCTCGGATTGATCCTGTTGTTGCTGGGATTCCTGTTGAAGATCTCGATCCTGTGGACGATCGGCATCGTTTTGCTCGTCGTCGGAGCAGTGTTGTTCCTGCTGGGATCGACCGGTCGTGCCGTCGGGGGACGGAAGCACTGGTTCTGATCTGACCTTCTGAGCGTCAGGACCCCGCCGGCCTTCGGGTTGGCGGGGTTCTTTCGGTCCCGACACACTGCTCTTCCTGTCGACCAGCAATACGTCGAATCGCGGCGAGTTGTTCCGACGTACCTGCTGAGAGGGGGTCGCCGGGACCTCCGCGACCGTCAGGATGGTGCCTGTGAAGTACATGCTGCTGATCTACAGCAACCCGGAGAGCTGGGCCGGACTGTCGGCCGAGCAACGCGACGGCCTGGCCCGTTCGCACGAAGAGCTGAGCCGGGAGCTCACCGAGCGGGGCATGCTGGTCAGTGCCGCCGGCCTGGCCGATCCGATCACCACCAGGACGGTCATGATCCGCGACGACACCCGGACCACCACCGACGGCCCGTACGCCGAGGCCAAGGAGCACCTGGCAGGCTTCTACCTGGTCGAGTGCGACACCATCGACGAAGCGATCGACTACGCGGCCCGGATGCCGGACGCGAAGTACCTGGCTGTGGAGGTGCGACCTGTGATGGACAACTCCGGGCTGGAGATGTGAGCGACTTCGAGCACCTGCTGCGGGAGGAGACGCCGCAGGTGCTCAGTGCGCTGGTCCGGCACTACGGGCACTTCGACCTGGCCGAGGAGGCCGTGCAGGAGGCCCTGCTCGCCGCTGCCCAGCAGTGGCCGGCGGACGGCGTACCGGACAACCCGCGGGGCTGGTTGATCCGGGTCGGCTCGCGGCGGCTGATGGACCTGCTGCGGAGCGAGTCGGCTCGGCGGCAGCGTGAGGAGAACGCGGCCAATCTGGCGGCGCCCGACGAGTTCGTTGCCTCGGCTCCGGATGTGGATGACCTCGGTGGACGCGACGACACGTTGACGCTGCTGTTCCTGTGCTGCCATCCGGCGGTGTCGGCGGCGTCGCAGATCGCCTTGACGCTCAGGGCTGTCGGCGGTTTGACCACGGCGCAGATCGCCGCCGGATTTTTGGTGCCAGAGGCAACTATGGCGCAACGGATCAGCCGGGCCAAGCGCAGTATCAAGCAGGCGGGCAGTACGTTCGAGATGCCGCCTGAGGCCGAGCGCGATGCCCGGATGGGCGCTGTGCTGCACGTTTTGTATCTGATCTTCAACGAGGGCTACACCGCGTCGTCCGGCACCTCCCTGCACAGCGCCGAGCTGACCACGGAGGCGATCCGGCTGGTGCGCGGCGTCCGGCGGCTGCTGCCGGACGACGGTGAGGTGGCCGGCCTGCTGGCGCTGATGCTGCTGACCGACGCGCGGCGGCCGGCCCGGACCGATGCCGACGGCGGCCTGATTCCGCTGGCCGAGCAGGATCGCTCGAAGTGGAACAAGGACGCGATCGTCGAAGGCGAGGCGCTCGTCACCGACGCGTTGTCGCGCACCCAGCTCGGGCCCTATCAGGTGCAGGCGGCGATCGCCGCAGTACACGGCACTGCCGAGCGGGCCGAGGACACCGATTGGCCGCAGATCGTCGCGCTGTACCAGGTGCTGGAGCAGATCTCCGACAACCCGATGGTGACGCTGAACCACGCCGTGGCGGTGGCGATGGCGACCGGGCCGAAGGAGGGGCTGGCCCTGCTGGAGCAGCTCGACTCCGACCAGCGGATCACTGAGCACCACCGGCTGGAGGCGGTCCGCGCGCACCTGCTGGAGATGTCGGGCGATCTCGAAGCGGCCCGCGCGAGCTACCTGCTGGCCGCCCGGCGGACCACGTCGATCCCTGAACGCAACTACCTTCAGTCCAAGGCGGACCGGTTGAGCTAACCGCTCGAGATCGGCGAACTCGGTAGTCCAGGTGACCCGGTCCATCGGCTGCCCCCTGCAGCAACCGATGAACCGAGCGCGGCGCCCCCCGTCCGAAGCGCCGACAGTGGTAAGTCGGTCCCGACCGGCACTTCGTCATGCGCTCGTGACCCAGATCACCTGGTGCGGCGCAAACCCCGGCGGCCGACTCGCGCCACCGCCGCCGGTGTGTCAGTTTTGGAGAGTGGATCTCACCAAGGCGTCGCTGCTGCGCGAGATGCTGACCGGGACCGAACTCGGCAGCCGGACCACCACGTTCGCCCACTCGCTGCGCAGGTTCACCACCCGGGCCGGCGGCCTGATGCTGTTCGGTCCGCCCGAGGACGAGCCCTGGCACCTCACCGCGCACCTGGACGACGAGCTGCTGCGGGCCGGGATCCGGGACATCCGCCCCTCACTGGTCCGCTGGGCGCCGCCGCCGGACGCGCCGCCGCACCTGGCGATCGGCCTCGACCGTCTCCGCGAGTCCGGCCGGGGCGAGTCGCTGCTGGTGGTCGCCGAGCAGACTCCCGCCGACTCGTTGCTGGAGCGCATCGACGACGTACGCCGCCGCGGCACGACGATCTTCAGCATCGACAACGGCAATAAGGACCTGGCGTCGCTGTCGCACGAGTCACTCGTGCCTGAGCTGCTGATCCCGAGCAGCTTCGGCACCGGCTGGGTCAGCCACCCGGTCGGTCAGGATCACGACGAGCCGGATCACGGGCGGCACGCAGTACCGGAGGAGACGCTGACAGCGCTGCGGGACGCCGTCGCCGGCTTCGAGATGACCCAGCACCTGGTCAGCCTCGCCGTCGCCGACGAGGACGCCACCCAGTCCGCAGGCTGGCGCCGCTCCCTGCGGACCTTCATCGAACGCCTCAGCGGCGAACCGAGTTAGTGTCGCCGTCAGCGAGGTAGCTCGACGCTAGCGATCCTGCAGCGCCGAGAGCAGCGGATACCGCGACTCCATCTCGTCGTCGTCATCGAAGTCGAAGTTCTCACCGACCGGCACGTCCGGAGTATCGATCCCGGCCGCCTCGACCGCCTTCCAGAAGTCACTCCGCGCGCCACCCGCAGCCCCGTAGGCATGCTCGGCCACGCCCAGCATCCCCTCCCCGTCGAACCCCTCGAACCCGTCCCCCAGGTCCTCGTCGACCACGTCAGCCAGCGAGTCCGGCCCGGCCAACGCGGCCTCCCAGACCTCCCGCCCCTGCGCGACCAGCCACCCACGGAAGTGATCGAACCCGTCATCGGAGGCACCCCCGTTGATCAGGTACGCGGCACCCCACAGCTCCCACCGATAGGACTCCGCCAGCAACCGCTCCAGCTGGACCCCGAACCCCGCGATCTCCTCCGGCGCCAACTCACCCAGCGCCTTCGTCAACGAGTCGACGACCCCATCCGGATCCGCGACCGTGTCATCCACCTCAACCCGAGCCGCCTCGACAAGCTCCCAGAACCCATCCTTGTCCACCAGGAAATCGTGGCACGAAACCCCACCTCGAAGCATCCCCCGAGGGCGGTTTTTCGAGACGATCACCAGCTGACCAGCGGGTGATCCGGGTAGGATTTGGGGTCTTCGGCCCCGAGCCGGGCGTGCTTACCGGCGTCCGCAGGGGTACGGCGGTCAGGCGACCGGCCCGGGACCGAGGCAGTGAACCAGCCGGTACTACGTATTGCCGCGAGTCGACGTCCTGACCACGAGTTCCGGGGTGAAGGTGACTCGCTGGTGTTCGTGGTCCGGGTTGGAGGACTCGTCGAGCAGCAACTCCGCAGCGGTGCGGCCCAGGAGCTGGCGGGGCTGGCGCACCGAGGTCAGCGGTACTGCGGCCGCCGCGGCGAACTCGATGTCGTCGTAGCCGACGATCGCCAGGTCTTCGGGCACCCGCAGGCCGAGGCTCACGCATTGCTGGAGCAATCCCAACGCCAGCAGGTCGTTGGCGCAGAAGGCGGCGGTCGGCCGCCGATCGGCGGGGAGTCC
Source organism: Kribbella sp. NPDC056861 (assembly GCF_040687575.1). Lineage (NCBI taxonomy): Bacteria > Bacillati > Actinomycetota > Actinomycetes > Propionibacteriales > Kribbellaceae > Kribbella > Kribbella sp. NPDC056861. The sequence goes on along the minus strand of NZ_JBFBNQ010000006.1, from coordinate 577,244 downwards.
GGCGAGTCGTTGCCCAGCGCCCCTACCTTCGGCGACGGTCAGCGCGCCGGTCAGCACGTCCACCAGGTTGTCGGCCGGTAAGCCCGCCTTGCGCAGCGCGACCTGGGCGCCCTCGCGCCGGTCGGTGACCTGGCCGATCGTGTTCGGTCCGCCGACGAAGGCGATCCGCTCGTGCCCGAGCTCGATCAGGTGGGTGAGTGCGACCTCGCCGCCCAGGACGTCGTCGACCGCGACCGAGCAGTGCTCGCCGTCGTCGATCGCGCGGTCCACCACGACGACCGGAGTACCGCGATCGGGCAGGTTGCTGAGGCGCGGCGAGTACGGGTCGATCGGCGTGATCAGCACGCCCTGAACGCGTTGCTGCTCCAGCAGGTCCAGGTAGTTCGCCTCGCGGGTCGCGTCCTCGTTGCTGTTGCACAGGAACACCGAAAGGCCGGCCTTCTCGGCGGCCTCCTCGACGCCGCGGGCCACGTCGGTGAAGAACGGGTTACCGGCGTCGAGCATCAGGTAGGCGATGATCCGGCTGGATCCGGCGCGCAACTGTCGTGCCGACTCGTTCCGGACGAAGCCGAGCGACTCCATCGCGCTCTCGACCTTCGCGCGGGTGGTCGGGCTGACCATTTCGGGCCGGTTCAGCACGTTCGAGACCGTGCCCAGCGAGACGCCCGCGGCGGCCGCGACGTCCTTCACGCCGGCCGCTGACCGCGTCGCGCCGCCTGGCCGCAGTCGCCGGGCCTGCCGCCTCGCGCTGGGTGTGGCCTTCCGAGTCGGGTCCTTGGCGCGTCCTTGGTCGCGTCCCAACGCGGGATCCACCGGTCGGCCGGCGCCTGCTCCGGTACGCCCGGGATCCGCCGCTCGGCCCGCTCCCGCCCTCGACGGCCGAGCGGATCGACCGGTCGTGGGGCTCGGCGCGCGGGCCGGGTCCGGCGTACGGCGTGCGCGGTCCGCAGCACCACTCGGTGACACGCGGCCTCCCCGGGTTGAAACGTGATAGCTGACGAAGCGTACCCGCTTTCCTGTGGAAAACCGCAGTGTTTCCCTGCGGTTCTCCACAGACTTGCGACCAGCTCTTGACGCCCTCAGCGAGGTCCCATTACCTTCGTGCAATCTTCTTGAAACCTTTCAGCAACAGCCCGGAATCACGACCATCAGCAGCCGCCGGAGGTGAGCATGCCGACCGAAGCCCCAGTCCTGCGGGTGCGTGAGGTGTCCAAGTCGTTCGGCGCCGTCGCCGCCGTCCAGGGCGTCTCCTTCGACCTGTACGGCGGGGAGGCGCACGCGCTGGTCGGCGAGAACGGCGCCGGCAAGTCCACCATCGTGAAGATGCTGGCGGGCGTGCATCGCCCGGACGCCGGCGCTCTCGAGCTCGACGGCGCCCCGATCGAGCTGAACACCCCCGCCGACGCCAAGGCGGCCGGCATCGCGGTGATCTACCAGGAGCCCACGCTGTTCCCCGACCTGTCCGTCGCGGAGAACATCGCGATGGGCCGCCAGCCACTGGGTCGTTTCAAAACCATCGACCGGGCGGCGATGATCCAGCAGGCCGAGCGGCTCTTCCAACGGCTCGGTGTCGCCATCGAGCCGAGCCGCCCGGCGCGAGGTCTGTCGATCGCCGACCAGCAACTGGTCGAGATCGCCAAGGCCATCTCCGCCGACGCCCGGGTGGTGGTGATGGACGAGCCGACCGCGGCGCTGACCGGCGTCGAGGTGGAGCGGCTGTTCGCGGTGGCCAGGTCGCTGCGCGACGACGGCGCCGCGCTGGTCTTCATCTCGCACCGGTTCGAGGAGATCACCGCGTTGTGCGAGCGGGTCACGATCATGCGCGACGGCAAGCACGTCTCGACCGACCTGATCAGCGAGGTCAGCGTCGACGAGATGGTCCGCCGGATGGTCGGCCGCGAGCTCGGCGCGCTGTTCCCCAAACAAGAGGTGACGCCGGGCGCCGTGGTGCTAAGCGTGACCGGATTGACCCGCGACCCGGTCTTCGCCGACGTCTCCTTCGAGGTTCGCGCGGGCGAGATCGTCGCGCTGGCCGGGCTGGTCGGCTCCGGCCGGTCCGAGGTGGTGCAGTCGATCTTCGGCGTCGATCCGCGGGACGCGGGCACGGTCACAGTCGCGGGCAAGATGCTCAAGCCGGCGTCGCCGCGCGCCGCGATGGCTGCCGGGGTCGCGCTGGTCCCCGAGGACCGTCGGCAGCAGGGACTGGTGATGGAGCTGTCGATCGAGCGCAACGTGACGCTGCCCAGGTCGCGGGCGCTCTCCCAGCTCGGTTTCCTGACCGGCAGCAGTGAGCGCCGGTCGGCCAAGGAGTGGACCGAGCGACTCAAGACGAAGTACGGCCGGCTGCAGGACGAGGTCGGCACGCTGTCCGGCGGCAACCAGCAGAAGGTCGTGCTGGCCAAGTGGCTGGCGACGGCGCCGAAGCTGCTGATCGTCGACGAGCCGACCCGCGGCATCGACGTCGGCACCAAGGCCGAGGTGCACCGCTTGATGTCCAGCCTCGCCGCCGAAGGAGTCGCCGTGCTGATGGTCTCGTCGGAGCTGCCCGAGGTGCTCGGGATGGCCGACCGGGTGCTGGTGATGCGGGAGGGCCGGCTGGTGGCCGAGCTCGACCGCGAGCGGGCCACCGAGGAGTCGGTCATGTTCGCAGCGATGGGACAGGAGGCTTCGGTATGACGGCCGCGCCCACCCGCGCCAGGGACACAGCGCCGGCTCCGGCCGTCGAGGCGACCGGCGGCGGGACACCCCGGCGTTTCTCGCTCGACCTGGTCCTGCGGGCCCGCGAGCTGGGCATCGTGCTCGCGCTCGCGGCGCTGGTCGCGGTGACCGCGATCTCGAACCCCCGCTTCCTGTCCGGCCAGAGCATCCGCGACATCCTGCTCGGCACCGCGATCCTGGCCGTGCTGGCGGTCGGCCAGGCCGTGGTGGTGATCACCCGCAACATCGACCTCTCGGTCGGCTCTGTGCTCGGCCTGAGCGCCTTCGCCGTCGGCACCCTCCTGCAGAACAACCCCGGCCTGCCGGTGGTGCTCGCACTACTCATTGGTGCAGCCATCGGTGGCGTCTTCGGCGCGGTCAACGGAGTGCTCGTCCGCTACGGCAACGTCCCCGCGCTGGTGGTCACCCTCGGCACGCTGTACGTCGTTCGTGGCATCACCTACTTCTGGGCAGGCGGCCAGCAGATCAACGCCGACGAGTTGCCGCAGGGCTTCCTCGACTTCGGCAACGACACCCTGCTGGGCGTTCCGTACCTCGTCCTGATCGCCGTCCTGGTCCTGGTCGTCACCGGCCTCGTACTGCGTAACTACCGCGTCGGCCGCGAGCTCTACGCGATGGGCTCGAGTCCGCAGGCCGCGACACTGGCCGGGATCTCGGTCGGGCGTCGCACGATCGGCGCCTTCGGGGTCAGCGGTGCGCTGGCCGGTCTGGCCGGGGTGTTGTTCGCCGCTCGCTTCGGCACCATCGACGCGGCGGCCGGCACCGGCATCGAGCTGAACGTGGTCGCCGCGGTCGTGGTCGGCGGGGTCGCCGTCTTCGGCGGCAGCGGTTCGGTCTGGGGCGCCGCGCTCGGCGCGCTGCTGCTGACCACGATCGGCAGCTCGCTCGCGGTGCTGGAGATCAACCAGTTCTGGCAGCAGGCGATCGTCGGCGGGCTGATCCTGCTCGCGATCGGCGCCGACCGTCTGGTCGCCGCCCGAGTGGCCGCATCCTTGAAGAAGCGAGGCTCCCATGTCAGCTGACACCAGCATCGCCTCGAGCAGCAGCTCGGCGCCGGGCGCCGCACCGGGTGGTAGTGGCGCAGCGGGAGGTGGCGGCGCCGCCGGGTTCGCCGGGCGGTTCGCCAACTGGAACGTCGCGATCATCGTGCTGACGGTCGTGGTGCTGATCGTCGCCTCCGCGACCGTCGACAACTTCGGCACCTCGCAGAACTTCGGCTTCCTGATCCTCGACCTGCTGCCGATCGCGCTGGTCGCGCTGCCGATGACGCTGGTGATCGTGACCGGCGAGATCGACCTGTCGGTGGCCAGCACCCTCGGCCTGTCCAGCGCGGTGATGGGCTCCCTGTGGAACTCGAACCAGCCACTCGAGACGATCATCCCGCTCTGTCTGCTGCTCGGCGCCGTGCTGGGCGCGGTCAACGGGTTCTTCGTCACCGTGCTCGGCCTGCCGTCGCTGGCCGTCACGATCGGCACCCTCGCCCTGTACCGCGGCCTGGCGTTCGTCGTACTGGGTGATGGCGCGGTCGCGGACTTCCCGGTCGTCTACACCGACTGGGTCACCGGCAACCTCGCGGGTACGTCGATCCCGAACGTGCTGCTCGTCATCGTCGCGCTCGCCGTCGTCTTCGGGGTCGTGCTGCACGCGACGCCGGTCGGCCGGGCCGTCCTCGCGGTCGGCGCGAGTGAGCAGGCGGCCCGGTTCGCCGGCGTCCGCCCGGGCCGGCTCAAGTTCTGGCTGTACGTCCTGAGCGGGCTGGTCGCAGGTCTGGCCGGAGTGCTCTGGACGCTGCGCTACTCCAGCGCCCGCGCCGACAACGGCGCCGGACTCGAGCTGGCCGTGGTCGCCGCGGTCCTGCTCGGCGGCGTCTCCATCTTCGGCGGCAAGGGCGCACTGCCCGGCGTGCTCGCCGGTGTCCTCCTGCTCGCCTCGCTGCAGAACGCTCTGCGGCTGTCCGACGTCTCGAACGAAGCGCTCAACGTCGTCACCGGCGTACTGCTGATCGGCTCCGTTCTGGCTCCCAATCTTGCCAACGCCGTTCGCGGCTCGGTCCAGCGCCGCCGGCACCGGACCACTACCAATCCCCTGTAAGGCCACTTGTCCAGAAGGGACAGCTCATGTCTTTCCGCATCTCTCGCCGCCTGGCGGTACCGCTGTCGACGGTGGCCGTCGCCTCCCTCGCGCTGACCGCGTGCGGTGGCGGCACCACCAAGTCGAACACCGCGAACGAGGCGACCAACGCCCCGAGCAGCACCGGATCGGCCGCCGCCGACCCGAACGCGCCGCTCAAGGAGGGCCTGAAGATCGCCTACCTGCCCAAGCAGCTGAACAACCCGTACACCGACGTCTCGGTCGGCGGCGGCAAGGTCGCGGTCGGCGAGATCAAGGGCGAGTACAAGCTGGTCGGCCCGAACGACGCCAGCGCGTCGTCGCAGGTCAGCTACATCAACACGCTGATCCAGCAGCAGCAGGACGTGATCGTCGTCGCCGCCAACGACCCGAACGCGGTCTGCCCGTCGCTGAACCAGGCCCGCAAGGCCGGCATCAAGGTCGTCTCGTTCGACTCCGACGCCTCGAAGAACTGCCGCGACGCGTTCATCAACCAGGCCACCACCCAGGGCGTCGGCGAGAGCCTGGCGAAGATGGCGAACGAACTGGCCGGCGGCTCCGGCGAGATCGCGGTGCTGTCCGCGACGCCGAACGCGACCAACCAGAACGCCTGGATCGAGGTCCTGAAGACTGAGCTGAAGAAGCCGGAGAACGCCAAGCTCAAGCTGGTCAAGGTTGCCTACGGCAACGACGATGACCAGAAGTCGTTCACCGAGGCGCAGGGCCTGCTGCAGTCCTTCCCGAACCTCAAGGTGATCGTGTCGCCGACCACGGTCGGGATCGCCGCCGCCTCGCGGTACGTGAGCGCCTCGTCGTACAAGGGCAAGGTCGCCATCACCGGGCTCGGGCTGCCGAACCAGATGCGGCAGTACGTCAAGGACGGCACGGTGAAGAAGTTCGCCCTGTGGAACCCGGCCGACATCGGCTACCTGGCCGCCTACGCCGGCGCCGCGCTGAAGTCCGGTCAGATCACCGGCGCCGAAGGGGAGAAGTTCAAGGCCGGCAAGCTCGGCGACTACACCGTCGGCGCGGCCGGCGAGATCGTCCTCGGCCCCCCGACCGAGTTCACCGCGGCCAACATCGACCAGTTCAACTTCTGAGCCTGCCGAGACTCCTCGTGAACCGCTACTGCTTCTGCCTCCAGGTCCGGCCGGACCGGTTGGACGAGTACGTCGAACGCCACCGCGACGTGTGGCCCGACATGCAGGCCGCGCTGCGTGACAGCGGCTGGCACAACTACTCGCTCTTCCTCCGCGACGACGGCCTGCTGGTCGGGTACGTCGAGGCCGACGACCTGGAGGCGGCGCAGCAGGCGATGGCGGCGACCGAGGTGAACACCCGCTGGCAGGCGGAGATGACTGAGTTCTTCACCGGAATCAACGGGCGGCCGCCGGACCAGGCGTTCGTGCTGCTGCCCGAGATCTTCCACCTGACCCCGAGTACCGAGGACTGATATGAGCAACGTGACCGATGCACTGAGCCGTCAGGAGATCGAGCTGCCCTCGTGGGCGTTCGGCAACTCGGGGACCAGGTTCAAGGTGTTCAGCCAGCCCGGCGTCCCGCGGACGCCGGAGGAGAAGATCGCCGACGCGGCCGTCGTGCACAAGTTCACCGGGGCGGCGCCGAGCGTCGCGCTGCACATCCCGTGGGACAAGGTCGACGACTACGCCGCGCTGGGCACCTTCGCCAAGGAGCAGGGCGTCCGGCTCGGCGCGATCAACAGCAACGTCTTCCAGGACGACGACTACAAGCTGGGCAGCGTCACCAACCCGGATCCGCGGATCCGCCGGAAGGCGACCGACCACCTGCTCGAGTGCATCGACATCATGGACGCCACCGGCTCGCGAGACCTGAAGCTGTGGTTCTCCGACGGCACCAACTACCCCGGCCAGGACGACCTGTGGGATCGGCAGGACCGGCTGGCGGTGGCGCTCAGGGAGGTCTACGACCGGCTCGGCGACGACCAGCGGATGCTGCTCGAGTACAAGCTGTTCGAGCCGGCCTTCTATGCGACCGACGTGCCCGACTGGGGTACGTCGTACGCGCACTGCCTGGAGCTCGGGCCGAAGGCCGCGGTCTGCATCGACACCGGTCACCACGCGCCGGGGACCAACATCGAGTTCATCGTGGCGTTCCTGCTCCGGGCCAAGAAGCTCGGCGCGTTCGACTTCAACAGCCGGTTCTACGCCGACGACGACCTGATGGTGGGCGCGGCCGACCCGTTCCAGCTGTTCCGGATCATGAACGAGATCGTCCGCGGCGACGCGCTCGACCCTGATCGCGGGATCGCCTTCATGCTCGACCAGTGCCACAACATCGAGGCGAAGATCCCGGCCATCATCCGCTCGGTGATGAACGTCCAGGAGGCCACCGCGAAGGCGCTGCTGGTCGACCGCGACGCACTCCGCAAGGCCCAGCAGGACGGTGACGTGCTGGCCGCGAACGCCGCGATCATGGACGCCTTCAACACCGACGTCCGTCCGCTGCTCGCCGACCTGCGTGCCTCGCAAGGCCTCGACCCCGACCCGGTCGCCGCCTACCACCGCAGTGGCTACTTCGAACAGATCACCAAGGACCGAGCCGACGGCCAGCAGGCCGGATGGGGAGCATGACAGTGAGCGACACCGCAGCCGAGCTTGTTGCCAGAAGCAACAGACTGGGTGCTGATCCGCGCAACACCAACTACGCGGGCGGCAACACGTCCGCGAAGGGCACGGCCACCGACCCGGTGACCCAGCAGCCCGTCGATCTCGTCTGGGTCAAGGGTTCTGGTGGTGACCTCGGCACGCTCACCGCCACCGGTCTCGCAGTACTGCGTCAAGATCGCCTGAACGCTCTCGTCGACGTCTACCCGGGCGTGGACCGCGAGGACGAGATGGTCGCGGCCTTCGACTACTGCCTGCACGGCAAGGGTGGCGCGGCACCGTCGATCGACACCGCGATGCACGGCCTGGTCGACGCTCCGCACGTCGATCACCTGCATCCCGACTCGGGGATCGCGCTGGCCACCGCAGCCGACGGCGAGAAGCTCACCGCGGAATGCTTCGGCGACCGGGTGGTCTGGGTGCCGTGGCGCCGGCCCGGGTTCCAGCTCGGGCTGGACATCGCCCAGGTGAAGAAGGACAACCCGCAGGCGATCGGCGTCATTCTCGGCGGCCACGGCATCACCGCCTGGGGCGACACTTCCGCCGAGTGCGAGGCAAACTCGCTCGACATCATCCGCACCGCGGAGCGCTTCCTGGCCGAGCACGGCAAGCCGGAGCCGTTCGGCAGCGTAGTACCGGGGTTCGAGGCGTTGCCTGAGGCGGAGCGGCGGGCGCGCGCAGCTGCACTGGCACCGGTGATTCGTGGGCTGGCGTCGACGGACAACCCGCAGGTCGGGCACTACAACGACTCCGACGTCGTGCTGGAGTTCACCGCTCGGGAGCGGCTGGCGGAGCTGGCCGCGCTGGGCACGTCCTGCCCGGATCACTTCCTCCGGACCAAGGTTCGCCCGCTCGTGCTGGACCTGCCGCCGGCAGCGCCTCTCGACGAGGCCGTGACCAGGCTGCGGGAGCTGCACCTCGCCTATCGCGAGGACTACGCGGCGTACTACGACCGGCACGCGACGCCTGACAGCCCGCCGATGCGCGGTGCCGACCCGGCGATCGTGCTGGTCCCCGGGGTCGGCATGTTCAGCTTCGGCAAGGACAAGCAGACCGCCCGGGTCGCCGGCGAGTTCTACGTCAATGCGATCAACGTGATGCGCGGCGCCGAGGCGGTCTCGACCTACTCGCCGATCGACGAGAGCGAGAAGTTCCGGATCGAGTACTGGGCGCTGGAGGAGGCCAAGCTGCAGCGGATGCCGAAGCCGAAGCCGCTCGCCACCCGGGTGGCCTTCGTGACCGGCGCCGGCTCCGGCATCGGCAAGGCGATCGCTCAGCGGCTGGCCGCCGAGGGTGCCTGCGTCGTCGTCGCCGACCTCGACCTGGCTGCTGCTGAGGCAGTCGCCAAGGAGATCGGTACTACGGACCAAGCGGTGGCCGTCGGCGCGGACGTGTCGGACGGCGCCGCGGTGGAGGAGGCGATGCGGCAGGCCGTGCTCGCCTTCGGAGGCGTCGACCTGATCGTCAACAACGCTGGTCTGTCGATCTCGAAGCCGCTGCTGGAGACCACCGAGAAGGACTGGGACCTGCAGCACGACGTGATGGCGAAGGGGTCCTTCCTGGTCTGCCGCGCCGCCGCGAAGGTGCTGATCGACCAGGCCATCGGCGGCGACATCGTCTACATCTCCAGCAAGAACGCGGTCTTCGCCGGTCCCAACAACGTCGCGTACGGCGCGGCCAAGGCTGACCAGGCGCACCAGGTCAGGTTGCTCGCGGCCGAGCTGGGTGAGTTCGGGATCCGCGTCAACGGGGTGAACCCCGATGGTGTGGTTCGCGGTTCCGGGATCTTCGCCAAGGGCTGGGGCGCGCAACGCGCCGCGGTGTACGGCGTACCGGAGTCGGAGCTGGGTGCCTTCTACGCGCAGCGCACGTTGCTCAAGCGCGAGGTGCTGCCGGAGCACGTGGCCGCAGCCGTCTTCGCTCTCGCCGCCGGGGATCTGTCCCAGACGACCGGCCTGCACGTTCCCGTCGATGCCGGCGTCGCCGCCGCGTTCCTGCGCTAGGAGAGTTCGCCATGTGGAGCAGTGATCCGAGCCGATCGGTGGACGGGCACGGCGTACTGCCGTGGGTCGAACCACGGAAGACGCGGATCGGCCTGGTCGCGGGTGGGCTCGGCGCGTACTGGCCGCAGTTCCCCGAGCTGCTGCCACAGCTGCAGGCCTCGGCGCGGCGAGTGTCGGAGCGGTTCTCCGCGCTCGACTGCGAGGTGATCGATGTCGGCTTCATCTCGGATGCCACCGAAGGCGCTGCGGCAGCCGAGAAGCTCAGGCTCGCGGACTGCGACCTGATCGTCGGCTTCCTCACCACCTACATGACTGCCTCGATGCTCGTCCCGATCGCGCAGCGCAGTGGGGCGCCGGTGCTGCTGCTCAACCTGCAGCCCACGGAGTCGATGGATCACGCGTCGTTCGACACCGGCGCCTGGCTCGCGTACTGCGGCGCCTGCCCGCTGCCGGAGATGGCGAATGCCTTCGAGCGGTGCGGGATCGACTTCCGCTCGGTCTCCGGGTACGTCGAGGACGAGCGTGCCTGGGCGCGGATCGAGCGGTGGCTCAAGGCGGCGGGAGTGCGGGCCGCGTTGCGTCATGGCCGGCACGGTCTGCTCGGGCATCTCTACCCCGGCATGATGGACGTGATCACCGACCCGACGCTGGTCTCCGCGCAGCTCGGTGGGCACGTCGAGATCCTGGAGATCGACGACCTGCGGGTGCGGGTCGAGAAGGTCACCGAAGCCGAGACCGACGAGCGGATGAAGGTCGCCCGGGAGGTCTTCACGCTGGACGACTCGGTGATCGAGGACGACTTCCGCTGGGGCGCGACCGTGTCGGTGGCGCTGGACCGGTTGGTCGAGGACTTCCAGCTCGACACCTTGGCCTACTACCACCGTGGGCTCGACGGCGAGACGCACGAACGGGTCGCCGCAGGGATGATCCTGGGCGCATCGTTGCTCACGGCAAGGGGTATTCCGGCCGCGGGGGAGTACGAGCTGCGGACGTCGCTGGCGATGCTGGTGATGGACAAGCTGGGCGGCGGAGGTTCGTTCACCGAGCTGCAGGCGCTGAACTTCCACGACAACGTGGTCGAGATGGGGCACGACGGCCCGGCCCACTTGGCGATCAGCGCTGCCAAGCCCTTGCTGCGTGGGCTCGGGGTCTATCACGGCAAGCGCGGTTGGGGTGTGTCGGTTGAGTTCGATGTGAAGCACGGCCCGGTCACCGCGCTGGGGCTCGGTCAGCTGCGCGACGGCTCGTTCCGCCTGATCGCCTCCGAGGGCGAGGTAGTCCCGGGTCCGCTGCTCCAGATCGGCAACACCACCTCCCGCGTCGACTTCGGCTGCGACCCCGGCGAGTGGACCGATGCCTGGTCCGCCTCCGGAATCGCCCACCACTGGGCCCTCGGCACAGGGCACCGTGTCGAGGAACTGAAGGCCGTCGCCGACCTGCTCCACCTCGACCTCCGCATCGTGAAGGTCTGAGGAGCCACCCATGGGCGTGAACCTCGCAGCAGTAGACCTCGGCGCCTCCAGCGGCCGAGTCATGCTGGCTCACGTCGACGCCGCCACCGGCCGCCTGGACCTGACCGAGGCCCACCGCTTCTGGAACGGCGCAGTCCGGGTAGGCGACACCCTCCACTGGGACATCCTCGCCCTGTACCGCCAAATGCTGGTCGGCCTCTCAAAAGTCTCTGCCGTTGACGGTGTGGGGATCGACTCGTGGGCTGTCGACTACGGGCTGCTCGACGCCGACGGCAAGTTGCTCGGCAACCCTGTGCACTACCGCGACGCCAGGACGAACGGCGTGATGGAGCGGGTCCTCAAGTCCATCTCCGCCGACGAGTTGTACGCCGCGACCGGGCTGCAGCAGTTGCCGTTCAACACGATCTACCAACTGGCCGCCGAGCAGCGACTCGGGCAGGCGGCGACGTTGCTGATGATCCCCGACCTGCTCGGCTATTGGCTGACCGGCCAACAAGGAGCCGAGGCGACCAACGCGTCCACCACCCAGCTGTACGACGTACGCGCCCGCGGGTGGAGCGAGAGTCTTGCCCAGCGGATCGGCGTACCGGGTGGGTTGTTGCCGGAGATTCGCGAGGCTGGGCAGGTGATCGGGGCGTTGCTGCCGGCGGTTGCCGAGGAGACCGGGCTTGATCCGGCGACACCGGTGATCGCGGTCGGTTCGCACGACACCGCCTCGTCGGTGGTCGCGGTGCCGGCGGAGGCGGGGGAGCGGTTCGCCTACATTTCGTCGGGGACGTGGTCGCTGGTCGGGCTGGAGCTCGACGAGCCGGTGCTGACCGCCGAGGCGCAAGCGGCGAATTTCACGAACGAAGGGGGTGTCGACGGCCGGATCAGGTTCCTGCGGAACGTGATGGGGCTGTGGATTCTGCAGGAGTGCCTGCGGGTCTGGGGGGACGAGGATTTGCCCGGGCTGCTGCGCGAAGCGGCCGCGGCGCCGGCCTTCGCTGTGCTGATCGATCCGGACGATCCGAGTTTTCTTGCCCCAGGTAACATGCCGGGCCGGATCGAGGAGTACTGCGCCCGCTCCGGACAGGACGCGCCGCGATCGCGGGCAGCCGTCGCCCGGTGTGTGCTGGAGAGTCTCGCGCTGGCGTACCGCCGGACGTTGCGGCTGGCCCAGGACGTGGCCGGCCGGGAGATCGACGTTGTGCACGTGATCGGCGGTGGTTCGCAGAACGAGTTGCTGTGCCAGCTGACCGCGGACGCCTGCGGCCTGCCGGTATTGGCCGGACCGGTCGAAGCGTCCGCGCTCGGCAACGTGCTGGTGCAGGCCCGAGCACTCGGCGAACCGCTGCCCGACCTGACCGCGATGCGCGCACTGGTCCGCGCGACCCACGAGTTGCGGAGCTACCAGCCGCAAGGAAAACCGGCCGACTGGGACGCCGCCGAGTCCCGGGTGTTCGGAACAAGGTGATCCGATGACCATTCTCCAGAACGACGCCCACGCCCCGGAGAACCGCCCCCAACCGCACCACCCTCCAGAACCCCACCTCCGCGACGTGACCCGCACCCCCCAACCCCTCGACCCCCGCCACATCGACCACACCCGCGCCCCCCAGATCCGCGAACTCCCCGCTCGCGACCCCCAACCCCACAACCACCAACCCCGAGACCTCTCCCCCCGCGACACCCTGACTCGAGAACTGCCGACGCGGGCTACCACGCCCCGGGACACCCCGGTCCGGGAGCTGCCAGCACGAGCTGCCACGCCCTGGGACGCCCCGTCTCGGGAACTACCGCCTCGGGACACGCTGACCCGGGAGGCGTTCGCTCGAGAGGCTCACGCTCGGGAGATACGGGAGGCCCGAGGACGAGAGTCGCTCGGCCGCGACCTGACCTCCCGAGGCAGCCCCGCCTACGACCCAGCCGTCCACGTCGCCAGCGGGCGAGATCCGCTGGCTCGGGAGTCGGCGGCCCACGGCGTCAGCGGGCGGGATCCGCTGGTTCGTGAGGCTGGAGCGCGTGAGGCGCTGCTTCGCGAGGCACCAACTGGTGAGGTGCTTGAGCGAGACAGCCTTACGGGAGCTGCCATGTCCGACCAACTGCTCGGCCAGGATGTGCGAGCCAGGGAGGCGCTGGTGCGAACCGGCCGGGGAGCGCATCGCGAGATCAGCCACGACGACCTGCAACTGCTCCGACTGCTCGCCACCGGTCTCCCCCTGGATTCCGTGGCCCGCCGCCTGGATCTGTCCGAACGCACCGTACGCCGGCGCACCCGCGCCGCCTGTGACCGTCTCGGCTTCGGCACCGCCGTAGAAGCCATCGTCTGGGCCGCCCGCCGCGGCCTCCTCTAACACTTTTCGTCTATCGCCTCCGGCCTGTAGAGGGCCGGCAGGCCCGTGTCTGCTGCCCACCTTGGCTTACCCCGGCGCCCGCCTCTACCGAGTGCCGTGCTCCCACTGAAGATCCGCCGCATCTCCCTGAGGAGTCCGTCCAGATGTCTCTCCGCTTAAGAATCGGCAGCCTGCTGGCTGCTGCCGTCCTACTCACGCCACTCCTGCCAGCGACCGCCGCACCAACCGCGGCGACCGCGACCACAGCAGTGGCCAAGCTCAAGACCAACAGCCTCACCAACCCCCTCGGCATCGCGCCCGGCGCACCCCGCCTGAGCTGGCAGCTCGACAGCTCTCGGCGCGGCACCACCCAGACGAAGTACGAGGTGCACGTCGCTTCGGCCGCTGACAAGACCTCCACCCCGGACGTATGGAACAGCGGTGTCGTCAGCTCCGACCGCTCCGTCGACGTCCCGTACGCCGGACCCGCCCTGACGCCCTACACCCAGTACTTCTGGAGCGTCCGCGTCTGGGACGACACCGGTACTGCGTCCGCCTGGTCGCCTGCCGCCACCTTCGAGACGGCCAACCTGAAGCCGGCCGACTGGCAAGGTGACTGGATCGGCGCCGACAGCCAGCCTGGCGCGGAGTGGACCGACTACACGATCGATGCCGACCTCACGCTGACCAGGGACGCCGTCGGTGTCTTCTTCCGTGGTCGCGGTGGCAACGGCTACATGTGGCAGCTCAACCAGGAGAACGACGCCCGTCCGACCCTGCGGCCGCACGTGAAGCTCGCCACCGGCTACAACCTGCTCGGCGAGATCCCGCTCAGCGGCGTCAACCTGAAGCAGCGCAACCACCTCAAGATCACCATCGCGGGCACCACGATCACGACCTGGATCAACAACACCCAGGTCGACCAACGGACCCGCTCCGACCACAACGCCCCTGGCGTCGTCGGATTCCGCACCAACGGCGTCGAGGCCGGCGTCATCCACACCCTCAAGGTCACCAACTCGGCCGGCAAGAGCCTGATCGACACCACCTTCCCGGCCGGCGACCAGACCTTCCCCGAAGGCACTGTCCTCGCCGCGGGTGGTCTGGACGTCAAGGGCACCAGCGACCTCTGGCTGCCCGGCAAGGCGATCCCGGTCTTCCGCAAGAGCATCACGCTGCCGAAGACCAAGAAGGTCGCCAAGGCCCGGATGTACGCCGCGGCCCAGGGCATCTACGAGCTCAACCTGAACGGTCAGAAGGTCGGCGACCAGGAGCTCGCTCCCGGCTGGACCGACTACGCGCACCGGATCCAGTCGCAGAGCTACGACGTCACCAAGCTGATCGCCAAGGGCGCCAACACGATCGGCGCCGAGCTCGCCTCGGGCTGGTTCGCCGGCAACGTGGCGATGTTCGGTTCGAACAAGTACGGCAGCGAGACTGCTCTCTCCGCGCAGCTTCGGGTCACCTACACCGACGGCAGCACCGGCACCTTCGCCACCGACTCGACCTGGGAGACCGCGCCGGGCGCGGTACGGGCTGCTGATCTGCTCAGCGGCGAGACCTACGACGCACGCCGTACGCCGACCGACTGGTCGCCGGTCCAGGTCCGGACCAGCGCCACCGCCAAGCTGGCCCAGCAGACGGACCAGCCGGTCCGAGTCACCGAGGAGCTGCAGGCCAAGGCGATCGCATCGCCGACCCCCGGCGTCTACCTCTACGACCTCGGCCAGAACATGGTCGGCGTCGGCAAGTTCCAGCTCACTGGCACGCCTGGCCAGACCGTCAAGATCCGGTACGGCGAGGTGCTCAACCCCGACGGCACCCTCTACACGGACAACCTGCGCAGCGCGAAGGCCACCGACCGCTACACGTTCGCCACCAGCGGCCCCGAGACCTACCAGCCGCGTTTCACCTTCCACGGCTTCCGGTACGTCGAACTGAGCGGCCTGCCCACCGCCCCGCCGGCCAGCGCAGTCACCGGCGTGGTGATGGGCACCGACGGCGCCAAGACCAGCAGCTTCATCACCAACTCACCGCTGGTCAACAAGCTGCACAACAACATCGTCTGGGGCCAGCGCGGCAACTTCCTCTCGATCCCGACCGACACCCCGGCGCGGGACGAGCGGATGGGCTGGACGGGTGACATCAACGTCTTCGCCCGCACGGCCGTCTACAACCTGGACTCGCAGGCATTCCTCACCAAGTGGCTGCAGGACCTGCGCGACAGCCAGGGCGCGAACGGTGCCTACGCCAGCGTCGCGCCGACCGTCCCGAACTCGTTCGACGGCGGTCTCGGCAACGCGGGCTGGGCCGACGCGGGCGTCAACGTCCCGTGGACGCTCTGGCAGGCGTACGGCGACACCTCGGTCATCACCCAGCACTACGACTCGATGCGCCGGTACGTCGACTACCTGGTCGCCAGCTCCAACGGGCTCATCCGCGGCGGCGGCGACTACGGCGACTGGCTGAACCTCGACGACCCGACCCCGGGCGACCTGATCGGCACGTCGTTCATCGCCAAGGGTTCCCGGCAGCTGAGCCAGATGGCCGCCGCGATCGGCAACACGGCGGACGCCGCGAAGTACCAGAAGGTCTACGAGGACACCCGGGCTGCGTTCGCCGCGCGCTTCGTGCAGGCGGACGGCAAGATCGGCGCGGACAGCCAGACCGGCTACATCCTCGCCTTCACCAGCGACCTGGTCCCGGCGGACAAGGTCGACGCGGCCGGCAAGCACTTCGCCAACACGATCCTGCGGCGCGACACCCACCTGTCGACCGGCTTCCTGGGCGTGGACGGGCTGCTGCCGGTGCTCACCAAGATCGGCCGTTCCGACCTGGCCTACAAGCTGCTGCAGAACACCTCGTACCCGTCCTGGGGTTACGAGATCGGCAAGGGCGCGACCACGATCTGGGAGCGCTGGAACTCGATCAACCCGGACGGCACCTTCAACGACGTCGGGATGAACTCCTTCAACCACTACGCGTACGGCGCTGTCGGCGAGTGGATGTATCGCACGCTGGCCGGCGTCTCGGCCGCCGAGCCGGGCTACCGCAAGGCGGTCATCGCACCGACGCCTGGCAACGGGATCGACTCGTCCGACTACCGCTACCAGACCCCGTACGGCGAGATCGCCAGCCGCTGGAAGGGGACTGCCGACTACGGACTCACGCTCGATGTGACCGTGCCGGCCAACACCACGGCGACGGTCCGGCTCCCTGCTCCGAACGTCGCCGCGATCACCGAGAGCGGTGGTGCGCTCGGTACCGCGGACCACGTGAGCGATGTCGTCGACGAGGGCTCGACGGTCGCCATGACCGTTGCCTCGGGCACCTATAAGTTCGTGGTCGCGCCGGCCCCGATCCGGTTGACCGCTGCCATCACCCCGGCCTCCGGTGAGCCGGGCACGACCGCCACTGTGTCGGCCGTCATCAAGAACCGCTCCACCGCACCGGTCACGGGCCAGCTCGAGCTGACCGTGCCGGACGGCTGGACCGCACCGGCGACCCAGCCCGTGACGCTGGCGGCCGGGGCGCAGACCACGGTCACCACGCGCCTCGCAGTACCGGTTGACTCGAATGCTGCTCCGGCGGTGTTCGGGGTGAAGTTCCTCGATGCCGTCACACCGCCGCTCAGCTTCACGGTGACGCAGTCGCTGGAGCCGGCCAACGCGATCGACTACGTGGATCTCGGCGTGACGGCGTCCGAAACGGCGCACTCACTCGCGGCCGCGCCCTCGTCGGGGACGACGATGGAGAGCGGCCGGACCAGGCGGTACGCCGGGATGTTCGTGCCCGGTGCCTGGTTCGAGTTCAACGTCGGGATCAAGACCGGGCAACCGTTCGTGCTGCGGCTGGTCGAGACCTTCGACAAGGCGCAGGTGAAGGACTACGAGGTGCTGGTCAACGGCAAGGTGGTCAAGCACCGGGTGATCAACAAGTCGGGCGCCGGGCTGGAGACCTACCAGTTCGCCGTTGACGAGCCGGCGCTGCTGACCGGCCCGACCGTTCGGGTGCGGATCCAGCACAACGCGACCGCCGCGGGCTACGACCCGTCGATCGCCGACGTCTGGTCGCTGCCGCTGCCGTAACCGTCAGATCAGGTAGCGGAACTCGGCACTGTCGGGTTTGATCCGTTCGATGTCGAGAGGGGCCGCCTCCATCCGGTCGAGCAGACCGGTGAGGTCAGTGGGGCGGCCTATCTCGATCCCGACCAGCGCGACGCCGGTCTCCCGGTTGTTGCGCTTCACGTACTCGAAGAGCGTGACGTCGTCGTCGGGCCCGAGGACGCCGTCGAGGAACTGCCGCAAGGCACCCGGCTCCTGCGGGAAGGTCACCAGGAAGTAGTGCTTGAGTCCCTTGTGGACGAGTGAGCGCTCCAGGATCTCGCCGTACCGGCTGACGTCGTTGTTGCCGCCCGAGAGCAAGCAGACGACTGTCTGGCCCGGCTTGACCTCGACGCCATTGCCCAGCGAAGCCGCGGCAAGGGCGCCGGCCGGCTCGGCGATCAGCCCGTCCGTTTGGTAGAGCTCGAGCATCTCCGAGCAGACCAGGCCCTCGGGGACGGACGTCATCTCCACCCCGGCGGCCGAGACCAATGGCAGCGTCACATCACCGACGCGGCGGACTGCAGCGCCATCCACAAAGCTGTCCAGGTGAGGCAGGGTGACCGGCTCGCCAGCAGCCAATGCGGCCGCCATACTCGCCGCCCCAGCAGGCTCCACCCCAACCACCCGTACTCCGGGGTACCGCTGCGCGAGCCAGGTCGCGACCCCGGCGATCAGCCCGCCGCCGCCGACCGGCACCACCAGTACGTCGGGGGCCTGGCCGAGCTGCTCGACCAGCTCGATCGCCACCGTGCCCTGTCCTGCAACGGTTCTGGGATCGTCGAAAGCGGGGACCAGCGTCGCGCCGGTCTCGGCCGCCCAGGCGAGCGCGGCAGCGGCGGCATCGTCGTAGGTGTCGCCGGTCACGATCACCTCGATCTGATCACCACCCAGGGCGGCGATCCGGTCGCGCTTCTGGCGCGGCGTAGTACGGGGAACGTAGACGCGGCCCTGGACACCGAGGATGTGGCACGAGTAGGCCAGGCCCTGGCCGTGGTTGCCGGCGCTCGCGCACACCACGCCGGCCTTCTTCGAGGTGTCGTCGAGCTGGGCGATCAGGTTGTAGGCGCCGCGCAGCTTGTAGGAACGGCCGATCTGCAGGTCCTCGCGCTTCAGCCAGACGTCGGCGCCGGTGCGTGCGGAGAGTCGCAGGTTGCGCTGCAGCGGAGTACGGACCGCGACCCCGTCGAGCCGCTCGACCGCGGCCTCGATCTGCTCTGCCTCAACCATGCTTGAAGCAACTGAATGACTCGCCTGCATGACGTTCCTTCCCGTGCATCTGCACGTTCTTCAGCGATTTGCTCGCTGCACAAGACACGCTACGTCCAGAGTTCGGACGGTCGGACACCGTTGCGCAACAGGTCCTTTATTTATGCGTGAAACAGCTCCGGCCTGGGCAGTCTAGTTCTCATACGCTCACTCGGTGTAACGGCCAGGGGTCTGGACGGGATCAGCCGAGTTACCGGTCAACGGGGACTGGAGGGCAACGAATGGAATCGATTCCGTTCAGTCTGTGGGGAGATGCGTTGTGGTGTGGGCAGGAGGTCGTGCGGGAGGCTCCGCATGAGCAGGCGATCCGTCGGCTGTTTCCTGACCCGATCCCGGCGCGTGGCGCAGACCTGGACACCACCGCGGACCTGGTCCCGGAACCGCGGAACCGCTTCGACCCACGCTCGATCGCAGTTCGAGTCCAGGGGAGTGTGGTCGGCTACCTGCCGAGGGACGATGCGCACCGGTACCACCCGGTGTTGACGGAGCTGGTGGCACAGGGCCTGCAACCGCAGGTCCCGTGCCATTTGTGGGTCAGTGAATGGGAACCCGCCGATTGGGAGGGCAAGGGCGATCAAGGCACCGAGTTCCACGCCAGCGTCGCCGTCGCCCTGGGCCAGCCACACATGCTGGTCCCGGTGAACCTGCCACCACCCGGGAGCTACCACTTGCTGCCACCGGGCAGCGGGATCGTGGTACCGGGTAGTGAGGTCCATCCGGACGTACTCACACCGTTCTTCCGGCCGGAAGGCGAGTGCTGGGCGTACGGGACGATGCACGCGATCGAGGAGGAGGACGGGTTCCAGGACCGGCACCGGATGGTGGTGGAGATCAGGCTGGACGACGAACCCGTCGGCCGGCTGAGTCCGCGCCTGAGCGCCGAGTTCCTGCCCGCGGTCCACTACCTCGCGGACATGCGCGCCGAGACCGCCGTACGAGTCGCCGTCCGCGGTGACCGGACAGCATCGGAGGTGATTTTGTATGCGGCTCGGAGTCATGACCTGCCGGCGACCTGGCCGGACGGTCTGACCCGGTCTCCAGTGGCATCTCCGCCGTGGCACTACTGGGTCGGTAAAGAAGCGAACTGATTCCGAGGCGGCCGCGCAGTACTCACCAAAAAGGTGGTGGCGGGTACTGCGGGGCTACCGAGGGAATCTGGCTACAGCTTCTGACTCAGTGCCTGGAAGATCTCGTCGTGGGCGCCCGGAAGGTCGTCGTGGCCGAGGTCCGGGTAGGTGTGCAACTGCTTGGGCCCGGTCAGCTTGTTGTAGACCGCGTACTGCGTCGACGGCGGGCAGGTCTGGTCTTCCAGGCCGACGTAGAGGGTGACCTCGGCCTGCACGCGCCCCGCAAGGTGCTGCAGGTCGATGTACCCGAGCGTCGTGAACACCTCCTGCTCGCGCAGGTGCCTGGGATCGCGCTTCTTGAACCAGGTGGTGATCTCGTCGTACGGGCCCTTGTCCAGGTTGAGCTGCCAGGCGCGCTGGTAGTCGGTCAGGAACGGGTAGACGCTGGCCGTGTACTTGACCGTCGGCGTCAACGCGGCGCAGACCAGGCTGAGCCCGCCGCCCTGGCTCCAGCCGGTGGTGCCGATCCGGGTCGCGTCGACCTCTGGCAGCGCGCCGATGATGTCCGCGAGCCGGCGGGTGTCCAGGAAGACGTGCCGGTAGAGCAGCGTCTCGGGGCCACCGTCCAGGCCCTCCACCAGGTGGTTGCGCAGCGAGAAGCTGTTGGGCTGCTGGGAGTCGCTGCGGAACGCCACCTGCTCGCGGACATCCAGGGCAGCCACGGTGAACCCGCGTGCGGCGTACGGGAGCAGGTCGACCCAGTTGGGCTGCTCCCCGCCGTACCCGTGGAACATCAGCACGGCCGGGCCTTCGGCGTTGTGCGGGCGGAGCACCTTCGCGTGCACGCGGTAGCCGCCGGTGCCGGTGAAGTAGAGATGCTCGGCCTTCGCGAACGGCAGCGGGAAGTCGGTCGCCTCGGCGAACTCGACCTCCGGCTCGGTCCCGCCCAGCTCGGCCAGCGCCTTCTCCCAGAACTGGTCGAAATCGGCCGGCCGCGGGTTGGTCCCTTGGTAGCTGAGCAGTTCCTCGGACGACATCTCGAACGACAACACGGTCTGCGGACTCCCCTTGGTCAGATCTTGGTCAGCTCAAACGAATGACCCTCATTCTGCGGGGTCGGCCGGCTCGGCGGCGGTGCCGTCCCAGATCGTGTAACCGTTGGCCTTGTTCAGCCGCTCGCGGAGGTCGTTCTCGAGCTTGTCCACCTGGGCGGGGGCCAGCCACTGCACCGGGATCAGCACCGAGTGCTCCTCCTGCTTGGTCCGCAGCACGACCGCCTCACCTTGGGTGGTCGTCGTGCGCCCGACCTCGGTGATGTCGGTCCAGGCGGTCCGCAGACCTCGCACCTGGACGTCGTCGGAGCCCAGCTTGAGCAGCACCGGCGGGCGGAGCAGGATCCACAGGCCGGCCAGCAGGATCAGCCCGCCCAGCGCGCCGAACACGGCGACCCCGGCCGTCGGCACGCCGATGCCCCAGAACAGCACGGCCACCCCGAGCAGGATCAACCCAGTGGCCGGAATCCCGAGAAACCGGCCGGACCGCATCCGGTACGTCGTACGCATCGTCCCAGGATCTCAACCGCTTCCGCGGATACCGCAGGCGGGTGCTGCTGCCGCCCCCGTAAGCCGTGTCGCCGGGGTGCTGGGTGGCAGCGGGTGAGCTGGGTCAGCAGCTACGCCGCACCACCCGCGGGGCGCAGTACCGGCGTACGGGTTATTTGCCGGTTTGGCTCGGGTCGTAGGCGCAGGCGTCGTTCAGGTTCTGCGGCTGGCCGGCCGGCGGCTTCGAGGTGGTGGCGCTCGGCTTCTTGGTCGGCTTCTTCGTCGGCGAGGTGCTCGGCTTGCTGGACGGCGTCGACGCGACCGGCTTGCTCTTCGGCGCGATCGCGGCCTTGACCAGCTCGCGCATCGCCTCGTAGTTCGGGCGCTGACCGGTCGGGAAGTTCTTCGACTTGTCCAGATCGACGTTGGCGACGTTCGCGTTCTTCACCTTGAGGCCGAGCTCGATGAACGCCGGCAGGATCTCCTGCGGGATGTCGGTGCGCAGCAGCTGCTTGCCGGCGGCGGCGATCTGCTTGTAGCTCGTCACCAGCGCGGCCGGGTTCGCGCTGTTCACCAGCGCGTGGATCGTGCAGCGCTGCCGCTCCTGCCGGGACGGGTCGCTCAGTCCGTAGCGGCCGCGAGCGAACCAGAGCGCGTCGTGACCGTTCAGCTTCTGGTCCGGGCCGGGCTGCAGGTAGCCGGACGGCAGCTTGTGCCCGTTGGCACCCGGACCGGCGCCGTAGTCGCCACCGATCGGCACCTTGTAGTTGATGTTGACGGTGATCCCGCCGAGGGCGTCGATGATCTGCTCGAAGCCCTTGAGGTTGACCTGCATGTAGTAGTCGATGTCGAGGCCGAGCGCCGCGCCCGCGGACAGCTTGAGCACGTCCGCACCCATGTTGTCGGTGGCGCCCAGCAGCCCCGGGTACTTCTTCGGGATGTTGTCGTACATCGAGTCCAGGTAGTACTCCGGCTGCTCGGCCGGTCCGTTCGGGTCGTAGTACCCGTCCGGGAACTTCGCGTGCAGCGGCGAGTCCTCGGGGAATGGCATCCGCATCCAGTTGCGGCTGAGCGAGATCAGCGCGGTGTCACCGGTCTTGGTGTCGATACTCGCGACGATCACGGTGTCCGTGCGGGTGCCCTCGCGGCCGACCCCGTCGTCGGCGCCGAGCAGCACCAGGTTGAGCCGGGGGGTCTTCGCCCACGGGTCCTCTTTGTCGACCTGCGGCCGGGTGGCGCTCTTGGAGTCCTTCTCGGACTTGAAGACGCCGCCGACCAGGTCGCGCTGGGCCATCACGGTCTGCGCCGCGAACGTGGTCGGCACCGCGATACCGAAGCAGAGCAGCCCGACGAACGCCGACCCGGTGAACCGGCCGACCTGGGTCAGGCTGATCGGCCGGAGCAGCTTGTGCGAGGAGACCACGATGCAGATCCAGAGCAGGCCGACCACCAGCACCGCGCCGGTCGCCAGCAGCAGCCGGCTCGGGTCAACCGCCAGCTCGACGACCGAGTCACGCTGGGTCAGCCCGATGAACGCGGCGAGCAGCAGCAGACCGAAGTACAGGGTCATCACGAACGCGCCGAGCTTCTTGCGCCCACCGAGCACGAACCCGAGCCCCGGGATCAGCGCGCTGACCAGGGTCAGGCCGATCGCCTTGGAGACGGACCGAGTGCGGTAGGCACGCTGAGCGCGCTGACGGGTTCGGGTGGCGCGAGGCGCGGACCTACGTCCAGTTGCGCGAGTACTCCGCGTCATGGCTCCGTTCCCTGATCGACGACGTGGCGGCGTGCGGGACCGTCAGACTAAATGGTCCCCGGTACATCAGACGCCGACACGGCCTCCTTGGTTGACGTCACGTTACGACCCCCGTCGATTCCGCCAGGTTACAGGGGACCGAAACCCACCCCCAAGACGACCGCCTCCCCGGCCGACCACCCCGCTTTGCTGCCGAGCAGGTTGTCCCTATAGTCTTGGCCGTCGTCGCATCGCAGTGAGATGCGACAGAGGAGGCGTCGCCTAGTCCGGTTTATGGCGCCCGCCTGCTAAGCGGGTTGAGGGTAATCCCCTCTCGGGGGTTCAAATCCCCCCGCCTCCGCAGTAAACGAGAGCCGCCACGCCGCAAGGCGCTGGCGGCTCTCGCTGTTCGCGGGGTGCTTGGTGTGGGGGATGGTGAGCTGGGGCTCGCGCCCCGTAGTACTGGCTGGGCCTGCACCCCGTAGTACTGGCTGGGCCTGCACCCCGCAGTACTGGCTGGGCCTGCACCCCGCAGTACCGGCTGGGCCTGCACCCCGCAGTACTGGCTGGGCCT